>CAWCVP010000011.1:0-519599 GCA_963799055.1 uncultured Candidatus Rokubacteria bacterium
CGACGTGCTGGCGAACCCCCTCGCGGTGGCCATCGTGGCCAAGGAGTGCGTGGAGAAGTTCGGCGACCTCAAGAAAGCCGAGGCCGTCGTCGGCACCGGCCCCTGGATGCTCGACGCCTACCGGCCGAACGTCGGAATGACGTTCGTGCGCCATCCCCAGTACTTCGTGCCCGGGCTCCCGCACATCGACCGCGTCGAGCTGTTCGTCGACGAGGACAACGCCTCGCGCATGGCCGCCTTCCTCGCGGGCAAGTACGACCTCGGGTGGGAGTACCAGGCCACCATCAACCGGACCGACTGGGTCCAGCTCAAGGACACGCTCAAGCAGCGGCGCCCGGCCCTCCGCACCCTCGAGTTCGCCTCCAACGTCATGCCCCACGTCTCGATGCGGACCGATCAACCGCCGTTCAACGACGTGCGAGTCCGGCAGGCGATGTCGCTCGCCCTTGATCGCCCGGCGATCATCGAGTCCGTGTACGAGGGCGTCGGCGTCCTGAACCCCCCGGTGCCGGCCGCCCTCCGCGAGTGGACGCTGCCCGTCGATCAGCTGGGCGAGGGCGCGCGCTACTACAAGCACGACCCCGCCGAAGCCAAGCGCCTCCTGGCGGCGGCCGGCCATCCGAACGGCTTCCCGATGAGTCTCTGCTTCACGGACTACGGCTCGACGGTCGCCGTCGACTACGCGCAGCTGGTCGTCAAGAACCTCCGCGAGGTGGGGATCAACGCGCGGATCGACCAGAAGGAGTACGGGGCGTACATCTCCACGTGCTTCTTCGGGAAGTTCGACTCGGGGGCCCTCGGGCCGCAGACGCCCTTCCTCGAGCCTGACAACTTCCTCTTCGGCCAGTACTACCCGGGGGAGGCGAAGAACCAGAGCCACATCAACGACCCGGTCGTCGCCGATCTCCTGGTTCGCCAGCGGCGGACGCCCGACGCGGCCAAGCGCCGCGAGGTCATCCACGAGATCCAGCGCTACCTCGCCAAGCAGCAATACTACGTGCAACTCCCATCCGTCATGGCCATCGGCGTGTGGGAAGGCGCGCTCAAGAACTACGGCCCGAACCTCGGCTTCGACTACGGCGGTCGGCTGATGGCCGCGTGGCTGGATCGGTAGGGGGAAGGCCGGCGCGAGACCGAGGAGCGCGAGGATGCGCCGCTACGTCGCCCGGCGGCTGCTGGTCGCGATCCCCTCGCTCCTGATCGCGTCGCTCATCGTCTTCGCCCTGCCCCGGCTCATCCCGGGCGACGTCGTCGCCCTCATGCTGGAGGAGAAGGCGTACGCCCGGGACCTCCAGGAGCTGCGCGCGAAGCTCGGCCTCGACCGGCCCCTGCACGTGCAGTACGTCGAGTGGCTCGGCCGGGCGGCCCGGGGCGACCTCGGCGAGTCCCTGTGGACCCGGCGGCCGGTCGCCGAAGAGCTCGCGCGCCGCCTGCCGGTCACGGTGGAGCTCGGGGTCCTGGCCATCGTCTTTGCCCTCCTGATCGGCCTGCCCATCGGCGTGCTCTCGGCCGTCCGCCAGGACACGCTCCGCGACTACGTGGCGCGGAGCGCGGCCGTGATCGGGCTCTCCCTGCCGGGGTTCTGGCTGGCGACGCTGATCATCATCCTCCCGGCCCTCTGGTGGGGGTGGCGCCCCGTCTCGACGTTCGTCGAGCTCCGCGAGGCGCCACTCGCCCACGTGCGGCAGCTCCTACTCCCCGCCCTCATCCTCGGGATCGCCGCCGCGGCCGCGCTCATGCGCCTGACGCGCAGCATGCTCCTCGAGGTCCTGCGCCAGGACTACGTGCGCACCGGGTGGGCGAAGGGGCTCCGCGAGCGGGTGGTCGTCCTCAAGCACGGGCTCCGGAACGCGGTGATCCCCGTCGTGACCGTGCTCGGCATCCAGCTCGCCCAGGTCCTCGGCGGCACGGTCATCATCGAGTCGATCTTCGGCCTCCCGGGCATGGGCCGCTTCCTCTTCGAGGCGATCACGCACCGGGACTACCCCGTCATCCAGGGCATCAACCTGGTCGTCGTGTCGGTGATCGTGCTCGTCAACCTGGCCGTGGACGCCCTCTATGCCCTCCTGGACCCCCGGATCCGATACTAGGTTGCCCGAGGGCGCCGCCGGAGCGCGCCCGGGTACGTCGCCGCCGGGTCCGGTCCCCGGCGTCTGGCTGGCACCGATGCGGTCGGCCAGGGTCGGCGCGACGCTGGGGCACGCCGCGCGCGCGACCGTCCGCTTCGCGCGGCGGAAGCCCCTCGGCGCGCTGGGCGGCCTGATCGTCGTGGCCATGCTCCTGATGGCGGCGTTCGCCGAGGTGCTGGCGCCCTACGGCTACGAGGAGACGATCCGGGGCGCCCGGCTCCGACCGCCCAGCCTCGCCCACTGGCTCGGGACGGACAACCTCGGGCGCGACCTCTGGAGCCGCATCGTCTACGGGGCCCGCATCTCGGTCACCGTGGGGTTCGCGACCATCGCGCTCGGCACCCTGCTCGCGACCGCGGTCGGCGTCTCGAGCGGTTACCTCGGCGGGGCGTACGATCTCGCGATGCAGCGCATCGTGGACGCGTGGATGTCGTTTCCCTACCTCGTCATCGTGCTCTCGGTCATGGCCGTGCTCGGACCGGGCCTCGTCAACGTGATCCTCTCGCTCGCCGTCATCACCGCCGCCGCCACCTCCCGGGTGGTCCGCGGCGCGACCCTCGCGATCGTGCAGCAGCCTCACGTCGAGGCGGCGTGGGCGCTCGGCGCGGGCCATCTTCGAATCGTGCTTCGCCACGTCCTGCCGAACGTGGTCCCGACCATCCTGATCCTGGCGACCATCGGCCTCGGGGGCGTGATCCTGGCGGAGTCCGCGCTCTCCTTCCTCGGCTTCGGCGTGCCCCCACCCTACCCGTCCTGGGGCGGGATGCTCTCCGGATCCGGCCGGACCCACATGCTGCGAGCTCCGTGGATGGCCGTCTGGCCCGGAGTCGCGATCTCGCTCGCGGTCTTCGGCTTCAACATGCTGGGCGACGCCCTTCGTGACGTCCTCGACCCGCGGCTGCGCGGCCAGTAGCGGGTCAACGACCGGTCGTCTATCATCGGCCTCGTGTCGCGTCCCCGACCGATCGTCGTGCCTTCACGCCCGCGGTGGACGCTGCGCGGATGGGTGGCCGGCGGGCTGGCGACCGTCGCGCTGCTCGGATCCGGCGCGGCCTCCGGCGCGACGCTCCGGGTCGATCCCGAGCGGACCCGCCTCGCCGTGCAGCTCTACCGCGAAGGGGTCGGCAGCGCCCTCGCCCACGACCACGTCGTCGAGGCCACCGAGGTCGGCGGCAGCGTGCAGTACGACCCCGCGCGGCTCGAGGACAGCGCGATCGTGATCGAGGTCCGCGCCACCTCGCTCCGGGCCGACCAGCCGGCGGCGCGGCGCCGACTCGGCGTGGAGGGCGACCTCTCCGACGGCCAGCGCGCCGACGTGGAGAAGGCGATGCGCGCCCCGGACCAGCTCGACGTCGCGCGTCACCCGACGATCCGCTTCGTCTCGACGCGGGTCCTCGCCGAGGGCGAGGGGCGAGCACGCGTCACCGGCCGGCTGACCCTCCGGGGCGTGACACGGGAGGTCACCTTCCCGGCCACGATCACGCTCGACGCGGGCGTCTTCAGGGGTCGCGCGACGCTCTCGTTCCTCCAGTCGAGCTTCGGATACCAGCCCTATCGCGCCCTTCTCGGCGCGATCCGGAACAAGGACGAGGTGACGCTCCACGTCGACCTCGTGGCGATCCCCTGAAGGAGACCTGCATGGAACGGGGAGTCCGGTGAGCGGGGCCGAGCGCGGTCCGCACGACGTGCGGGCGCCGAAGTCGGCGGAGCAGTGGCAGTCCTTCGGCCAGGGCTACCTCCCCGGTCTCATCGGGATCGAGTTCCTGGAGGTGGCCCGCGGACGCGTCAGGAGCCGCCTGACGGTCCGGCCGGAGCTGACGGCGCCGAACGGCTACCTCCACGCCGCCACCGTCATCGCCCTGGCCGACTCCTCGTGCGGGTACGGGACCGTGGCGACGCTTCCGGACGGCGCCCGCGGTTTCACGACCGTGGAGCTGAAGTCCAACTTCTTCGGCACCGTGCTCGAGGGCGGTATCGCGTGCGAGGCCACGCTGGTCCACGGCGGCCGCACCACGCAGGTCTGGGACGCGCGGATCACCGACGAGGCGAGCGGCCGCGCCATCGCCATGTTCCGCTGCACCCAGATCCTCCTCTACCCCCAGGAGCGATGATGGAACGCCGCGCGTTCGGACGGACCGGTCTCGCCGTGTCGGCCCTCGGGTTCGGGAGCTGGCCCATGAGCGGCGGGGAGCGCTACGGCACGATCGAGGACGCGGAGGCCATCCGCGCGATCCACCGGGCCCTCGACGCCGGGGTGAACTGCGTCGACACCGCGCCGGCCTACGGCTTCGGGCACGCCGAGGAGGTCGTGGGCCAGGCCCTCGCCGGCCGGCGGCAGGGAGTCATCCTGGTGACCAAGTGCGGGCTCGCCTGGGACCAGGGCAACCCTGCCATCCGCCGCGACACCGCCCCCGCGAGCCTCGAGCGCGAGGTGGACCTCTCGCTCCGCCGGCTCCGGACCGACGCGATCGACGTCTACCTGATCCACTGGCCGAACGTCGAGACGCCCTTCGAGGACGCGTTCGCGGCGATGGACCGGATCGTGCGCGCCGGCAAGGTCCGGTTCGTCGGGGTGTCGAACTTCACCGTCGAGCAGATGGAGGCCTGCATGCGGGTCCGCCGCATCGACGTCGTGCAGGTCGGCTACCACCTCTTCGACCGGCGGATGGAGCAGGAGGTCTTCCCGTACTGCGCGCGCCACGGCATCGGGGTCATGGGCTACGGCCCGCTCGGCCATGGCCTCCTGACCGGGGCGTTCACCGCCGCCACGCGCTTCGCCGAGCCGGACTGGCGGGCGAAGGGCATCGCCTTCGGCCAGCCGATCTTCACGCCCGAGAACCTCGCCCGGAACGTCGCGGTGGTCGACCGGCTCCGCCGCGAGGTCGCCGAGCCCCTGGGCGTGCCGGTCGAGTCAGGTCGCCCTCGCCTGGGTCCTCCGGAACCCGGTGGTCAGCACGGCCCTGGTCGGCGCCCGCACGCCGGCCGAGGTGGACGCCAACCTCCGGGGGGCCCAGCTCACCCTGGCGGCGGCGGACGTCGCCCGGATCGACGCCATCATGGCCGATGCGGCGGGGACGATCCGCGCCTTCACGCCGCTCCGGCCGGCCATGGAGCGGTGGGAATAGCGCGCCCGGCAACGCGCGCCGCGGCTCCGCCGGAGCCCGGAGGCCCGGCCCCTCTTGGCTGGGCTCGACCGGGTGGAGTATGGTCATGCCGATCCGTGAAGGGACCTCGCCACACTAGCATCGAACGCGCGCCCGGCCGGCCGGTGAGCTCGGCGGCCACGCGGTGGCGCGCACCCAGGCCGTACTCGACGAAGGAGGTCCGCGCATGCTCTCCCATCACGTCACGCGTCGTGCCGTGCTCGTCACCCTGCTCCTCTCGGCCCTGCTCGGCGTCGTCGCGGCCCAAGCGGCCCCGCGGCGCGGGGGCGACATGGTGTTCGCCCAGGAGGCGCAGGTCTCCGGGCTCGACATGCACTTCTCCTCCGCGATCTCGAGCCGCAACATCGCGATGCACATGTACGAGTCCCTGCTCACGCGCGACGAGTCGAACGCCCCCATCGCCGAGCTGGCCGAGAAGTGGGTCGTCAGCCCCGACGGCCTGACGTACACGTTCCCGCTGCGGAAGGGCGTCCTCTTCCACAACGGGAAGGAGATGACGTCGGCCGACGTGCTGGCGTCGTTCCAGCGCTACCAGCGGCTCGGCGTGGACAAGAAGATCCTCGATCCGGTGGCATCGCTGGCCGCGCCGGAGAAGTACACGTTCCAGATCAAGCTGAAGAAGGCGGTGCCGACGTTCCTCGAAGAGCTCTCGTCGTTCCGGGTGCCGATCGTCATCATGCCGGCGGAGGAGACGTCGAAGGCGGGCGGCAAGAGCGACCCCTACATCGGCACCGGCCCCTACCAGTTCGTCGAGTGGATCCCGGACTCGCACGTCCGGCTGAAGCGCTTCGAGAAGTACAAGGTCAACGAGGCGTTCCCCGACCGGACCGGCTTCGGCGGCCGCAAGATCGCCTACTTCGACACCGTCACGTTCAAGATCGTCACCGAGGGCGGGGCGCGCGTCGCCGGGCTCGAGAAGGGCGAGTTCCACGCGGTCGAGGACGTCCCCACCAAGTCGGCCCAGCGGCTCCAGGGGACCAAGAGCCTCGTCCTCTACCCGCTCGAGCGCTTCTGGATCCACATCGGGATCCCGAACTTCTCGAAGGCGCCGACGGACAACCTGCTCGTCCGGCGCGCGATCCAGGCCGGCCTCAACATGGAGGAGATCATGGAGGCGGCCACCGACGGCGCCTACAAGCTCCAGGCCGGCTACCAGTACCCCGGTAACCCCTACTACGTGGAGGCGGGCAAGGAGAAGTACAACCTGAACGACCGGGCGCTCGCGCAGCGGCTGCTCCGCGAGGGCGGCTACAAGAACGAGGAGGTCGTTCTCATCACCAACCAGGACTACCAGACGATGTACAACGCGGCGGTGGTCATGGCCGAGCAGATGAAGGCCTTCGGGACTGAACGCCAGGGTCGAGGTCTCCGACTGGCCGACCCAGCGGAAGAAGCGCGAGGACCCGAAGGCCTGGAACATCTACTTCACGGGCTTCGGGACCGGGCCCTCGGTGGGCGCGGCGGCGGCCATCCTGGACCTCGTGCCGCCGACGGACCTCCAGATGTCGAAGGGCGACCCGGTCCTCATCCAGCACTACGAGGACCTCGTCAACAAGCCCACGTTCGAGGAGCGGAAGGCCGCCTTCGCGAAGGCGCAGGAGCGGATCTACGACCAGGTGCACGCCATCAAGTTCGGGGACCTGACCAAGGTCCAGGCGGCCCGCGCCAACGTGAAGGGCTTCAAGCCGTACCGGATCCCGCGGATGTGGAACGTCTGGTTCGAGGAGTAGGGACGGCGGTCGGCGCCCTGTCCCGCAGCGACCGCGACACGGGGGCACGAATCGTGCCCCCGTGTCCGCATTCCGGCCTCGCGTGATCGGCTACATCCTCCGCCGGATCCTCCGCGCCGTGCCGGTGCTCTTCCTGGTCACCCTCGTCTCGTTCTTCATCATGCAGATCGTGCCGGGCGACCCGGCGTCGATCATCGCCGGGCTGGGCGCGACGCCGCAGGAGGTGGAGCGCGTCCGGCACGAGCTGGGCCTCGACCGCCCCATGCTCGTCCAGCTCGTGAGCTGGTACCAGGGCATGGCCCGGGGTGACCTCGGCGACTCGATCCTCCTGGGACGGAGCGTCTCCCGAGCCATCGTCGAGCGCCTGCCCGTGACGCTGTCGCTGTCGCTGTACGCGCTGGCCTTGACCCTCGTCGTCGGCATCACGACCGGCGTGTTCGCGTCCCTCCGGCCGAACACCTGGCTCGACCAGGCGCTCATGACGGTGGCGCTCGCTCGGGGTGTCGCTCCCGAGCTTCTGGCTCGGGCTCATGCTCATCGTGCTCTTCGCGGTGAAGCTCGACTGGCTCCCGTCGGGCGGGTACGTGCCGCTGACGGAGAGTGTGTGGGGCTGGCTCAGGAGCGCGTCGCTGCCGGCGATCTCGCTGGCGCTCCTCCAGATCGGGCTCCTCGCGCGGATCACCCGCTCGACGATGCTCGAGGTGCTGGGCCAAGACTTCATCCGCACCGCGCGGACGAAGGGGCTGTCCGAGGCGGTCGTGGTCGGCAAGCACGCGTTCAAGAACGTGATGATCCCGGTTATCACCGTAATCGGGATCACGCTCAGCCTGCTCCTCTCCGGGTCGGTGGTGATCGAGACCGTCTACTCCTTGCCGGGCGTCGGGCGCCTTCTCGCCTCGGCGGTGCTGCGGCGGGACTACCCCGTGATCCAGGGCGGGCTCCTCATGGTCGCGGCCGGGCTGGTGTGCCTGAACATCCTGGTCGACGTGCTGTACGCCTGGCTCGACCCCCGCGTGCGCTTCGAGGCGGACGCCTGAGATGGCGACCGGCGCGCCGACCGGTGGCGCGATCGGGGTAGACGCGGCCCCGACGCCGACCAACCCGGTTGTCGCCGCACGGCCCCGGCGGTCCCGCGTGGTCCGGCGCCTCCTCCGCCACCGCTCGTTCCTCGTCGGCGGGAGCCTCGTCCTGGTGGTGCTGCTGGTCGCGCTGCTCGCCGACGTGATCGCTCCGTCGCCACCCGCTCAGATGCAGTTCCGCCACCGCTTCACGCCGCCGGGAAGCGCGTTCCCGCTGGGCACCGACAACTTCGGGCGTGACCTCCTCAGCCGGGTGGTCTACGGGGCGAGGCTGTCCCTGGCGATCGGAGCATGCGTGGTGCTTCTGACGGGCGTCGCCGGCACCATCCTGGGGGCCCTGGCAGGGTACTTCCGCCGGGTGGACGCGTGGCTCGTCAGCGTCATGGACGCGCTGATGGCGTTCCCGACCGTGCTGCTGGCCATCGGCATCACGGCGGCGCTCGGGCCCTCGGCCGCGAACGCGATCATCGCGCTCACGGCGGTGTACACGCCGCGGACGGCGCGGATCGTCCGCGCCTCGGTCCTCGTGCTCCGCGAGATGGACTACGTGCAGGCGGCCCAGGCATCGGGGGCGAGCCACGGCCGCGTTCTCGCCCGCCACATCCTGCCGAACAGCCTCGCCCCCCTGATCGTCCAGCTCACGTTCATCTTCGCCTACGCCGTCCTCGCCGAGGCGATCCTCTCCTTCCTCGGCATGGGGCCTCAGCCGCCGACCCCGACCTGGGGGAACATCATCGCCGAGGGGCGGAACTACATGCGCGAGGCGACGTGGATCGCGCTCTTCCCCGGGCTGGCGATCGCTCTCACGGTGCTCGGCCTCAACCTGCTCGGAGACGGGCTCCGCGACGCGCTCGACCCCCGCATGCGAGTGCAGCAAGGGTAGACCATGTGGCCGCGGTCGGCGCGGCGACGGGCCGCGCGGACTCCGGTGTCATTCGAGCAGCAGCTCGCACACGTCGAGCCACGCCTGGGTCGTGAGGGCCAGCGACTCCACGTCGACGCGCTCGTCGTTGCCGTGGAACCTGGGGGCCATCGCCTCGGCCGTCAGCGTGCGCGAGAAGAGGCCGAATCCGTAGGAGACCGCGCCGCGGGCCCTGAAGTACGGCGCGTCGGTGAACCCGACGATGAGGCGCGGCAGGAGCCGCGCGCCCGGGTAGTGGCGGTCGACGACCCGACCGAGCACGTCCCACAGCGGGGTGCCCGTGGGCGAGACCGACGCGGGCTTGGAGAAGAGCGGCTCCACCTCCACCTCGTCCGACAGGTCGGCGAGGGCCTTGTCGAGATGCCGGCGGACCTCGTCGTCGCTGTCGCCCGGCACCGTGCGGATGTCGACCTCGACGTCGACGACGTCCGGGATCACGTTGGTCTTCACGCCCCCCCGGCACTGGTTCGGCGAGAAGGTCGTGTGAGTGGACGACCAGGCCATCCGGGCGAGGCTCGGGGAGAGCCGCGGGATCGCGTCGTCCACCTGGGCCGGGTCGACGAGCGCCGCCTTCAGGGCAGGGTCGAGGCTGAGCGAGTCGACGAAGCGCCGCCACAGCTCGTCCACGTACGGCGACGGCCGATAGTCGGCCAGACGCGCCACGACCTTGGCGGCCTTCACCAGCGCGTTGTCGACGCCGTACGGCATGGAGCCGTGGCCGGGCGTGCCCCGGACCCGCAGGCGGCGCCAGGCCACGCCCTTCTCGCCCACGTGCACGGTGACGTTCAGCCCCCCATCCGCGCCCTGGCTGACCTGGCCCCCGTTCTCGGTCAGGAGGTAGTCGGCCCGGAGCGAGTCCCAGTGCCGGTCGCACACGTAGCCGGCGCCGAGGGCGCCACCCGCCTCCTCGTCGGCGCAGGCCAGGTAGACGAGAGTGCCGCGCGGGCGCCAGCCGCGTCGCGCCAGCGCCCGGAGCACCACCGCCTGGGACGCGGTGATGTTCAGCATGTCGATCGCGCCGCGCCCCCACACCTCGCCGTTCACCAGCTCCCCGCCGAACGGGTCCCGCGTCCAGGTCTTCGGGTTCACCGGGACGACGTCGGTGTGGCCCATGAGGCAGAGCGTGGGCGCGGCGGGATCGCTGCCCTCGATCCGCGCGACGAGGCTCGCGCGCCCCGGCGCCCAGGCCGGCTCGTACACCTCGAGGTCGAGGCCGCTCCCGGCGAGGTAGCTCCGCAGCACGTCGACGGTCCGCACCTCCTGGCCGGACGCGGCCGTGCCGTCGTTCACGCACTGGTTTCGGATGAGGTGCTGGAGTAGCTCCGTCGTTTGCCCGGTCAGGTTGGCGTCGGTCATGGCTCGATCTCCTCGAAGGCGTTCAGGTGCCGCTCGTTCAGGGGGCGGCCGGCGCTCCCGTGGCCGCCGCGCGCTCCACCGCGAGGGCGATCCGGAGCGCCATGACGGCGTCGTGCGGCGTGACGGCGGGCGTGGCCCGCCCGCGCACGCAGTCGACGAAGTGCCGCAGCTCGAAGTAGAACATGCCGCCCGGGTGCCCCTGCACCGACGGGGCCGAGGCGGTGTCCACCTGGACCGCCCGCTGGCCGTCGGCGCGCCGGAGGCCGGTCTCGAGGGTGGCGATCGACAGCGAGCCTGCGCTCCCGACGACGTCCAGCCGGTGGTCCCCGGCCGCCGGGAAGCCCCGGGGCAGGATCCAGTTGAGCTCGGCGATGCCGAGCGCCCCGCTCGCAAACCGCAGGAGCGCGCAGTTGGCGTCCTCCACCGGGAACCCCTGCTCCCGCAGCAGTCCCCACTTCGACTCGGCGGTCACCCGCTCCACCTCGCTGCCGGCGAGCCAGCGCATCACGTCGTAGTCGTGCACCCCGAGGAACAGCGGGAGCGGGCACCGCCCGCCCAGGCGATCCTGCGCCGCCACGGTGTTGGCGCGGCGCGTGTACATGGTCTGGACCGTGCCCAGCTCGCCCCGCTCGACCGCCTGCCGGGCCTGGTCGTAGCGCGGGTCGAACCGGAGGCAGTGCCCCACCAGCAGCACGACGCCCGCCCGGGCCGCGGCATCGACGATCGCCTCGGCGTCGGCCACCGTGGTGGCGATCGGCTTCTCGAGGAGCACGTGGCGGCCCGCCTGCACCGCGAGCTCGCACGGCTCCCGGTGAAGCGCGTCGGGCGTGCAGACGCTGACCGCGTCGAGATCCTTCCGCCGGAGCAGCGCTCGGTAGTCCGTGTACGCCTCGGCGTCCACCCGCGCGCCCAGCTCGCGCGCCGCCTCCTCCCGCACGTCGCAGACCGCGACCAGCTCGACGTCGGACAGGCCCGCGTAGATGCGCGCGTGCCGCTCGCCCATGAATCCCGCCCCGATCACCGCGACCCGGACCGGCTGCATCCCGTGATGATCGCACGAGACCACCTTCCCCGCGCCTCCCCCTCGTGCTTGAATGGTCGCCGGCATGCGGGTCCAGTCGCTCTTCGACCTCACCGGCCGCGTCGCGATCGTGACCGGCGGCGCGACGCACCTCGGCCGCGCGATGGCGGAGACGCTCGGGGAGCTGGGCGCCGCCGTGTACCTCGCGAGCCGGGACGGGGCGCGCTGCCAGCGCGTCGCCGCGGAGCTCCGCGAGGCGGGGCTCGACGCCGTGGGCGCCGGCTGCGACGTCACCATCGAGGCCGAGGTCGATGGCGTGGTCGGCCGGGTGATGGCCGAGCGCGGGCGGCTCGACGTCATGGTGTGCAACGCGGGCGGCGCGTTCACCACGACCTACCTGCCCGACGCCTCGATCGACGAGCTGCGCCAGGCGCTCGAGCTGAACGTCACCGGCACGTACGTGTGCGCCCAGGCCGCCGCGCGCGCCATGATCCCCCGCGGCGGCGGGCGCATCATCACCCTCGGGTCGATCCACGGCACGCTCGGCGCGGACAAGCGCCTGTACGCCGGCCTCGACTACCAGCGATCCGGTCCGCCCTACCAGGCCGCGAAGGGCGCGGTCGTCAACCTGACGCGAGCGCTCGCCACCGAGCTGGCCGAGCACGGCATCACGGTCAACTGCCTGTCGCCGGGCCAGATCCCGTCGCCCGGCACGGACCCCGCCTTCGTGGAGCGCTGCCGCCTCGCGAACCCGCTCGCCCGGACCGGCGTGCCCGACGACCTGAAGGGCGCCGTCGCCCTCCTCGCGTCCGACGCCGGCGCCTGGATCACGGGTCACAACCTCGTGGTCGACGGCGGGTGGAGCGTCTGGTAGGGTGAGCGTCGTGCCCGCCCGGCCCTCGATGGACGCCGCCGCGCTCCGCCACGCCCGGAGTCTCCTGGCGCGCCACCCCGTGATCGACGGCCACAACGATCTCCCCTGGACCATCCGGAACGACCCGAAGGCGCGGGGCAACGAGGCGGCCTACGATCTGCGCCGGCCGACCCGGGGCGACACGGATCTCGCGCGGCTCAAGGCCGGCGGGGTCGGCGGCCAGTTCTGGTCGGTCTACATCCCCGGCGACCTCCCCGGCGGCCGCTTCGCCCGCACGCAGCTCGAGCAGATCGACATCGCCCGCCGCGTGATCGCGCGGTATCCGGAGCGGCTCGCGCCCGCCTTGACCGCGGCCGACGTGGAGCGGGCGCAGAGGCGAGGGCGGATCGCCTCCCTCCTCGGCATCGAGGGCGGCCACGCGATCGAGGGCTCGCTCGGGGCGCTCCGCGCGTACTACGACCTCGGCGTGCGCTACATGACGCTCACCCACAACGTCACGCTCGACTGGGCGGACTCCTGCAACGACGTCCGCCGTCACGGCGGGCTCACCGCGTTCGGCAAGGACGTCGTCCGCGAGATGAACCGGCTCGGCATGCTGGTCGATCTCGCCCACACCTCCCCCGAGGTCATGGGCCACGCGCTCGACGTGTCCGCCGCGCCGCTCATCTCCTCCCATTCGTCCTGCCGGGCGCTCACCGACGTGACCCGGAACTTTCCCGACGCGATCCTCCGCCGCCTGCCCCGGAACGGCGGGGTCATCATGATCACCTTCGTCGGGCCCGTTCGTGTCGCAGGCGGCGGCCGACGCCTACAAGGCGACGAAGGCCGCGCTCCGGCCACGGCTCCGGGGGGTCCGACTCACCGACAGCGCGGCGCCAGATCGAGAAGGCGTACGTCCGCAAGCATCCCCTGCCCAAGGCGACGATCGCGGACGTGGCGGATCACGTCGAGCACGCGCGGAAGGTGGCCGGCGTGGACCACGTCGGGATCGGGGGCGACTACGACGGCAACGACGAGTGGCCGGTCGGGATGGAGGACGTGTCGAGCTATCCCGCTGCTCTTCGCCGAGCTGATCCGGCGCGGCTGGTCGGATCGCGACCTCGCGAAGCTCGCCCGCGGGAACATCCTGCGGGTCATGCGCGAGGCCGAAGCCGTCGCCGCCCGCCTGTCCCGTCGCGGGCGCGGCCGACCGCCGGCTTCAGGGCGACCAGGTAAGGCGGGCCACGACGGCGTCGTAGACGTCTCGCCGATGCAGGATGGTCAAGATCCAGACCTCCTGGCCTGCGACCTTGAAGACGACCCGATAGTCACCCACCCGTAGCTTCCAGTAACCCTTCAGCGTTCCTCGAAGCGGTATCCCGTAGCGCATGGGCTCGGAGGTCAGCCGTCCGTCGATGGAGCGAGCGATTCGCAGGTGTAGGTTGGCCGGAATGTCCGGCAGGTCGTCCTCGGCCACCCTCGGATGGTAGCGGAGGATGTAGGGCACTCAGCGCCTCTTGGAACGCTCCGAGATCCGCCAGACCTGGTCGTGAGACAGGCTTCGAGACCGATCGAACGTCCGCTCTCGCTCCTGGGCCACCTGTCCGAGCACGAGATCCTCGTGAGCCTCCAGGGCTTCGCGCAGAAGGTCTCGTACCTTCAGAGAGAGCGACGTGCCTTCACGACGTGCCAGACGACCGAGTGCCTCGTAGAGCGGGCGCTCGAGCACCACGTTCACGCGAGGATTCTTGGCGGGCATGGCGGAAGTGTAGCATAAGTGTGTCACCGGCGAAGCTGGACTGGAGGTCCTCGAGACAGTGCGCTTGTGCCGTGCCGCGGGAGCGTGGTCTATTCGGATTCGCGCCGGCTACTCAGCCGCGCGGCATCTTGATTCCTGAGCAAGGGGGACACCGAGACCGTGCAGCGGATCACGCGTGAGCAGGCCCGGAAGTACGCGTTCGACTGGCGGGACGAGCCGCTCCTCCGGGTGAAGCCCGGCGAGAGCTTCGAGATCGAGACCTATGACGCGAGCACGGGCTATTTCCGGACGCCGGAGGACCTCGCGGTCCCCGCGCGGCGGCCCGGGTTCGACCGCGTCCCGCCCCTCGCCAACCCGATCGGCGGCCCGGTGTGGCTGGAGGGCGCCGAGCGGGGCGACACGCTCGTCGTCTCCATCGAGGACATCCTGGTCGAGGGCCACTCCTGGATCGCGGTCGGCCCCCGCCGCGGCCCGCTCGGCGAGTCCGCCCGCTACCCCGAGCTCTCGGGGCGCTACACGACCAAGATCTTCCGCCACACGCCCGGGCCGAGCGGCACGACCCGGGACGGCACGCTCCACTTCAGCGAGCGCATCACGCTGGCCGATCACGCCGTTCATCGGCACGATCGGCGTGGCGCCCGACCGCGAGGTGACGACCAGCCTCGACGGCCAGGGCGAGTGGGGCGGCAACCTCGACATCCGCGACGTCGCGCCCGGCCACCGGATCCACCTGCCGGTCTTCCACGCGGGCGCGCGGCTCTACCTGGGCGACGTCCACGCGAGCCAGGGCGACACCGAGTTCACCGGGACGGCCGCCGAGACCCAGTCGACCGTGCGGCTCCATCTCGACCTGGTCAAGGGGCGGCCCGTGCCCTGGATGCGGATCGACAAGCCGGCGTCGATCGTGTCGGTGTTCGCGTACCGGCCGCTGGAGGTCGCCGTCGAGACGGCCACGGTCAACCTGATCGACTGGCTCGTGACCGACCACGGCTTCACGCCGACCGACGCGTACTGCCTGGTCAGCACGTGCCCGGACTTCCGGATCAACGTCTACCAGATGTGCCGCGTGGGCAAGCTCAGCTACGTCGCCGGCGCCGAGCTGCCCAAGCGCTACCTCCCGTAGCCACGCGATGACGTCGAGCCCGCCGAGCCCCATCGGGACCTCTCCGCGCCGCCGGGAAGACGCGCCGCTCCTCCTCGGGCGCGGCCGCTATCTCGACGACCTGCGCCGGCCGGACACGCTTCACCTCGGCGTGGTGCGAAGCCTTCACGCGCACGCTCGCATCACCGGCATCGGCGCGGACGCCGCCCGGGCGCTGCCGGGTGTCCTCGTCTTCACCGCCGCCGACCTTCCCGAGGTCGCGCGCGGGATCCCGGCCCCGTTCGGCGGCACGCCGAGCACGCGCCCCTACGTCCAGGTCACGCTGGCCCGCGAGGTGGTGCGCTACGTCGGCGAGCCCGTCGCCGTCGTGGTGGCGGACGACCCCTATCGCCTCGCCGACGCGATGGACGCGGTGACCGTCGACTACGAGCCCCTCGCGCCGGTGATGACGGTCGACGCGGCGGCGCGGGGCCACGACCGGGTCCACGCGGACTGGCCCGACAATGCGGCCGTCGTCGTTCGGGGCGCGACCGGCACGGTGGAGTCCGCGCTGGCGTCGGCGGACCTCGTCGTCGAGGAGCGCCTGTACCATCCGCGGATCACCGGGGTGCCGATCGAGCCCCGGGGCGTCCTCGCCTATCCGGACCCGGATTCCGGCGCCCTCGTGGTCTGGTCTTCGACCCAGAACCCCTATCTCGTCCGGGACGCCGTGGCCGTGGCCCTGGGGCTTCCGGCCGAGCAGGTCCGGGTCCTCGCCCCCGACGTGGGCGGCGGCTTCGGCCTGAAGGGCTCCGTGTACCACGAGGAGCTCCTGGTCCCGGCCGTCGCGCTCCGGCTCGGGCGAGCCGGTGAAGTGGGTCGAGGGGCGGCGCGAGCACTTCATCGCGACGGGGCACGACCGGGAGCAGGTCCACACGGCGCGGATCGGCTTCAAGCGCGACGGCACCATCGTCGGCGTCGACGACGTGTTCGGGGCGGACGTGGGTGCCTATCCCGTCGAGGGCACCGGCCTCACGCTCAACACCGTGAACCACCTGCCCGGCCCGTACCGGGTCCCGCACTACCGGAACGTCGGCACGAGCTACGTCACGAACAAGACCCAGAACGCCGCATACCGGGGAGCGGGGCGGCCCGAGGCCGTGTTCGTCATGGAGCGCCTGCTCGACATCGGCGCCCGCCGGCTGGGTCTCGATCCCGTCGAGGTCCGTCGGCGCAACCTCGTGCGGCCCGGGGAGATGCCGTACCGGTCGGGCCTCACCTACAAGGACGGCGTCCCGATCGCCTACGATCCGGCCGACTTTCCCGCCGCGCTCGAGCGGGCGCTCGAGCTGGTGCGCGTCTCCGAGTACCGCGCGCGCCAGGCCAGCCCAGGCCCGGACCGCTCGCCGCATCGGCGTGGGTGTGGCCTGCTACGCGCAGGGCTCCGGGCTCGGCCCCTACGAGGGCGCCGAGGTCCGCGTCGATCCGAGCGGCAAGGTCTACGTCACGATCGGGGTCGCGGCCCAGGGTCAGGGACACCAGACGACCCTCGCCCAGATCTGCGCGGCCGAGCTCGGCGTCCGGCTGGACGACGTGGTCATCGTGGCGGGCGACACGGACCGGTTCCCGATCGGCATGGGCACCGGAGGCAGTCGCGTGGCCGCCAACACGGGGCCGGCGGTCGCCCGCACCGCGCGGGAGGTCCAGGCGCGGGCCCGCGTGGTCGCCGCCGAGCTCCTCGAGTGCGCGCCCGAGGACGTGCGGATCGAGGAGGGGCGCGCCTTCGTCGCGGGCGTGCCGGGGCGCGCGCTTCCCCTCGGCCGGGTCGCCCACGCCGCGATCCGCTCGAAGGCGCTCCGCAAGACCGGCGAGCCCGGCCTCCAGCGCTGCACGTACTTCTACCCGGACACGGTGACGTGGGCGTTCGGGACCCAGGCGGCGGCGGTCGAGGTCGATCTCGAGACGTGCGAGATCCGGCTCCTCGCCTACGCCGTGGTGCACGACAGCGGCCGGGCGATCAACCCCGCCATCGTCGAGGGCCAGCTCCAGGGCGGCGCGGCGCAGGGCATCGGCGCCGGGCTCTGGGAGGAGCTCGTCTACGACGACGCGGGACAGCTCGTGACGGGAAGCCTGATGGACTACGGCCTCCCGAAGGCCGACCAGCTGCCTCCCCTCGCCGTCGCCCATCTCGACCATCCCTCGGCGGTCAACGAGCTCGGCGATGAAGGGCGTCGGAGAGAGCGGCGCGATCCCGGGCGCGGCGGCCATCGCCAATGCCGTGGAGGACGCGGTCGCGGACCTCGGCGTCACGATCCGCGAGGTGCCGATCACCGCCCGCCCGGCTCTTCGCGCTGATCGAGGCGGCCCGGCCCCGCTCGCGCTGACCGCGCGCGCAAGCCGGCGCTCGCCGGACCGCGTGTTGACGGCCCCTCCTCGTCGGGCCTAGGCTCTCCTCGTGAAGCGCGGGGTGGTCGAGCGCCCGGTCCCGTGCGCGCAGGCCTTCGGCCGGGACGACCGCGCGGCCCTCCAGTCTCAAGCGGCGACCCTTCTGCTCCTGCGCGCCCAGGTCCGGCGGGACGGGGCGGCGCTCGCGGCCCGGGCGAAGCGGGCGGGGCGGCCGGCCCGCGTCGAGCTGGCGCCGGCCCGGGACCTCGCGGCGCTCCGTGTTCCCCGGGTGAGCGGCGCGCGCCGGCGGGTCCCCGAGGAGGCGGTGGTCGCCGCCCTGACGCGGCGCTACGGCCCCGTGGTGACGCCCCAGCGCGCGAGGACGGCTCGCGCCAAGAAGCGCGGCGCCACCGTCGCGCCGCGGGCCCGGCCCGCGCGCGCGACCCCGCGCGACGTGCTCGGCGACCTCGCCCGGCGCCTGACGCGGGATCCGAGTCCCCTCAATGTCGCCCAGCTCACGCGCGCGTGCCTCCAGCATCCCAACGAGCTGCCCCGCGTCGCCGCCGCCGCGACCCACTTCGAGGTCTCGACCCGCCCCGAGCCGGCGCTGGAGATCCTGGTCGGCTCGCTCGGGAGCAGGGATCCCCTCGCGCGGACCCTGGCGGCGACGGCCCTGTCGAGGATCGCTCCGGAGGACACCCGCCTCCAGGCGCTCCTCAGGCGGCGGCGATCGCCGAGGCGCCCGGCGCCCCTCCCGCACGAGCCTCCTGGTCCACGGCACGTTCGCCCGCAACAACGAGTGGTGGCAGCCCGGCGGCGACTTCCATGAGTACCTTCACGAAGACGTCCGGCCGGACCTCTACGGCGCCAGCGATCGGTTCGACTGGTCGGGCGGCTGGAGCGACGCCGCCCGGGCCCTCGGCGCGGCCGATCTCCGCGCGTGGGTCGCGGCGCGGGGCCTGGCCGGGCTGAGCCTCTTCACCCACAGCCACGGCGGGAGCGTCGCGATGCTCGCGAGCCAGGACGGGCTCACGGTCGGCGACCTCGTGCTGCTGAGCTGCCCCGTCCACGTCCACAAGTACGTGCCGGACTTCTCGCGCGTCGCGCGCGCGATCTCGATCCGGGTGCACCTGGACCTGGTCATCCTGATCGACGGCGGCGGGCAGCGCTTCGACGATCCTCGCATCGAGGAGAACGTCCTGCCGATCTGGTTCGACCACTTCGCCAGCCACGATCCCGAGGTCTGGCAGGACCACGACGTGCCGAGCCTGCTCTAGCCTCCCCGGCAGCGCCTCGCGTGCCACGGCGTTCGGTCCGCTTCTCCGCCGTCCTCCCGCTCCTCGCCCAGAACGCCGCGTGGCGCCTGACGGGCTCTCAGTCGGCCGGCCGCGCCGTGGTCCGGGCGCTGTCCAGCGACGATCCCACGACCCGCACGACGGCCGGGATGCTCCTGGTCCGCGCGGGGCCGCGCTCGAAGCCGCTCCTGCGGGAGGCGCTGGCGGCGCGGCACGCGCTGCCCATGGTCCTGCCGATCCTCGCCGACATCGGCGACCAGGAGTCGCGGCCAGCCCTCGACGCGCTCACGCGGGACTCGGATGCGGCGGTCGCGGGAGCCGCCCGCGAGGCCCTGCGCGTCCTGGACGCGCGGATCGGGCCTGCGGTCCTCGACCCTCAGGCCGCTCAGCCGTCGCCTCAGCCTCAGGAACTCGAGCACGAGGCCGGGCGAAGGCGTCCGGCATCTCGTCGACGACGGCGACGGTGCCGCCGGCGATCGGGCGCGAGGCGGCTGCCCGGGATGTGCCGCGCGACCAGCTCCGCCTTCGGGAACGAGTAGGGGTCCTCCGTCCCGCAGGTCACGAGGGTCGGGCAGCGGACCCGGCCGATCTTCTCCTCCATCCGGTAGCGGCTGCAGGCGCCATGGCCCTCGACCAGCTTCTCCCCCGCCCGCAGCGCGTCCGTGACGAAGCGGGCCAGGAGGTCCGGCCGATCCTTCGGATAGAAGCGCTGCCGGATCTGCCAGAGCTCGGCGATGTGGGTGCCGTCGGGCTTCGCCTCGACGTGGTCGACGCGGTGCCCGCCCGTCCGGCGGCGCTCGCGATCGGCCGCATCGACGAACGGGCACGCCGAGAGGACGAGCCGCTCGACGCGCTCGGGGTACGACGCCGCCAGCTCCATGGCGATGACGGCGCCGGTGTGATGGCCGACGACCGCCGTCGAGCCGACGCCCAAGCCGTCGAGCAGCGCGATCGCCCCGCGCGCGTAGTCCTCGATCTCCGAGGTGCGCGCCGGCTTGTACGACTCTCCGTAGCCGATCGTGTCCATGGCGATCACGCGGCGCTCGCGCGCGAGCAGCGGGATGACGTCGCGATACTCGTCCCACGAGCGCGGCGTCTGGTGCAGCAGCAGCACGGGCGGCCCGGCCCCCGCGGTCGCGTAGTGGATCTGGCCGTCCGCGGTGTCGACGTACGCCCGCCGCACCGGGGATGCCATGCGCTCCGCCGTCACGGCTCGCCGGACAGGGCGCGCCGGGGGTTGTCCACCGTCATCCGGTGGTAGGCCTCGTCGCCGATCCCGAGCTGGCGAAGCTCCTCGCGGAGCCCCGTCGCCACGAAGGCGTAGCCGCGTCCTCCGTAGGCCACGTAGTCCGTGCGCCAGCACACGTCCTGCGAGAGGACGACGTGCCCGACCAGCCCGGCCCCCACGAGGCGCGTGATGCCCTCGAGCATCCGCTCGTGCTCGTAGGGTTGCGGGAATCCCATCCGGTCGAACGAGAGGAACGCGCCCCGCTTCGCGAGGGCCACATGGTACTCGTGAACGGGGTACGAGTGCGCATGGCCGACGATGACTCGCCGGGGATCCACGCCCTCCTCCTGGAGGATGTCCAGCTGGTCGAGCCCGACGGGCGAGTTGAGCGCGTGCGTGGCGATCGTGACGCCGGTGCGCCGGTGCGCCCGCGCCACGGCCCGGAACACGCGCTCCTCGACGGGCGAGATCCACGTGAAGTGGGAGCCGATCTCTCCCAGGAGGCCCGCCCGGACGTCGGTGCCGTCGATCCCCTGGGTGACGTCGCGCTCGAGCTCCTCGGCGATCTGGTCGGTCTTGGCCCGCCACAGCCGGCGCTCGTAGTACGGCTCGCGGTACCAGCCGGCGCCGAGGACGATCTGGAGACCGACGCGCTCGGCGATCTCGCGGATCGCGAGCGCGTGCTTCGTGGGCGTGATGTCGTGATCGTGACCCCGGAGGCCGCCCGTCGTCTGGTCCACCAGCGTCACGCCGCCGGCCTTGCTTGTAGAGGAGCGAGCTCCCGGTACGCGAGCTCGGGATCGTTCAGGAGGCTGTTCCGTCCGAGGACGTCGCGCGTGAGGTCCAGGAAGATGTGCTCGTGGATCAGCGTGAAGCCGAGGTCCCGGGCCGCCACCGGCCCGGTCACCGTCATGATGGACGCCATCGCTCATCCCAGCTCCATGTCCTGGAGATCGTGTCGCGCCGGCGCGGCGGGCGCTCGGTCCGCTATGCCCCCCGGCGCGTGAGCAACACGCCCGCCACCACGGCCACCCCTCCTACCAGGGAGATCAGCGCGACCCGCTCCCCGAGCAGGAGCGAGGCCGCCAAGACGGCGAAGAACGCCTCCATGTTGGCATAGATCGCCGTGCGTGCGGCGCCGAGCCGCCGCACGGCCGCGAACCAGAGGAGGCTCCCGAGAGCGCCGCCGGCGACGCCGGCGTAGAGGATGCCGGCGTAGGTCCACCAGGGCAGCGCCCAGTCCTGGGCCACGAGGCCGGGGAGAGCGAAGGGCACGAGCCCGATCGTCCCCGTCAGCATGATCCAGAACGTGCCGGCGAGAGCGCCGCGCCGCCGGAGGATGGGGGCGGCAAGGATCGTCCACACGCCCCAGGTGATGGCGGCCCCGAGGGTCAGCAGGTCTCCCAGCACGGACGCCTCGCCCGCTGCGCCGCTGGCCGGCCAGCCGATGATCAGCATCGCCCCACCCACGCCCAGGGCCAGTCCCAGCGCGTCGCGGCGACCCAGGCGCACGTGACCGAGCGCCTGGCTGACGGCGAACACGAACAGTGGCGTCACCGTGAAGATGAGTCCCGAGTGGGAGGCCGTGGTGAGGTGGAGGCCCCACGAGTAGAGGGTCTGATTCAGCGTGTAGCCGATCAGCCCGGTGGCCAGGAGCACCGGCAGGTCCTCCCGGGCCGGCACGCGCCATCCCCCCGTCCACTGGAGCGCCACGGCAAGCACGGCCAACGAGATCAGCGCCCTGGAGGACCATCAGCGCGAGCGGATGCACCACGGTCATGATCCCCTTCAGGACGGGGAAGCTGACCCCCCAGACGAAGACGGCGAGCAATGCCCAGCCGTCCGCCCACGTGAGCGCGATCGGAGGACGATGCGGCGGATCGGCCAGGGATTGGGCAGCGCGCTCACCGGCCCCAGGCGGCAGCGGCGATCGCGCAGGCACCTCGCCATGGTACGCGAGCCGCGCCGCGCCGGCCACTCCGCGGAGCCGGCGCGGCCGTCGGGCTTGACACGCCCGGACGGGCCCGCCTAGCATCGCCTCGTTGGAGCTCACACGCGAAGCGGTGCTCGTGGCCCCGGGTGCGCAACGCGAAGCGCCGCGCCTCGGCCGGCGGATCCGGCGCGCCCTCCGGAGCTCCGTCGTCCTCGCGGGCCTGATCGTCGCCTTCCTGATCGTCCTCGTCGCCGTCCTCGCCGGACTCATCGCCCCCGTGGAGCCCGACGAGCAGAACTTCGACCTGCTGGAGACGCCGCCGGGGCGTCAGGCGTGGCTGGGCACCGATCGCCTCGGGCGGGATGTCCTGAGCCGCGTCATCTACGGATCCCGCATTTCCCTCTACGTGGCGTCGGTCTCCATCGGCTCGGCGATGCTGGTGGGTGGCGCGCTCGGGCTGACGGCCGGCTACCTCGGCGGGCGCTGGGACAATCTGGTCAGCCGGGTGATGGACGTCTTCTTCAGCGTGCCCGGTCTGCTTCTGTCCGTCGGCATCGCCGCCATGCGAGGCCCCGGCGTGAACAGCGCGGTCATCGCCATCGCCATCGTGTACACGCCGATCTTCGCCCGCGTCATGCGCGGGCCGGTCCTCGCCGAGCGGGAGAAGGAGTACGTGGAGGCGGTGCGCGCCCTCGGGGCCGGCCGCGCGAAGGTCGCGCTCCGCCAC
This sequence comes from uncultured Candidatus Rokubacteria bacterium, assembly GCA_963799055.1. Lineage (GTDB taxonomy): Bacteria > Methylomirabilota > Methylomirabilia > Rokubacteriales > DASRDR01 > DASRDR01. Next base: position 22,663 of record CAWCVP010000011.1, read on the forward strand.
GTGCTGCCGAACGTGCTCTCGCCCTTCGTCGTCCAGGGCACCGTGGCGTTCTCCCAGGCGATCCTGATCGAGGCCTCGCTGAGCTACCTCGGGCTCTCGGCCCAGCCCCCGATGCCGTCCTGGGGTAACATGCTCAACGAGGGCCGGACGTACCTCGAGACCGCCCCCTGGATCTCGGTGTTCCCGGGCCTCGCCATCATGACGGCGGTGCTCGCCTTCAACCTGCTCGGCGACGGCCTCCGAGACGTGCTGGACCCCCGTTCCCAGTGACCAACCCTCGCGCCCAGGAGGATCACATGACCACGCGTGACCGACACCTCGACGCCACCGGTACCAGCGCGCCCAGCCGTCGCGACGTCCTGAAGGCCGGCGGCGCCGTCCTGGGCACGCTGGCCCTCGGACGGGCCGCGTCCGCCCAGGCCCCGAAGGACGGCGGGACCGTCATCTCGGCCCAGAACAACGAGGCGACCGGGCTCGACCCCCAGCTGGTCCCGGCGTTCTCCCGCAGCCGGCGCTCCCCGCTCACGTACAACCAGCTCGTCCGCTTCGACGAGAACATGACGCCGGTGCCGGAGCTGGCGGAGTCCTGGGGGGTGAGCCAGAACGGCCTCACCTGGACCTTCAAGCTCCGACAAGGCGTCAAGTGGCACGACGGCCAGGAGTTCACGTCCGCGGACGTGAAGTTCACCTTCGACCGCCTCCTCGAGAAGTCCGCGGCGGGGAAGGCGGACTTCATCGCCGTCGACAAGGTCGAGCCGTCGGGGAAGCACGAGGTGAAGTTCCAGACGAAGGAGCCGTTCGCGTCCCTCATCCCCGCCCTCGCCGGGTTCTACGCCTTCATCATCAGCGAGGCGGGCGTCGCCAAGGGCGGCGGGGACCTCAACAAGATGACCATGGGGACCGGCCCCTTCATGCTGGCCGACTGGAAGGTCGAGCAGCAGATGGTGTTCAAGAAGAACCCGAACTACTTCAAGAAGGGGCTGCCCCACGTCGACGAGGTGATCATCCGGACGATCCCGGACGAGGCGAACTCGGTCGCCGCGCTCCGGACCGGCCAGATCCACCACGCCTTCATCGAGGACAACAAGAACTGGAACCTCCTGAAGGACGAGAAGACGCTCACGGGTTACCGCTCCTCGCGCCTCGGCTTCGACTTCCTCAACATCAACGCGAGCCGGGGCCCGCTCAAGGACGTCCGCGTGCGCCAGGCGATCAGCTACGCCGTCGACCGCGCCGCCGTCCTCAAGGTGGCCGCCGCCGGCTTCGGGCGCCTCACGGCCCCCTGCACCGCGCCGATGAAGCAGTGGCTGCTCCCCGAGGACCAGTGGATGAAGTACTACAAGCCCGATATCGACAAGGCGAAGAAGCTCATGGCCGACGCCGGCCACGCCAACGGCTTCACCGTGAAGCTCGGGGTCATCCCCACCTTCCCGACCATGGTCAACGGGGCGCCCGTCGTGGCCGCGAACCTCAAGCGCATCGGCATCAACGCCGAGATCGAGAACGTCGAGTACGCGGTCTGGATCAAGCGGTGGCTGGCCAAGGACTTCGACATGACCATGAACACGACGCCCGGCTACGGTGACCCGGACGTCGCCTTCTTCCGGTCGCTGCACTCCACGAAGGGCCAGAACTGGAACAGCTGGAGCGTGCCGGACCTCGACGCCCTCCTCGAGGAGGGACGCCGGACGTTCGACGTGAAGAAGCGGAAGGAGATCTACGACCGGGCTCAGATCATGATCCTCGAGAACGTGCCGCACCTCTGGCTCTTCTCGGCGGACCACATCGACTTCACGCAGGGCTCCGTGAAGAACTGGAAGCAGCACCCCACGACCCTGCTCTACGGCTTCGAGCAGGTCTGGCTCGACAAGGCGTAGCGGGCTCCCGCCGGGGATGGACTGGGCTTTCCGCCAGTCCATCCCCCAGGACCATGCCGTCGAGCGGGGAGCCCTCCCCCGACACGCTGGGCAGAACAGGCGCTCCGATCCGGATTTGACACATGTAGCTACATGAGGCTACATTCACTCCAATGAAGGCCGTGGCGGTTCGAGAGCTCAAGAACCGGTTGAGCGCGTACCTGCGGGAGGTCGCGCGGGGGGAAGTCGTGCTCGTCACCGACCGCGGGCGAGTCGTCGCCGAGCTGCGACGCCCGTCCGGGGACGCGCCTCCGACGACGCTCGACGGAGTGCTGGCCCGCCTGCACGCCGAGGGCGCCCTGACACCGGGGCTCCCGCAGGAGAAAGCCGCCTACCGTCGCACTCGCGTCCGCCTCAAGGACGGCACCCAGCCGCTGCTCGACGCCGAGCGGGCGGAGCCGTGATCCTCTACGCCGAGAGCAGTGCCGTGCTCAGGTGGCTCTTCAACGACTCGATGGCTGACCAGGTGCACGACGACCTCATCGGGGCGACCAAGGTGGTCTGCTCCCGCCTGACTCTCATCGAGTGCCGACGCACCGCGCGACGGGCACTCGCGGAGTCTCGGATCGCCGAGGCGCAGCTCAGCGAGGCCCTCAGTGTCTTGGCGCAGGCCTCGGCACGATGGGCCGTGCTGGAGCTGACGCCGGACGTCGCCGAGCGAGCGGGGGGCCGGTTCCCTCTGGAGCCCGTGCGCACGCTCGACGCGATTCACCTCGCCAGCATCGCGGTGCTCCGGGAATCACTCCCGGACCTGATGGTCCTGAGCACGGACGAACGGGTGCGCAGGAACAGCACCCAGCTCGGCTTCGAGGTCAGGCCCGCAAGCCTGGCCGGTTGAAACGCTGGCGGGCTGATGGGCCGGTACCTCGTCGTTCGCCTCTACTCCATGGCGCTCACCCTGCTGGGGCTGACCGTCCTCGTCTTCCTCATGCTCCACCTCATCCCGGGCACCGTCGTGGAGCAGATGATCGGCGCCGACGCGGTCGTGAGCCAGCAGATGGTCGACCAGCTCAAGCGCTTCTTCGGCCTGGACCAGCCCTGGTACGTCCAGTACGGGCGCTGGCTCGGCCAGCTCCTCCGGGGCGACCTCGGCACCTCCTGGCGCACCGGCAAGCCGGTCCTCTCGCTCATCCTCGAGCGGCTGCCGGTCACGATCGAGCTGACCGTGCTCGCGGTCGCCTTCTCGCTGATCCTGGGGGTGGCCGCCGGGATCCTCTCCGCCGTCTGGCGGGACCGGCCGCTCGACCATGTCACGCGGATCGGCACGCTCCTCGGGCTGTCGGTGCCGGTCTTCTGGCAGGGCACGATGCTGATCCTGTTCTTCTCCCTCTACCTCCGCTGGATGCCGCCGATCATGTGGGTCGACGTCTTCACCGACCCCCGGCGGAATCTGACCATCATGGTGCTCCCGGCCCTCTGCCTCGGGACGGCGGCCGCCGCGAACGTGGCCCGGACGACGCGCTCCTGCATGCTCGACGTGCTCGGCTCCGACTACGTGCGGACCGCGCTCGCCAAGGGCCTGGCCGGAAAGGCCATCGTGCTGAAGCACGCGCTCAAGAACGCGATGATCCCGGTCGTGACCGTGGTGGGGCTCCAGCTCGGCATCCTGCTCGGCGGCACGGTCGTCGTGGAGGAGGTCTTCACACTGCCCGGGGTCGGGCGCCTGGTCCTGTGGTCGATCTACCAGCGGGACTATCCGGTCACGCAGAGCACGATCCTGTTCATCGCGAGCCTGTTCATGGCCGTGAACCTGGCCGTCGATCTCTTGTACGGTTATCTGGAGCCCCGGATCCGCTACAGCAACTGAGAGGTAGCGCGCCCCGACTGATGCTGCGCACCAGCACGCGATCGATCGCGATCAGGTCCAGCGCCTGGTGGCCGAGGGCGCGCAGCTGGTGGACGTGCTGCCGTCCGAGCAGTACGTCGACGCGCATGTCCCGGGGGCGATCAGTCTCCCGCTCTGGGACATGGACCGACGGGCTGTCGGGCGGCTCAAGCGAACGCGCCCGGTGATCGTGTACTGTCACGACGCTCAGTGAGACTTGAGCGCGCGAGCCGCGGCGCGGCTCGAAGCCCTGGGATTCACGCGCGTGTTCCAGTACACGGGCGGGCGGCGAGACTGGTTCGCCGCCGGGCGGGGCATGGAAGGCACGCGGGCCCGGCGCCTCCAGGCCGGCGCCGTAGCGCGCCGCAATGTCCCCACCTGCCGGCTCGATGACCGCCTGAGCGACGTCCGGGCGCGCGTCCGGGCCAGCGGCTCGGACGTATGCATCGTGGTCAACGAGGCCGGCGTGGTCCTCGGCCGTCTCGGTCGCGCCGCATGGAGCTCGAGGCGCCGGGCCACCTCCGTCGAGCGGGCCATGGACATCCCGACGACCTACCGGCCCGACATCCCGCTCGACTCGCTGATCGACCGCGGGCGCGGGAACGCGGGCGCCGACTTCCTGATCACGGATTCCGACGGGGTGCTGATCGGCCTGGTCGACCCGCGAGACGCACGGCGGCTGGTCGAGACCGAGCGCAAGAAGCGCCGCGCACGGCCGAAGCGGCGGGCGAGGTCGGCCGGATCCCGAGCCAAGGGAGGCCGCGGGCGCGCGAGGCCGCGGTAGTGCAGCGGCCAGGCGCCGCCGTCGACGAGGTCCGGCGCGCTGAGTACCATGCCGTCGTCGCGCTCCTGTTCATGGCCGAGAATCCGACCGTCGATCTGTTGTAGGGTTATCTCAAGCCGCGGGTCCGCCGCGGCGGCTGAGCGCGAGGAGGAGCATGAAGGCCCCGGTCCTGTTCGAGCAGCGCGCCCCGCTCCGCGTCGAGGAGCTCGACGTGGAATCGCCGCGCGAGGGCGAGGTGCTGGTCCGCATGGTCGCCAGCGGCGTCTGCCACAGCTGCCTCCACGCGGCCGACGGAAGCTGGCAAGGCATCCCGCTCCCGGTCGTCCTCGGCGACGAGGGCTCGGGAATCGTCGAAGCGGTGGGACCGGGTGTCCGGCACCTCCGCCCGGGGGACCACGTGGTCCTCTCCTGGGCACCCACCTGCGGGCGCTGCCACTACTGCGTCATCGGGCGGCCGAATCTCTGCGAGAACCGTCAGCCCGGAAAGGGCGTGCTCCCGGACGGCACGACCCGGCTGTCGCTCGCCGGGAAGCCCGTCTACCAGTACGGGCACGTCGGGACGTACGCCTCGCGCACGGTGGTGGCCGAGTCGAGCGCGATCCCGATCCGGCCCGACATGCCCCTCGACCGCGCGGCCCTCATCGGCTGCTCCGTCATGACCGGCGTCGGCGCGGTGATCAACACGGCCCAGGTGCCGCCGGGCGCCAGCATGGCGGTCTTCGGCGTCGGCGGCGTCGGGCTGAACGTGATCCAGGGCGGCGCGCTCGTCACCGCGCATCCGATCGTCGCGGTCGACGTCCGGGCCGAGCGTCTCGAGCAGGCGCGAGCGCTGGGCGCCACCCACGTGGTCGACGCCTCGCGGCAGGACCCGGTCGCCGCGATCCGCGCCATCACCCGGCGCGGCGCGGACTACACCTTCGCCGCCGTGGGGGACGTCCGGGCGATGGGGCAGACGATCGACGCCCTGGCGCCCGGCGGCACCGCAGTGATGATCGGCGTGCCGGCGACCGGGGCGACGGTGCCGCTCAGCATTCAGCCCGTGGTGAGCCAGGAGCGCGTCATTCGCGGCTCGATCTACGGGAGCGCCCGGACCCGCGAGGACTTCCCGCGCCTGGTGGAGCTCTACATGGCGGGGAAGCTGCGCCTGGACGACCTGATCACGCGCCGCTACTCGATCGACGAGGCGGAGCAGGGATTCAAGGACCTCGCGGCCGGCGCGCTGGCGCGCGGCCTGATCGTGTTCTGAGCTCTCGCATGGCGCCGGCGACCCATCGGCCGACCCCCCTGACCGTGTATCTGCCCTTCAACCGGGACTGTCTTCGCGACGCCTTCGTCCCGGCCAAGGCCGGCGTGCTGCCGCCCGCTCCTCGTGGCCACTGGCTCCTCGTCCAGGACCAGGGGCTCCTGGTCGTCCCCGATGGCGATCGGTTCCGCCTGCCCGAAGGGGAGCGGCCCGGGGGTCTCGAAGGCGATCCCACCTGGCTCGGCACGCTCGGGGAGACGCCGTGCTGGGTGCTGGGCCTCCCCAAGGGGGCATCCGTCCCGTCCGAGCTCTCCCGCGAGACCCTGGTGCCGATGCAGGGCACGCGACTCCCGGACGAGCTCCTCTCGCTCGGCGGGATGGCGATGCAGCTCCTCTGGTGGGAGTCGACCAGCGGCCATTGCCCGCGCTGCGGAGAGCCGACCACGCGCATCGCCGGAGAGTGGGGCAAGCAGTGCCCGCGCTGCCGCTACGAGCATTACCCGCACCTCCATCCGGCCGTGATCACGCTCGTCCGCGACGGCTCGCGCGTCCTCCTCGCCCGGAAGGCGGGGTGGGCGCCGGGGCGCTACGCCCTCGTCGCCGGCTTCGTCGACAACGGCGAGTCGCTCGAGGGCACGGTCGCCCGCGAGGTCAAGGAGGAGGTCGGCGTCGACGTGACCGACATCCAGTACGTCGGGAGCCAGAACTGGCCGTTCCCGAGCCAGCTCATGATCGGCTTCGTGGCGCGGTACGCCGGGGGCGAGATCACGATCGACAAGGACGAGCTCGAGGACGCCCGCTGGTTCGACTGCGACAAGCTCCCGACCGGCCCCTCGCGCCACTCGATCGCCGGCTTCATCATCGCCAACCACGCCCGCCCCTGAGCCGGGCATCCGACGCCATCCGAGGGAGGACCCCGTGCGCTCGAACAGCCTGAAGGCCAAGCTGCGGGCCGGCCAGCGTGTGGTCGGCGCCCTGATCACGATCAACAGCCCCGAGCTGGTGGAGACCTTCGGCCACCTCGGCTACGACTTCGTCTTCATCGACGGCCAGCACGGCGGCCTCGGCGTCGAGACGGCCCGCGAGCTGATCCGCGCGGCCGAGCTGACGGGCATGACCCCTCTGGTGCGCGTGCGGAAGAACGACCCGGCGGAGATCCTCGAGTACCTCGACCAGGGGGCGGGCGGCGTCATCGTCCCCGACGTGATGAGCCGGGCCGAGGTGGAGGCCGCCGCCAAGGCGACCCGCTACCCGACCCGGGGCGTCCGTGGCGCCATGGGGATGTCCCGCGCCGCGTTCTACGGCGTGCCGCAGGCGGGCGCCGCGTACTACCGGCAGGCGGACGAGGAGATCCTGTGCTGCGCGATCTTCGAGAACCATGCGGTGCTCGGAGAGCTGGACGCGGCCGTGCGGGTTCCCGACCTCGACGTGGTGGTGATCGGCCCGGGCGACCTCTCCCTGTCCATGGGCATCCCGGGCGGCTGGATGGACCCGCGGGTCCAGACCGAGGTGAAGCGGATCCACGCGGCGGCCCGGGCGGCGGGCAAGCCCGCCATGATCGTCGCCCTCGACCACGAGGACGGCCGGCGGCTCTTGGCCGAAGGCTACCAGGCGCTCCTGGTGGTGACCGGTCCGATGATCGTGAACGCGGCCCGGAGCTTCCTCCAGGTCCTGCGCGCCTAGGCACGAGGAGACCAACGATGCGCGCCGCGACCTGGCACGGAGAGAGCCGCTTCACGCTCGACGATCTGCCCGAGCCCACCCCGGGACCGGGAGAAGTGCTCATCGCCGTCCACACGGCGGGGATCTGCGGCAGCGACATCCACGCCGTCCAGGGCCTGTTCCCGCTGACCCCGCCCCGCGTGATGGGGCACGAGTACAGCGGCACGGTGCTCGGCGTCGGCCGCGGCGTGAGCCGGGCCCTCGTGGGGCGCGCCGTCGCCTGCGAGCCGAACTACGGGTGCGGCGCCTGCGACGAGTGCCGGGCGAGCCGCATCAGCCAGTGCCAGGGGACCGTGCGGGTCGGGGGCTTCGCGGAGCGGGTCGTGCTCCCGCGCCACTGCGTGCATCCCCTCCCCGAGGGGCTCGATCCCAGCACGGCCGCGCTCGCCGAGCCGGCCGCCTGCTGTCTGGAGGGCCTCGAGATGGCGCGGATGCGCCGGGGCGCCACGGTGGTCGTGATCGGCGGCGGCATCATGGGCCTCCTCACGCTCGCGCTCGCGAAGGCGCGGGGCGCCGGGACGGCGATCCTGTCGGACCCGGTGGCGAGCCGCCGCGAGGCCGCCGCGCGGCTCGGCGCCGACCTCACGGTCGATCCGACCGTCGAGAACCTCGCGGAGGCCGTCCGCAAGGCCACGGGCGGCCGCGGCGTCGACCTCGCCTGCGAGGCGGTCGGAAAGCCCGAGCTCGTGGCGGCGGCCGCCCGGCTGGCGCGCCCCCGCGGAGTCGTGCAGCTGGTCGGAGTGTGCCCGAAGGGGAGCACCCTCCCGGTGGACCTCTTCGACTTCCACTTCGCCGAGCTGACCCTCACCGGCGCCTACGGCCGCGGGACGTCCTTCCGCCGCGTCCTGCCCCTCCTCACCAGGATCGGCGCCGCGAGCCTGGTGACCGACCGCTATCCCCTGCCCCGGATCGCCGAGGCGTTCGCCCACGCGGCGGCCGGGCGGGGTCTCAAGACCGCCATCACGCCCGGCGCGCACTAGCCGAGCGAAGGCCCGGCCATGAGACGACGTGCTGCCCTGCTCGTCGCTGCCCTCTGGCTCGCCGCCGGGTGCGCCGACATGCTCGAGGTCCAGTACGACCCCATCGGGGACGTCCGGCCCTCCACGCTGGTCGATCGTCTCAGGCAGGACGTCGCGAACTTCAAGTCCACCTGGGAGCCCCAGCGAAAAGGGGGCTACGGACCGGTCGACTACCAGATCGGAGAGCTGGCGAAGGCGGCGGACGCGATGGCGCAGGATCTCCGGACGCAGGGCGGCCGCTTCACGGCCGAGCTCGAGAAGGCCAACTCCGCCGGGTTCGCGATCGTCCAGCAGCTGGCCGGACGGACCAGCAAGGCCGTCCAGGAGAGCTGGCAGCCTCTTCGTCGGACGCTCAACACGCTCGTGTCCGAGTACCGGGGAGTCGGCGCTGCGGCCGTCTACTCGAAGGAAGCCGTTCCCAAGCAGACGCTGTCGCCCGTCAAGACCCCGCCCGACGACTACGACGCGTCCTTCCGGGTCGACCAGGTCCAGACGCGGTTCGCGACGGTGATGAAGTCGTGGGAGGGTGCTCCCGCCCGGCGCGCCGGGGCGTCCTGGGCGAAGACGCTCGAGACGGAGCTGGCGGGATTCTCGACCGGGCTCGGCGAGCTGGCTCGCGTCAAGTCGGGCAGGAAGGCCGAGGTCGTCCCGGTGGCGACGAGCCTCATGACGCGGGCGGAGCGGGTGGGCGCGCTCGTACGCGACCATACCGGCCAGCTCCCGCCGCAACTCGTCGAGGAGTGGACCAGCGCCGCAGGCTGGCTGAGAATGCTCAAGGAATAGAGATGGTTGGGACTCACTCGGTGAGATCTCGCATCAGACCAACGTGCTGACCGTCCAGACGTTCACCCACCCAGCGGCCGGGCGCGAGCGGACGACACCCCTCACGCCCGGGACCGCCTCCCCGAGGAGCCACGCATGACCAGCCCCAGCGCCGACTTCACCGTCCTCCGTGACGTGCCCCAGCCGATGCGCGACGGGACGGTGCTCCGCGCCGACGTCTACCTGCCCAAGGGCAAGGGGCCGTTCCCTGCCCTTCTCGAACGAACGCCCTACAGCAAGGACAACTCGCCCGAGTGCCAGGTGGGCTCCCCGCCCTTCTTCGCGTCTCAGGGCTACGCGGTCGTGATCCAGGACGTCCGCGGGCGCTTCGCCTCGGAGGGCCGCTTCATCCCGTTCCACGACGACGGCTGGGGGCCGAACCGGGACGGGTACGACACGGTCGAGTGGATCGCCGCCCAGCCGTGGTGCGACGGCAACGTCGGCACCATCGGCGGCTCGTACGCGGGGGTGACCCAGTACCGGCTCGCGCCCACGCGCCCGCCCCACCTCCGCGCGATGTACGTGCGCGAGTCGTCGGCCGACTACTGGGCGGAGTGGGTCTACCACGGCGGGGCCTTCGAGCTCGGCTTCATGTGGGAGTGGACGGTGAAGTGGACCTACAACAACCTGGCGCGCCTGGCCCGGAGCCCCGAGGAGCTCGCGCGGCGGAAGGGCGTCCTCGAGAAGGCGCTCGAGGAGATCCCGAGCTGGCACCGGGCGCTCCCGATCCACCCGAACCCGCTCGTCGAGGGCCTCGACGACTGGTACAACGACTTCCTCGCCCATCCGGAGGACGGCCCGTTCTGGTGGCGCTGGAACATCGGCCACCAGCACGGCGAGATCGAGACGCCGATCGTCCACATGGGCGGATGGTTCGACATCTTCCTCGCGGGGACGATCAAGAACTTCGTCGGCACCCGCGCGAAGGCGCGCACCCAGGCGGCGCGCGACGCCCAGCGCCTCGTCATCGGGCCGTGGATCCACGGGCCGTGGAACATGGCGAAGACCGTCCAGGGCGAGGTGGACTTCGGACTCCGAGGCGATCCGCGACTACAACGCGATCCGGGTCCCGTGGTTCGACCACTGGCTCCGCGGCACGAGGAACTGCGTCCCCGACGAGCCGCGCGTCCAGCTCTTCGTCATGGGCGAGAACCGCTGGCGGACCGCCGACGCCTACCCCTGGCCGGGGACGCGCGAGACGCCGTGGTACCTCCACGAGGGCGGCCGGCTGACGCCGGAGGCGCCGGCCGGCGCCGAGGGCGCCGACGGCTACCGGTACGATCCGGACGACCCGGTGCCCACGCTCGGCGGCGCGACCCTCAACATCCCGGGCGGCGCGTACGACCAGCGCCCCATCGAGGGCCGCTGTCTCACCTACACGAGCCCTCCGCTGGAGCGGGACCTGACGGTGATCGGCGACGTGCGTTGCGTGCTCCACGTCATGTCGACGGCGCCGGACACCGACTTCGTCGTCCGGCTGACCGACGTCCATCCCGACGGCGTCTCGCGCCTCCTCTGCGACGGGATCCTCCGCGCGCGCTATCGCGACTCCGCGACGCATCCGGCCCCGCTGACGCCGGGCCGGGTCTACGAGCTGACCGTGGACCTCTGGGCGACGGCCAACACCTTCCGGAAGGGCCACCGGATCCGCGTCGCGGTGACGTCGTCCAGCTACCCGCGCTTCGACCGGAACATGAACACCGGCGGCCCGGTCGGCGCCGAGGCGTCGGGCCAGGCCGCGCTCAACACCGTCTTCCACGACACCGCGCGGCCGTCCCGCATCCTCCTGCCGGTGGTGGGCTGAGCCGTGGCCGGCCAAGTCCGGGCTCGACCCGTGACGCCGCCGCGCCTTCGAATCACGGATCTCGAGACCATCCGGGTCGGCGAGTTCCCCAACATCCTCTTCGTCCGGCTCCGGACGGACGGGGGGCTGGTCGGGCTCGGCGAGACGTTCTTCGGCGCCGCGGAGGTCGAAGCGTACCTTCACGGCACCGCCGCGTCGCGGATCCTCGGACAGGACGCCTCGCGCCTCGACGCGCTCCGCGTCGGGCTCCAGAACTACGTCGGCACGCGCTCGACGGGGGTGGAGGCGCGCGGGAACTCGGCCCTCGACATCGCGCTCTGGGACCTCGTCGGTCAGGCGTCGGGCCGGAGGGTCGTCGATCTCCTGGGCGGCCAGACGCGCGAGTCGATCCGCGCCTACAACACCTGCGCCGGCTACCGCTACGTGCGGGCGACGCGCGGCCAGGCCTGGCAGAACTGGGGCTTGCCGGGCGAGGGTGACGCCGCCGGCCCCTACGAGGATCTGGACGCGTTCCTCCACGGGCGCGCCGGCGAGCTGGCCCAGAGCCTGCTCGACCAGGGCATCACCGGCATGAAGATGTGGCCCTTCGACGAGGCGGCGTACCGGAACGGCGGCCTCCACATCACGGCCGAGGAGCTGGACCACGCGCTCGAGCCCTTCCGCCAGGCGCGCCGGGCGGTCGGGAAGCGGATGGACCTGATGGTCGAGCTCCACGGGCTGTGGACGCTGCCGGTGGCGCTCCGGATCGCCCACGCCTTCGAGGCCGAAGGCCTTTCCCCCTACTGGATCGAGGACCCGCTCCGCCCCGACGACCTCACGAGCCTGGCGGCGTTCGCGCGCGGGACCCGCATCCCGACGACGGCGAGCGAGATGCTCGGCGGGCGCCAGGCGTTCCGGGAGCTCCTCGAAGCGCGCGCCGCCAGCATCGTCATGCTGGACCTCGGCTGGTGCGGCGGCCTGACCGAGGGCAAGGCGATCGCGGCCATGGCGGAGGCGTTCGGCCTCCCGGTCGCGCCCCACGATTGCACCGGGCCGGTCGTGTGGACGGCGAGCGTGCACCTCTCGCTCAACGCGCCGAACGCGCTCATCCAGGAGACCGTCCGCGCCTTCTACACGGGCTGGTACCGAGAGCTCGTGACGGGCCTGCCCCAGGTGGAGAACGGCCAGGTGCGGCTGGGGACCGACGCGCCCGGCCTCGGGGTCGCCCTTCTGCCCGGCCTCGTCGACCGGCCGGATGCGATCGTGCGCCACACGTCGGCCGGCTGACGCCAACCGGACCCGTCGAGTCTGTTCGAGACCACCAAGCCACCCGCCCGACGAGCGACACTGCTACTATCGGAGTGTCGTAAGCGCACCCGGTCGCGCTCAGCATGCAAGGAGGAGGCTCACGATGAGGCAACGACTCGCCCGATGGCTCTCGCTCGCGATCCTGCTGTGCGGAATCCTGCCGGTGTGGGCGGCCGACGCCCCGCACGGCGTGCATACGCCGGATACCATCAAGTGGGGCGACCCTCCGCCCTTCGTCCCGAAGGGCTCGAAGGTCGCCGTGCTGTACGGGGACCCCGCCAAGGAGGGCCTGTTCGTCATCCAGGTCCAGCTGCCGGCCAACTACCGGATCCCCGCGCACTCTCACCCGACGGACGAGGTCGTCACCGTCCTGCGGGGGACGCTCCTGTTCGGGACGGGTGACAAGCTCGAGCCGGGCCGCGCGAAGGCGCTCCCGGCCGGAAGCGTCGTCGTCGCGCCCGCCAAGATGAACCACTTCGTGCTGACGAAGGAGCCGGCGCGGATCCAGGTGACGTCGATGGGGCCCCTCGTCTTCACCTACGTGAACCCGGCGGACGACCCGAGCAAGAAGTAGCCGCGCGCCGGCGACCGGCCTTCGCGGTCGCCGGCTTCCGTCACGAAGCGGTTGTGACCGCCACGCGTCGGAACCCGGGACGCTGGTATCATCTAGCGCCATGAAGGCCATGGTCGCGACGCGGTGGGGCGAGCCGTCGGAGCTCGAGTACCGGGACGTCCCGGATCCCGTCCCGGAGGCCGGTCAGGTCCTCGTCGAGACCCGGGCGGCCGGCTGCAACTTCCCCGACATCCTGATGGTCCAGGGGAAGTACCAGGTGAAGCCGCCGCTCCCCTTCAGCCCGGGCCACGAGATCGCCGGCGTCGTCCGGGGCGTCGGCCCCGGCGTGACCCGTGTCCGGCCCGGGCAGCGCGTCATCGCGAACCTCGAGTGGGGCGGCTACGCGGAGCGGGCCGTCACGAAGGCCGAGCGCGTCCACGCGATCCCGGACGCCATGCCGTTCGACGAGGCGGCCGCGCTCTTCGTCGTCTACCAGACGGGCTACTGCGCGCTGGTCCGGCGGGCATCCCTCCAGCCCGGCGAGTGGCTCCTGGTCCACGGGGCGGCCGGCGGCGTCGGGCATCGCGGCGGTCCAGCTCGGCAAGGCCCTCGGCGCGCGCGTCATCGCCACCGCCGGCACGCCGGAGAAGCTCGAGATCGCGCGGCAGGCCGGCGCGGACGTCCTCGTCGACTACCGGACGGAGGACTGGGTCGAGCGCGTGAAGGCGGTCACGGGCGGCGAGGGCGCCGACGTGATCTACGACCCCGTCGGGGGCGACGTCTTCGACGGCTCGACGAAGTGCATCGCGTTCGAGGGGCGGCTCCTCACGATCGGCTTCGCCGGGGGCCGCATCCCGACCCTCGCCATCAACCGGGTCCTCCTCAAGAACTTCAGCGTGGTCGGCGTCCACTGGGGCTACTACCAGCGGCGCGGCTCCCCGCTCGTCGAGGAGTGGATGGACGCGATCCTGAAGCTCTACGAGCAGGGCCGCATCCGGCCCGTGATCTACCGGACGTATCCCCTCCGCGAGGCCGCCGCCGCGCTCGAGGCCCTGGCGGCCCGCGAGTCCCACGGAAAGGTGGTTCTGGTGCCATGACCACATCCGCTCGGGCGCCGCGGTTTCTCTCCGACGCCGAGCTCGCCGACTACCGGCGCGACGGCTTCCTGGTCTGCCGCGGGCTCTTCGGCCCCGACGAGGTCGCCGAGCTCCGCCGGGCCACCGACGAGATCCAGGCCTGGCCCGAGCTGCCCGGCGCGTGGATGGTCTACGGCGAGCAGAGCCTGCGCGAGCCGGGGCGGCGCCTCGTCAACCGCATCGAGAACTTCTACCCGCATCATCCGGGCTTCAAGGCCATCTTCGACGGCGACAAGCTGCTCGGGCGCGTGGCCGACCTTCTCGGCGCAGCCGGCGGTGCTCTTCAAGGACAAGATCAACTTCAAGCTGCCGGGCGGCGGCGGCTTCGAGCCGCACCAGGATCAGCAGGCCGGCTGGAGCGTCTACGCGCCGCTCTTCGTGACCGCCCTGGTCGCCATCGACGGCGCGACCGAGGCGAACGGCTGCCTCGAGCTGGCGGCCGGCCACCACACCCGCGGACTGATCGGCCCCGAGTGGGCCCCCCTGTCCGAGGCGACGCTGCGGGGGGTCGACTTCGTCCCCTACCCGACCGAGCCGGGCGACGCCGTCTTCTTCGACTCCTTCGTCCCCCACCGGTCCGGGCCGAACCTCTCGGACGAGCCGCGCCGCGTGCTCTACGTCACGTACAACCGCCTGGCCGACGGCGACCATCGGGCCCGCTACTACGCGGAGAAGCGCCGGAACTACCCGCCCGACGTGGAGCGCGAGCCGGGCAAGCAGTACGTCTACCGGGTCTGACCGGATGAAGATCACCGAGATCGAAACGTTCGTCGTCGACGCGGGCTGGCGGCCCTGGCAGTTCGTCGCCGTCCGCACGGACGACGGCCTCACCGGCTACGGCGAGTGCTCGGACGGCCGGAACCCCTACGGCGTCGTCGGCGCGGTGCGGGACTTCGAGCCGATCCTGCTCGGCCAGGACCCGCGGCCGGTCGAGCGGATCTACTGGGACCTCTACCGGATGGCGCGGCAGAGCCCGGGGGGCATCGCCGCCAAGGCGATCGCCGGGATCGAGCTCGCGCTCTGGGATCTGAAGGCCAAGGCCCTCGGCGTGACCGTCGCGGAGCTCTTCGGCGGGCCGTTCCGTGCTCCGCCAGCCCGTCTACTGGTCCCACTGCGGGACGTCGCGGGCGATGAACGCCGCGATCATCGGGGTCCCG
The DNA here is from genome assembly GCA_963799055.1 of uncultured Candidatus Rokubacteria bacterium. Lineage (GTDB taxonomy): Bacteria > Methylomirabilota > Methylomirabilia > Rokubacteriales > DASRDR01 > DASRDR01. The sequence goes on from CAWCVP010000011.1 coordinate 37,931, forward strand.
CCCCTCCGCACGATGGACGACGTCTACCGGCTCGGCGAGGAGGTCGTGCGGCGCGGCTACCGGGCGCTCAAGACCAACATCGTCTATCCCGGCGACCCCGCGCGGGTTCACTTCCCCGGGTTCGGCGGGGGGCTCGGAACCACGGATCAGACGGTGACGCCCGAGATCATCCGCCACATCGAGACGCTCCTCGGCACCTTCCGGCGCGCCGTCGGGCCGGACGTCGGCCTCGCCCTCGACCTCAACTTCAACATGAAGCCCGAGGCGGCGATCCGGATCTGCCGCGCCCTCGCGGGCCTCGACATGATGTGGGTCGAGATCGACATGTACGACCAGCATGCGCTCCGCGAGGTCAAGGACGAGGCGCCGATGCCGATCTGCTCCGGCGAGAACCTCTACGGCCTGCGCGGCTACCGCCCCTTCTTCGAGGCGCGCGCGATGGACGTCGTCATGGTGGACGTGCCGTGGAACGGCTTCGCCCAGTCCCGCAAGGTCGCGGAGCTGGCCGAGACCTACGAGCTGAACGTCGCGCCCCACAACTACTACAGCCACCTCTCGACCCTTCACTCCCTCCACCTCTGCGCGAGCGTCCCCAACGTGCGGATCATGGAGATCGACGTCGACGACGTGCCGTGGAAGGACGAGCTGGTGGACGCGCCGCCCGTCATCGAGCGGGGCGAGGTCGTCCTCCCGACGCGTCCCGGCTGGGGCGCCGACCTGGTGGAGGCCGTCGCCCGGAAGCACGTCTGGGAGCCCGGCCGCCTCCCCGGCTACTCGGCCGCGACCCGGATGTACGCCCGGTAGCGTTCCCCGGGTTGCACATGAAATGACCTACACGGTCGACTTCGGCTGCATCCACCGGACCTGCCTTCGGTCGCGGCTGATAGTGGCGTCACCCGCCTATGCGATGTAGTAGGCCTGGCTTCAGGGTGGGAAGGACATCGAGGATTGCCGGAACAAGCGGCCGGAGGTGCACCATGCGGTTGGATGGCGCACGGACGAGCAACACCCCGACGGTCACCGCGACTAGATTCTGCTGGAACTCCATTCCTCGGTCCATGGTGACCAGGACGTCGTACTCGTCTCCCATCCGCCGCAGGAGTTCGCCGTTCGTGATGCCGGTCCACCCACGGCCGGCCACCGTATCGACACTGTGGCCCAGCAGCGCGGTGGCCAGATCGAGCGGGAGCTGCTCGTCAAGAAGAACGCGCACCAGCCAGCAACGTAGCGCGCGCAAGGTCGAGCGCCGCGATCGCCTGGTCGCGTCTCACGGACGGAAACTGCCGAAGGAATTCGCCCAAGGGCTCCCCGCCTTCGAGGTAGTCGAACAACGACTGTATCGGAACTCGCGTGCCGGTGAAAACGGGCGTGCCCCCTAGAATGTCCGGGTCACTGTGCACGATGTCTCTTGGGCGACTCATCTTCGTCGCTCCAGTATACATGCGGAGCGGCCATGACGAACTATAGGCGAAGGACGAGATTAGCAAGTGAACGTCGCGCAACGCGAGAATCACGGAGATCGGCGTCGACGACGTGCCGTGGACGAGGCGGTGGACGCGCCGCCCGTGTACGGCCGCTGACGCCAACCACCCTGATGGCACTCGCCGGCCGAGCGTGACACCGCCCGCCGGCAGCGCCCGGGAGTCCTCCGCCGCCCATCGATCTCGTCTCCTGATCCCGGTGGCGGCCGCCCTCGCCATCGCGGCCATCTGGTACACCACCAGCGCGCTGAGCCCGCTGCCGCCGCGCACCGTGACCATGGCCACCGGCCCCGACGGGGGCGCCTATCAAGAGGTGGGCAAGCGCTACCAGGAGGTCCTGGGCCGTCACGGCATCACGCTCGAGCTGCGCCCGACCGCGGGGGCGCTGGAGAACCTGACGCTCTTGCGCGACCCTCGGTCGGGTGTCGGCATCGGGCTGCTCCAGGGCGGCATCACGAACCAGAAGGAGTCGCCCGATCTGGGGGCACTCGGCACCGTGTTCTACGAGCCGCTCTGGTTCTTCCACCGAGGCGCGCTCGAAGGCAGGGATCTGGAGGCGCTGCGGGGGAAGAAGATCTCGATCGGACCCGAGGGGAGCGGCACCCGCGCGCTCGTGCTCCAGCTGCTGGCGCGGCAGCGGCTGAATCAGGGCTTCGCCCAGATGCTCGCGCTCTCCCACCAGGCGGCCGCCGAGGCGCTGATCCGCGGCGAGATCGACGCGGCCCTCATGCTGGCGGCCTGGGACTCCCCCGCCGTCCGCCAGCTGGTCACCGAGGACGGCATCATGCTCGTGAGCTTCCCCCGCGCCGACACGTACGTGGCGCTGTATCCCTTCCTCAGCAAGCTCACGGTGCCCGCGGGCGCGGGAGACATGGCGAAGAACCGGCCGCCGGCGGCGGTGACCCTCTTCGCGCCGAAGGCCAGCCTGGTGGTGCGCAAGGACTTGCACCCCGCGATCCAGTCCTTGCTCCTCGATGCGGCGGAGCAGGTCCATTCCGGGCCGGGCATCTTCCACCAGACGAGGCAGTTTCCGGCCGCGGAAGCGGTCGACCTGCCCCTGACCGACGAGGCGCGCCAGTACTTCCGCTCGGGCCGGCCGTTCCTTCAGCGTCACCTGCCCTTCTGGCTCGCGGTGGCGATTGGCCGGCTCCTCGTCTTCCTCATCCCCGTCGTCGGCGTGATGTATCCCCTGTTCCGCCTCATGCCCGCCCTGTACGCCTGGACCGTGCGCCGGCGCATCGTCCGGATGTACCGCGACCTCATTGATCTCGAGAAGGATGGGACCTCACCGGAGGCGCTGAACGCGGGGCTCGAGCGGCTGGAGGACAAGGCCCGCCACCTCCAGGTCCCGCTCTACTACAGCGACTCGCTCTACACGCTCCGGCTCCACATCGCCATGGTCCGCGAGCGCCTCGGGGGCACCCCTCGGCCGCCCGGCGGCCGAGTGACGAGCCGCCGCCCCAGGCATCCAGCCAGGGCTGGAGGACGTCTGACCTACGCCCGATGAGCGTACAATCGTGCGTGGAGGGCTGAGGACGTGATCACCTTCAAGGTCGAGGTGGAACAGGAAGAGGATGGCCGCTGGCTGGCGGAGGTTCTCGAGCTGCCGGGCGTGTTGGCCTACGGCCACAGTCAGGATGCCGCGGTATCGAAGGTGCAAGCGCTCGCGCTCCGCGTCGTCGCTGAGCGTCTGAGCATGGCGAAGCCGGCCCTCAGCTTCTGAGTATCTCCTTCGCGGCTGCATGAGCGCATGGCCGAGCACCCGTGCCCGACGGGTGCTGGCAGCTCTCCTGAGGATCGGGTGGTCGGTAAAGCGTCAATGAGGCTCCCATAGGACGCTACGGCCGGGAGAAGGACAACGCGATCCACCCGATCGCGCTCGCCAACCTGGTCCTCCACAACATCGACGAGCCGCACGTCTGGCACGGCAACGTGCTGACCGGGCAGGAGACGTACGGGGGGCTCTTCGCGGACGCGCCGGCGCTCTTCGACGTGATCCTGATGAATCCGCCGTTCGGCGGCAAGGAAGGCAAGGAGGCCCAGACCCGCTTCGCCTACAAGACCGGGGCGACCCAGGTCCTGTTCCTCCAGCACGTGATCGACAGCCTGAAGCCGGGCGGGCGCTGCGGCATCGTGCTGGACGAGGGCGTGCTCTTCCGGTCGAACGAGACCGCCTTCGTCCAGACGAAGCGGAAGCTCCTCGACGAGTGCGATCTCTATTTGCCTCGTGAGCCTGCCGCCCGGCACCTTCGTCAACGCCGGGGCCGGCGTCAAGACCAACCTCCTCTTCTTCACCCGCGGCCGACCGACGGAGCGCATCTGGTACTACGATCTGTCGCAGGTGAAGGTCGGCAAGAAGACGCCCCTGACCCTGGCTCACTTCGAGGAGTGCCTCCGGCTCCTGCCCGAGCGGGCCGACAGCGAGCGGAGCTGGACGGTCACGCGGGTGGCGATCGAGGCGAAGAACTACGACCTCAAGGCGGTGAATCCCAACGCCCGCAGCCAGGAGGACCGCCGCACTCCGGAGGAGCTGCTCGACCTCATCGAGGCCAAGGGCCGCGAGGTGGCGGACGCCGTGGCGGCCTTGCGTGCCCTGAGGACACGCGCCGACATCTCGCCCTGACGGCCGAGGCGCGACCCGCCCGCTACTCCCGGGGCGCCAGGGAGGCCGCTACGGCGTCGGCGGGGGCGAGGTCGGCGAGGAGCGCGCTGTGATCGCTGCCCCGGAGGGGCAGGACGCGCGTCTCCGTGGCGACGAGCCCCCGCACCAGGACGTGGTCGATCCGGAGGAGGCGCACCGAGCCCGCCCACGGGCCCCCAGGTCGCCCCTGGCCGGCGGCCGATCCGGCGCGCCGCGTCCACCGCCGCGTCGTCGAACCGGGCGCGCAGGCGCCGGTACGCCGGCCAGAGGGGCGTGGCGTTCAGGTCGCCGGCCAGCACGCGCCGATGCCGGGGCGCGCCGTCGAGGTGCGCCAGCACGAGGTGGAGCTGGCCCCGGCGGTCGCGCAGGCGCTGGACGACGGGATGGACGTGAGGGGCGGCCAGGTGCAGGTTCACGACCTCGATCGGCTCGTCGTCCGGGGGACGGGGCACCTCGGCCACGAACGCGGAGCGGTACGGGAGATGCAGCCGGCGCACGCTGCCGGGCGCCCGCAGCGCGATCCCCATCCCCTTGTGGTCCCGCGCCGGCTCGAGCTTGCCGAACGGCAGCACCCGGGCCACGGCCTCGGCCTGCCTCGGCGTCAGCTCCTGGACCAGGACCACGTCGGGCTCGAGCGCCTCGACCAGGTCGGCGAACGCGTCGCCGTCGGCCAGGCCGTTCGCGAGGTTCGCCGAGAGGACGCGGAGCCGCCAGCGGCTCATGCGCGCTCCGCGTCCGAGACGACGGGGGGAATCCGATCCGCCCACGGCGCCGCCCGCTCGAAGGCCGCCGCGGCGGCGAGCACGGCCGCCTCCTGACGGCGCCGGCCCACGATCTGGATGCCCACCGGGAGCCCGTCCGCGTGAAGCCGGCGGGGACGGAGATCACCGGCAGGCCGAGCACCGAGATCGCGTACGTCAGGGAAAACCACTGCGTGTAGTTCTCGAGCGGCTTGCCGCCGATCTCGGTGGGATACCACTGCTCGATCGGAAACGGCTTGACGGCCACCGTGGGCAGGACGAGCAGCTCGTAGCCCTCCATGAACCGGCGCACGCGCTGCCACAGCGCGCTGCGCAGCTTCTCCGCGCGGCCGATGGCGCCGGGCGTGAGCTCGAGCCCCTGCTCGATGTTCCACACGAGGCCCTTCTGCATCTCGCTCCGCCACTGGGGCAGCTTGTCGGCGTGGAGCGCGACCATGGACAGCCCGCGGGTGCCGAGGACGATCTCGTCGAGCTCGGCGAACGACGGCGACGCGGTCCGCACGCGCGCGCCGAGGGTGCGCCAGACGCGCGTCGCCTGCTCCGCCACGCGCGCGACCTCCGGGTCCACCGGGATGAGGCCCCCGAGGTCCGGGGTCCACGCCACGCGCCACCCGCGAACCGAGGGTCGCCGGACCGCCGCCCGGAAGATCCGGGTGTCGACGTCGTACGAGAGCGGCGCGCGGTCGTCCGGTCCGGCCATCACCGAGAGCATGAGCGCGATGTCGGCGACCGTGCGCGCCATGGGACCGGTCACCGAGAGCGAGTTCCACGCGAGGTCCGTCGGATAGATGGGCACGAGCCCGGGCGTCGTCCGGAATCCCACGACGCCGCAGAAGGCCGCCGGCGTGCGGACCGACCCGCCCAGGTCCGTCCCGTGGGCGAGCGGTCCCATCCCCGTGGCCAGGGCCACCGCCGCCCCCCCGCTGGAGCCGCCGCACGTCAGGGCGAGGTTCCAGGGATTCCGCGTCGCGCCGAAGACCGCGTTGGACGTGTTGCCGCCCGCCCCGAACTCGGGCGTGTTGGTCTTGCCCACGACGATCGCTCCGGCCGCCTTCAGGCGCTCGACGACCAGCGCGTCCTCGGCCGGCACGTGGTGCTCGAAGACCTTCGAGCCCGACGTCGTGCGGATGCCCTTGGTCGGGGTGAGATCCTTGATCGACACCGGCACGCCGTGGAGCGGCGGAAGCGTCGCTCCCCGCCGGAGCCTCTGCGTCGCCTGGCGGGCCGACCGGAGGGCGGACTCCCGCGCCAGCGTGACGTAGGCGTTGACGCGCGGGTTGACGGCATCGATCCGGGCCAGCACCGCCTGCATGACCTCGAGCGGGGAGACCTTGCGGGCGCGGTACAGGCGAGCAAGCTCGGTCGCCGGCGTGAAGCAGAGATCGCGGTCGGACACGGACGGATCCTCCTCGGCAGGCCGGGCTCGGCCCGGCACAGGCAGTCGATTGTAGCAGGCCGACGCGCCGGACCCCCTTGCGCCGCTCGGTGCGCCCCGCGACAATGACGCCCGGAGGTGACCACATGGACGTGTACGCGCGCCTCGGGGTGCGGCCGATCGTCAACGCCCGCGGGATGAACACGATGGCGAGCGGCTCCCTCATGCCGAAGCCGGTCCTCGACGCGATGTCCGAGGCGGCGACCGCCTTCGTGGACATGCAAGAGCTGAACGCCCGCGCCGGCGCCCACATCGCGCGGCTGGTCGGCGTCGAGGGCGCCCACGTGACCTCGGGCTCGGCGGGCGGGCTCCTCCTGGCGGCGGCGGCCTGCATCGCCGGCACCGACCCCGAGCGCATCGGCCGCCTCCCCGACACCACCGGGATGCGAAGCGAGATCGTGATCCAGCGGTGCGACCGGATCCACTACGATCAGGCGCTCCGCATGGCGGGCGCGGTCGTGGTCGAGGTCGGCGACGCGGAGGCCTGCACGCCCGAGGCGATCGAGGCGGCCATCGGCCCCCGGACGGCTGCGCTCATCTACATCGTCTCCCCCGGGCTCGCCGAGCGCGGCGTCGGGCCGGAGCGCATGGCCCAGATCGCCCACGCGCGCGGGTTGCCGCTCATCGTCGACGCCGCATCCACCCTCCCGCCCGTCGGACATCTTCGGCGCTGGACCGACACGGGCGCCGATCTCGTGATCCTGAGCGGGGGCAAGGGCATCCGGGGCCCCCAGAACACGGGGCTGCTCGTCGGCCGCGCCGACCTCATCCGCGCCGCCGCCGCGAACGGCGCGCCCAACGCCGCCGTCGGACGTCCCTGCAAGGTCAGCAAGGAGGCCATCATCGGCCTCGTGACGGCCATCGAGCTGTTCCTCCAGGAGGACCACGACGCCGAGTGGGCGCGCCACCTCGACGAGGCGCGCCGGATCCTCGCCGCGGTCGACGGCCTCCCCGGCGTCAAGGCGCGCCTGGAGGAGGATCGCAGCGTCTATACCGCCCCTACCCTGTTGCTCCGCATCGATCCCGGCGTCACCGGGCTCACGCCCGACGACGTGATGCAGACCCTTCGCCGCGGCGAGCCGCCGATCATGGTCCGCGTCAGCCGCGGCGAGCTGCTCGTCGATCCTCACTGTCTGCGCGGGGACGAGGCGAGCCTCGTGGCACGTCACCTGCGCGCAGCGCTATTGCGGCAACCCAGCCGCTGACACCCCGCACACAAGGAGACCACGATGGAATTCCGATCTCTCACGGACGCATGGCGGGCGGGCACCCTCTCCCGTCGAGCCTTCCTGGAGCGCGCGACCGCCCTCGGGGCGGGAGCGGCGGCGGCCGCCTTCCTGGAGGGGACGCCCAGGCTCGCCGGCGCCCAGACGACGCAGAAGCGGGAGCTGATCATCGCGCAGGGCGGCGACGTGTCGAAGCTCGACCCGCACTTCTCCACCTCGTCGAACGACATCCGCGTCACGTTCAACGTCTTCGACAACCTCACGAACCGCACTCCGGACGGCAAGCTCGGGCCCGGGCTGGCCACCGAGTGGAAGGCCACCGCGCCCACGGCGTGGACCTTCAAGCTCCGGCCGGGCGTCAAGTTCCACAACGGCGATCCGTGCACCTCGGCCGACGTCAAGTTCTCGATCGAGCGGACGTACGACCCCAACGTGAAGACCATGGTGGCGAGCGTCTTCACGACCATCAGCCGCATCGAGACGCCCGATCCCAACACGGTCGTGTTCCACACCAAGGCCTCCGATCCCCTCCTGCCCGCGCGGCTGGCCTTCTACGGCGGCCAGATCGTCCCGAAGAAGCACCTCGAGCAGGTCGGCAACGACACCTTCAACGCGAAGCCGGTCGGGACCGGCCCCGTCCGCTTCGTCTCCTGGGCCAAGGACGACAAGCTCGTCCTCGAGGCGAACCCCGACTACTGGGGCGGGAAGATCGACGTGGACCGCGTCGTCTTCCGGCCGGTGCCGGAGATCGCACCCCGCGTGGCCGGCCTCCTGAAGGGCGAGATGGACCTCGTCACCCAGCTCACGCCCGACCACTGGGACCGCGTCAATCAGAGCGCGACGACCAAGGGGGCGTCGGCGCTCTACGCCGGCCTCTACGTGCTGGGCACGAACTCGAAGGTCCCGCCGCTCAACAACTGGACGCTGAAGAAGGCGATGCAGCTCGGCGTGGACCGGGAAGCGATCGTGAAGGAGCTCTGGCGCGGGCGCGGCATCATCCCGACCGGCCCCATCGCCAAGGGCGACGCCCACTTCGACGCGAGCCTGCCCCCGCTGGCGTACGACCCGAGCAAGGCCAAGGAGCTCGTCAAGCAATCGGGCTACAAGGGCGAGCCCATCTATCTCGAGACGACGGTCGGCCTCCTCGCCAACGACAAGGCCATGTCCGAGGCCATCGCCGCGATGTGGAAGGACGTCGGCATCAACGTCGTCGTCGAGGTGGTCGAGTTCTCGGTGCGCGCCCAGAAGAACCGCGAGCGCACGTTCAAGGGCCTCTGGTGGTCCGATCCCACGTCGACGCTGCGCGATCCCGACGGGATGATGTGGCGCCTGATGGCTCCGGGCGGCCCCCACGACTACTGGCGGCATCCGGAGTTCGACGAGCTGGGCACCTCCGCCCGCAACTCGATGGACGAGGGGTTCCGCGCCAAGGCCTACAAGCGGATGACCGAGCTCTTCCTCGAGTACAACCCCTGGATCCTCGTGATCCAGCCGAACGAGGACTACGGGCTCCAGAAGTTCGTGGAGTTCGCCCCGAACCCGAACCAGGCGCTCGAGCTGCGGAAGTTCAACTTCCGCATGCGGCGGGCGTAGCGGCACCGGCCCCGGCTCGGCGGTCATCGCCGGCCGGGGCCCTTTCCCCTCATGTCCGGTCGCCTCTTCCCGACCACCGTCATCGGCAGCCTGCCCCGACCGGCCTGGGTCCGGGACGTCATCCTCGACCGGAAGGCGGGGCGCCTCGCCGAGGCCGAGGCCGATCGGCTCCTGGACGCGGCCGTCGACACCGCCATCCGCCTCCAGGAGCGCGCCGGGCTCGACGAGGTCACGGACGGCGAGTGGCGCCGCGAGAGCTACGTCAAGGTGTTCGCCGAGCGCGTGCGCGGCTTCCGGCCCGATCTCAACCCGAGCGGCGGGCTTCCCTATCCCGCGGTCGTGGCCCCCATCGAGTACCATCGCGAGATCGCGGCGCCGGAGGTGCGGTACGCGCGGGCCCGGACGGACCGTCCGGTCAAGGCTACCCTGCCGGCGCCGTACATCATCGGGCGGCGCATGTGGCACCCGGAGCACTCCCGGGCGGCGTACCCCACGCGCGAGGGGCTGATGCGCGACTGCGTCGCCGTGCTCCGGCGCGAGATCGAGGCGGTCCGCGAGGCGGGGGCCGACACGATACAGCTCGACGAGCCATGGCTCGCCACCCTGGTGGACCCCCGCTTCCGGGCCGAGGAAGGTATCGAGGACGTCCGCTACGAGATGGATCTCTGCGCGGATCTCCTGAACCAGACGCTCGACGGGCTGACCGGCATCGCGACCGCCGTCCACCTCTGCCACGCTCACTTCGCGCGGCAGCACAAGACCGAGGGGTCTTACGACCTGATCATGCCGGCGCTGGCCCGGGTCCGGACGGGCACGATCTCGCTGGAGCTGGCGACGCCGGCCGCCGGCGGTGTCGCCGCCCTCGCCCGCTTCCCCGCCGGGCCGCGGCTCGGGCTCGGCTGCATCGACCACTGCGAGCGCCGGGTCGAGACGGTGGACGAGGTCGTGGCGCGGGCCGAGGCGGCGATGCGCCATGTCGACGAGGCGCGCATCGTGCTCCACCCGGACTGCGGCTTCGCCCCCTCGGTCCAGAACCCCATGGACCTCGACGAGGCCTACGAGAAGCTCCGGGTGATGTGCCTGGCCGCCGCGCGGCTCCGCGAGCGGCACGCGTAGCCCGGCAGGCGCCCGCTCGAATCTCCGGAGCGGCACCCATGCCGGAGTCGGCGCACACGCCACGGCCGAGCCCCCGCGCGGCGCTCGGGCGCCGGCTGGCGGGAACCGCGTACCTCGGCTGGCAGCTCTGGGGTCAGGCTCGCTATCCCTTTCGGTCGCTGGCGGCCGTCCGGCGGGACCAGTCGCGCAGGGTCCAGGCCACCGTGGCTCACGCGTTCCGGCACGTCCCGTACTACCGCGATGTCCAGCGCCGGCTGGGGTTGAGAGCCGGAGGAGTTCCGCACCGCCGAGAGCCTCGCTCGCCTGCCCGTCGTGGAGCGGGCCGATCTCCACCGCGATCCCGAGCGCTTCGTCTCCGATGTCGCGAGGCGCCCGTCCCTCCTTCATCTGCACAGACCGGGAGCACGGGCATGCCGGTCTCGGTCTTCTACGACGCGGCCGCGCTCTTCCAGAACGCCGCTCACGCCGAACGGGACCGCGCGGCGCGCGCGGCGTCGTGGGGCGTCGCCGAGGGTACCGGCAGACCCTCATCGGATCGCGCGGCGGCGGCGTGGAAGCGTCTCAGCAATACCTGGAGGCGCGTGCGCTGCTGCCGTCCTCGCTCGCGATCCGGTCGCAGATGCTCTCGATGCATGACCCGCTCGAGGACACCGTCCGGCAGCTCGACGCGTTCCGGCCCGACGTGATCCGGACCCACGGGTCATACCTGGCTCTCCTCTTCACGTGGCTCTCCGTGCGCCGCCTCCGATGTCACCGCCCGGCGGCGGCGGTCTTCGGCGGCGATGCCCTCCCGGAGGCGGTCCGCCGCCTCATCGAGAAGGACTTCGGCGTGGCCGTATTCAGCGCCTACCAGGCCATCGAGGCCCTCCGGATCGGCTTCGAATGTGAGTCGCGAACCGGGTTCCACCTGAACGTGGACCTGTACCCGGTCCGGATCGTGGGCCCGGATGGCCAGCCCTCCGCGCCCGGGGAGCCCGGAGAGGTGCTGGTGTCGAACCTGGTCAGCCGCGGGACGATGCTCCTGAACTATCGGCTGGGCGACCGGGCGTCCGTGCTGGAGGGACCCTGCACGTGCGGTCGCACGCTGCCTCGGCTCGGGGGCCTCCTCGGTCGCCAGGACGACTTCATCACCCTTCCCTCGGGCCGTGTCGTGCACCCGATGACTCTGGGGCTGCCCTTCCTGGACTACCCGGACGTCTGGCAGTACCAGATCGTGCAGCACGACCTGACCCACCTGGAGCTGCGCATCGTGGGCTCGCCGGCCCTTGCCCGAGAGGCCTTGCGCGCGTACATCCTGCGCGAGTGGCCGCGCCGGCTCGGCACTGAAGTCGTCTCGGTGGACGTGCGGTTCGTCGACCGTCTCGAGGCGGGTCCGCACGGCAAGGTCCGGCGCGTGATCTCCCACGTTCCGCCGCCACCCTGATCGGCGAGAGGCGGCCTTGACGCCGCGCGCGCTGTCCCGATACGCTCGCCGACAGATCGCCGGCCACGGGCCCGCGTCCGCGGACCGGACTCCTCGGGACGGAGGTCCAAGTCATGCGCGCGCGCACGCTGGGCGTTCTGGTGGCGTTCCTGTGCCTCCTCGGATCCGCCGCGCCGTCGGCTGAGGCGGCGCCGAAGGCTGGGGGCACGCTCAAGGTCGCGCTGCTTCGCGATCCGACGGGCTGGGACCCCCACATCAATTACGGCGCCACCACGTACACCTTCCAGGCCAACGTCTACGAGGGCCTCCTCCGCTACTCGCTCAAGGGCACGCTCGAGCCGGGGCTCGCCGTGCGCTGGGAGACGCCGAACCCCACGACCTACGTGCTCCACCTCCGGAAGGGCGTCCGCTTCCACAGCGGCAACCCGTTCACGGCGGACGACGTCAAGTGGAACATCGAGCGGATCATGGCGCCGGCCACCAACGCCACCCGGTCGAAGGAGTTCGACGTCGTCGAAGCCGTCGCGGTCGTCGACCCGTCCACCGTCCGGATCGTCCTCAAGCAGCCGACGGCACCCTTCCTCGAGCTCCTGGCCGCCGCCGAGGCGGTGATCGCCGACAGCAAGTGGGCGGCCGGCGGCGGGGACCTCAAGAAGGCGGCCAGCGGGACGGGACCCTTCAAGCTCGGGCCGTTCGAGACCGGGGTCCGCTACAGCCTCGTCAAGAACCCGGACTACTGGGAGTCCCCCTATCCGTACCTCGACCGGATCGAGCTGTCGACGGTGGGGAAGGACGACGTCAGGGTCCAGGCGCTGACGACGGGCAGCGTCGACCTCGCCGAGTACATCCCCTGGCAGGAGGTCAAGGCGCTGGAGAAGGATCCGCAGATCAAGGTTCACGTCGGGTACGACACGTTCAACGTGATCCGCATGAACCCCAAGCGGCCGCCTTTCGACAACGTCAAGGTCCGCCAGGCGCTGAACCATCTGGTCGACCGCAAGGAGATCATCGACCTCGCCTGGGGGGGCATCGGACGGCCCTTCGGGGCCGGGCTGATCCCCGAGGGCCACTGGGCGTTTCCGCGAGCGCTCCAGGGCGCCTGGTCCTACGATCCCGCCAAGGGTCGGCGCCTCCTCGCCGAGGCCGGCGTGAACCCCGGCGCGACGCGGATCGTCTTCGACTCCACCACGCTCTCCGTCCACATGGACTCGGCCCAGATCATCGTGACCCAGCTCCAGAAGGCCGGGTTCACCCAGATCGAGCTGAAGCCCATGGACGTCCCGACCCAGCAGCGGAAGCGCGTCTCCGGCGAGTACCAGATGATGATGGACGGGTTCAGCCTGCCCTGGCCCGACCCCGACTTCTACACGGCCTTCTTCGGGACCGGCGGCGCGTCGTACGCCCGCGCCGTGGAGTTCAGCGACGCGGCGCTCGACAAGCTGCTCGCCGAGGGCCGAGGCCTCGCCGACCAGGCCAAGCGCGCGGCCGTGTACGCCCAGGTCGAGCAGCGGGTCGTCGAGCTGGCGCCGTGGGTGTTCCTCCACTGGCGGCCCCAGGCCGAGGCGCACCGCGCCACCGTCGGCGGCTACACGCGCCTTCCGGGGGCGCTCGGCAACAAGAGCCTGGGCGGCCTCAAGTACGTCTACCGGGAGGGCTGAGCGATGGGATTCGACGGCGAGGCCTTCGTCGACCGCTTCAACACCGTGTGGAACGGGCACGACGTGGACGGCATCCTTCGATGATGACGGACGACGTCGTGTTCGAGGCGTCGTTCGGGAAGGAGGCGTGGGGCACGCGGATCGTGGGGAAGCCGGCGGTGCGCGAGTTCCTGCACGGCATGATCACGCGGATCCCCGACGTGCGCTGGGACGAGATCCGGCACTTCGCCCATCCCGACGTGGTCGTGGTCGAGTGGATCACGAGCGGCACGCCTCACGGCGGCGCGCGCTACGAGGTGTACGGCTGCGACGTGCTCGCCATCCGCGACGGGCGGATCGCGGCCAAGCGCTCGTTCCGGAAGGGTGTGATCTAGGCCCGGAGCGACATCCGGCTCCGTGTGGATCTACCTGCTGCGCCGGCTCGGGCTGGCGCTCGTGCTCCTCTGGGTCGTCGCCACCGTCCTCTTCTTCTCGATCCATCTCCTCCCCGGCGACCCGGCGATCCTCATCCTGGGCGGTGACGCCGCCCAGGCGAGCCCGGAGCAGCTCGCGCGCGTCCGGGCGCGCCTCGGGCTCGACCGCCCGCTCGTCGCCCAGTACGTCTCCTGGCTCGGCCGCGTCAGCCGGGGCGACCTCGGGACCTCGCTGCTGGACGACCGACCGGTCGCGCGTGACCTCGCCAACCGGCTCCCGCGCACGCTCCAGCTCGTCGTGCCGGCCACGGCCCTGGCGGTCACGATCGGCGTCCCCCTCGGCATCTTCGCCGCCCGCCGCCGGGGGCGGCTCGCCGATCCCGCCACCTCGGCGGCCGCGCTCGCCGGCTTCTCGATGCCGGTGTTCGTCGTCGGCATGAGCCTCGTCCTGGTGTTCTCGCTCCGGCTCCGCTGGCTTCCCCCCGCCGGCTACGTCCCACCCGGCGAGGACCCGGTCGGGTTCCTGCGGCACCTGGCGCTGCCCGTGCTCGCGCTCGCCGCGGCGCCGCTCGCCACCGTGATGCGGATGACGCGGTCGAGCTTCCTGGAGGAGGCGGCGCGGGATTTCGTCCGTACCGCCCGGGCCAAGGGGCTCGCCGAGCGCGTCGTCGCGTGGCGCCACGTCCTCCGGAACGCGCTCCTCCCGGTGGCGTCGATCGTCGGGCTCCAGGTCGGGTCGATGTTCGCCGGGGCCGTGCTCGTCGAGTTCATCTTCAGCTGGCCGGGCATGAACGCTCTCCTCCTGAGCGCGCTCGGCACCCGGGACTACCCGGTGATCCAGGGGGTGGTCCTGCTGGGATCGACCCTGTTCGTGGCGGTGAACCTCCTCACCGATCTCTGCTACGTGCTGCTGAACCCCCGGATCCGCTATGGATGACCCCCGAGGCCTGCCGGCCCTCGGGGCCGACATCGAAGTGGGGCGGGCGCCCACGGCGTCCGCGAGCGGGCTGGCCGGGCAACCGGTCCGGCGGAGAGCCTGGCGGCGCTCGCGCCAGCTCCTCATCGCGGGGCCGGCGGTCGGCCTCCTGCTCCTCGCGGCGGCGCTCGCGCCGCTTCCTGGGGCCGGCCGATCCCAACGCGCTGAACCCTCGCGCCAAGGCCCAGCCGCCGAGCTTCGCTCATCCGCTCGGAACCGACGAGTTCGGCCGCGACCTGTGGAGCCGGCTCCTGCGCGGGGCGCGCATCACGCTCGTGGTCGGGCTGTCGAGCGTCGCCGTCGCCGCCACGCTGGGGACCCTGCTCGGAAGCGTGGCCGCCTACGGCCGTGGCCCGGTCGAGACGGGCATCATGCGGGTGATGGACGGGCTGCTCTGCTTTCCGCCGATCCTCCTCGGCATCTTCGTGGTGACGTTCCTGGGCCCGTCGCTGCGCAACCTGATCCTGGTCATCGGCGTCCTCTACGTCCCCCGGTTCACGCGCGTCGTCCACGCGAGCACGCTGGCGGTGCGGGAGCTCGAGTACGTCGAGAGCGCCCGGGCGCTCGGCGCGTCCGCGGCGCGGGTCGTGGCGACGGGCCATCCTGCCGAACATCGTGGCGCCAATCCTCGTGCAGGCCTCGCTCGCCGCCGGTCACGCCATCCTGCTCGAGTCGGGCCTCTCGTTCCTCGGCCTGGGGCCCCCGCCGCCGACCCCGTCCTGGGGGCGCATGGTGGAGCAGTCGGGCCGCTTCATGCAGCTCTCCGCCCTGCCGCTCCTCTGGCCCTCGGCGGCCATCTCGCTCACGGTGCTCGCGTTCAACCTCCTGGGCGACGGCCTGCGAGACCTGCTCGACCCTCGGCTGCGGCGCGGGACCTGACCGTGGCTGATCGCCGCCGCCGCCCCACGCTGGGCCGCCGTCGCCGCGCTGCTCGCGCTGGCCGCCCTGGTGCGGGTCGGCGCGATGTTCACCGGCACGCTCTCGGGCGACGATTCAAATGTCGCGCTCGTCGCCAAGCACATCCTGTCCGGCGAGAACTTCCCGGTCTTCTTCTACCGCCAGACCTACATGGGCACCCTGAACGGGATCCACCTCGTCCCTGCGCTCTACCTGTTCGGGCCGTCGGTGCTCGTGGTGCGCCTGAACGCGATCGCGTGGTCGCTCCTCTTCCCGCTCGGCCTGTATCTTCTCGGGCGACGGATCTTCGACGAGGCAGCCGGACGGACAACGCTCGCGCTCGCCGCACTCCCGCCCTTTCTCCTCACGTACTGGAGCACGGTGGCGGAGCCCCACTTCGAGACGAACGTCTTCGGGGTCTGGCTCCTGCTCCTGGCGCTGGCCGCCCTGACCGCCCGGTCGGAGCCCGCCCGGACGCGGGCCCTGGGCGTCTTCGGCCTCCTGGCGGGGCTGGCCGCGTGGACGAACCTCAAGATCGTCGTCGTGCTGGGCCCGGTCCTGGCACTGCTGCTCGTGCGGAGGCCCCGACGCTCTCCTCGGACGTGGTGGCGCGCTCCTCGCGGGAGGGTTCGTTCTGGGCAGCCTGCCGGCCTGGCTCTTCTACGCGATGCACGGCGACCCCCCGGCGGGCGCGTCAGGGTCGGTGATCCAGGTCTTCCGCGCCAGGGTCGACTTCGACCTGCCGCACCTCCGAGGGTTCTGGATCAATGTGGTCCTCCCACTTCTGGGCACGTACTACTGGAAACTGAACACGGCGGTGCGCCGGATGGCGCTGGCGCTGAGCTGCGTCATCTACACCCTCGGCACGGCGTTCGCACTCGTCCAGCTCTGGCGCTCTCGACGTCACCCACCAACGGCCGCCCGCGCGGCGGGGCTCGCGCTCCTGCTGGTCACGCTCGTCGCATCGATCGGCGCCGTCTACGTCTCGGGCTACGCGCTCGCCGACCGTTCCCGGTACGCGCTACCCGCCTACGTCGCGCTCCTCGTCAGCACCGGCGCCCTGATCGCGGCGGCGAGCCGGCGGTCGCGGGCGCTCGGAGCCAGTCTCCTGGCGTTCCTCCTGCTCTTCGGCGCGTGGACGCACCTCCGCTTCTTCTGGCCGATCTCGCCGGCGCTGCGGGCCCGGGAGTCCGCCGCCCGGAGCGCGCGCGCCGCCATCCTGAAGCGCCTGGACACGCGACCCGTCGAGGCGCTCTACGTCGAGGACAGCCTGGGACCCCGCCTCTGGGCCTTTCTGCGGGACCGTCCCACGGTCTCGGCGATGGGCCGGGACATCTACGTCCCGAACGCCGTCGCCGCGGACGCCGCCGAGCGGATCGATATCCTGGCCGGGAAGGACGCGCGCCGCATCGCGGCCGACCTTGCGGCGATCGGCGCGACCTGGACGATGACGCCGATACACGGCTGGCGCCTCTTCGAGGACGTCCGGGTGCCCGAGCGCGCGTACCGAATGGTGCCCCGGGCCGAGTGGCGGGTCACGGGCGATGCCTGGGCCCCCGCGGCCGTCGCGGACGGTAATCTCTTCACCGCGTGGCCACGTACCGGCCTGGATGGCCCGGCTGAGCCCCTCCTGCTGGACCTCGGCCATGTGCACCGCATCGCGCGCGTGATCTTCTGGCCGTCGCGGCCGACCTCCGAGGTCTTTCCCCTCCAGGTGTCGGGCTCGGAAGATGGGCGTCAGTGGGCGACCCTCGGCGCGGTTCCGGCGAATGCCAGGCAGCCGACCTTCGTGGCCAGCGGCCGCCCGGTGTTCCGGCCCCGGAACGGCTGGCTCGAGCTCGCCCTGGCCCCACGGCCGCTCCGCTACCTCCGGGTCGAGCTCAGCCGGCGACGTCGCCGGCGCCCCGTGGGGAATCGCCGAGCTCCAGGCCTACGAGCTCGCGGCGGAGGCGCCTCCCGCCCGGGTCAGCGTGGACGCGCTCGTCGAGCGGCTACGCGCTCAGGGGGTCGGCCGCCTCCTGGCCGATCCCGTGGCGTCCGCGCGCGTCGCCCGGGCCACCCGCGGCGCCGTCTCGACGCTGATCGCCAACGGCGTGGTCGACAACCACGGGGGCGCCCCCCGGAGCTCCTTGCCCGCCCGATCCGGCTGCGCGCCAGCGACGCAATGCTCGTGCCGATCGAGGACCTTCCCGAGCTGCGCCAGCGACTGGACGCGGCTGGAGCCCGGCACGTCGCCGAGCCGCTCGGGGATCACGCGCTCGTCCGTGTCTTGGCCCCGCTGGCGTCGACCGCTCCCTGTCGCGCCCCCGTGCGTCGTCATGACAACGCCGGAGCCCGCAGCGGATGGAGGTAGCCCGCGTGTGAGCCTGGAGGCTGCGCTCGGCGAGGAGACACTCGTCTCGGGCATGCGGCTCTGGAACCCGGCGGGACCGCCCTGGTCCCCCTTTCCGGACCCGCAGATCGCCGTGTCGCGGGATGGCCGGGTCTGGGAGCCTGTCGACGGAGGGCGGGCCGTCCCGGAGTGGGCATGGGCCGGGCGGACACTGTTCGCGGCGCCGGCCGGGCTGGTGGAGGTGGCGTTCGACCCGGTACGGGCCCGCCACGTTCGGCTGGTGATCCCGTCCCGCGTCGGAAACGCGCGCCTCCTGTGCGTCCGTCACACGCGTGTCGCGGGCCGGTAGCACCGGAGGCCCGCCTGACCGGCTCCGCGTCTCCGCCCGCGAGCGCGACTACAGGGCGCGCGCGATGTCTCGGATCTGCCCGGCGTGCTCGTCGGTATGCGCGCCGACCCGGCCGGCCAGAAGCGCGATGGACATGGGGCCGAGCTCCGGGTGGCGCCCCTCCCGCCTCCACCGGTCGGCCGGGAGACCGTCCAGCAGACGGGCGATCTGCTCGTGCTCGGCCGTGATCGTTCGCACGAGGGTCTCGACCGGCTCCTGCCGCGCGAGATCCTCTCGGCGGAACGTCTCCTCGTCGTAGTCCGCGAACACCGGGTCCCGCTCGCAGAGCAGCCGCCGGATGCGGAGGCCATAGACCATCACGACGACGTTCCGCACGTGGATGAGCGTCTCCCGGACCGACCACTCGCCAGCGCGCGGCGGCCGGTCGTGCTGACCGGACGGCACGCTGGCCACAGCCTCCACGAGGGCAGCGGGCGCCGAACGAATGTGGGCGAGGATGGCGCGATGATCCTGGCTCATGGGTAACCCCCCGCGGGGCCGCGTTGACGCGACGTACCCGTCGTCCCCCTGGCGTCCACGCGTGTGGCAGCCGGGCGGGCAAGGGGCGTCGGCACGTGCGGATGCTGAGCTTCCGAGAGGGCCGGTCGGCAGCCATGGAGCCTTGGTGCCGCATTCGTCGACGCTCGCGATGTCCTCGCTTACGCGCCCTTGGACGCACCGACTCCTGCCGCGGAGCGTACCATGGGACCTGCCAGCTCGCCCGAGCGAGATCAGACCGACCCGAACCCCATGCAGACCGAAAGGGGGAAGACCGTGAGCACCGTCGAGAGTCACTACACTCACGGCCGCCTGACCCGCGCGATCGCCGACGGCCTCGCCGCCCTCGGCCGGACGCCCGCCCCATCACCATCGACGACCTGGGCCCGGTGGACGAGTTTCACATCGGCGGACGGCAGGCGACCGACGAGCTGATGAGTCAGCTGAACCTCTCTCCAGCCTTCCACGTGCTGGACGTGGGCAGCGGTCTCGGCGGCCCGGCGCGCTTCGTGAGCAGCCGCTACGGCTGTCGGGTCACAGGCATCGACCTGACGGCGGAGTACGTCGAGACCGCCCGCACGTTGAGCGGGTGGACGGGCCTCGGCGAACGCCTGCAGTTCCATCATGGCAGCGCCCTCGCCTTGCCGTTCGAGAACGCCTCGTTCGATGCCGCTTACATGCTGCACGTCGGCATGAACATCCCGGACAAGCACGGGCTGGCCGCAGAGATCGCGCGCGTCCTCAAGCCGGGCGCGCTGTTCGGAGTCTACGACGTGATGAAGACCGGCTCGGCCGAGCTGAGGTTCCCGGTGCCGTGGGCGGCCACGCCGGAGATCAGCGCCCTCGCCCCGCCCGAGGCCTACGAGGCCGCCCTCCGGGCGAGCGGATTCGAGATCGTGGCTCGGCGCAACCGGCGGGAGTTCGCGCTCGAGTTCTTCAAGACCCTGCGGGCGCGCATGGCCCAGGCTGGCGGCCCCCCGCCCCTCGGCCTCCACGTCGTCATGGGACCCGACGCCGCGATCAAGGCCGGCAACATGAGCGCGAACATCGAGGCGGGCGTCATCGCGCCCGTGGAGATCGTCGCGCGGAGCGCGTAGCGATCCGGCGCCGGTCTCCCGGACCCGCGGCCTACCGCGCCCGCGCGTAGTGCTCGACCCGGCGCTCCAGGAGAGCGATCCCCTCCGACACCGCGTACGCGAACGCGAAGACCACGATCACGAGGGCCCAGAACTCCTCGAACAGGAAGTGCTTCGAGTAGACCTCGAAGAGCTCCCCCACCCCCAGGATCGCGATCAGGAGCTGGCCGATGACGACCCCCTTCACGCCGCGGATGGCGCCGAGGCGCAGGCCGGCGAGGATCTCCGGCAGCGCGGCGGGGAGCAGGATCTTCCGGTAGAGGTCGGCGCGCGTGGCGCCGAAGCACGTGGCCATCTCGACGAGCGAGCGGCTCGCCTGGCGGACGCCCACCTCGGTGTCGAGGACGATCACGAAGACCGCGAACAGGAACACCGTCACGACCACCGTCGTCTGGCCGATGCCGAGCACGGCCATCAGGATCGGCACCAGGGCCGAGACCGGCGCGCTCACGAACACGTTGACCCAGACGCGCAGGATCCGGCCCGCCGCCTCCGAGCGGGCCATCAGGATCCCCAGCGGGATCCCGACGGCCACGGCGCAGCGCCATGCCCAGCGCGAACGTCCGGAGCGAGAGCCACGCCGCCGCCGCGAACTTGTCCGGACGCGACGACGGCCACGCCGCTCGCCACCACGCGGCTCAGCGGCGGCATGATGGACGACACGCCGGCCCGCCCGATCGCCTCCCACAGGACGCACCAGAGCGCCAGCGAGGCGGCCGTCAGGAGGGGCGAGCGACCGGCCCGGACCTCCGGCGCCTCACCCCACATGGCGCTTGAGCTCCTGCCAGATCTCGTCCACCGCGTCGAGATAGCCCTTGTCCCGGCGGATCTCGTCCGGGTTCCGCCGGCCGCGCTCCACGCTCGGCTGGACGATGCGGTGGACCGTCCCCGGCCGGGGCGTCAGCAGCACGATCTGGTCGGAGAGGTACACGGCCTCCTCGATGCTGTGGGTCACGAAGATCACGGTCCGCCCGTGGTCGCGGAGGAGGACGAGGAGGTCCTCCTGGAACTTCCGCCGGGTCTGCTCGTCCACCGCGGAGAACGGCTCGTCCATGAGGACGATGTCCGCGTCGACCGCGAGCGCGCGCGCGAGGCCCACCCGCTGGCGCATCCCGCCCGAGAGCTGGTGCGGATAGCTCTCCTCGAACCCGGCGAGCCCGACCTCGCTGGATCCAGCGGCGCGCCGTGGCCTCGTGCGCGCTCGCGACGGCGTGCCGCGCAGCTCCAGGCCGAACGCCACGTTCCGCAGCACGGTCGCCCAGGGAAGCAGGGCGAAGTCCTGGAAGACGAACGCCCGCTCGGGACCGGGCCCCTCGACCCGCCGGCCCTGGACCCATACCTCGCCGGCCGTCGGCTGGATCAGGCCGGCGACGATCTTCAGCAGCGTGGTCTTCCCGCACCCGCTGGGGCCCAGGAGCGTCGTCAGCCGGCCCCGCGGGAACTGGACGGTGACGTCCCGGAGCGCCTCGACGCCGGTCGCGTACCGCTTGCCGACGCCTCGAACGTCGACCGCCGTGTCGGTGGCCCGCGGGGTCACGCCGTCAGCCCCGGATCTCGGGCGGGAAGAGCCGGTGCTCCAGGCGCTCGAGGCCGTTGACCGCCAGCGCGCCGAGCGCGACGATGGACACGATCGCCGCGAACATCTCGGGGTAGTCGGCCACCGAGGAATGGTAGGTGATCAGGTCGCCGATGCCGGTGGGCGTGATCAGGAGCTCGGCGATCACCACGCCGATGAAGCCCATCGCCACCCCGAGGCGCAGGCCCACGAAGATCAGGCCGGCCGCGTACGGCAGGATGATCTTCCGCACCGCCTGCCGCCGCGTCCCCAGGAACGCCCGGCACATCTCGAGGAGCGACGGCGACGTGTTGCGGATGCCCTTGTAGGAGTTCATGGCGATCACCGGGATGGCCAGGATCGTCACCGCCAGCACCTTGGCGGTGAGCCCGATCCCGTAGATGTAGGTGATCAGCGGGATGATCGCGGCCATCGGGGCGGCCTGGGCGATCACGAACAGCGGCAGGGTCAGCCACTCCACCGAGCGGCTGAGCCCCATCGCCACCCCGGCCCCGACGCCCACCGCCGCCGAGATCGCCACGCCGATCACGAGGGGCTGGAGCGTGGAGGCGTAGGCGCGGGCGAGCGAGCCGTCCGCGGTCATCCGCCCCAGCGCCAGGACGGTCTGGCTGAACGAAGGAAAGGCGGGGCTGATCGGCCAGCGCCCCGCCCACTCCCAGACGCCGAAGGCGAGCAGGAACGACGCGCCGACCCAGAGGGCGCGGCGCGCCGTCCCGTCGGTCACGCTCCCGTCACGAGCCGACCTTCGACAGGGCCGCCTTGAGCGCGGTGAAGTTCCAGAAGTCCTCGGCCTTCACGCCGTCGCCCTTGATCTGGCCGGCCAGGGTGAAGAACTCGATGTCGTTGGCGGCGGCCTTCGCCGCCCCGCCGTCCGCCGGGAAGATGCCGCCCTGGACGCCTTCCTGGTAGTAGGGCAGCACCTCGGCCTCCAGCTTCTCGGGGAGGTCCTTCAGGAGCCCGAGCCGCTTGCGCTCCTCGACGGCGAAGGCCGGGTTCGCGTTGATCGCGCGCGTTGGCCTTCAGCAGCTCCTCCAGCAGCACGGAGACGGCGGCCTGGTTCTTCTCGAGGAAGGCGCGTGGTCGCGAAGAGGGCCTCGTCGCTCGCCTTCAGCTCGCCGAGCGGCAGGACGAGGAACTTGTCCGGCGCCTCCTTCATGACGAACTTCGTGTTCGGCCCGTCGAGGATCGACGCCTTGATGGTTCCCTTCAGCAGCGCGAGGCCACGGACCTGCGACCCCGGCACGTAGCTGATGCTCTTGTACTTGATGCCGTGCTGCTTGGCCGCCAGGACCATGATCGCCTCGGTGCCGGAGCCCCGCCCCTGGACCGCGATCTCCTGGCCGTCGAGGTCCTTCCAGCCCTTGTAGGCGTCCTTGGCGACGATCGGGAAGAACTGGAGCGTGCTGAGCTGGTAGAAGAACCGGATCGGCACGTTGACCTTCTGGAGCGCGGCGTAGGGCGTCCCCTGGCCGACGTCGGCCTGCCCGTTGATGACGGCCTGGGTGGCGAGCTCCTCGCTCTTGAACGGCGGTCATCTCGACCTCGACGCCCGCGGGCCTTGGCCCGCTCCGCCGCGATCAGGAGGGGCAGGTCGTCGATCCCGACGACGTCGCCCAGCGCGTAGCGGATCTTCGTGGTCCCCTGGGCCCCGGCGCTCCCGGCCAGGATCGAGAGTCCGGCCAGGAGAACGACCGCGATCGACCACCAACGGCCTCGCACTCGCATGGCTCTCCTCCTCGTGTCGTGTGTACGGATGACGTCGCCGCGTCCCTCGTCGGGCGGCGGCGAGAACCCTCGCCTAGACGACGCGCACCATGAGCGTCCCGACGCCTTCGACCCCGCCTCTCAGGAGGTCGCCTCGCTCGACCGGACCGACGCCCGCCGGCGTGCCGGTGAAGATCAGATCCCCGGGCGCCAGGGTGAAGAGCGTGGACAGGTAGGCGATCATCTCCGGGATCTTCCAGATCAGCTGGGCCAGGTCGCCGCGCTGCCGCTCCCCGCCGTTCACCTCGAGCCAGACGGCGCCCTTGGCCGGATGGCCGATCTCCGCGGCCGGGCGGATGGCCGAGCAGGGCGCCGAGCCGTCGAAGGCCTTGCCCACGTCCCACGGGCGCCCCATCTTCTTCGCCTCGGCCTGGAGATCGCGCCGGGTCATGTCGAGCCCCACGGCGTAGCCGTACACGTGCGTCGAGCGCCCGGTCGGCCGGGATGTCGGCCCCGCCCCGGGCCAGGGCGACGACCAGCTCCAGCTCGTGGTGGACGTCCGCGCTGCGGGACGGGTAGGCAAAGTCCCCTCCGTCCGCCACCAGAGCGTCCGCGGGCTTCATGAAGAAGAACGGCGGCTCACGGTCGGGATCGTGACCCATCTCGCGCGCGTGCTCCGCGTAGTTCCGGCCCACGCAGTAGATGCGGTGGACCGGGAAGCGCCCGTGGGCGCCCTCGACGGCCAGGGACGGAATGGGCGGGGCGGGGATCACGTACTCCATTCGAAGCCCTCCACGGGGTGGTTGGTCGCTCGGGGGGTTCTCGGCCGCGGCTTCTTCGGCCGTGGCCTCTATTGATTTACCACACCACCCGCTCGACGGGGAGGGTCCTCTGATTGGCTAGCGATCGGCCCCCGCCCGGAGCTCCCCCAGGTACTCCGTGATCGCCCGCCGAGCCAGGGCCCCGAAATTCATGGTGATCAGGCGCACCCCCCGCTGGCTCATGGCGCGCGCCTCGGCACCGGTCGCTGCCGGGTACATGACGATCTTCCCGGCCGCGAGGATGAGGTCGATCGCGCGGTCGACCAGCCGCCGCACCTCCGGGTGCATCGTCGCCCCGCCGAAGTACTGGCGGCCCAGCGTGAGCGCCATGTCCCCCGCTCCGACGAAGCAGCCGTCGAGACCGTCGACCCGGAGGATCTCCGGCAGAGCCTCGACCGCCCGCGGCTCCTCGATCAGGCCGAGGCAGAGGACCTCGCGATCCGACTGCTCGAGATGCTCCATCGGCGTCTGGGTGAAGCCGTACCCCGCCGCCCGGCTCGAGCTCGCCGCCCCCCGGATGCCTCGCGGCGGGTAGCGGCTCGCCCGTACGAACCCCTCGGCATCCGCCGCGCTGTTGCAGTGCGGCAGGATCAGGCCCTCGACGCCGGCGTCGAGGTAGCGGAGCACGAGCGAGGCTTCGCCGTTCGGCACGCGGAGGAGCGCGGTCGCCCCCGCCCCTTGAGCCGCGCGCGCCAGGTTGCGGACCGCCTGCGGATCGACGCCCGCATGCTCCCCGTCGGCGATCAGGAAGTCGAACCCGGCGAGCGCGCAGAACTCGAAGAGCTCGGGGGACCAGAACTCCTGGAAGAGGGGGCCCACGCAGGTCCGCCCTGCGGTCAGCTTCTCGCGGAGCCGATTCGGTCGCGCCACGTGAAGGCGCGCCTATCGCGCGAGCCGGGCGCGCAGGTCCTGCAGGGTGTAGCGTCCGGGGCGCTCGCGACGCCCTGCCATCTCCGTGATCAGCTCCAGCAGGAGCGCGCTGTACGGCGTCGGCACGCCGTGCGCCCGGCCGAGGCGGACGATCTCGCCGTTGAACCAGTCGGCCTCGACCTGGCCCCCGCCGTGATAGAGGTCCTGCCAGAGCGAGGGCCGGTGCCGCGGCTCCTCGTCGGCGGGCACGGTGACGCCCGTCGCGGGGCCGCGCAGGCTCCGGATCCGGTCTTCGATCGAGCTGCCCGGAGGACCCTCGAACCGGATGCCGGCCGCCCGCAGGACCCGGACACCCTCCTCGTAGACGTCGGCCAGGAAGGCGCGGATCTCCGGATCCGCCTGGGCCTCCTGCCCGGACATCCCGAGAAGGCCGAACGTCGCGTTGTTCAGGTTGATCGCCATCTTGTTCCACTTGTGGACGGCGATCTCCTCGGTGGCGTACGCGGGGATGTCGGTCTTCCCGACCGCCTGCGTGACGTCGCGGGCGGCCTCCGACAGGCCCGAGGGCCAGCGGCCGACGCCGAGGGGTCCGGCGCTCGTGTGCACCACCTCGCCGGGCACCAGGCGCTTGGCGCCGATCAGCACCATCACCCCGTGCACGTTCTGGAAGTAGCGCGCCGCCACCTCCTCGTTCCGGATGCCGTTCTGGGCGCAGAACACCGGGATCTCCAGCGCGGTCGCCTTGCGGAGGGCCTGCATCGCCGCGTCCATGTCGTACGACTTGACGGAGCAGATCACCGCGTCATCGGCCCGGAGGGCGACGTCCGCCACACTCGTCACCGCGGGCACCCGGAGCACGTGGTGGCCGTGCACTCCGCGGAGGTGGAGACCCTGCCGGTTGATCGCGTCCACGTGCTCGCGGAGCGGGTCCACGAAAAGGACGTCGAACCCCGCCTTGGCGAGCTGGCCGCCGACCACCCCACCGATCGCCCCCGCTCCCAGCATCACGAAACGCATCCGCGCTCTCCTCTCGGGTTAGAAGTTGCCGACCAGGCACTGGCCTCCTAGATCAGTGATGCGCCGGGTCGAGGAACGGCGTATCCGGATCGCTCACGTAGAAGATCACGACTCGCATGGCCTCGGTGCTGCTCCGATTGTATCCCGTCATCTTCACTTGAGGCGGCTCGACCATCGCTTGACCGGCGCCAACCGTGATCGGCGCGCGACCCTCCATCTCCAGCGTGAACGTGCCTTCCAAGACGTAGAAGGTCACGGGGAAGCGGTGTGAATGGAACGGAGTCTTCTCGCCGGGCTTGAGGGTTGCCGTGATGACTCGCACCTCCTGTCTCTCGACCCTGGGCATGCCCTGCACGATCTCTCTCAGGAGAGGTGGCGGGGGTTGCGCCATCGACGGCGAGCCGATGACCAGAGCGACGAGTCCGGCACTGACAATCAGCGAGCTACGCATCTGCACGTTTCTCCTTTGCACGTAAACACTCATCCGATTCGGGTAGGCACCCTCGGAGCCGCGGCAGCCTCGTGCCGCCTGTCCCCGGAGCCCGTCGCGTCACACGCAGAAGGGAGCTTCGATCACCGGCTGGGCAGCCCGGAGCGCCTCGTCAAGGTCCGTACCGGCCGGACGTGTCGGTCACGCCCGTCGGACCCAGACCGCCGTATCGTGGAACACGGCGCCGCCGTTCGGGTAGCCCGGCTCGGCGCTGGTCAGGGCGTTGATGCCGAGGCCGCCCTCGAAGTCCCGGTTGGGCCAGATCCCCTCGACGACGACCACGCCGCGCGCCTGGCCGGCCCGCGGCCGCGCATGGACCACGACCTTCCCCCGCTCGTTGCCCAGCTCGACCCGATCGCCCTCCACGACACCGAGGGCCGCGCAGTCGTCCGGGTGGAGGAGCGCGGTCGGCCGCCGCTCACGCGCGCGCGAGGTCGGCGTCTCCGAGAAGGTCGAGTTCAGGAAGCCGCGCGCCGGGGCGGCGACCAGGCGGAAGGGCTTGTCCGGGGTCGCCTCGTCGGTCACCGGGAAGTGATCCGGCAGTCGCGGCATGGCCGCGCCCCGGCCGCCGAAGGCCGCCCAGTCCGGCTTGAACCGGAACCTGCCGTCAGGCCACTTAAACCCTCGCAGGAAATGCGCTTCCTCGAACGGCAGCGCCATGTCCTGGCCGCCGCGATCGAGGTTGGTCCGGGCGTCCCACATGCCGGAGCGCGCGAGCGTCTGGTCCATGATCTCCCAGGCGGTCATCCCGAAGCCCGGGTGCTCGGCGCCGAGCCGGCGGGCGAGCTCGGAGATGACGAAGTGGTTCTCGCGGCACTCCCCGGGCGGGTCGATCACCTTGCGGGTCACCTGGAAGTAGGTGTGCCCGCTCGCCGTGTAGAAGTCGTCGTGCTCGAGGAACATGGTCGCCGGCAGGACGACGTCCGCGTAGGCCGCCGTCTCCGTCAGGAACTGCTCGTGCACGCAGAGGAAGAGATCCTCCCGCGCGAGGCCCCGGTGGACCAGGTTCAGCTCGGGGCACACCATCGCGGGGTTCGTGTTCTGGACCAGCATCGCCGTCACCGGCGGGCCGCCCAGGAGGGCCTCGGGGTCGCCGGTCAGGATCGGCCCCAGGCGCGACTGGTCGAGCGCGCGAATCGAGCGGTCCGCCACGTCGAGGCCCTCGATGAGGGTCCGGTCCAGCGGGTAGATCCCCGTCTGGCCGTAGAGCGCGCCGCCGCCCGGATGCTGCCAGGCGCCGGTCACCGCGGGCAGGCACGTCACCGCGTGCATGTTGGCCGCCCCGTTGCGCGAGCGGCTGAACCCGTGGTGGCACCGGATGAAGCTCCGCGGCGTGCGCCCGTAGAGGCGCGCGAAGGCGACGATCTCCTCCACCGCCAGGCCCGTGATGGCCGCGGCCCACTCGGGCGTGCGCGTCCGGACGTGCTCGGCCAGCTCGTCCGGGGCGTCCGTGTACCGGCGCATGTACGCCCAGTCCGCGTACCCCTCCGCGAAGAGCACGTGCATGACCGCGCAGGCCAGCGCGGCGTCGGTCCCGGGCCGGAGCGCCAGGTGGACGTCGGCGCGCTCGGCCGTCCCGGTGCGGTAGGGATCGACCACCACCAGCGTGGCGCC
Organism: uncultured Candidatus Rokubacteria bacterium; assembly: GCA_963799055.1. GTDB lineage: Bacteria > Methylomirabilota > Methylomirabilia > Rokubacteriales > DASRDR01 > DASRDR01. The sequence continues at coordinate 65,997 of CAWCVP010000011.1, forward strand.
GCGCCGCTGGGCGCGCGCCACGTGGGTCATCACGTTCACCTGGGTGTTCACGGGATTCCCGCCCCAGATGACGACCAGGTCCGAGTGCTCGCCGACCTCGCGCAGGTCGGCGCCGCGCTTGACCCCGGTGCCCGCGATCCAGCCGGTGTCCGACAGGGTCACGCAGATCGTCGAGTACCAGTTCGAGTAGCGCATCGCGTGGCGGAGACGGTTGATCCCGTCCCGCTGCACGAGCCCCATGGTGCCGGCGTAGTAGTAGGGCCACACGGCCTCGGGCCCGTGGCGGGCGGCCTCCCGGGCGAACGCCTCGGCCACCGTGTCGAGCGCCTCCTCCCAGGAGATCCGAGCGAACTGCCGGGACCCCTTCGGGCCGACGCGCCGGAGCGGGTAGAGGAGCCGGTCGGGATGGTGGACGCGCTCGGCGTAGCGGCCCACCTTCTCGCAGATCACGCCGGCCGTGTAGGTGTTGCGCGTGGAGCCGCGGATCCGTCCGATCGTCCTCGGGTCCAGGCGCTCCACCTCGAGCGCGCACGTGCTGGTGCAGTCGTGGGGGCAGACGGACGGCACGACCTCGATCCGGCCGCGGGGCGCGGCCTGGACGGTTGGCGCCGTCAGGTCGAGCGGGGTCACAGTCCAGAGAATACGCCGGGCGCCCGGCCCAGAACAACTCCGCGCCCGGGACGCTACTGGACCAGCTCGTCGGTCCTCAAAAGCAGCGACGGCGGAATGGTCAGTCCCAACGTGTTCGCCGTCTTGAGGTTGATCGCGAGGTAGTACCTCGTCGGCTGCACCGCCGGCAGGTCAGCCGGCTTCGCGCCCTTGAAGATCCGATCGATGTAGCGGGCGGCCTCGCGAAACTGGTCGTCGAAGCTGGGGCCGTACGACATCAGTCCGCCCTCGTGGACGATCACGCTGGACTCGTACATCGCCGGAATGCGGTGGGTAGCCGCGAACTCGACGAATCGCTTTCGATTCATGTTCGTCAGAACATCGGCAACCAAGAACATGGCGTCTGGCCTGCGCCGTGTCATCGCTGCGAATGCAGCAGCGAAGTCCTCGGGGGTGCGCACGCCGAGCCCTTGCACCTCCACACGGAGGGTGCGCGCTGCTTTCTCGATCTCGCGATAGCGCAGCGTCATGCCATGATCGTTCTCGTTCCAGAGGATCGCAATCAAGGCTGCCTGCGGCACCGCTTCTCTCAGAAGCTCCATCCGCTTGGCGCTCAGCTGAATGGCTTCGTCGCTCAACCCGGTGACGTTTGCACCTGGGCGCGCGAGGGTCGCGATCCACCCGACCGCTACGGCGTCCCCGGAAGCCGGCGCCATGACGATCGGAATGGTCGAGGTGGTCCGCCTTGCCGCCTCCGTCGCTGCCCCTCCTTGCGCCACGATGACGTCGACCTTGAGCCGGACGAGCTCTGCGGCCAAGTCGGCCAGCCGCTCCACCTGGCCCTCGGCAAAACGGGCTTCGTACGCGATGTTCTGGCCCTCCACGTAACCGAGTCCTCGCAACGCTTCACGGAGGGGACGCGGCGGGGCGCCGTCGGGCGTCCGGCCCGGGGCCGCAAGGTGACCGACGCGAAAGATCTTCTGCGGCGTCTGCGCCGCGGCGGGGAGGGGCTCACAGAACATGCCGAGCATCACGGCGACGATGAGCGCAAATCGCAAGACAACCAGCTGGCGACCAGGCATAGCTGTCCTCCTTCGGGGAGTTTCGCGAAGCCGCTGAACGGCCTAGCGTGAGCACGCACCGAGCCAGCGCCCGTTGCGGCACACCCCGCGCCCGGCACCACTGCTTGGCTTCGCTGTGCGACAACGCCTACAGCGCGAGACAGGCTAGCACGAGCACGCTCCACGCGGGGTCGACGAGGCCCCCATGAACTCCGACGGGTCCCATCGGGGTTCGGTGGGTCCGGCCCGCCTCCATCAGCTCCGGAGGTAGGCGGTGCCGGACCAACTCCGAGTCGGCCAGCTCCGCCGTGTGCCTGTGACCCCGCCTTGACAGCCGGGGGGCTCGCCGTCACGGTAGGCGGCGGTGCCTGCTCGACGGATCGACCTCGCGACCGCCCTTCCAGATGTCACGAGCCCGCAGCGGCTCGGTGGCCTGCTCGGTCCCGTGGACGTCTGGCGCGATCCGGACGGCGTCCCGCACGCGCGCGCGACGAGCCTCCACGACGCGTTCTTCGCCCAGGGGTTCGTCCACGCGCAGGACCGCCTCTGGCACATGGAGTACGACCGGCGCCGCGCGCACGGCCGGTGGGCGGAGCTGGTCGGCGCGGCCGGCGTCCCCCAGGACGTGCTGGCGCGCCGGCTCGGGCTCGGCCCGAGCGCTCGGGCGGACTACGCGGGCGCGGCGTCCCGAGACCCGAGCGATGCTCGACGCCTACGCGGCGGGCGTCAACGCCTTCCTCGAGACGACACGGGCCTGGCCGGTCGAGTTCCAGCTGCTCGGCATTCGCCCCGAGCCGTGGGCGCCGTGGGACAGCCTGGCCGTCTTCAAGATCCGCCACGTGGAGATGGGCCCCTGGCAGATGAAGCTGTGGCGCGCCCGCCTCGTCCGGCAGGTCGGCCCGCGGCTGGCCGCCTATCTCTGCCCGGGCACCCCGCCCAATCCGATGCTGATCGTCCCGCCCGGCGCCGAGTACCGCGGTCCGGCGCCCGGCGCGCTGGACGCGCTCGGCCGGAGCGACGCGGCCCTCGCGTCCCTCACGAGCTGGATCGGGGGGAGCAACAGCTGGGCGCTCTCCGGGACGCGCACGGCCTCGGGACGGCCGCTCGTCGCCGGCGACCCTCACCGGGCGCTCGACACCCCGAACTGCTACTACCAGAACCACCTGGCCTGCCCCGAGTTCGACGCCATCGGGCTCTCGTTCCCGGGGGTCCCTGGCCTGCCCCACTTCGGCCACAACCGCCACGTGGCCTGGTGCGTCACGCACGCGATGGCGGACTACCAGGACGTCTTCGTCGAGCGCTTCGATCCCACCGATCCGACGCGCTACGAGTTCCGCGGCGAGTGGCGGCAGGCCGAGGTGCGACGTGAGACCGTTCTCGTCCGCGGGCACGCGCCGATCGACGTGCCGGTGTGGGTGACGCACCACGGCCCGGTCGTCCTGGGCGACCCGGCGAGCGGACACGCGGTGGCGCTCCGCTACACGGCGACGGCCGAGGTGAACCGGACGTTCGACGCCTTCGTGCCGATGCTCCGGGCCGCGACCGCCGACGAGCTCGAGGCGGCGATGCGGCCGTGGGTCGACCCCGGGAACAACCTGGTCTTCGCCGACGTGCACGGCGCGATCGGCTACCGGACGCGCGGCGTGGTCCCGGTCCGGGCCGCCGCGAACGCCTGGCTTCCGGTGCCGGGGTGGGACGGCACGCACGAGTGGCGTGGCGCGATCCCGTTCGAGGAGATGCCGGCGATGCGCGACCCGGCGACCGGCTGGATCGCCACCGCGAACAGCCGGATCGCGGATGCGGACTATCCCCACTACCTCGGGCTCGACTACGTGGCCGACTTCCGGACCCGGCGGATCGTGGCCCGGCTCCGGGACCTCCGCGACGCGACGGTCGCCGACATGGCGGCGATCCACGCCGACCGCGTCTCGATCCCGGCGCGGGCCCTGGTGGAGGTGGCCCGCCGGATCGAGCCCCTCGACGCGGGCTCTCGCGCCGCGCTCGCCCTCCTCCGCCAGTGGGACGGCGCGATGGACCAGGACAGCCCCGCCGCGACGCTCTACGCGGCCTTCCGCGCCCGGCTCCTCCGGGACCTCCTGGGTCCCCTGCTCGGTCCCCTGGCCGGCGACGCCTTCGCGTCGATCCCCGGCGCGGCCACCACGCACATGGCACGCCTGCGGGGCCGGCTCGCCGAGTGGATCCGCGAGGACGACCGGACGCTCCTCGCGGCAGGAGACGACTGGTCGAGCGCGATGGCCCGGGCGCTCGCGGGGGCCGCGGCCGCGCTCCGCGAGACGCTCGGCCCGGACCCGGCGGCCTGGACCTGGGGCCGGCTCCACGTGACCCGGCCGGCGCATCCTCTCTCCGCGTCGTTTCCCGACAGCGCCGCCCTCCTCGACCCGCCCTCCTTCCCGGCGGGCGGCGACGGCGACACGGTGCAGGCCGCGGATTTCGTCGCGGCGGCGGGATACGAGCTGACGCTCACCTCCGTCGCGCGCTACGTCTTCGACCTGGGCGACTGGGAGCGGAGCGCCTGGATCGTCCCCCTCGGGGCGTCCGGGCATCCGGGCAGTCCCCACTATGCCGACCAGGCCGCCGACTGGGCCGCGGTGCGGCTGCGCCCGATGCGCTACGGCTGGGCGCGCATCGCGGCCGACGCGGAGAGCCCACCAGCGCCTCGAGCCGGCCCCGGGCGCCTGAGCCGATGGCGCGAGGCCAGGAGGCGGCGCCTCCCGGCGACGGCCACGGCGCGTCCGCTTCGTGGGCCGTGCTCCTCGTGCTGTGCGGCGTGCTCGCGCTCCACAACGCGATGCGGATCGGGCCGATCACGCTGGTCGAGGAGCTCCGCGACCGCTACGGCGCCGACTACGCCGGGGTCGGGAACGTGATCGGCGCCTACACCCTCGCCTACGGGTTCTCCCAGCTCGCCGCCGGGCTCCTGACCGACCGGTTCGGAAGCCGGCGTCTGATGCTGCTCGGGCTGGCGCTGGGCGGCGCCGGCTCCGCGGCCTTCGCGGTCACCCAGAATCACTCGGTCGCCATCCTGGCGCGCCTCCTCATGGGGGTCGCGGGCGGATGCCTCTACACGCCGACCATCGCCTATCTCTTCGCGGCGTTCCCCGCCGCCCGACGCGGGCGGGCCATGGGGTTCGCCGAAGCCGGCGTCGGAACGGGACAGCTCGCCGCCCTGCTGGGCTTCCCCGCCCTCTTCGCCGTGGTCGGTCTCACGGCGGCGTTCCTCGCACTGCCCGTCGCCGCCGCGGTGCTGACCGTGGTCGTGGCCTTCGGTCTCCGATCCGCGCGACCGGCGGCGCGGGCCGGTCCCGCTTCGATCCGCGGGCTGGCGCGCGAGCGCGACTTCTGGCTCCTGCTCGTCGGCGTCGCGTTCGCCGGCATGCTCGCCCAGACCACCGTCCTCTCCTGGATGCCCACGTACCTCCGGCAGGTCCACGGGTTCGGGGTCGTGAGCGCGGGCCTCTCCACCGGCATCGTGGTGACCGGCCTGACGCTCTTCTCCCCCGTCTTCGGCATCCTCTCCGACCGCTTGACCGCGCGCCGGCCGGTCCTGCTGATCGGCTGCGTCCTCGCGGTCGTGGGGTTCACGGTCCTTCTGCTCACGGGCCAGCCGTGGGTGGCCGTCGGCGCGGCGCTCCTGGTCAGTGCCAGCATGGCGGCGACGATCCCGATGCAGGTGGTCTACGCCTCCGAGCGATTCCGGAGCGTCGGGCCGGGCACGGCGATCGGGCTCGTCAACACCGGAAGCCAGATCGCCGCCTCGCTCGGCGGACCCCTCTACGGCACGTTCCTGGACCGCGGCCTGGGCTTCGGCGCGGTATGGGGCATGGCCATCGCACTCGGCCTCTTGCGTGTGCTCGCGGTGCTCGGCCTCCGGGAGCCCGCGCGTCGGTGAGGGCGAGCGCGCCCCGTTCTTGACCCTCGCTGAGCGGCGGGTGTACGGTCGGCACCGATGCGCCGAACGGGACGCTTCGCCGCCACCCGCGTCGTCATGCGCCCGGGGTCGCGACGGTGATCCCGGCGGCGCGGGCCGTCCTCCTCACGGCGGCCCTCACGCACGTTCTCCACGACGGCTTCTCCGACGCGCTGTACGTGCTCCTCCCCATCTGGGCGACCGAGTTTCGCCTGACGCTCACGCAGGTCGGTGTCCTCAAGGCCGTCTACACCGGCGGGATGGCGCTGTCCCAGATTCCCGCGGGGCTGCTCGCCGAGCGCTGGGGGGAACGACGCCTGCTGGCCGTCGGGACCGCGATCGCGGCGCTCGGGTACCTGGCGGTGGCGACGTCGGCGGACGGCATGCTCCTGCTCATGGGACTCCTGCTCGTGTCAGGCCTCGGCTCCGGAGTCCAGCACCCACTGTCGTCGTCCCTGGTCGCTCACGCCTACGAGACCGGACCGCGGCGGGCGGCGCTGGGGACGTACAACTTCGCGGGGGACATCGGCAAGATCGCGGTGCCGGCCGGGGTCGCCCTGGCGGCGACCTTGGTCGGGTGGCGCGTCGCCAGCGGCGTCTACGCGCTCCTCGGCCTCGCCGGCGCCGCGCTCATCGCCCTCGTGCTCGCACGGCTCAAGGCCGGAGGCGCAAACGGCGGGGCGGAGGGCCTGTCGATCCCACTCGGCGGCTGGGGGATTCGCGACGCGCGCGGGTTCCAGGCGCTCGCCGCGGTCGGGATGGTCGACACGGCCACGCGCACGGCGCTCCTCACCTTCCTCCCCTTCCTGCTCCTCGAGAAGGGTCTCACGGTGGCCGGGGTCGGCGGGGCGCTCGCCGTCCTCTTCGCGGGGGGTGCGGCGGGCAAGTTCGTCTGCGGTCTCGTCGCGGAGCGGGTCGGAATCGTGCGCACCGTCGTCCTCACCGAGCTGGCGACGGCGCTCGGCATCGTCCTGGTCGCGCTGGGCTCTCTGCCGGTGGCGCTGGCGGTGCTCCTCCCGCTCGGGATCGCGCTCAACGGGACATCGTCCGCCCTCTACGCGACGGTGGCGGATCTCGTCGCGCCGGAGCGGCGCGCGCGCGCCTACGGGCTCTACTACACGCTCGTCGTCGGCGCCTCGGCGGCGGCGCCGCTCGTCTACGGGATGCTGGGCGACGCCGTCGGCGTGCTGGCGACTCTTCTGGTGACGTCGGCCGTGGTGCTGCTGACGCTCCCGCTCTGCGCCGTCCTGCGCACCGCGCTAGCGCAGCCCGGGGGCACCCGGATCCCCGCATAGCGCGGCACAGAAGGCAATACGCCATGAGGTTCTCTCACGGGCTCGGGCTGATGGTGCTCCGCGTGACCCTGGGCGTGATCTTCGTCATGCACGGCTACCTGGCGCTGGCGGTCATCGGACCCGAGGCCGCCGCCGGCTACACGGCCCGGATGGGCTACCCATCAACCCTCGGCCCGGCCCTCGCCTGGTACCTGATCCTCGCGCACTCGATCGGCGGGCTCCTGCTGATCCTCGGCCTCTGGACGCGCTGGGCCGCGCTGGCCCAGCTGCCGATCATGGCGTCGGCGTTCTTCCTGCACCACCTGCGGCAGGGGTTCTTCCTGACCGGCATCGTGGTGGACCCGGCCAAGGGCGTCGCCATCGCCGGCGGCTACGAGTACACGCTCCTCGTCCTCGCCGCGACGATCACGCTCGTCCTCGCGGGCGGCGGCGTGCTCGGCGTCGACCGACGGGGGCGCTGAGCCACGCGGCCGGCGCGGGCGGGGCGCCGCGCTGCCACGGTCTCGGCGGGCTCGGCCAGGCTACTCGATTACCGTGTCCGCCCGGGCGCGGACGGACGGTGGGATCGTGACCCCCAGATCCCGGGCGGTGCGGAGGTTCAGGGCGAGCTCGACCCGGTCGTAGTTCTCAACCGGCAAGTCGCCCGGATGCGCGCCGGCCACGATCCGCTGCACGTACTTCGCGGCCATGCGACCCGCCTCGCGGTAGTTGTAGCCGTAGCTGGCCAGAGCCCCGTTGGCGACTCGGCTCACCTCGTGGAACATTGTCGGCAAGCGCTTAATCTTGGCCACGTCGATGATGAGCTGCGACTGGCTCGCCACGATGGCGTCCGGTGTGATGATGAAGGCGTCGACCTCCCTCGGCTTGAGCCCCTGGAGACCGAGACGGAGCTCCTCCGGAGAGCTCACCCGACGCTCGACGATCTGCACGCCCAGCTGCTGGGCGACCTCACGGCCCCGGCGGGCGCTCTCGCTCGTCACCGGGTTGCTCGGGTCGTAGAAGGTGACGACACGGCGGAGTCTCGGGATCATCTCCTTCAGAATCTCCAGACGCTTCCCGGTCAGGTCGACCAGCCGATTGTGCACGCCGGTCAGCCGCCCCCCGGTTTCGCGTATCCCTCCACCAGCCCGGCCGCTACCGGATCGGTCCCGGCGAAGAAGACAAGAGGCGTCTGTGTGGTCGCCCGCCTCGCCGCCAGCGTGACTGACATCGCGACGGTGCAGATGAGGGCGACCTTTCCCCGTTCCAGGTCCGTCGCCGCCAGCTCGGCCGCCTTCAGATCGCCGTTGGTTTCCCGGATGTCCAGGATCAGGTGCTTCCCCTCCTCGAGCCCGAGCTCGCGAAGCCCCTGACGCAGTCCGTCTACCCAGGGCCGGAACTCACGGCCGAGATGGATGACTCCCACGCGCGGAACGTCGGTGGGCATCTGCCCCTCCGCGTCCGCCGCGACCAGAGTGGCAAGAGCAAGGGCGATCAGCCCCTGACGCATCACGCCGGGGCCACCTCGACCGTGGCGTCGAACGCGGCCTGCCCGGCGGCGAAGGGAAAGAGATCGACCGCCTCGTCCGGGACGACCGGCGCGCCCGACGTGACCGCGTTCAGGCCGCTCCAGCCGTCGCGCATCCACACCGTCCCGGCGGGCACCCGCGCGGTCACCTGCGCCTTGGCGAGGAAGGCCCCACGGTCGTTGAACACGCGGATCGCCGCCCCGTCGGCGAGACCGCGCCGGGCGGCGTCGGACGGGGCGATCCAGAGGCGCGGCTCGGGGTCGAGGCGGGCGAGCGTCGGCAGGGCCTGCCCGTGGTCGTAGAAGCCGTGGAACTGGGTCAGCGTCCGGCCCTGGCGGAACGCGAGCGGATAGGGCGACGGGGGCGCGGGCTCGTGGACCGGTAACGGGGGGAGCCCGAGCGCCGCCGCGCGCGCCGAGTAGAGCTCGACCTTGCCCGAGGGCGTCGGGTAGACGTGGGTCGGATGACCGACGTGCGAGATCCGCAGCGCGCGGATCCCGCCCTCGGCCCGGAGGGCGGCCACCGTCGCGTGGCCCGTCGCCGGGTGGTCGAGGATCGCGTCGAGCGGCCCCGCGTCGTCGGCCCACGGATAGAAGTCCTCGAGCCCGAGTCGCTGTGCCAGCTCCCGAAGGATCCACGCGGCCGGCCGCGTCTCGCCGGGAGCCTCCAGCACCTTGGGCATGAGGTAGAGATGCGTGTTCGTGCTCTTGCACCCGAGCTCCTCGAGCCACGACGTCCCCGGCAGGACGACGTCGGCGAAACGCCGCGCCGTGTCGTTCCAGAAGAGGTCGTGGCTCACTACGAGGTCGGCCCGCGCGAGGCCTTCGGCCACGCGCTCCGCGTCGGCGTACGAGGACAGCATGTTCGTCCCGAAGAGGAGGAGCACCCGGACGCGCCCGTCGACGAGCGACTCGGTGACGCGGGGCATCTGGTTCGGGACGTAGGTGCCCGGCGGCCGACGCTCGGGGAGCGAGATGTCGGCGAGCGCCTGGCCGTGGCTCGCCGCCCCGTGCCGGGGCCCGAGCCCGCCGCCCGGCACGCCGAGGTGCCCGGCGACCGCCGGGAGACAGCTCACCGCGCGCGCCGCCTGCCAGCCGCTCCCGCCCTTGTGCATCGAGCTCCCGCCGAGGAGGATCATCGCGGGCCGCGTCGTCGCGTAGCGGCGGGCCAACTCGGCGATGCGCTCGGCGGGGACCCCGGTGATGGGCGCGGCCCAGTCGGGCCCGCGGTCCCGTACGTGCGCGGCCAGCGCGTCGAAGCCGACCGTGTGGCCCGCCACGAACGCGGCGTCGTGGAGCCCTTCCCCGATGATGACCGACATCATCGCGAGCGCCAGCGCGGCGTCGGTCCCCGGTCGGATCAGGATCACGTCGTCCGACTGCGCGGCGGCCTCGGTCTCCCGCACGTCGATCGTGACGACGCGCGCCCCGCGGCGGCGGGCCGCGGTCAGGTGGGGGCCGGTGTTGGGCTGGCTGGCGAGGTTCGCGCCCCAGAGGACGATCAGGCTCGCGTGGCGGCCCATGTCCTCCTTCGTGTTCGCCTCGAGGACCCCCGTCAGCCCGAGGCCGAAGCCGCCGAGCCCCCAGCAGATCATCGAGGGGTGCCACCACTGGCAGCCCCAGAGGTTCGCGAAGCGCCGGAGGAGGTGGGAGCCGACCCGCGTGCCGTAGTTGTTCGCGAAGAGCCCGTGCCCCGACCAGAGGCCGACCGCCTCCCGGCCGGCCGCGCGCATCCGGTCCGCCACCAGGTCGAGGGCCTCGTCCCAGGTCGCCCGGCGCCAGGCCGCGTCCTCCCGGCGCGCGCGGATCAGCGGATGCAGGAGCCGGCGGGGATTGTCGAGGATCTCGCGCGACGCCTGGCCCCGGACGCACAGGAAGCCCCGGCTGTCCGGGTTGTCCGGATCGCCCCGGACGCCGAGGAGGCGCCCGTCCTCGACGTCGACGAGCATGCCGCAGAGCGTCGGGTGGCAGTTCATGGGGCACATCGTCCGGATCGTCGCGATGGTTGCCATCGGTCGCAGTATACTGGGCGGCCTATGCGGATCGCCACGCTGGAGACTCTGCACGCGGACGGGGGCTGGCGCACCTTCGACTTCGTCAAGCTCACCACCGACGGCGGGCTCGTCGGCTGGAGCGAGTACAACGAGTCGTTCGGCGGGCCGGGTCTCACGGCGCTGATCCACCGCCTGGCGCCCGTCCTCGTCGGCAAGGACCCGCGCGCCCACGAGGCGCAGGTCGCGCTCATGCAGGCGCTCCGCCGGACCGCCGCGGGCGGCGTCGTCCAGCAGGCCATCGGCGCGATCGAGAACGCGCTCGTCGACGTGAAGGCGCGCGCCCTCGGCATCCCGGTCTACGAGCTCCTCGGCGGGCCGGTCCGGGATCGGATCCGGCTCTACTGGTCCCACTGCGCGACCTATCGCGTGAGCCGCTGGAAGGAGATGGCGCTCCCGCCCGTTCGCACCCTGGACGACGTGGTCCGGATGGGACGCGAGGTGGTGGCCCGCGGCTACACGGCGCTCAAGACGAACGTGCTCTTGCTCGGCGAGAACCCGCGCGCCCACGTCCCGGGCTTCGCCCGGGGTGAGAGCTTCCCCGAGCTCAATCCCGACCGGCACGTCCTTCAGGCGGCGCGCGACCAGCTGGCGGCCTTCCGCGAGGGCGCCGGGCCCGACGTCGACATCCTGGTCGACCTCAACTTCAACTACAAGACGGAGGGCTTCCTGAAGGTCGCCCGGGCGATCGCGCCCTTCGACATCCTGTGGGTGGAGATCGACACGCGCTCCCCGCGCGCGCTCCGCTACGTCCGGGACCACAGCGAGATCCCGGTGGCCTCCGGGGAGTGCCTCTTCGGCCGCCGCGAGTACCGCCCGTTCTTCGAGGAGGACGCGCTGGACGTGGCGATCGTGGACGTCCCGTGGAACGGGATCGCCGAGTCCGCGAAGATCGCCTCGATGGCCGACGCCTACGAGGTCAACGTGGCGCCCCACAACTTCTACGGGCACCTGGCGACGATGATGAGCGCCCACTTCGCGGCCGTCGTCCCGAACCTCCGGATCATGGAGATCGACCCCGACACCGTGCCGTGGCAGGACGAGCTGGTCACCCGGACCCCGCGGATCGACGCCGGGCACCTGCTCCTCCCGACGGGCCCCGGATGGGGCACCGAGGTGAACGAGGCGGCCGTCCGCGCGCATCCGCCGCGCGCCGGCGCCTAGACCGAACGCGCACTGGGAGGGGCGAGATCGACCGCGAGCGGGCTTCGATGGACGAAGGACGGAAACCAGAGAGGAAAGAGGAAGACGATGCTCATGGTGCGACGGAACGTGTCGGTCTGGACACTCGCGATGGCCTCATCGCGCTCGGCTTGACCACGACTGCCCTGGGCCAGGCCTCGAAGGCCCAAGGCACCGTGACGGTCGGCAAGACCAAGGTGACGGTCACGAATGCGACGGCCGTCGGCTACAAGGCCCCAACGGGCAGATGATCTCCGTCCTGCTTTCCGACAAGCCCGCCGACGCGAAGGAGTTCGCGACCGACACCCGCATTGGCGCCGGCCAGAGCTACGTGCCGGGCATCTTCGAAGGCGCCTGGAAGAGCCAGCACTTCGGCAAGAAGCTCTCGGGGTTCACGTTCACGATCGGTCCCAAGGGCACCCTCCTGACCGAGGAATTCCTCATGGGCGGTCAGAACAACACGTTCATGATCGGGAGCGACGAGTACGTCCTCAATCTCAAGTCGACGACGCCGCGCCTCGTCGGCTCGATCAAGACGAAGAAGCCGTCGATTGACATGGGGGGCGGGCGCACGGCGGGCCTCGACGCGACGTTCGATGTCGCGGTGGGAGCACCCGCGAAGTAGGGCCCGCGGGCGGATGCGCGCGCCGTCGCGCGCATCCGCCGCGCACTAGCTCATGCCTCTCGGTAGCTCAGCAAAGCGTGGCGAGCGCGGCTGGCGGCTCCGTCAGACTGCCCTCCTGCGCGAGGCGCGCCGCGAGGAAGCCGATGACGTGAGCGACGACGGCGGGGTCCCGAAGGATGCGGCGATGCCCGAGCCCGCGCGTCGTCAAGAGCTCGGCGCCCGGCCAGGCCGCGGCGATCGCCGCGCCCTCCGCCCAGCGCACCTCCGCGTCCTCCCGATCGTGCACCACGAGGGCGTCCACGGGGAGGTCGCCGGCGAAGCGCGACAGGTCGAGCGCCTCCGGCGCTAGACCGACCCGCGCCTCCAGTCGCCGCTCGAGCCGGGCCCGCGCGGACGGTGACAGACCGCACGCCCGCGCGAAGCGCTCGAAGTGGCCACGGAAGTCCGCGGGAGGTGCCACGAGGGCGACGGCCTTCGGCAGGTCGACGAAGCCCTCGAGCAGCCGGCGGCGAATGCTCCATCCACTGACGACGCCGCCCCCCGAGTGGGCGATGATCCCCTGCACCGGCCCGAGAGCGTCCGCGACCGCCCCGAGGGCCTCCGCCAGCTCCGGGATCGTCGTGGAGCGCCCGTCCGAGGCGCCATGGGCAGGGCCGTCGAACCACGCGACCGAGAAGCCGTGCGCCACGAGGGGGTCGACGAACGCGCCGAGCTGACTCCCCCGGCCGCCCCAGCCGTGGACGAGCAGGACTCTCGGCCCCGCGCCCCACGTCCACGTCGCGATCCGGCGCCCGGCGACCCGGATCGCACCGGGGCGCGCCCGAGCGAGGAGATCGCGCTCCCGGGCGGGCGCGTCGAAGCGAGGCGGTGTCAGGAACAGGCGCTCCGCCGCCCAGCTGGCAGCGGACGGCGCCAGATGGCTCAGCGGCGCCCAGCAGCCGAAGAGACAGCGGCGGCCGGATAGACCGAACGATCGTGCTGTTTAGTGTCCGCGCGGCGGTCGACGTCGACATCTCTTGATCTCCTTCCGGGTTAGCGGGCGGTCGCGCTCGAGCGCCGGGAGCGCGCGAGCAGGGACTCGAAGGCTTGGCGGACGCGCGCCTCGGCCTTCGGGTCGCGCAGGAGGCGAGCCAGGTGGTGGTACGAGAGCATGGCGCCGTGGACCTCGTAGGCGAACTGCTCCGGATCGAACGCGGCGTCGAACTGCCCTTCCTGCACCGCGGTCCGCGCGGAGTTCGCGATCACCTCGAGCCAGTCCTTCTGGGCCTGCACGATGTAGTCACGCGCGGGGCCCGGCCGATCGTCCAGCTCCACGCCCGCGGCGATGAAGGGACAGCCACCGGGGAGCGCCGAGGATCGCTCCCATGCGAGCCAGCTCTCGAACAGGGCTCGAAGGCGCGGCTCCCCTCGGGGCGCGGCCAGCCCCGGCCTCACCACCTGCTCGATGAACCGCGCGCGCGCCGTCTCGAGCACCTGGAGGAGCAGCTCCTCCTTGCCGCGAAAGTGCGCGAAGAGCCCGCTCTTCGACAGCCGGAGATCCTGGGCCAGGCGCCCGATCGTGAGCCCTTCCAGGCCCTCCTTGGTGGCGACCCCGAGAGCATGGTCCAGAATCGCTCGACGGGTCGCGGCGCCCTTCGACATGACGCGATAATAGTACGGTCGTTCTTTTCAGGTCAAGCCCGATTTTCGTGGCCGCTGAGCGGGATCTCCTGCGGGATGCGGCGGTCAGACCGGGTAGCCCTTGAGTCCCTGCAGGCCCTTCAGACAGGAGATCTCCCCGCAGTGCATCGCCGCGTTGCCGAGCAGCGCCGTCAGCGCGAACAGGACCGACTGCTCGCCCAGCCCCAGCGCGCGGAGGTCCAAGGGACGCGTGAGCGCCTCCGGCGCCAGGGCGGCGAGGTAGTCGTCGGTCGCCGCATAGACCGCCTGCCCGTAGCGCTGGAGAACGGGCAGGTCGACCTCGGCCCGCCGGCTCCACGCCTTGAGATCGCCCCCGGGCCCGAGCGGGGGCATCTCGCTCACACCCGTTCGACCTGCCCAGGTGGTCGTCGCCAGCAGCTCGCGTCCGCGGAGGACCTGCTGGATCCACATGTCCTCGCTGCCCACGACGTGGACGTAGTTCGCGGCGATGCTGAATGCCTGCCCGGGAGGATCCCAGATCGTCTGCTCCGCGGTGAGGCCCGCCATCGTGCCCTCCAGGAACTGGTGCACCGTGCGCAAGAGACTCCGATACATCTCGATTGCGGTCATGGACGTTCCTCTCTGGTGGCGCTGGGGCAGTCCCGGCGCGGTGTGGCCGGCGAGGAGCATCCCGGCCGGCAGGAGGGGTCAGCTACGCGGCCGGCGGTTCTCCGGGTCGAACGGAGGCTCGGCGAGCACCATCGCCCGGCGGCGGTCGCCCAGGATCTCGACGGCCAGGCTCGTGCCGGGCACCGCGACCTCGGCATCGACGTAGGCCACGGCCAGGCTTCGATCGAGCCAGTACGCGTAGCCGCCCGACGTCGTGATCCCGACGATGCGGTCACCGGCCCAGACCGCCTCGTTCCCCCAGCAGTCGGCGTCGGCGGCGTCGACCTCGAGCGTTGCGAGGCGCTTTCGCACGCCGTCATGCCTCTGCCGGAGCAGGGCGTCGCGGCCGATGAAGTCTCCCTTGTCGAACGCCACGAAGCGCTCGAGGCCGGCCTCGAGCGGCGTCACCTCGGTGTTGATGTCCGCGCCCCACGCGCGGTACGCCTTCTCGAGTCTGAGCGAGTCCATCGCCCGGAGCCCGAAGTCGACCAGGCCCACGTCCTCGCCGGCGCCCTTGATCGCCTCGTAGAGCCCGACCTGGTACTCCACGGGGTGATGGAGCTCCCAGCCGAGCTCGCCCACGAAGTTGATCCGGAGCGCGCGCACCGGCGTGGAGCCCACCTGAATCTCGTGCGCGGCGAACCACGGGAAGGCCGCGTTCGACAGGTCGGCATCCGTGATCCGGCCGAGGACGTCCCGCGCCCGCGGTCCGGCCAGGATCAGGACGCCCCAGCGGGCCGTCACGTTCTCGATCGTGACGCTCCCGTCCGCCGGCGCGTGGCGGCGGAGCCAGTCGAGGTCGTGCAGCTCGGCGACCGCGGCGCTCAGGACGAGGAAGCGCTCGGGCGCGAGCCGCGTCACGGTCGCGTCGCACTCGATCGTGCCCCGCGCCGTGAGGAGCGGGGAGAGCGCGATCCGGCCGAGGCGCGGCAGCCGGTTCGCGCAGAGCCGGTCGAGGAACGCTTCCGCGCCCGGGCCGTGGACCTCGTACTTCGAGAAGCTCGAGAGCTCCAGGAGCCCCGCCCGCTCGCGGACCGCGCGCGCTTCCTTGCCGACCGCGTCGAACCAGTTGGTCCGGCGGAAGCTCGGCCGGTCGCGCGGCTCCGTCCCGGCGGGCGCGAACCAGTACGGCCGCTCCCAGCCGTTCCGGACGCCGAAGACCGCGCCCGCCTCGCGGAAGCGGTCGTAGAGCGGGCTCGTCCGCGCCGGGCGCCCGGGCCGGCGGTCGTCCTGCGGATACACGATCGCGTACTCGTCCTCGTAGATGTCGATGCAGCGGGCGACCGCGTAACGCTCGGTCGCATAGGCGCCGTAGCGCCGCGGGTCCAGCTCCCAGAGATCGATGGACGGCTGCCCTTCCACGATCCACTCGGCCAGGTACTGCCCTGCCCCGCCCGCCTGCGTGATCCCGAAGCTGAATCCGCACGCGAGCCAGAGGCCCGGGAGGCCGAACGCCGGCCCGAGGAGCGGATTCCCGTCCGGCGTGTAGGTGATCGGGCCGTTCGACGATCCGCGCGACGCCGGCCCGGGCGAGCGCGGGCACCCGGGCCATCGCGCCCTCGACGATGGCGCGGAGTCGCTCGGGATCCGGCGGCAGGAGGTCGGCGCCGAAGCCGGGCGGGATCCCGCCGACGCCGAACGGCCTGGCGTCGCGCTCGTAGGGGCCCAGGAGAAGGCCCTGCGCCTCCTGCCGGAGGTAGTACGAGACGTCGGGCTCCCGGAGGAGCGGCAGCTCGCGGCCGAGCGCCGCGATCTCGGGAATCGCCTCCGTCACGAGGTACTGGTGCTCCATCGGCACGATCGGGAGGTCGAGCCCGGCCAGCCGCCCCACCTCGCGCGCCCACGTGCCGGCCGCGTTGACGACGACCTCGGCGAGGATCTCCCCCTGGTCGGTGACGACCCGCCACTCGCCGCTCGGGGTCCGCGCGAGCCCCGTCACCCGGGTGCGCCGGCGGACCCGAGCGCCCCGATCGCGGGCGCCCTTGACCAGGGCCTGCGTCACGCTCGTCGGGTCGACGTGACCGTCCTCCGGGTTCCACGCCGCGCCCAGGAGGCCGCGCGTCTCGACGAGCGGGTGGAGCCGGCGGATCTCCTCCGGTCCGACCACCTCGAACGGGAGGCCGATCGTCCGCGCCTTGCCCCGGTGGCGCCGGTACTCGTCCATCCGGTCCGGCACCGAGGCGAGCCGGAGGCTCCCCGGCCGGTGGAACCCGACCGCCTGCCCCGTCTCCGCCTCGAGCCGCTGGTAGAGGTCCGTGCTGGCGAGGTGGATCCGCGAGAGGTTCAGGCTCGTGTTGAAGTGCGGCGTGTTGCCGGCCGCGTGCCACGTCGAGCCCGACGCCAGCTCGGCCCGCTCGAGCAGCACGGCGTCGGTCCACCCCGCGCGCGCGAGGTGGTAGAGCACGCTGGCGCCGACGATGCCGCCGCCGATGACGACGGCGCGGGCGGTCTCAGCCGCGCTGGCGGCCAAGGTACGCGGCGATACGGGCCGCCTCGCGCTCGCGGAACCGAACACCGACCCGGAGCTGCTCCAGGTACTGCTGGAGGATCTTCCCGCCGAGCTCGATGCCGTGGGCCGGGAAGAAGGCCCGGACCTCGGCCTCCCACTCCGGGGTGACGAGGGCGCTCACGCCGTCGAAGACCCGGCGGAAGGCGCTCGGCGGATAGAGGCGCCGCATCGTCTCCCAGTGACCCTTGACGAACTCCCACGCCAGGCCCCGGGCCCAGACGCTCGCGAGCATCCCGCGGACCACGAAGGGCGCGTCCTGGCTCCGGATCTCGCCGTCCACGGTCCGCTGGAGGGTCTCCGTGATCTGCTCGGGCTGGCGAAACGCGGTCAGCGCGTAGAGGTAACGCTGCTCCTCCTGAGGGCTCCGGGCGTGCCGGAATCGCTCGAGGAACTCCGCGTACTCCGCCTCCCCTCCGGCCCGCGCCATGATGGCGATCACCGCGGGCAGCACGTTCGGGTCGACGGCGCGCTCGTCGACGCGGTAACGCGCATAGAGCTCCGTCGCCTCGGCCTGGATCTGATGGTCGTCGCCCAGGACGCCGACGGCCCGCAGGAGGTCCCCGCGAAGCTGCCGCGTCAGCTCGTCCTCGCCGGGGCGCGGCGCCCATCCGAGCCGCCGGGCGGCCGGCCCGACGCGCTCCCGCACGAACGCCTCGAGGGACTCGCGCGCCTCGTCGTCGATCGTCCGGTTGACGTAGGCCAGCCCCCCGAGGATCGCGGCCCACACGTTGCGGTCGCCCTCGTCCCGGAAGCGCGCGGTCAGGTCGAGGAACGTCTCCGCAGGGACGAGGCCCGCCTGCGCCTGAGCGAAGGAGTCCGCCACCAGGTTGAAGCGCTCGATCGCGGCGAGCGAGGCCAGGCTGCCCGTCAGCCGGTCGAGCAGCGCGGGGGCGTACCCGACCCGGTAGAACCCGTGGCCTCCCGCGTTCACCACCGCCCATTCCGGCGGTCCGGGCAGCGCGAGGTCGTCCTCGGCGGCGGCGAGGAGGAGCTTTCGCTCCACGATCTGGCCCGCCACGGATGCGCGCACCGTCACCGGGACGCGCCAGAGCTGCGGGGGCTCGTCGGTTCCCTCGGGGGCGGGCTCGTCGAGGTACGTGAATCGGCGCTGGGAGAGGACCAGACGCGCGCCCTCGGCCCGCGCGCTCACGAGCGGGTAGCCGGGATGGAAGACCCAGCCGTCCATGACCTCGGGGATCGGCTGCCCGGACGCCTCGCCGAGCGCCTTCCAGAGGTCGGTGGTCTCCGCGTTCTCGTACTCGTGCCAGCGGAGATAGAGGCGCACGCCCTCCCGGAAGGTGTCCGGCCCGATGTGCTGCTCCAGCATCCGCAGGACGGAGGCGCCCTTCTCGTAGGTGAGGAGGTCGAACATCGCCTCGCAGTCCCGCGGCGCGCGGACGTCGTACTCGATGGGCCGGCTGGAGTGGAGCCCGTCGATGCCCATCGCCGCCGCGCGGGACACGCCGAAGCTGACCCAGCGCTGCCACTCGGGCTTCCAGGCGTCGACCGCCAGCATCTCCATGAAGGTGGCGAACGCCTCGTTGAGCCAGATGCCGTTCCACCAGACCATCGTGACCAGGTCGCCGAACCACATGTGCGCGACCTCGTGGGCGACCACGTCGGCCACTCGCTCGAGCTCGCCGTGCGACGCGGCCGACTCGTCCACCAGGAGGGCGGTCTCGCGGAAGGTGATGGCGCCGAGGTTCTCCATCGCGCCCGACGCGAAGTCGGGGATCGCCAGCAAGTCCATCTTGTCGCCGGGGTACGGGATGCCGTAGTAGCGCTCGAAGAAGTCCAGGCAGAACGCCCCGGCCGTGCGGGCGTACTCCGCCAGGTGCACCTTCTCCGGCACGCTCCAGACCCGGACCGGCGTCTTGCCGACCATCACCGGCTCGGTCGACGCGAGCTCCCCGACGATGAACGCCACGAGGTACGTCGACATGCGGATGGTGTCGGCGAACGTCACCGCCCGCTTGCCGGGGCCCGCCGGCTCCTCGCGGACCGGCGCCGTGTTCGAGATGGCCGCGTAGCCCTCGGGCACGACGAGGGTCACGCCGAACACCGCCTTGAACGCGGGCTCGTCCCAGCACGGGAACGCGCGCCGGGCGTCGACCGCCTCGAACTGGGTCGCGGCCATCACGTGGGTCCGCCCCTCGGCGTCCTTGAAGGTGCTGCGATAGAAGCCGTGGAGCTGGTCGTTGAGGATGCCGCGGAACGACAGGCGGAGCGTCCACTCGCCGGGGTGAAGGGCCCGCGGGAAGCGCAGGTGGAGACGGTCGCTCTCCGGGTCGAGGGACGTCGTTCCCTCGATGCGGGCGCCGTCCGGTCCCTCCGCGAGCACGTGCGTCACCGTCAGCTCCACCGCGTTCAGCTGGACCTCGTCCACCTCGTCCCGGATCTCGACCTGGATGGCCTCTTCGCCCGTATAGGTGGCGGTGTCGAGGTCTGGCTCGAGCCGAAGGTCGTAGCGGCTCGGGACGACGGTCCTGGGCAGGCGGTGGCTGTTCACGTGGCTCCCCTTTCCGCGGGACGGCGCCGGGCGCCGGTCGACGTCGGTGACGTTCCTCGGAGGAGGAGGATACCATCGGGATCGGGCCGACGCGTCGCCGCGCCGGTCGGTGGGCCGGCCGCCGTTGACGGCGCGGAACG
This sequence comes from uncultured Candidatus Rokubacteria bacterium, assembly GCA_963799055.1. GTDB lineage: Bacteria > Methylomirabilota > Methylomirabilia > Rokubacteriales > DASRDR01 > DASRDR01. The sequence goes on from CAWCVP010000011.1 coordinate 85,702, forward strand.
GCGCGTGTATATGACCCGTGGGTGTGCACGCCCCAAATCGCGGCTTGATCGGCCACGGGAGGAATGCCCATGAGTGAGCGCGCGCGGAATCTGGCCCAGCAGCTCGAGCAGGCGAACCACGATCTCATCAGCGACGATCGAGGGGCTGTCGGACGCCCAGTGGCACGCCAAGACGCCCGGCGACGGCCGGAGCGTCGGCGTCGTCGCCCATCACGTGGCCGAGAGCCACAAGACGGTCTCGGGCCTCGCCAAGGCCATCGCGCACGGCCAGTCGGTCCCCAACATCACGATGGACATGATCCACCAGGGGAACGCGGCCCACGCCGCCCAGCACGCGCACTGCACGAAGGCCGAGACGCTCGCGCTCCTCCGCCAGAACGGCGCGGCGGCCGTCGCGACCGTGCGTGCCTTCGGAGACGCCGAGCTGGATCGGACCGTGGCGTTCCCCATGGGCACGCTGAGCGTGGCGCAGGTGGTCGAGAAGCGTCCTGACCGGCCACGCCCAGGACCACCACGGCACCATCCGCAAAGCGCTCGCCTGACGGGGTCAGGCCTTGACTTCCATACAATTCGCCGCGATCCAGGTCTGCCGCTGACGGCCGGGAGCCGGCCCGAACGGGGCTCGAGCGGATTGTTTAGAAGTCGAGGCCTGACCCCGCTGCTTCGTCCTGCTGCTGATCGGCTGCTCGACGCTCGCGCGGGATCCGAACTGGCGGGATGCGCGGCGGGACTCCTCCGGGCAGGCGCCCGATCCCGCGACGACGGCGGAGGCGGTGATCCAGGTCTACGCGGCGCGCACCGTCGGGTGGAAGGGCGTGCTCGGCGTCCATACCTGGATCGTGCTGAAGCGCGAGCGACGCGCCCGCCTACACGCGCTACGAGGTCATCGGCTGGGGCGTCGATCGCGGCGCGCCGGCCGTGCGCGTGAACCGGACGGGCCCGGACAACTACTGGTTCGGAAGCCGGCCGGACCTCCTGGTCGACCTGCGCGGGCGACGGCGTCGACCTCCTGATCGACCGCGTCGAGGCCGCCGCGCGCGAGTACCCCTACCCCTCCACCTATCGCACGTGGCCGGGGCCGAACAGCAACACGTTCACCGCCTTCGTCGCGCGCGCCGTGCCGGAGCTCAGGCTCGACCTCCCGCCGACGGCCGTCGGCAAGGACTTCCTCCCCGGCGGCGCTCCGGTCGGCATGGCCCCCAGCGGCACCGGGCTCCAGGTCTCGCTCCTGGGCCTCGCCGGCGTGCTCGTGGGATGGGAAGAGGGGCTCGAGCTGAACCTCCTCGGCCTGACCTTCGGACTCGACTGGAACCGCCCCGCGCTGAAGCTTCCCGGCGTGGGCCGACTCGGCGTCCCGGACAGTCCCACGCCCTGACGGCGGCGCCGGCCGCGTTGGACCGCGCCGGGCGACCCCCGCCGTTGCGGGGGTCCGATGGTTCCCCTATCATGCGAAGCGACGCGCGATGAGCACTCCCCGCCGCCCTGTCACGCTCTCTCGCCGCGGCGGGCGGCGCTCCGACACCTCGTCACACCTGCAATGCTGGAGGACCGTCGTGAAGCGGAACTTCTACAGCGACAACGTCTCGGGCGCCGCCCCGGAGATCCTGCGCGCGATCGTCGAATCGAACGCGGACGACACCGCCCCGTACGGCGGCGATCCCTACACCCAGCGGCTCGAGCGGCGGATGGCGGAGCTCTTCGAGACGGATGTCGACGTGTACCCCGTCGGGACCGGCACGGTGGCGAACGGCCTCTGCGCCTCGATCCTCGCCGTGCCCTACGGCGGCATCTACTGCGCGGACGTCTCGCACCTCCACTCGAGCGAGTGCGGCGGCGCCGAGTTCTGGTCGGGCGGCAACGCGCGGAGCGTTCCCCTCCCGACGGTCGACGGGCGCATCCCGGCGGCGACGCTGATCGAGGCGATCGAGGCGGGCGCGCTGCGGGCCGCCGACGTGCCGGGGCGCGCGATCAGCCTCACGCAGGGCACCGAGGCCGGCACGGTCTACACGCTGCGCGAGGTGCGCGAGCTGGCGGCGGCCGCCCACGCGCGGAACCTCCTGGTCCACATGGACGGCGCCCGCTTCGCCAACGCCGTCGCGCGGCTCGGCTGCACGCCGGCCGAGCTCACCTGGCAGGCCGGCGTCGACCTCCTGTCGTTCGGGGCCACCAAGAACGGCGCGCTCTGTGCCGAGGCCGTCGTCTTCTTCAATCGCGCGCTCGCCGAGACGATGCGCTATCGGCGCCGGCGCGCCGGGCACCTCTACTCGAAGATGCGCTTCCTGTCCGCCCAGCTGGTCGCCTTCCTGGAGGACGACCTCTGGCTCCGGAACGCCCGCCATGCGAACGCCATGGCCACGCGCGTGCGCGAGGGGCTCGCCGAGATCCCCGGAGTCGGGTTCCCGCATCCGACCGAGATCAACTTCGTGCTGACCGCCCTCCCGAAGCCCGTGTGGGACGGCCTGGTGGCCGACGGATACAGCTTCTCCCGCCGCGGAGCGCCGCGGGACGGGGTGATCCGGATCGCCTGCGCGTGGGACACCCCGGTCGAGGCCGTGGACGCGCTGATCGAAGCCGCCCACCGGCACGCGGGGCTCGTCGGGGCGGGCGCTGTCGCCGGACGACGCGCGTGAGGTGAGGGCGGCGCGCCGGCCGCTCGGCACCCTCGGCGTCCGGGGCGTCGGCCGCCCCTGATGCGGTTCCCCACCGCCCTCCGCGCACTGAACCACCGGGACTTCCGGCTGTTCTGGATGGGCCAGGCCGTGTCGTCGGTGGGCAGCTGGATGCAGTCCGTCGGACTCTCGTGGCTCGTTCTCGAGCTCACCGGCTCGCCCTTCCGCCTGGGCCTGGTGAGCGCGCTTCAGTTCGGCCCGCTCCTGCTCTTCGCGGCCGTGGCCGGCGTCGTCGTCGACCGGACCCCGAAGCGTCGTCTCCTCCTCTCCACGCAGATGGCCTTGATGCTGCCGGCCCTGGTCCTCGCCGGCCTGGTATGGACCGGGTGGATCCGCTACTGGCACGTCGCGGCGCTCGCCGGCGCGATCGGCCTGGTGAACGCGCTCGACATGCCCACCCGGCAGTCCTTCCTCGTCGAGATGGTCGGTCGGGAGGACCTCCTGAACGCCATCGCGCTCAACTCGGCCTCCTTCAACACCGCCCGGGTCATGGGCCCCGCCCTCGGCGGCCTCCTCATCGCGCGCTACGGCACCGCGGTCGCGTTCCTGCTGAACGCGCTGTCCTTCCTGGCCGTGTTGCTGACCCTGGCCATCGTCCGGGCGGGATCCGATCCCCGCCCGCGACGCGGCACCACCATCCGCGAGGAGCTCGCGGATGGCGTTCGCTACGCGACGCGAACGCCGCTGGTCGCCCTGATCCTGGGTCTCGTGTTCGCGGTCAGCACCTTCGCCATGAACCACGGCGTCCTCGTGCCCCTGTTCGCCCGGGAGGTGCTGCACGAAGGGGTGCGCGTGTTCGGCCTGCTCATGGCCTCCCTGGGGGCCGGGGCCGTCGTCGGCGCCGTCATCGGCACGACCCTCGGCTACACGCGGCCCCCGCTGGCGGCCGTGGTCATCCCGGGGCTCGGCGTGGCCGTCGGGATCCTGAGCCTGGCGTTCGTGCGGGATCTGGCCCTGGCCGCGCTCGTCCTGTTCGTGGTCGGGGCGCTGCAGATCGTGTTCCAGAACGGCTGCAACACGATCGTCCAGATGACGGTGCCGGACGACCTCCGGGGCCGCGTCATGGGCGTCTACATGATGGTCTTCGCCGGCGCGACACCGGTCGGCGCCTCGCTCATCGGCTCGGTCGCGGAGGGCGCGGGAGTGCCGGCCGCCTGCCTGGTGGGGGGAGGGCTCGCCTTGCTCGGCGTCCTCGTCCAGCTGGCCCGCTGGCGGCGCGCCAAGGACGCATACGCGTGACCGACGTCGGCCAGACCCCGAGAGAGGCGCCGCGAGTCGCCGGCGCCGGAGGGACCGCAGGATGACGGACTATCGCCGCATCGAGGACCGGCTCCGCGAGACGTTCACACTCAGGCGGCGCCCGATCGCGATCGCCTTCCGCGATGCGCCGCCGGCGGGAGTCGCCCCGTTCTCCGGGAGCGAGCCCTCGAGCTGCAGCTACTGGCGGCTGGCGGCCGGCGGCCGCACGTTCTACACGGTCCCGAGCGATCACTACAACTGCGCCATCGGCAGCCACACGCACAACATTCCCCTCCCGCCCGATCGGGCGGAGGAGCTCACCCAGACGCTCGGCTTCATGACGGGTCTGGGCTACGTCCGGATGGAGGAGGTGCCCGGCATCCCGCGCCTGCCCAAGACGCCCGGCGCGATCGTCTACGCGCCGCTCGGCGACACGCCCGTCGATCCCGACGTGGTGCTGGTCGCCGGGCGCCCCGGCCCGCTGATGCGCCTCTTGGAGGCGGGTATCCGGGCCGGCGTCCAGGCGCAGGCGCCCGTCATGGGGCGGCCGACGTGCATGGCGCTGCCCGCCGCGCTCGCCCACGGCATGCTGGCAAGCACGGGCTGCGTCGGCAACCGCGTCTACACGGATCTGGGAGACGACGAGCTGTACGTCGCGATTCCGGGCCGCGGCCTCGACAAGCTCCTCGGGGAGGCCGACACGGTCGCCGCGGCCAACGTCTCGCTGGCCGATTACCACCGCGCGAGGCGCCAGGCCCTCTCGACGGAGTGAGGGGCCGCCTCCCGGCGACGCGATGCGCATCGGGGTCGATCTCGGCGGCACGAAGATCGAGGCCATCGCGCTCGACCGGGACGGGCGCGAATGCGGCCGGCGCCGCGTCTCGACCCCGCGTGACCGCTACGCGGCGACCCTGGCGACCATCACCACACTGGTCGAGGGGCTCGAGCGTGAGAGCGGCGAGCCCAGCCGGGTCGGGATCGGGATGCCGGGGGCCCTGTCGCCCGCCACGGGCCTCGTGAAGAACGCCAACAGCGTCTGGCTCAACGGGCGCCCGCTCCGTCAGGATCTCGAGCGTCTGCTCCACCGGCCCCTCCGCTTCGCGAACGACGCGAACTGCTTCGCCCTCTCGGAGGCGCGCGACGGCGCCGGGGCCGGGGCGCGCACCGTGTTCGGCGTGATCCTGGGAACGGGCACGGGCGGCGGCATCGTCGTGGACGGACGCGCGCTCACCGGCCCCAACGCGATCGCCGGGGAGTGGGGCCACAACCCGCTCCCCTGGCCTCGCCCGGACGAGTGGCCGGGAGCCGCCTGCTACTGCGGGCGAACCGGATGCATCGAGACGTTCCTGTCGGGGCCCGGGATCGCCCGCGACCACCGGGAGGCCACGGGGGAGACGCTCGACGCCGCGACCATCGCCACGCGCGCCGCCGGGCGGCGACGAGCGATGCGAGGCCACGCTCGCCCGCTACGAGGAGCGCCTCGCGCGGGCGCTGGCCGCCGTCGTCAACGTCCTCGATCCGGACGTCATCGTGCTGGGCGGCGGCCTCTCGAACCTGGCCCGCCTCTACGAGCGCGGTGCCGTCCCGATGGGGTGCCTGGGTGTTCTCGGACCGCGTCGACACTCCGCTGCGCCCCCCGCGCCACGGCGATTCGAGCGGGGTCCGGGGCGCGGCGTGGCTCTGGGAGGCCGTCGAAGACGACGGGATCCCCGCCCCGTGGCCGCCGCCTTCCGCCTGAGTCTCGAGCCCGGCGGGCCGTCACCCGTCAGCCCGCATCGCGGATCATCGCGGGAAGGGCCTCGAGCGAGGTCACCCGCACGACCCCGGGACGGTCCGCATGACGTCCGCCGCGGTCGATCAGGACGGCGTGGAGTCCCGCGGCCCGGGCCCCGTCCCCGTCCTCCGCGGGCGAGTCGCCGACGTGGAACGCCTGGGCGGGGGCGATCCCGTGCTGCGCGAGGGCCCGGACGAAAATGGCCGGGTCCGGCTTGGTCGCGCCGACCGCGCTCGACAGCGTCACCGACCCGAACCACGACGCGAGCCTGAGCCCCTCCAGGATCCGGACGACCCGGCTGTCGAAGTTGCTCACGATGCCGAGCGCGTAGCCTTGGGCCCGGAGCGCCTCGAGCGCCGGCACCACGTCGGAGAAGACGTCCCACACCCCGGCGTCCTCGAAGTGCCGGTAGACGGCGTCGAAGTACGCGTCGAAGGCGCCCGGGGCGAACCGCGGCAAGAGCCCGGCGCCCGAAAAGACCTCCCGCACGATGCCGCGCCAGACCTCGCGCTCGAGTCCGCGGGATCGCGTCGGCCGGGGCGCCGGGAAAGGCCATGAGCGGGGCGGCCCGGAACGCCCGGGGGAACTCGCGCGCGAGCGCCGTCGGGTCGGCAATGACGTCGAAGCGCGCGGCGACCCGGGCGTACTGGACACCCACGCCGTCGCGCACTCGGATCAGCGTGCCCGCGACATCGAAGAAGACGACCCTCGTCACCTTGCCCTCCCAGGCTCGGACCGCGCCGGCGACGCCGTCCCGTCCAGGTTGCCACCGTGAGCGCATCGGATTCCGTCCCGCCCTCGGCGGTCCCCTTCCGCGAGCAGGCGGCGGATGGTCCGCTCGTGCGCGGGATGCTCCACGCCCCGGAGGATGCCCTCGACGGGCTCGTCCTCGCGCACGGCGCAGGCTCCTCCTCGGACAGCCCGCTCCTCGTCGCGCTCGCCGATGCGCTGGCCGGCCGGGGTGTCGCGGTGCTCCGGTGCGATCTCCCCTTTCGCCAGGCGCGCCCGAAAGGGCCGCCGTCGCCGGCCGGCGCCGCCCGCGATCGCGCGGGGCTCCAGGCCGCCGTCGAGGCCATGTCGCGCGTCGCGCCGCGGCGCGTCTACCTGGGCGGCCACTCCTACGGCGGTCGCCAGGCGAGCCTCCTCGCGGCGGAGCACCCGACCGTGGCGCCCGCCCTGCTCCTCCTCGCCTATCCCCTGCATCCGCCGGCGCGACCCGAACAGCTCCGGGTCGCGCACTTCCCGCAGCTCCGCACGCCGGCGCTCTTCGTCCACGGAACGACCGACCCCTTCGGCGCGGTGGCCGAGCTCCGCGCGGCGCTGGGCCGGATTCCGGCCCCGACGACGCTCCACCTGGAAGCCGGCGTCGGGCACGATCTCGGCGCCGGGCGACGCTCGCGCGCCGCCCTCGCGGAGCTCGCGGCGCGCGTCGCCGAGCGATGGCTCGATTTTGCGGCGGGAGATCCGGCGAGACGAGGAGTCTAGCACGCCGCCTCCGGCTCGCCCGCGGGGAAGCTGCTATAGTGCGAGAGCGATGCGGCGGCGCGAGGAATCCCCGGTGGTCTCGTCCTCGGCGGCGGCATGACCATCCCGGAGCGGATCGAGCGGCTCCGCGCGGAGCTGGCCCAGGACGGGCTCACGGGCTTCCTCGTTCCGCGGGCCGACGAGCACCAGGGCGAGTACGTCCCGCCTCATGCCCAGCGTCTCGCCTGGCTCACCGGCTTCACCGGATCCGCCGGGCTCGCCATCGTCCTGGCCGACGCCGCGGCGCTCTTCGTCGACGGGCGCTACACGCTGCAGGCCCGGGACGAGACGCCCGACGCGGTGTTCGAGCACCATCATGTGACCGAGAGCCCGCCCTCCGAGTGGCTCCGCGCGCGCCTCCGCCCGGGTGATCGGCTGGGCTACGACCCGTGGCTCCACACCATCGAGAGCGTCGAGCGCCTCCAGGCCACGTGCGGCAAGGCGGGGGCCACGCTGGCGCCGGTCGCTCGGAACCTCGTCGACCGCATCTGGGCCGACCAGCCGCCGCCGCCCCGCGGTCCGATCGTCCCGCACGACCTGAAGCACGCCGGGCGGCCCTCGCCGGACAAGCAACACGAGATCGCGGACCTCCTGGCGAAGGACGGGGTCGACGCCGTCGTCCTCGCCGCCCCCGACTCGATCGCGTGGCTCCTCAACGTCCGCGGCAGCGACGTGGCCCACACACCTCTGCCCCTCGCCTTCGCCGTGGTGCACCGGGACGCGACCGTCGACCTCTTCGTCGACCCGGCCAAGCTCGCCCCGGATCTCGAGGAGCACCTGGGCCCCAAGGTGCGCGTGGCACCCCCCGACGCCCTCGGGCCCGCGCTCGACCGCCTGGGCGCCCAGCGCCGCACGGTCCAGGTCGACGCCAGCTCGACCGCCGCGTGGATCGTGCAGCGTCTGACCGCCGCCGGCGCCACGGTGATCCGGGCGGCCGATCCCTGCCTCGTTCCGAAGGCCTCCAAGAACGACGTGGAGCTGGCCGGCGCCCGGAGCGCGCACGAAAAGGACGGGATCGCGCTGTGTCGATTCCTGGCCTGGCTCTCGCGCGAGGCGCCGGCGGGCCGGCTCACGGAGATCAGCGCCGCCGACCACCTGGACGCCCTCCGCGCGGAGGAGCCTCTCTTCCGCGACGTGAGCTTCCCGACGATCTCGGGAGCCGGCCCCAACGGGGCAATCGTCCACTACCGGGCGACGCCGCGCACCGACCGGCGGATCGAGGCCGGGATGCTGTACCTGGTGGACTCGGGCGCCCAGTATCTCGACGGGACCACCGACGTGACCCGCACGGTCGCCATCGGACCTCCGACTCCCGAAGAGCGCGATCGGTTCACGCGCGTCCTGCGCGGCCACATCGCGCTCGCCACGGCGCGCTTCCCGAAGGGGACGACCGGCTCCCAGCTGGACGCGCTCGCCCGCGCCCCGCTCTGGGACGCGGGCCTCGACTACGACCACGGCACCGGTCACGGGGTGGGCAGCTACCTGTCGGTCCACGAGGGGCCACACCGCATCTCGAAGGTCGGCAACAGCGTGGCGCTCCGCCCGGGGATGATCGTGTCGAACGAGCCCGGGTACTACAAGACGGGTGAGTACGGGATCCGCATCGAGAGCCTCGTCGTCGTGGTCCCGGTCCCGGCGCCGCCGGGCGCCGAGGTGGCGCGTCTACGGCTTCGAGACGCTCACGCTGGCGCCCATCGACCGCGCCCTCGTCGAGCCCGCGCTCATGACCGCGGCCGAGATCGCCTGGCTCGACGCGTACCACGCGCGCGTCCACGAAGCCATCGCGCCGAAGGTCGACCGCGAGACCGCGGCGTGGCTCCGCGCCGCCACCCGGCCGCTCGCGGCGTCCTGACGCCCCCGTATCAGAGCCGCTCCGCCCGCTCCACGGTCCGTCCTCAGTCGAGTCCCCAGGACCGCACCCGCGACGGGACGATCCGGAACATCACGCGGTCGTCGGGCATGGCTCGGCCGCCCCATCGCCGCTCGAGATACGGCTGGTACTTGGCGACGAAGCGCTCGGCCAGCGCCGCCCGCGCCGGGCTGGCGGCCAGGAACTCGGCGAGCCCGTGGACGGCCACGCCGCGCACCTCGCCCTTCGGACCGCCCTCGGCCACCACGCACACCCGCGGATCTCGGCCGAGGTTGCGCACCTTCTGCGTCCCGGCGACGCTGATCATGGTGAGCGTCGCCGGGTCGTGCAGGAACCACATGGGCATCGCCAGTGGCGCGCCATCGGCCCCGACGGTGGCCAGCACGACGACGTCCTTGGTGGCGAGGAACCGTTCGATTCGCGCGTCGTCGAGACTCATGGTGCGACAGGCTCCCTTCGATGAATGGTCATGACGCCGGACGCCGGACCGGCAGCACGATGACGGCCAGCCCGGCGACGATCAGGGCCATGCCCGCGTACCGCATCGGGCTGAAGACTTCCCGGAAGACGAGCGCCGACGACACCACGCCGGCGCACGGCGCGAGGAGCGCGAACGGCGCCACCACCGCCGTCGAGTACCGCTGGAGAAGGCGGCCCCAGGCGGCGTACGCAAGCACCGTCGCCGCGACTCCCAGGTAGAGCGCGGCCGCGACGCTGAGCCACGACGCGCTCCACAGGGCGTCGACGAGGGGGCCGACTCCGTCGCCCAGGAGGATCGCCGGGATCGGCGGCACCAGGCTCGCCCACACCACCAACGGAAACACCGGAACGTGCGGCAGTCGCTTGACGAGCACGTTCCCGACAGCCCAGCTGAACGCGCCCGCAAGGGCGAGGCCCAGCGCCGCGAGCCTGAGGTCCCCCCCTGTCGTCAGCCCGATCAGCACGAGGCCGGCGAACGCGACACCCATCCCCGCGCACTGCCGCGGCGTGGGGCGATCGTGCAGGAACACCGCCGCGAGCAGGACGGTGAAGAACGCCTGCATCTGCTGGCTCACCGAGGCCAGCCCGGGCGGCATCCCCTGCGTGTAGGCGAAGAACAGGAGCAGGAACTGCCCGGTGAACAGGGTCAGCCCGATCGCCCCGATCGACGCCCACGAGATCCGGGGACGCGGCACGACGAGCGCCGGGAGGCTCGCGATCAGGAACCGGATCGCCACCAGCTGGGGCGCGGAGAAGCTCTCCAGGCCGATCTTGATGGCGACGAAGCCGAGCCCCCAGATCACGGAGGTGAGCGCGGCCACACTCATGTCGCGAGATGTCATCAGGTCTCCGTCCGCACGACGATCGTGGTCCGCTCTCTCGGACACCGCGCCGAGGAAGTCGATGATACAGCGACCCCGGACCCGGGCGGACGCTCTCGACGTCACGCCACTCGCCGCGCCCCGGGGCTTGTCCGGACCATGATCCTCGGTCAGACTGTCGTCTCGCGGCCCGAAAGGGCGGCGGGGAGACCATGACCGTGTCCGACACCGAGCGACCGATCGTCCTGCTCGTGCAGCTCTTCATCCACCCGGGACGCGAGGCCGAGTTCCACCGCTTCGAGACCGAAGCCGCGCGCATCATGCGCCGCCACGGGGGGCGCATCGAGCGGGTGATCCGCCCCACCGGGCCGGGCCGAGCGGACGCCCTGCCTCACGAGGTGCACCTGGTGTCCTTCGCGAGCAGCGCCGGATTCGAGGCGTACCGGGCGGATCCGGAGCTCAAGGCGCTGGGAGCGCTCCGCGAATCGGCGATCGCCCGGACCGAGGTCCTCGTCGGAACCGACGGCGAGCCGTATCCGGGACAGGCGGGTCCGGCTCGATGAGCGGGCGGCTCGACGGGAAGGTCGCGATCGTCACCGGGGGCGCGTCGGGGATCGGCCGGGCGACGTGTCGCCTGTTCGGGCGCGAGGGCGCCGCGGTGGCGGTGGCGGACGTCGACGAGCCGGGCGGCCGCGCGGTGGCCGAAGAGATCGTGCGCGGCGGCGGCCGCGCGACGTTCCACCGGCTCGACGTCACGGTCGAAGAGGAGTGGGCGGCGGCCATCGAGGGGGTGCTCCGCGAGCACGGGCGGCTGGACGTCCTCGTCAACAACGCCGGAATCGGGAGCCAGCCCGCGCGAGCGGTCGCCGAGCGCGTCACCCTCGTCGACTGGAATCTCACCATGGCCGTCAACGCCACGGGCCTCATGCTCGGAACGAAGCACGCGATTCCCGCGATGCGGCGGGCCGGCGGAGGCGCGATCGTCAACGTCGTCTCCGATCTACGCGCATGGTGGGGAGCCGGGCCGCCACCGCCTACCACGCGTCCAAGGGGGCCGCCCGCGCCCTGACGCGCGCGACGGCCGTCCAGTACGCGGCGGAGGGCATCCGGGTCAACGCCGTGTTCCCGGGGTTCGTCGAGACCGCGATGACCGCCGAGTCCCACGCGCAGCCCGACGTGCGGGAGGAGCGCACGGCGCTCACGCCGCTCGGCCGCCTCGGGGAGCCCGAGGACATCGCTCCCGGCATCCTCTACCTCGCCTCCGACGACGCGCGCTTCGCGACCGGCACCGAGCTCGTCATCGACGGGGGCATGACGGCCCGATGACGCCGAACCGGACCCGCCGCCGCGGAGACCGAGGAGGTCCTGACCGCGCGGGACGGGCCGGTCCTCACGCTGACCTTCAACCGGCCGGCGGCCCGGAACGCTCTCACCTGGAGCATGTACGAGCGTCTCACCCAGACCTGCGAGGAGGTCGACGCCGACGATTCCATCCGGGTGCTGGTGCTGCGCGGCGCCGGCGGGCGGGCCTTCGTGTCGGGCACCGACATCGGGCAGTTCCCGGCGTTCTCCGGGGCGGCCGACGGCCTCGCCTACGAGCGGGATGGCGACCGCCGCATCGGCCGGCTCGAGGCCGTGCGAAAGCCGGTCATCGCCCAGATTCAGGGCTTCGCCGTGGGGGCCGGCCTTCGCATCGCCGCCGCGTGCGACCTCCGGGTCGCGACGCCTGACGCCCGCTTCGGAGCGCCGATCGCGCGGACGCTGGGGAACTGCCTGTCCGCCCAGGCGTATGCGCGCCTGGTGGATCTCCTCGGACCGTCCCAGGTCGTGGCGCTCCTCACCACCGCGCGGCTCCTCGGCGCGGCGGAGGCCCACGCGGCGGGGTTCGTGCACGAGATCGTCGCACCAGAGTCGATCGACGCCCACGTCCAGGCTCTGGCCCGCGAGGTCGCCGGGCACGCGCCGATCACGATCCGCGTCACCAAGGAAGCCGTCCGCCGGATCCGGGCGGCCCGGCCCGTTCCGGACATGGAGGACCTGATCGCCGAGACGTATGGCAGCGCCGACTTCCACGAGGGAGTCCGCGCGTTCATCGAGAAACGCACACCCCAGTGGAGAGGCCGATGACGACCCCGACGTCCACGCAGACGACCCCGCCGCCCCACGAGACCTACGCCACCCGCTTCGGGCTCCGGCCCGTCGCCCTCGGGCGACGCGGCATGGTGGCGACGGCGAACCCGCTGGCCACGCTCGCCGGCCTCCGGATGCTGGCCCGCGGCGGCAACGCCGTCGACGCGCTGGTCGCGGCCGCCGCGGCGATCGGCGTCGCCGAGCCCTACATGTCGGGCCTCGCCGGGTGCGGCGTCCTCGTGCTCACCCGCCCCGGACACCGGCCGCGGGTCCTCAACTTCCTCGGGCGGGCGCCGTCCGGCGTGAGCCGGGAGCGCCTCCACGGCGCGAACCACACGAGCGGCCCCGCCGCCGTCGCGGTCCCCGGCAACCTCGCCGGATGGGCGCGCGTCCTGGCGGACCACGGCACCTTGTCCCTGGGGGACGTGCTGGAGCCGGCGATCGAGCTGGCCGAGGCCGGGCCCCCGCTGACGGGCTTCGATCGCCAGATGTTCGACGAGCACCTCACGCACCTCGACGCCGAGACCGTTCGCACGTATCTCCACGACGGCCGGACCCCGGCGGTCGGCGCGCCGCTCCGCCAGCCGAATCTCGCCGCGTCGTTCCGGCGGATCGCCCGCGAAGGGATCCAGGTCGTCTACGGCGGCGCCATCGGGGACGGCATCGTGAAAGCCCTCGGCGGCGTGATGGCTCGCCAAGATCTCGAGGGGTATCCGGGACGCCTCCGCTGGGACGAGCCGCTGAGCGTGATCTACCGGGACGTGGAGGTCTTCACCGCGGCGCCGCCGTCCAGCGGACTCCAGGTGCTCCAGACCCTCAACGGCATGGCCGGCTGGAACCTCGGCGCGCTCGACCACCTGGGCCCGGACCACATCGCCCTGATCGCCGAGGCCGCGCGGGCCGCGCGCCTCGACACGCACCGCCACATCGGCGACCCCGAGGTCGTGCAGGTGCCCGTGGAGCGGCTCTTGAGCGCGGCGCGCACCGAGTCCCTGCGGGCGGAGATGCGGGCCCGCCTCGAGGCGCCGCGCCGGCCCGTCGCGGTCGCCGGCGGCAGCGACGCCAGCGCGTCGACGACGCACCTGGCCGCGATGGACGCGAGCGGCCTGGCCGTCAACGTGACCCAGAGCCTCGGCAACGGCTTCGGGAGCGGGATCGTCGTCCCGGGCACCGGCGTGTGCCTCAACAACGCGCTCCACTGGACCAGCACCGAGCCCGACCATCCGAACGTGGTGCAGCCGGGCAAGCGCCACGAGTGGCCGGTCGCCCCCGTGCAGCTGTTCCGTGGCGGGCAGCTCTGGGGCACGGTCGGCACCCCGGGAAGCTACGGCATCCTGGTGACGACGGTCCAGGTCCTCGCCAACCTGATCGACTTCGGCCTGAACGTCCAGGACGCGATCGGCGCGCCCCGCTTCCGGTGGCTCGACGAGGCGATCGATCGCCTGCCGGCCGACACCATGCGGATCGAGTCGCGGGTGCCCGAGTCGACCCGGCGGGCGCTGGCCGGCCGCGGTTACGGGCTCGAGCTCATGGGGCCGTGGTCCATGCGGGTCGGCGGCGTCCAGGCCGTCCTGCGGGACGCGGCGACCGGCTGGCTCATGGGCGGCGCCGATCCCCGGCGCAACGGCTACGCCATGGGGTGGTGAGCGCCGGGCCGCGCGCGTCTTCGGAGGGTCATGGCACCTCGACGCGAGCCCCGTGTCCCCGGGCTCGGGCTAGCCGCCGGTCGAGCGTGAGCAGGGGGGCCTCCAGCATCTCCGCCAGCGCCAGGTAGACGGCGTCATAGGCCGTGACGAGCGTGCGCAGCTCCCAGACCCTCGGCAGCAAGGGGTCGTGAGCGTAGCGCACGATGTCGAGCCCGGCCAAGTCCGCCAGCGCCTCGCGGCCGTCGTCCGCCGAGAGCTCACCGGAGAGCTGATAGCGTCGGAGGACGCTGGCGACCTCGACGTCCAGGAGGTGCGGGGCGTGCAGCGTCTCGTCCGGACGCTCGACCCGCTCGCGCACGGCGGTCCCCCGGGGGGACCCGAGCACCAACTCGACGACTGCCGAGGCATCCAGCACGATCACCGTCGATCGCGCTCTCCGCGAACGATCTCGGCGGCCGGCACGCGTGGGTTCACCGGACGCCGCCGCGCGATCCGTTCGAGGATCTCCGCGCGGGTCGGTCGCTCCAGGGTCCGCCGAGCCTCCGCCAGGAGGTATTCGGACAGCGACATCCCGGCCAGCGCGGCGCGGGCCTTGAGCTTCCGGTGGACCTCGTCCGGGACATGTCGGATCTGGATCATCTTGGGCATGCCGCCAGGCTAGATGCATGTGCATCACATGTCAAGTTCAGAGCCCTCGCGCCCGGACATCTCGACCAGGCGGCCGCCGGTCACCGCGAGGAGGTCGCTGACGGCCAGCTCGAGGTCGACGCCGCGGACGCCCGCGCTGACGTGGACGCGCTCCCAGCTCGCCGCGCTCGCGTCGACCAGCACCTCGAAGGCGCCGGACCGCACCGCGAGCGCCGAGATTCCGCCGACCTTGAGACCCGTGAGCTGCTCGGCCTCCCGCTGGCTGGCCATCCGGAGGCGCTTCTCGCCGACGGCGCGCGCCAGACGCTTCAGATCGAGCTCCCGGTCGGAAGGGACGAGCACGAGGAGCGGCTTCGCGCGGCCGGGTGCGTCCCGCAGGACGACGAGCGTCTTCAGGACCGAGGCGCCCGGCACTCCCAGGAGCCCGGCCGCCTCGTCGGCCGAATGGAAGGCGCCCTCGGCGTCGTAGACCCGGACGTGGTGCGCGACGCCCCGGGCCTCGAGGAGGCGGGCGGCGTTGGTCTTGGGCGCGTCGGCCATCGGCGACGCCCGTCCTGCGATCAGTAGCCCTGCGTGCGGTCGACGACGTTCCGGAGGGGCCGCCCCGCGACGTAGCGCCGCAGGTTGTCGAAGAAGATGTCGAGGCACCGGGGCACGTAGGCCCGCCCGTCGTCGACCGCGCAGTGCGGGCTCAGGATCACGTTGGGCATCGACCAGAGGGACGACTCGCTCGGGAGCGGCTCCTCGGGGAACACGTCCAGCACCGCGCCCGACAGCTCCTTCGCCCAGAGCTTCGCCGACAGGGCGTCGTAGTCCACCACGGCCCCCCGCCCCAGGTTCACCAGCCCGGCGTGGCGCGGCAGGCAGTCGAGCTCCTTCGCGCCGATGAGGCCGCGCGTCCCGGGCGTCAGCGGCGTGGTGACGACGACGAAATCGGCCTGGCGGAGCGCGGCGCGCAGACCCTTCGTGGTGAACATCCGGTGGACGCCGGGATGCGGGCGACCGCTCCGGCGGACCCCGAGGACCTTCATGCCGAACCGCCGCGCGAGCCGGGCAACCTCTCCCCCGATCCGGCCGACCCCGACGATGACGACCGTTCGCCCGGCGATGGGGCTCGTGAAGAGCGGGTCCCACCGGCGCTCGCGCTGGCTGGTGACGAAGTGCGGCACCCCGTGGTTCAGCATGAGGAGGGCGGTCATCGCGTACTCGCCCCCCTTCGGGCTGTGCACGCCGCTGGCGTTGGTGAGGACCACGCCGCGCGGGAGGTGGGGCACCAGCTTCTCCACGCCCGCGCTGGTCGACTGGATCCACTTGAGCCGCGGCGCGCGGGCGGCGAGATCGCGGCCGTCGACGTGGGCCGCGACGAGGATCTCGGCCTCACGCAGCCCGGCTTCCAGGGCGGGAGGATCGACGCCGAAGGTCACCTGGAGCCGCCGACGAAGCGCGGGCACGGCGACGGCCCCGCGGGCGAAGCGAGACGGCGTCACCGCATCGTTCGGGCTCAGGGGATCGTTCTGAACGTGGAGGCGGATCCGGCGTTCACGCGGGGACATCGACGCTCCTCGGGGCTGGGGGTTGGGGTCCGATCTACTTTCGGGGTCGTCGGGCATTCTAGCGTACCTCGGCGCGTCACGGTCGTCGTCGCGCGCGTGGTAGACTTCGGCGGCCCAGCGTGTTCGGCTGCCGGCCGGACGACGGTCCAGGAGGTCCTGAGAGCTCGTGTCGCTCGAGCGGTTCTTCTCCCCCGCGGACCATGCGGCGATCGAGGCGGCCGTCCGCGAGGTGGAGGCACGGAGCGCCGGCGAGATCGTTCCCTACGCCGTCGAGCGCTCGGATCGGTACGGGCGCGCGGTCTGGAGCGCCGCGACGCTCGGGGCCCTGGCCGCGAGCCTGGCGGCCGCACTGATCCGCTGGGCGGGCGAGGTGTGGGGCGGCCCCGTCGGCGCTGTGGATCGCCCTGCCGCCGGCGGCGGGAGCGGCGCTGGGCGGGCTGGCCGCCCTCGCCTTCCCGTCCCTGCGGTGGGCCCTCGTGCCGTCCGAGGTCATGGCCGAGCGGGTGCAGCAGCGCGCGACCCGGGCGTTCCTCGAGGAGGAAGTCTTCCGCACCCGCGATCGCACGGGCGTCCTGATCTTCATCTCCCTGTTCGAGCATCGGGTGGTCGTCCTCGCCGATCGCGGCCTGGACGGCCACGTCGCGCCGCGCGAGTGGGAGGATGTCGTGGCGGGCATCGCGGCGGGCATGCGGCGAGGCCAGCCGGGCGCGGCGCTCGCCGAGGGCATCCGGCGGTGCGCGGGCCTGGCGGCCCGGGTCCCCCCGAGGCCGGACGATCGGGACGAGCTTCCCGGTCAGCTCCGCCTGGGCCGAGAGTGAGCGTCACGACGCCCGGAACCGGCCGGACCTGCGTCACGGCTGCGCGCGCGGCGCGGCGCTCCTCCTGGTCGCCGGGCTCGCCCTGGCTCTCGCCGCGCCGGCTGCCCTGGCCGCGAAGGAGGTGCCGTTCCTCGCCGCGCGGGTGAACGACCTGGCGGGCATCGTCCCGCAGCCCGTCCGGGAGCGCCTGGAGACCCAGCTTCAGGACCTGGAGCGCCGGACCGGGGCCCAGGTCGCGGTCCTCACCGTGGACAGCCTCGACGGCGACACGATCGAGGACTTCGCGGTGCGGGTCTTCCAGACGTGGAAGCTCGGCCGAAAGCGGCGTCGACGACGGGGCGCTCTTCGTCGTGGCCCGGCAGGAGCGCCGGATGCGGATCGAGGTCGGCTACGGCCTCGAGGAGCGGCTCACCGACGCCCGGTCCCGGCACATTCTGGACAACATCGTCCGGCCGCACTTCCGGGACGGGAACTTCGGGGCCGGCATCCAGGCGGGAGTCGACGCCATCGTCGCGACGATCGAGGGCGCCGCACCTCCCCGCGCCTCCCCCGGCCAAGTCGAACCAGTTCGGCTCGATCGTGGGGCCTCATCGTCTTCGCGGGGATCTTCATTGCTCGTGATCGGCACCTTCTCCCTGGTCGCGCTGGTGGCGCCGGGTGGCGTCGGCTGGTTCCTCTATCTCTTCCTGGTGCCCTTCTATGCCGCCTTCCCCACGGCGATGTTTCCGCCCTACGGCGGCATCGTCGCGGCGGGCGCCTGGCTCATCCTGTTCCCGATCGTCCGCACGCTCCTGCACACCCCTGCAGGGCAAGGAGTTCCGCAAGCGACACGGATGGATGGTGATTCCGAGCGCCGGCGGGGGCGGCGGCCGCTGGCGGAGCGACGGCGGCTTCTCGGGTGGGGGCGGGGGCGGCGGAGGCTTCTCGGGCGGGGGCGGCAGCTCCGGCGGCGGAGGCGCCTCGAGTAGCTGGTAGGAAGGTCCCGAAATGACTCGCCGGGGAGCGGGGCCCCACTCCCCGGCGGATCCATCTGCGCGTGCGTCCCCGCTCCGATCAGGAGCGTTCACGGGACGGCCTGCGCGCTCCCCCGTGCAGGGGAGCCGTCACGCCTGGATTCCGTCACCGGCTTGCCCGGCGACGGCGACGTCTAGCCCGGTGGCGTGTCCTCCATGGATCGAGCCTCCTTTGACTGGGCTCCCAGTGTCGAGCCCTCGACGGGGATCGCGCGCCCCCCGTCACTCTCGAATGGACCAGGAAGCGGATCGCGTGTCAAGCAGATTGCCGCCGACCGGCGACCGCTTGACACCAACCGTCAGCCGCGCGACCGTCGAGCCCGCAGGATCGCAGCGCACGCGCGGAGGAGCCGAATGACCGCACGCCAGAGACCGGGTCACGCCGGACCCGACGCGGGCTCACCTGCCCGGTACACCTTGCTCAGCGCGGCGTGGCTCCTCGACGGCGGGGGCGGACCGCCGCTGGCCGATGCGGCGGTCCTGGTCGAGGGAGACCGCGTGGTGGCCCTGGGCCGGCGCGGGGAGGTCGACGCGGCGGCGGGGGCGTCGGTCAGTCGCGTCGACTACGGCGAGGCGACGATCCTGCCCGGGCTCGTGGACGCGCACACCCACCTGGTGGCGCCCGGCGACGGCACGCTCGGAGACGACGTCGCCAAGGAGGACGACGACATCCTCCTGCTCCAGGCGGCCAAGAACGCGCGCACCCTGCTCCACTCCGGCGTGACGACGCTCCGGGAGAACGGGGCCAAGGGTCGCGTCGCCTTCTCCCTCCGCGAGGGCATCCGCCGGAAGCTCGCACCCGGGCCCCGGATGGTCATCTGCGGCCGGCCCATCACCATGACGGGCGGCCACATGGGCTACTTCGGCTCCGAGGCCGACGGGCCCGATGCGGTGCGGGCGGCGGTGCGGACGCTGCTCAAGGAGGGCGCCGACTACATCAAGATCGTGGCCACCGGAGGGTCGACCCGAACGTCCGACCCGAACCGCGCGTCCTACACCGTGCCGGAGCTCCTGGCGATCACCGACGAGGCCCGTCGCCACGGGAAGCTGACCGCGGCCCATTGCACGTCCGCCCAGGGCGTCCAGAACTGCCTCGACGCGGGCGTGGACATGATCATCCACTGCGTCTTCAACGAGCCGGACGGCTCGTACCGCTACCGCCCCGATCTGGTCGAGCGCCTCGCGGCGGCCAACGCCTGGGTGAACCCGACCCTCTACGTGATGAAGGCCGGGATCGAGCGGCTGCGGGCGGCCCGCGAAGAGGCCGGGGAGCTCACGGCCGAGCTGGCCGCGCACCTCGACCTGTCGCGCCGCGCCCTCGACGCGCGGGTCGAGGCGGTCGGGCGCATGGCTCGGGCGGGCGTGCGGATGACGGCCGGCTCCGACTCCCCGTGGGGGTGGTACGCGCCGGGCGAGTTCGTCCACGAGATCGACATGCTGACCCAGGCCGGACTCTCGTACGGGGACGCGATCGTCGCCGCGACGGCCGGGGCGGCCGAGTCCATCGGCGTCGGCGCCGTCGCCGGCCGGCTCGCACCCGGACGCCAGGCCGACCTCCTGGTGGTGCGCGGCGACCCCACGCGGGAGATCACCGCGCTCTGGAACGTGCTCGACGTCTGGCAGGCCGGTCAGCGCATCCGGCGCGGCGAGGCATAGAGACGATCCATGCGCGAACCGGCTTCTCCACTGCGATTCGGGACCGCTCGGCTCGCCACGGGCCCACGGCTCCACTACGCCGAGCACGGGGACAGCAACGCCCCGCCGGTTCTCCTTCTCCACGGGTGGCCCGATTCCTGGTTCTCGTACAGCAGGGTGCTGGCCCACCTGCCTCCGCACTACCGCGCGCTGGCCATCTCCCAGCGGGGCTTCGGCGACTCGGAGCGGCCGGAATCAGGCTACGCCATCGACGACCTGGCCTCCGACGCCGTCGCCTTCCTCGACGCGATGAGGATCGAACGCGCCACGGTGGTGGGGCACTCCATGGGCACCTTCGTCGGGCGGCGGGTCGCCGAGCTCCACCCGCAGCGTGTCGCGCGGCTGGTCCTGATCGGCAGCGGCTGGTCCGGCAGCAACTCGGTGACACGGGAGGTGCAGGCGGCGCTTCGGGACCTGCCCGACCCAGTACCAGCCGAGTTCGCCCGCCAGTTCCAGGCGAGCACGATGCACGCGCCCGTTCCCCCCGAGTTCTTCGAGCGGATCGTCGACGAGAGCCTGAAGCTGCCGGGTCGTCTCTGGCGCGCGGTGCTGGACGGCATCCTCGCGTTCGAGGACACGGACCGGCTCGCGCGGATCCGCGCCCGAACGCTCCTCCTCTGGGGGGAGCGGGACGGGATCTTCCCGCGGGAGGATCAGGACCGCCTCGTCACCACCATCCCCGGCGCCCGGCTGACGATCTACCCGGAGACGGGCCACTGCCCCAACTGGGAGCGGCCCGAGAAGGTCGCGGCCGACCTCGACGCGTTCATGCGGGAGGCCTGACTGCGGCCGAGGCGGCGGCATGCCTCGCGCGCGGGCCGGTGCTAGGATGTGGCCGGGGAGGGCGCCATGACGTACGATCTCGTGCTCCGCGGCGGCCGCGTGATCGACCCGGACCAGGGCCTCGACGGCCAGCTCGACGTGGGAGTGAGCGGCGGCCGGATCGCGGCGGTCGCGCGCACCCTCCCGCCGGGTGAGGCGCGCGAGGTCGTGGACGTCCGGGATCAGCTCGTCCTCCCCGGGCTCATCGACACGCACGCCCACGTCTACCAGTACGTCACGGGCCGCTTCGGGCTCCCGGTCGACCAGGTCGGCGTGCACTCGGCGACGACGACGGTCGTGGACCAGGGCGGCCCGAGCTGCATGACGCTGCCGGGGTTCCGGAAGTTCGTCGCGGAGCCGGCGACGACCCGCGTCTACGCGTTTCTCTCCGCGTACGTGGTCGGCGGGCTGGAGGGGCACTACTACCCGGCCCTCTACGGCCCCGACGGCGTCGACGTCGGCGCCGCCGTCCGCGCGGCGCAGGAGAACGCCGACCTGGTCCGGGGCATCAAGGGCCACGCCGAGATCGGGGGCGTCGCGCGCTGGGGCCTCGAGGTCCTCCGTCTCTCGGCCGAGATCGCGCGCGAGGCCGACCTGCCCCTCTACGTCCACTTCGGCCAGCTCTGGCCGCTCCCCGAGGCGGGCGCGGGGGGCCGAGACCCCGACGCGATCCTCCCCGAGGTCGTGGAGCTGCTGCGGTCAGGTGACGTGCTGGCGCATCCGTTCACCCGCCATCCCGGGGGCTTCGTCGACCGCCAGGGTCGCGTCCACCCGGTCGTGAAGGAGGCCGTGGCGCGCGGCCTGCGGATCGACGTCGGCCATGGCTCCCACTTCAGCTTCGACGTGGCGCGCCGGGTGCTGGACGCGGGGATCGTGCCCGATACCCTCGGGGCCGATCTCCACGGCTACAACACGCACGTCCCGCGGCCGGCCGGAACGCCGCCGGGCGCCCACCCCGACCCCGAGCTCCATCCCTTCGCCGGGGGCACCAACTTCAGCCTCGCGCAGGCGATGACCGGGCTCATGGCGTGCGGCCTCACGCTCGAGCAGGTGGTGCCGATGGTCACTCGACAACGCCGCCCGCCTGCTCGGGAAGGAGCGGGAGCTCGGCACGCTCCGCCCGGGCGCCGGTCGCCGACGTGACGGTGCTCGACGACCGGCGCGGCCGGTTCCGCCTCCGGGACAACGGCGGCGCCGAGGTCATCGCCGGGCGGCTCCTGTCGCCGGCGTTCTGTCTCCGGGCCGGCCGCCGCGTCGAGGCCGACGCCGCCATCCTCCCCCGCGCCGAAGCCGCCTGACGGCCGGCCGATCCGTCCGCGCGCGAGCGGCTCAGCGCGCCGGGCGGAGCTCGATCAGACGAGCGGCGGCCAGTAGCGGACGTGCCGGATGGCGCCGCCGTCCCGGGCGAGGAGCCACGTGGCGCCCTTCTTCTTGGGCTGGCCCTCGCCGACCAGGGCCTCCATCACGTCACCGTGCGTGCAGAGCACGACGGGCCCGGGCCCGAGCCGCTCGATCAGCTCGAGCGCGTCCGCGGCGGACACTCCCTCGGCGAGCGCCGCGATCGTGCTCGACGGGAAGCGCCAGCCGCGCCGAGAGCGGGTCGAGGGTCTGCACGCATCGGAGATAGGGGCTCGAGACGAGGCGCGTGATCGCGTAGCCGGCGAGCGGCGCCACGATGGCGTCGGCCTGGCGCCGCCCCTTGCCGTCGAGGGGCCGGAGCCGGTCGTCGCCGCTCCACTTGGGCCCGCTCGCCCGCCCTCGCGTGGCGCACCAGGAAGACGAGCGACCGGAGCGCCGGCTCGACCGCGTCCAGGATCGCGCGGTCACCCGGGTAGGAAAGAGGCCGGCCGGCGTCCGCCAAGTGGCACCCACCGGATCTCGTCGACCTCGTCGTTCGGGCGGAACTCGCCGTCCCGGACCGTCATGGCCCAGTAGCGAACGCTCTTCTCGCGGCCCCGCCGGTCGCGATAGCGGCTCGTGCCGAGCTCGGGGCCGAGGAGGCAGTCGAACCCGGTCTCCTCGGCCACCTCGCGAAGGGCGCAGTCCTCCTCCAGCTCGCCCGGCTCGGTCTTGCCCTTCGGGAGGGTCCAGTCGCGATGCCCGGGCCGGTGGACGAGCAGCACCTCGCTCCGGCGGGCGGCATCCGTCCGGAGAACGGCCCCGCCCGCCGCCAGAACCTCCGGCGCTAGGGGGCTCGCCACGTGCCCTGGCCGCGAGAGCTCGTCGGCGACGGCGCGGATCGCCGCGATCCAGGCCGTCCACGACCTGGTCCACCTGCTCCCGCGTGATGCAGAGCGGCGGCGACAGCGCGACGACGTGACCCACCGGCAGGGCGCGAACGATCAGCCCGTCCTCGAGACATCGGGCGGCGACCTGCTGGCCGACCTTCAGCGCTGCGTCGAACGGCCGGCGGCTGCCGCGGTCGGCCACCAGCTCCACGCCCGCGATGAGGCCGAGGCCCCGGATCTCGCCGACCAGGGGATGCTCACCGAGGCGCTCCCGGAGACAGGTCTGGAGGTAGGCGCCGGTGCGGGCCGAGTTCCCGACCATGTCCTCGCCGAGCAGGACGTCCAGATTGGCCATGGCCGCCGCCGCACCCACCGGATGTCCGCTGTAGGTGAAGCCGTGGGCGAACGCCCCGACCTCCGGCGATCCGGCCTGCAGCACCGACCAGACGCGCTCGGAGAGCACGACCGCCGAGAGCGGGAAGTAGCCGCTGGTGAGCCCCTTCGCCACCGTCACGAGATCGGGCTCGATGCCGTACACGTCCGAGCCGAAGAGCCGGCCGAGTCGGCCGAACCCGCAGATCACCTCGTCGGCGATCATCAGGACGTCGTGCTTCCGGAGCACCGCCTGGACGCGCTCGAAGTACGTCCGGGGCGGCACCAGCACGCCGCCGGCGCCCATCACGGGCTCGGCGATGAACGCGGCGACGGTGTCCGGCCCCTCTCGCACGATCAGCGCGTCGAGCTCGTCGGCCAGCGCGGCCGCGTATGCCTCCTCGGTCGTGCCCGGCGCCGCGTTCCGGTAGTGGTACGGCGTGGCCGTGTGCAGCACCTGCGGGAGCGGCAGGTCGAACGCCCGGTGGAACATCGGCAGTCCGGTCAAGCTGGCCGAGGCCACCGTGCTGCCGTGATAGCCGCCCAGCCGCGAGACGATCTTCTTCTTCTGCGGCTTGCCGCGAAGGTTGCTGTAGTACCAGACGAGCTTGACCTGGGTGTCGTTCGCCTCGGAGCCCGAGTTCGCGAAGAACACCTTGCTCATCCGCCCGGGGATCATCCCGAGCAGCCGGTCGGCCAGGCGGATCTGCGGCTCGTTCGACATCGACGAGAACGTGTGGTAGTAGGCCAGGCGCCGGGCCTGGGCTCCCATCGCATCCGCGACTTCCGTCCGCCCGTAGCCGATGTTCACGCACCAGAGACCGGCGACCGCGTCCAGGTACCGTCGGCCGCTCACGTCGGTGAGCGTCACGCCCGACCCTTCGGCCATGATTCGGGGTCCGGTCCGCAGGTGGTCGGCGATCGACGTCGCCGGGTGGAACACACGCTCCTTGTCGAGGGCCTCGAGCGTGGTCGTCTCCGTGGTCTTCCCGCTCATCATTCGGCTCCTTGGGTCGCGCCCGTTCACGGGCAGGCGCTCGCTATGATACGCGAACCTGCCGCGCCGCGGGGCTCAGCCGTCGCGACGATACCGGCGGAGGACCGGCGTGCGCCAGGCGATCCACGCGGTCGCGAGGAGACTCGCCACGCCGCCGGCCACGACCGCGACCCCGGCGCCGAGCCACTGGGCGGCGACACCCGACTCGAACTCGCCCAGCTGCGGACCGCCCATGAAGAACAGCATGCTGATGCCGATCATCCGGCCCCGCAGGCGGTCCGGCGTCTCGAGCTGGCGCACGATGTTCCGCAGCACCGCGCTGACGGTGTCGGCGGCGCCGCTGGTGGCGAGGGCGAGGAACGTCAGCCAGAACGTGCGGGACAGCCCGAAGACCACGGTCGCCCCTCCGTATGTCGCCACGGCCCACAGGAGCACGATGCCCCGCCGGGTGATCCGATCGCCGAACCGGACCATGGCCAGGCTCGCCAGGACGGCGCCGATCGACGGGGCCGCATAGAGCCAGCCGTAGCCCGCGGGGACCCACCTGCAGGACGATCCTGCGCGAACAAGGGAAGGAGGGCGGTGGCCGAGCAGAAGAACGTCGCCAGACCGTCGAGCAGGAGCGTCGACCGCAGGAGAGGCTGGCCGAAGACGAACCGGGCACCCTCGGCGAGCGCCTGGAGACTGACGGCCCCCCGTTCCGACGGCGGCGTCGCGGGAACCTCGCGCATCATGAGCAGCGCTCCGATCACCGCCACGGAGGAGAGCGCGTTCAGCCCGTACACGCTCGGCAGGCTCGCTCGTGGCCAGCAGCACGCCAGCCACGGCCGGCCCGGCGACCGAGGCGGCCTGGAACACGATGCTGCCCAGCGCGATCGCGTTCGGCAGATGCGCGCGCGGCACGAGGTTCGGGAGGAGGGCCTGCCGCGCCGGCGCCGCGGCGGCTCCCGCCGCCGCGCCGATGCCGGCGAGGAGCAGGACCACGAGGATCGTCGCCAGGCCCCCGATGGTCACGAACGCCAGCGCCACGGCGGCCAGCATCATGACGATCTGGGCGGCCGAGCATGAGCCGTCGTCGATCGAACGGCGTCAGCCGACCACGCCGCTCAGGAGCCCGAACACGAGGATCGGGCCGAGCCGCGCGAGGCCGACGATCCCGAGCGCGAGGGCCTTCCATCCCGGCGGCGCCAGCAGCGAGACGTGCCAGAGGATCGCCGCCCCCTGCATCATCGTCCCCGACATCGACACGAGCTGGCCGAGCCACAGGAGCCGGAAGTTCCGGTAGCGCAGCGCGGCGAACGCCGAAGGATCGGCCATCCGCACGCTAGGCGCCCTTTCGCCGCGAGCCAGGGCCGAGTCACCGGGCTCCCGGCGCCACCCCGACGCGCCGCCGCCCACACCTCTCGCACCAGCGCCCAGCGCTCGTGGTCCCGCCAGCGCCCGCCGATCTTCAGATAGCGGGGCGAGAACCCCTCCTGTCGGAACCCGAGCCCGCGCACGAGGGCGCGCGAGGCGCGGTTCCCCGGCTGGATGTTCGCCTCCACGCGGTGGAGCCCGAGCCGTCGGAAGGCGCGACGCAGCACCAGCCGCGAGGCCCTCGGCCATCAGGCCCTGGCCAGCGTGAGGCGCGAAGGCGTAGTAGCCGAGGTAGGCGCTCTGGAAGGCGCCGCGCACGATCTCGTTCAGGTTGACGACGCCGACGATGGCGCCGCCCCCGCGCCGGCAGACCAGGAGGCGCTGCCGAGCGGGGCCCGCGGACTCGATCCAGCGCGCCACGGCCCGCGTGGTCGTCGGCGGGTGGACCCACGGCCGGTGAAGGCGCCGGCTGGCTCGCGGCGAGGGCGGCGAGCGCCGGCGCGTCGTCAGGCCTGGCGCGCCCGGAGGTCGCACACGCCCGGGCGCCGGCGGGCGCCCGCACTAGACGGCGACGCCGCGGAGGGTGAGCTCGCGCGCCCGGTGGCAGGCGACGACGTGGCCCGGCGCGATCGCTTCCAGGCGCGGCCTCTCGGTCCGGCACATCGCCACCGCGTACGCGCACCGCGGATGGAAGTAGCAGCCCGACGGCGGGTTCGCCGGATCGGCCACGTCCCCCTCGAGGACGATGCGCTGGGTCCGGAGCCGGGGGTCGGGCTTCGGGAACCGCGGACAGGAGCGCCTCCGTGTACGGGTGGCGCGGCGTCGCGAAGAGCCGCTCCGTGTCGGCCACCTCGACGATCCGGCCGACGTACATCACCGCGACCCGGTCG
Organism: uncultured Candidatus Rokubacteria bacterium; assembly: GCA_963799055.1. Lineage (GTDB taxonomy): Bacteria > Methylomirabilota > Methylomirabilia > Rokubacteriales > DASRDR01 > DASRDR01. The sequence continues at coordinate 112,247 of CAWCVP010000011.1, forward strand.
CTCACGTGCTTGACGACCGAGAGGTCGTGGGCCACGAAGAGGTACGTCAGCCCGAGCTCGCTCTGGAGATCCAGCATCAGGTTCAGGATCTGCGCCTGGACGGAGACGTCGAGGGCCGAGACCGGCTCGTCGGCGACGACGAGGCTCGGGTTGAGGGCCAGCGCCCGGGCGATGCCGATGCGCTGCCGCTGGCCGCCGCTGAACGCGTGGGGGAAGCGGCGCATGTACTCGGGCCGGAGCCCGACGAGCCGCAGGAGCTCGGCCACGCGGTCGGAGCGCTCGCGCCGGCTGCCCACCCCGTTCACGAGCAGCGGCTCGCCGACGATGTCGTGCAGCGTCTTCCGGGGGTTCAGCGAGGAGAACGGGTCCTGGAAGATCATCTGCATCTCGCGCCGGAGGGGCCGCAGCCGACGCTTGGGCAAGGTCGCGACGTCGACCACCTGGCCCTGGCTGGTGCGGAAGAGGATCTCCCCCGCCGTCGGGGTGATCGCGCGCAGGATGCAGCGCGAGGTCGTCGTCTTGCCGCAGCCGCTCTCCCCGACCAGCGAGAGCGTCTCGCCCCGTCGCAGCTCGAAGCTCACGTCGTCCACCGCCCGCACGTGGCCGGCCAGCCGGCGAAGAAGACCCCGCCGGATGGGGAAGAACTTGCGAAGGCCGCGCACCTCGAGGAGGAGACCGTCCTCCCGCGCCGTCCCGCCGGCCCGGCCGTCCTCGCCGAGTCGATCCACCCGGGCGGGCCCGGACGGACGCGACTGTCCGATCGCGCCGCTCATGCGCCGGCCCGCGCGCCGGCCTCGGCCGGGGGCGCCGCGGATGGCGGGTGATGCAGGAAACAGCTCACCGCCTGCCCTCCGCCGCCGCCTACCGGCTGGAGCTCGGGCACGTGCCGCTCGCACGTCCCCCGGATCCACTCCACGCACCGCGGGTGGAAGGGGCAGCCGGCCGGACGGTTGTGCGGATGCGGGATGGAGCCCGAGATGGTCGGCAGCTTGGTCCGCACCTGCGCCTGGATGGACGGGATCGACCGGAGGAGCGCTCGCGTGTAGGGATGCTGCGGCGCATGGAAGATCGCGTCGACCGGGCCGCGCTCCACGACGCGGCCGAGGTACATGACCACCACCTCGTCGCACATCTCGGCGACGACGCCCAGGTTGTGGGTGATCAGGATGATCGCCATGCCTTCCCGCGCCTGGAGATGCCGCAGCAGGTCGAGGATCTGCGCCTGGGTGGTCACGTCGAGCGCGGTCGTGGGCTCGTCGGCGATCAGCACGCGGGGGCCGCAGGCCAGCGCGGTGGCGATCATCGCCCGCTGCCGAAGCCCCCCGCTCAGCTGGAAGGCGTACTCGTCGATCCGGCGCTCGGGCTTGGGAATCCCCACCTGGCGGAGGAGGTCGATCGCGCGCTCCCGGGCCGCCCGGGCGTCCAGACCCAGGTGGAGCTGGATCGTCTCGACCATCTGGTTCCCGACCGTGTGGACGGGGCTGAAGGAGGTCATCGGCTCCTGGAAGACGAGCCCGATCTCTCCCCCGCGGATCTGGCGCATCTCCCGGCTGCCGGCGTCCAACTGCGCGAGGTCCACCGTCTCTTCGACCGCCGAGGGGCCCGCGCTCCGGGGGCGCCGCAGGAGGATCTCGCCGCTCACGATGCGGCCGGGCCGCTCGACGATGCGCAGGATCGACCGCGCGGTGACGCTCTTCCCGCAGCCGCTCTCGCCCACGATGCCGAGCGTGCGGCTCGCGTGGAGGTCGAAGCTCGCGCCGTCGACCGCGTGGACGGTCCCCTCCTCGGCGTAGAAGTACGTCCGGAGGTCCCGCACCGAGAGGATCGGGGATTCCCCGGCGGCTCCGACGGCTCGGTCCGAGGTCACCGTCCGATCCCGCTCAGTGCCCGTACGGGTCGGCGGCGTCGCGCAGACCGTCTCCCATGAAGTTGAAGGCGATGATGACGACGATCACCGGGATCGCCGAGTAGAGGAGCCACGGCGAGATGGCCAGCGCCTGGATGTTCTGCGCTTGCTGGAGCAGCACCCCCCAGCTGATCGCCGGCGGACGGAGCCCGAGGCCGAGGAACGAGAGCGACGTCTCGCTGATGATCATGGCCGGGACCGCGAGGGTCGTCGCCGCGATGATGTGCGAGAGGAACGAGGGGACCATGTGGCTCAGGATGATCCGGGGGCGGCTGCATCCGGCCAGCTCGGCCGCCATCACGAACTCCTCCTCGCGGAGCGACAGGAACCGGCCGCGGACGACGCGCGCCAGCTCGGTCCAGCCGATCAGCGAGATGATCAGCGTGATGGCGAAGTAGACCTGCATCACCGACCAGTCGTTCGGCAGCGCCGCGGCCAGTCCCATCCAGAGGGGGATCGTCGGGATCGACCGCAGGATCTCGATCACCCGCTGGATGACCGTGTCGATCGCGCCGCCGTAATACCCGGAGATCCCGCCCAGGAACACCCCCAGCACCAGGGCGATCGCGACGCCGGCGAGCCCGAGGGTCAGGGATGTCCGCGTCGCGTACATGAGGCGCGACCACTGGTCCCGGCCCTGCTCGTCCGTGCCGAGCAGGAACAGGGTCTCCTCCGGCTTCGCGTCCTCGACGCCGATCAGGTGCAGGCTCGCCGGCACCAGACCGAGGAAGTAGTACTCGAACCCGCGGGTGAAGAACCGCACGCGGATCCGCTTCGTCGGGTCCGGGGTGTAGACGCGCTTCAGCGTCATCGGGTCCCGCAGTCCCGTGAGCCCGAACACGTGCGGCGAGAACCGCCCCTCGTCGAACCAGTGGATGCGCTGCGGCGGCAGGAGGGAGCGCTGCGCCTCGGACGCCGTCGGCGGCGCGTAGGCGAGGAAGTCCGCGAACAGCACGACCAGGTAGAAGAGCGCCACCACCACCGTCGCGATCATGGCCAGCCGGTGGCGCCGGAAGCGCCACCACATGAGCTGCCACTGGCTGGCGACCGAGATGCGCTCCTCGGCGACCTGGCCGACCGGGAGATCGAGGACGACCGCCGGGTCCAGGGTCGGTTCGACCACCGGCTCCGCGGAGCGTTCGGCGTGGGGAACGGCCTGCCTGGCTATCGCTTGCCTTCCATCCGGATCCGGGGATCGATCCACAAGAGGAGGAGATCGGACAGGAAGGTGCCCACGACGGTCAGGAGCCCGAGCAGCAGCACGATCGTCCCCGCCAGGAACATGTCCTGGGCCACCAGCGCCTTGAGAAGGAGCGGGCCGACCGTGGGCAGGCTCAGGACGAGGGACACGATGATGCTTCCCGACACGACGTACGGGAGCAAGTAGCCGACGGTGCTCGCGAACGGATTGAGCGCGACCCGAACCGGATACTTCAGGATGACCCGCCGCTCGGACACGCCCCGGGCCCGCGCCGTCATCACGTAGGGCTTCCTCAGCTCGTCGAGCAGGTTGGCGCGCATGATCCGGATGAGCTGGGCGGTTCCGGCCAGTCCCAGGATGAGAGCGGGCAGCGGCAGGTGCTTCATGAGGTCCCACGTCTTGGCCAGGCTCCAGGGCGCCTCGACGAACTCGTCGGAGAACAGGCCGCCGATGCTCATGTTGAAGTACCGGAAGCCGAGGTACATGAGGACGAGGGCGAGCATGAAGCTCGGCACGGCGAGGCCGATGAAGCCGATGAACGTCGCGACGTAGTCGCCGACCGAGTACTGCCGCACCGCCGAGTAGATCCCGATCGGGAGCGCGAGCAGCCACGTGAGGAGGATCGCGGCCACCGAGACGACCATCGTCAGCATCAGCCGGTCGCCGATGACCTCCGACACCGGGCGCTTCCACTCGAGCGCCATCCCGAAGCGCCCCTGCAGCACCTGCCGCATCCAGCGGAAATACTGGACCAGCATCGGCTTGTCGAGCCCGTACTCCTGCCGGAGCGCCTCCGCCTCCTGCTCCGAGACGGCTCCGCCCGGACGCCGACATCTGGGCGATGTAGGAGGTGATGTAGTCGCCGGGCGGGAGCTGGATGATGACGAAGGAGAGGACGGAGATCGCCCACACCGTCAGGAGCGCGAGGATCAGCCGGTGGACGAGATACGTGAGCACGCCGACCTAGTGTACCCCGGCGCGGGCCGGCCGGCCTCCCGGGCGGCCTCGACGGCCGCCCGGGAGGCGAGGCGGGATGCGCGCCAGGTGGCGCCTACGCCTTGAAGTAGTACGTCGAGGGCTGAGAGGTGCCGGGCGTCCGGCAGTGCTGCGCGTTGATCTGCCGCGACGCCATGTTCCCCAGCTTCCGGCTGGCGATGCGGACGCCCATCGTGGCCGGCGACTGGCCGACCGTCCCGATGGAGTACTGGCCGTCGATCATGATCTTGAAGATCTCCTGGGCGATCTTGATCCGCTCCGGCTGCTTCTTGCCGTTCGCGGACCGGAACATGTCCATCGCCTTGAGGAGCGGCGTGTCGTCCGGCGCCTTCCCCTGCTTGCCGCCCGTGGCAAACCAGATCGCGAGCGGGGTGCCCGAGCAGCGCCTCGGCGGGGTCGACGGGCAGGCCGTGGCGCGGAAACAGGTAGAGGAGCTCGGTGCCGTCGTTCGCCCAGATGGCGATCTGGTGCTCGTTCGCCCGGATCCGCGTGAAGAAGAGGCTCCGCTCGACCTCCTTCACGTCCGCCTGGATCCCGATCTTCTTCCACTGCTCCTTGATCATCTCGGCGATCTGGGCGTGCGGGATGAACGCGCCCGCCGAGGTCTGGAGCTCGATCCGAAGACGCCCCTTGCCGTCGACCCGCAGCCGGTAGCCCTCGCCGTCCTTCTTGGTGAGGCCGATCTTGTCGAGCAGCGCGTTGGCCTGCTTGACGTCGAGCGTCGACCACTTCTTCCGCCACTCCGGTCCCGGGTTGTAGGGCGTCGAGTCTGCCGGCGCGATCGGAGCCCGGGGATACCGATCCCGAGCCAGAACGTCTCGTTCAGCTGATCCCGATCGATGCCCATCGACAGGGCCCGCCGGAAGTCGGCGGTGTGGAGCCACTTCGCCACCTCGGGGTCCGCCTCGTAGGCGTGGTTGACCTGGAGGGTGGCGTCGGAGCCGTTGAGCGCCGGGTCGAGCTTGACGTCGTAGCCGACCTTGTCCCGGTTCTCGAGGAACACCGGGAGCTTGGTCATCGCCGTGTGGCGCTCCTGGAGGTCGTACTGGCCGGCGATCGCCCGGAGGTTCAGCACCTCCAGGTTCTCGGCGACGGTCATCTGGATGCGGTCGATGTACGGCAGCTGGTTGCCCGCGGTGTCCACCTCGTAGAAGAACGGGTTCCGCTCCATCACCCAGGTCGGATTGTTGATGGGCGTGACGACCTTCCACGGCGTCAGCACGGGCAGCTCGGGGTTGAGCGTCCAGTCCCAGCGAGTTCTTGATGTACGCGAGCCAGCCGTCGAAGTTCGCGGCCTTCGCCTTCGCGTTCGCGGCGTCCACCCCGATGTACTTCGGGTGGAACTGCTTGACGTAGTGGGCCGGCATGTAGGCGCCCATCGCGCGGCCCTGCCATCTGCCAGAGCGCCTGCCCGCCGCCCATCGCCGTCGAGCCGGCCAGGATGTCGAGGAAGAGGTAGTTCGGTTCCGGGAACTCGAAGAGGACCGTCGTCTCGTCGATCTTCTTCACGACCCCGGACTTGCCGTTGATCATGAAGTCCGGATGCGGAGACCGGCGTGATGTCCTTGTTGAGGTAGATGTCCTCGTACCAGAACACGAAGTCGTCGGCGGTGAAGGGCTTCCCGTCCGACCACTTGTGGCCCTTGCGGAGGTAGAGCGTGATGGATTTTCCGTCGTCGGCCAGGAGCCACTGGCGCGCGACGCAGGGCCGGTGCTGGGTGCCCGTGTACTCCCAGAACAGGAGCTTGTCGGCCGAGCACGATGCGGTTGCCGTTCTCGCTGGTCGCCCGGGCCGGTGAAGCCGCGCCGCCAGGTGCCGCCGTACCGCCCGATCGAGTGGACCGGCTTGATCACGAGCGGCTCCTTCGGAACGCGCTCGGCGACCGGCGGCAGCTTGCCCTGCTTCACCAGCTCGGCCAGCATCGGCGCCTCGCTGAACTTCGTCGGCCACTTCGCCGGATCGAGGATCAGCTCCGGGCCCTCGAGCTTCCCGATCAGCTGGGCGCCGATCTTCGGCGGCTGCCCCTGCGCTCGGGCCGTCCCGGGCAATCCGACCGCGGCGAGGCCGCCGGAGAGCAGGGCCGCGTCCCGGATGAACTCGCGTCGACTCACACCATTCCGCTTCTTCGGCATCACGGACCCTCCTCGTTGACGGTCCCGGTCAGGGATGCTGGGCACAGGGTGCTACGACGCCCCGGAGTCTAGCACGACGGGGTCAGACTTTGACTTCCATACAGCTCGTCCGGCGAGGGCCCTGCCCCGCCCCCGGGCGAAATGTCGGGAAGTCAAAGTCTGACCCCGTGCCGCGCCGCGGCGCGGGCGTCGCGGCCGGCGATCCACCACGGCTGGGCGCAGAGCCAGCCGAGGAACTCGACGATGGTGTGGGCCGCCAGGTACGACGTGATCCCGGTGCCGATGTCGAGCATCGGGTTCACCTCGACCAGGTCGAAGCCGACGATGCGGGTGTGCTCGGCGAGGGCCCGCAGCGTGTCGCGGAGCTCGGCGTAGAGGAACCCGTTCGGCTCGGCCGACACGCACCCCGGCACGAGCGGCAGATCGAGCACGTCGACGTCGACGCTCACGTAGCAGGCGGCGTCCCGCGGGATGCGGTCGATCAGTCCCCGCGGCGAGACGTCCCGGAACTCCTCCATGCTCACGACGCGGTTCCCGTCGGCGAGCGTGTCGTCCATCATCACGCGGGAGTTCCGGATGCTCCGGATCCCCACCTGCGTGAGGCTCCGCACGTGGGCCATGCGCGCGACGTGACGGAAGGGGTGGCTGTTCGTCAGCTCGAGCCCGTGGACGAACGGGAGGTAGTCGAGGTGCGCGTCGAAGTGGACGACGTGGAGCGGCTCGGTGAACGCCCGGACGACCGGGTACGTGATGCCGTGGTCGCCGCCGAGCACGATCGGCAGCGCGCCCCGCTCGAGGAGCCGCCGCGTCATCGCCGTCACGTTGTCGAACGTCCCCGCCACGTTCGTGGGCAGGACGTCCGCGTCGCCCGCGTCGACGATGCGGCCGTGGGCGATCTCGTACCCCAGGAACTCCCGCCGGAGCGACGGGTCGTAGTAGCCCTGGCCCCGCGCCCCGAAGCGCATCGAGTGCTCCCGGATGCCGCGCGGGCCGAACCGGGAGCCCGGCATGAACGGCGAGCCCTCGTCGCTGGGCACACCCATCACGGCGATGTCGGCGTCGAGACTGTCCAGGTCGGTGGCGATGACGGACCGGAGGAAGGACGGGATGCCGACGAACGGGGCGTTCCAGCGCGGCCCGCCAGGAGCTTGCACGGCGTCCCCTCAGGCGCCGACGCGTGCCGTCGCGCGCGCGCCGACCCGCTCGGCGGCGGACGGGACGATCCCGTGCCGACCGAGCACGGTGGCGATCTCCCGGCGCTCCGCGTCGGTCGACGCGACCAGCGGCAGGGCCGGGAATCCGCCGCCGATCCCGACCATCGCGCAGGCGGCCTTGAGCGCCGGCAGCCAGTGCCCGATCTCGTGGATCGCGCAGAGGTCCAGGATCGCTGTCTGGATCCGGGTGCACGTGGCTGCGTCACCCCGGCTCGCCGCGAGACGCAGCTCGACGAAGAGGGCCGGGACGACGTTGGCCAGCCCGGGGACCAGACCGTCCCCGCCCAGCCGGAGGCTGGCGGCGGCAAGATGCTCGTGGCCCTGGAGCACCCGGAAGTCCGCCCGCCCCGCCTTGACCGCCAGGAACGCCTGGAAGGCGACGAAGTCCCCGGCGGAGTCCTTGATCCCGAGCACGCGACTGTCGCGCGCGAGGGCCTCCACCGTGGCGGGCGCGAGCACCTGGTGCGTGCACTGCGGGATGTTGTAGAGGAGCGCCGGCCGGCTCCCGGCCTGGATCACCGTTTCGATGTGGCGCTGCTGGGCGGCCCCGCTCACGCCGAAGTAGTACGGGGACCCGACCACCACCGCGTCGGCGCCCTCGCCCGCCGCCTGACGCGCCGCCTCCGTCGCCGGCCCCGTGGCCGGCAGCATCACGCCGGCCAGCACCGGCACCCGGCCCGCCGCGGCGCGCACGAACGCCCGGACCACCGTCCCGCGCTGGCGCGTCGGAAGCCAAGCGCCCTCGCCGCACCCGCCCAGGATGAAGAGGCCGCTCGATCCGCCCCGGAGCACGTGCTCCACCAGGGCATCGACGGCCCCCTCGTCCACCTCCCCCGCCGCGTCGAGGGGCGAGATCGCCGGCGGGACGATGCCGGTGAGGGCGCCTTCCCACGTCCAGTGCGAGCGCGCGGTCGCCGGGGCGGTCATGCGGAGGTCCGCCCGCCGACCCCGCTGACCAGCGTCCGTCCGGGCACCGCGCTCCCCATGACCTCACCGAGCGCTGCCTCGAAGATGTCCAGGAGCTCGTCCACCTCGGCCGCCGTGATCGTCAGCGGCGGCGCGAACGCCACCATCCAGTGGCTCGCGCGGAGCAGGAGCCCGCGCCGGCGGGCCGCCTCGCGCACCCGGATGCCGAGGTTCACCTCGGCCGGGAAGCGCTCGCGCGTGGCCGGGTCACGGACGAACTCGACGCCGAGCAGGAGACCCTCGCCACGCACGTCCCCGATGACCGGGAGGCGGCCCTGCATCTCGCGGAGGCGCGCCGTCGCCTGGGCGCCCCGCGCGCGCGAGTTCTCGACGATCCCCTCGTCGAGGATCTGCCGGATGGCGGCGATCCCGACCGCCGACGCCACCGGGTTCCCGCCGAAGGTGTGGCCGGCGTGGAACTGGACCTGGTCGACGGCCGAGCCGTAGAAGACCTCACCGATCTTCGTCGTGAGGAGATTCGCCGACAGCGGGGCGTAGCCGCCGCTGATCCCCTTCCCCAGGCAGAAGATGTCGGGCCAGGCGTTCCAGTGCTCCGCCGCGAACAGCTTCCCGGTCCGGCCGAACCCGGTGATGATCTCGTCGTAGATCAGCAGGATGTCGTGACGGTCGCACAGCTCGCGCACCCGCGGGAGGTACTCGCGCGGCGGCACGACCACGCCGGCCGACGTCATCACGGGCTCGGTGATGAGGGCCGCGATGGTCTCCGGACCCTCCAGCTGGATGACCTCCTCCAGGAGGCGCGCGTAGGTGGCGCCGAGCGTCTCCGGCCCTCCGGGGAACGGGGGGCGGTACGGATCCGGCGTGTGGAGATGGATGAAGCCCCCGGCCAAGGGCTCGTACGGCGCGCGCCAGCCCGGCCAGCCGCCGGCGGCGAGGGCGTGGCCGGTGCCCCCGTGGTAGCCGCGGTAGTGCGAGAGGATCTTGTACTTCGTCCCCCGCCCGACCTGCTTCCAGTACTGCCGCGCCATCTTGATCGCGGCCTCCGTGACCTCCGACCCGCCGGAGAGGAGCTTCACCGTCGTGTACTGGGGCGGGGTGATGTCGAGGAGGAGCTTCACCAGCTCGAGCGCCCGGTCGCTGGTCCCGAGCGTCGGCGCCGCGAGCGCGAGCCGCTCGATCTGCCGGGAGGCGGCCTCGGCCAGCCGCCGGTTGCCGTGGCCCAGGTTGACGCAGAAGGTGCCGCTCAACCCGTCGATGAAGCGCCGGCCGTCCACGTCCGTGACGTAGATCCCCCGCCCCTCGGTGAGGATCAGGGGGTTCTCGGCGAAGTCCTTCATCGGCAGGAAGTCGACCATGATGTGGCGGGCCAGCTCTTTCATCGCGTCTCCCTCGGCGCCCAAAGACATGGGAAGAGCGCCGCGCACCCGCGCGACGCACGCCCGATTGTACCGGGGCCCTCGACAGGGCGCCAGGCGGGGTCGGCGCCGTCGGCCGTCGTCCGCCTGTGGTAGGGTGGACCCGCCGAGTGAGCTCCCCGGATCGGCGACGCGCGCCCGGTCCAGCCGGGCCAGGAGGATCGAATCATGGCGGAGGCAGTGATCGTCTCGACGGCCCGCACGCCCATCGGAAGAGCCTACCGGGGCGCGTTCAACAACACCCACGGGGCGACCCTGGCCGGCCACGTCATCGAGCATGCCGTCCAGCGCGCGCGGCTCGATCCGGCCGAGGTCGAGGACGTCGTGATCGGCTGCGCGATGCCCGAGGGCGCGACCGGCCACAACATCGCGCGCCAGGCGGCGCTCCGGGCGGGTCTGCCGGTCACGGCCGCCGCGACGACGGTCAACCGCTTCTGCTCCTCGGGCCTCCAGGCGATCGCCATCGCCGCCCAGCGGGTGGTCGTCGACCGGGTGCCCGTCGCCGTCGCCGGCGGCGTGGAGTCGATCAGCCTCGTGCAGAACGAGCACCTGAACAAGTTCCGGCTCACCGAGGACTGGCTCCTCGAGCACAAGCCCGAGGTCTACATGTCGATGCTGAACACCGCCGAGGTGGTCGCGCGGCGGTACGGCGTCACGCGCGAGGCGCAGGACCGCTACGCGCTCGAGAGCCAGCGCCGGATCGCGGCCGCCCAGCGCGAGGGCCGGCTCGACGCCGAGATCGTCCCGTTGAAGTCGGTGAAGCTCGTCACCGACAAGGCGACCGGCGAGACCCGCGAGGAGTCGGTGACGCTCGCGCACGACGAGGGGAACCGCGCCGACACCACCGCCGACGGCCTCGCCGGCCTCAAGCCGGTGGTCAGCGCCGACGGCACCATCACCGCCGGCAACGCCAGCCAGCTCTCCGACGGCGCCTCGGCCTGCGTGGTCATGGACGCGAAGCTGGCGGAGCGGCGGGGGCTCCAGCCGCTCGGCGTCTTCCGGGGGCTCGCGGTGGCGGGCTGTGAGCCGGACGAGATGGGGATCGGGCCGGTGTTCGCCGTGCCGCGTCTCCTCGAGCGCCACGGCCTCTCGGTCGACGACATCGACCTCTGGGAGCTGAACGAGGCGTTCGCCGTGCAGGTCGTCTACTGCCGGGACCGTCTCGGCATCCCGATGGAGAAGCTCAACGTCGACGGCGGCTCGATCGCGATCGGCCATCCGTACGGGATGAGCGGGGCGCGCATGACCGGCCACGCGCTGATCGAGGGGAAGCGCCGGGGCGCCCGGCGCGTCGTCGTGACCATGTGCATCGGCGGCGGCATGGGCGCCGCCGGCCTCTTCGAGATCGCGTAGGCGAGCGCTCGCGGCGTCGCCCGGCCGTCGCCCGGTGTAGAATGCCGCGCGGGGCGACATGGGCGAGACGGTCTTCTTCGGGTACGACCAGGCGGCGCTCGACCGGGAGTACAACAACAGCGGCAAGGTCGCGAACGCCGCGGAGTACCTCGCCCGCTATCCGGCCGACAGCGCTCGCACGCGGGACGAGCTGCCGGCGCGCCTCGACCTCCGCTACGGCCCGGCGCCCGGCGAGACCCTCGATCTCTTCCTGCCCGACGGAGACGGCCCGGCGCCGGTGCACGTCTTCGTCCACGGCGGCTACTGGCGGTCGCTCGGCAAGGCCGATTTCAGCTTCGTCGCGCGAGGGCTCCAGCCCGCCGGCGTCCTGGTCGCGGTGATCGACTACGCGCTCATCCCGACCGTCGACATGGACGAGCTGGTGCGGCAGGTGCGCGCCTCGGTGGCCTGGCTCCACCGGAACGCCGCGGCCTTCGGGGGCGATCCGGGGCGCATCACCGTCTCGGGCCACTCGGCCGGCGGCCACCTGGCGGCAATGCTGATGGCGACCGACTGGGCCCGCTTCGCCGGGCTCCCCTCCGACGTCGTCAAGGCGGCGTGCGGCATCAGCGGCCTCTACGACCTGGAGCCGATCCGGCTCTCGTACCTGAACGAGACGCTCGCGCTCACGCCGGAGATGGCGCGCCGGAACAGCCCGGTCCACGTCGTCCCGGCCCGGGCGAGCGGCCAGCTCCTACTCGCCGTCGGGGAGCGCGAGGGCGACGAGTACCATCGCCAGACCGAGTCGCTCGCCGCCGCCTGGCGGCGCCGCGGTCTCGTCGCCCAGGTGATGGACATGGCGGGCCACGACCACTTCTCGATCGTCACCGAGCTGGGAAGCCCCGCCACGCCGCTCAGCCGCGCGATCCTCCGCCAGATGGGGCTTCCCGCGGCCGGTCGCGTGACGTCGAGCCGATGATCCGCGAGGTGCCCGGCCGGAAGCCGCGAATTCACCCGGACACGTGGATCGATCCCTCGGCCGAGGTGATCGGGGACGTGATCATCGAGCAGGGCGCCAGCGTGTGGCCCGGCGCCGTCCTCCGCGGCGACGAGGACAACTACGTCCGGCTCGGCCGCAACTCGAACGTGCAGGACGGCTCGGTCCTCCACGTGACGCCCCGGTTCCCGTGCGTCATCGGGGACGGCGTGACGATCGGCCACCGGGCCGTCGTCCACGCCTGCACCGTGCGGGACAACGCGCGGATCGGGATCGGCGCGGTCGTGCTGAACGGCGCCGTGATCGAGGAGAACGCGCAGGTCGGGGCGGGCGCGGTCGTCCCGCCCGGCAAGGTCGTCCCGGCCGGCTGGCTGGTGATGGGGGTCCCCGCCAAGCCCGTTCGACAGATGACCCCCGAGGAGCTCGAGGAGATCCGGCACAACGCGACCTCGTACGTCGCCCTCTGGCGCCGGGACTACGGGCCGCGGCCCGGCTCCCGGTAGCCGGGGACGGCCGCCCCGGGCGGACACCCGACGCTCGACACTCGAAGCGAGGAGGACTCATGCCGCTCCACACGCGCTATCTCTTCTCCGCCGCCATGGACGTCGATCCGAGCAAGGACGCCCTCTTCCACGAGGTCTACGACAAGGAGCACATCCCGGCGCTCCTGGAGGTGCCGGGCGTCGTGTCGGCCGCGCGCTTCCGGGTCCGCGAGCTGACCCTGATGATCGGCGGCGAGCGGAAGACGATCGACCCCCAGGGCGCGCCGCGCTACAACGCCCTCTACGAGCTCGAGTCGCCCGAGGTCCTGGTCACCCCGGCCTGGGCCCGCGCCGTCGAGCGCGGCCGCTGGCCGACCGACGTCCGCGCCTTCACCCGGAACCGCCACCACCTCCTCTACGAAAGGCTCTAGACGGGATCATGCGGGGTCAGACTTTCACTTCCCGACATTTTCCTGCTCCTGACAGGGCCGTGGTCGTGAAATGTCGGGAAGTGAAAGTCTGACCCCGGGTTGGGATCCGGCGAAGTACTTGGAGTTCGCGGGGCCGCGGCTGCGGCCGGCGCTGGATCTCCTGGCCCGCGTGCCCCTCGCCCGGCCCGGAGATCGTGTACGACCTGGGTTGCGGCGCGGGGAACGTGACGCGGCTCCTGGTCGAGCGCTGGCCGGCAGCGGCCGTGACCGGCGTCGACGGCTCGGCCGCCATGCTCGACACCGCGCGGGCCGCGGCGCCCGCGGTGACGTGGGCACACGCGGACCTCGTCGTCGTGGCGCGCGCCCCGTCCGGCGGACCTCCTCTTCTCCAACGCGGCGCTCCACTGGCTGGACGACCACCCGGGCCTCTTCCCGCGTCTGGTCGGGGATCTCGCGCCCGGCGGCGTCCTCGCCGTCCAGATGCCTCGCAACCACGGGGCGCCGTCTCACACCGAGATGGTCGCCGCCGCCGGGGCCGGGCCGTGGCGGGAGCGGCTCCGCCCGGCGCTCCGCGCGCGGCCGGTCGCCGAGCCCGCCGTCTACCACGACATCCTGCGGCCGCACGTGTCCCAGCTCGACATCTGGGAGACCGAGTACCTGCACGCGCTGGAGGGCGACAACCCCGTGGTCGAGTGGACGCGGGGCTCGGCGCTGAAGCCCCTCCTGGACGCGCTCGACGAGCCCGAGCGCTCGGCCTTCCTGGCCGAGTACGCGGGCCGCATCGCGCGCGCCTACCCCCGCCGCCCGGACGGGCGGACGCTCCTCCCCTTCCGCCGCCTGTTCATCGTCGCGGTGCGATGACGGGCCGCCGAGGCTCCGCATGCGCTTCGTACTCTCGACGTGCCACGGCCTCCACGCCGGCCAGCGGATCGACTACTGCTTCCTCAGCACCCCGCTCCTCCCGCGCCTCCGGAGGTGCTGGATCGACGAGGACGCGGCCGGCTCCGACCACCAGCCGGTCTGGACCGAGCTCGATCTCTGACGCCGCCGCGGGGCTCTGGCGGCGGCTCGCCGCGCCGCGCGTGATAAAGTGAGACGCGAAAGCCCAGCAGCGCGACGGAGGGCGGGAGAGCACATGACGGGGCCCGAGCGCAGGCGGACCGTGACCGTGGACGTGGGCGGCGTCGCGGTGGGCAGCGCCCGCCCGGTCGTCGTCCAGTCCATGACCAACACGGACACCGCGGACGTCGCCGGCACGATCGCCCAGGTGCGCGCCCTCCACGCCGCCGGCAGCGAGCTGGTCCGGGTGACCGTCAACAACGACGAGGCGGCCCGGGCGGTCCCCGACATCGTCCGCGAGGTGGACGCTCCCGTCATCGGCGACTTCCACTACAACGGCCACCTGCTCCTGGCGAAGTATCCCGCCTGCGCGCGCGCCCTCGCCAAGTACCGCATCAACCCCGGCAACGTCGGGGCCAAGCACCGCGACGAGAACTTCGCCACGATCGTCCGGATCGCGATGGACCACGGGAAGCCCGTCCGCATCGGCGTGAACTGGGGGAGCCTCGACCAGCACCTCCTGACGGAGATGATGGACGCCAACGCGAAGCTCGCCGAGCCGCGCGACGCGCAAGGACGTGATGCTGGACGCGATCGTGGAGAGCGCGATCCGCTCGGCCGAGCTGGCCGAGGCGACCGGGCTCGGCCACGACCGCATCATCCTCTCGGCGAAGGTGTCGGGGGTCCAGGACCTGGTCGAGGTCTACCGCCGCCTCGCGCCCCGCTCCGACCATCCGCTCCATCTCGGCCTCACCGAGGCCGGCATGGGGATGAAGGGCATGGTGGCGAGCACCGCCGGGCTGGCGATCCTGCTCCAGGAGGGCATCGGCGACACGATCCGCGTGTCGCTCACCCCCCGGCCCGGCGGGGACCGGACCGAGGAGGTCCAGGTCGCCCAGCAGATCCTCCAGGCGCTCGGGCTCCGCACCTTCGCCCCCGAGGTGACCGCGTGCCCGGGCTGCGGCCGCACGACGTCGACCTTCTTCCAGGAGATGGCCGAGGAGATCCAGGGCTACCTCAAGGCGCAGATGCCGGTCTGGCGCGAGCGGTACCGGGGCGCCGAGACCCTGCGGGTGGCGGTGATGGGCTGCGTGGTCAACGGCCCCGGCGAGTCGAAGCACGCCGACATCGGCATCTCGCTGCCGGGCACGTTCGAGGAGCCGAAGGCCCCGGTCTACGTCGACGGGAAGCTCCTCACCACGCTCCGCGGCGACGCGATCGTCGCGGAGTTCCTCAAGCTCCTCGAGGACTACGTCGACACGCGCTTCGGCGCGGCGCCCGTCGCCCGCGGCTGACCGCCAGCCCGGCGCGTTCCGGTCCCGTCACCGCGCCGCCGCTCGGCTCGAGCTCGAGAGGAGGTCCCCATGTGGTTATCGGCGATCGTCGCGGCGCTCCACTACCTGGCGCTCGCCATCGGGCTCCCCGCCATCTTCCTGCGCGGCCGGGCGCTCAAGGGTCCGCTGGACGACGCGGGGCTCCGGCGACTCTTCGCGGCCGACTCGGCCTGGGGGGTGGCGGCCGCGCTCTGGGTCGTGACCGGCCTCCTGCGCGCGTTCGCCGGGCTCGAGAAGGGCTCGAGCTTCTACCTCCAGAGCCCGCTGTTCTACCTGAAGATGGCGCTGTTCCTGGCGATCGTGGCGCTCGAGATCTGGCCCATGCTCACCCTGATCCGCTGGCGCCAGGCGCGAGGCCGGGGCTCTCGCGTGGACACGAGCCCGGCGCCCGCGCTGTTCAAGGTGAGCCACGCGCAGCTCGCGCTCGCCCTCGTCATGGTCTTCGTCGCCTCCGCGATGGCGCGGGGGCTCTGGTAGCCGCGGCCGCCTACTCCGGCGACCAGTGCGGGGCGGCGCTGAAGAGGCCGTCCACCACGCCGATCTGGTAGGCCATCCAGAGGCCGAAGCCGAGGCTGAGCACACCCGAGGCCGTGGCGAGGTGACGGTTGAGCCACGCGAACCGGCCGGCGGTCATCGCGAAGGGCACCGCCACGGCGGCCGTGACCAGCATCATGCCCGCGATCGTTCCCACCCCGAACACGAGCAGGTATCCGGTCGCCCACCACGGGTCCGGGATCGCCGCCAGCACCAGCAGCGCGACCGCCGCGGATCCGGCGAGCCCGTGGACCAGCCCGACCACGAGCGGGCGCAGGAGCTGGTACAGGCCGAACCGCCCGAGGAACCGGTCGAGTCGCGCCTGAGGCGTGGCCTCCTCGGCGTGCCCGTGCGCGTCGGGCGCGTGACCGTGGACGTGACTGTGCACGTAGTCGCCGTGCACGTGCGGGTGGGCGTGGCGATCCTCGTGGCCTCCGGCGTGGGAGGCCTGCCCGCGCGCCTCCCGGATCCGCCCGGTGACCCCGGTCAGGGTGAGGATCCCGAGCAGGACCAGCATGATGGCGACCGAGAACTCCATGCCGAGACCCACGCGGGGCGGGATGACGAGACCGAACAGCACGATCGCGCTGCCCACGGCGAGGATCGTCAGCGTGTGACCGATTCCCCAGAGCACGCCCGTCCACGCGGCCGCGAGCACCGAGCGCTGGCGACTCACGATCGTGGTGACGGCGATGACGTGATCGGCGTCGGTCGCGTGGCGCATGCCGAGGAAGAAGCCGAGCAGCAGGACGGACAGGAGTGGCGTCATGCGGAACACCCTACGCGATGCCCGTCGCGATCGCCACCGGGCCTGGGTCTCATCGCGGGACCCGACGCCGCCCGGGCCGGGTCGGCCCCTCGGCCCGCCCGCGCGCGGCGCCGCCCGGCAGCCGCTCCTCCAGCTCCTCCAGCGTGCGCGGCCAGTCCTGGCGGAGGAGCCGTGACAGGGCGCGGTCGGCCAGGAGGCGCCCGCCCGTCTGGCAGACCGCGCAGTAGTTCGTCTCGTTCTCGGCGTGGACGATGCGCTGGACCGCCGCCCCGCAGTCCGGGCACGGCTGCCCGTACCGCCCGTGGACGGCCATGCCCTCCCGGAAGGCCGTCACCTTCTCCGGAAACGCGAGACGCGCCGCCTCCGAGAGCCGCTCGGCCCACTCGGTGAGCACCGCCCGCGCCGCGTCGTGAAGCCGCGCGAGCTCCGCGTCGCTCAGCTGGTCCGACATCCGCACCGGGGACAGGCGAGCGCGGTGCAGGATCTCGTCGGCGTAGGCGTTGCCGATGCCGTCGAGGAGGCGGGGGTCGGTGAGCGTTCGCTTGAGCGTGTGACGCTCTCGGCGAAGCGCGGCCCGGAAGGCGGCGAGCGGGGCGCCGAGGACGTCGAGGCCGCCGGGATCGTGGGCGGCCAGCGCCGCCTCGCCGCGCACCAGGTTGATCGACGCCCGGCGCCGGGTCCCGGCCTCGGTCAGGGTCAGCGTGCCGTCCGGGAAGTCGAAGGCCGCGAGCCCCACACGACCCGGCGGACGCGCGCCCAGCCGGCCGCCAGTGCAGCCGGCCGGCGATCATCAGGTGGATCACGACGAATCGCTCCTCGTCCAGCGCCAGGACGATCCGCTTGCCGAGGCGCCGGAGCCCCACGACCGTCCGGCCCTCCACCTCCGACACCGGCGGGTCGACCGAGCGCAGCACGAAGGGACTCGCCAGGCGAACCCTCTCGAGCCGCTTGCCCGAGGATCCGCGGCTCGAGCGCCGTCAGGTACGCGACGACGTCCGGCAGCTCCGGCACGGGGTCAGACTTTGACTTCGGGACATTTCGCCACGGCCGCCGCGCCGTCGGAACGTCGGGAGCAGAAGTGTCCGGAAGTCAAAGTCTGACCCCCTCGAGGGCGCGCACGGCGCCGAGGACGTCGTCCGGATCCGGGCGAACCTGGAAGTTCCGGCTGACCGAGAACCAGCGCACCACGCCGTCCTTGTCCAGCACGACGGTGGCCGGGCGTGGCACGTCCTGCCCATCGGGACCTCCGCGGGCATGCACCAGGCCGTAGCGCCGGGCGACGGCGAGGTCAGGATCGGCGAGGAAGCGATAGCCGAGCCGGAGCCCGTCGGCGACCTGCTGGCTCCGCTCGTTGGGATCGGGCGAGATGGCAACGATCTCGACCCCCGCCCGCTCGGCCTCCGACAGCTTGGCTCCAAGCCCTTGGAGCTCCGCCATGCAGAAGGGTCACCAGTAGCCGCGGTAGAAGACCAGGACAACCGGCTTCCTGCCGCGGTAGTCCGCGAGGGAGACCGGCCGGCCCGCCGCGTCGGGTAGCGTGAAGTCGGGCGGCGGCTCGCCCACGCGGAACGCGGGCGGCGTATCCGGGACCCGCGCCGCGACGAAGTTGAACCAGCCTCCGGCGACCAGCAGGAGGCTCGAGAGCCCGAGCGCCAGCCAGGCCGGCCAGCGCCGTCCCCGCGCGCGCACGAGGGCCAGGACCGCCAACGCCGTCGCCAGCGCGAAGGCGATCACATAGGCCTCCGGATGGTTCCGGACGACCGCCACCCGGAGGAGGAGGACGTAGGCGGCGATGGCGCCGACGGCGATCAGGACGCTGAGCGCGGCGAGCCGTCCCGACGACGTCTTCACAGATCGATCTTGCCACAGGCCCGGGTTCCCTTCGAGGGCGCCGCTGCCGTATCGTGCCAGACGTGATCGTCCACCTGGTCGACGGCACCTACGAGCTGTTCCGCTACTTCTACTCGCCGGCGGCCGCCGAGCGGACGACTGCGCCGGAGCTCGCCGCGGTGCGCGGCGTCGTCACGTCCCTCCTGGGCATGCTCGAAGGCGGCGCGACGCACCTCGGGGCGGCCACCGATCACGTCATCGAGTCGTTCCGCAACGCGCTCTGGCCCGGCTACAAGACGAGCGAGGGCATGGACCCGCTTCTCTACGCCCAGTTCCAGCCGCTGGAGGATGCGCTCCGCGCGCTCGGCGTGGTCGTCTGGCCCATGGTCGAGTTCGAGGCCGACGACGCGCTCGCCGCGTCGGCGGCGATGGCGGCGGCCGACGCGCGGGTCGACCAGGTCGTCGTGTGCACGCCCGACAAGGACCTGGGGCAGGTCGTCCGCGGCAGCCGCATCGTCCAGCTCGATCGGCGCACGCGCGAGGTCCGCGACGAGGCGGGGGTGCTGCAGAAGTTCGGCGTCCCGCCCGGCTCGATCCCCGACTGGCTCGCCCTCGTGGGCGACAGCGCCGACGGCTACCCCGGGCTGCCCGGCTGGGGGGCGACGTCCGCGGCGACGGTTCTGGCTCGCTATCGAGCGCCTCGAGCACATCCCGGCGCTCGCCACCGACTGGGACGTGTCCGTGCGGGGCGCCGCGCGCCTGGCCGCGACGCTGGCGGCCCAGCGCGATCGCGCGCTCCTGTTCCGGGAGCTGGCCACCCTGCGAAGCGACGTGCCGCTCGGCGTCGACGTCGACGGGCTCCGCTGGACCGGCCCGCTGGCCGGCTTCGCGGCGTGGGCGGCGCGACTCGGGGCGCCGGCGCTCCACGAGCGCGCCCTGGCGCTGGCGACGGCGCGGGCGGCCGGCACGCGCTGAACGGCGCCGCGCCTCCACGACGTCAGGGGCGTGATACGGTGACCCGGCCGATGGGCCGCGACGAGCCCGCCCTCCTGCGTCTGCCCGGATTCCCGCGGTTCGCCTGCTCCGCTCTGCTGAACACGATCACCTCCGCCGGCGAGCAGGTCGTGCTGGGATGGCTCATCCTCGACGTCACGAACTCGCCGATCCTGGTCGGACTCGCCCTCGCTCTTCGCATGGCTCCCCTGCTTCTCGTCGGCCTTCCCGCCGGTGTCCTCGCCGACCGAGGGGATCGCCTCGGCCTGCTCCGCGGAGCGAACGCGACCATGGCGCTCGCGATGACGCTGCTCGGCGCCCTCATCGCCATCGGGCAGGCCTCCGTCGGCCTGATCCTCGTCGTCACCTTTCTCGTCGGCTGTGCGCGCGCGCTGCAGCAGGTCACGCAACAGGCTCATGCTCACGATCTGGTCGGCGCCGCGAGACTGACCGAAGCGCTGGGGGCCCTCGGCATCGCGATGCGTGTCGGCAGCCTCACCGGTTCCCTGCTCACCGGCGCTCTGATCGGAACCCTGGGGCCCGGCGCGGCGTACCTGGCCGCCGCCTGCGCGTCGCTCCTGGCCGCGCTGATTCTGCCAGGGGGCACGGCGCATGGAACGCGGCTGCCCACGACGGCGGGGTCCATCCTGGAGGGCCTGTCCGGGTTCCTGGCGGCCGCCAAGGCCGAGCGGCGGCTGCCCCTCTACATGGCCCTGACCGCCGCCGGCGAGGTGCTCGGGTTCTCGCATCAGGCCGTGCTGCCGAGCCTCGCGCGAGACGTGCTCCAGGTCGGGCCGGAGGGTCTCGGCGTGATGAGCGCCGCGCGACAAGCGGGCGGGATCCTCGGCATGCTGGTGGTCGGCCGCCTGAGCCAGATGGGCAGCCTCACGTCGATCTTCATCGGCGTGCTGGGAGCGTTCGGCGCGGGCGTGGCGGCGCTGGGCCTGGCGTCCGGCTACGGCACCGTGCTGCTCCTGCTCCTGCTGATCAACGTCGTCGGCTCGGTGTCGGACGTGCTCGGGCAGACCCTCATGCAGCAGGTCGTCCCGGCCGGCCTGCGGGGCCGAGCCAGCGGCGCGTGGGTGGTCGCGATCGGCGTCGGGCCGGTGGGCCAGCTCCAGATCGGGGCGCTCGTCTCCTGGGTCGGCGTCGCCGCGGCGCTGGGCCTGAGCGGCACCGCCCTCGTCGTCATCGCGGCGGGCACCGCGTTCGTCGCTCGCACGCTCGCGGACCCGGTAGGCTGCGGACCCCGTCAGCAGCAGCCTCCGGAGACGGCGGGCTTCTTCGGGGGCTCGATCAGCTCGATGCGCGTGTCGTCGGGGGCCCGCATGAAGGCGATGCGCGGGCCGTTCGGGACCTGGATCGGCCCTTCCAGGAGCGGGCAGCCGAGCTGCTCCAGGCGCGCGATGTCGGCCTCCAGGTTCGCCGAGTCGAAGCCGAAGTGCTCGAGGCCGTGGTGCGGCTGGGCGTCGCCGTGCCCGAGGCGCTCACCGGTTCGCGCTCCCGAGATGTTCACCGCGATGCCGCCGTCCTCGCTCATGCATCGCACGAAGCGGTCGCCGAAGGTCCGCGTCTCGTCCGAGAGGATCTTGAAGTTGAACGCCTTGACGTACCAGTCGGCCGTCTTCCGGGGATCGGGCGCCTTCAGGTGGATGTGGTTGATCCGGAACGCCATCGTGACCTCCAGTGTGAGTGAGTCGCCTCACGACGCCGTGGCGCCGAGCGGGCGGATCAGACGAGCGCGCGCCGGCCGAGCTTCACGGGGCGACCGGCCTGCACCACGTCGACCACGTCCCCCAGCGCCGCGATGTCGGCGGCCGGGTCGCCCGCGACCGACATCAGATCGGCCACGAGCCCCGGGCGGATGGCGCCGACCTCATGTCCGAGGCGCATGGCGTCCGCGGACTCGACGGTCGAGACGGCCAGCGCCTGCCAGGGGGAGTAGTCGAACCACTTCACGAACGCCCGGGCGTTCGCCGACGACGCGTCGAACCGGGCGTGGGCCATCCCCATGTCGAGCCCGGTGATGAAGCGCACGCCCCGGGCCCGCATGTCCCGGGTGACCGCCACGTGCTCCTCCATCGACACCGGCGACGCCGCCACCGACCAGTGCGGCTTCGGCGGCGGCGCGCCCGCGTCGACGGCCTCGTGGGCGAGGAGATGGAGGCCGAACGTCACGTCGACCGCCTGGCCGTTGGCGGCGAGACGGTTCGACACCTCCGGATCGTACTCGAGCCCCTTCCGGGGATCGGCCGAGAACCAGCGCGCGTGAACGAGGTGATGGATGCCGGCGTCGGCGCAGTTCCGCACGCCGTCGGCCGACAGCGTGTGGGCCACGATCTGCATGTCCAGGCGCTCGGCTTCCCGGACGGCCGCCCGCAGGATCTCCACCCCGTACTGGACGGTCCGCGGGTTCGCCGTCGGCGTGAACATGCCGCCGGTCGCCATCATCTTGATGCAGTCGGCCCCGAGCTTCTTCTGGTGCCGCACCGCGGTGACGACCTGGTCGAGCGTGTCGACCTCGGTGCCGAACATCCAGCAGTGGCCCGCGGTCGTCGTGAGGGGAGTGCCGGTCAGGATCAGGCGCGGACCCGGCACCACTCCCCGGCGCACGGCATCGCGGATCGGGAACGCGATCTCGTTCTTGCTGCCGATGTCGCGGAGCGTCGTCACCCCGCTCATGAGGACGTCTCGCACGTTCTGGGCGGCCCGGAGCAGGAGACCCTCGTGCGACTCGGTGGTGACGAGGCGGTAGGCGTCGGGCGTGGCGGAGCAGTGCATGTGGGCGTGGACATCGACCAGGCCGGGCAGGAGCGAGACGTCCCCGAGGTCGTGGAGCCGGTGGGTCGTGAGACGTCCCGCGGCAGCTCTCGCTGGGGCACCACCGCCCGGATCCGCTCGCCTTCCGTCAGGACCGCGTGGTCGACCAGCCATCCCGACACGGTCGGGTTCGCGATCCGCCTCGCCTTGAACACGGAGCGTTCCATTGAGAGTGCCTCCCGATCAGATGAGGGCCGCCAGCGCTTCGCCGACCTCGCGGGTCGAGGCCTTGCCGCCGAGGTCGCGCGTCACGGTCTTGCCCTCCGCCACCAGGCTCTCGATCGCCCGCACGACGGCCTGGGCGGCGGTGGCGTGGCCGAGGTGCTCGAGCAGCATCGCGCCGGTCCACACCTGGGCCACCGGGTTGGCGATCCCCTTGCCCGCGATGTCGGGCGCCGAGCCGTGCACCGGCTCGAACATCGACGGGTGCTCCTTCTCCGGGTTGATGTTGCCGCCCGGCGCGAGCCCGATCGAGCCGGCGATCGCCGGCCCGAGGTCCGACAGGATGTCGCCGAAGAGGTTCGAGCCGACCACCACGTCGAACCAGTCCGGGTGCTGGACGAAGTGGGCGGTGAGGATGTCGATGTGGTACTGCGCCGTCTTGACGTCGGGGTACTCCCGCGCCATCGCCGCGAAGCGCTCGTCCCAGTACGGCATGCTGTGGATGATGCCGTTGGACTTGGTGGCCGAGGTGACGTGGCGCCGGGCGCGCTTCATGGCCAGCTCGAACGCGTAGCGCATCACGCGGTCGCAGCCCTTCCGGGTGAAGACGGCCTGCTGGACCGCCAGCTCGTCGTCCGTGCCCTTGTAGAGCCGGCCGCCGATCTCCGAGTACTCGCCCTCGTTGTTCTCCCGCACGATGACCATGTCGATCTCGGCGGGCGACCGGTCCGCGAGCGGCGAGCGCACGCCGCGCAGCAGCCGGACGGGGCGCAGGTTCACGTACTGATGAAAGGTGCGGCGGATCGGGATCAGGAGGCCCCACAGGGAGACGTGGTCCGGCACCCCGGGCGCCCCGACCGCGCCGAGGAAGATCGCGTCGCAGGCGGCGAGCTGCTCGAGGCCGTCCTCCGGCATCATCCGGCCCGTCTTCGTGAAGCGCTCGCAGCTCCAGTCGAACTCGCTCCAGGCGAGCTCGAACCCGAACCGCCGCGCCGCCGCCTCGAGGACCCGCTGGCCCTCGGGCACCACTTCCCTGCCGATCCCGTCGCCGGGAATCACCGCGATCCGATGACGCATGCTCTCCCCCTCGTCCTGCGGCCGCGGCGGTCCGGCCGATCCCGGACGGCGCCGCGCCGTCACGCGCCCGAGGTTATCCCGTGACCGCAGGGGGGTCAACCGCACGAGGTGAGCGCGCGCAGGTCGGAGGCTGCGCGGTCAGCGGAGCCTGAGGCGCGGGTCGATGGCGTCGCGGAGGCCGTCGCCGACGAAGTTCGCCGCCAGCGCCACCGTGAGGATCGCCACCCCGGGGAACGTCGAGATCCACCACTGGGCGGTCAGCTCCCGCCCCTCCGCCACCATCGCGCCCCACTCGGGCGTCGGCGGCACCGCGCCGAGACCGAGGAAGGAGAGCGCCGCGGTGATGATGATCGCGTTGCCGAAATCCATGGCCATCAGGACGATGGAGGGCGCCACGGCGTTCGGCAGCACGTGGCGGCACAGGATGCGGATCCCCGACAGCCCGAGCGCTTCCGCCGAGACGACGAAGTCGCGAGCCCGCAGGGCGAGCACCTGGCCGCGCGCCAGCCGCGCGTAGGGAGGCCACCAGACCACCAGCATCGCCAGCATCGAATTCTGGATGCTCGGTCCGAGGGCCGCGGCGATCGCCATCGCCAGGATGAGCGACGGGAAGGCGAGCACCATGTCCACGGCCCGCATCGTCACCTCGTCGAACCAGCCGCCGAGGTAGCCGGCGAGCGCCCCGTAGAGCGTCCCGAAGATCGAGGCCACGACGACGACGACGGCCGCGACCGGCAGCGACACCCGGCCTCCGTACAGCACTCGGGTGAACACGTCGCGACCCAGGCCGTCGACGCCGAGCCAGTGCTCGGCGGAGGGCGCCTCGAGGCGGTTGTCGACGTTCACCTCGATGGGGTCGAACGAGGAGAGGGCCGGCGCCAGCAGGGACACCGCCACCCAGCCGAGGATGACGAGGACGCCGAGGATGGCCATCGGCTTCCGGGCCAGCTGGAGGAGAACCCGCCGCCCCTCGTGGCCGGTCGGAGTCCCCAGCGCGGAGACCGGCCCGTCGGCCGGGACCGGAACTGCTCGGGTTACGGAAGCCGTGGCCACGCTAGGAGTAGCGGATCTGCGGGTCGAGCCAGCCGTAGAGGAGGTCGACGACCAGGTTCACCATCGTGTACATCACGCCGATGACGAACGTCACCCCCATGATGGCCGGGAAGTCGTTGGTCACCGCCGACTGGAACGCGTAGCGGCCCAGGCCCGGCCAGGCGAAGATGGTCTCGGTCATCACCGCCCCCGACAGGAGCCCCCCGTAGGCGAGGCCCAGCACGGTCACGGTCGGGATGAGGGCGTTCCGCAGCGCGTGTCGCCCGATGATGACCGTCTCCCGCAGTCCCTTGGCGCGGGCAGTCCGCACGTAGTCGTGGGACAGCACGTCCAGCATCGACGCGCGCGTCACGCGGGTCACCAGGCCCATCACCGAGCTCGCGAGGACGAGTCCCGGCAGGATCAGGTGCGCCACCGCGTCGCGGAAGGTCCGGTAGTCCCCCGCGATGAGGCTGTCCACCGTGAAGAAGCCCGTCACGAACGGGGGCGAGTCGATCTGCGGCCCCAGCCGGCTGGGGCCGACCGTCCAGTGGAGCGTCGCGTAGAAGAGCACGAGCGAGACGGTCGCCAGCCAGAAGATCGGGAGCGAGACGCCGATCAGCGACAGGAGACGGGCGACATGGTCGACCAGGGTCTCGCGCCGGATCGCGGCCACGACGCCGAGCGGCACGCCGATCGCGAGCGCGAAGAGCACGGCGACCGTGGACAGCTCGATCGTCGCCGGCAGGAACGCCTTCAGGTCCTTGGTGATGGCCCGCCGGGTGTTGATGGACGTGCCCAGCTCCCCGCGGGCCAGGTTCCCGAGGAACGTCAGGTACTGGACGTAGAGGGGCTGGTCGAGCCCCCACTTCTCCTTGAACGCCTTCACGATCTCCGGCCGGTCAGACGCCTGCTGCCCGAGGTTCGAGACGATCGGATCGGCGGGGACGGCATGGGAGATCAGGAACGAGATCAGGGTCACCCCGACCACCGCGACCACCATGAGCCCGAGGCGCCGCGCCACGTACCGAGCCATCGTCTGATAGTAAAGCCGCGGGGACCGCAATGCGCGGCCCCCGCGGCGTCTTGGCTGGAGTCCGGG
The DNA here is from genome assembly GCA_963799055.1 of uncultured Candidatus Rokubacteria bacterium. Lineage (GTDB taxonomy): Bacteria > Methylomirabilota > Methylomirabilia > Rokubacteriales > DASRDR01 > DASRDR01. The sequence continues at coordinate 137,993 of CAWCVP010000011.1, forward strand.
AAGTCCGGCGCTACTTCTTGTCGACCGGGTAGATGCGAGCCGCGCCGAGCGGGAGGTACTCGTACCCTTCGATGTTCGGGCGCACGACGACCTCGGCCTTGCCCTGGACGAGGTTGACGTAGGGGCCGTTCTCGACGAGATAGGCAAGCGTTTCCTTGTACATCGCCGACCGCTTCTTCTGAGTCGACCTCCGCGTCCGCCGCCTTCGCCATCTCCTTGGCCTTCGGGTCGTCCCAGCGCAGGCGCGGCGCCCAGGTGTGCAGGATCATCTGGCCCGTGAAGTCGCTCGGCCCGATGTAGTCCGGCTGGTTGTAGGAGATGACCGCGATCTCGCCCTTCGCCCGGTACTGGGTCAGCATCACCGAAAACTCTTGCGGCACGAGCTGGACATCCACGCCGATCTTCTTGAGATCGGACTGGACCTTCTGCGCCACCGACTCGTAGGTGATCCCGGCCGGCGACGGGCCGGTGCCGTACTTCAGCGGGAACTTGAAGCCGTTGGGGAAGCCCGCCTTGGCCAGGAGCTCCTTCGCCTTGGCCACGTCGAACTTCGGGTTCAGCTTGTCGGCCTCCGCCTGATTCTCGAGACCGAGCACGCCGATCGGGTACACGGCCGGTCCGATGACGGCCCGCCCGTTGGTGAGCTTGATGATCCCGGCGCGATCCACGGCGTGGCGGAGCGCCTGCCGGACTTCCTTCTTGGCGAGGGCCGGGTGGAGGGCGGGATCCGCGGTCACGCCCATGTACATGTTGTCGAGCGACTGTCCGACCAGGATCTTGACGTTCTTGTTGTTCTTCATGGCGGCGGTCAGGTCCGGCGTGATGTTGAGCGCCACGTCGACGTCACCGTTCTCGACCTGGAGCTTCTGGGTCGCCGGCGAGGGCACGTCCTTGGCCTCGATCTTCGCGATCTTGGCCGGTCCCCGCCAGTAGTTGGGGTTCCGCTCCATGACGATGACGTTGTTCTTCTGCCACCCCTTCAGGATGAAGGGGCCGCCGCCGGCCGAGTTCTGGTTCAGCCACTCCTCGGCCTTGTCGTCCTTGTCGGCGGTCGCCGAATCGCTCGCGCCGTGCTCCTTGGCCAGCTTCGAGTCCATGATGGCCGAGTTCGGCCCGGACAGGACCGGCAGCCAGTCGGCGAACGACTCGTTGAGGATGGTCTTGACCGTCATCGGGTCGACGACGACGACCTCCTTGAGCGGGTCCATCATCCAGCCCGGATTGCCCTTGAGGTTCTTGAGCCGCGTCAGGCTGAACTTCACGTCCTCGGCGGTGAACGGGTTGCCGCTCGCGTGCTTGACGTTCGGACGGAGCTTGAACGTGTACTCCTTGCCGTCCGGCGAAACCTTCCACTCGGTGGCGAGGACCGGCACGAACGTGTTCAGCTCCTTCGGGCTCTTGTGGGCGACCAGGGTGTCGTAGGTGTTGAGACAGACGAACGCCGCTCCGAACTCGAACTCGCGCCCGGGGTCGAGCGTCTTCACGTCGGACTGGTCGAGCGCCATGATCAGCGTCTTCCCGCCAGCCGGCTGGGCGAGGACGGGGCGCCCGGCCGAGGTGGCCAGCAGGGCGAGGGCGAGGGTCAGGGCACCGAGGGTATAGAAGCGTCGCATCGAGGCCGTCCTTCCTTGCGCGATTGTGAACAACTCTGCCCAGCAACACTGACGAGCCTGCGCGCGGGCGTCGATCCGCTGGGAATGGACGAACGCCACCGGCCGAACCGTATAGCAGGGGCCAACGCGCGTCACGTCAGGGTGTTCCCTGACGCGGCTCCAGGATACTCCTCGGCGCGCCTCGGTGCGAGGACGCGGGTTCTTCAGGAGACCGGCGGTGTCCGGCGTCGACCCGAGCTAGCGCGACCCGAGCGCGAGCCGAGCCCCGAGCGCCACCAGCACGGCCCCCGTGACGCCCTCGAGGACGCGGCGGACCCGGGGTCGCGCCAGGATCAGACCCGCCTTCGCGATCACGACCGCGTAGCCCGCCAGCCAGGCCAGCGTCATCGCGCAGAACAGGAGCCCCAGGGCAAGGAGCGCGGAGAACGAGGCGTCCCCGGCCGGCGCGAACTGCGGCAGGAGGCTCGTGAAGAACACGGCCATCTTCGGGTTGCCGAGGTTGCTGACGACGCCTTGCCGGAAGGCCGCCCGCGGCGCGAGGCGAAGGCCCGCGCCGACGTCACTCACCGCGCCCCGCCGGGCGGCGGGGCCGGAACGCCGTCCACATCGACTGGAGGCCGAGCCACACGAGATACGCGGCCCCCGCCAGCCGGAGCGCCGCGAAGGCCGGGGCGGACGCCACGAGGAGGGCGGCGACGCCCGCGCTGGCGGCGACGGTCCACATCGCCTGCCCGGTCGCCACCCCCAGCGCCGTGCCGAGTCCGCCTCGCCGCCCGCCCTGAACGGTGTTCCGGATGGTCAGGGCCGTGTCCGGCCCGGGCGTGACGATGACGAGCGCGGCGATCCCGAGGAAGGCGACGAGCCCGGGCTCCACGTCGCGGACTCTGGACGGAGCCGGTCCGCCGGTCAACGGCCATCGCCGGCTCGCCGGCCTCCGCCAATCGGCCGGCGCCCGCACGGCGGCGCGCGGCCGATCGGCCCCTTGCCAATCCCGGACGAGGACGCTTAAATGTCCGACGTCGGCCATGCGCAAGTCTCGGGATCCCGCGTCGTCCAGTCCCACTCGAGCCCAGAGCCAGCCGCGAAAGGGTGACACCATGGCGCTCAGCGTCCAGGCCTACGAGAGCCTCTACAGCACGATGGTGAAGATCCGGCGCTTCGACGAGAAGGTCGCCGAGCTCTTCCAGCAGGGCATCGTCAAGGGCACCGCCCACAGCTACGTCGGCCAGGAGGCGGTGGCGGCCGGCGCCTGCGCGAACCTGCGCGAGGACGACTACATCGTGTCGAACCACCGGGGCCACGGGCACACGATCGCCAAGGGCGCCCGGATCGACCGGATGATGGCCGAGCTGATGGGCCGGGAGGACGGGTACTGCCGCGGCCTCGGCGGCTCGATGCACATCGCCGCCCTCGACCTCAACATCCTCGGGTGCAACGGCATCGTGGCGGCGGGCGTGCCCATCGGCGCCGGCGCGGCGCTGGCCGCGAAGATCCAGGGCACGGACCGCGTCGCGCTCACGTTCTTCGGCGACGGCGGGGCCAACCAGGGCGTCGTGCACGAGGCGATGAACCTCGCGTCGGTCTGGAAGCTGCCCTTCATCTTCCTCTGCGAGAACAACAAGTACGCGCTGTCCACCGACACGAAGCGCACGACGGCCGGCGAGATCGCGAAGCGCGCGGCGGGCTACGACATGCCGTTCGCCCGCGTGGACGGGAACGACGTCCTCGCCGTGTACGAGGCCGTCAAGGAGGCCGTGGCGCGGGCCCGCCGCGGCGAGGGGCCCACCTTCGTCGAGGCCGTGACCTACCGCTGGGGCGGCCACAGCATGCGCGCCAACCTGCCCGACTACCGCACCAAGGACGAGGAGCGCGAGTGGATCGAGCGCGATCCCGTCGTGCGCTTCGGCCACGGCCTGGTCGACAAGAAGGTCGCCTCGCCGATGCGGCTCAAGGAGCTCGAGCAGACCGTCGAGCTGGCGCTCGACGAGGCGGTGCGCTTCGGCATGGGGAGCAAGGAGCCGACGGTCGAGATGATGGAAGCCTCGGTCTACGCGCCCCACGCGCGGGGCGACGAGCCGAAGGAGCGCGGCACCCGGCAGCTGGCCATCAACGAGGCGCTCAACGAGGCGATCCACCAGGAGATGGCCCGGGACTCCCGCGTGTTCGTGATGGGCGAGGACGTCGGCCTCATCGGCGGGATCTTCCAGGTGACCAAGGGGCTCCGCGACCGCTTCGGCGAGGACCGGGTCCGCGACACGCCGATCTCCGAGGCGACCTTCGTGGGCGCCGGGGTCGGGGCGGCGGTCGCCGGGATGCGGCCGGTGGTCGAGATCCAGATCTGGGACTTCATCGCGATGACGATGGACCAGGTCGTGAACCAGGCCGCGAAGTTCCGCTACATGCTGGGCGGGACGCCCACCGTGCCGCTGGTGATCCGCGGCCCCCAGGGCGGCGGCATCCGCCTCGCGGCCCAGCACTCCCAGAGCCTCGAGGCGTGGTTCACCCACGTGCCCGGGCTCGTCGTGATCGCGCCGTCGACGCCGTACGACGCCAAGGGTCTCCTGACCGCGGCCATCCGGGACGACAATCCCGTGATCTTCCTCGAGCACAAGGCGCTCTACCCCGTGAAGGGGGAGGTGCCGGAGGAGCCGTACGCCATCCCGATCGGCAAGGCCGACATCAAGCGCGCCGGGCGGGACGTCACGGTCATCGCCACCCAGGCCATGGTGGCCCGCGCGCTCCAGGCGGCCGGCGACCTGGAGAAGGAGGGGGTCAGCGTCGAGGTGATCGATCCCCGGACGCTCGCGCCCCTCGACGAGACGGCGATCCTCGAGTCGGTCGGGAAGACCCATCGGCTCGTCATCGCGCACGAGGCGGTCAAGCGGGGTGGCTTCGGGGCGGAAGTGGCCGCGCTCGTCACCGAGCAGGCCCTCGACGAGCTGGACGCGCCGATCCTCCGGGTGGCGGCGCGGGCGGTGCCCATGCCCTACAACGACAACCTCGAGCGGGCGACGATCCCGACCAAGGAAGATATCGTCGCCGCCATCAAGTCGATCCTGGGGTGAAGCTCCAGGACATTCCCTTCCACACGACCGAGTGGGCGGGGGTCCCGGCGACCCAGCACGCCGGCGAGACGGGCGCCGCCACCTGGCGGACCCGCGAGGTCGGCGGCATCCGCGTCCGGATGGTGGAGTACTCGCCGGGCTATCTGGCCGACCACTGGTGCCGGAAGGGCCACGTGCTGCTGGTCCTGGAGGGCGAGCTCGAGACCGAGCTCGAGGACGGGCGGCGATTCGTCCTGCGCCCCGGGACGAGCTACCAGGTCGCCGACGGCCACGAGGCGCACCGCTCGTCCACGCGGACCGGCGCGCGCCTGTTCATCGTGGACTGAGCCGGTCGGGCGACCGGCGACGCCGCTCAGCGGCGCATCGGCATCTGCCTCCGCCTGCCCGCGCGGCCTCCCCCACCTCGGCGCGCCGGCGTCGACAGGTCGATCCCCACCCGGAGCGCCCGGAGCCCGTGGACGCCCTGGAGGTCCTCGAGCTCGAGGTCCTCGACCTCGCCGGTGACGTAGCCCCGCGCGCCCAGGTACTCGAGGTAGCCCCGGTACTCGGCCGCCTCCGAGGGCTGCGAGTAGACGATCGCCAGCTTGCCCGGCTGGGTCACCCGCTCCCGGGTCCCCTGCACCACCGCCTTGTCGATCCGCTTCTTGATGACCTCGTAGCGGATGTTGTACGCGCCCTCCACGTCGAAGCGCCGCTCGTCGAAGCGGAAGCGGATCGACGAGCGGCGCGTGATGGGCGAGGACGAGGTGGGTCGTGGCGAGGGGCACCGTCAGCCGGGGCCGAATCGCCTCCGTCCGCCGCGCGATCCCGCACGTCACCATGAGCTGCCAGAGCCGGAGGTTCCGGAGGTACAGCTCGTCGAACTGGCCGCTCTCCACGAGGCTGCCGCCGACGTAGATCGTGTGGTCCACGCCGTCGGTCCGCAGCCGCTCGAAGTAGTGCGGGAACATCGACTGCGCCAGCTCCTCTTCCGCGTCGAGATACGCGGACACCGTGTCGGCGACCAGCGTCATGCTGTCCTCGTAGTCGCGTCGCTGGCGGTACACGGTGCCGAGCGCCGGGTCGAGCGCCGCCCGGTACGCCTCGAGGCGCTCCCGCACGGCGGGACCGAACTCGGCCAGGTGGGCGAAGAGCGGCTCGACGTCCCGACGGAGGAACGCCAGCACCGTCACCTCGTCGCCCGACGTGAGCGTCGACTCGATCTGGCGTGCGTGCCGCTCGATCCGGTAGCCGGTCTCGTCGAGGATCGGGAGCGGGCGGGCCGCGCGGGCGGCCTCGACCACGTCGAAGGCCAGGCGGAGGTGCGCGCCGAGGTCCGCCTGCGTCGCGAGATTGCGCTCGACCGAAGACCCCCGGATGTCCGTCGCCGCGTACAGCGTGTGGACGTCCCGGAACACGATCGGCTCGAGCTCCGTCGGCCTCGCCGTCGTGCTCCTCGATGCTGTCGAGCACGGCGCGCCGGAACCGCCACTCCACCGAGGGATGGATCGCGGTGCACTTCTCCTTGATCACCGCCTGGACCCGCGCCTCCAGCTCGTCGAGGCTCCGCCGCACCGCCATCGAGAAGAGCGGCAGCACCTCGCGGAGCTCGGATCAGGCTCACGGGGCCGAGGTCGCCCGGGTTCGGCGAGCCCAGCTCGAGCGTGCCGATCGGCCGGTCCTGGTAGTGCAGCGGGGCCACGAGAAGGTTGCGGACGCCCGACGGCGAGGAGAGCGTCCTCGAACTGGGTCCGCCGCGGCTCGTTGGCGAGATCGTCGACGACGAACGGGCGTGCCCTGGGTCACCGCCCGCTCGTACACCGAGCCCGTGAAGTCGCTCATCAGGCGGTGCTCGGTGTCGGCGAAGATGCAGCCGTGCTCGATCTCGCAGGTGTAGTTCAGGATGAAGACGCGCCCGTCCTGGAACGCCGCCAGGCCGAGACGGAGGGCCGGCCGCCGGAGCAGCGTGCGGAGCTTGGCCTGCAGCTCCTCGAAGCGCTCGGTCGAGACGATGGATGTCCTTGTCGATGAGGTCGCGCTCGATCGCCGAGAGCACCTCCTGGTCCGTCACCTCCGTCGCCCGGAGGACGGTGAACCCGGAGAGGACGAAGAGCACCGGCCGGGAAGAGTCCCGCCAGGAGGTCGAGCGCCTCACCGCCCTGGAGCCAGCGGCGGCGCGTCGCCTCGTCGAGGCCGCGAAGGGGCGCCTCGTCGGCCGAACTTCGAGGAACCGCGTGTCCAGCTGGATGCGGAAGTGGCGCTCCAGCCCGGAGTCCGGGATCGCGCGTGGCGAGGATGAACGGGTGGTGTCCATGTCGAGCGCGATGCCGTAGTGGGCGCGCAGGATGGCGTCGTAGGCGCGGAGAAGCCGCCCGCGGGCGGCCAGCTCGGCGTCCACGTTCAGCCAGCCCTGGACGAAGCCCTGCTCGTCGAGCAGGAAGACGGCGGAAGCCCGGCGTCGCATGCACGGCGCGCAGCTGGAAGGGAACGGCGGCGGCCGCGTAGTCCTTCTCCCAGGAGGCCGCCGGGAAGACCAGCGACATGAGAGTCTCGACGAGATCGCGATGGCGCTCGAGCGCCTACAGATCCTCGATCGGCGCCCGGAGCTCGGGCGCACCGCTCGAGGCCTCGGCAGACGGTCCGGGCCACGTCGCCCGCGACGCCCGGCTCGGCGGCCGCGCCGCTCCCAGGCGGCGATCAGGGGCGCGAGGCTCAGCTCGCGCCGAGAACGGGAAACGCGGTCGTCGGGAGCTCGAGCCGGAACCGCGACTGGGATGCGAACGACGCCTGCGCGTCCATGCGGCCTCCATCCCGGGAGCCCGAGCCGGTCGCGGGCCGCCCGCAGACTCAGGCTACCACGCGGCACAACGGACGGCCGGGTCCGCCTCACAGATCGCGCTCGAGGAAGATCGGCGCCATCAGGTTGTCGGCCGGCGCGTAGTCGTCGGTGAGCACGACCGGATCGGCCCCGCGCAGCCAGTCCGCCAAGGCGTCGGCCGGCATGATGCGAACGGCCGTCCCTCCATCGGGCTCGTGGCCCCGCACCGAGCGCAGCCGATCGAGGTCGAGCGGCGTCGCGCTGGCCGCCACCACGTAGGTCTGGGCCCGGGGCGTCATCGTGCGGGCCACGTCCGCGAGCACGTACACGTGCGGGAAGGCCTCCTGCAGCGTCCGCACCAGGGAGGCCATGAACCGGCCCCCGCGCATCCGGTCGATCACCAGCGCCAGGTAGAGGCCGTCGGGCCGCAGCAAGCCACGGATCCTCCGGGCGAACTCGACCGTGGTGAGGTGGTACGGCACCTGGTAGTCGTTGAACGCGTCCCCGAACACGAGATCGTAGGGGGCGGCGCCCTGCTTCGCCTCCACGACCTCGCGCGCGTCCCGGTTGTGCGTCACGACTCTCGTGCGCGAGCTCAACCCCATCAGCTCGACCGCCGTCTGCGTGACGCCGGGGTCGATCTCCGCGACCTCGAGCGTCGCGTCCGGGTAGGTCACCTCCATGTACCGGGGCAGCGTGTAGCCCCCGCCGCCGATGAAGAGGGCCCGAAGCCGCGGCGTCCGCTGGGCGACGTAGGCCGTCAGCTCGGCGTACGTCCGGAGGTAGCCGTAGTGGAGCCGCGTCGGATCCTCGAGCGAGTTGTAGCTGTGGACCAGCTTGTCGAGCGACAGCACCTGGAGCGCCGGGCCGCCGTCGACGCTCTCGGTGGTCACCCGGATGCAGTAGTAGCTCGTCTCCCGGCGGCAGTGGGCGTCCAGCGCGTGGCCGCCATGGATCTGCCCGAGCGCCAGGAGCAGCAGCGCCGCGAGCGCGACGTCCACCACCCGGGATCGGCCGGGACCCCCGGAAGAACCCACCGGTCATCGCGCCCAGCGCGACGAGCAGCAGGCCCACGCCGTAGATGACCGGCCGCGTGCCGTACCGCGGGATCAGGACGAAGCCGGTCAGGAACGTGCCGGCGATGCTGCCGAGCGTCGACCACGCGTAGGTTTGGCCCACGACGTGGCCGGTCCGGCGAAGGTCGGCGAGGGTCAGCTTCACCACGACCGGGGAGACCATCCCCAGCACGGCGCTCGGCACGAAGAAGAGGAGCCCGGTGACGAGGACGATCCGGGCGACGACCGGCAGCTCGCGCGGAACCAGGCCGACCAGGTCGGTCGCCGTCAACGGCAGCACGGCGAGGCTCGCGAGCCCGCCCGCGACCAGAAGCCGCCCCAGGGTTCGACGCGAGCCGCCGCGATCGGCGACGAGGCCGCCGAGGTAGTTGCCGAGCGAGATCCCGGCCAGCACGACCCCGATGACGCTGGTCCAGGTGTAGAGGGATACCCCGACGTACGGCGCCAGCAGCCGGCCGGCGGCGATCTCCAGGACGAGCGTGCAGCCGCTCGCGACGAAGACGAGCAGGCACGCCGTCGGGAGCCGAAGGGTCACGCGAGACGCACGCGCCTCGGGAGGGCCCCCAGGACCGCACGCGCCTCGCGCACGATCGTCTCGACCACCTCGCCGGCGCCGGGGAGGTCGCGGACGAGGCCCACCCCCTGCCCCGCCAGCATCGGGAAGTACTCGCCGTCCGCACGCCGCCGCGCCTCCTCGATGACGTCCCCCGCGGCGCGCGTTTGGAGCAGCGGGGGCAGGACGGGCGCGCCCGACGCCCGGTACTCGTCGGTGTAGGTGTTACGGAGCGAGCGCAGCCACAGCCCCGAGAACGCGTCGGTGATCGTCGTGTCGTCCCCCTCCCGCTCGAGGAGCGACTTCTTCCAGAACTCCGGGGCCATGGACTCCCGCGTCGCGACGAACCGGGTCCCGAGCAGGATGCCCGTCGCCCCCAGGGCCAGGGACGCGGCCAGCCCGCGCCCGTCGGCGATGCCGCCCGCCGCGACCACGGGGACGTCCACCGCGTCGACGACCTGCGGGACGAGGGCCATCGCCCCCACGCTGGCCGAGTCCGGCGACGCCCGCTTCACCCACGTCGAGCGATGCCCGCCCGCCTCGCTGCCCTGGGCGACCACCACGTCGACGCCGGACGCCGCCACGGCGCGCGCGTCGTCCACGGTGGAGACCATCGCGACCACCTTGATCCCGCGCTCCCGGCAGCGCGCCGTCAGCTCGGGCCCCGGATCCCCCAGGCCCACGCTGAAGACGGCCGGGCGCTCCTCCAGGAGCACCTCGATCTGCGCCGCGATGATGTCGGGGACGGCGTCGGGCCGCTTCAGAGACGGCGGCAGGCCGAGGCGGGTCCGGAATCGGTTCAGCACCGAGTGGACGGCCGCGAGGCGGTCGTCGGAGATCGTCGCCGGATCGGCGGGCGGCCTGAGCTCGGTGTGAAGCCACAGGTTGACGCCGAAGGCCCGATCGGTGAGCGCCCGGACCTGCCGGATGCGGCTCCGGAGCTCGTCGGGCGCCACGTTCAGTCCGGCCAGGATGCCCAGGCCGCCGGCTCGCGACACCTCGGCGACGAGGTCGGGCCCGGCAACGGTGCCCATGCCGGACTGAAGCACCGGGTACTCGATCCCGAGCAGGTCGCACAGCGCCGTGCGGAGAACGTCACGCATCTCGGACTCCTTTCAGCATGGGTCGCCGGCCGGCCGCCGCGACGAGAGTTCCCAGGGCGACCAGGGTCAGCCCCACCGAGAGGACGACGGTCCGCGTTCCGAAGTGGGCGATCAGCACGAACCCCGTCAGGAACGCACCGACGAGGCTCCCGGCCGTCGACGCCGCCTGCGTCCGCCCCACCACCTGGCCGGTGCGGCCGAGATCCCCCAGCGTCGCCCTGATCGCCACCGGCGGGACCATGCCCAGCAGGAGGCTCGGCAGCAGGAAGAGCAGCGCCGCCAGCCCCACGATGCGGAGGACGAGCGGGTAGCTCCGCGGCATGATCGCGCCGAGTCCGCTCGCCAGGAACGGGACGGCCAGACTCGCGAGCCCTCCCGCCACGAGGAGCACCCCGAGCGTGCGGGGCGACCCCGCGCGATCCGCGAGGGCGCCGCCGAGGTAGCTCCCGAGGGCGATGCCCAGGAGCACCACGCCGATGACACCCGTCCAGGTGTGGATCGACACCCCCGCGTACGGGGCGAGGAGCCGCCCGGCGGCGAGCTCCAGGACGAGCGTGCACCCGCTGGCGACGAAGACGATCAGGTACGACGGCCAGGCGGGCGCCGAACCTTCAGGCCGTGGGGGCTCGCCAGTCGTGGAAGCGCTCACGGAGCACCTTCTTGTCGAACTTCCCGACCCCGGTCTTGGGAATCGCGTCGAGGAACACGACCCCGTCGGGCAGCCACCACCGCGCCACCCGGGGGCGCAGGAAGTCCAGGATCTCCGCGGCGTCGATCTCGCCCGCGAGCCCGGGCTTGGGGACGACGCAGGCGAGCGGGCGCTCCACCCACTGGGGATGCGGCACCGCGACCACCGCGGCCTCCAGGACCTTCGGGTGACCCATGATCAGGTTCTCCAGATCGACGCTCGAGATCCACTCGCCGCCCGACTTGATGAGGTCCTTGGTCCGGTCGGTGATCTGGATGTACCCCTCGGCGTCGATCGTCACGACGTCACCCGTGCGGAACCAGCCGTCCTCGGTGAACTGCCCGGCGGTGTCGGGGTTGTCGTAGTAGGCGCGCAGCACCCAGGGCCCGCGCACCTGGAGCTCTCCGGCCGTGCGGCCGTCCCAGGGCACCTCGCGCCCCGCCTCGTCCACGGCGCGGAGGTCGATCCCGGCCACCGCGTACCCTTGCTTCGCGCGAACGGCAAAGCGCTCGGCGTCCGGCCGGTCCTCCATGTACGACTTGAGCCGGGAGACGGTTCCCAGCGGTGACGTCTCGGTCATCCCCCACGCGTGGGTCATGGACACGCCCAGCTTCTTCTCGTAGTGCTCGATGAGCGCGCGCGGCGCCGCCGAGCCGCCGATCGGGATGCACCTGACCGACGAGAGGTCGTACGCCTCCTTCTCGACCAGCTCCTTCACGGCGATCCAGACGGTCGGCACCGCGCCGACGAAGGTGACACGCTCCCGCTGGATCAGCTCCGCGATGTCGCGGGGCTGCGGGTGGGGCCCGGCGAAGATCTGGGTCGCGCCGGCCATGGTGCCCGCGAAGGGAACGCACCAGGCGTTGGCGTGGAACATCGGGACGACGTGGAGGATGACGTCCCGCTCGCTGATGGCCAGGGTGTCGGCCATGGCCACCCCCATCGAGTGGAGAAAGATCGCGCGGTGGCTGTAGACGACTCCCTTCGGATGCCCCGTGGTGCCGGACGTGTAGCACATCCCGGCCGCATCGTTCTCGGCGAGCTTCGGCCACTGGTCCACCGGCCGGGCCTCCGCCAGCAACGTCTCGTACTCGACGACGTCGGGTTCGTCGAGCAGTGGCGGCAGCGGCCCGTCGGGCATGACGACGATCCGGCGCACGGTCCGGAGCTCCTTGCGAATCGGCGCGAGGATGGGCCAGAGGCTCGCGTCTACGAAGAGCACCGTATCGCCCGCGTGGTTGATGATGTAGGCGAGGTCGGCGGGTGCCAGCCGGAGATTCACCGTATGGAGCACCGCCCCGGACAATGGCGCCGCCCAGTAGAGCTCGAGGTGCCGGTGTGAGTTCCAGGCGAGCGTCGCCACGCGATCGCCTCGCGTCACGCCGAGCGCCGACAGCCCGCCCGCCAGCCGCGCCACGCGCTCCGCGAAGGCCGCGTAGGTGTACTCGAAGAGTGGCGCGCCGGGCACCCGCGTCGCCAGGCGCTTCCCCGGAAACAGGCGACGCGCGCGCTCGAAGAAGTGCGTCAGGGTGAGCGGGTAGTCCATCATCAGGCCCTGCATCGACACCCTCCCGCGCCGCCGACGGCGCCTCTCACCACCCCAGGATGACGTAGCCGGGGCCCCCGGGCAGTCCCGGGCGCCCCGCCTCACCCCCTGCGCCACCGGAACCGGTGCGAGCGGGTAGATCCACGCTCCCGCGCACCGCGCCGGCGCCCACGCCACCGCGCCCCGGCCCGAAACACGTCGACGGCGACAACGGCGACGGGCGACAGGGTTCTCCCGCCGCGCCGTCGTTCCCGTCCCGGCCGAGCCCGATGGCCGGATCGGGACGGCCGCCGGTCCCCCCGGCTCCGGGCGTGCCGTCGGGACGGCCCGGCCGGCCCCCCTGGCCGGGGCGCGCGGAGAAGAGCACGGTGCCCGTGGTGATCTCGCGCAACTGGGTCGCTCGTCCGTCACCACCGCCGCTCGGGTCCGGCTGGCCGCCGTCACCGACGACGACCTCGTACGTCGTCCCCGGCGTCACCGCCACCACGCTACGCTGGTAGGCGCCGCCGCCGCCACCACCGCCACCGCCCAGAACACCGGGCGTGCCGGAGCCCCCCGCGCCCCCCGCACCCCATGCCTCCACCATCGCGTGGGTCACGCCCGGAGGCGCCGTCCACGTGCCGGTCGCACGGTACTCGCGGAGCCCGCCGATCGGCGTGGAGACCTGGCCGGAGGCCATCACGGCGGCAACCGGGGGCGAGCCGCCGACGGGCCAGGAGGCCCCGCCGGCCCGGCGGTCCGGCCGGGCCCGGGGCCCGCGGGGCCGTCCGCAGCCCTGCTCCCGGCGGTCCGGCCGGGCCGGGCGGTCCGAGCGCGCCCACGGGCCCCGGCGGACCCGCGGGGCCGCGGGCCCCCTCCGGACCCGGAGGGCCCGCCGGCCCGATGGGCCCGGGCACACCCGAGACGCCCGACCCGCGGAGCGTGATCTCGAGCTGGGGCTCGTGGCTCGTCCCCGCGTTCTCCTTGCTGTCGAACTCGACGGCCACGCCCGCGGCGTTCGGCGTGAGCACGAGGCCGTTGTTCTCCAGGGATCGGTCGAGCCACTCCTGCACGAGCTCCGTCAGGTCCACCACCACGAACCCGTTTCGGTCCCGGGCCGACACCGGGATCCCGATCAGCTCGTCGCGCCCCTGACCGGGAGCGGTCGCCGCCGTGAGGGCCTCCTCGCTCCACCCGCCCCGCACCGAGTGGACGTCGAACATCCCGCCCCGGTTCACCCGGCTGACCCACAGCCTCAGAACGGCGCGCGCGACGTCCCCGCCCCGCGTCCCGGCGGGGAGGGTCGTCAGGTCGAAGCGCAGGTAGGTGCGGACGACGGCCGGACTCGGTCCCTGGACCAGGAGCGTCGGAGACATCCCGAAGTTCATGGTCGGCGCGGACGCGGACGTGTGGGCATCGTCGGTGAGGCGGGCCATCACCGCGGCGGCAGGGGTCGGCAGTCCGACGAGTGCCGCCAGGCCGATGGACGCGCTCGTGGCGCGCAGGGCGTTCCAGACCGTCGTTCGCAACAGATCCTCCTTGGTGACGATACCGTCACGCGGCCCGTGCCCGCGCTCCGGCTCCCGCGCAGCATAGGGTACCCCCACCGAGCATGGCAACCGCGGTGACAGGCAGCGCGCTCTTGCCGGAGCGGACGGCCTGCTCTACCCTGCCTTGGAGGAGGGCGGATGAAGCTCGACGGCAAGGTCGCGCTGATCACCGGTGCGGGGTCGGGTATCGGTCTGGCGACAGCGCTGCTCTTCGCGCGCGAAGGGAGCCGCGTCGCGGCGGTCGATCTCCGGGAGGACGCGGCCAAGGCCGCCGCGGAGGCGATCGAGCGCGAGGGCGGGCAGGCGCTCGCGTTGCGCGCCGACGTGAGCCGCGCCGCGGACAACGAGGCGGCGGTCGCCGCGACGGTGGCCCGCTGGGGGCGGCTCGACGTCTTCTACGCCAACGCGGGCGTCCCGCAGGCGCCCACGCCGGTGGAGGAAGTCGACGAGGCGACCTTCGATCGCATCATGGCGGTCAACGTGAAGGGCGTCTTCCTGGGCGCCAAGCACGCCGCGCCGGTGATGAAGCGGCAGCGGGCCGGCGTGATCCTGGTCACCGCCTCGACGTCCGCCATTCGCCCGCGGCCCGGCGTGCAGTCCTACTCGGCCTCGAAAGGGGCGGCGGTCACCCTGGCAAAGAGCCTCGCCCTCGAGCTCGCGCCGTTCGGCGTCCGGGTCGTCGCCATCGCCCCCGTGGCGACCGAGACGCCGATGCTCCCTCAGTTCTCCGGCAAGGAGCGTGTGGACGACGAGCTGCTCAGGAAGTATCTGCCGACGATCCCCCTCGGCCGCCTCAACGCGCCCGAGGACATCGCCCGGACCGCGCTGTTCCTGGCCTCCGACGATGCCGCGATGATCACGGGCGCGTGTGTCGAGGTCGACGGAGGTCGCTGCATCTGACCTCGACTTCCTCGCGCAACCGGGGAGACTAGTGCCGACCCTCTCATGACCCGTCTTCCGATGCGGTCGCTGCGGCTCGGTCATCAGCTGGGTCTGGCCGTCGCCGGCCTCCTGGTCGTGGTGGGTTCCCTCGTGGGGTGGAACCTGATCGTCACCCACCAGCTCACCGAGGCCCATCGGAGCCTCGTGGACTCGGGCATCCCGGCCATGCGTCTCGAGGTCTCTCTCCTGGAGAGCATCGGCGCGCTCCGGCGCGTCGAGGGGCGCTACGCCATCCTCAAGGACCCGGATTTCCTCGCCGTCTTCCAGGACCGGGTCCGCGCGGCCGCGAGCGACCTGGACCGGCTCGAAGGACTGCTCACGACGCCGGCGGAGCAGGATCTCCTGCGGGAGGCGCGGACCTTTCTCGCCGAATACCGCCAGCTCGTGGTCCAGCGCACCGTTCCCCCCGCCGCCACCGAGCATCCGGCGACGGGCCTCGAGGACGTCCTCGACCGACTCTACCAGGCGTCCGGCGCCGAGCTCCGGCGACGACAGGCCGCCCTCGAGACGATCGCGGGACGCACGAGGGTCCTGGGCGCCGCCGCCCTGATCTCGGCCGCGCTGATCGGGCTCGGGCTCGGGACCTTCGTGGTGCTCCGGGTGGCGCGCCCGCTCCACAAGCTCCGCACCGCGACCCGGGCCGTCGCCGACCGCGAGTTCTCGGAGCCCCTCAGCGTGTCCGGGCCGAGCGAGATCCGCGAGCTCACTCAGGCCTTCAACCGAATGGCCGAGCGGCTGGGGGAAATCGACCGCCTCAAGGACGAGTTCTTCACCGGGATCTCTCACGACCTGAGGACGCCCCTGGCCGCGATCCGGTGGTCGGCGGATCTGCTCCAGACCGGCTCGCTCGGCTCACTCACGCCGAAGCAGGCGCGGCTGGCGGAGACGATCCAGTCGAGCAGCCGGCGGCTCCTGGCGCTGGTCGGTCAGATCGTCGAGCTCGGACGCTTCCGGGCCGGACGGCTCGAGCTGGACCTGCGCCCGACGGACCTCCGCACCGTGATCGGCCAGGCCGTCGAGGAGGTGCGCCCCCTTGCCGAGCGAGGGGAGCTCAGACTCGAGGTGTCGGTCCCCGGCGATCTGCCGCCGACGCCGGCCGATGCCGAGCGGCTCCACCAGATCGTCGTCAACCTGCTCGCGAACGCCGTGCGCTTCACTCCGCCGGGCGGGCGCGTCACCGTGAGCGCCACCCCGGGGCCCGATGAGGTGGCCGTGCGCGTCAGGGACACCGGCGTGGGGATCCCGGCGGACCTGGTGTCGAAGATCTTCGATCCCTACGAGCAGGCTCACCACGGTCGGGGCGGCAGCGGCGTCGGGCTGACGGTGGTACGCATGCTGGTCGAGGCGCACGGTGGCCGCGTGTGGGTCGAGTCGGAGGAGGGTCGGGGCAGCTGCTTCACCTTCACGCTGCCCGTCGGTCTGCCGGTGGTCCGGAGCGCCGTGCCTTGACGCGGTTGGCGGCTTCTCCCGCTGCTCCTGCTCCTGCCCGCGTGCACCACGTGGTGGGCGAGGGCCCCGGTCGACACGCCACCGCCCGACGATTCGGAGCGCCTCGTCCGTCGGGCCGAGACCGAGGTCCAGGCCGGGGCGCACGCCGAGGCGGCTGCGCCTGTTCGAGGAGGTGATCAGCCGGCCGAACGGGGCGTTCGCGGATCGCGCCCTCTTGGGGTTTGCGCGCCTCCTGGTGGACCCCGAGTACGCGGGCCGGAGCTATGCGCAGGCGTACCTCGTGGTGGATCGCCTTCAGCGCGAGCATCCGAACTCGGCCTACGGGGCCGAGGCGCGCGCCTGGCAGGACCTCCTCGCCGCCTACCTCAGCCGCAACCAGGAGCTCGCGCAGCTCGAGCGAGAGCTGGACGAGAGCACCCGCGAGCTGGAGCGCCGCGGGCAGGAGCTCGTGCGGCTGCAGCACCTGGACCAGGAGCTCGAGCGGCGCACCCAGGAGCTGAAGCTCCGCACCCAGGAGCTCGAGCGTCTGAAGAAGCTGGACCAGGAGCTCGAGCGCCTCACCCACGAGCTCGCCCTGGAGCTCGAGCGGCGCACCCAGGAGCTCCAGCGGCTCAAGCGTCTCGATATGCAGCTCGAGAAGCAGAAAACGAAGAAGCCCTGATGCCCCTCAGCCGGTTCCTCTGTCACGAGGCGCCGGAGCTCCACGAGTTCCAGGCCACCGTGGTCGACGCCCGACCCGGAGCGGTCGTGCTGGATCGCTCGGCCTTCTATCCGGGGGGCGGCGGCCAGCCCGCGGACCGGGGTGTCCTCCGCTGGGCCGGCGGAGTGGTGCGGGTGGCGGAGCTCCGGACGGAGGGCGATCTCCTCTGGCACGTCCTGGCGGAGCCGGTCCTGATCCGAGACGCGGTGGAGGGGGTCGTGGACGCGGCGTTCCGGCGGCAGATGTGTCAGCTCCACACCGATCTCCACATCGTCAACGCCCTGGCCTTCCAGACCTTCGACGGCGCCCTCGTGACGGGGGCCCAGATCGGCGACGACGGCACGGCGCGGATCGACCTCGACCTGCCCGGCGCCGACAGCGACCGCCTCCGGGCGCTCGAGCCCGCCATCAACGACGCGATCCGCCAGGACCTCGCCGTCCGGCAGGCGTACGTCGCGACCGAGGCCGCCCTCGCCGAGCGGGGGCTCCTCCGCAGCCGCTCGGTCGCCCCGCCGCCCCAGCCGGACGGGACGATTCGCGTGATCGAGATCGCGGGGCTCGACCGTCAGGCCTGTGGGGGCACGCACCTCGCCTCGACCGGCCAGTCCCCGCCCGTCCGCATCCTCAAGGTCGACAACAAGGGCCGGCACAACCGGCGGCTCAAGATCGGCCTCGCGGGCTGAGCTGCTCGGACGGTCTTCGGCCTGCGGGACTCAGGCTCCGACCCGACCCCCGCGCGCGCGGGACCGGGGGCCCGTGAGCAGCCGGCGCACGTCCCGAGCGTAGGCCACCTCGCTGTCGTCTCGGGGCGCGTAGCCGAGCCCGCGCCGCGCGCTCTCCAGCGACCAGAACGCCCGGGTGTTCCCGCTGATCCCGTACGCCACGAGCCACGGCACGCCGTGGGCGTTCCGGACGTCGGGCGTCTCGATCGCGCGCCGGACCAGTTGACGGAGGTCGCGCGGCGACAGCCAGGCGCCGAGGTCCCGCTTGAAGTTGGCGAGGCCGGACGCCCCCGGCCCGACGTGCTGCTCCGCGAGCTTGCCGAGGTAGCGCCGTCCCGAGACGTCCCGCGGCGCGCCGATGCGGAGCAGCACCACCTCGAGCTTCCGTCCGAGGCTCCCGGCCGCGTAGACGAATCCGAGCAGCTCGTAGGCCGCCTTCGCCCATCCGTAGAAGTTGTCGGACAGCGGCAGGTCGGCCGGCGAGACCAGCTCGCGCTGTCCCCGGTGAACGAGGGCGTGCTCGTACCAGTCCGCCGCGTGATTCGAGCTGGCCATGACGACGCGCCGCACGCCCGCGTCGAGGGCGCTCCGGTAAACGTTCTGGGCCATGCGGACGTTGGCCAGCTCGGTCTCGAACGTCTCGAGCGCTCCGGGATCGGCTCCCCACACGCCCGTCGTGCGCACCTCGGGCCGCCGGTATCCGAGATGCAGGACCACGTCCGCCCTCTGGAAGAGGCCGCGGTAGCGTCGACGATCGGGGTCGGCCAGATCGGCCACGACCACTCCGGGAACGCGGCGACCCCGCGCGTCCGTCGGCCGCGCGTCCACCAGCCGCAGGGCATACCGTCGCCGGAGCTCCGGCAAGAGCTGCGCCGCCACGTACCCGCTCGCCCCCGTCACCAGCACCGTTCGCTTTCGCGCCATCGGGCTCTCCCCTCGTCTCACGGTCACAGGTCCACACACGCCCGGATCGGCCGCGGCCGCGGCCGGGGCGCCTCCGGGCATTCTGGCACGGGGCGCGCGGGTCGCCGCGGGCCGCGGTGTACAATCGGCGCCATGGCGCAGGCGGTCTACCTCCAGACGTATGGCTGCCAGATGAACGAGCGCGACTCCGAGGAGATCCTCGGCATGCTCGGCGCTCAGGGCTATGCGGTGGTCGAGCGCGAGGAGGAGGCGGACGTCATCCTTCTGAACACCTGCTCGGTCCGCGCCCACGCCGAGGAGCGGGCGTTCGGCAAGATGGGGCTGATGCAGCGGCTGAAGCGCGAGCGCCCCGACCTGATCCTCGGCATCCTGGGCTGCATGGCCAAGGCGCAGCGCGAGGAGGTCTTCCGCCGGCTGCCGCAGGTCGACCTGGTCGCGGGCCCGGCGGAGATCTACGACCTCCCCGACCTCCTCGCGGGAGTCGCCGAGCAGCGCCAGCGCGCGGGCCTGGGCGCACGCGTCCTCGCCGTCGATCGCAAGGTGCGGCCGCTCGACCGCCGGCCGGCGACCGACTATCGGACGGGGCGCGTGACCGCCTTCGTGACGATCATGGAAGGCTGCGACAAGAAGTGCGCCTACTGCATCGTGCCGACGACGCGGGGCCAGGAGGTGTCCCGGCCGCTCGACGAGATCCTCGACGAGGTGGCGCGGCTCGCCCACGCGGGATACCGGCAGGTCACGCTGCTCGGGCAGAACGTGAACTCCTACGGCAAGCGATTCCCCGACGGTGGGGGCTGGCTCGGGCCCGGTCGCCGGCGCGCGTTGCTCCAGCTCGAGGCCCAATCCGACATGGCCGCGGCGCCGCACGACGGGCACGATCGCGGCCGGGCGGCCACGGCTGGTCGACTTCCCCGCCCTCCTGCGCGCGATCGACGGGAAGACCTCCATCGACCGCGTCCGCTTCACGACGAGCCATCCGTTCGACGCCCACGAGGAGCTGTTCCGGGCGATGGCGGACTGCCGGTCGGCCTGCGAGTTCCTCCACCTGCCCGTCCAGTCCGGCTCCGACCGGCTCCTCCGCGCGATGCGCCGCGGCTACACCGTGGACGCGTACCTCGCGCAGCTCGCCCGTCTCCGCGAGCTGGTTCCGCACGTGGCGCTCTCGACGGACATCATCGTGGGCTTTCCCGGGGAGACCGAAGCCGACTTCGAGGCGACGTGCGCGCTCATGGAGCGCGTGCGGTACGACAGCGCGTTCGTGTTCAAGTACTCGCCCCGGCCCGGCACCGAGGCGGCGGGGTGGCCGGACGACGTGCCGACGGCGGTCAAGGAGCGCCGCAACCAGGTCGTGCTCGACCTCCAGGCCCGCATCTCCCGCGAGAAGCTCGAGACCTCGATCGGCCGCGAGGTCGAGGTCCTCGTCGAGGAGCGGAACCGGCGCGGCCAGCTCGCGGGCAAGAGCCGGGGCAACACGACGGTCGTCTTCGACGGGCCGGACGCGCTCGTGGGCGAGCTGGTCGCGTTCGCGTCGGCCGGGTCACCGGCGACGACGATGATCGGCGAGCTGGCGGACGACGCCGCGCGGCGCGCTTGACGGCTCCGGGACTCCTGCCGAGCCTCCTGTGATGCCCGATTCGTGGCGCGGATGCGGCAGCTCACCGCCCCCTCGGTGGACTCAGGCGCGGTGCACCAGTTCCTCGGCGCTCACCTGATCGAGCCGGCGTCCATCGAGCGCTACCTCCGGTTCGAGCAGGGCCGCTACACGCGCCATCTCGTCTTCAAGGACTCGGCCGTGGAGCTCCTCGTGCTCTGCTGGCCGCGCGGCAGCCACGCGCCGATCCACGGCCACGAGGGGGAGCTGTGCTGGGCGCGGGTCGAGCGCGGCCGGCTGCGCTTCACGAGCTACCGGGAGCTGTCTCGGAGCTCCGCTCCGCCTCGCCCCGGTGGGGCATCCGCTCGATGGCGGGCCGGGCTACCTCGACGGCCCCGCCGACATCCATGCCGTGGAGACCGTGGGCGAGGACGCCGTGAGCCTCCACGTCTACGTCAAGCCCTACGACGAGTGCGACATCTACGACCTCGCCCAGGGTGTCGTCCGGCGGGCCCGGCTCACCTACGACTCGGCGCCGGCGGAGCTCCGCACGGCCTGAGCGGGAAAGGAACCACGCGCATGGCCGATCGCAAGTATCGCCAGCAAGGCTACCGGAGCCCGGGCGCCGGCGCCGAGCCCCGACGGCCCGAGCGGCCCCCGGCCGACGCGCCGCGGAGCGGCAGCATGCTCGACAAGCGCAACGTGTCCCGGTGCGGAGCGTGCGGCGAGCGCCTGCCGATCGCCACCGCGTCGCTCGTCGAGTGCCCGGGCTGCCGGGTCGCCATCCACGCCTGCCGCCAGTGCAGCCACTTCGACACGGGCCGGCGCTTCGAATGCGCGCAGCCCATCCCCGAACGGGTGCCGGACAAGAACGCCCGCAACGACTGCGCCCTCTTCACGCTCCGGGTGACCGTCGAGCGGGACGCCTCGCCCGACTCGACGCCCACCCGCGACATCCGCCGCGCCTTCGACAACCTCTTCAAGAAGTAGCTCAGAGGGCGGAGAGCGCGCGGATCGTCTCGACCAGGCGCTCCGCGTGGGCCCGGTAGCGCCCGTGGTCCCGCGGGCCCTCGTGTGGTTCGCGGATCATCACCGCCAGGAGCCGGGCGAGGCCGCCAAACGCTCCGATCGGCTCCGGCCTGGCCGGGCCCGCTCGCTGGATGTCGTCCGCCTCTCGGGAGCCAGGTCCTGTCCGGGTAACCTCGCCCTGTTCGGCGATCAGTCGCCCAACATCCCTGGCTCCGGAATGCCCCTGCGTCCACTCGGTTACCGGGCTCGCGCTCGTCATCCCCATTCCTCCCCGTGTCGATGCGTTCTGCCAGGGAGTGGCAATTGACGTGCCCGACCGGAAGGTAATGGTGACGGATACTTCCAGCCGATTCCTTCCAGGTCCTCGACCACCGGGTGGCTGAAATGAGCCAGTGGTCAGCCAGCCCCGACGCGGGATACCATGCGCCATGGGACTCGGGGCCGAGCGGCCACTGCTGCCCGGGCTTCTCGGTGAGAGCACGGAACTGAGCGCCCTCCGGGCCCAGGTCGAGCGGCTGCTCAACCTGGTGGCCTCGCGTCGAGGGCCGCCGGTCCTGATCCAGGGCGAGACGGGTAGCGGCAAGGGCCTCCTCGCGCGTCAGCTCCACGAGGCCGGCCGCAGCGGCGGACCGTTCGTCGCCGTGAACTGCGCGGCGATTCCCGAGTCACTCCTGGAAGCCGAGCTCTTCGGCTTCGAGCGCGGCGCCTTCACGGACGCCCGTCAGGCCAAGGCCGGGCTCTTCCAGACCGCTCACCAGGGCACGCTCTTCCTGGACGAGATCGGGCTTCTCCCGGAATCGCTCCAGGCCAAGCTCCTCACCGCGATCGAGGACGGCGCGGTCCGGCGCCTCGGCAGCACGCGGAGCGAGCCGGTCGCGGTCTGGATCATCGCGGCGAGCAACCAGGACCTGGCAGAGGCCGTGCGGGCGCGCCGGTTTCGCGAGGATCTCTACCACCGGCTCGCCGTCGTCGTCCTGGCCCTTCCGCCGCTCCGCGCCCGCGGGACCGACGTCCTCCTGCTTGCCGAGCACTTCCTCACCCGCGCGTGCCGCGACTACGGCCTGGCGCCGAAGGCGTTGAGCCCCGACGCGCGGGCCGCGCTCCTGGCCCATTCGTGGCCGGGCAACGTGCGGGAGCTGGCGAACACGATGGAGCGGGTCGCGTTGTTGACCGACGCTCCCCGCATCACGGCGGAGCTCCTGGGCCTGGCGCCACCGACGACCGCGGAGCCGCCGACGGTGACGGCCGCCGAACCGCCGGAGGGGTTCGAGGACGAGGTGGATCGCGTCCAGCGGGCGCGGCTCAGCGAGGCGCTCGCCGCGAGCGGCTGGAACGTCCTACGCGCGGCGGCGCGGCTCGGCATCTCGCGGAGCAAGCTCCGCTATCGCATCGACAAGTACGGGCTCCGCCCGCCGACGGCGTCTTCGGCGCGGCGGCGTGCGCCTCCCACGCCGGTGGAGCCCTCCCTGCCACCGACGGTCGAGGGTGACGCGTCACTCACCCAGCCGGCCGCGGCGTCGGTCAGCGCGCGTTGGGAAGGCCGTCACCTGGCGTTCCTGTACGCCAGTCTCGCCGGATCCGGCGCTCCCCTCACCGACACGGGCGGCGTGCTCCCCGAGCTGGCCGACAAGGTGCGGGCCTTCGGCGCGACCATCCAGGAAATGAGCCCGCTCAGCGTCGTGGCCGCGTTCGGCCTCGAGCCCGTGGAGGACGCGTCCCAGCGAGCCGCCCTGGCGGCCCTCGCGTTGCGGAAGACCGTCGAGCGCGACCAGAATGACGATCCGCGCGCCCCTGCCGTCCGGGTGGCGGTCCACGTGGCCCACCTCCTGGTCGGCCGGTTCGGGGGCGCGATGGAGATCGAGCTCGAGGGGAAGCGCGAGGCCTGGCGCGTTCTCACCGAGATCGGAGGACGCGCCGAGCCGGGGAGCGTGCTCGTGAGCGAGGCCGCCGCCTCGCTCCTGGAGCGTAGATTCGAGCTCGCCCCGGCAGACGCGAGCGGCGCGCTTCGCGCGCGCCGGCTCGTCCAGCGAGAGCGGACAGGATTCGGCCTCGGAGGGCGCCCCCTGAGCCGGTTCGTGGGACGCGGCCACGAGCTCGAGTCCCTGACCGGACTCCTCGCCCAGGCCGAGCGAGGGCGTGGTCAAGTCGTCACCATCGTGGGCGAGCCAGGCGTGGGCAAGTCCCGTCTGCTCTACGAACTGACGCGCTCGGAGCGGCTCCGCGGATGGCGCGTCCTCGGGTGCGGTGCCGTCTCCCACGGATTGTCGACGCCCTACCTGCCCCTCGTGGAGCTGCTCCGCCGATACTTCGGGGTCGAGGAGGCGGACACGGCCGAGGTCGGTGGACGCATCGACCAGGCACTCCGGAGCCTGGATCCTGCCCTGCGGCCCCACCTGCCGGCCCTCTTCGCGCTCTGCGAGGTGCCGCTCGACGACCGCCGCTGGCACGCCCTCGAGCCGATCCAGCGTCGTCAGGCGATGCGCGAGGCCATCCGGCACTTGCTGCTGCGCGAGAGCCAGGTCCAACCGCTCCTCGTGCTCGTCGAAGACCTCCACTGGATCGATTCCGAGACCCAGGCGACGCTCGACCGGCTCGTCGAGAGCCTGCCCACGGCCCGCCTCCTGCTCATCGGCACCCATCGCCCGGAGTACCGCCACGGCTGGGCCGGAAAGACCTACTACAGCCAGCTCCGCCTCGATCCCCTGGCGCCCGACCACGCGCAACTGCTTCTCCGGTCGCTGCTGGGCACGCAAGCCGATCTCGCCCCGCTCGCGGAGCGCGTGATCGAGCGGACCGAGGGCAACCCCTTCTTCCTGGAGGAGAGCGTCCGGAGCCTGATCGAGACCCAGGCGGTCGCCGGGGAGCCAGGCGACTACCGGCTGACCCGGGTCGTCCGCGACATCGAGGTCCCACCCGCCGTCGAGGCGCTCCTGGCCGCCCGGATCGACCGCCTCGCGCCGGATGAGCGGCACGTCCTCCAGTCAGCGGCCGTGATCGGCACAAACGTGCCCCTCGCGCTGCTCGCCACGATTCAGGACGGCACCGAGGAAACACTCGACCAGAGCGTCGCCCGGCTCCAGGCGGCCGAGTTCCTCTACGAGAAGGGCGGGGCGGCCGAGCCCGAGTACACCTTCAAGCACGCGCTCACCCACGAGGTCGCCTACGGCAGCCTGCCGGCCGAGCGGCGCCGGGCGCTTCATGCGCGCATCGTGGAAGCCCTCGAGGCGCACCACCCTGACCAGCCGGGCGAGTCGCTCGGGCAACTGGGCCATCACGCCCTGCGAGGTGAGCTCTGGGACAAGGCCCTTGCCTACCTCCGCGAGGCCGGCGAGAAGGCCGCGGCGCGCTCCGCGTATCGCGAAGCCGCCGCGGCCTTCGAGCAGGCGCTCGTGGCGCTCGGCCACCTGCCCGAGTCTCGCGGGACGATCGAGCAATCCGTCGACCTGCGACAAGCCCTACGCATCGTGCTTCAGCCGCTCGACGAGCTCGACCGAGTCCTGGTGCAGCTCCAGCCGGCCGAAGGCCTGGCCGAGGCGCTCGGCGATCCGGCTCGCCTTGCCCGGGTGCTCAGCGGCCTGTGCAACACCTGGTGGGCCCGAGGTGACCACGACCGCGCCGTCAGCGCTGGGCACCCGAGCCCTCGAGCTCGGAAACGCCCTCGGTGACGTCGCGCTCCGAATCGAGGCCACGGTCCGGCTGGGCGCCGTGCACTACAGCCCTCGGCAACTACTCGACCGCGGTCAGCCTCCTGAGACCGGCCCTCGAGCTTGATGCGGGTCGCCCGGAGTCCGAGCGCCTCGGGTTCTCGGGTCTCGCGATCGTGCTCGCGAACACGTGGCTCTCCGTGTCGCTGACCGAGCTGGGTGAGTTCGCGGACGCGGAGGCCCGGGCCGAGCAGGGGCTTCGCGTGGCGACACTGGCGGACCAGCCATTCAGCCTGATCGCCGCCCACATCGCCCCGAGGCATCCTGCGCCTCCACCAGGGCCACTTCGAGCAGGCGGCGGCGCCTTTCGGTCCGGCGTGGAGCTGGGGCGCACGTGGGACATTCACGCCTGGGAGAGCCACGACGGCGGCCTGGTGCTGCGCCCTGGCCCTCCAGGGCGAGCGCGACGAGGCCATCCGCGTCCTGAAGGAATCGTCGACGACGGTCCCGGGGACCGGAGTCGGTCTCTTCGTGGCGCGGCGGGCCGCCTGGCTGGGCGAGGGAGCACGCGGGTGCGGGCTTCCGAAGGAAGCGACGTCGGCTCGGCCGAGGAAGCGCTCCGCCTCGCCCGAGCCCGCAAGGAGCGCGGCGATGAGGCATGGGCGCTCCGCCTCCTGGGGGATCTCGCGTCGGATGCCGAGCAGGTCTCCGAGGCTGAAGCGCACTACCGTGACGCGCTGGCGCTGGCCGACGCGCTCGGCATGCGGCCCGTCGTCGCCCACTGCCACCAGGGGCTTGGCGGGCTTTCTCGACGCACGGGGGCACTGGAACGCGCCCGGCACGAGCTCGGCGTGGCCCGCGACCTGTACCGGGAGCTGGGCATGACCTTCTGGCTGGAGCGAGCCGATCGCCGAGCTCGGCCAGGTCGGATGAACGTCCAGGCTACTCTACGGGAAGGTGTCGGAACCTGCGCCCACCGACGGGCGCGCTACGGGTCACTCGGGCCAGGCCGCCTGGTGGGTCCCGGGCGGGACCGCAGGACGCGCCCACGAGGCCGGCGTCTCGGACAGGCGCGCGGCCGGCACGACGTGCCGCAACCGCCCGAAGGGGCTGTCACGCTCCGCCAGCAGATCCTGGACGTCGTCGAGCGTCTGATTGGCGAGGCTCCGGCCGCTGACGCGGCCGAGCGCATCGACCCAGCGGCCCGTCTGCGCGAGCGACACGCGGACCAGATAGCTCCCTCCCTCCCGCGCGCGGCGGGCGAGGGCGACGAGCGCCCCGAACGCCGCCAGGTAGCCGGTCGCGTGATCGACCACCTGCGCGGGAAGGTGTTGCGGGCGGTCGTGCCCTCCCCCGAAGCCTTGCTCGTGCGCGAAGCCGCTCACCGACTGGATGAGCGTCTCGAAGCCTCGCCGCTCGCGCCACGGTCCGACGTGGCTGTAGGCGGAGAGCGTGACGCACACGATTCCGGGCCGGAGACGCGCGACCTCCTCGGGAGCGAAGCCGAGCCGGGCGAGGGCCCCGGGACGATAGGACTGCGAGAAGACGTCAGCGCCGGCGATCAGGCTCCGGAGGCGCTCCCGGGCCTCGGCCTGCCGGAGATCGAGCGACGTGGCCAGCTTCCCGAGCCCGAAGTCGATGACGAGCGACGGCAGCCCGGGACGATGCGGGCTCGTCACGAGCAGCACGTCGGCCCCGTGAGACGCCAGCTGCCGCCCGCACTCCGGCCCCGCGATGACGTGCGTGAGCTCGAGCACGCGCACACCGGAGAGCGGACGGTCGCCTCGACCGAAGGGCTCCGGCGGCGAGTCCCCGATGCGGACGATCTCGAGCAGCGGAAGGTCGTCGATCGCGCGCGCCTGCGGGTGCTCCAGCCATTCCTCTCGCGATCGGACCAGGCCGGCCGGGAGTCCGGCGCCGTTCAGCGCGTCCTCGAGCTCCTGCCCCTTCCACCGGACGATCGCGGCCGCCATCGACTCCCGCGTCTCGTCGCAATCGAGGAACTTGACGTGGCCCGCGTGATGATGCGGCAGGTTCGCGTGGATCTGCACCCACCGCCCGTCGCCGGTGGGATAGAAACCGAAGAGCAGGCCCCGGGGGTCGGACACCGGGCGATCGTCGACGCGCAGGTACCGCTCGCTCCGGAACGCCGCGATGGCGGCCCGCCCGTCGACGGCGACGGACTGCGCACGCCCCGTGCGGAGGCGCCAGACTTCGGACGCCGCCAGCGCCGCGGCCGCGATCGTCGCCGTGGCTGCCGTTCCGATCCTGACATCGGTGGGGAGCATCGGGTCGGAGCCGGTCAGCGTCACGCGCTCGACCGCCGCGGGGTCGCACCGGGCGTCCATCCAGAGCTGCCGGAGCGCGGCGAGCGCGGTCACCATCGCGCCGTCAACGTAGGCTCGGTCACCTGCCCGGTCAAGAAGGCGGCGGTGCCCGGCACCCGCCGCGTCGGCGCGACGGCTACGCC
Source organism: uncultured Candidatus Rokubacteria bacterium (assembly GCA_963799055.1). Taxonomy (GTDB): domain Bacteria; phylum Methylomirabilota; class Methylomirabilia; order Rokubacteriales; family DASRDR01; genus DASRDR01. Next base: position 165,434 of record CAWCVP010000011.1, read on the forward strand.
GCCGCCAGGTGCCGGAGGACGTGGGGCGCCACCAGGTCGGCCTGGTCGCGGGCGAACATGTGACCCGTCGCGGGGAGCACGACCAGCTCGGCGCGCGGGAGCAGCTCCGCGAGGCGCCGGCCGACGCCGAGAGGGCTGATCGGATCGTCGGCGCTCCAGAGGAGGAGCGTCGGCGCCGTCATCGACGGGAGCCGGGACGAGAGATCCGGCCGCTCGGCGACGATCCAGGGAGCGGCCGCCGGGAAACTCCCGCGCGTACTCCGGCCGCCAGTCCTCGGGCGAGAACGGCGTGATGTCGATGCCGGCCGACGTCGCCGTGAGGACGATCCGGCGGACGCGCTCCGGACGGGCGAGGGCGACCAGCGCGGCGACGACGCCGCCCATCGACTGAGCGACCAGGTCGACGGGCGCCGAGCCTACCTCCTCCAAGACCAGCCGGGCGAGATCGTCGAGGCCGGCGACGTCGGGCCGAGGAGGGATCCGGCCGAGACCGGGCCAGTCGAAGAACGTCTTGTCCCACGCGGCGGGAAGCCGATCGGCCACGGGGCGCCAGAAGCGTCCGTCGCCCGAGGCGCCGGGCAGGAACAGCACGCGGCGAGAGGCGTCACGGAGCGACGCGGCGGGCGGACTGCCGAGCGCTAGTAACCCGCGACGTAGGGCAGGGCGCGGGCCGTGCGCTCGATGGCGTCCCCGGCCTCCAGCAGGACGCCCACGGCATCCCAGGAGCCCGTCGTGAGCTGCTGGCGCGCGCCCTCGGGGATCCGGCCCCGGATGGTGCGGCCCATGAACCGCACCTCCTGCCGCTCGACATCGAGCTCGAGGGCCTGCGTCGGGTGCTTCTCCACCTCGTGGAGCAGCCAGTCGACTTCGGCCGGCTCGGCGACGAGGCACGGCATCCCGTTCGCCGTGCAGTTGCCGAAGAAGATCTCGCCGTAGGATCCGGCGACGATCCCGGCCACGCCCCAGTCCCGGAGCGCCACCGGCGCGTGCTCGCGCGACGACCCGCAGCCGAAGTTCTGGCCGGCGATCAGGATCGAGGCCCCCTGGAACTGCGGCCGGTTGAAGGGATGCTCCGGCACCGCCTTCCGCTCGTCGCCGAAGACGTGCTCGCCGAGCCCCTCGAACGTCACGTTCTTGAGATGGCGCGCCGGGATGATCCGGTCGGTGTCGATGTCGTTGCCGGGGAGCGGGATCCCGCGCCCGACCACCTGCCGCCGCTCGCTCGCCGTGCTCATCGGGGTACTCCTTGGTCCCGAACTCGATTGTCTGGACGGCCTTCGGCCTGTGGGCTCATCGCAGCATCTCCCGCACGTCGGTGACCGCCCCCGCGATCGCGGCCGCGGCCACCATGGCCGGGCTCATCAGGAGCGTGCGACCCGTCGGGCTTCCCTGCCGGCCCTTGAAGTTCCGGTTCGACGACGAGGCGCTAACCTCGCGTCCCTGCAGCTTGTCCTCGTTCATGCCGAGGCACATCGAGCAGCCGGCCTTGCGCCACTCGAAGCCCGCGTCCTGGAAGACCTCGTGGAGCCCCTCGGCCTCGGCCGCCCGCGCGACCTCCTGGGACCCCGGGACGATCAGCGCCCGCACGCCCCGGGCCACCTTCCGGCCTCGCGCGATGCCGGCCGCCACCCGGAGATCCGACAGCCGCCCGTTCGTGCAGGACCCGACGAAGGCGACGTCGATCTTCGTGCCCGCGATCGGCTGGCCCGCGCGGAATCCCATGAACTGGAGCGCCTCGTGCCAGGTCGACCGGTCCTCCTCGGGAGCCTCGCGCGGGTCGGGGATGCGCTCGGCGACGCCGACCGACTGCCCCGGATTGATGCCCCAGGTCACGACCGGCTGGATCGCCGCCGCCGTCGATCCGCGCGACGTCGTCGAACCGCGCGCCCTCGTCGGTCGCGACGCTCCGCCACCACGTCACCGCGCGGTCGTAGGCGGCGCCCGCCGGCGCGTACGGCCGGCCGCGGAGGTAGTCGAAGGTCGTCTGGTCGGGGTTGATGTAGCCGAAGCGCGCCCCGCCCTCGATCGACATGTTGCAGACGGTGAGGCGCTCCTCCATCGTCATGCGCTCGAGCGCGGACCCCGCGAACTCGTACGCGTAGCCGACCCCGCCCTTGACGCCCAGCACGTGGATGATCCAGAGGATCACGTCCTTCGCGTAGACGCCCGGCGCCAGCGACCCCTCGACGCGGACCTGGCGGATCTTCGGCTTGGCCATGGCGAGGCACTGCGTCGCGAGGACGTCCCGGACCTGAGTGGTCCCGATCCCGAACGCGATGGCGCCGACGGCGCCGTGGGTGGACGTGTGGCTGTCGCCGCAGGCGATCGTCATCCCGGGCTGGGTGAGGCCGAGCTCGGGCCCGATCACGTGGACGATCCCCTGGCGGCCGCTCGCCATGTCGAAGAACGGCACACCGAACTCCTTCATGTTCCGGTGCATGTGGACCGCCATCTCCTCCGCCATCGGGTCGGCGTAGGGGCGGGCCTGATCGAGCGTGGGGATGATGTGGTCGAGCGTTCCGAAGGTGCGCTCGGGCATGCGGACCTTCAGCCCCAGCGTCTTGAGCATCTGGAAGGCCTGCGGCGTCGTCACCTCGTGAATGAGGTGGAGGCCGATGAGGAGCTGGGTCTGACCGGAGGGCAGGGTCCGCACCGTGTGCGCGTCCCACACCTTGTCGAGCAGCGTGCGCGCCATGAGAGGCTCCTCCTCCTGGTGCATGAGCCCGTCCGGTCGCGAGGTGGGGCGGCCGGTGAGCCCTGCGTCGCGGTATCGTGCCCCACCCGTATTGTGTAGTCCAGTGAAACATTCTTGCGGCAACTGGTAAGATCGCCTTAATGATCAATGCCGCGCTCTTCCCCGCCCTCGAGACCTTGCTGGCCGTGGCCCGCACGGGCTCGGTGGCGGCGGCGGCGCGCCAGCGCCACATCACGTCGTCGGCGGTGAGCCAGCAGATTCGGCGGCTCGAGGCGCACTTCGGCATCAAGTTCTTCGAGCGCGCCGGCCGCGGCGTCCGCCTGAGCGCCGCCGGCGAGGCGGCGCTGCCGGTCGTGCGCGAGCTCTGGACCGGGGCCGAGGCCGCGTTCGGCCAGCTCGCCGAGCTGGCCGGCCGTCCCGCCACCACCCTCCGGGTGGCGGTCAGCGACTACCTCGGCAAGGCGTTGCTCGCGCCGGTGCTCCGGGACTTGCTCGACCAGGAGCCGTCCGTTCGCTTCGAGATCGTCACCGCTCACTCTCGCGAGGGCGTTCGTCTGGTCGCGCGCGGCGACGTCGATCTCGCCGTGGTCACGGGGCAGGACACGCCACGGGGTCTCGAGGACCGCCACCTCTTCGACCAGCCCTTCGTGTGGGTGGGCCCGCGGCGGCGGCGCGGGGAGCAGGCGCCGCTGACCGAGCGGCTGCGTCGCGAGCCGATCCTGCGGCTGGCCGCCGAGAGCCGCGGCCGCGCGCTCCTCGACCAGTATCTCGCCGACGCGCGGATCCGCCCGGTGTCGACCATCGACGTGCCGAGCGTGTCGCTGCTGCTCTCCTACGTCTCGGGAGGGCTCGGCATCGGGCTGGTCCCCGCCCTGGCGCTCAGCGAGGCGCCTCGGGATCGCACCGTCAGCGCGCCGGCAAACGTGCCCACGCTGCCCGTCACCCTGGTCTGGCGGCCCGCCGCCCACCGCCAGCCCGCCCTCGCGCGCCTGGCCGCCCTCCTCGCCCTCGCCGGGACGCGCGCGGGCGCGAGCCTCGAGCCCGGGGTCAGACTTTCACTTCCCGACATTTCCAGGACGAGACGCGACGCCCTGAGCGAAAATGTCGGGAAGTCAAAGTCTGACCCCGGGGAGGGCGGCGGATGACGTGGCTCACGGAGACTGATCGCGACCCTAGGCCGGCCGGCGACCGGCTGGCAGCGCTCTGGGCGGAACCCGGGATCGTCGGGCTGCCCGGCGCCCACGATCCGCTCGCCGCGCTCCTGGCGAGGCGCGCCGGCTTCCGCGCCCTCTACGTCTCGGGCGCCGGGGTCTCGGCGAGCCTGGCCCTGCCCGATCTCGGCGTCCTGACGCTCGACGAGCTCACCCGCGCCACCCGCGCGATCGTGCGCGCGTCGGGGCTGCCCGTCCTCGTCGACGGCGACACGGGATACGGCGAGGTGCTCAACGTGATGCGCCTCGTGCAGGAGCTGGAGGACGCGGGCGCGGCGGCGGTCCAGATCGAGGACCAGGTCCTGCCCAAGAAGTGCGGGCACCTCTCCGACAAGCGCCTGGTCGCGCCGGAGGAGATGGCGCGGAAGGTCGCCGGCGCCGCCCGGGCGGCGCGCCACCTCCGGATCGTCGCCCGGACGGATGCCGTGGAGCAGGAGGGACTCGACAAGGCGATCGCGCGAGCACAGCTCTACCGGGAGGCCGGCGCGCACGTGATCTTCCCCGAGGCCTTGCGGAATGCCGACGAGCTCCGGGCCTTCGTCGACGCGGTCCCGGGGCCGCTCCTCGCCAACATGACGGACTTCGGCCGGACGCCGCTCCTCCCCGCCGACGAGCTCGCCCGCCTCGGCTACAAGCTGGTGATCTGGCCGGTCTCGGCCCTCCGCGTGGCCGCCGGCGCGATGGCCGCCTTCTATGCGGACCTGGCGCGGACCGGGACCCAGGCCGGGTGGGTCGACCGGATGCAGACGCGCCGGGAGCTCTACCAGCTGATCGGCTACCACGACTACGAGGCGCTCGACGACAGCATCGCCCGGAGCGTCCTGCCCGACGAGCATCCCGAGGAGCATGGAGGTCCATAGGGTCCGGGTCCACCCGGCGGCCGCCCGCCTCCCCCGGGACGCCCAGCTCGCCTGGAAGCTCGCCGCCTTCGCCGGCGGCGCCGCCGCGCTCGGCGTGGATCCCGATGTGGCCGAGATGGTCGCGTGTCGCGTCGTGGACAACGCGGCCGTGGGCCTGGCCGCGCTCGACCGGAGACCGGTGGCCGTCGCGCAGGCGATGGCCCTCGCCCATCCGCGGCCCGCCGGCGCCACGCTCCTCGGGCTCCCGCCGGCGACGACCGTGCACGCCGAGTGGGCGGCGTGGGCCAACGGAACGGCGGTCCGGGAGCTCGACTTCCACGACACCTTCCTGGCCGCCGAGTACGCGCATCCCGCCGACAGCATCCCCCCGCTCGTCGCCGTCGCCCAGCAGAAGGGGGTCGCCGGCGCCCGCCTCCTCACCGCCATCGCCGTCGCGTACGAGGTGCACACGAGCCTGGTCAGGGCGATCAGCCTCCACGCCCACAAGAAGGACCATGTCGCGCACCTGGCCCCCGCGGTCGCCGCCGGCCTCGGGACGCTCCTCGGCCTCGAGACCTCGTCCGTCTACCACGCGATCAACCAGGCGGTGCACCTCGAGCTTCGCCACCCGCCAGTCGCGGAAGGGCGACATCACCTCCTGGAAGGCCTCCGCCCCGGCGTGGGCCGGGAAGCTCGCGATCGAGGCCGTGGACCGCGCGATGCGCGGCGAGGGGGCGCCGAACCCCATCTACGAGGGCGAGGACGGGGTCATCGCCTGGATGCTGGCCGGGCCCGAAGCCGAGTACGCGGTCCCCCTTCCCGGCCCCGGCGAGCGGCCGCGCGGGATCCTCGAGACCTACCCGAAGGAGCACTCGGCCGAGTACCAGGCCCAGGCCCTGATCGACCTCGCGCTCGACCTCCATCGGCGGATCGACCCGCGCGACCTCGCCCGCGTGCGCGAGATCGTCGTCCACACGAGCCATCACACGCACACGGTCATCGGCTCCGGGTCCAACGACCCCGAGAAGTACGACCCCGATTCCTCGCGGGAGACCCTCGACCACTCGATCATGTACATCCTGGCGGTGGCGCTCGAGGACGGACGCTGGCACCACGTGGACTCCTACCTGCCGGCGCGCGCCCACCGGCCGTCGACCGTCGCGCTCTGGCGCAAGGTCCGGACGGTGGAAGACCCGGCGTGGACGGCGCGCTACCACGATCCGGACCCGGCGCGAAAGGCCTTCGGGGGGCGCGTCGAGATGCGGCTCGAGGACGGGCGGACCGTGGTCGAGGAGCGCCTCGTCGCCGACGCCCACCCGAACGGCCGGCGGCCGTGGCGCTGGCCGGACTACGCGCTGAAGCTCGAGCAGCTCACCGCCGATCGGCTGCCGGCGGACGAGCGCGCGCGCTTCCTGGATCTCGCGGCCGGGCTCGGCCGGCTCTCCCCCGACGAGGTGCGTCGGATGAACCCCGTCTTGCCTCCGGGCTCGGTCGCCCCGGCCCCGGCGGACGCGGGTGGCATCTTCTAGCCGGTGGCCCTGCGGTAGAATGAGGCGCACGATCGAGCCACCGATTCCTGGCCACGTCTCCACGAGCAAAGGGGTCTGCCGATGCGATACCGAATGATCACGCTCTTGACGCTCGCCGCGCTGCTGTCGGTCAACACCTTGGGGGCGCTCGCGGCCGAGCCCATCAAGCTCATGGTCCCCGCCAACCCGGGCGGGGGCTGGGACGCGACGGGACGCTCCGTCCTCGCGGCGCTGGAGGCCGAGGGCATCCACAAGGCCGGGGCCCAGGTCACGAACAAGGGCGGGGCGGGCGGCACGATCGGCCTCGCCGAGTTCGTCAGCACGATGAAGGGCAACGACAACGCCATGATGGTCATGGGCGTGATCATGGTCGGGGGCATCCTGACCAACAAGTCGCCGGTGACCCTCGAGCAGGTCACGCCGCTCGCGCGGCTGACCATCGAGTACAACGCCATCGCCGTCGCGCCGAACTCGCCCTTCAAGACGGTGAAGGACCTGACCGACGCGCTGAAGGCGGATCCCGGGAAGGTCGCGGTGGGCGGCGGGTCGGCGGGCGGCGTCGACCACATCACGCTCGCGCTCATCGGTCAGGCGGTCGGGGTGCCCGCCGACGAAGCTCAACTACGTCGCCTTCCAGGGCGGGGGCGAGATGATCGCCGCCGTCGCCGGCGGGCAAGCTCGCCGCGGCGATCTCGGGGGCGTCGGAGTTCAAGCAGTACGTCGACACGGGGCGGCTGCGTCTCCTGGCGGTGACGTCCGAGGCGCGCCTGCCGGGCGTGAACGCGCCGACGCTCAAGGAGTCCGGGGTCAACGTGGTCATCGGCAACTGGCGCGGCCTGGTCGGGCCTCCCGGCATGACGGCCGGCGGCCGGACCAACATGGTCGGGATGCTGGACAAGATGGCGAAGTCCAAGGCGTGGCAGGAGACGCTCAAGAAGCAGGGCTGGGACGACGCCTACCTCTCCGGCGAGGCCTTCGGCGGATTCCTCAAGGAAGAGAACACGCGGATCGGGACGGTCCTCAAGGAGGTCGGCCTGGTCAAGTAGTCGTTGATACACCCGGCGCGGAGACCAACCCGGTGAAGGACCCCACCGGATCGGCCTCCGCGCCGGCCGCGCGCCCCTGGGGGCTCGGGGTCGCCGTCATCGTCCTCGGCCTGGTCTGGATCTCCGGCGCCTTCACCGTCGGCCACGTCGCCACCTACGCGGTCGTCGGACCGGCGCTCTTCCCCGCGCTGACCGGCGCCGGGCTCGTCGTCCTGGGAGCGCTCCTGCTCGTCGCCGTGGCCCGCGGCGAGCGCTTCGAGCCCCAGGAGACCGAGGACGCCGACGCGAGTCGCCGGCCGTCCCGGGCGGCCTTCTGGACCACCGTGGTCGCGGGAGCGGTCCCCATCGTCGTCGTGCGCCCCCTCGGCTTCCCGGTCGCGGCGGCCCTCACGTTCGCCCTGACGGCGCGGGCCTTCGGGTCGCGGCGCCTCCCCCTCGATCTCCTCGTCGGATTCCTGCTCGGCGCCGCCTGCTGGCTCCTCTTCTCCCGGCTCCTGGGCCTCTCCCTGCCCGGGTTCCCGCCGCTCGGCCTCTGAGCGTGGACGCCCTCGCCCAGCTCGCCCACGGCTTCGCGGTGGCGCTCACGCCGCTCAACCTGTTCTGGGCGCTCATCGGCTCGGTGCTCGGCACGGCGATCGGGGTCCTCCCGGGCATCGGCCCCGCGCTCACGATCGCCCTCCTCCTCCCGGTCACCGTGAAGATGAACCCGACCGGCGCCTTCATCATGTTCGCCGCCATCCTCTACGGCGCGATGTACGGGGGCTCCACCACGTCGATCCTCCTGAACACGCCGGGCGAGAGCGGCTCGATCATGACGGCGCTGGAAGGCAACCGCATGGCCCGGCGGGGCCGCGGGGCGGCGGCGCTCGCCACCGCGGCGATCGGCTCGTTCGTCGCCGGGACGCTGGCCACGATCGTGCTGACGTTCGCGGCGCCGGCGGTGGCCGAGCTGGCGTTCGTCTTCGGGCCCGCCGACTACTTCGCGCTCATGGTGCTCGCCTTCACGTCGGTCTCCTGCGTCCTGGGCGCGTCCCGCGTCCGCGGCTTCACGTCCCTCTTCGCCGGCCTGGCCCTCGGCGTCATGGGGATCGATCAGCAGACCGGGCAGGCGCGATTGACCTTCGGCTCGCCGGAGCTCCTCGACGGGATGGAGCTGGTCGTCGTCATGGTCGGGCTCTTCGCGGTCGGCGAGACGATCTACGTGGCGAGCCGGTACGGGGGCGGCGGGGTCCGGCTCAACCCGCTGGCGGGCGGGCTCTGGATGACCCGCGACGACTGGCGCCGCTCGTGGAAGCCGTGGCTCCGGGGCACGGCGCTCGGCTTCCCCATCGGGGCGCTCCCGGCCGGCGGCTCCGAGATCCCGACCTTTCTCTCGTACATGATCGAGCGCCGCCTGTCGCCGCGGCGGGACGAGTTCGGCCGGGAGGGCGCGATCGAGGGCGTGGCGGGGCCCGAGGCGGCCAACAACGCGGCGGCCGCCGGGGTCCTGGTGCCGCTCCTGACGCTCGGCCTGCCGACCTCCGCGACCGCGGCGATCCTGCTCGCGGCGTTCCAGAACTACGGCCTCCAGCCCGGGCCCTTCCTGTTCCTGAACAATCCCGACCTCGTCTGGGGGCTCATCGCCTCGCTCTACGTCGGCAACGTCCTCCTGCTCGTGCTGAACCTGCCCCTGGTGGGCATGTGGGTGCGCCTCCTCCTGATCCCGCGTCCCTGGCTCTACGGCGGGATCATGGTGTTCGGCATCGTCGGGGTGTACGGGCTCGGCACGTCCGAGCTCGACCTCGCCCTCATGCTCCTCGTCGGGCTGGTCGGCTACGCCATGCGGGTCTACGACTTCCCGATCGCGCCCGCGCTCCTCGGGATGATCCTCGGCCCGATGGCCGAGACCCAGCTGCGCCGGGCGCTCGCCATCGGCCAGGGCTCGCCCGTGGTCCTCGTCGAATCGCCGCTCTCGGCCGGGCTCCTGGCCCTGGCCGTCCTCGTCCTGCTGCTGCCCACCGTGCTCCGGCGGCTGCGTCCGGCATGAGTACCGGCGCGCCGCACGTCGCCTACTTCTCGATGGAGTTCGGGCTCCACGAGGAGTTCCCGTCCTACTCGGGCGGCCTCGGGGTGCTGGCCGGCGACTTCCTCAAGGGCGCCCACGACCTCGGGCTCCCGCTGGTGGGGATCGGACTCCGCTGGGCCGAGGGCTACACGTCCCAGCGCCTGGACGCGGCATCCGAGCTGGTGGACGAGTGGCACGAGCACCGCCCGGAGTTCCTCGACGACACCGGGGTCCGCGTCCGGATCCGCGTGGCCGGCCGCGGCGTCGAGTGTCGCGTGTGGCGGGTGGGCCGCTACGCGATCGTGCCGCTCTATCTCCTCGAGCCGACCGACGCGCGCGACCAGTGGATCACCCGACGGCTCTACGACCCCCGGCCCGACTGCCGCATCGCCCAGGAGATGCTCCTCGGGATCGGGGGCGTGCGTGCCCTGCGGCTCCTGCACCCGGACGTGCGCACCTACCACTTCAACGAGGGTCACGCGGTCTTCGCGGGCGTGGAGCTGATCGCGGCCGCGATGGAAGGCGGGGCGACCTTCGAGGCGGCGTGGGAGGCGGCGCGGTCGCGGATCGTGTTCACCACCCACACGCCGGTCCCGGCCGGGAACGAGATCCATCCCCTCCCCGACATCCTGCGGCTGGGCGCGGGATGCGAGCTGGTGACCAGCGAGCTGCGCCAGCTCGGCGGGGACCCGTTCAACATGACGGCGGCGGGACTCCGGCTGGCGCGTCGAGCCAACGCGGTATCCGAGCTCCACGGCCGGACGGCCCGGAGCATGTGGGCGGAGGTGCGCGACGCGGCGCCGATCGTCGCCATCACGAACGGCGTGCACGTCCCGACGTGGCAGGATGCCCGCATCGCCGGCGCCCTCGCGAGCGACGAGGCGCTCGAAGCGGCGCGTCGAGCCCTCAAGGCCGAGCTCCTGGCCGAGATCGAGCGGCGCACGGGCGTGCGCCTCGGCCTCGACGTGCTGACGGTCGCGGTGGCGCGCCGGGCGGCGACCTACAAGCGGCCCGACCTCGTGCTCCGGGACCTCGAGCGCGTGGGAAAGCTCCTCGAGGGCCGGCAGCTCCAGCTGATCTTCGCCGGCAAGGCCCACCCCGCCGACCGGGCCGGCAAGGCGATGGTGACGCGCCTGGTCCGGACGATCCGGCAGTGGCCGGACTCGACGCTGTTCCTCGAGAACTACGACATGGGGCTCGCCCGCCTGCTCACGCGGGGGGCCGACGTGTGGCTCAACACGCCGCGCCGGCCGCTCGAGGCCAGCGGCACGTCGGGCATGAAGGCCGCCCTCAACGGCGTGCTCCACTGCTCGACCCTCGACGGCTGGTGGCCCGAGGGATGCGAGCACGGCGTGACCGGCTGGGCGATCGGCGACGGCACCGAAGGCGACCGCCCCGAGGAGCACGACGCGCGCGACCACGCCGCGCTCCTCCGCGTGCTGGAGGACGAGGTGCTGCCCGCGTATGCGGAGCGCCCCCGGTGGCTCGCGATGATGCGCGCCTCCGTCCGCATGGCGGCCGAGCGCTTCTCCGCCGAGCGCATGGTGCGGGAATACTTCGACCGCCTGTACGGCGACGCCTGAGTCGATCGGACGCCTCGATCCGTGACCACGAGCGGCGCCGACCGGGCGCTCCGCGAGGCCTTCCAGTTCGAGGGCGCCGACCTCGTCGCGAACCGCGCGGGGCGTCTCTCGTCGCGCCAGACGGCGCTCCTCCGCGCCGGCCGGATCGGCATGCAGCTCTCGCTGGCGGTGTTCGCGGTCGTCATGCTCGGGTCCGTCGGTCTCGTGGCCTTCTTCAACTTGCGCCTGGACACGCCGGGCGGCTGGTCGAGCGGGCTCTGGGTGCCGGCGGCCATCGCGGCGGTCGTCATCGCGGGCGGCTACCTCCTGAGCCGGCGGTACCTGAGCGCGGCGCGCTCGCAGGAGGTCCGCGTCGCGCACGGCGCCGTCGAGGTCGTGTCGGACGCCGACGACGACTGCCGGGTCCGGATCGGCGCAACGCCGCTGCGCCTCGCGAGCGCGGCGCACCTGGAGGCCTTCCAGGCCGGGATCGAGTATCGCGTGTACTACCTGCCGGGCCCCAGGACGATCGTGCTCTCGGCGGAGGCGCCTTGGGGGGAAGGAGCGGCGCCGCCCGACGCCACCGCGACCGACGACGCGCCGGTAACGACGACCGCGGATCAGCTCGCCGTCTTCAGGCGAGCCTACCTGATCGTGGCGCTCCTCGGGGTGCTGGCGCTCGCCATCCCCGTGGCGGGTGTCATGGTCGGAAGCCTTCCGCCCGGGCTCCGTCCGGTCGCGTGGATCGGTCTCCTGGCCGTCTCGATCGGGTTCGTCTGGCTCGCGCTCGCCTGGCTCCGACCGCGGGACCGGTAGGCTCGCTCGCCTCGCGTCGTCATTCGCGCCGGCCCGTGAACGCGAACGTGATGTCGGGCACGTGGGGGCGCGCGGTCACCTCCGACGAAGCCGGCCGCCGACATGGCCCGCGTGATGTCGTCGACCGTGTGCGGGTGCGTCGAGGCCGAGATCGCCAGGTTCGCGAAGTACCAGAGGGCCGCGTTCCGGGGGCCGGGACGGTCCCCGTGGAGGGCGAAGTCGTGCACGACGAGCCCTCCGCCGGGCGGCAAGTATGCGCGGGCCCGGGCCATCAGGTCCCGCAGGGTCGGCGGGCCGTAGGAGCTGACCACGTAGGAGAGCAGGATCAGGTCCGCGCCGGGCGGCCAGGCCCCCGTGACGACGTCCCCCTCCACGCAGCGGATCCGGTCGGCGAGCCCGGCCTCCCCGACGATCTTCCGGGCCACGGCGACGACCGACGGCTGGTCGACCACGATCGCCGAGAGGCGGTGACGCCGGACCATCTCGATCGCGAAGGCGCCCGAGCCGCCCCCGAGGTCCAGGAGACACGTGTACGAGGCCACGTCGAGGGTCTTGGCGAGCAGGTAGGCGGGACCGGACGAGCCCGCGTGCTGGCCGCGGATGAACTCCTCGGCCCGCGCCGGATCCTCGAGGAACCCCGCGTACGTCGAGCCGGCGGCGCCGCCCCGCACGACGGCGCGGGCCGCGGGAAGCTGGGGGTAGAGGGTCGTCGCGATCTGCCGGAGGTAGTAGTCGCCGACATAACCGCGCGCGTGACGGACGAGGTAGCGCTCCGCGCCGGCGCTGTTCCGGTAGCGGTCCCCGTCTCGCTCGAGGAGCTCCGTCGCCACGCATGCCTCGAGGAGGGCCCGGAGCGCCCTCGGCTCCACCGTCAGCCGCCGCGCGAGCTCGTCGAGACTCGAGGGGCCCGCCGCCAGCTCGGTGAAGAGGCCGATCTCGAGCGCCGAGAACAGGGCCTGGGAGCCCATGAAGCCGTACGCGACCGACGAGACGGCGGTGATGCCGTCGTCGCGTCGCGCGCCGGACCTGTCCGAGGAGGCTTCGCCGGCCGGGCTTCCCATCAGCGCCCTCGCGCCATGTCGCTCCAGCACGCCTCGAGCCGACCGAGGGCCTCCGGCGAGAGCGGCCCCTTGCCGATCGCCGTCGCCGCGAACTCGAGGTGCTCTTCGCTCGAATAGCCGAGGAGCACCGTCGACACCGCGCTCGAGCCCAGCGGGAATCGGAGCGCGGCCTCGACCAGGCTCCCCACGTGTCCCTCGTCCACGAGGACGCGAAGCGCCCGGGTCCGACCGACGTCGGTGGCGTAGTCGGGACCGGACGCGATCGGGTCCACGGTGGGCACGGCGACCGGATGGCGCGCGAGCTGGCCCGAGAGCGCCCCGCCGGCCAGGACCCGGATCACGACGACTCCGACCTCGATGCGCCTCCACCCGCCGGAGGAGGCGGTCGAAATCCTGGCCGGGAAAGCCCGGCGGCACGGCAATAGCCGGCGCTGGGAGTCAGCAGGTTGAAGGGCACCTGCGCCGAGTCCACGGCGCCCGACTCGACCACGCGATGGATCGCCGGCGTCTCGCCGATCGCGGTCATCCCCACGAAGCCGATCTTGCCGGCCCGTCGCAGGGCTTCGAACGCCGGCAGGATCCGCTCGAGAACCTCCGCCGCCCCGGGCTGGCCGTCGCCCCGCGTCACGCGGATCGGATCGTGGAGCTGCAGGAGATCCACCCGGTCGCGCCGCAATCGCCGGAGGCTCGTCTCGAGGGACCGCGTGACCGCCGTCGCCGGGTCGCCCAGCCCATCGGGGCCCACGCGGACCTTGGTGGCGACGAGACAGGTCGGCCTGAGCGCCTGGAGAGCCTGGCCGAGGTGCTCCTCCGACAGGCCATCGCCGTAGAGAGGCGCGGTGTCGAAGAAGTTCACGCCGAGCTCGAGCGCACGGGCCACCGCTCGCTCGCGCTCGGCCGGGGTTCCGCGGACCATGAGGCCGCCGACGTTGCCGCACCCGAACCCCAGGGCCGATACGCGGAGGCCGGTGCGTCCCAGCACGCGATACTCCATCTCGTCTCTCCTTTGCCGTGGTTGCCGATGTCGGCGGCCGGCGCTGAGCCTATCCCGAGGCGATCAGCTTCTCGAGTCGCGCGAGCTGCTCGCGCGTGCCGAGCGCCAGCAGCCGGTCCCCCGCCCGGAGCGTGAGATCGGGCGCGGGGTTCGCGAGCGGCGACCCGTCGCGGAGCACGGCGAGCACGGAGGCGCCCGTCGTCTGCCGGAGCGCCAAGGACTCCAGCGTCCGGTCGATGGCCGGGCCGCTCGGCGGGAGCGCGATGTCCTCGATCACCAGCGCCTCCTGGCCTCGCTTGAGCGCGGTCTCGAAGAAGTCGACCACCGCCGGGCTCAGGATCAGGTGCGCCAGCCGGTGCCCCCCGATGGCGTAGGGGCTGATGGCCTGATCGGCGCCCGCCCGGAGGAGCTTCGTCACGCTGGTCTCGTCGGCGGCGCGGGCGACGATGCGGAGGCCGGGGTTCAGCACCCGGGCCGAGAGCACAATGTACATGTTGGTGCCGTCGTTCGCGGTCGTCGCGATGAGACCGCGGGCCTTCCGGACGCCCGCCCGCTCGAGGACCGCGTCCTCGGTGGCGTCCCCGGCGAGGATGAGGTAGCCGCGCTCCTCGGCGAACTGCGCGGCCGCCGGCCCGGGGTCGAGCGTCACGAACGGCGTGCCGGCCTCGGCCAGCTCCCGGGCGGCCTGCCGGCCGACCCGGCCGAGCCCCGCCACGATCACGTGCCCCGTCAGCTCCGCGATGCGCCGCTCCATCCTGCGCCTCCCCCGGGTGTCGGCCGTGCCCGTCGCGACCAGGTGGTCCAGGACGACGCTGAACGCGTAGAAGAAGCCCGCGATCCCCGCCGTCGCGATCACCATGGTGAAGATCCGGCCCGCCGAGTTCAGCGGCCGGACCTCGCCGTAGCCGATCGTCGTCATCGTCGTGAAGGTCATGAAGAGCGCGTCGAGCCACGTGCCGCCGATCCCTCGCCAGAGCCAGCCGTAGCCGAGCGTGCCGACGACCAGCACGCCGATGACCAGCGAGAGCGGCAGGACGAGGCGCGCCTTCAGCGAGCCCGGCTGGGAAGTCTCCATTCGAGCGCCGACGCACCTCCGGCGCGATTATACTGGGCCGGTGCCCGGTCCGGCGGGAGTCCCGCCGCGCCGCCGGCTCGCCCCTCACCCGCCCCCTGGGAGGTCCGGCCATGATCGACGGCTGCTCGGGCAGCGACGACGCCCTCTTCGACATCCAGAAGGTGGCCGACGGCGTCCACGTCGCCGTGGCCGCGCGCACCTACAAGGTCAACTGCAACACCGCGCTCATCGAGACGGACGACGGGGTTCTCGTGGTCGACTCGCACTCGAAGCCCTCGGCGGCCCGCGTGATCGTCGAGCGGGTGCGCGAGCTCACGCCGAAGCCCGTCCGCTACGTCGTCAACACCCACTTCCACTGGGACCACTGGCAGGGCAACGAGGCCTACCCGCAGGCATACGGGCACGTGGAGGTCATCACCAACGACATCACCCGCGAGGCCATGGTCCGGAAGAGCTTGAAGCGCATCCAGGACCACGTGCGTCAGATGCCCGGCGAGATCGAGGGGCTGCGGGCCCAGCTCGCCGCCGCGACCAGCGCCGATCAGCGCGCCGAGCTCGGGTCGAGCCTCCGGCAGGCCGAGCAGTACCTGGCGGAGGTCCGGGCCCTCCGGCCCGCGCTCCCCACGATGGCCTTCGAGCGGACCATGCGGATCCTCGGGCGGGACCGGGAGATCCACCTCCTCTTCCTCGGGCGGGCGCACACCGAGGGCGACGTCTTCGTCTTCCTGCCGAAGGAGAAGGTGGTCGTGACCGGGGACGCGGTCATCGGCTGGACCCCCTTCATGGGCGACGGCTACCCCCAGGACTGGCCGGAGACGCTCCGCCGGCTCGAGCAGCTCGACTTCGACCGCATGATCCTCGGCCACGGCCAGGTGGCGGGCCGGGACTGGCTCCGCACCTTCCGGAGCTACGTCGAGGACCTGGTCGAGGCGGTCCGCCGCGAGGTCTTTGCCGGCACGAGCCTCGAGGAGACGAAGGAGCGCGTGCGGGACGCGCTCGCCCCGCGGTACGAGGCGGCGCTCACGCGCGAGGGCGGGACCTACCGCCCCTGGCGCACGCTCGTCCTCGCCAACATCGAGCGCGCCTACCAGATGGTGAGCTGAGCAAGGACCGGGACCGTCTCCGTCGCGAGACGGTGCGTGTCCTGGCCGGGGTCACCCGCCAGGACGCGTGCTCGGCGAACGATCCTGCCAGAACTCGTCGGCGCTTCGCGGTCGAGCGTCTCTGGTCTCGGCCTTGCACGGAGTCGTGCGAGCGTGGTATGGTGAGGCCTTCCGAGCGACCTGGAGAGGTTCCGATGACGGACAGTGAGTATCGGCGCCTCGTCGAGTTCCTCAGCGGGCAGTTCACCCAGATCGACCGCGCTTCGACCAGATCGACGGCGCTTCACCGAGATCGACCGGCGGTTCGACGAGTCCGACCGACGAGTCGACAGCCTCGGCGGCCCGCCAAGAAGAGCAGTTCCGCGAGATCCTCGGCCACTTCGACGAGCTCTATCGACGGCTGGAGCGGCTCGAGGCCGAGTACTTCGCGATCGTCCAGACGCTCCGCCGGATCGAGACGCTCGTGGCCGGCGAGCGGGTCCAGCGGGAGGCGCTCGACGCAGAGCGTCGATCAGCTCCGGAGCCAGATCGCGGAGCTCCAGGCGCGGCTCGACGCGGTGGAGGCTCGGCTCCAGGACTAGCCCGGTCGCTGGGCGGCGGCCACCGCGAACTGGAAGACCAGGTTCGCGGCGAGGATGCTCGACTGCGCCTGGTGGTCCGTCATCGGGTTGAGCTCGTTCAGCGCGAACCCCCGGACGGACGGCGCCAGCGCGACGACCAGGTCCAGGAGCTGCCGGCTCGTCGAGCCCGCCGGGCTCGTGCCAGCCGACGCCGGGCGCGTGGGCAGGGTCGAGGACGTCGAGGTCCACGCTGAGGAACAGGTGGTCCGCCCCCGCGACCACCTGCCGGATCCGGCCGAGCACCCAGTCGGAGCCGCGCTGGGCGACGAGCTTCGCGGGCAGCTCCGTCAGGCCGACCTCCTCGATGAAGCGCTTGGAGCTCGGGAAGTTGAAGCTCCGCGTGCCCACCTGCACCGAGTGGCGCGCGCGCACGCGCGGCAGCTCGAGGGCGCGGCGCATGCCGCTCGACTGGCTGTAGCGCCCCTGCGCGGGAGACTCGTCCAGGAGGTCCAGGTGGGCGTCGAAGTGGACGATGCCCACGCTGCCGTCGACGGCGTCGTGGACGCCCGCCACCGCCGGAAAGAGGATCGAGTCGTCCCCGCCGATCACCGCGGGGATGCGGCCCGCCGCCGCCTCGTCCCGGGTCTTCGCCCGCACGGCGGCGAGGGTCGCCCCGAGATCGTGCGGGACGACCGCCGCGTCTCCCGCGTCGACGAGCTGCTCGGCGCGCCAGGACACGATGCGGTCCTCGTCCACCCAGTAGATGCGGCCGTCCTGGACGCGCATCCGCATCCAGTCGAGATGCCGCCGCACCTCGGCCGGCGCGTACCGCGCGCCGGGCCAGCCGAGCGTGGCCGCGCCGTCGTACGGCGCCCCGACGAGGGCGACGACCACGCCCGGTCGGTTCTCGCGCTCGCTCACGACGACACGCATCCGATGGCCGCCAGCGTCGACGACGGCGCCGATCGCCTGCCGCCGCGTGAGCCGCTCCCGCAGGAGCAGCGCACGCCAGCATCACCGTGGCGGCGGGATAGAGGGACGGACAGCACGCCGGCCACGTCCAGCCGTCCGGCCTGAGCGGCGAGCACGAAGAAGGCGTTGCCGCCCGTGTCGAGGACCCCGGCCAGGCACGTGAGCCCGAGCGCGGACCCCCGCGGGAGCCGGAGCGTCCGGGTCACGCCGCCGATCGCGGCCAGCACGCCCATCGAGGTGGTCGCGCGCGGCGGTGAGCGGCCAGAGCACGCCCGCGTCGCCGGCCCAGTGGATGAGGACCAGGAAGAGGCCGAAGCTCACGCCGGCCACGACCGGCAGGACGAGCTCCTTCGCGGCCGACGCCCCCGACCCCGCCGCCGGCCAGCAGCCACACGCCGGCCAGGCGCCAGGCGCGAACCCCGCGAGGCGGAGCGGCCCGGGCGATCCCTGCGCGCCCATCCCCACGAGCACGGGCACGACGGCGCCCACCACGCCCGACACGGGCGCCGCGATCCCCATTCGCCCGGACGCGAGCGCCGAGTAGAGCGCGAGCAGGCCGAGCGCGCCGTTCACCCCCGCGAGGGCGGCCCAGGCGAGCTGGCCAGGCAGCCGGCGGCGACTCCCCGACCAGGAGCGCGAGCGACGACGAGCAGCGCGATGCCGAGGCCCTGCGAGAGGACCACGACGCCCAGCGCGGGCGCCCGCCGGCTCGCGAGGCCGCCGGCGAAGTCCCCGGCTCCCCAGCTCGCCGCCGAGGCGAGGCCGAGCGCGACCGACCCGAGGGTCGAGGAGCCGCCCGCCACGGAGACCTGCGTCCTCGCCCGGCTCCTAGTGGATCGAGAAGTCCTCGGCCTTCTCCGTGATGAACTCGAGGAGCGCCGGCACGCCGGCCTCCGTCTTCTTGATCGCGCGGCGAATCGCGGGCACGATCTCCGCGGGCTCGGTCACCCGCTCGCCGTGGCCGCCGAACGCCCTCGCCATGTCCGCGTAGTGTCCCGAGATGTCGGTGCTCCGGTACTTCTCGGTCGCGGTCTTCATGATCTTCAGCTCGATCGCCATCGAGAAGTTGTTCAGCAGGACGGACAGGATGGGGATCCGCTCCCGCACGGCGGTCTCGAAGTCCATCCCGGTGAACCCGATCGCCGCGTCGCCCCACACGTTGACGCAGAGCCGGTCCGGATGCGCGAGCTTCGCGCCCATCGCCAGCCCGAGCCCGTAGCCGAGCTGGGTCGTCTTCCCCCAGCCGATGTAGGACAAGGGCGTCGTGCACTCCCAGAACGGCGAGAGCTGGTCGCGCGGGCTCCCCGCGTCGTGCGTGATGATCGTCCGGGAGACGTCGACCGTGTGGAGAAGGTCCCAGATCACCCGGTAGGGCGACAAGGGCTTCGTCGCCTGGGTGAGGCGCGGCGTCCACTGGGCGAGCCACGCCGACTTCACGTCGCGGATCCGGTCCGTCACGCTGCCGGCGCGCCCGCGCGGCTTCCCGTGGAGGCGGTCCTTGATCTCGACGAGGAGCGCGTCCAGCACGAGGCCCGCGTCGCCGATCAGGGCGAGGTCCGCCCGCAGGTCCTTCGAGAGGTCGGCGGGATCGAGCGTCGAGTGGATGATCCGCTTGCCCTTCGGCATCTTCACGCCGTAGTTCGTGGTGGAGAAGCTGCAGCCGACGCCGAAGATCACGTCGGCCTCGTCCAGGAACTGGCGGACCGCCTTCGGGACCGACCGCCCGCCGGAGCCGAGCGACAGGGGGTGCGTCTCGGGGAACGCGCTCTTCCCCTCGAGGCTCGTCGTGACCGGGCACTCCAGGAGCTCGGCGAGCGCCCGCAGCCCCTCCCACGCCTTGGCGTAGTGGACGCCCTGGCCCGCGTAGATGACGGGCCGCTCGGCGGCCACCAGGGCGCGCGCGACCTCGCTCACCGCCACCGGATCGGGCGCGACCCGGGTCCGGAGCGCCGGCACGTAGTCGAGCGGCTCCGGCACCTCCTCGGTCATGAGGTCCACCGGGATCTCGACGAGCACCGGCCGCGGCCGCCCGTTCCGGACCTGCGTGAACGCCCGCCGCATCGCGTCCGGGATCGCGTCGGCCATGATCACCTGCTCGGCCGACTTCGTGATGTGCTGGTAGTTGAGGAAGGCGTTGAAGTTCGGCGGCACGTTCGTGAGGCGGCGCGGGTAGCCGCCCGGGATGATCACGATCGGGACCGAGTCGCCGTAGGCCTGGGCGACGCCGCCGAACGAGTTCTCGACGCCGGGCCCGTGCTGCATCGTGAAGACGCCGATCCGGTCGCCCGAGGTGACGCGGCTCACCGCGTCGGCCATGTGGATCCCCGTCCGCTCCTGGCGCACGATGATCGTGCGGATGTCGGCCTGCGCGGAGGCCTCGATGACGGTGTTGACGGGGTAGCCGATCAGGAACTCGACTCCCTCGCGCTTGAGGATCTCGGCGACGGCGGCGGCGCCCTTCATGCATGGCCTCCTCGGGTCAGGGATGACGTCGACACTCGCGGATGATAGCACGCCACTTCGCGGGCCGGCGCCGCCGCCGCGCGGGTCGTGCTAGACTGGCGATTCACAATCGAGGGACAGACCTGACACACCGCCGAGCGAGGCGTCCAGCGAGGACGACGATGAATCACCCGATCCGCATCACCCGCGCGAGCCAGAAGAAGGCGAAGCCGAAGGACCACGAGCTCGGCTTCGGCACCGTCTTCACGGACCACATGTTCGTCGCCGACTTCCAGGAGGAGAAGGGCTGGTACGATCCCCGGATCGAGCCCTACGCGCCCCTCAGCCTGGAGCCGGCCGCCGCGGTCCTCCACTACGCCCAGGCGATCTTCGACGGCCTCAAGGCGTTCCGCGGGACGGACGGGCGGGTGCGGCTCTTCCGGCCGCAGAAGCACGTCGATCGGATGAACCTCTCGGCCCGACGCCTCTGCATCCCGGAGCTCGACCCGGAGCTCGGCCTCCAGTCGCTGGTCGACCTGGTGCGTCTCGAGCAGGAGTGGGTGCCGGCGAGCGTCGGCACCGCGCTCTACATCCGGCCGACGATCATCGCCAACGAGCCGTTCCTCGGCGTTCGCCCGGCGAAGCAGTACCTCTACTTCGTCATCCTGTCCCCCGTCGGCGCGTACTACAAGGAAGGCATGAACCCCGTCAAGATCCGCGTCGAGGACAAGTACGTCCGCGCGGTCGAGGGCGGGACGGGCGGCGCCAAGACCGGCGCCAACTACGCGGCGAGCCTGCTCGCCGCCGAAGAGGCGCACCACGCGGGCTTCACCCAGGTGCTGTGGCTCGACGGCGCCCAGCGGAAGTACGTGGACGAGGTGGGCACCATGAACATCATGATGCGGATCGGCGACGAGGTCCTGACGCCGCCGCTCACCACCAGCACGATCCTCCCCGGCGTGACGCGCGACTCGGTGCTCACGCTCCTCCGGGAGTGGGGCGTCCGCGTCTCGGAGCGTCCGATCGCCATCGACGAGGTCCTCCAGGCGGCGCACCGCGGGACGCTGCGGGAGGTCTGGGGCACCGGGACCGCGGCCGTCATCTCGCCGGTGGGCGAGCTGGCCTACAAGGGCGAGCGCCTGGTCATCGGGGGCGGGGGCATCGGCGAGCTCACGCGGAAGCTGTACGACGCCATCGTGGACATCCAGTACGCGCGCGTGCCGGACACCCGCGGCTGGACCGTCCCGGTCTGACGTCCCGTGGCCTATGAAGGCCCGCGCTCGTACCGCCCGCTGATCATCGGGCGGCGGGGCGCCGTCGCGGCCAATCATCCGCTCGCCACCCAGGCCGGCCTCCTCGCGCTCCAGGCCGGCGGCAACGCCGTCGACGCGGCGGTGGCGGTGGCGGCCACGCTCTCGGTGGTCGAGCCGTACATGTCGGGCCTCGGGGGCGACGGGTTCTACCACGTCCACGTCCGCCGGACGGGCGAGGCGGCCGTCTTCAACGGGACGGGCCCCGCCCCGCGCGCGGCGACACCGGAGCGCTATGCGGCCGGCATCCCGCTGGCGGGCCCCCTCGCCGCATCGGTGCCCGGCTCGGTCGGCGCGTGGGGCGCCATGCACGCGCGGTTCGGCCGGCGGCCCTGGGCCTCGCTCTTCGACGCCGCGGTCCACTACGCGCGCGAGGGGTTCGGCGCGACGCGCGCATGCCGTCACTTCGCGGGCGAGCAGGTCAAGTCCGTCGGGGCCGACCCGCGCAGCGCGGCGGTGTTCCTCCGCGGCGGACGCGCTCCGGCGGTGGGCACCCCGATCGTCCAGCCGGATCTCGCCCGGACGCTCGAGCAGCTCGCCGGCGAGGGGGCCGAGTCGTTCTACCGGGGCGCCCTGGCCCAGCGTCTCGCCGCCGGATGCCGCGAGGCCGGCGGGCTCCTGACCGCCGACGACCTGGCCGCCTTCCGACCCGAGGTCCAAGAGCCCATCGCCCTCGACTACCGCGGCTACACCGTCCGCGAGGCCCCGCCGAACTCCATGGGGTGGGTGCTCCTCCAGGAGCTCGGCATCGTCGAGCACTTCGACCTCGCCGCCATGGGCGCGCTCTCCGCGGACCTCGTCCACACGCTGGTCGAGGCCAAGAAGCTCGCGTTCGCCGATCGCGAGCGGTGGGCCGGGGACCCGCGGTTCGTCGAGCTGCCGCTGTCCGAGCTCCTGTCGGCCGGGTATCTGGCCCGGCGCGCGGCGGAGATCGATCCGAAGCGCGCGGCCCCCGCGGGGGCGCCCGCCGCGACCGCGCCCGGGGACACGACGTACTTCTGCGTGGTCGACGGCGAGGGCAATGCGGTGTCCGGCATCCAGAGCCTCAACAGCGCCTTCGGGTCCGGCGTGACCGCGGGGAGCACCGGGATCCTCCTGAACAACCGGATGGCTCCCTGGCACCTGGCGGACGGCCATCCGAACCGCCTGGCGCCCGGCAAGCGCGTGCGCCACACGATGAATCCCGCGATGGTGTTCAAGGACGGCGAGCTCTGGGCGGTCCTCGGCACGCCGGGGGGCGACTACCAGGTCCAGGTGAACCTGCAGGTCCTCACGGCGATGATCGACCTCGGCTACGATCCCCAGCAGGCGGCGGAGATGCCGCGCTGGTCGAGCACCCAGCCGGGCCAGGAGGCGAACTGGCCCCACGACTGCCCCGACGCGCTCAACCTGGAAGCCCGCTTCCCCGACGACGTCCGCACGGAGCTCGCGGCGCGCGGTCATCCCGTCGTCTCGCTGGGCGAGCTCGACGGGCCGTGCTCGGTGGAGATCATCCGCCGTGACGCCGCGACCGGCATGCTCATGGCCGGCTCCGACCCCCGCCGAGACGGCTGGGCGCTGGCCTACTAGCCGCTCCCCGGCGACGCCACCGAGACCGTGACCGCTCCGTCGCCCCGGTCGACGCCGCTTCGCGTCGCGCTTGCCGGCGCGGGCATGATCAGCTGGTACCACCTCGTCGCCTGGCGCAACGTCGGCCCACGGGCGCGCGTGGTCGCCGTGTGCGACCCGGACCCGCGTCGCGCCGCGGCGCGGGCCGAGGAGTTCGGCATCCCGCAGGTCTACGCGGACGCGGAGTCGATGTTCGCCGGCCAGGAGATCGATGCCCTCGACGTCGCGTCGCCGCGCGAGACCCATGCCGCGTGGGTCGAGGCGGCGGCCGCCCGCGGCATCGACGTCCTCTGCCAGAAGCCGCTGACGCCCACGCTGGCGGAGGCGGAGGCGCTCGTGCAGCGCGTCGGCGCCCGCGTCCGCCTGATGGTCCACGAGAACTGGCGGTTCCGGCCGTGGTACCGGGAGCTCAAGACGTGGATCGCGGACGGCATGCTGGGGGAGATCGAGCTCGCCCGGCTCGCGACGATCTCCTCGGGCTTCCTGCCCGACGCGGAGGGCCGCCGCCCTGCCCTCGAGCGGCAGCCCTTCATGGCGCGCGAGCCGCGCCTGATGATCGCGGAGGTGCTCATCCACCACCTCGACACCATGCGCTACCTGTGCGGCCCGCTCCGCGTCGTCGGGGCCCGCGCGGCCCGCACCCTCGCCGAGGTGGTCGGCGAGACGCTGGCGGCGATCTTCCTCGAGACCGCCGCCGGCGCGCCCGCCACGGTGATCGGCACCATGGCCGCGCCCGGCTACCCGCCCCGCCCGCCGGACCGCCTCGAGCTGGTCGGCCGCCGTGGGAGCGCCGTGCTGGCGGACAACGAGCTCCGCCTCCTGGGCCCGAGCCCTCGCAGCGAGCGCTACGATCCCGACCGGGGCTACCAGGCGAGCTTCGACGGCGTGATCGCCCACTTCGTGGACTGCCTCGAGACGGGCGCGCCCTTCGAGACGGGGCCCGCCGACAACCTGGAGACGCTCCGGCTCGTCGAGCACGCCTACTGGGCGGCCGGGCTGCACGACCCGCGGCCAGCCAGCCGCTGAGGCGTCCCGCGGCGCGCGAGCTTCCCTAGGCCGCGACCGGCTGCGCCCGCTGGAGCGCCCGGCGCACGATGAAGTCGGCGAAGCGGGGCGTCGGGTCGAAGCCCAGCACGGTCTCCGCGTTCGCCACGAAGTTCGACGTGGCGTTCACGTCGTAGTAGTGGATCCGCCCGTCTGCCTTCGAGACCAGGTACTCCACCCCTCCGACGTCGATCGAGGCGGCGCGCGCCAGGCGGATCACCGTCTCGACGGCCTCGGCGGGCGGGTCGAACCGCGTGACCGTGAGGCCGGGCGCGACGCTGACCGGGCAGGCCCCGAGATCCCCGCCCGAAGCGGCGGCCGCATCGGGCGTCTGGCAGATGTCGGCCGGGCACAGGTTGAATCCCGCCTGGGCATCGCGCACGATGCGGATCGCGTAGAGATACTCCCCGCCCAGCACCTCGATGCGCACGATCGCGCCCTCCGCGGGCTCGAGGTACTCCTGGACCAGGGCCGTGCCGTCCGGGCCGAGATCGAGACGACCGACCGCCGCCTCCAGCTCCGCCTTCGAGTCGACCCGCACGATGCCCGCGCCCGACCCGCCGACGTTGGGCTTCACGACCACCGGCAGGCGCAGCGTGTCGAGCGCGCCGAGCGCCTGGATCGGATGGTTCACGACCACGCTCCGCGGGTAGCGGGCGCCGACGCGCTCGAAGAGTCCGAGCTGGAGCGCCTTCGACTTCTCGAAGCGGTACGCGGCGACGGGGTTGACGACCGGAATGCCCAGGGCCTCGTAGTGGGCCAGCAGGGCTTCCGCGTAGAAGAGCACGTTCCGGTGGCCGCGCGTGTGGGAGGACGGGCTCGTCCGGTTCACGATCACGGCGTGGCGCGCCCGGCGCTCGCGGGGGTCGAAGGCGTGGCTCGAGTGGTCGATCTTCTCCCAGGCCAGCCCCCGCCGGTCGAGCTCGTCGAGCAGGCGGCGCGACCACTCCGGATGCTCGTCCAGGATGCCGATAGGACCCGAAAGCGCCGTCGCCATGCTCCTCGACCTCCATCAATTATTATTCTTGATCGGGATTATGTCTTTATAGGCGACCTCAGGGACTGCTGTCAAGGATCGTGACGTAACTAGTCAGATTTAAACGGGTTCGAGGCAGAGACCATCGCAGCCGGCACCATTCGGGCCGGGTGCGCGGAGAGAGGCGGCCGGACGTCAGTCGAAAGCGGCCCGGACGGCGCCGAACGGGGTGAATCGGGTCTCGATCCGGTCCCCCCGCGCGATCGGGTACTGCTTGGTGAACGAACCCGACATGATCCGGCTGTCCGGCCTCGAGGCGCCGGCCAAACGTCGGCGAGCTTGTTGGCGAGCCAGGCCACCGCCCCGACGCGGGTGGCCGGTCTCCTCGCTCCCGACGGCGTGGTCGACCCGCCGGCCGTTGATGAGGACTTCGACCGTCGTGCTGCCCGGCTCCCATCCGGCCGGCAGCGGGCTGGCCGGCCCGGTGACGAACGCCTTCTGCTGCGCAGTTGTCGGTGAGGGCCGAGGGTCAGGTCGGCGCGGAAGTCGCCACGCCCCTCGATGATCTCGAACGCCGGCTGGACGAGCGACGATCGCGGCCCGGGCCTGGGCACGCGTGACGCCGGGTCCCTCGAGGCGCATCCCGACGTCAGGCAGAGCTCGTTCTCGAAGCCGGGCTCGATCAGCTCGCCATGCCGGAACACGGCCCCGCTCTCGCGGTGGCCGCTCTCGAGCAGGAACCCCATGACGGGCTCGTGCATCCCGAACTGCCTCTGGATCACCGGCGCCGTGAGGCCGACCTTCCAGCCCGCCAGCCGCTCGCCCCGAGCCACCCAGCGGTCGAGGAGGCCGAGCTGAACCCGGTAGGCCTGCTCGATCGTCAGCCGCCCCTTCCACTCCGCCGGGAAGTAGCTCCGGCGCAGCGTGTGCGCCCAGATCGACTCCGTGACCGCCTCGATGTCCATGTTGGTCTAGCCTCCCAGTCGGGCTCGCGGCGTCACCGATCCGGCGACGGGCCTCGGGCGCGTACCAGGCGTCCACGAACGCGCGGCGGAGCGGGGCGAGCGTCGCCCGCGCCCGCTCGACCGCCGGTCCCTTGAGGGACGCCTTGATGGTTTCGAACGCGCCCGCCGGCATGGCCGCCAGGCGGACGCAGATCGCGTGCGCGGCCTCCACGACGTCGCCGTCCGCGAGCTCCGTCACGAGACCACGCGCGAGGGCATCATGCGGGGCGAGCAGCTCACCCTCCCAGAGCGCGCGCTCGACGGACGCCGCCGGAATCGCGTAACGCGCGATCTCGAGCGCCGAGGCGGGAAACGGCACGCCGAGCCGGACCTCGTTGAGGCCGAAGCGCCCGGCGCTCGCGCCCATCACCCGCGCATCGCACGCCAGCGCGAGGATGGCGCCGCCCGCCACCGCATGGCCGCCGATCGCGGCGACCACCGGCCGCGGGAAGGCGAACACCCGGAGCATGACCGCGTCGAACCGCCGCACGAACGCGTCCATGACGTCCCGCTCGAGGTCGTAGAGCATGACCAGGTCGAGCCCGGCGGAGAAGAAGCGCTCGTAGCCGGTCAGGACGAGGCCGCGCGCGCCCCCGTCCGCCGCCTCGGCGAGCGCCCGCTCGATGGCGTCGAGGCTCCGCGGGTTCAGCGCGTTGGCCTTGCCGCAGGCGAGCCGGATCAGGGCGATCCCGTCCCGCCACTCGAGCCGGTAGGGCGCCCCGTCCTCGCCGGCCGTCTCGTCCCCCTTCGCGGTCCGCCCGCGTCAGTCTCGCCGCGCGGCGGCCAGTCCGGCCTCGAGCCGCGTGAGGCCCTCGGCGAGGTCCGCGTCCGAGGAGGCGTAGGAGAGTCGCAGGAAGCCGCGCGAGCGGGGGCCGAACGCCTCGCCCGGCGACACGACCACGCGGTGGTCGAAGAGCAGCCGCTCGGCCAGGCTCCGCGTGTCGGACGTCACCCCGCGCACGTCGGGGAAGGCGTAGAAGGCGCCGTCCGGCACGGGACAGCGCACGCCGGAGATCCGGCGGAGGCGCTCGACGACCAGGTCCCGGCGCCGCTGGTAGGCCTGCCGCATCGTCTCGACGCAGTCCTGCGGGCCGCGGATGGCGGCGATGGCCGCCCGCTGGGTGGCCGCGTTCACGCACGACGCCATCTGCTCCTGGACGACCGCCATCACGCGGAGCATGGGCGCCGGGCCCGTGAGGTACCCGATGCGCCAGCCCGTCATCGCGTACTCCTTCGAGAAGGAGTAGATCGACACGGTGCGGTCCCGCATGCCCGGGAACGACGCCGGGCTGACGCTCCGGATGTCCCCGTACGTCAGGGCGCCGTACGTCTCGTCGGAGACGAGCAGGAGGTCGTGCCGGACGGCGATCTCGGCGATGGCGTGGAGGAGGTCCCGCGGGTAGACGGCGCCGGTCGGGTTCGAGGGGCTGTTCACCAGGATCGCGCGGGTGCGCGGCGTCACGGCCGCCGCCACGTCCTCGGCGTGCGGGAGATAGCCGCGCTCCGGATCGGTCGGCACGAAGACCGGCCGGCCGCCCGCGAGCGTGATCTGTCCCTCGAAGTTCGTGTAGCTCGGGTCGGTGATGAGCACCTCGTCGCCCGGGTCGATCCCGACCATGAACGTGAGGGCCAGCGCCTCCATGGCGCCGACCGTCACGAACACCTCCGAGGCCGGGTCGGCCCGGTAGCCGTTGACGCGCAGGAGCTTCTCGGCGATCGCCTCGCGGAGGTCGAGGTACCCCTCGTTGGGCGAGTACTTGGTGAAGCCGTCGTGGAGCGCCTGGCAGGCCGCCTCGACGATGTGCGGCGGCGTCGGGAAGCCCGGCTCGCCGACCGCCAGGCTGATCGCCCCCGGCACCTGGGGCGTCAGGTCGAACATCCGTCGGATGAGCGACGCGGGCACCGCCCGTGCCCGCGCGCTCACCCGGTCGGTCGTGCTTCCCATGGGAGCTCCCCTCCGCGCCCGGTCCGGGTCAGGCGCCCGCGACGACGGCGATCTCGACCAGGTAGTCGGTCGTGGCCAGCCGCGACTCGACGGTGGCGCGGGCGGGCGCGTTCGCCTTGTCGAGCCAGGCGTCCCAGGCCGCGTTCATGGCGTCGTAGTGCCGGATGTCCGACACCCACACGTTCGCCCACACGATCTTCGACTTGTTGCTGCCGAAGTGCGCCAGGGCCTCGTCGATCTTTCTCAGGATCTGGGCCGTCTGGCCCTTGGCGTCCAGCTTCCCATCGTCGGCGACGGTGCCCGCCACGTAGATGGTGTTCCCGTGCTTGGCGGCGGCGGCGATGCGGGGTCCGACCTTGTAGCGCTCGATGCTCATCGACGGCTCCTCTCGAGGGTGTGTGGGTGCGAGGCGGGCCTCAGCCGAACCAGAGGCGCTCGGCCGTCCCGCCCATGACGAGGTCGAGATCTTCCTTGGACAGGAACGTCGCCTCCCGGGGCAAGAGGTGGCGGCTCCGGACGTAGCCGCAGCCGGCCAGGACGTGCGGGAAATCGGATCCCCACATGCAGCGCTCCGCCCCGAAGGCGCGGACGGCGGCCTCGGCGAACGGCAGGCCGTCCCGATACGGATAGCGCTCCCGGCACCAGTGATGGAAGCCGGAGAGCTTCACGTGCACCTGCGGGTGCCGGGCGAGATCGAGGAGCGCCCGGAACGCCGGCTGTCCGAGCCCCTGCTCCGGGGCCGGATTGTTGAGGTGGTCGATCACCACCCGCAGCGACGGGAACCGGGCCAGGAGCGGCGGCAGCCGCCCGAGGTCGGCGCCCGCGTGGAGCACGCAGGCGACGGTGCCCGTCTCCGCGATCGCCTCCCAGAGGGGCAGGGTCTCGTCCGTCCCGAGCCACGGTCCGCGGCCGGGATGCTCGCCCTCCCGCAGCGGTCGGAGGCGGATCCCGGTGACGCCTTCGGCCCGCCAGCGCCGGAGCGCCGCCGGCGCCTCGGGCCCGCGGGGGTCGATCACGCACACGGCCCGGAACCGGTCCGGGAAGCGTCGGAGGCACCCGGCCATGTACGCGTTGTCCCAGTGGTAGAACCACGGCTGCACGAAGACCGCGCGCGCGACGCCGGCCTCGTCCATGTAGTCCATGAAGAGCTCGACCGAGGCGGTGGCCTGCGCGCTGTAGCCCACCTTCATCGGGCCGGGATCCAGCCCGGCGGCAGTCTCGTCCCACACGTGCAGGTGCGAGTCGACGATGGTGTGGGCCACGAGGATCAAGCCTAGCACATGCGATACTTGGGTCAGACTTCGACTTCCGGACAGTTCGCCGACGGCGTCCATCAAACTCGGGGTCAGGCCCTGACTTTGATTTCCGGCAGGCAGAAGTCGAACTCGGGCCTGACCCCGAAGTTTGACTTGCCCGCGAGGGAGGGGGATGAGCGCGCGCGACGACGTTGTCATCGTGATTCCCGGCGACGAGCCGCCGCAGATCCAGGGCTCCCCTCACCTGGACCGTCTCCGCCGGCATGGCGAGGTGCGGCTCTACACCGACCGGCCCGCCACGCCCGAGGAGAAGATCGCGCGGGCGCGCGACGCCGTCTGTCTCGTGAACACGCGCGGCGCGATCAAGTGGCCCCGCGAGGCCCTCGAGGCCTTGCCGCGGCTCCGGATGGCCACGGTCTGCGGCATCGGCACGGACTCCTTCGACCTGGTCGCCGCGCGGGAGCGGGGCATCCTCGTGTGCAACATCCCCGGCAAGACCGCGCCCATCGTCGCCGAGCACGCGTTCGGGCTCATGCTCGCCGCCGCCAAGCGCGCCCACTTCCAGACCTCGGAGCTCAAGGCCGGACGGTGGACGCGCATGGACAACGTCTACCTTCGCGGCAAGACGCTGGGCCTCGTCGGCACCGGGGCGATCGGCGGTGCGATGGCGGGGCTGGCCCGCGCGATCGGCATGGAGGTCCTGGCCTGGACGTTCCACCCGACGCCGGCCCGAGCGGCCGCGCTGGGCGTCCGCTACGCGCCGCTGGACGAGCTCCTGCGGACGGCCGACGTGGTCTCCGTCCACGTCCGCCTCACGCCCGAGAGCCGGGGCCTCCTCGGCCCGCGCGAGATCGGGCTGATGAAGCCGGAGGCCATCCTGATCAACACCGCGCGGGGCCCCGTGGTCGATACCGACGCCCTGGTCGCCGCGCTCCACGCCGGCCGCCTGGCCGGCGCGGCGCTGGACGTGTTCGACACGGAGCCCTTGCCGGCGGGGCATCCCCTGCTCGCCTGCGAGCAGGTCATCCTGACGCCGCACAACGCCGACCAGACGCCCGAAGGGATGGATCTCCTCAACGCCGGCGTCGTCGACAACGTGATCGCGTTCCTGGAGGGACGGCCTCAGAACGTCGTGCAATAGGAGGAGCGAGGGTCGTGACGAACGACGCACCGAAGACCGCATACGAGCTCGCGATGGAGCGTCTCCGCCAGAAGGACAAGGAAGGGGGCACGGTCGAGCGCCCGCTCTCCAACGAGCAGAAGGCGGCGATCGCGGAGGCGCGCCGCGTCCACGACGCCAAGGTCGCCGAGCGCGAGATCCTGCACCGGGACGCGCTCCGCAAGGCGACGAGCCACGAGGAGGTCGCGAAGCTCGACGCCGAGCTGGCCCAGGACCGCGACCGGATCGCCCGCGATCGCGACCGCCGCATCGCCGAGATCCGCGAGCGCAAGAAGGCCTGACGCCGTCAGCCTGACGCGGCGGCGCGGCCGCCTCCGGGGGCGCGGAACCGGTCCGCGGCCCGGGCCCGCGCCTTCGACGCCTCCACGCCACGATCGCGGGGCGGCGCGCTCGTCACCAGCGAGTCGATGAGCTCACGGGCGGCCCGGGCCACCTCGTCCACCGCGCGGCCGAACGCGAGCTCGTTGGCCTTGGACGGCCGCGTGAAGCCGCTCACCTTCCGGACGAACTGGAGGGAGGAGGCGCGGATCTCCTCATCGGTGGCGGGCGGCGTGAAGTTGTGCAGCGTCTTGATGTTCCGGCACATGGGACGCCCGCGTACTGGCCTGGGTGCAGGTGCTCAGGGCGATTCTCCGTGACGGCTACACTCGACACGCTTAGTGCTCAGCTCGGCGCGGGGGCCGCCCACATCGCGCCGATCCTTCCCGAGCTCCACGATCTGTTCCCGGGGCTACCGGCCACGCCGGCCGTCAACCCGGACGCGGCCCGTTTCTCCCTCTTCGATGCCGTCACGGGCTTTCTCCGCAACATGGCGACGGCTCAACCGTCGGTCGCGATCCTGGACGACCTCCATGCGGCCGACACTCCGTCGCTTCTGCTCCTCCAGTTCATGGCGAGCGAGCTGCGCGAGGGGCGTCTCCTCGTCGTCGGCACCTATCGGAACACCGAGCTGGGCGTTGACAGCCCGCTCGCTGCGACCTTGAGCGAGCTGGCGCGCCAGCCTGGGACCCGCACCCTCGCGCTCGGCGGCATGTCCCGGCCCGAGCTGGCGCGCTTCATCCAGTTGACGGTCGGGCGCGCCCCGTCGGACCGCCTCCTAGCCGCGGTGCACCGGGAGACCGAAGGCAACCCCTTGTTCGTGCGCGAGGTCGTGGAGCTACTAGCCCACGAGGGGCGCCTCGACCCGTCGGAAGATGCCCCGTTCCAGGGGCTCGGCATTCCCCAGGGAATCAAACAGGTCATCGGCCGGCGCCTGGGGCAGCTCCCCGACGCGTGCAAGCATGTCCTCACGGTGGCCTCGGTCCTCGGCCGGGAGTTCGACGCCGAGGTCGTCGGAGGAGTGGCCGGGCTGCCGCGCGATCGGCTCGTCCAAGCTTTCGACGAGGCGGTCGCCGCGCGGGTGGTGACGGAGGCGCCGACTCCCGGCCAGCTGCGCTTCTCCCACGCCCTCGTCCGCGACGTCCTCTACGACGACCTCTCCCCGTCACGCCGCGTGAGCATGCACCAGCGGACCGGCGAGGTGCTGGAGGCGCTCTACGCGGGCAACCTCGATCCCCACCTGGCCGAGCTCGCGCATCATTTCACCGAGGCGACGCGACCGGCACTGCCGGGAAGGCCATCCGCTACGGCCGGGCCGCCGGCGAACGCGCCATCGAGCTTCTCGCCTACGAGGAGGCCGTGCGTCTCTACCGGATGGCGCTCCGGGCATGCGACGCGGCGAGATCGCTGAACGACGTCGAGCGGTGCGAGCTCAGGCTGGCGCTGGGCGACGCCCAGGCCCGCGCGGGCCAGTTCCCAGCGGCCAAGGAGACATTCCTCTCCGCCGCCGACCTCGGAGCGAACGAGCCGAGACGCCGGAACAGCTGGCGCGGGCCGCGGTCGGCTACGGAGGGCGGTTCGTGTGGGAGGCCGCCCGCGGCGACCGGCACCTGGTCCCGCTGCTCAAGGACGCGCTGGCGGCCCTGGGCAAGGAGGACAGCCTCCTCCGCATCAAGGTGATGGCCCGTCTGGCGGGCGGGCCGATGCGCGACGACGATGGACCGCGAGCCGAGAGACAGCCATGAGCCGGCAGGCGGTCGAGATGGCCCGGCGGCTCGGCGACCCCGCCACACTCGCCTACGCGCTGGACGGCCGGTACGCGGCCGTCTGGTGGCCCGAGAACCTGGAGGACAGGCTCGACCATCGCGACCGAGCTCATCCAGGCGGCGGAAGAGGCCGGAGACAAGGAGCGAGCGCTGCAGGGACATCACTACCGGTGCCTGGCGCGGCTGGAGCTGGGGGACATGCCCGGGGTGTACGCGGACGCCGACGCCAAGGCTCGGCTCGCCGAAGGAGCTCCGCCAGCCGGCGCAGGAGTGAGTACGTGGTCGGAGATGCGGGCCACGCTAGCGACCTTCGAGGGCCGGTTCGCCGACGCGGAGGCGCTGATCCCGCGCGCCCTCGCACTGGGCCAGAGGGCGCACGGCTGGATAGACGTCCGTCTACAACACGCTCCAATGGTACGCGCTACGCCGGGAACAGGCGCGGCTGTCCAGAGGTGGAAGAGCGCCTCCAGCAGACCGCTCGAGACTTCCCGACCTACGCGGTCCTGCGCATCGTGCTCGCGCAGCTCCACACGGAGCTGGGCCGCGAGGATGCCGCCCGCGAGATCGTCGAGACGCTGGCCGTCGACGATTTCGCGGGGGTGCCGCGCGACGACGAGTGGATCTTCTGCCTGAGCCTCCTGGCGGACGTGACCGAATCTCTCGGCGACGTGCCTCGAGCCGACGCGCTCTACCGGCTCCTGTCACCGTATGCGGGGCGGAACGCGCTCAGCAATCCCGACAACTGCATCGGCTCCGTCGCGCGGAGCCTGGGCATCCTGGCGGCCATGACGCGCCGCGGGCCGGAGGCGATCCGACACTTCGAGGACGCCCTCGCCATGAATGCCCGGACCAACGCCCGTCCGTGGCTCGCCCGCACCCAGTACGACTACGCCCGCTTCCTCCTGACCCGGGACGCGCCGGACGACCGGGAACGCGCGAGCCACCTCCTCGCCCGGGCGCACGGGACGTGCCAGGAGCTCGGCATGACGGCCGTGGCGGCCCGCGTGTCGGCCCTCTGGAGCCAAAAAAAAAGCCCGGCGGACCGGAGTCACGACGCGCAGAAACCGTCGAGCCGACGTGTACCCGCACGCCCCGACCCACGCGAGCGTCTTTCGGCGCGAAGGGAGAGTACTGGTCGGTCGCCTTCGAGGGGCAGATCTTCCGCCTCAAGGATGCCAAGGGGCTCCGCTACCTGAGCCGCCTGCTCGAAGGATCCGGGCCGGGAGTTCCACGTCCTGGACCTGGTCACCCTGGAGGAAGGCCCCGCGCCGGAGACGCCCGCTCCCCCGCCGAGCGAGGTGGACTCGCACGGCCCGGCTCGGAGAGCGCCGGGTCGATCCTGGACCCGGAGGCAAAGGACGGCCTACCGCCGACGGCTCGAGGAGCTGGAGGCCGAGATTGCCGAGGCGGAGACCTGGCGCGACCTGGGCCGCGCCGAGCGGGCCCGGGAGGAGAAGGCGTTCCTCGTCCAGTCGCTGGCCGGCGCCGTGGGGCTCGGGGGCCGCGACCGGCTGGCCGCCTCGGCCGACGGAGCGAGCGCGGATCAACGTCACCCGGGCGATCAAGGCGGTGCTGTCCCGGATCCAGGAGCACAGTCCGGTCCTGGGCCGAACATCTCGCCCGCACGGTCCGCACCGGGATCTACTGTTCCTACGCTCCCAGACCCGCGCATACCAGGCGCCTGGCAGCTCTGAGCGCCTCGATCCGCCCTGCCCGAAGGGAAATCCTCCCCTTCCGCCGTCGGCCGTTCAGGCTGACCGAACATCTGTTCCGTCCATAGTCACGCCCTAGATGGTAGGAATCAGGGCGAGCGCGGTCCGAAATCCTCGGTCGCTGTCCTGAGGCGGACGCTGCGCACGACAGAGATGGGTATGGAGCACGTCGTCGAGAGCCGTTGGCACTGGTCGTCCGTCGCACTCCTGGCTTCTGGCTGGCGACAGGCTGGGAGCCTTCTGGTGGCGCTGATCGTCGCCGCGGCCGGACCTGAGAATCCGGATAGAGGACCGCGGCCCGGACGTGGCGGGCCAGGCGACGGACGATCGACGCTCGAGCGCCTGGAGCGAGCGCTCGAGCGCGGTGACGGCCGAGCGGCCGAGCGCGCCTGGCACGACGCCCACGTCTGCGACCATCCGAGGGCGGCTGGCGAGCGCGAGTGGCGGTCGGCGACGCCGCGCTCCGGCTCGGGGACACCGGCCCGAGACGCGGAGGGCGCCGGCCCGGGCTCGGGAGCGCTACCTGTCCGCACTGTTCGTCGCGCGGGCCGAGCGATCCTCGGAGGGCGCCATCCGGGTGGCCGAGGCGTTCACGGCCCTGGGCGACACGGAACCGGCGGTTCAGAGCCTCCGGATCGCGGACGCGCTCGGTCCCCCGGCGGAACACGGCCTGCGGGGTCGCCGAGAGGCGCTCCGCGCACGCCTGTCCGGGGCCCCGGCGCTCACCACGCGGCACCCCGAGCCCGGCAGCCCGTGAGCGCCCACACGAGCAGCCCACCTGATCCGATCCCGGGCGGGAGTGGCGCTGGCGAGTCTACCTCCTCGCGCTCGGCGTTCTCGGCGGCATGCTGGTCGAGCGAGTGCGTTTCGACGCGCGCGCAGACGCGGTGCTCGAGCGCTATGACACCGCCGTTCGCGACTGGAAGGCCGAGCGGATGGCGATCGAGCTCGCGCAAGCCCGCGACCAAGCGGTCGTGAGCCGGCAGCCGAGACGCGAGGGGAGGCAGCAGCGAGGCGCGATCAGGGTCTCGTGAGTGCGCCAGCGGACGATCTCGAGCGCGCTCCGCTGGGTCCGCTAGCCCTGATCGCGCTCGGGCACTAGCGTCGTCACCGCGATCGCGGCAAGCTCGTGCGGCACCCGGCGTGCGGTACCGACCACTTGCGCCGGAGCGAGCCCTCCCGGAGCGGGATGCGTGACACCGGGCGCGAGCGAAGGATCCAGCGTGTCGAGATCGATGTGGAGGTAGGTCGGGAAGGCCAGGGGCGCGAAGGCCTCGAGCTGGTCCGGCTCGAAGCGGCGCACCGGCGTCGTGTCGAGCAGGGCGCGTTCGGGCGGATCGAGATCCCGCACGCCTAGGAGCGAGACGTCGGCCTCGGCGACGGGCGCGAGGAGACCGGCCGCGCGGCGGAGATCGTCCAAGCCGTGTCCGCACACGCAGCTCCTCGAGCTCGCGGGCCTACCCGTCCGTGACGCGCCGGGCGAGCCAGGCCGCGAGGTCCCGGATCTCGGCGTCCGAGACCGTGTGGCCGATCGGGTACTCGCGGTAGTCCACGGGGCAACCGAGCGCGCCGAGCGCGTCCCGGGCCGCTCGCGCCCGCGCCACGGAGATCAGCGCGTCCTGCGTTCCGTGGGCGAAGAACACCGGCGTGCCGCGCCCCGCCGGGCTCGCCTCCGCCGCGACCGTCCGGGCGAGCGGGAGATAGGTCGACAGCACGAGCAAGCCTCCGAGGGGCGCGGCCTGACGCAGCCCGACGTGGAGGGCCATCGCCCCGCCTTGTGAGAACCCCGCCAGGATCACCCGCGCCGGCGCCACGCCGCGGGCCACCTCGGCGGCGATCAGGCCCTCGACCCGCCGGGCGGACTCGCGGATCCCCGCCTCGTCCTCCTGCCGCACGCCGCCCTCGAGCGTCAGCACGTCGTACCACGCGCGCATCACCATGCCGTTGTTGATGGTCACGGGCCGCATGGGCGCGTGCGGGAACACGAAGCGGACGGGCGCGCGGAGGCCCAGGGCGGGGACGATCGGGACGAAGTCCGACCCGTCGGCGCCCAGGCCGTGAAGCCAGATCACCGACGCCCCGGGCGCCGGGCCGGTCTCGACCTCGATGACCCTCGGCCGACTCGCGGCGCAGCGGGAAGCGGCTCACGGGTCCTCGCGCGCGATCAGCGCGGGCGCCAGCATGGCGGCGATGACCCGGGCCGCCTCGGCGTCCTCGGGCGTGAACCAGCCGGCGTCGTGCGAGACGTTCATGACCCCCACCCGCCGGCCGGCGAACGCGATCGGCACGTTCATGATCGACCCGATGCCGAGGCTCTCGATCAGCGCGTGGTCGGGGAAGGCCTGACGCACCTCCTCGGGCGTGCGGGCGACGAACACGCGGCCCTCCCCCAGCACCGTCCGGCTCCAGGGCGTGTCCCGCTTCTGCTTGCGCCCGCCGACCGGATAGGCCCCGGGGTTGGTCGTGTAGACGCGCTCGACCTCCTGGGCCGCCTCGTGCACGCGCATGACCGTGAACAGCTTGTGGCCGATGGTGCGCTGCACCAGCGCGTCGGCCGCGGCGAGGAGCGCGCGGGGATCCGACGCCTCGGCGGCGATCCCGGCGAGACGCGCCAGGTCGCCGAGGGTGAGGGGCTCTCGTGCGCTCACGCGAGGACGCTCAGACGTGACCGAGCCCGCGCAGCCGCGGATCGAGCACGTCCCGCAGGCGGTCCCCCATCAGGTTGAAGGCCAGCACCAGGAGCGTGATGGCCACCCCCGGGATGGTGGGCATCCACCAGGCCCGCCACACCATCTCCTGGGAGTGGCCCAGCATCTGGCCGAGGCTCGGCGTCGGCGGCTGGATCCCCAGGCCGAGGAAGCTCAGCGAGGCCTCCAGGATGATCACCACCGGCAGCTGCAGCGTCGCCAGCACGAGGACCGTGGGGAGCAGGTTGCGGAAGAGGTGCCGGGCGAGCACCCGCGCATCGGACGCGCCGACGGCCCGGGCCGCCGCCACGAACTCGCGGTCCCGCAGCGCCAGCACCTCGGCCCGCACGACCCGGGCGTAGGTCGGCCACCCCGCGATGACCAGCACCATCACGATCTGCGGCAGCCCGGAGCCCGCCACGGCCACCACCGCGACCATGAGGAGCAGCGTGGGAATCGCCAGCTGGGCGTCCACCACGCGCATCAGGGCCAGGTCGAGCCATCCGCCGCGATACCCGGTCACCATGCCCGTGACCAGGCCCAGCAGCAGGGAGAGCGGGACGACCATCAGCGCGACCAGGAGGGAGATGCGCAGGCCGATCAGCAGGCGGCTCAGGATGTCGCGGCCGAGCTGGTCGGTGCCCAGGAGGTGGACGTGGCCGCGAACGGGCGACAGGGACGGTGGACGCGCCGTGGCGCTCAGATCCTGCGCCGCGGGATCGTAGGGCGTGACCCAGGGCGCGCCGACGGCCGCCGCCGTGAGCACCGCCAGGAGGGCGGCCCCCACCACCCCCGACAGGCTCCGCAGAACCCGCGGGGCGGCGAGCGGCGAGCCCTTACGCTCGGTGCGGGGCCGCGCGAAGGCGAGGGTCGACGAAGCCATAGAGCAGGTCGATCGTGAGGCTCACCGCCAGGAAGACCACCGCGCCGACGATCGCCGCGCCCTGGACCACGGGAAAGTCCCGGCCCAGCACCGCCTGCACCGCGAGGCGCCCCATGCCCGGCCACGCGAAGATGGTCTCCACCACCACCGCGCCTCCCAGCATCCGGCCGAAGTCCATGCCGATCACGGTCAGCACCGGCAGGGCCGCGTTCCGCAGGACGTGCTTCAGCATCACGCGGTGCGCGGCCAGCCCCTTGGCCCGCGCGGTGCGGACGAAGTCCTGGGCCAGGACTTCCAGGAGGCTGGTCCGGGTCAGCCGGCTGACCTGGGCCGCGTAGAACCCGCCCAGCACGAAGGCCGGCATCAGGAGGTGCCAGGCGGTCCCGTACCCGGAGACGGGCAGCCAGCCCAGCTGGACGCCGAAGACGATGATCAGCAAGAGGCCGAGCCAGAAGCTCGGCACGCTGGTGCCGAAGAGCGCCACGGTCATGGCCGCCGTGTCCATCGCGGACCCGTGGCGCGCGGCCGCGACGATTCCGAGCGGCACCCCCAGCAGCACGGCCACCGCCAGTCCGGCCAGGGCCAGCTCGACGGTCGCCCGCAGGCGCTCGACGATCAGCTCGCCGACCGGCAACCCCTGGCGGTAGGAGTATCCGAGGTCGCCCCGGACCACCCGCGTCACGAACCGCGCGTACTGCACCGACAGGGGCTGGTCGAGCCCGTAGGCCTGACGGATGCGCTCGAGGTCCTGCTGCGTCGCGTCCTGGGACACGAGCAGCGTCGCGGGATCCCCGCTCGCGTGGAGCAGGAGGAACACGATGGTGATCACGCCGAGCATGGCGACGGCCGACAGCGCCAGCCGGCGGATCACGTACTCGGTCACTCCGCTTCCCTTAGCGCGTCACACCGCCCTGCCGGCCGGAGAGGGGGCCGCTCGCCACTCAGCGCTTCTTCCAGCCGGCGTCGAACATGGTCAGCAGGAGGTCCGGCCGCGGCGTCCAGTCGAGGTCCGGGTGCATCCCGTAGACGTTGGGCGCCGTGAACAGGGAGACCGCGGGCGCCTCCTCCTTGTAGAGCAGCTGGATGCGGCGGGAGAGATCGCGCATCTGGGCCTCGTCCCGGGCGCCGTTCGCCGACTCGACCAGCTGGTCGAACTCCCGGTGCCCCGGCCGCCAGAGCGACCACTCGCCCGGGGAGTAGAACGCCCGGAACGGGATGATGGTGCTGAGCCCGAAGAAGTCGGTGAACCGCGTGAACCACCCGTCCTCGGTCAGCTGCCGGGCCTGCACGGTCTTGAGCTGCACGCCGTACTCGGTGACGTTGACCTTGGTGCGCACCCCCACCCGGGTGAGCTGGTCGGCCAGGGCCAGGGTGATGTCGCGGTCGCCGGGGTAGGCGCCGCTCGTCGTCGAGATGGAGAAGTCGAAGCCGTTGGGATAGCCCGCCTCGCGCAGGAGCGCCTTGGCGCGCTCGGGATCGTAGGCGAACGGCGGGATGGAGGCGTCGCATCCGAGCATCACCTCGGTGCAGACGGTCGGCACCGACTTGCCCACGTTGTGCATGATGCTCGCCAGGATCGCCTGCCGGTCGATCGCGTGGTTCAGCGCCTGCCGCACGCGCGGATCCGCCAGCGGTCGGTCCTTCGCGATGTTGACCAGGTTGGCGATGATGAAGTAGACGCTCAGGCTGCGACCCTCGACCAGCTTCGCCCGCGGCGAGTCCTGGATCGGCTTGAAGAGCTCCGGCGGCACCAGGTTCATCACGTGGATGGAGCCGGCCAGGAGCTCCGCCAGCCGGGACGACTCGGACGGGATGGCGCGGAAGGTGACGCGGTTGATCCGGGGCTTGCCGCCCCAGAAGTCGGCGTTGGCCTCGAGCTCCACGCGATCGTCCTTCACCCAGCGCACGAACTTGTACGCCCCGGTCCCCACCGGGTGGCGGATGAGGGCCTCGTCGCCGCCCTGGGCCAGGAGGCCCGGCGGCACGATCATCCCGTAGTAGCCGAGATACCGCGGCATCAGCGGCCAGGGCCGCTCGGTCGTGAAGCGGACCGTGGCGTCGTCCACGACGGTCACCGACTTGATCGGCTTGAGCGCGCCGGCCCCGGGCCACTTGGTCTTGGGATCCAGCATCCGGTCGAACGAGAACTTCACGGCCTGCGCGTTGAAGGGCTCGCCGTTGTGGAACTTCACGCCCTGGCGGAGCTTGAACTCCCAGGTCGTGGCGTCGACGGCCCGCCAGGCGACGGCCAGGCCGGGGCGGAGGGCCAGGTTGGCGTCCCGCCCGACCAGCGTGTCGTAGATGTTGGCCAGGACGTTGACCGCGTGCGTGAGCGGTGGTCCGGTGCGGATCGCCCGTCTGCATGTCCACGCCCTGCGCCACGACCAGGGGATCGGGCGTCTGGGCCTCGGCCGACGCGACGAGGCCGAGCCCGCAGGCGGCGAAGAGCAGCGCGGCGACGGCCAGTGCGAGCCATGGTGCGTCTCATCTCGGTCCTCCCTCGTGTCGCGATCCGTGGATCGGCGCCCCCGGGCCCGAAGGCCCGCGGGCGCCGACGCTGGCTGGAGTTGCCTCGATGGTGCGCGGGCCGCGCGGACCGTGTCAAGGGAGCGCTAGCGGCGGCCCTCCGACTGGAGGCGCCGCAGCGCGTCCTCGAGCCGCTTCAGCTCCTCCCCGAATCCCGTGAAGTCGCCCCGGCCGAACCGCTCGCTTCGCCCGCGTGAAGTGCTCGAGCGCCTCGGCCGCCGCCCGCGACGGCGCGCCGCCGGCCGCCGACGCCGGGGCGCCGGCCGCGGCCGGCGTCGGCTCCGGCTCCCGGCGGGCGCGCGCCGAACAGCTGCTGGAGCGAGGCCTCCAGCGTCTCGTCCATGGCGATGCGGTTCCCGTAGGCGGCGATTACCCGCTTGAGCTCCGGCAGGCGGCCGCGCTCCGCCGCGAGGTAGAGCGGCTGGACGTAGAGGAGCGACTCCTCGATGGGGATCGCCAGCAGGCTCCCCCGGATCACCTGGGACCCGGCCTGGCTCCAGAGCGAGAGCTGCTGCGAGATGAACGCGTCCTGGTCGATCCGGGCCTCGACCTGCCGGGGGCCGAAGACCAGCTTCCCCTTGGGGAACTCGTAGAGGACGAGCTTGCCGTAGTTCGGCACGTCGGAGCGGGCGGCGAGCCAGGCGATCATGTTGTCCCGCCGCACGGGCGTGAACGGGAGGAGCAGGACGAACTCCTCGCGCTTCTCGGCGGGGAGTCGCATGATCGTGTAGTAGGGCTCCATCTCCGTGTCGCGGCCTTCCACCTTCCGCACCGGCACCGTCCACAGGTCCTCCTTGTTGTAGAAGACCTGGGGGTCGAGCATGTGGTACTGGGCGTACATCCGCGCCTGGATGCCGAAGAGGTCCTGCGGGTACCGGATGTGGGCGCGCAGCTCCTCCGGCATCGCCGAGAAGGGTCGGAACATGTCCGGGAACGCCCGCCCGTAGGCGGCGGCCAGCGGCTCGTCGGGCTCCACGAGGTAGAAGGTCACCGTCCCGTCGTAGGCGTCCACCGTCGCCTTCACGGGGTTCCGGATGTAGTTTCCGACGCCGCGCGTGGGCTGGGAGTACGGGATGTAGTCGGTCGTCGTGTAGGCGTCGACGAGCCAGACGATGCGCCCGCCGGTCGTGATCACCGGATACGGATCGCGGTCCACCCGCAGGAACGGCGCGATCTTCTGGACCCGCTCGGCGACCTGCCGGTGGTAGAGGATGCGGCTCTCCGCCGTGAAGTCGTCGGAGAGGAGCATCTTGACCTCGGCGAACTTCGCCGCGAAGACGAGGCGGCGCCAGAGGGACCCGATTCCGACCCCGCCCGTGCCCGCGTAGGTCGTGTAGACGTTCTGGTCGCCCTGGGGATAGTTCAGCTCGGGCGCTCGCATCTTGACCAAGACGTACTGGTTGGCGACCTCGCCGAAGTAGACCTCCGGCTGCGTGACCTTGAGCGACGGGGCCGTGGAGACCGGCGGGATGTCCTTCACGAAGAACTCGGGCAAACCCTCCC
This sequence comes from uncultured Candidatus Rokubacteria bacterium, assembly GCA_963799055.1. Classification (GTDB taxonomy): domain Bacteria; phylum Methylomirabilota; class Methylomirabilia; order Rokubacteriales; family DASRDR01; genus DASRDR01. Next base: position 207,101 of record CAWCVP010000011.1, read on the forward strand.
GCGTCACGCGATTGACCGGGCCCACCACCGCGCCGTACCCGTGCGTGTACACGAGATGCTCGTTGATCCAGATGCGGCTCGGCAGGTGAGCGTGCGAGATCTCGCGGACCGACAGCATCAGCTGCCGGGGCTCCCCGTCCATCATGTAGCGGTCATTGTCGACATCGACGAACTTGTAGTACGAGCGGATCTCCTGGAGCTGGCCGTAGGAGTCGAGCGCGGGCCGCTGCTCCCAGAGTCGAATGTTCTTGATGGTGGTGTCGTTCTTCCGGAGGACGGCGGCGGTGAGGTTCTCCTCGGCCGGGAAGGGGCGTGATTCGATCCGGTCGAGCCCGTACGCGCGATTCGTGGCGGCGATCGTCCGCTCGATGTAGGGCCGCTCCGCCACGATCTCGTTGGGCGCCACCCGGAGTCGCTGGACGACGTTCGGGTAGGCCACGAGGCCGACCAGGCCCCCGACGATCCACAGCGCGATCCCGCCGAGGGCCAGGCGGAGGCCGGGCCGCGTCATTTGGACCAGGCACAGGACGGCGGCGAGGCCGGCCAGGCCGACCATGACGTAGAGCGCGGGCAGGCGGGCGCTGACGTCCGCGTAGCTCGCCCCGAACGACGCCCCGCCTGCCGAGAACAGGAGGCCCAAGGCGTCCAGCGAGTATCCCCACGCCTTCACGACGAGGAACGCGGCCGCGAGACCCAGGAGGTGCCCCTTCGCCCACGCCCCGGCGACGAGCCCCCGCGGGCCGAAGCGGATCCCGCGGGACAGGACGTAGATGGCGGCGACCACGGCCAGCGTCGCGGTCAGGAGCAAGGTCAGGAACTGGAAGGCGCCCAGCAGGAACGGGTACGTGAAGACGTAGAACCCGACGTCGCGTCCGAACAGGGGATCGGCCACGCCGAAGGCGCCGGCGTTCCGGAAGCGGATGAACGTCTCCCACTGGGCCGTTCCCTGGCCGCTCAGCATGAACGCGATCGCCAGGCAGGCCACCAGACGGAACCGGCGGAAGAGCGGCTCGACCACCGACCAGCTCGGGAGCTGGGGGAGGTTCTCCTCGGCGTCCACGTCGAGCACGGGCGGGCCGAGCCCCGGGCGCGTCGCCAGCACGTTCAGGTAGAGCACGAGGAACGCCAGGACTCCCGTCCCCACGCCCAGCAGGACCTTCGTGGAGAGGATCGTCCGGAAGACGCCGGAGAGGCCGAGCTCCTCGAACCAGAGCCAGTCGGTGTAGAGATCCACCACCTGCCGGCCGAGCGGCACGGCGACGAACAGAACGGCCATGATGCCGACCACGCCTAGCCTTCCCATGTTTCCCCTTCGTCCTCCCGGACGGGACGACTCGAGTCACCCCGACCTCGACGGGTCGGTTCCGGAGCGCTGGCGGCCCCCGGGCGCGCCCCCCGCGGGGCCGCTCGGCGGCCGGCTACCATCGGACGACGAGATCCGCTAGACGACCGGCGGACTTCGGGAAGAGCCCGGCGATACCGGGTGGGAGGCGAGATCGCGACCGTCGCTGCCGCGTGCGGCGCCGGCGAGCTCCGGCACGAAGGCGACGTGCGCGGAGGCCGGCGGCAGCGCGGACACGAACGGCCTCGGCGGCGGCCGATCGTCGGCCGCGGCGTCGAACTGAGCTTGCCGGTACCGCGCGAGCACGATGCCGGGGGCGCGATCGCCGCCTCCACCCGGCTCGGCCGGGGCGCGGCCGCGTAGATCGGCAGGAAGTACACGAGGAGCCCGACGATCACGCCCACGCGCGCCAGGGTCGGCAGGCGTCGCCCCGGGGGCCTCGGCCGGCGCCCGCGGTGGTCTCGTCTCAGAGCGGACCCCCGCCCCGTCTCGGCGTCCAGCCGGGCCGCCCGGAGTGGCATCGCCCGAGACTAGCAACCCCGGTCGTGCTTGACAATGACGGCCCCGCGCCAGGGCTCACGTCAGGGCTTCCGGAACTGGATCCGCCCCACGAACGACTCGGCGGTGCCCTTGACGTCGTCCGAGTCGATGCCGATCGACACGCCGCCGGGATCGTCGGGCTCCTCGCCGTAGATCCGCTTGAAGTCCTCGCGCACGTTGCGGCGCTCGGTCATCCACTTCCCCACGTCCGCCCGGCCCGAGCGGACCACCACGTAGGTCACCGTCCCCGACTTCTGGCTCTTGAAGGTGGACCCGACGGGCGCCGTCGTGTCCCAGATGTACCCGATGATCTGCGAGCGCACCGCCTGGGGAAAGCGGGGCCACACCACGTAGAGCTGGACGGCCTCGTCGTCCGTCTCGGCGCGCCGGGCGTCGGCCCCCCTGGGGAGGGCCCCGACCTTCCAGGTCCACTCGAGGACCGGCGTCTCCGCGAGACGCACAGTTCCCCGGATGTCCTTGTTGATGTTCGAGCTGTCGCCGGCGCTCCTCATGTGAAGCGCGCGCTGGCCGTCTTGCTCGACCACCGTGAAGTCGTACGCGGGACTTCCCCAGCCTTGCTTGGCCCATCCGGGCGGGACGCCCACGTGGCCGACCGGCGCCGCCGACCAGTCCTCGATGACGACCACGTCCGACGCGAGCGCGAGCGCGGCGACGAGGAGGCCTGCGAACGCGCCGATCCGGATGCCCCGCCCATGCCTCACGCCGTCGTCCTCCTGCTACTTCATGTACTTCCGGGCGTAGTGCTCGACGCAGACCTGGCGGAGGCTCGCGTCGTCTGCCGCGCTCCACTGGCGGAAGCGCTCGACGGAGACGGGCGCGAGATCCGGGTCGCTCCGCCCGTCGACGATCAGGTCGGCGAGGGCGCGGCCGGCGGCCGGGGACAGGGAGAGGCCGCCCACGCAGCAGCCCGACGCCACGTAGAGCCCGTCGAGCCCCGGCACGGGGCCGAGGATCGGGTTGCCGTCCGGCGTCATCGTGGGGAGGCCGCCCCGGTGGAGCGCGATCCGCGCGCCGCGGAGCGGCGGGAAGCGGTCGGCCACCTCGTCGGTGAGGGCCTGCAGGACGCCGAGGTCGAGGCCGAGCTGGGCGACCTGGAACCCGGGCGGGAGCGCCGCCGGATCGACGACCTCGGGCGCGTCCTCGTAGCCCCCGAACATGAGGCCCCCGTCACAGTAGCGGACGTACACGCTCGCCTCGATCAGCCGGACGATCGGCTGGAGCGGAAGGACGCCCGGGATGGGCTCCGTCACGTAGAGCTGATGGCGCACCGTGACGAGCGGGAGCCGGATCCCCGCGGCGGCCGCCACCGAGCGCGTCCACGCGCCGGCGGCGTCGACCACGACGGGCGCCCGGATCTCGCCGGCCGCCGTCGCCACGCCGGCGACGCGCGCCCCGTCGCGCAGCAATCCGGTGACGCGCGTGAAGGGGCGGAGGCGGGCGCCGAGGGTCGCCGCACGGGCGGCGAGCCCGACCGCGACGGTCGCCGGGTCGAGCCAGCCGTCGCTCGGCACGTGGCCGATCACCCGCGCCGGGCCGGGGTCGAAGTGCGGCGCGAGACGGCGGGCCTCCTCCGCCGACACGAGCCGGGTCTCGATCCCGAGGCCCCGCGCGATCTCGAGGTCCGCCCGGATGCGGGTCTCGCCGGCGGCCGTGTAGGCGGCCTTCAGGCTCCCCGACCGGTGGAAGCCCGCCGAGCGGCCGGTGTCGGCCTCGAAGCGCTCGAACGCGTCACACGCCTCGCGGCGGAGGCGTGCCATGACCGGGAGCGAGGCCGCCTGGCTCGTGAGCCCGGCGGCGCGCGGCGACGTCTGGGAGCCGAGGGCATGCTGGTCGACGAGGACGACGTCGGCGCCGCGGCGGGCCAGATGGCAGGCGGTGGCGGCGCCGAAGGCCCCGCTCCCCACCACGACGGCGGCGGCGGTCTCGTTCATCTGAACGGGCCCCGGCGGTCCGCCGGGCAAACCGAATCGCTCACGCCGTCACTCTACCCGATCGAGCGCCGCGGCGGGAGGTGACGGGCCGCCGGAATCAGCGGCGCGGGCGCCCGAGGGCCGCCACGCACGCGTCGGCCTCCACGAGCTCGTCGCGGCTCGGCTCCGATCCGCCGAACCGCGCGTCCTCGTAGAGCGCCGTCAGGCGCGTGAACGCCGCATCGGCCGCCGGGCCCAGCGCGGCGACGCGACCCCGGAACTCGCGCGCGGTCTCGCCGGCGCCGGGCCGGAGGCCCCGGCGCGCGGCGGCGCGCAGAGCGCGGCGGTAGAACGCGGGGGCACGGCGCCCGCCGTGGCCCCGGCCGGCACGGTGCCGCCACACGGCCCAGAGACCGACGGCGCCCACCGCGCCGACGAGGGCAAGAGCGCCGGCTCGCTCGAGAGCGGCCCGCGATTCCGGGTCGAGCCGCCCCGACCACCCGCGCAGGCCGGCGAGCCGGAGCTGCACCGATTGCACCGCCCGGATCTGGTCCCGCAGGCTCCAGTTCACGACGTAGCGGTGCCACTGGAGCCGGAGGGAGTCGAGGTAGAGGATCATCGGCGTCCGGCTGGCCAGCGTCTCGGCCGTGGCCCGCGGCGTCGGATCGAAGCTCATCCATCCCGCCCCGGGCAGGTAGGCCTCGACCCAGGAGTGCGCGTCGTAGTACCGCACGATGAAGTACTGGCCGTACGGGTTCCACTCGCCGCGCTGGAAGCCGTTGACGACGCGCGCGGGCACGCCGAGCGAGCGCAGCATGACGGCCATCGCCGCGGCGAAGTACTCGCAGTGGCCGGACCGGCGGACGAAGAGGAACTCCTGGAGCGGGTCGAGCTGGCTGACGCGCTCGATGTCGAGCGAGTAGCGGAACTGCTCCCGCAGGAAGGTCTCCACCCGCGACGCGATCTCGGCGTGGTCCACCCGCCCGCCGGCCACCTGGCGCGCCAGGGCGGGAATCGCGGGCGCGAGGGTCGGCAGCTGGAGATAGCGCTCGAGCTGGAGGACGTTGAGCGGCGGCGCGGGGCGCGCGATGGCCGCGCCTGCCACCACCGGCGCCTCCAGCTCGGACTCGACCGAGTACCGGAGCCGGGCGCCGAGCGAGGACACGGAGACCGCGCCCATGTCGTCCATCGCCACGATCGAGGCGGGCATCGTGACGCGCAGGATGCGGGACGCCGCGAACACCGCCTCGGAGGCGATCGGCTCGAGGAACACCTCCTGGCGCAGGAACCGGCCGGTCCCGCGCAGGAGGCCCACGTCGAACCCCCCCGCGTTGGGGCGGACGAGCCGCGTGTGGCGCGGGTGGCGGACGCTCCACGCGTGCCCGTCGAACGTGTCCAGCACGACGCCCCGCCACCGGAGGTTGGGCAGCCGGTCGGGCTGGACCTCGTCGGGCAGGTGGACGCGCATGACCACGTTGGAGTCGGTGAGGATGCTCCCGTACGCCCCCAGCTCCACGCGCTCGGAGAACCCCGTGATCATCTGCCCCATCCGCGCGCGGAGCGGCAGGGTGGCGAGCCCGACCCGCGGGAGGACGAAGAAGAGCCCGCCGGCCACGACGAACATCGACACGGCCGCGACGGCCGCGATCAGGACGAGGGACCGGCCGGGCATCGCCTCGCCCCCGGCGCCCGGCCCCAGCGCCACCTCGCTCGCCACGTGCTGGAGCAGCGCGATCCAGCTCAGGAGCACGACGAACGCGACGAACGCGAAGAGGAACCCGAGCCCGAAGGCCGACCCCGACGACGCCACCAGCATGAAGAAGGAGAGGAAGGCGATCGTCCGCGTGTCGCGCACGGTCCGGAGCGTCGCCAGCTTGTAGATCACCAGGAAGAGGAGGAGCCGGACCAGGGCGTCGAGGACGTTCTCCGCGAGGTAGAGCACGTCCACCACCGAGGCGAGCGCGGCGACCGGCACGAGCCATCGGCCGCCCGGCAGTCGCCCGGGCCGATCGGGCTCGCGCGGCTGGACGACCCAGCTCAGCGACCAGGAGCGCCAGCACCAGGAACACGCCCCGCGGGCCCACGAACTCCGCCAGGTAGAGCGCGAGGAGGCCGTCGAGGACGATGAGATAGAGAGCGATCCGGAGGGCGAGCGGCATCGTCATCGGACCGCGTCCAGGCCGATGCGGATCTCCCGCAGCCCGCCGTTCCCGTTCCGTCCCCGATCCCACCCGCCGGCCCGGACGGCGCGTACAGGGCGAGCGCGGTGAGGATGCGGCGCTCCTGCTCCCGGCCGCGGCCGAGGGTCACGAGCCCCGCCGCGCCCGCGAGCTCGACCCCGGTTCCGCGCCGGAGCAGGTGGAGCGCGAGCGACGCGGCCTCCGACAAGGCCCGCTCGAGACGCTCTCCGTCGGCCGCGCCCGTCCCGGTGAGCACGATCCGCGTGTCCTCGGTCGTGTCCTCCTCCAGCTCCCGGACCATCAGGCTGCCCGCCTTGGCGGTGGTCGGCCAGTGGATCAGGTGCGGCTCGTCACCCGCCCGGTACGGGCGCAGGTTGTAGAGGTCATGCCCCCGCCCGCGCCGGCGCGCCGTCGTCTCGCCGCTCACGGCCCGGCCGACGTCCCGGGCGCGGACCGGGTGCACGGCGGGATACACCAGCACCTCCTCGTCGAAGAAGAGCGGCGGGCCCGTCTTGACGAAGAGCCCGAAGGGGAACCCGGTCGTGGCGCGGAGCCGCGGAAGCCGGCGTCGTCCGCGGGCGGGCAGCGTGACCTCCCATCCCACGACATGCTCGGCCCCGGCCGGGAGGCGCGGGACGTACGCGAGCCGGCGCGGCATACCGAGCCCACGGCGGTCCTTCAACCCGATGACGCGCAGCCAGTCGTCGAGCGTCCGGCTCGGGCGCCAGCGGGCGAAGAGGGTGCTCCGCTTCGGCGGCGGGCGGTCGAGTCCCTCGAGCGCGACGGAGTACGACGCGAGCCGGCGCTTCCGGTTGGCGAGCGAAACGGTCACGAGCGCGGGCTGGGTGGCGTGGATGGCGTCCGGCAGCGCGGCGGTGACCTGGAGGCCCCGGACCGTGAGGTCGGACAGCATCCCCGAGACGATGATGAGGGAGAGGAGCAGGGAGCAGAGGAGATACGCCAGGTTGTTCCCGGTGTTCACGGCGGCCACGCCGAGGCCGAGCGCCGCGAAGAGGCACCACCAGCCGTCGCGGGTCGGCCGGATGGCCTTCGTCCGCCGCCACCACCAGCTCGCCAGATTCCGCGCCAGCCGAATCATGCTCACCGTGGGGAGCGGGTCTCGCTCCCTCCCGTCAGGCTCCCGCGCCGCGACCCCGCGCTCAGCGCGGGACCGGGACGTCCTGCACGATCGTCCGGATGACCGCCTCCGCACCCGTCCCTGCCCCGTCGGCGGAGTGGCCGGCCAGGAGGACGCGGTGCGCCAGCGCCGGGACCGCCAGGCGCTTGACGTCGTCGGGCACGAGGTAGTCGCGCCCGTCGGCCAGCGCGTGGGCGCGCGCCGCGCGGAGGAGCGCCAGCGAGCCGCGCGGGCTCACGCCGAGCGACAGGAGCTTGGAGCGGCGCGTCGCGGTCACGATCGAGAGCACGTAGTCGAGCACCGAGTCGTCCGCCCGCACGCCCTCGGCGGCTTCCTGGAGCTCCACCACGTCCGACGCGTCCAGCACGGTCTCGAGCGTCTCCGCGACCGGCGTGCCCGCGCCGCGCAGGATCGTCCGCTCGTCCGCCTCGCTCGGGTAGCCGATCCGGATCCGCAGGAGGAAGCGGTCGAGCTGCGACTCGGGCAGCGGGAACGTGCCGGCGTGCTCGCGCGGGTTCTGGGTCGCCAGGACCATGAACGGGCGCGGCAAGGGGTGCGTGGTGTGGTCGAGGGAGACCTGGGCCTCGTTCATCGCCTCGAGCAGGCTCGACTGGGTCTTCGGCGTCGTGCGGTTGATCTCGTCGGCGAGGACGATGTTCGTGAAGATCGGGCCGGGCTTGAAGACGAACTCGTGCTTGTCCGGCTCGTAGACGGCGACACCCAGAAGGTCCGACGGGAGCATGTCCGACGTGAACTGGATCCGCTGGAAGCCGGCCCCGATCGACCGGGCCAGCGCGGCGGCCAAGGTGGTCTTCCCCACCCCGGGCACGTCCTCGATCAGGAGGTGGCCCCGGGCGAGGAGACCGACCACTGCCAGGCGGACCACCTCCGCCTTTCCGACCAGGGCCCGTGACAGATTGGCCTCCAGGCGGTCGATCTGGGCGCGGAAATCCCGGGAATCAGCCATGCCGGAGCATTATCCCATGCAGGGGACGTGCCGGAGTGGCGCAGGCCGCGTTTCCCGGCCAGATCACCCTGCCCGGCCCGGCAAGCCGGGGTTCTCGGGGCGAGATCCTCCCGTCCCGAGGAGACTTTCCCGGCCGCACGCGGTGAATCCGCGCTACGCAGGGGCCGGCGCGAGCCGCACGGGCAGCGCCTCGAGCCCCCGGAGGGCGCTCGACGGCCGCCAGGCTGGACGCTCCACGTCAAGGGTCAGGCCGGAAAAGCGTCGGAGCACGGTCCCGATCGCCACCTGGCCTTCCAGGCGGGCGAGCGAGGCGCCGAGGCAGTAGTGGATCCCGGCGCCGAACGCCAGATGGCGAGGCTCGTCCCGCGTGACGTCGAGCCGATCGGGGTCGGCGAACTGCGCGGGGTCGCGGTTCGCGGCGCCCAGCATGGCGAGGACGAGCGTGCCGGCCGGGATCGCCACGCCCCCGATCTCGACGTCCTCCCCCGCCGTGCGGCCCGTCCGCTGCACGGGGCCGTCGAAGCGCAGGAGCTCCTCGATCGCGCCCGGCAAGAGCGTGGGGTCCTCTCGCAGCCGCCGCCACTCGTCCGGATGCCGCAGGAGCGCGAGGAGCCCGTTGCCGACGAGGTTCACCGTCGTCTCGTGGCCGGCGACGTAGAGGAGGACGCACGTCGCGAGGAGCTCCCGCTCCGTCAGGCGGTCGCCCGCCTCCTCCGCCTGGACCAGGCCGCTCAGGAGGTCCGTGCCCCGGCTGGCGGCGGCGCTCGTCGGCCAGCCGGCCGAAGTAGTCCACCATCCCCGCCGTCGCGCGGCGCCCGCGCTCCAGCACCTCGGGCTCGACCGGGAGCGCGATGGCGTCGAGGGCGCGCGCCACGTCGCGCGACCACGCCTTGACCTGGTCGGCCTCGTCGACGGGGACGCCGAGCAGCTCCGAGATCACCGTCACCGGCAAGGGATAGGCGAGGTCCTCGATCACGTCCATGCGCCCCGCCTCGGCCACCCGGTCGAGCAGGCCGTCCACGATCGCCTGGACGCGCGGCCGGAGCGTCTCGACGACGCGCGGCGTGAAGGCCTGGCCGACGAGGGCGCGGAGCCGCGTGTGGTCCGGCGGGTCGCGGAAGAGCATCGACAGCGCGAGCCACGACGCGTCGGGCCCGCCGCCGAAGCGCGCCTCGAAGAGGGCCTGGTATCCGCTCTTCCCGAAGCGCGCGTCGCGGAGGAACGCGGCGACGTCGTCGTAGCGCGTGAGGACGAAGAACCCGAAGGGATGCCGGTAGACCGGCGCTTCGGCGCGGAGCCGATGGTAGACGGGATACGGATCGGCGAGGAAGCCGGGATCGAGGAGGTCGAGCTCGCCCATGCCCGTCCGATACCTCCCTTGGCGACGCGAGTGTAGCGCGGGTGTCGGGTCCCGGCCGTCACGGAAAATTCACTCGCCGTTGACATCACCGCCACGCCGCCACCTCATTCTCGGCCCGCCGACCCGCGGTCGGAGGAGGTGCGCTCCATGGCAACGACGGCACGGCGATCGATCTCTCCGGCTCCGCCGACGTTCCCCGCCCCTGGCGTGGCGGCGGCGCTCCAGCGTGCGGCTGCGACGGCGGGAGACCGACGTCAGCGTGCGGGGGGCCGGAGACGCGGAGTACACCTTCGCGCAGAGGGTCGTCGCCGCCCGTCGCCGGCGTCATTCCCTGCGACCATGGGGCGTCACTCGTACGATCAAGGTCCAATAGCCCGAGAGGGTCGCGCGCGCTAGCGTCCTCTGGACCTCGGTCTTCGGTACGACGCGCCGCAGCAGTGGAGGCACACGCCGATAGTCGGGCGAGCCCCGCGCGGGTGATCTAACCCGTCGCGCGCTGGCGGTTCTCCGGGGACGACCGCAATCTGAGTTCGCTCGGCCGCTATCCGTCACGCGGCGCGGCCGAGCGCGCAAGCGCCGCCCAACGCCAGGCCGCTCGCCGCCAGCGCCACGCCAGCGCTCGCGAGGAAGAGCGTGGTGTAGCTGGTCTGCGCGAGCAGGAGGCCCGCGCCGATCGCGCCGGTCGCGATGCCCAGCTCGAGCGCGGTGTAGAAGGTTCCCATGACCTTGCCCCGCTCGGTCGGCGACGCGAGGTCGACGCACCACGCGATGAGCGCCGGCTGGGCGGCGCCGAGGCCGATGCCGTAGAGGAGGCCGGAGACCACGAGCGCGCCGGATCCGCTCCCCAGCGCGACGACGCCCATGGCCGCCGTGACGCAGGCCGTGCCGACGGCGGCGACGGGCGCCCGGCCCACCCGGTCGGACAGCCCGCCGCCGATCCCGCGGCTCAGGATGATCGCGCAGGCCATCACGGTGAAGAAGACGCCCGCGTGCGTCCCGCGCGACACCGCGTAGAGGGGCAGGAACGTGGACTGCACGCCGTAGGTGGTCATGAGGCAGAGCACGATGGCGCACGGGTAGAGGGCGGCCCGGCTGAACGCGCTGCCGAGGGCGAGCGGGACGCGCACCGGCGCCGCCGAGCGTCTCGTGCTGGCCGAAGCGCCAGCACGAGCGCGACCAGCGCCATCCCCGTGGACGCCGCGAACAGCCACCCGAAGCCCCAGCGGTCGACGACGAACAGTCCCGCCGCCGGCCCGATCGCGAGGGCGACGTTCGCCGCGATGCCCACCAGCCCCATCACGTAGCCTCGGCGCGCCGGCGGGGCCAGGTCGGCGGCCATCGCCATCCCGCCCGTCGGGTAGAGTCCCATGCCGCACCCGTGAAGCCCGCGGACCAGGATCAGGCCTGGGAGCGTCCGGCTCACGGCGTAGAGGGCCGACGCGACCGCGAACACGAGGGCGCCGCCCAGGAGGAACGGTCTCCGGCCGTAGCGGTCGGCCGCCCAGCCGGCGACGGGCCGCACCAGCATCGCGGCCAGCGGAAACGCGCCCGTCAGGAAGCCGATCCGGGATTCGGGAATGCCGAGCGTCCGCGCATACACGGGCAAGGCGGGAAGCAACAGGAAGAACGAGAGGAACTGGGCGAACCCGCCGATCCAGAGGCGCGCGAACTGCGGGGTGACGATGCGCTCGGCGCCCGCCCCGGTGGTCGTCACGCCCCGATGATACTGGAGGCGCGCCGTCGCCCCGAGGCGTTCCCCGGAAACCGGATCGGGAGGCGAAGCGCGCTGCGTTGCCTCGGCCGGTCGCGGCGCGCTAGACTCGCGCCCGCGGCGCAGCGTCGCTGGTATCCATCGCGCCGCGAGAACGAGGAGACAGGCATGACGCTCGACGAGTACGCGGCCTGGGCGGTCGGCGTCGGCGCGAGCCGGCGTGGCGGCGGGCCCGCCGGCCGCGCGGTGCTCCAGGACGGTCTGGGGTTCGCCAGCGAGGTCGGCGAGGTCGCCGGCGTGCTCACGAAGTGGCTGCGCGACGGCGAGCTCCAGCCCGATCGGCTGGCCGACGAACTGGGCGACGTGGCGTTCTACTGGGCGCGCCTCACTGCCCTCACGGGGGCGGCGCCGTCGGCGCTCCTGGCGCGCAGCCGGGCGCACGTCGAGTGGCGGCAGGCGGGTCGCCCGGCGGGCGGGCCGTCCCCCGTGCCCTCGGCGACCACCCTCGAGGAATTCGCCGCGTGGGCCGCGGGAGCGGGCGAGACCACGCGCGCGGACCGGTCGGACGCCGAGTCACTGTGCGACACCGGCCTCGCCCTGGTCGGGGACGCCGGCGAGGTCGTCGAGTGCCTCCGGCGGCTCGCGCGCGAGGGCGATCAGCTGCGCGAGCGCCTGGCCGGGGAGCTGGGCGACGTGTGGCGCTACTGGGCGCGCCTGTGCGCCGCGAGCGGCGTCGCACCGGGCGAGATCCTGGCCCGGAGCCGCGCCAAGATCGAGGGGCGCCTGGCGAAGCGGGCCCGAGCCGACGAGATCGGACGTGCCGCGCGGCGGCTGCCGAGCGTGATCTCGCGAGATGGGACGGCCATCGCGTACGAGCGATCCGGGACCGGACCGCCGCTGGTGCTCGTGCACGGCAGCATCTCGGATCACACGTACTGGCGGGCCGTGCTCCCGGCGCTCTCCACGCGCTTCACCGTTTACGCGATGGAGCGGCGCGGCCGCGGGCAGAGCGGGGACTCCGCGGACTACGCGATCGAGCGCGAGGCGGAGGACGTGGCCGCGCTCGTCGACTCGATCTCCGGGCCGGTCGCACTGCTCGGGCACTCGTACGGCGCCCTCTGCGCTCTCGAGGCCGCGCTGCTCACGGGCCACCTGCGGACGCTCGCCCTCTACGAGCCGCCGCTCGACGCGAACGGCTTCCCCTCCCCGCCGGGCCTTCTCGGCCGCCTCGACGCCGCCCTCGCGGCCGGCGACGTCGATCGGGTTGTCGAGACGATGATGGCCGAGGTGGTCGGGCTGTCGCCCGTGGAGCTGACGGCCCTGCGCGCGGGTCAGTCCTGGACCTCGCTCGTGGCCACCGCCCACACGCTGCCGCGTGAGGTGCGCGCCGCGGAGCGGTACCGGTTCGACCTGCGGCGGTTTCGGCGGCTCGCGCTACCCGCAGTGCTGCTCGCCGGGGAAACGAGTCCGGAGCCGCTCCGCGTCGTGGGAATCGATCTCGTGCGCCAGGCGCTCACCCACTCGCGCGTGGTGAGCATGCCCGGCGTGGGCCACGAAGCGGTCGAGACCGGGCCCGAGGTGTTTGCCGTCGCGGTCCTCGGATGGCTCGCTCAGGGCCCCGAGAAGCCGACGCTCAGTCGAAGATCGCCTCCGGCAGGAAGGCCGAGACGATCCAGTTCGGCGCGTCGACGATCTCGCTGATCCGGAGGTCCGCCGCGACGCTCGCGACCACGTAGGCCTCCTCGCGCGTGAGCCCGCGCTCCGCGGTCATGTGCTCGATCAGGTAGCGGACCGCCTGCTGGGAGGCGGCGAAGAGGTCGGGGCCGTGGGCGGTCGTCGCGAACTCCGCCCCGCGGGCGGGCTGCCCGGGGGTGCGGAGCTGGGGCTCGCGGAGCGGGCGACCCTGGCGGAGGCCGACCCGGAGCGTGACGCGGGCCGACATCTCGACGGCGCTCACGCACACCTCGCCGTCGCCCTGGGCGGCGTGGGCGTCCCCGACGGAGAGGAGCGCTCGCTCGACCCAGACCGGGAGATAGACGGTCGTCCCGGCCGTGAGCTGCTTCACGTCCATGTTCCCGCCGTTCTTCCGCGGCGGCATGGTGCTGTGGCTGCCCGGCTCGTCGAGCGCCGTCCCGATCACGCCCGGGAACGGCGCCTGCGGCACGGCGACCCGCGCGCCCGAGCGGGCCCGCATGCGCGCGAAGCGGCCGTCGGTGACGTCCCAGATCTGGAGGAACGACTCCGGGAAGTCCGCCTCCGGCAGGAGCCCGCGGCCCGGCCGGATGTGGGTCCAGCCGAACGGGGCCGCCGGCCGGACCTCCAGGAGGTCCACGACGAGCACGTCCCCCGGCCGGGCGCCCTTCACCGCGACCGGGCCGGTCAGCGGGTGGCCCCGGAACGGGCCGCGCGCCGCCGTGTCCCGGCTCGTCGACGTCTGGGTGTAGTACCCGTCGGCCGCGTCGCGCGTGTCGATGACGAGCGTGTCGCCGGGCTCGACCTCGAGCCGCGGCGGGATCGCGTTGTTCCACTCGTAGTGCACGACGGTGGCATCGAGCCGGTGGGACGCGGGCATCGGATCCTCCTCGACGAGGTGGCGAGCGTGGTGACGGGACGGTGTCGCGGCCGCTAGTGTATCGTACCGGCGTGACCCGGCCGGTGGTCCTCCTCTGGCTCGACGAGGCGCCAGCTCTACGCGCGCGCCGTCGAGCAGGCGGGGCTCGGCCTCGCGCGTGGAGCTCCACACGCTTCGAGCTGGCGAGACGCCGGATCCCGAGCTCTGGAGCCGCGTCGAGGGCGCCCTCGCGTGGCGCATCCCGCGCGGCGCCTTCGAGGGCGCGCCGCGGCTTCGCTGGGTGCAGACGCTGACGGCCGGCGTCGAGGGCTGGCTCGACCGCGGCCTCCCGCCCGCGCTCACGCTCACGTGCGCGCGGGGCACTCACCGCGTCCAGATGCCGGAGAACATCCTCGGGGCGCTCTTCCACCTCACGAAGCCGTACGCGGCGATCGCGCGCGACCAGGACGCGCGGCGGTGGACGCGGCGCGTCTCGGAGCCGCTCGCGGGCAAGACACTCGGGATCCTCGGCCTCGGCGCGATCGGCCAGGAGGTCGCGCGGAAGGCGGCGGCCCTCGAGCTGACCGTCATCGGGACGCGGCGCGAGCCCGCCCCGATGCCGGACGTGGCGCGCGTCCTGCCGCCCGAGGGGACCGGCGAGGTCCTCGGCGCGGCGGACTTCGTCCTGCTGCTCCTCCCCGTCACGCCCGCCACGCGCGACTTCATGGACGCCCGGCGCCTCGCCGAGATGCGCCCGACCGCCTGGCTCCTCAACTTCGGCCGGGGCGAGCTGGTGGTCGACGCGGACCTCGTGGACGCCGTGAAGCGGGGCGTCATCGCGGGGGCCGTCCTCGACGTCTTCCGCACCGAGCCGCTCCCCGCGGACCATCCGTTCTGGACGACGCCCGGCATCACCGTCCTCCCGCACCTCGGCGGGCTCCACCCGACGCGGGACGAGCTGGTGGCGGCGCTCTTCGTCGACAACCTCCGGCGGTTCCTCGACGGCGCGCCGCTCCGGCACGTCGTCGACCGGGCGCGCGGCTACTGACGGCGCCGAGCGGCGTGACGCCGTGAACGTCCTCTCCATCCAGTCGACGGTGACGTACGGCCGCGTGGGGAACCGCGCCGCCGTCTTCGCGCTGGAGCGGCTCGGCCACGAGGTGTGGCCGATCGACACGGTCGCCTTCTCGAACCATCCGGCGCACGGCGGGTTCCGCGGGCGGATCGTGCCGGCCGCCGAGGTGGCAGCGCTGGTCGAGGGCCTCGCGGCCCGCGGGGTGCTGGGCCGCTGCGACGCGGTCCTGTCCGGCTACCTCGGCGAGCCGGAGACGGCGAGCGGTGGTGGCGGACGCCGTCGCGCGCGTGCGCGCGGCGAATCCCGCGGCGCTCTACTGCTGCGACCCGGTCATCGGCGAGGTGGGGCGGGGCGTGTACGTGCGCGCCGGGATCGCGGACGCCTTCCGCGAGCGCCTCGTCCCCCTGGCGGACATCGTCACGCCGAACCCGTTCGAGCTGGAGCTCCTCACGGGCATCGCGCCGTCGACGCTCGAGGGCGCGCGGGCGGCGGCGCGGGCGCTCATCGGGGCTGGGGGACGCGAGGGGCTCGGGCCGGAGCTCGTCGTCGCGACGGGACTCCAGCTGCCCGAGGCGCCCGGCGACCTGGCGGTGATCGCGGCGACGCGCGGCCCGGTCTGGCTCGTGCGCCATCCGCGGCGCGCCGTCCGCGTCTGGGGCACCGGCGACGCGTTCGCCGCCTTGTTCCTCGGCGCCTACCTCGGCCGCCGCGATCCCGGGGCCGCGCTCGAGCACGCCGTCTCGGCGCTGGACGACGTGCTGACCCTGGCGGCCGCGGAGGATGCCGACGAGCTGCCGCTGGTCGCGCTCCAGGATGCCCTCGTCCATCCTCGGGCGCGCCATCGCGCCGAGCGCCTGGCCTGAGCGACCGAGGGGCCCGTCAGACTTTCAGGTGAACGCTGAAGAGCGACGCATAACTAGTCGATTCTTGGAGGATTCATGAGGCCTAAATCGAAGGGTCCGTCGAAGCAGCGCCAGAGCAGCAAGCGGACGGCGAAACCGCCGGCCCGAGGTTCTTCGAAGGCTGCCCCGGGGCGGCGCAGCGCCACACGTCCGACGCCGTCGAGCCGGTCGGAGAGGTCTGCTCGCGCCCGGCCGATCGGCGAGGTCGGCTTCGTCGGGCTCGGGCGGATGGGGTACCCCATGGCGCGGAACCTCGCCCAGGCCGGCTACCGGGTCCACGTCCACGACGTCGCCCCGGAGGCGGTGCGGCGGGCGGCGGCGGTGGCGGGGATCACGGCCCATCCCTCCCCTCGCGAGGTCGCGGCCGCGGCCACCGTCGTGTTCACGGCCCTGCCGAACGACGCGATCGTGCGGGAGACCTACCTCGGCGCGTCGGGGATCCTCGCCGGGGGCCGGCCGGGCCTCGTGACCTGCGACTGCTCGACCGTGAGCCCCGGCGCCACGCTCGAGGTCCACCGGGCGGCGCTAGGCCCGCGGGATCCACCACCTCGACACGCCGATGCTCGGCTCGTCGCCCCAGGCCGAGTCGGGCGAGATCTTCTTCATGGTCGGGGGCGACGAGGCGCAGATGCCGGCGATCCGGCCGCTCCTCGACGTGATGGGCCGGCTCACGATGTACGTCGGGCCGTCCGGCACCGGCAACCGGATCAAGCTCCTCCACAACGCGCTCGGCGCGGTGAACTCGGTCGCCGTCGCCGAGTCGCTGGCGCTCTGCCACGCGGTCGGCGTCGACCCCCACACCTACTACGAGGTCGTGAAGAACGGCGGCGGCATGGCCTACTCGACCTACTTCGACCGCCGGGTCCTGCGCGTCGTCGCGGGCAACTACGACCCGACCTTCACCCTCGACCTCATGGCGAAGGACGTCACCCTCGCCAGCGAGATGGCCGGCTCCCTCCTCGCCAACCTGCCCATCCTCCGCGAGACGCTGGCCGCCTACCGCGAAGGCCAGCGCCGCGGCTCCGGCCCCGAAGACTTCTCCGCCGTCACCCACGTCCTCGAAGACCGCCTCGGTTCGGGGTCAGAGCCTTTGACTTCGCTCATGACAATTCCGTCGCGCTCGTCGGCAGCCGGCGAGTCGTCCGAGAAGTCGAAGGCCTGACCCCCATGCGCGCGCCGGTTCCGCGCCTGGAACTCGAAGAAGGGCGTGCGCTCGGTCGGAGCGCGTCTCATCGCCATCGGGTCCGGCGATGATTACCCTCGGGGTCAGGCTTTGACTTCTGAGCGATTCGCCGGTGGCCGAGTCCACTTCCCGACAATTGCCGCCGTGTTGAAAGTCGAAGTGAGTCTGACCCCATGACGCTACTCGAGCGGCTGCGTGCGGAGTTTCCGGATTCGTCGGGCCGGCGCTTGCGCACGTGGCTCGTGGCGGGGCGGGTGCGGGTGGCGGGGGAGATCGTGCGGGATCCGCGCACGGTGGTGGCCGAGGGGGACGCGGTGACGCTCGGGGCGGCGCCGCCGCCGGCCATGTCCCCGCTCCTGCGGCTGGTCCACGAGGACGCGTCGCTCCTGGTCATCGAGAAGCCGCCCGGGCTCCTCACGATCGGCACCGAGCACGAGCGGGAGCGGACGGCCTATCGCCTGGTGTGGGCCTACCTCAAGGGCGCGCGGCCGCCCGGCCGGCCGTTCATCGTCCACCGGCTGGACCGCGAGACCTCGGGCCTCCTGGTCGTCGCCAAGACCGCGGACGCCCAGCGGCGCCTCCAGTTCCAGTTCGCCGCCGGCACCGCCGAGCGGCGGTACGTCGCGATCGTCGAGGGCACGGTGTCGCGGGACGAGGGCACGCTCAAGGACGTCCTCGTCGAGGAGCGCTCGCTCCGCGTCCGCCCGATCGACCCCAGCCGCCCCCCGCCGCGCGGCGGGCGCGCCCGCATCGCGATCACCCGCTACCGCGTCCTCGAGCGGCGCGCGGACGTGACGCGCGTCGGCCTCCGCCTCGGCACGGGCCGCCGCCACCAGATCCGGGTCCAGATGGCGAAGCTCGGCAACCCGGTGGTCGGCGACCGCCGCCACGGCGCGCGGCGGGATCCCCTGCACCGCCTGTGCCTCCACGCCACGCGGCTCGGCTTCCGCCATCCGGAGACGGGGGCCCCGGTCGAGTTCGACAGCGCGCCGCCGCCCGCCTTCGGCGACGTCGGGCGACCCGCCGAGCCCCGGGCGACGCCCCCACGGCCCGCGCACATCGTGCCGGACCCGCGTCGCCGCGAGGCCGGGCAGCGCCCGCGACGGCCCGACCTCGGGGCGTCGACCGCCGGCGCCGCCGCCGCCCCGAAGGCCCTCGCGACGGCCCGACCTCGGGTCAGCGACTACTCGCCCGCCGTTGCCCCGAAGACCCCCGCGACGGTCCGACCTCGGGGCGTCGACCGCCGGCCCGCCGCCTCGAAGACCCCCGCAGCGGCCCATGGGCCGACCACCGCGCCGACCCCCGCGTTGACCGGCCGGCGCCCCTCCGCTACCCTCGCTCCGACGGCAGACACCGGACGCCCACCAGCAGAGACCCGTACACGGAGGACCGGCAATGGGACAGGCGGCAGGCGAGCGCGTCGCGTACTTCAACGGCCAGATCGTCCCCGAGCGCGACGTGCGGGTCCCGTTCCGCGACCGCGGCTTCAAGTACGGCGACGCGGTGTTCGACACGACGCGCACCTTCGGGCACCGGATCTTCCGGCTCGAGGAGCACCTCGAGCGCCTCTACCGCTCGCTCCGGTACCTCCGCATCGACCCGGGCATCGGCATCGACGAGCTGAAGCGGATCACCGAGGAGATCCTCCGCCGGAACCTGCCCCTCCTCGAGCCGGACGACGACTACTGGGTCACCCAGCGCGTGACGCGGGGGCTCGACCCCTCGGACCGCGCCGTCTTCGGCCAGTCGGGGCCGACCGTCATCGTCGAGTGCCTGCCGCTGCCCCTCCGCGAGCGGGCGACGCTCTACCGGGACGGCATCCGCGTCGTCGTGCCGTCGGTGCGGCGCGCGCCGCCCGACAGCCTCAGCGCCCGCACCAAGACGAACAACTACCTGAACGTGGTCATGGGCGACCTCGAGGCGAAGGCCCGCGACCCCGAGGCCTGGGCGATCCTGCTCGACGTGAACGGGAACCTCGCCGAGGGGATCGGCAGCAACGTCTTCCTCGTGCGGGACGGCGCGATCTACACGCCGCGCGAGCAGTTCGTCCTCCCCGGGATCAGCCGGGAGACCGCCATCGAGCTCGGGCGGGAGCTCGGCCTGACGGTCCACGAGCGGGACATCGACCTCTTCGACGCCTACAACGCCGACGAGGCGTTCCTCACGTCGACCAGCCTCTGCGTCTGCCCGGTGCGGAGCTTCAACGGGGTCGAGGTCGGCGGCGGGACCGTGCCGGGTCCGGTCACCCGCCGCATCATCGAGGCCTACTGCCGCATGGTCGACTACGACTTCGTCGCCCAGTACCTGAAGCGCCTCGAGCGGTAGTCCGAATCCGCGTGGCGATCGTGGAGACCGCGGATGCCGGACGGGTGACGCCGCGAACGGGGCGCCCCGCCGCGCGGAGCGCAGGACGACTCAACCGCCGAGCGATCCCGGCCGCGTCGCGGCCGTCGACCCGGCGTCGAAGCACCACGCGCGCGGTCCGAGCGAGCACGGTGGGGCTGTTCGCGGCGGCAGGACCCGTCCGGCGCATGGCGTTCACGGAACACAGGGCTAGCAGGACCATGCGCGAGCTGTATCCCGAGATCGAGCCGTACCGGCAGGAGCATCTCAAGGTCTCGCCGGTCCACGAGATCTACGTCGAGCAGAGCGGGAATCCCGACGGCCAGCCGGTCGTCTTCGTCCACGGGGGCCCGGGCGGCGGGACCGAGGGGCTCCAGCGCCGGTTCTTCGACCCCGCCGCGTACCGGATCGTGCTCTTCGACCAGCGGGGCTGCGGCAAGAGCCGGCCCCACGCCTCGCTCGAGGAGAACACGACCTGGCACCTGGTGGCCGACATGGAGCGGATCCGCGAGGAGCTCGGGATCGACCGCTGGGTCGTCTTCGGCGGCTCGTGGGGCAGCACGCTCGGGCTCGCCTACGCGGAGACGCATCCGGAGCGGGTCCGGGCCCTGGTGCTCCGCGGCATCTTCCTGGTCCGCCCCAAGGAGATCCGGTGGTTCTACCAGGAGGGCGCGAGCTACGTCTTCCCGGACGCCTGGGAGGCGTTCCTCGAGCCGATCCCCCCGGCCGAGCGGGACGACCTGGTCGCCGCCTACTACCGGCGGCTCACGAGCCCCGACCCGGCGGTGCGCGCCCACGCCGCGCGCGCCTGGAGCGTCTGGGAAGGCTCGACCAGCAAGCTCCACCCGGACCCGAAGCTGATCGAGCGGTTCGGCCGCGACACCTTCGCGGAGGCCTTCGCGCGGATCGAGTGCCACTACTTCGCCCACGGCTCGTTCCTGCGCCACCCCGATCAGCTCCTCGACGACGTCGAGCGCATCCGGCACATCCCCGGCGTCATCGTCCAGGGACGCTACGACGTCGTGTGTCCCATGGTCTCGGCGTGGGAGCTCCATCGGCGATGGCCGGAGGCCGACTTCCACGTGGTGCCCGACGCCGGCCACTCGGCGCTGGAGCCCGGCATCGTCGACCGGCTCGTCCAGGCCACCGACCGCTTCCGTGCCCTGCCCTGATCGTGCGCGAGGAATCCCCGCGCGGAGGGACGCGTCCATGAGCCACCGTCGATCGCTCGTCCTCCTCCTCACCGCGCTCGTGCTCGCGGCCTGCGCCGCCGTCGGAGCGGTCGTCGAACCGACCGGCCTTCGAGCTGCAGGTGCTCCACAGCTCCGACAACGAGTCGGGCTTCGTGGACCCGATCACGCTCGAGCCGAAGATCCTCCACTACGCGGCGCTGGCCTCTGGTCTCAAGGCGCTCGCGCCGGCCGGCGGCCGGAACTCGATCCACGTGACGGCCGGCGACCACACGCTGCCGGGGCCCTTCTACCAGGCGGCCGCGCAGGTGCCCGCGTTCGGAGCGCCCGGGATGGCCGACATCGCGTTCTTCAACGCCATGGGCCTCGTGGCCAACGGCATGGGGAACCACGAGGTCGACGGCGGCATCGACGACTTCGCCCGCATGCTGGCCGCGGCCAAGTACCCCTTCATCTCCGCGAACCTCGACTTCAGCAAGGTGCGCCTGAAGCCCGGCACGCCGCCCATCCGGATGGGACAGGACGGGGGCAGCGTGGTCGAGAACGCCGGGCGCGTCGTCCGGAGCGCCTACGTCGAGGTCGGCGGCCAGAAGATCGGCCTCATCGGCCGCTCGCCGGCCGACTTCTTCAACATCATCCTCCGCCCGAACGAGACCACGCCGGGCCTCGACTTCATCGGGGGCCGCAACCCGGCCAACAACCAGCCGCTGGTGCCCGCGCTCGGCCAGGTGCTCGAGCAGGTGACGCTGCTCCAGTCCAAGGGCATCGACAAGATCCTCCTCGTGGACCACGCCCAGGACTTCACCGCCGACCCCCTGTCCACGAAGGACATGCACGGGATCGACATCATCATCACCGCCGGGTCGACCGGCTTCATCGCCCGTCCCGAGGCGAACGGGCCCTTCAACCGGCTGCGGCCAGGCGACAAGCCTCTCGGGGAGTACCCCGTGCGGCGAACCGACCGCGACGGCCACCCGGTCCTGATCCTCAACAGCGACCAGCTCTACCGCTACATCGGAAACCTGATCGTGGGCTTCGACGCCCAGGGGCGCGTGGTGTCGGTCGATCCGCGGAGCGGGCCGGTGGCGACCACCCAGCAGGCGGTGGACGACGTGGCGAAGCTGACGGGGCGGCCGGCGGCGGCGCCGGCGGAGGTCCAGCGCGGCTTCGAGGCGCTCCGGAGCACGCCGCTCATCTCGCGGCTCCTGCGCGTGGTCGGGGAGACGCAGACGCGGTTGAACGGCGAGCGCGCCGACGTCCGGACGCGCTCCACGAACCTCGGGGACCTGATCGCCGACTCGGTGCTCTGGCTCGGGCGCAGCAAGGTCCCGGAGACCGATCTCGCGCTCGCCAACGGCGGCGGGATCCGCGGCTCCATCCCCGCCCCGCAGGCGACCGGGTTCACGGTCGCGACCGCGCTCGCGTTCGACAATCCCCACGCGATCTCGGACATCACGGCGGCCGGGCTACTGGCGGCGATGGAGAACGCCGTGAGCCGCGTCCCCGCCTCGGACGGCCGCTTCCCTCACCTGGCGGGCGCGTACCTCGAGTTCGATCCGAGCAAGCCAGGCCTGTCGGACCGCCCCACGCTGACGACGCCCTCGCGCGTCAAGACGCTGCGCGTCCAGCGGGCCAGCGGGGCCACGGACACCGTCGTCGAGAACTTCGCCCTCGTCGGCGACCCCGCCCGCCGGTTCACGCTGGCGACCAACGAGTTCCTGATGGGGGGCGGCGACGGCTACGTCGCCCTCAAGGCCGCGTCCGAGGCGCCCGGGGCCAAGAAGGTGCTGGTGACCGAGAAGGAGCAGCAGACCCTGATCGACTACTTCGCGCGCCAGCCCGGACGGCGGGTCGACCTGCCCGATCCGCCCAGAACGCCGCGAGTCGTCCGCGTGGGGGGCTGAGCGTGCGCGAGAGCCGGACACCCGAGTCCCTGGAGCGGCAGCTGCGTGTCGATCTCGCGGCCGCGTTCCGGCTGGCCGCCGAGCTCAACTGGCACGAGGCGGTGGCCAACCACTTCAGCCTCGCGGTGTCGGACGACGGCAAGCGCTTCCTCATGAACCCGCGCTGGCGCCACTTCGCCCGCGTCAAGGCGAGCGAGCTGCTGCTGCTCGACGCCGACGACCCGGAGACCATGAGCCGGCCCGACGCGCCGGACGCCTCGGCGTGGTGCATCCACGGCCACATCCACGGCGCGCTCCCGCACGCGCGCTGCATCCTCCACGTCCACCCGCCCTACGCCACGGCGGTCGCCTCGCTGGCCGATCCCAGCGTCAGGCCGATCGAGCAGAACACCGCCCGCTACTTCCGACGCATCGCGATCGACCTCGGCTACGGCGGCATCGCCGACAACGAGGAGGAGGGCCGGCGCCTGGTCCAGGTGCTGGGCAACATGAAGCGCGCGATGCTCGGCAACCACGGCGTTCTCGTGGTGGGCGCCACGGTCGCGGAGGCCTTCGACGACCTCTACTACCTGGAGCGCGCCTGCCAGACCCTGGTCCTCGCGTACGCGACCGGCCGGCCGCTCAACGTCATGTCGGACGAGGTGGCCGAGCGCACGGCGCGGGGCTGGGAGGACTACAAGGACTCGGCCTTCTCCCACTTCGAGGAGCTGAAGCGGATCCTGGACGGGAAGGATCCCACCTACGCCGACTGACGGGGGCGTCGGGCCAGGCGGCGTGCCGGGGCCCACGAGTGAGCGCCTTCCTCTTCATCGGGGAGACACACCATGCACCGGCTGATCTCGCTCATGTGCGGGCTGATCCTCGGGACCGGGCTCGTGTCGGCCTTCGCGCAGCCGGCCGGGGACGCGCCGAAGAGCCTGCAAGGGGCCTGGACGGCGACACAGGCCGAACGCGACGGCAAGGCCGCCGAGGACGTCGTCGGCCACCGGCTCTCCTTCAGCGGGAACCGATTCCAGATCCAGTCCAAGGACGGGAAGCCCCTCTTCGCCGGAACCGTCCGGGTGCGCCCGAGCGCGAAGCCCGCGGCCATCGACTTCGAGCATTCGGAGGGGACCCTGAAGGGGAAGGCGTGGAAGGGGATCTACGCCCTCGACGGCGACACGCTGAGGGTCTGCGACAACGCGCCGAATCTCGACAAGGGCCGGCCCGCCGCGTTCGAGGCACGGAGCGGGTCCGGGCACGTCCTCATCACGTTCAGGCGCGCGAAGCCCTGAGCGGGAGACAGCGACGACCCCGGCGGCACACTGCCGCCGGCGGGGTCAGGTCGGGTCGAGCAGGCGGAAGAGGTCGCTCGTCAGGTCGGTCAGCTGGAAGCAGCCCTCGCGGCCGCCCAGCCGGGACCGGACGACGGCGGGCCACCCGGCGTCGAGCGTGACGCCCACCATCGCCCGCACCCGGCGCTGGGGCTCGTCGCAGATCCCCATGTAGGGAAGCCGCGGCGTGAGGAGCCGCGCGTCGACGATCGTCCGGCTCGCCTCCTCCACGTCGTACCAGAGCTCGAACCCGTGCACCTGGTCGAACATCGACTGGTACAGGGTGACCATCGGAGGCGCGCCGCTCCAGGCGCGCCCGCTTGTAGCGGTGGAACACGAGCTTCTGGCCGGGAGGCCCGGCGTACATGGCCGCGATGGCCGGCGTCCGGACCGGCCGCTCGGCGAAGAGCGCGGCCGATTCTCGCCGGTACGTGAAACAGAGATCGACGAGCTCGGGCCAGGCCTCGAGGTCGAGCCGGTGGAAGCCCTCCGGGGTGGCGGGCGGCGCGGGGGACCTCGGTCTGCGTCACCTGCCGCGAGAGGCGGGCCGCCTCGATCGCCGCGTCTAGCAGGCGATCGGCCAGCGGGTGCTCGCCCAGGCGTGACGCGATCTCGCGTCGGAACCCGCCCACGATGCGGAGGGCCCCGACACCCCGGAAGGCTTCGAGGAGCGCGCCGCAGCGCTCCCGGGTCGCGTCCGACCGCGCCGTCGCCGTCGCCCGGTGCAACTGGTAGCTGGGCGACGGCTCGGCGACGAGGCAGACCTCGAGGTCGACCTCCGCGTCGGCGAGCCGCGCGTTGAGCTCGAGGAGCGAGCCCTCACCCCGGTCGGCCCAGGCGCTCACCGTGCGCTCGTAGGCGCCGGCAGTCCCCGGGAACCGGCCGCCGATCGTCACGAGACGGAAGTCAGAGCCAAGGCCTGACCCCGACAGTCTAGTCAAAGTCTGACCCCCACCATCGCGTCGACGTGCTTGGCGGCGCGGTCGAGGTCGTACTCCCGGTACATCTGGAGCCACTCGGCGGCGGGCGACCCCGAGCCGTGGATGATCTCCACGTCCCACCACCCCGCGTACTCCGACGCGGTGAGGTCGCGGATGAAGCGGAAGAGCCGCATGCGGTCCTCGGCGGTGCCCGTCGCGCCCGCGTAGTACTTGTCGAAGTAGGGCTTGAGCTCGGGCGCCCGCTGGTCCTCGATCGCGGGCAGGGTCTCGACCGCGCCGCCCGCGATCTCGAGCAAGAGACGCGTGGCGAGATAGTGCCCCTCCATCGCCACGTGCTTCCCGGTGTTCGCGTAGACGGCGTCGGGCACGGCGACGCCCGGCTCCATCACCGTCGCGTGCATGGAGGCGGCCACGCCCGTGCTCCAGATCAGCGCCTGGAGCTTGATCAGCTGGGTGATCTTGTCCCGCACGTGGGGCGCATCGGCGACCCCGTTCAGCGCGGCGATCCGGTGCGCCGCGCCGATGAAGATGTCCAGCTTGCCGACGTCGGCGCCGAGGTAGCCCTGGCGGTTGACGCTGGCGAAGATGTTCGCCATCTCCCCGGAGTACTGCCACTCCCCGCACAGGAACACCCGCTCCCACGGCACGAACACGTCCTCGAAGATCGTGAAGGTCTCGAGGAGCTGGTCCTTCCGCGTCATCGGCGCCGTCTCCGGGTCGCTCAGGTGCGCCGCCCGGGCGATGAGCTTGATGCCCGGCGCGTCGACGGGGATGGCGAACGAGACCGCGTAGTCGGCGTCCTCCCTGCGCATGGCGCGCGTCGGCGCGACGATCAGCTCCTCGGCGGCCACGCTGCCGGAGGTGTGCATCTTGCACCCCCGGACGACGATGCCGTCGGCGCGCCGCTCGACCACGCGGAGGTAGGCCTCCTTGTTCGGCTGCTCGGCGGGCCGAAGCCGGCGATCGCCCTTGGGGTCGGTGATGGCCGCCGACGTCATGAGCTGCTCCCGCTGGAACCGGCGGAGGTACGCCCGCAGGCGCTCGAGGTTCTCGCCCTTGCCCTCCCGCGCGAGGGCCGAGGTCACGACGTAGAGCGCGGCCAGCTCGTCGCGCCCGATGGTCGCGTAGCCGGCGGCGGGCGACACGCGCGACACCTGCCGCGCCACCAGGATGTTGTCGAGGAGATCCTCCCGGGTCGCCGGGATCGACCAGAACGGATGGCACGGCTCGCCGTCGATCGAGCGGATGCGCGGGAGCGTCCGCTGGATCTCGGGGTCCTGCACGCAATCGTAGATCCACGTGCCCCAGCAATGCCGGGTCGGGGCGAACCCCTCGTAGCTCACGCGGTCCTCGACCCGCTCGCCGCCGCAGTACACGACGGGCCGCTGCTTCCGGAGGGCGGCGAGATACGCTGCGCTGGTCCTGAACGCCATGACGTGGCCTCCTGGGTGACGGGCCGGCTCCGGCCCGCTCACTCCTCGTTCAACAGCCGTCGAACCTCGTCCCGGAGCACCTTGCCGTTCTCGTTTCGCGGCAAGGTCGACAGGAACCGCACGCGACGCGGAGCCTTGTAGTCGGCGATCCGATCGGCGAGGAAGCGCCCGAGCTCGCGCGCGTCGAGCGTGCTTCCCGCTCGCGCGACGACCGCCGCGGCGACGACCTGTCCCAGATCGCGGTCCGGCAACCCCACCACCGAGGCCTCCATCACGTCCGGGTGCGCGCTGATGGCGCTCTCGACCTCGAGCGGCGCCACCTTCTCCCCGCCCCGGTTGATGAGATCGTCCACGCGGCCGGTGATGTGGAGCAGGCCGTCCCGACCCCGCCGGGCCAGATCGCCGGTTCGAAGCCACGGTCCGTCTCGCTTGGCTCGGGTGGCCGCGTCGTCTCGCCAGTAGCCGACCATGGCGGTCGGGCTGTCGACCTCGAGCTCGCCGGTGGGCGCGATCCGGTCTCGCGTGCCCGGCACGGCGACGCCGATCGCCGTGAGATCCCGCGGGCCGGGCCGCCAGGGCGCGTAGTGCGTGATCGACGTGGCCTCCGACATTCCATACACGTTCACGAAGCGCGCCCCGGGAACGACCTCCTCCAGGCGCGTCGCAAGGGCCGTCGGCATGGGCGCGCCGCCGTACGCGAACCAGGGCATCCCGCCGGGGGCCGGCGGATTCGCCTCGAGCAGCTCCAGCATCCGATGGTAGATCGTCGGGACGCCGATGAGGAACGGGTACCGCCCCTCCGCCAGCGCCCGGGCGGTCGCGCCGGGGTCGAAACGACGCGGCACGTCGACCCGGCCGCCGACCAGCAGCATGTGCGCGAGGCCGTCGTTGTATCCGGTGTTGTGGAAGAGCGGGCACACCACGGCCGTCGCGCTGTCGGGGCCGGACTGAAAGATCTGCGCGAACGTGCCGGCGTTCCGGACCAGGGAGGCGTTCCGGATCATGACCCCGCGCGGCTCGCCGGTGGTGCCGGAGGTGTAGCAGAGGACGCCGAGCTCCTCCGGCCGCGCCTCCGAGCCGTCCAGCGCGGAGGCCATCGCCCCGGTACGGACGCCCAGCTCCGCCCCGTCCATGGCCCGACCCCGGTAGCGCTCGGAGAGCCGCCCGAGGTATGCCGGATCGCCGACGATCGCCGCCGGCTCGAAGTCGTCGAGCGCGCGGTCGAGGTCGCCCGTGGCGTGGCGGGTGTTGAGCGGGACCGCCACGGCGCCGTGCGCGATCGCGCCCAGATAGGCGACGACCCAGCCGACGCCGTTGTCGCCGAGGAGGGCCACCCGGTCCCCGCGCGCGACCCCGAGGCGCCGGAGCCGCGCCCGGAAGCGCGCCATGCCGACGGCGACCTCGCCGTAGGTGTAACGGCGGTCGCGGTCGGGCTCGCCCAGGAAGACCGCGTCGGGCGTGCGCTCCGCCCAGTGGAACAGGAACTCCGGCAGGGTGTCAGCCATCGCGTCCCGAAGGGAATGCCAGCATTCTAGGGACCCTGTCGGCCGGAATCAACGGCCGCGACCGGGCGAGGTTGCGGTTGACACTGCCGCGCGGTCCCTCCTACACTCGCGCCACCGCGCGACACGGCGCTGCGGAGGGCTCGCGGCGGTCGAGTGACCCTCGCCAGGGATCCGCGGACGCCATCGGAGAGGTGCGAGAAACGGCCAAGTCGCGACCGCGCGGCGCCCGCCTGGGGCGCGTGCTCGCCCGCCCCGTCGCTATCGGCGCGCTGGCCGCCTTGGCCGGTGTGCTCTTCGCGGCCATGCCGCTCGGCCCGAGGCTGGAAGAGTCGATCGGGCTCCCCTTGCTCTTCCGGTTGCGCGGATCGCGACCGCCGCCGCCCGACGTCCTCGTCGTCGCGATCGACCGACCGGCCGCCGAGGCGCTCGGTCTCCCGCCGAACCCGACCCGGTGGCCGCGCACTCAGCACGCCGAGCTCGTCGACGCCCTCCATCGCGGCGGGGCGGCGGTCATCGTGTTCGACGTGGTCTTCGACGATGCGGGGGCGCTGATCGACGACCGCACGCTGGCCGACTCGATGCGGCGCGCCGGCAACGTGGTTCTCGCCCAGCACCTCGTGCAGGAGCGGCCAACCGTCCGCGGTGGCGCCCCCCGGCCCTCCGCCGAGCCGTTCCACATCGAACGCCTCGCCTCCCCGCTCCCCCTCCTGGCCGACGCGTCGGCGGGGGTCGCGCCCTTCCCGCTCCCCAAGGTGCCGGTTCAAGTGAGCCGGTACTGGACCTTCAAGGCCGGCGCCGGCAACGCGCCGAGCCTGCCCGTCGTGGCCTTTCACGTGTACGCGCGCGAGGCCCACGAGCCGCTGCTGTCGCTGCTGCAGGCGGCCGGCGCGCCGAGCCTCGAGCCGTCCGGCGGGCGCCACTCCTCTGGAGCCGAGTACGTGGTGCGCGCGATCCGGGAGGCGGTCGAGCGAGATCCCGGCACCCGGCTTCGTCTCAAGAACACGCTCGATGGTGGACCGAGCCTGCCGGGGGATGCGCGCAGGCGACGCCTGATCGAGCGCCTGGTGCAGCTCTACGCGGGGCCCGACTCCCCCTACCTCGACTTCTACGGGCCACCGCGCACTATTCCCACCATCCCGTACGACCGGGCCCTGGCCGACCTGGCGCCGGGATCCGGCAGCCTGGACGTGCGGGGCAAGGCCGTGTTCGTCGGCCTTTCGGCCCACACCGGGGTCGAGCAGCGGGACGGGGTCAACACGGTCTTCTCGGATCCCAACGGCCTCGACCTGAGCGGGGTCGAGGTCGCAGCGACGGCGTTCGGGAACATTCTCGAAGGACGGGCCGTGGAGCCGTTGCCGCTCGGCACCCAGCTCGGCCTCGCGGTCGGCTGGGGTCTCGCGCTCGGGGTGCTTGCGTGGCGCCTGCCGGTGGTCGCCTCGGCGGTGGCCTGGCTGCTGGTCGGCACGGTCTACCTCTTGGCGGCACGAAACCGGTTCAGCGTCGGCGGCCTGTGGCTGCCGCTCGTCGGTCCTCTGGTCGTCCAGATCGGAGCTGCCTTCGCGGCGTCCGTCTTCTGGCGGCATCGCGAAACGCGACGCGAGCGCGAGCACCTCTCGACCGCCCTCGCTCACTATCTCCCGCCGAAGATCGCGGAGGAGCTGGCGCGCGAGATCGGCGACGTCCGCGCGGCCGACCAGCTCGTCTTCGGCACCTGCCTGTCGACGGACGCGCACCAGTACACGACGCTGTCGGAGACGATGGAGCCGGGGGAGCTAGGGGAGTTCATGAACCGGTACTACGCGGCGCTCTTCGAGCCCGTGAAGCGACACGGCGGCCTCGTGCAGGACGTCGTGGGGGATTCCATGCTCGCCATCTGGGCAACCACCGAGCCGGACGCGTCCCTGCGGAACCGCGCGTGCTTCGCGGCGCTCGACATCGCCACCGCCGTGGAGCGCTTCAACTCCGGCTCGGGCCGGCTCGCACTCGCGACCCGAATTGGCATGCACTCCGGACGCATCCTCCTCAGCAGCGTCGGGGCAATGGACCACTACGAGTACCGGGCAGTCGGAGACATCGTGAACACGGCGACCCGGCTGGAGGGCCTGAACAGGTACCTGGGAACCCGCATGCTGGTGAGCGCGGACGTCCTCGCCGGGCTCGACGGCCTCGCGAGCCGCGAGCTCGGCGCGTTCCTGCTCGCCGGCAAGTCTCGGCCAGTGGTGGTCCACGAGCTCGTCGCGCGAGCGGACGACATTGCCGAGCGCGATCGGGAGCTGTGTGCTATCTTTGCCCAGGCTTTGGCGGCCTACCGGCGTGGAGCCTGGTCCGAGGCAATGCGACTCTGGCGCGAGGCGATACATGCGCACGGAGAAGACGACGGCCCGAGCCAGTTCTACCTCCGATGGTGTGAAACCCACGCGAGCGAACTCTCGCTTGCGGACTGGGACGGCGTGGTCCGCATGGATCAGAAGTAGCCCGAACACGGTCGCTCGCGCTGCCTCATCCTTCTCCCCAGCTGCCGTCGCTAGTGGCAGGGGTACTTGAACGTGCTGCCTCCGGAACCGGCGGTACACCACTTGTGGGGATTGCGCGTGAAGAAGATCGTGATCGTTTCGAAGCGATCGAAGCCGGCTTCGTTCGAGAACGTGACCGTCTGGCCCTTGAGGTCTTTCTTCTCGGCTTTCTGGTCATTCTCGTCGAGTACGTCGATGATCTGGCCTCTCTTGTCCACAAAGATCGTCGCATGCGTGCCCGGTGGGATGTTGAGGGTGGCCACGCGCCCACCCGCAGGCGGTGGCGCTGGTGGCTGGTGAGCACAGGCGGCAACCGCCAGGGTGGCTCCGACTCCCCAGCCCAGTAGTGCCCGCATCCGATGTGTCCGCATCTATCCGCCTCCTTTTTGGTGAGAGTGAGTGACAGCCGTCGACTACTCCGCTGGATCAGCCCTCAGAAGCATTGTCACGCCCGCATCGGACCGCCCGGCGGTGGTTTCGGAAGGCCCAGCCTCCCGAGGTGGCGATGCAGGAGGGGGTGCGTGGCATCGCACATGCCGGCGCAGTCCCCAGTTAGCGCCAGCTCCAGCTCCAGGAGCACAAGCGCTGCTCGGCTCACGTGCAGGCCGAAGACCACGCCATCGCAGATCGTGGCGTAGGTGTTCGCCGGACGCGTGGTAGCCCGTTGAACGAGTGGCTGGTGAGCACACGCGGCAGCGACCAGGGTAACCGCGAGCCCGCAAGCCAGTAGTGCCCGAATCCGGTAGGTCCGCATGTCCTCCTCCTCTCTGAAGAGTGGCAGCTGCTCCGGTGGACTGGAGCAGCACTCAGGAAGGACTGCCCCCATCCGCTCCTAACCGCACGGCCAGGCAAAGGTCCAGGAAAATCCATCCTCGCGCGGTGGCGATCCGGGTGCGTCGAGCAAGGCCCTCACGCTTAATACGCCAGCGTCAGCTTCAGTAGCACGAGACGCTCGGGGTAGATGGTCGGGGTGGCCGGGTCGGTGTCCTGGAACCGGAAGCGCTCGTCGAACAGGTTGCGGACCTCCAGGGTGACGAGCCCCAGCCGCTTCGGGAGCCGGTAGCCGATCAGGGCATCGACCACCCAGAAGCGGTCGCTCCCGCTGACGACGGGCGCGTTGACCGGATCGCCGAACTTGCCATCTTGGTCGACGAACGTGGCCCGCAGACGCGCGATGAAGCCCGAGGGGTGGAAGAAGTTGACCCCCAGCGGCACGCGGTGGGTCGTCAGTTCCGTGAACTGTTCCACGCCGACGTGCGCCGGATCCCGCTCGAACCGCTCGTACTGGTACTCGGCGGTCAGCGCGAGCCATCGATGGGGCGCCCAGTAGAGGTACGCGCGGGCGAGCTCCTCGTTCCAGTCGACCGTCCCGACCCGAGGCGGATCGTCGAGCGTCTGGAACGGTACGCGCTCGAGATCTCGCCGGGAGTACTCGGCGCCCGCAAAAAGGGTATCGGTGATCTGCTGGTCGATGGCGCCACCGTAGCGCCAGGATTCGGTGCCGTTGATGTCGTCGAAGAACTGGTTGAACCCCGAGACCTGAGTCGGCTCGATCGTCTGGTTGGTGACGAGCTGGCGCTTCAGCGCTCGGAAGGCAGCGGCCCGGAGCGTCGTCCAGGGGAACGGGTTCCACGTCACGCCGAGCTTGGGGTTGACCTGATCCCGGCTCACCGGCAGGCCGAAGACCATGCCGTCAAAGAAATCGGCGCTCACGCCGAGCGTCCACGTCACAGAGTCGGGATAGCGCACATGCCCATAAAGATAGAGGTTGGCGTGAGTACTGTCGTCCTCGGTGACCGACGAAAACGGACCGGACGGCAGGGTGATGGTGAAAGTGTTCCCACTCGTCGCGGTGAAATAGCCGCCGCCGCCGATGAGATTGACACGCGGGAATCGTACGATGTACTGGATCTCGCCGAGTGTAGGCCTCGACGTCCTGGCCCGACTCGAATCCCGCGGCGGCGTCTCGGGCCGCGAAGTCGGCGTCTTGGTAGACGACCGTCGCCAAGAGGTCTGAGTTCGGCGTGAATCCCTGCCACAGCCCAAGACGGAACGACGTGGCGCGGTCCTCCTGCCGGAGGCTCGGGTTGAAGTTGGCGGGATCGAAGCGGAGCGGGAGATCACCTCTCTCGAAGTCAGAGACGCGGACCTCCGCGAGGAGGCTGGTCCGCGGGGCCATCCGGACCTGGGCGAAGACGTTGTACAGGTCCTGCGTGAGGTCGTTGTTGGCCCGGAACCCATCCGTCTGGTAGTGGAATTGGCCGACGCTCAACGAAAAGCGGTCCCACACGCCGGACACGACAACCTGATCGCCCATACGTTTCATTGCCCCCGACCACCCCGGTGGCCAGGAGGGAAACGCGGTTCCGCTCGAAGAGCCCATTGAACTCGTTGAACGAAGGCTCGGACCGGCCCCCCCCCACTCAGGATGAACGAGTTCGACTCAGCGCCAGCTGGGGCTGGACCGGGTAGATGTTGAGCGGCTGGAGGAGCTGGGACCGCAGGAGTTCGCTCACCCGCGCGGTGTCGTGGCGCGGCAGGATCGAGTAGGCGTCAGCCAGGAATCGATGGGCGG
Organism: uncultured Candidatus Rokubacteria bacterium; assembly: GCA_963799055.1. GTDB lineage: Bacteria > Methylomirabilota > Methylomirabilia > Rokubacteriales > DASRDR01 > DASRDR01. The sequence goes on from CAWCVP010000011.1 coordinate 239,698, forward strand.
AGAAGTTGGTGGGATCAATGTCGACCGACCTCCAACCTTCGACGAGCGCCCGTTGCTGAAATCCGAGGTCTCGTAAAGATCCGGCCGAGGCTCGCGCCGCGGGCCGCGAGATCCTCGTCGAGCAGCTGGCGGGATCGGTACACGGCGCGGTTGTCGTTCAGCGCGATGGAGCGCTCGAGCGACTCGAGCGCCTCGACCGGGCGGTTCACGCTCTGCAGCAAGATCGCCTGATAGAACCACGGGGTCGGGTCGGCCGGGTCGACCGCCTCGGCCCGCTCGAGCTCGCTCGTCGCGGGTTTAGGGCGGCGCTCTTCGTAGTAGGCCTTACCGAGATAGCTCCGCAGCAGCGCGTCGCCCGGATCCAGGCTGACCGCGATCTCCAGCTCCTCTCGGCCGCCGGCGAGGTCGCCACGCCGGATCCGCGTTAGCTCGCGGCCGAGCCGCGGCAAGGGCGCCGCGCCATCGAGCCCGATCGCCCGCTCGAACGCGTCGGCGGCGCGTCCGGTCTCCAGGCGGGCCAGGCGGACGAAGCCGAGCACGGTGTGCGCCCGCCCGAGGCCCGGCTCGAGCCGGACCGCCTCCTCCGCCTCTCGAAGCGCGCGATCGACGCGCCCCTCGGCCCCATAGCTCCGCGAGCCGCGCGCGAACGAGCGCGCTCCGCGGGTCGATCCGGACGGCCGCCTCGAGGCTCTCTCGCGCCCCGGCGAGATCGAACGCCGCCTGCCAGCGTACGACTGGGCGACGCGGGCCGAGGCCGACGCAGGGTCTCGAGCCGCGGCCTCGTTGGCCAGCCGCACCGCGTCCGCCCGCCTGTTCTGCGACACGGCGACGACCGACTGCAAGGCAAGCGCCGACGCGTGGCCGGGCTCGACGGTCAGCGCCCGCTCGATGACCGGCCGCGCCTCGTCGACGCGCCCGACCGCGAGGAGGAGGCTGGCGCGGTGGACGAAGACGCGCGGGTCGGTGACGCTCTCGGGCACGCGCCCGAGACGCTCGAAGGCCGTCTCGCGATCACCCACGCGCGCGGCGGCGATGGAGCGCCGGGGCTCCTCCGGCCACGTCTCGCCGGGCCGATCCGGAACGTCCTGGGCCGAAGGTCGAGAACGGAGGTAGTAGAGCGTCCACGCAACCGCGTCGCTGGGCCGCACGACGATCGGGCGCAGCGTCGGCGGCTGCCCCGCGCGCGCGGACGCGGACTGTCCGGCGGTCAGGAGGAGCGTGCCTTGCGCGTTCTCGGCAAGGACTTGACCCTCCCACACGGACAGGCGCGCCTCGACGGCGTCGACCTCGATCAGGAACTCCGTCCCCTCCACCGCACCGTTGACGAACGGTGTGGTGATCCGGAGGCTGCGCGGCCTGCGGCTCCAGAAGTGAACGGCACCGGTCAGTAGCTCGACCCAACTGGCCGTGCGCTCCATCGGTGGGGTGAAGGTGATCGTGGTGTTCTGATCGAGGCGAGGACCGCGCCGTCTCGAAGGACAAGCGCGGCGCGAGATACGGCCCGAGCCGCACGGCGTCCCCTGGACAGTGCGTCGCCTCCAGCCTGACGGGGAACATTGAGGCTGGCCGCTCGGCGGACCTCAACCCGGCCTTGGGCGGACACGGTTCGCGCGACCCAGTCCGGGCAGTCAGGATCCTGGGCAAAAGCGGAAGTTGTCGACAGGACGAACGCCGCCACGCCGATTCCCAGGCCCAGACACGGCCCGTCACGCTCTCGACCTTGGTACAATCCATCCGAACGACGCGGGGCACCATCGAGCCTGCCGGCGTCGCGAGGTGTGAGGCACGCCATCGGAGCCTCGAAGTGAGACGGCGGACGGGTCATAATCCCTCCGCGTGTGGAGCCTGACGCTACCAGGCCCCGTGACAGCGCGCCAGACGCCGCCGGAAGCCGCCGAGGACCCGGCCACCATACACACGTTCCCTGGCGCCAGGCGATGTCCCGTTCGTTGCCCGGCAGCGTCCCCGGGTTTCTGGCCGAGCCTCCGGCATAGGGCGACGACGCGGCAGGACACGGCCCGGCGAGCGCCTCGACGCGCTCCGTCGAGACGGGATGCTCGCGGAGCCAGGGGGTCCACGCATCCTCCGCCGAGTCGCGGAGCCGCTCCGCCAGGAGCCTGACGAGGGCCCCGCAGCCGGCCGACTCCACCTCGTTCAGGTAGGTCACGGCGAGGGCGTCCGCCGCGCGCTCCTCCTCCCCGAGATACGCGTTCCCCTGCGCCTCCATCGCGGCGGTGGCAACCTTCCGCGTCGTGCCGATCCCCTTCGAGACCCACCCGCCCACGCCGGGGATGAAGCTCGCGGCCTTGGAGGCGGCGCTGCTCGCCGACTTGACCCCCTTCTCCGTCTTCTTCCGCTCCTCGGCCCGCTCCTGGCGCGCGTCCTCGTGGCCGAGCTGAAGGTGGGCGAGCTCGTGCGCGAGCACCACCCGGAGGGTCGCGCGGTCGAGCCGCGTGAGGGTGCCCTCGGTGAGGACCAGCTTGACGCGGCACGGCGCGTGCGGGGTCACCTCGGCGCCGATCGGTTCTCCCTGGACGACCCCGAACGCGGCGGCGCACCCGTCGACGGGTCCGCGCCAGAGCCCGGCGGCCGTCAGGAGCGGCTCCAGAACTTGCGACAGGGAATCCCGCTCGGCGGCGGTGAGGTCTCGGGGCTTGCTCGGGTCCGGCCCGGCGGCGCACGCTGTCAGTGCGCACGACATCACCCCGAGCGCGAGCACACGGCGACGCACGACCCGACTCACGAGCCGACGCCCGCGGGCGCCGATGTCCACGCTGTCACGGTAGCAATCGACACCCCGGAGACGCAACGCCACGCGGCGGCCACTCAAGGCTCGGAAGCGAGCAGCCAGACTTCGTCGGGAGCCCACCGGAGCGTCACGCGCGTGCCCGGACGGAGCACCCGGCCGGCCGCGCGCCGAGGCCGGGTGACGGCGACCCGTTCGCCGCCGTCCAGACGTACGCGGCCACGGACAATCGGCCCCGGGTCGGCCACGTCCTCGACGACCCCCGCGAGACCGGCTCCGCCCGGAACGGGCGTCTCGGTGACCTCCGCCGCATCGGGGCGGAGGAGCACCAGGACGCGGTCGCGTGGCCGGGCTTCGCCACGCGCCGCCCGCAGGCGCTGGCGGCCCGCCGTCTCGACGACGGCCTCCTGGCCATCGACGGAGAGGACGACACCGTCCAGCAGGTTCGACTCTCCGACGAAACCCGCCACGAACGCGTTCGCGGGCCGCTCGTAGAGCGTGCGGGGCGACGCCACCTGCTGGACGCGGCCGCCTCGCATGACGGCGACGCGATCGGCGAGGTCCATCGCCTCCTCCTGGTCGTGGGTCACGAGGACGACGGTGATCGCGAGAGCGCGCTGAAGCTCGCGGAGCTCCGCGCGCATGGTCTCGCGGAGCGCCCGGTCGAGCGCTCCGAACGGCTCGTCCATCAGGAGGACGCGGGGGTGGAAGACCAGCGCCCGCGCGAGCGCCACCCGCTGCTGCTGGCCGCCCGACAGCTGGCGCGGGAGCCGGTCGCCGTAACCCGGCAGGCGCACGAGCTCGAGCATCGCGTCCACGCGCTCCGCACCTCGGATCCCGCGACCCCCCGCACGCGGAGGGGAAAGGCCACGTTCTCGCGGACGGTCAGGTGCGGGAAGAGCGCGTAGTCCTGGAACACCATGCCGACCTCCCGGCGATGCGGGGGCAGCCCCGCCACGTCCGCCGCGTCGATCCGGATCGTGCCGGCGTCGGGGGTCTCGAACCCCGCGATCAGGTTCAAGACGGTCGTCTTGCCGCAGCCCGAGGGGCCGAGGAGCGTCAGGAGCTCGCCCGGCTCGACGGTGAGGGCGAGCTCGTCGACCGCCGTCACGGCCCCGAAGCGCTTCGTGAGGCCGAGAAGCTCGAGGCGAGCCCCGGCCCGCGGCGGAGCGGCGCCGACCCGCGCGGCCTCCCGGACGCCGCCCCGCCTCCGCCGCCCGTCCACCGGGGTCCGGCGGGCGCGCATCCTGCGCCGTCCGGCGGCCGCCAGCCACGCGACGACGCCGAGGAGGCCCAGCGCCACGACCATCTGGAGGGTCGCCACCGCGGTCAGCAGCGGGTTGAACTCGTCCTGGGTGATCGTGCTCCACATCTTCCGCGGGAGCGTCGTGGTGGTCGGGCCGCCCACGAAGAGCGCGACGACCACCTCGTCGAACGAGACGATCGCCGCGAAGAGCATGCCCGCGAGGAGGCCGCGGCGCGTGAGCGGCAGCGTGACTCGCCGGAGCGCCTGCCAGGACGTGGCTCCCAGGCCCCGGGCCGCGCGCTCGAGCCGGGGGTCGAGGCCCCGCGCCGCCGCCTCGACGCTCAGCACGACGTACGGAACCCCGAGCGCCGCGTGAGCGAGGACCAGGGCGGCGAGCGTCCCGCCCAGACCGGCGGCCGCGAAGGCGGCGTAGAGCGCGATGGCCACCAGCACGAGCGGCACCATCACCGGCAGGAGCACCACGCCCCGGAGGGCGCGGCGCGAGGCCCGGCGCAAGCCGGCCGCGGCCGAGCGCGAGGCCCGCGGGAGTCCCGAGGAGCCCGGCCAGGAGCGCCGCCGAGCAGGCGACCGCGAGGCTCGTCCCCGCCGCCTCCCGCCACTCGCGATCCGCGAGGACGCGCCCGTACCACTCGAGCGTCAGCGCGTCGGGCGGGAACGCGAGCCAGGTCGTGCGGCTGAGCGACATGGGCACGAGGGCCAGGATGGGCAGGAGCAGGAAGGCGACGCCGAGCCCCGCGGCGCCTCCCATCAGGAGGCGGAACGGCATGTCAGCGCCCCCCCGCTCCGACGAACGCCTCGAGCCGGAGCGCCCGCTGGGCGGGCACCAGCGCGAGGAGCGTGGCGATCAGGAGCAGGAGACCTAGCGCGGCGGCGAGGGGCCAGTCCTGGGTCTGGCTCACGTGGGCCTCCACCAGCATCGCGAGCGTCGTCACCTTGCCGCCGCCGAGGAGGGCGGGCGTGACGAAGAACCCGAGGGCCACAACGAAGAGGAGCAGGCTTCCAGCGGCGACGCCCGCGCGCGAGAGCGGCCACCAGACCCGCCGGAACGCCTGCCACTCCGTGGCCCCGAGCCCCGCGGCCGCGCGGAGGAGACCGGGGTCGATCGCCCGCATGGCGCCGTAGAGCGACAGGATCATGTACGGGAGGAGCACGTGGATCATCCCCACGTGGACCCCGATCTCGTTGTAGACGAGCGGCACGGGCTCCGTCACGAGCCCGAGCGCGAGCAGCGCGCGATTGACGACCCCCTGGCGCTGGAGGAGGACCATCCACGTGAAGCTCCGCGCCAGGACGCTGATCCAGAACGGCGCCACGACCAGCGCCAGGAGCAGCTGCCCGCGCCATCCGCGGGCACGGGCGAGCACGTACGCCACCGGGTAGCCGAGGACGAGACACGCGAGCGTGACGGTGAGGCTCAGCCGGAACGTCCGGACGAGCGCGTCCCGGTAGAGGGGCGTCGCCGCGATCTCCTGCCAGGGCGTCAAGGTGGGCGCGCTCGGGGCGAGCGACGGCGCGACGCCCCAGACGAGAACCCGGGCCATCGGCCCCACGACGATCAGCGCGAGGAACCCGAGGAGGGGCAGGACCGGCCAGAGGGCCCGCCAGGCGGAGCCCCCCGGCGTCATGCTGGCCGCCCGCCGGTGACGCTCAGCCGAGGAAGGTCAGCCAGCGCTTGAGGACCGCGTCGATGTTCTTCGCCCACCAGGGGCTGTCGATCTGGAACTGCCGCTCGACGTTGCCGGGCGCCGTCGGCAGGAGCGCCAGGGTCTCCTTCGACATCTTCTGGTAGGCGAGCCGGTTCGGCACCCCGTACGGGAACAGCTCGGCGAACTGGGCCAAGGGCTCGGGACGCGTGTAATGGGCCGCGAGTCGCATCGCCGATTCGCGGTTCCGGGCGCCCTTCGGCGTGATCCAGAACGACTGCATCCATGCCCCCTGGTCGAACGTCCAGTCGACGTCGGCACCCGCCTTCTTGAGATCGATGAGGCGCCCGCTGAACCCCTCGATCAGGTCGACCTCGCCGCCGCGGAGCAGCGTCTGGATCTGGGCCGGGCTCTTGTACCAGACGTTGACGACGTCCTTCCGGGCCTCGAGGAACCGGAACGCGCGGTCCACGTCGAGAGGATAGAGACCGGAAGGCGCGACACCGTCCGCCAGGAGCGCGAACTCGAGGACCGGGATCGGCTGGCCGTACATGGCGCGGCGCCCGGGGAACGCCTTCGTGTCGAAGAAGTCCTTCCAGGTGCGCGGCTGCCGGCCGGCCGGAAACTTCTGGGTGTTCCAGCCGAGCGAGTACGCGTAGGCCACGGATCCGATGCCCCACTCGCTCACCGCGGACGGGAGCAGGTCGGCCTTTGGGATCACCGAGAAGTCGGCGCGCTCGAGCATGTCGTCGGCCGCCAGGCGCAGCATCATCTGGCCCTCGGCGTCGACCAGGTCCCACTCGACGGCGCGCGCCTGGACCATCGCGCGGATCTTGGCGATGTCCGGCACGCCCACCGTCCGGACCCGGATGCCGGTCTCGCGCTCGAAGGGGTCGAAGAAGAACTTGCGCTGCGCGTCAGTGTAGGTGCCGCCCCAGGTGCAGACGACGACCTCACCGCCCGACTGGGCGCTCGCCGGCCGCCGCCCGAGCGGGGCGACCGCGCCCGTCGCCGCGGCCGCGCCGGCCCCAGCGTCTGACGAAGGAACGTCCGCCGACCGAGACCCTCCGATCTCCGTCCCGCGCTTCGTCGACATGTCGCCCTCCGTCGCACCGGCGCCGCGGGCGCCTTTGCGTCGCGAATCAGCCTAGCACAGACGCCTTGATCGTCCGGGGCTCGGCGGGTTGATTGGCTGATTCGAGCGGGCAGAATTGGCTGGCCACGCTCCTCGGCCGCGAATACACTAGCGCCCGACGTCGAGATCCAATCCGTGCCCGTCCATGCGAGACCTCGCCTGACGGAGACGGTCGGGACCGCGCTGATGCTGGCCGCCCACTCGGAGGGGAACATGACCGTGTCTCGGCGAGAGCTCGTCGCGGGTGTGACCCTCGCCCTGCTCGCCGTGCCGCTGGCCATCCGGGCCCAGCCGGGGAAGGCGCCTGGAGTCGGGCTCCTGGAGACCGGTTCCCTCGCTGGCTGATCGTCCCTGTGGGAGGCGTTTCGCCAGGGAATGCGCGAGCGCGGGTACGTCGAGGGCCGGACCGTGGTCTTCGAGGCCCGAGGCGCGGCCGGAAAGGCCGAGCGGCTGCCGGGAGCTCGCGACCGAGCTCGCCCGGCTCAAGGTCGACGTGATCGTGACGTCGGGCGGGGCCGCCGCGCAGGCCGCCAAGCAGGCAACGGCGACGATCCCCATCGTCATGGCGGGCGGGAATCCGATCGAGCTGGGCCTGGTCGCGAGCCTCGCCCGGCCGGGCGGGAACGTGACCGGCGTCGAGACGCTGAGTCGATCGAGTTGAGCGCGAAGCGACTCGAGATGGCCCGGGAGATCGTGCCGGCGGTGACCCGCATCGCGATCCTGGGGGACGCCGGGAATGACCAACAGCGTCGCCATTGTCCGGGAGACTCAGGCGGCGGCCAAGGCGCTCGGCGTGCACCTCCACGCCGTCACGCGTGCGGGGTCCTGCCGGAACTCGAAGGTGTCTTCGCTACGATCGCGCGGGAGCGTCCCGCTGGTGCTCTTGGTGACCACGAGCCCCATGCTCTTCGGGGAGCGCCGGCGCTCGGCCGCGCTCGCCGTGAAGCATCGGCTCCCGACCGTGTTCGGCTCGGCGGAATACGCGGAGGCCGGAGGCTTGATCGCTTACGGCGCCGACCTCGCGGATGGGTTCCGGAAGGCGTCGGTCTTCGTCGACAAGATCCTAAAAGGCGCTCGGCCTGGCGACTTGCCGATCGAGCAGGCGACGAAGATCAAGCTGATCGTCAATCTCAAGACCGCCAAAGCGCTCGGTCTGACGATCCCGGCGCACTGTCCTCGCCCGAGCGGACGACACCATCGAATGACCGAGCGACTGCCGCCTCGCTACCTAGCCGACCAGGCGCGGGCGGATCACGCGGCGGAAGGCGTCGATCTCTCGCTCCGGCATGTCGTAGCCGCCCGCGAACGTGTGCGCGGGAAACAGGAAGACGTCCTCCACGCCCGCCTCCTCGCGCGCTCGGAGGAGGCGGTCCGCGCAGCGCTCCGGAGTCCCGAAGAGGCCGAAAGCGTCCTCGATCCGCGCGGCCAGCTCGTCGGTGACGGTCTCGGGCGTCGGGTCCTCGGGGAGCGCGAGGCCCGCCTCCCGGAGCCAGTGAAGGTTGGACGCGCTGGGATACGCGAGCCACGGATGCCCGGGCGCGTACCAGCGCCGGGGCCAGCGCGGCTCGGCCGTCTCCCGGCGCTCGAGCGCCAGGGTCACGATGAAGACCGTGCGGAAGCCGTCGAGGGAGCGGCCCGCGCGTCGAGCGCCCGCCTCGAGATGCCGTCGCGCGGCGGCCACCGCGTCCCGGTGGAGGCCGACCATCAGGAACGCGCCGTCGGCCACCTCGCCCGCCAGCTCGACCATGCGCGGCCCGGCCGCCAGGAGGTAGACCGGCGGCGGGACGGGGCTCACGTTCCAGAGGCGGCTCGGCGGGTCGCCGAACGCGACGGGCTCACCGGCGAGGAGGCGGCGCACTCCACTTCACGGCCTCGCGCATCGCCGCCACCGTCGCCCGGCGCCCGCCGATGCTGCGCACGGCGAGGAAGCCCGGCGCCACGGTGAGGCACGTCCGGCCCGGCGCGAGCTCGCTGAGGCTCTGGGTCGCCGCGGCGAGGAGCACCGGGTGGCGCACGGCGGGGCTCGACGTCGCCGGATAGAGCCGGATCCGGTGCGTCCGCTCGGCGGCGAGCGCCAGGGCCAGGTAGACGTCCCGGCCCATGTGGGGGTGGTCGTGAACGCCGACCCCGTCGAAGCCGGCATCCTCGCAGCGCGCGATGAGGTCGGCGACCTCGCGGATCGGGCGCCCGACGGGCACCCGGATGTCGACCTGCACGGTGGAGCGCGCCCTACGTGAGGGCCGTCAGGGATCGTCCGCGCGCCGGACGACCGTCCGGTCCAGGTCCGAGACCCGCGGCACGCCGACCAGCGCGAGGGCGTGGTCCACCTCGCCCGCCAGGATGTCGAGGGCCCGCCGGACGCCGGCCGAGCCCCCCGCCCCGAGCCCGTAGAGATACGGCCGGCCGACCATCACGGCCCGCGCGCCGAGCGCGAGGGCACGCACCACGTCCGCGCCGCGCCGGACGCCGCCGTCGAGCAGGACCTCGACCCGGTCGCCGACGGCGTCGGCGACCTCCGGCAGCGCCTCGACGGAGGCCGGCGTCCCGTCGAGCTGGCGACCGCCGTGGTTGGACACGATCAGGCCGTCGACGCCGTGATCGGCCGCGCGCCGCGCGTCGGCAGCGGTGAGCACGCCCTTCAGGACGAGCGGGCCCTTCCAGAGCGACCGGAACCACGCGAGGTCGGCCCAGGCGACCGACGGGTCGACCTGGCGATTGGCCACGCCGCCGAGCGTCACGATGTCGGTCCGGGGCGCGCCCGGCGCGCCGATCAGGTTGGCCAGCGTGAGCCGCGGACCGAGGAGCACGCGGCGCACCCAGCCCACGCGCCGGAGCGTGTCGAGCGCGTTCCGCACCGTGACCCGGGGCGGGATGGTGAAGCCGTTGCGGAGGTCGCGCTCGCGCCGGCTGATGATGGGCACGTCGACGGTGAGCACCAGCGCGCGGTATCCGGCGGCCCGCGCGCGCTCGACGAAGGAGCGCGTGAGGTCGCGATTCTGCCAGACGTAGAGCTGGAACCAGAGCGGCCCCGGCGCCCCCGCCGCCACCTCCTCGATCGTGCAGCTCGAGTGGGTGCTGAGGGTATAGATGGTGCCCGCCTCCTGCGCGGCGCGGGCGGCCGCCACCTCGCCTTTCGGCCAGCAGAGCCCCGCCATGCCCGTCGGGGACACGAGGACCGGCGTCGCCACGCGCTCCCCCAGGACGACCGTCGCCTGCTCCCGCTTCGAGACGTCGACGAGGACGCGCGGCCGGAAGAGCAGCCGGTCGAACGCCGCCCGGTTCCGGGCGACGGTCCGCTCGTCGCCCGCGCCGCCCTCCACGAAGTCGAACACGGCGCGCGGGAGACGGCGGCGGGCGAGGCGCCGCAGGTCGTCGATGGTCACGGCCCGGTCGAGAGCGCTCATGCGGCGGTGATGATACCATCGCCTCCATGAGGGTCGAATGAGTCCACAGGCCGAAGGCCGTCTGATCAACTTCCGCAGAGCAAGCGTACCGAGGTGAGCAACGAGGTCCGGCGCGAGGAGGTCGAGCTCACCTGGCAGGGCGGCCTCCGGTTCGAGGCGCGCGCCGGCGAGCATCGCCTCATCCTCGACAGCGAGCATCAGGCCGGGCCGTCGCCCGACGCAGGCGCTGGCCGCCAGCCTGGCGGGCTGCATGGCGATCGACGTCGCGGACATTCTCCAGAAGGGACGCTTCCCGCTGGACGGGCTCGAGGTCCGCCTGGTCAGCGAGCGCCGCGGCGAGCCGCCACGCTACGTCACGCGTGTGGCCTTCCACTTCGTGGTGAAGGGCCCCGTCCCGCCCGACCGCGTCGAGCGCGCCATCGAGCTCTCGCGCGAGCGCTACTGCTCCGTGTGGCACAGCCTCCGGCCCGACATCGCGTTCCACGCGTCGTTCGAGATCGCGCCGGGCGGGAGCGCGTGACGCGCGGTCCTGCCGCCCATCCGGGAGACCCGCGACCGACTCCTCTGCCCGCCGAGACCTCCGCGTTCCACGCCTTCGAGCGGGAAGGCTGGGAAAGCATCCCCCGGGCGTATCAGGACGCCTTCGGGGCGCTCACGACCCAGGCCATCGGTCCGCTCCTCGACGCCACCCGCGTCGGCCCCGGCGTCCACGTGCTCGACGTCGCGACCGGGCCCGGCTATGTTGCCGCCGCGGCCGCCAGGCGAGGCGCCCGCGTGGTGGGCGTCGACTTCTCCGCGGCGATGCTGGCCGAGGCCCGTCGACACCACCCGACGATAGCCTTCGAGGCCGGCGACGCCGCGGCGCTCCCCTTCCCCGACTCGAGCTTCGACGCGGTGGTGATGAGCTTCGGCCTCCTGCACCTCGGCCACCCGGACCAGGCGCTCGCCGAAGCGCACCGCGTGCTGCGCCCGGGCGGCCGGATCGGCTTCACGGTCTGGGCCCGGCCCGAGGAGTCGGTCGGGTTCGGCATCGTGCTGGGCGCGATCCAGCGCCACGGCCGGCTCGACGTGCCGCTCCCGCCCGGACCACCGTTCTTTCGCTTCAGTGACCCGGAGGAATGCCGCCGTGCGCTCCGCGCGGTGGGCTTCGAGGCGCCGGAGGTGGCGACGGTGCCGCAGGTCTGGCGCCTCGCGTCCCTCGACACCCTGTTCGAGATCATGCGCGACGGCACCGTCCGGACCGCGGGGCTCCTGCGGGCTCAGAGCGCAGAGGCCCAGGCGGCCATCCGCGTCGCCATCCGCGAGGCGGCCCGCCCCTGGGAGCGGGGCGGCGCCGTCGAGCTGCCGATGCCGGCGGTCCTCACCTCGGCTGCCAAGCCCTGAGCGCCGGCGCCCCGCGGCGCCGGCGGCGTCAGCCGGCCGTGACGCGCCGGACGATCAGCTCGCGGTGGTGGTCGGCGTCGCCCCAGGTCGCCTCGAGGGTCTTGGCCCGCTTGAAGTAGAGGTGGAGGTCGTACTCCCAGGTGAACCCGATCCCCCCGTGGACCTGGATCGCGTCCCCGCACACCCGCCGCGCCGCGTCGCCCACGTAGGCCTTCGCCACCGAGGCGGCCAGCTCCCGGTCCTCGGCGTCCGCGTCCAGGGCCCACGCCGCGTAGTAGGTGGCCGCGTGCGCGTTCTCCACCTCGAGGAGCATCTCCGCGCATCGATGCCGGATGGCCTGGAAGGATCCGATCGGCTGGCCGAACTGCTCTCGCACCTTCGCGTACTCGACGGACATGTCGAGACATCGCCGCGCGGCCCCGAGCATCGTCGCGGCGGCGCCCACCGCGCCCCACCGGAGAAGCTCGGCGAGAAGCGCGGCGGCGGTCCCGGCCTCGCCGACCTGCGCCGCGGGGCTCACCCGGACGCCGTCGAGCCGCACCGTGGACCAGCGCATCCCCGGGTCCATCGCCGGCACCGGTGAGCGTCTCGAGTCCCGGGGCGCCCGCCTCGACCAGGAACAGCGCGAGCCCGTCGGGCCCCTGCGCGGGCACGAGGATGACGTCGGCCGTGTGGGCCCAGGGCACCCACTGCTTCACCCCGGTGAGCCGGATCCCGTCCGGCCCGGGCACGGCGCGCGTCCGGACCGCCTCGGGACGCCAGTCGAGCTCGGCGTCCAGGAGGGCCACGGTGCCGCGCGCGGCGCCTCCCGCGATCGCGGGCAGCCACCGCGCCTGCTGGGCGGGGCTGCCTCCAAGCCCGAGCCCGCGGGCCAGGACGACGGTCTCGAGGTAGGGCCCCGGGCACGCCACGCGGCCCATCTCGTCGAGCACGATCGCGGTCTCCACCATGCCGAGGGCGCTTCCGCCGTGCGCCTCCGGGAGAGCCAGGCCCAGCCAGCCGAGCCGGGCCATCTCCTTCCACAGGTCGTCCCGCTCCCCGCGCGGGTCGTCCCACAGCGCGCGGACGACGGCCGGGGTCACCTGCTCGTCGAGAAAGGCGCGGGCCGTGCCGCGGAGCAGCTCCTGGTCCGGGCTGAAGGCGAAGTCCACGGCGGCCTCCTAGGACCGGACCCGGTCGGCGCGCGCTTCCTTCGGCAACCCGAGCACGCGCTCACCGATGATGTTCTTCTGGATCTCCGAGGAGCCCGCGTAGATCGTCCCGGCGCGGGACCAGAGAAACGCCGTCGCCCAGGTGCCCGGCTGGCCCGAAGACGAGTCGACCTCGGCGAAGTCGGCCGCGACGCCGCTCATCGCCTGGCCCCAGGGCCCCAGGATCTCCTGCACCAGCTCGTGGTAGCGCTTCTCGAACTCGCTGTAGGAGAGCTTCGTGATCGACGCCGCCGCGCCGGGCGATTCCCCCTTCTGGAGGGCCGAGAGGATCCGGAGCGCCGAGTAGCGCTGCACCTCGAGGTCCGCGTAGGATCGCCCGAGCTTCGCGCGCACCACGGGATCCTCCAGGAGCGGACGGCCGCCGCGCTCGAGCGTGCGCACCGCCTTGATCAGCTGGTGGAACGCGGCGGCGTAGCGGGTCACCCGCGCGAGCGAGCTGCCGCCGCGCTCGTAGGACAGCGTGGTCTGGGCGATCTCCCAGCCCTGGCCGAGGCGCCCGACGAGGTCCGCCCGCTCCACGCGCGCGTCGGTCAGGAACACCTCGGAGAAGTCCTCGGCGCCGGTGAGCTGACGGAGGGGCCGCACCTCGACCCCCGGCTGGCGCATCGAGATCAGGAAGCACGAGATGCCCCGGTGCTTGGCCACGGCGGTATCCGTTCGCGCCAGCAGGAGCCCCCAGTCGGCGATGAGGCCGCCGCTCGTCCAGATCTTCTGGCCGCTGACCCGGAAGTGGTCGCCCCGGTCCTCGGCGCGCGTGCGCAGGCTGGCCAGGTCGGAGCCGGCGTTCGGCTCCGAGTAGAGCTGGCACCACAGCTCCTCGGCCGTCAGGATCTTCCGGAGATAGCGCTGCCGCTGGGCCTCCGTCCCGTGGGCGATGATGGTCGGCCCCACGATGGCGATGCCGAGCGGATTGATGGGCGGCGGCGCGTTCGTCCGCGCCATCTCGTCCGCCACGATGGCCTGCTGGAGCGGTGTCGCGCCGCGCCCTCCGTACGCCACCGGCCAGCCCATCCCGACGTAGCCGGCCTCGTAGAGCTGGCGGTGCCACGCGCGGCGGGCGGGCAGCGTCGTCGGCTCCTCCCGCGGGATGTGCGCCTCGAGCCAGCGGCGAGTGGCCTGCCGAAAGACGCGATCCTCGGGCGAGTACGCGAGATCCATGGCGCCGCCTCCACGCCAGCCTCCGGCTGGCCCCTCCACGATATGCTCGTGGCGGCCGGCGCGCCAGCCTCGGCGGGAGCCGGATCAGCGAGGGGCGCGCGGAGCGGGCCGGGCTCGTCGCGCATCCCGGCCGCGCGCCGGCGGCTCGGTTCAGGCGGGAATGGCCTCGGCGAGCGCCGACCGGCGGAGCACGGCGTCGGCCACCTCGGTGGGGACCGGTCGGCCGAAGAAGTAGCCCTGTCCCTGGTCGCAGCCGAGCCCTCTGAGCTCGGCGAGCTGGTCCTGCGTCTCCACGCCCTCGGCCACCGCCTTGAGCCCGAGCGCGCGCGTCAGGCCGACCACGGCGCGCACGATGGCGGCGTCCCCGCGGTTCGCCGGGAGGCCGGCCACGAAGGACCGGTCGACCTTCAGCACGTCGATCGGGAACCGCTTGAGGTAGCTCAAGCTCGAGTAGCCCGTCCCGAAGTCGTCGATGGCCAGCCGGATCCCGATCGCCTTCAGGTGCTCGAGGACCTTGACCGTGCCGTCGGCGTCGCCCATCGCGGTGCCCTCGGTGATCTCGACCTCGAGCCCCGACGCGTCGAGCCCCGACTCCGCCAGGACCTGGCCGACGTCGGCGACCAGGCGCGGATGGCGGAACTGGCGCGGCGAGAGGTTGACCGCCATGACCAGCTCGAGGCCGATCTCGGCGTCGGCCCGCCAGATGGCCGCTTGCCGGCACGCGGTCTCCAGCACCCAGCGCCCGATCGGGAGGATGAGGCCGGTCTCCTCGGCCATCGGGATGAAGGACCCCGGCGGCACCAGGCCGCGCTCCGGATGCTCCCAGCGCACCAGGGCCTCGAGCCCCACGATCCGCGAGGTGCGGAGGTCGACCTGGGGCTGATAGTGCAGCCGCAGCTCGCCCCGGTCGAGCGCGCGGCGCAGCTCCGCCTCCATCTTCAGGCGGCCTCGCACCGTCTCCCGCATGCTCGACTTGAACACCTCGAAGCACGCGCGGCCGTTGGCCTTGGCCCGGTACATGGCGATGTCGGCGTTCCGCAGGAGACCCTGCGCGGTCGTGCCCTGGTCCGGCGCCCCGAGCGCGATCCCGATGCTGGTCCCGACGAAGATCTCCTGGCTCTCGATCCGGAAGGACGCCCGGAACGCCTCGATGATGCGATCGGCCACGAGCGCCGCGTCGCCGGCCGATCCCACCTCTTCGAGCAGCACGGTGAACTCGTCGCCGCCGATGCGGGCGATGGTGTCGACGCGGCGGAGGCAGGTGCGGAGACGCTCGGCCACCTGGACCAGCAGCTGGTCTCCCCGATCATGGCCGAAGTTGTCGTTGACCAGCTTGAACCGGTCGAGATCGAGGAACAGGACGGCCGCGAACTTTCCCCGTCGCGCGCAGCGCTCGAGGGCCTGCTCGAGCCGGTCCATGAAGAGCATGCGGTTCGGCAGGCCCGTCAGCTGGTCGTGGAGCGCGCGCTGCACCAGCTGCTGCTCGAGGGACTTGTGCCGGCTGATGTCGCGGGCGTTGAGGACGATGCCCCGGACCTCGGGCTGGTGGAGCAGATTGGTGCCCTTCACCTCGAGCCAGCGCCAGGAGCCCTCGCGATGCTGCCAGCGGAGCTCGACCGACCGCGAGCCGCCGCGCGTGTCGAGGAGCTCCGCGTGGAAGGCCTGGGCGCTCTGCGCGTCCCCTTCGTGGACGAGCGTCCACCCGCGGGTCCCGACCAGCCGGTCGGGGTCGTAGCCGAGCACGCTCCTGAACGGCCGGGCTCACGTGGCGGACCGTCCCGTCCACCTCGAGGACCAGGATCACGTCGGCGGCGTGCTGCACGAGGGCGCGGAAGCGCTCCTCGCTCGCCCGGAGGGTCTGCTCCTCACTCACCAGTCGTCGGTAGCTGCGCCCGAGCCGCACCACCCGGAAGCCGAGCAGGCCCATGGCGGCGCCGCTCAGCCCCGCGAAGACGGCCACGCCCATGGCCAGCGCCCGGTGACTCCGCTCGAGGGCGCCCGCCCACACGCCGGCGGCGAGCCCGAGCGCCTGGCTCACCTCTTCCAGCCCCGGGCCCCGCGGCGCCACCGCACGCGCCTGGTCGAGACGCCCCGAGGCGAGGAGCGCGAACGCCTCGTCGACGGCCGCTTGCTGAGTCTGCACGGCGGCGCGGACCCGTCCCGACGGGCGACGGCCGCCCTCCAGGCGCAGGAATCGGTCGAGTGCGAGGATGCGCCCTTCCGCATCCTCCAGACCACCGAGATCGGAGGCGAGCTGCTGGCGGACCTCGCGCAGCCGGCCGGCGAGCTCGCCGCCACGGCGCGGATCCAGGATCGCCTGGCGCTTGAGGATGTGCTCCTGACCGACGCGCTCTTCGACTTGCGCCATCAGAAGGAGGGCCCGCCGATGGGCTGCCGTTTGCTGGACGAGGAGAAATCCCCCGAGGGCCGCGAGGCCCGCGAGCAGCAACCCCGCGCCGAGCGCGAACCGGCCCGGAATGCCGGGTTGCGGCCCTGCCGGCGGCGCGTCGGGACGCCGGGACTCGCCCGATACCTCGGGTGCCCGCGACCTCGCCGCGGACCACGGCCAGAGCGCGCGGAACGGCCAGCCGGGAAGTCTAGCTCGCACGAGCCCTCCCAGATACGAGTGACGTCTCCCCGGTCCCCCGGGGCCGCTCGGAATAAGGCAAGTCTCGTGCCTGGCCTTGGGACCGGCAAAATGGGGGTGGAAGGGCCTCCAGAGCCGCTGGTTGGGAGGGCGCCTCAGGCCGAACTCGAGAGATGGGGTCCATCTAGCCGTAGTGACTGACACTTTGGCGTGTGACGAAATGCCGGTGGTCCGGACGAAGATCGTCACCTATCGGGCAGGCGCCGAGCGGGAGAACCCGCCCGCGGGACGGCTCAGAAGGGGCGCGGCGTCCCCGGGATTCCGAGGAGCAGGGCCAGCCCCCAGGTCCCCAGCACCACGCCGACGCCCACCGTGGCGTGGCGGCCCCACGAGACCGCCTTCTCCACGAACATGATCGCCGCCAGCGCGAGCATCCATCCGAGATGGGCTCCGCCGACCGCGAACATGAGGACCATCAGCGCCCAGCAGCAGCCGACGCAGTAGATCCCGTGGAGCGCCCCCACCCTGAGCGCCCGGAACGCGCGCGAGGCTCCCCGCCAGTGCTGGACCACGAAGCCGATGGGGGACCGGCACTGGCGGAGACACGAATACTTCAGCGGGGAAAACTGGAAGAGACCCGCCCCGAGCAGGAGCGCGCCGGGCAGCCGCTCCGGCCGCGCGGCGAGCCAGGCCGATCCCTCGAGCGCCCGGTGGAGGCCCGCGTCAGCCAGGAGCGCCGCCACGCCGAAGAGCGCCCAGACTGCGAGGTAGCCCGCGCAGAGGAGAGCCAGGAGGCCGGCCGATCCCTCGGTGATCGTGAGGAACACCCGCACGAGCGGGAACGTCGAGGGCAGCATCATCGCGACCGACATCAGGGTCCACGCCGCCAGGAAGCCCAGGAGCCGGGGCGACGTGAGAGCCCCCGCCTCACCCAGCCCCGCGTGAGAGAGCCACGCGCCGGCGCCGGTGGCCTCGGCGAGCCCCAGGCCCGCCCAGGCCCCGGCGACGAGCGCGGCGAGGACGCTCCCGTAGACCCACGGCTCGAGCCGATCGTCGAGCGTGGGGGTCGCGGAAGCTCCGCGGACCGCGGGCGCGTCCGGTCTGGTGGCCACTCGGAGCGCTAGGCGGCGAAGCGGAACGAGCCCTCGACCGCGTTGCGATTCTCGAACGTCCACTCCATCCCGTGCTCGGGGATGTTGACCTTGTGGTAGGTCGCCTTGGCCACGTAGGCCGGCGAGCCCGGAATCGTGGTGAAGACCGTGTTGCTCATCGTCGTCGGCTTGCCCTTGGCGTCAACGTAGGGGGCCATCGCCGCTTCCACCTTGTCGCCGATCTTGATCGTGCCCTTGCCCTTGTTGAGCTTGAACTGGATCGGCACGTCGTAGACGCCCTTGACCTCGCCGACGAGCTTCGCGAGATCCGCCAGCGGGCCGCCGAGCTTCCCGGTCCACGCCGCGAGGATCGCCTGCTTCTGGGCGGGCTTCGCCTTGTTGCTCATGTAGACGACGACCTTCCAGTTCCCCTTGAGCACGTTGCCGGGGATCTGGCAGATGAGCGCGAACGGGATCCCGCTCACGTCCACGCCGTTGATGGTCCCCTTGTCGATGCGGTACGCGAGGAAGGCGTCGCAGGTGCCGCCGTCCGGATCCTCGCCGATCCAGCACGGGCACGGCGCCCCGCACGAGCAGGCCTCCAGGAGCGCGCCCTGAACACGGTACTTCGGTTTGGTTGGCATCGATGTCCTCCCCATGATCGGTCAGGTGAGGTTCGGTCGGAACCGTGCGACGTGGGATCGAGGGATTGAGCGCTCGACAAGCGCGGTCAGAGAGGGCCCGAGGGTCCTGCACCGTGAAGGAGCGGGCGGAATCGCCGGAATTCACCGCGTGTACCTCCGACCGGCCGAGTGACGGGCACTCTATCGCCCCGGCGCAAGGGCCGTCAAGAGCCGTCGCGCGCTTGACAGGCTTGCGGGCCAGCCGTATCAATGGGGCCTTGTGAGCTCCACCGTCCGCAGTCCGTCCGAACCACTCCCCGGCGCCAGGATACTCCGGTGAGCGACGCGTTCGACGTCGCCGTCGTCGGCGGCGGCATCGTGGGGCTCGCCACGGCGTCGGCGCTCGCCGCCGGACGGCCGGAGCTCCGCCTCGTGATCCTGGAGAAGGAGGCGCGGCTCGCCTCCCACCAGACCGGCCACAACAGCGGCGTCATCCACTCGGGGATCTACTACCGCCCCGGCTCGCACAAGGCTCGGCTGTGCGTCGAGGGCGCGCGACTCATGAAGGCGTTCTGCGCGGAGCACGGGATCCGCGTCGATCCGATCGGCAAGGTGATCGTCGCCACGTCGCAATCCGAGCTGCCGCGGCTCTCGGCGCTCTACGAGCGCGGCACGGCCAACGGCGTCGCCGGTCTCGCGCTCATCGACCGCGACCGCCTGCGCGAGATCGAGCCGCACGCGAGGGCGATCCGCGCGATCCACTCCCCGACCACCTCCATCGTCGACTACGGCGAGGTCGCGCAGGCGCTCGCCCGGGACTTGCTCGCCCAGGGCATCGTGATCCGGACGGGAGCGCGCGTCACGGCGATCGAGGCGACGGGCGACGGGTTCGACCTGGCCACGGGGTCCGGCCCCATCCGCGCGCGCCACCTCGTCAACTGCGCGGGGCTCTACTCCGACGTCGTCGCCCGGATGACGGGCGCGCGTCCGGGTGTCCGCATCGTCCCGTTCCGGGGCGAGTACTTCATGGTGCGGCCGGAGCGCCACGACCTGGTGCGCGGCCTCATCTATCCCGTGCCGGACCCCCAGTTTCCGTTCCTCGGGGTCCACTTCACGCGGACCGTGCACGGTGAGGTCGAGGCGGGGCCGAATGCCGTCCTCGCCTTCGCCCGCGAGGGCTACCGGCTCGGGCGGGTCCATCCGCGGGAGCTGGCGGGCACGCTCGGCTACCGCGGCTTCTGGGCGATGGCCCGGCGGTACTGGCGGACGGGAAGCTACGAGATGTACCGCTCCCTCAGCAAGGCGGCGTTCGTGCGCGCGCTCCAGCGGCTCGTGCCGGAGATCACGGCCGCCGACGTCACCCGGGGAGGAGCGGGCGTCCGCGCCCAGGCCGTCGCCGCCGACGGCTCGCTCGTCGACGACTTCCGGATCGCCAGGTCCAAGGGCGCGATCCACGTCCTGAACGCCCCGTCGCCGGCCGCCACGGCCTCCCTGGCCATCGGCCGCCACGTCGCCGGCCTCGCCGCGGAGGCGTTCGCCCTCCGCTGACGGCGCCGCCGGGCCGGCTACTCGCCGCGCCCGCCCAGCTCGGCCGCGAAGAACCGCGTGACCTCGGCGATCGCGTCGGTGCGCGCGGCGGGGTCGGTCCCCACGGTCGCCCCGCAGCACCCGTCGGTCGTCTTGCTGTGGTTCCGCACCTCGGGCCGGTAGCGGACGGGCGTCGAGGGGGCGTCGAAGCTGTGGTGAGCGCCCGGGTAGACCTTGATCGTGATCGGCGCGCCGCGGGCGCGGGCCGCGCTCGACGAGCTCGACGCAAGGCGCGGCCGGCGTCCAGTCGTCCTGGTCTCCGACGAGGACGTAGAGCGGCGCGTAGGGCCGGAAGTCCGGTCCCCCGGGGTACTGGCGGCGTGCAGTTCGGATAGAAGGCGACGGCGGCGCGGAAGTCCCGCTCCGCGCTGCCCTCGTCGAACAGGGTGCTGAGCGTCGCCGCCGCGCCGTTGGACCAGCCGAGCAACCCCACCCGATCGGCGCGCACGCCCGGCAGGGCCTGGAGATAGCGGAGGGCGCCCCGCGCGTCGTCCGCTCGGTCTCGCACGGGCGACAGGAGGTGGCGCCCGGTGCACACCTCGTCGATGCCGCGCGTCGTGAAGCTGTCCACGAGGAGCGTCACGTAGCCGAGGCCGTGCAGGTGCTCCGCCCAGAAGCGCGGCTTCGCCTGGACGGCGCCGGTCCGGGTTCTGAGACCGGAGCATCCGTGGAGCATGGCGATCGCCGGAAACGGGCCCGCGCCGACCGGCCGCCTGAGGACGCCCTCCAGGACGGCGGGGCTCCGGCCCTCGCGCGGGTCGCTCGAGAAGCGCACCAGCTCCCCGGCCGAGACCTCCAGCTCGCTCGCACCCGCGCTCCCGGGTCCGATCGGGGCCACGATGGGGTGGGCGGCGAAGGACCCGGCCGCGGCCAGCAGCGTGGAGAGCCAGGATGTCACGCGGATCACTGCATCGGGGAGTAGGCCGCCGGCCGCCAGATCTCGCTGCGGATCCGCGCCACGATGGGGCCGTCCTTCTCCGACTCGGCGCGGACGCGAAGCCAGTCCGGATCGGCCCCGAAGGCGGCCCAGGCCCGCTCCCGGTGCGCGAGGTCGTCGAACCGGACGATGTAGTGGAGCACGTTGGACACGCCGATCATCGCCTCCCAGAACCCGACGACCGCGATGCCGTGCCTCCGGAAGAATTCCATCGTGTGGTTCTGAAAGCGGGCGTGCATGGCCGGCATGCGCCCCGGAACGATCTCGTAGCTCCGAATCTCGTAGATCACCGCTCCTCCACTGGGGTCAGACTTTCATTTCCCGACAATTCGGCAGGTGACGGCCGCACCTTACGAAATGTCGGGAAGTGAAAGTCTGACCCCGGGTTGGGCCTGCGCGGCGCGGAGGGCGCGGCGGAGGCCGGGGTCGAGGTCGAGGGCCGCCAGCTCGTCCCACGTGAACCAGCGGAGCGCGCGGGCTTCCGCCGCCTGGCGGCGGAGGGTCGCCCCGGCGGGCGCGACGACGAGATAGCGGAGGTCGAGGTGCAGGTGGGCGGGCTCGTCGTGCCGAGCCGGGATCGGGTGGACGTCGACGTCGAGAGGGCGAGGGGCCGACGGGTGGAAGACGAGCCCGTCGATCCCGGTCTCCTCCCTGGCCTCCCGAAGCGCGACCGTCTCGCCGTCCCGCTCGCCGGCCTCGGCGTGCCCGCCGGGCTGGAGCCAGCGCCCGAGCTTCCGATGATGCAGCAGCAGCACCCGGTCGCCCGTCGCCGACACGACCACGGCGCTGCCCGTCAGATGCCCTTCGGCGATCCGGCGGTCGAAGGGATCGGGATGGCGGTCGATGAACGCGAGGATCGCGCGGAGGTCGATGGCTTCCTTGGCGTCCGCCGGACGATGCCGCCCGAGGGCGGCGACCAGGCCCTCCCCTCGGGGCCACCATCCGGACCGCCGCGGGACACCTCGGCGCGGTCAGGGCGCGCAACGCGTGAGCGGCTCCCGCGGGCGATCACGATCTCCTGCACGGTAGGGCGGCGGGGGCCCGGTGTCAACGGCACGCTCCACCTGTTGGGCCGCGCGTGTGGCACACTCGCGCCATGGGCCTCGGACGGACGACCCGGTTCGCGCCGCTCCCGGCGGGCGCGCGCCGGGTCAGCGTCATGCGGGCGGGCACGGCCGGCATCAAGGCCCTCGCCCCCTCCGAGGCACTGCTGGCGGAGTTCCAGGCCCGGAAGCGCGCGCTCGTTCGCGACGGCACGGCGTCGGACGCGGCCCACGTGGAGGCCCACCGGGCCATGGGCTATCGCGAGCGGTATCTCGAGGAGATCCGGACGCGCCCGGGCGCGCTCCCGGCGCTCCGCCAGCTCGTCTCCGACTCCCGCCGCGCCGACGTGTACCTCATGTGCATGTGCGCCTACCGCACGCCCGGGCGCGCCTGCCACACCTACGCGCTGCTCGACCTCGCCCGCGAGCTGGATCCCTCCGTCCAGGAGCTGCCCGAACCCGCCCCCCGCCGGGTCAGGCCAAAGTCGGGGTCAGACCCCGACTTTGGGGTTTGACCCGGGGTCCCACTCCCGGAGCTGCTGGAACGTGTAGATCCCGGTCGAGTGCCGGTCGCTCCACCGGATGCGGATCGCGTACCGGCCGACGAGCTCGATCTCGTCCGCCCGGATGTCGGGACGCACCGACTTCGGGTCGAGCAGGCGCCGGCCGGTGAGCTCGTGCACGCACCCCGCGCACGGGCACCGCTCGCGGAGCATCTTGTTCGTGAAGACGCTCCGGTGCCCGTCGGCCCAGGTCACGTGGATCTCGCGATCCTCGACCCGGCGGATCTCGACCGGCGTCGCGTCCGACATTCTTATGTCCTCCCTCCCGGACCACGTATCCTACCAGCCATGACGCCTCCGCCGCGCCGGGCGGTCGTCTCCTGGCTCCTCTACGACTTCGCGAACTCCTCGTACGTGGCGGTGATCCCCGCCACGGTGTACGCGAAGTACTACGCGCTCACGGTCGTGGGCAACGAGCGCGGCGAGGGCGACCTCTGGTGGGGCCGAGCCGTGGCGCTGTCGATGGCGATCGTCGCCATCGCCTCCCCGCCCCTCGGCGCCATCGCCGACCACGCCGGGCTCCGGAAGCGCTTCCTCGCGACGCTCACCTACATGTCGGTCGGTGCGACGGCCCTCATGGCGACCGTCGACCCGGGCGAGGCCGTGTGGGGGCTCGTCCTGGCCGTCGTGGCGACGGTCGGCTTCGAGGCCGCCATCGTCTACTACAACGCCTACCTGCCCGACCTCGCCGACGAGACGCGGCGCGGACGGCTCTCCGCCTACGGGTTCGCCACCGGGTACGCGGGCTCGGCCCTGGCGCTTGCCGTGGCCTTGCCCTTCGCGCTGAGCGGCCGATACGGCGGCGCGTTCCTGACCACGGCGGCGATCTTCGGATTGCTCGCGCTCCCGGCCATGCTCAACCTCCCGGCCGACCGGCCGGGGACGCTCACGCTCGCCCAGGCGATCCGGACCGGCTTCACGCAGACGTGGGCAACCTTGCGCCAGCTCCGGACGCTGCCGGATCTCCGCGGCTTTCTCCTCGCGTACCTCTTCTTCGAGGACGGGATCAACACCGTCGTGTTCTTCTCGTCGGTGTTCGCCGGGCACACCCTCGGGTTCTCGACGGCCGAGGTCATCGGGCTCTACTTCGTCGTCCAGCTGTCTGCGCTCGCCGGCGCCTGGCTGTGGGCGAGGCCGATCGACATCTGGGGCCCGCGCTTCGTCGTGATGGTGACCTTGGTCCAGTGGTGCGCCGTCGTGATCGCGGCGTACTTCGTGACGACGAAGGGCCAGTTCTACGTCGTGGCCATCCTCGCCGGGACGGGGCTCGGCGCCGTCCAGGCCGCGGCCCGCACGTTCATGGCGAACCTCATCCCCCGGGGCCGGGAGGCGGAGCTGTTCGGCTTCTACTCGCTCTGCGGGAAGTCGGCCGCCGTGATGGGACCCCTGATCTTCGGCGAAGTGTCGCGCCTGACCGGCGGCAACCAGCGCGTGGCGATCCTCGCGGTCGGCCTCATGTTCATCGTCGGGCTCGTCCTGCTCTCCCGCGTCCGGGCGGGCGGCCCGACGCGCGCGTCCGCCTGACGGTCAGGCGCGGATCCGCGCGCCCGCCGGGTCGTACAGCACGTCGGCCGCGACCTCGGCCGGGACGCGCTCCCCGAAGACCTCGACCTCGAGCGCGGTGCCCGGCGCGCAGAGGTCGGGCGGCAGGTAGAGGAGCCCGATGTTCCGCCCCACCGTGTAGCCGTAGCCGCCGCTCCGGAGCCGCCCCAGGACGCGGCCGTCCTTCCACACCGCCTCGCCCCCGTAGATCGTGGGCGCGGGATCGACGGTCACGGTCGCCAGCCGGCGCGCCGGACCGTCCGCCTTGACCCGGACGAGCGCCTCGCGGCCGATGAAGTCGCCCTTCCCGAGGCGCACACAGAACCCGAGGCCGGCCTCGTAGGGATTGTCGGCCGGCGTCATGTCGGTGCTCCAGTAGCGGTAGCCCTTCTCGAGCCGGAGCGAGTCGAGGGCCTTGTAGCCCACCGGCCGGAGCCCGTGCGGCCGGCCAGCGACGAAGATCGCGTCCCACACGGCCCCCGCTTCGGCGACGGGCACATACAGCTCCCAGCCCAGCTCGCCGACGTAGGTCACCCGCTGGGCCCAGACGTCGGCGGCCCCGACCCGGATCGAGCGCGCGTGGAGGTACGGGAACGCGACATTGGACACGTCGTCGGGCGTCACGCTCGCGAGGATGGCGCGCGCCGCCGGCCCCCACAGCCCGATCACGGCCAGCTCGTCCGTCACCTCGCGGATCTCGACCGAGCCGTCCCGCGGGAGGTGCATGCGGATCCAGCCGAGGTCTCCCGGCACGAATCCGGAGCCGGTCACCACGCGGAAGCGGTCCTCGCCGAGCCGGATGACCGTGACGTCGGCCTCGATCCCGCCCCGCGGGTTGAGGAATTGCGTGTAGACGACGCTGCCGGGCGGCTTGCCGACGTCGTTGTCGGAGAGCCGCTGGAGGAGCGCCAGCGCGCCGGGCCCGCGGACGTCGATCTTCCCGAACGAGGTCATGTCGAGGAGCCCGGCCTGCTCGCGCACGGCGCGGTGCTCCTCGCCGACCCGGTCGAAGAACGCGGGTCGGCCCCACCCCCAGGCCCCCTGGTCGGCGCCCGCGCGGCGGCCGGGGCGGCCCGGCTCGAAGTAGAGGGCGCGCTCCCAGCCGTTCTTCTCGCCGAAGACCCCGCCGAGGGCGAGGCAGCGCCCGTCGAGCGGCGAGAGGCGGCGCTCCCGCGCCGACTCGTTCTCGTCGTGGGGATAGCGCAGCATGTAGTAGTAGCGGTACGACTCGCGGGCGCGCGCGGCGGCGAACGCGCGGTCCTCGAAGACCGGGCCGAAGCGCCGCACGTTCATCTCGCTCACGTCGTAGGGCGGCTCGCCCTCGACGAGCCAGTCGGCGATGATCTCGCCGATCGCGCCGCCCGCCCCGAAGCCCGTGTGGGAGAGCCCGGCGGCCGCCCAGAACCCGGGCACGCCCGGCACCGGCCCGAGGAGCGGCCGGCTGTCCGGCGTGATGCCCTCGGGCCCGTTCGTGAGATGGGCCAGCTCCGCGCGGCCGAGGATCGGGACGCGCCGGATCGCGCCCTCCATGATCTCGCCGAAGAGCTCCCAGTCGGACGGGAGCAACCGCTGCGTGAAGTCCCACGGCACGCCGTCGACCGACCAGGCGACCGGCTCGCGCTCGAAGCCGCCGATCAGGAAGCCGCCGACTTCCTCCCGGAGGTAGACGAGGTTCTCCGGGTCACGGAGACACGGCGTGCCGCGCGGGAGCTCGTGGCCGGCGAGAGGCTTGGTCGTGAGGTGCTGGTGAATGAGCGGCGTGATGGGGAGACTCACCCCCGCCATCGCCGCCACCTGGCGGCCCCACATCCCGGCCGCGTTGATCACGATCTCCGCGCGAACCCGTCCGCGGTCCGTCAGCACCGCCGAGACGGCCCCGTCGGAGGACCGCTCGATCCCGGTCACCCGCACGCCGGTCTCGACGCCCACCCCGAGCATCCGGGCGCGCCGCGCGAGCTCGGTCGTCGATCCGCTCGGGTCGATCCATCCGTCTCCGGGCAGGTACATGGCCCCGTGGAGGTCGTCGGGCGACATGAGCGGAAAGAGACGCAGCGCCTCCGCCGGCGAGATCGTGTCCACGTCGAGGCCGAGGGCGCGCGCGGTCCCCACCTGGCGCCGGAGGAAGAGCCACTGGTCCCGGCTCGACGCGACCCGGAGGCTCCCCACCTCGTGCCAGTGCTCCGGCGCGCCGGCCTCCGCCTGGAGGCTCCGGTAGAGGCGGATCGAGTACTGCCGCATGCGCATGATGGTGGGCGACGTGTGGAAGTGCGTCACCATCCCCGCCGCGTGCCACGTCGACCCGCTCGTCAGCTCGCCCTTGTCGAGGAGCAGGACGTCGGTCCACCCCTTCCGCGCCAGGTGATAGGCGATGCTGCATCCGGCGATGCCGCCGCCGACGATGACGACCCGCGCCTGGTCCCGCACGTGCCTCTCCTTGTCCGCTCGAACCGGTGGACGACCGCCCCATTCTTCCCGCGTCGGTGCGGGCCGTCAATGCGCCGACGTCGGCGAGCCAGTCGTTCACGCTTGGAGTACGGTGCACAAGCGACGCAGGGACTCCACGTAGCGATAGTTCACCGCCGTGTGGTCGTCGTCGAACTCCTGGTACTCGTGGGCGATGCCCAGGCGCTCGAGCCGGCGCCGGAGAATACGCGCGCCATGATGGAGACTGTACTGGTCCCGGCTGCCGCACTCGATGTAGATCAGCCGAAGCGTCCGCAGGCTCTCCGCGTAGCGCTCCGCCATGAAGACCGGGTCCCACTCGAGCCACCGCGCCCACACCGCCTCGTCGAGCTCCCCGGTCTCCGAGTCGAACGGGAGGTCGAACCCGTGGGCGCGTCCGGGGTTCGGCGAGTAGGCCATCGCCATGCACACGACGGTCACCATCGCCTTCACGAGCTCGTCCGTCTTCTTGGGCGCCTCGCGCCACGCTCGGAGGTACCCGTCGAGGCCGCCGTGCTTGCGGATCGTATCCACGGCTCGCCAGAAGTCCGCCTTGTAGCAGGCCTCGAAATACATGTCGCCGCTGTGGGAGGCGACGGCGCCGAACAGCTGCGGGTTGCGCATGCCCAGGACCAGGGCGGCGTAGCCCCCGCTGGACTTGCCGTCCAGGCCGCGGTGATCCCGCGACGGCAGCGTGCGGTGGTGCGCATCCATGTAGGACACGAGCTCCTTGACCGCATCCTCGTATCGACCGGTCGCCGAGGAGTTGACGCACTGGCTGTGGCCGTACGTCGTGAACACGTCGGCCATCACCAGGATCGCCGGCGGCGCGCCCTCCCGGATCACCCGATCGATGAGCTCGGGCAGCGATGGGATCCAGGGGTTCGAGTTGATCTCCCGCAGGCCGGTTCCGCCCCAGCCGTGCAGCCAGTAGATGACCGGGTATCGGCGCCCGCTGCGCTCGTACCCCGGAGGGAGATAGATGGGGAGCGGTCTCCGGTGCGGGTCGCCGAGGGCGTTCCCCTTCAACGCCTCGCAGTCGAACGTCTCGACGACGACCCGGCCCTCCAGTGTCATGCGCCCTCCCCGCCCTCAGGGATGTTGAACCAGAACGGCGAGGAAGTCGAGCGCGAGGCTCGCTCGTGGTCGCGCCGGAGCATGTCGCCGCCGCGCATGTCCGCCTCGCTGCGCGTCTCCACCGCGCGGTCATGCGAGCGGGCGTCCCGTCCTTGACACCGCCCGCGCCCGCCGCGCACGATCGCACGGGACTCGACTTCGAGGGAGGGTCGGATGCCGAACGTCAGAGTGGCCATCATCACGGGCGCGGGCCAGGGCATCGGCGCCGGGGTCGCGAGGAGCTTCGCCGCCGCCGGTTTCGCCGTGTCGCTGATGTCCCCGTCGGAACGTAGCGTCAAGCTGGCCAGCCAGCTGGGCGGCATCGGGAGGCAGGGCTCGGCCCTCGACCCGCAAGACCTCGCCGCCCTCGTCGAGGAGACACGGACCGCCTACGGCCGGATCGATGCCGTGGTGAACAACATGGGCCACGGCAGCGGCACGCCCCCGAGCGTCACCGTGAGCACGGTCTTCGACCCGGACAACTTCGCGGACCCGCTCGCCTTTCCGGACCAGACCTGGCACGACGCGCTCGACATGTACGTCCTCACCGCCGTGCGAATGGCTCGTGCGGTGACCCCCATCATGGTGGCCCAGGGCGGCGGCGCGATCGTCAACATCTCCTCGATGAACGCGACCGAGCCGCGGCCCGGCTATGCGCAGATGAGCGTCCTGCGCGCGTCGCTCCACGGGTTCACGAAGTTGTTCGCCGACAAGTACGCGCGCCACCACGTCCGCATGAACAACGTCATGCCCGGCTACTGCGAGAACGTGGCGATGTCCGACGCCGCCCTCCGCAGCATTCCCATGGGCCGCACGGCGCGCTTCGACGAGATCGGCCGCGCCTGCGTGTTCCTCGCCTCGGAGGCGTCCAGCTACGTGACCGGCCAGAACCTCCTTGTCGACGGCGGCATCAACCGGGCCGTCCGCTGAAGAGAAGACTCTCCCGGTCAGATCATCCGGAGGGTGTCGGTCATCACCACCCGGCGAAACCGGGTGAAGGTCAGCGGGTTGGTCATTCCCTCTCCGGTGGGCGTCGAGATGCTGTAGCTCAGATATCCCTCGCCGCCGAGACCGAGTCCGGCCAGGCTGGATCCGTTGACGACGAACAGCGTGACGCCGGCATCGCGACCGAACCGGGTGATGGTGTCGAGGCTCCGCGAGTGGACCATCGCCGTATGGCGGTATCCGTGCTCGCTCTGGACGGCCAGCGCGATCGCCTCGTCGACGTCCTTCACCCGGACGAAGGGGACGAACGGCATCATCTGCTCGGTCTGCACGAATGGATGGTCGACGTCCGTCTCGCCCAGCAACAGCGGCGTGGACGACGGGACCATCAGGCCCGTGGCTTGGGCCAGTACCGACGCGTCTCGGCCCACGTAGGCTCTATTCACACGAAGCGTCCCGTTCGCCTCGCGGCCGCACGAAGGCGTGGCGCGTGAGGGCTTCGATCTGAGCGTGGCTCAGCACCCGCCCACCAGCGCTCGCCATCTCCGCCATGAGAGCGTCGAACACGCCGGCCACGCAGAACACCTGCTTCTCGGCGACGCACAGGAGGTTGTTGTCGTACCCGGCCCCCCGGACGATCGCGGCCGCCGTGCTCGGCAGATCGGCTGTCTCGTCCACCACGACCGGGGGATTGCCGGGACCGGCGACGATCGCGCGCTTCTTGGCGGCGAGGGCCGCCTGGACGACCCCGGGGCCGCCAGTGACGACCAGGAGCGAGATGCCCGGATGAGCGAAGATGGCCTCGGCGGTGTCGTGCGTCGGGGGCACGACCACGGTGATGAGATGCTCGATGTGGAAGCGCTCGGCGATTGCCCGATTGTACTCGTGGACCGCGTGGGCCACCGAATGCGCGCCGCCAGGGTGTGGGTTGCATACGAGCGCGTTGCCGGCCGCGATCATGTTGATCGCATTGGCCGACACCGTGGGGATGGCGTGGGTCATGGGCGTGATGACGCCGAGAACCCCGAACGGCGCGAACTCCTCGAGACTCACGCCATGGGATCCGCTGGTGGCGTTCGTCCGCAGCCATTCGACACCGGGGATTCTCTGAAGGCTCTGTAGCTTCTCGATCTTGTGCTCGAGCCGACCGATCCTCGTTTCCTCGAGCTCCATCGCCCCCCACGTGTAGGCCTGCCGCTTCGCAATCGACTTGATCAGGGTCACGATCGACTCGCGGTCTTCGAGCGAGAGCCCAACGAGTCTCCGTTGCGCGTGGGTCGCGGCGGCGACGGCCTCGTCGACGTTCGAGAGCACGCCGTACTGACCGAGCGCGGGCGACGGGCAATCTCCCGGGCGGCCCACGAGCCGGAGCCTCACGTCCGGAGCCGCCGCCCGGACGAGCACCTGGTTCATCGGATTCTCGCAGGCCGCCTCGGTGCGCTGACGGCCGTCGACATCGGCACGCCTCCGAGGCCGGCCTGGGTCATGAGATGGCATCCCGTCGTCGCCCCCGGTGCCACGGTGTGGCGGCGAGCCTCGCACGCGGCCCGGGTGGGATACGGCCCACTCACCGACGTGGGATGCGGCAGGATGACGAACACCCAGAAGACGGCCCCGATGACCGTCATCGCCAGGCTCCACCGACCGACCGATAGAAGGTCGACCGGCAGTCGGGTACCGCGGAATGGCGCACGGGTCGCGTGGTGTTGACATCACGGTCACGCCCTCAGGGAGTTGAGATCGAGCACGAAGCGGTACTTCACGTCACCCTTGAGCATCCGCTCGTACGCCTCGTTGACGGCCTGGATGGGGATGACCTCGACGTCGGCACCGATCCCGTGGTCCGCGCAGTAGTCGAGCATCTCCTGGGTCTCCGCCAGACCCCCGATCAGGGACCCGGCGATCCGCCGGCGCTGGAAGATCAGCGTGGACGGCTGGAGCGCGGGCGCGCCCGCGGTCGAGGCCACGTCGGGAAGGCCGACCAGGACCATCGTGGCGTCGCGCCGGAGGAGCTCGAGGTACGCGTTCAGGTCGTGGGGGGCCGCCACCGTGTCCAGGATGAGATCGAAGCGACCGACCTGCGCCCGCATCTCTTCCCGGTTGCGAGAGACGACGACCTCACGGGCGCCCAGATGGAGCGCATCGTCTCTCTTCTCGGCCGATGTGGTGAACACCACCACCTCGGCGCCAAAGGAGCGGGCGAACTTCACGGCCATGTGGCCCAGGCCCCCGAGTCCGACGATGCCGACCGTCTGGCCAACGCCCACCTTCCAGTGACGCAGCGGGGAGTACGTCGTGATCCCGGCGCACAGGAGAGGCGCGATCCGCGCCAGGTCCAGCTTCGACGACACCCTCAACGTGAAGGCCTCGTCGACCACGATGGTGTCGGCATATCCGCCGTAGTTCGGCGTCTTGCCATCCTTCTCGAGGCTGTTGTAGGTCTGGACCCACCCGTTCAGACAGAACTGCTCGAGCCCATCCTTGCAGCTGGGGCACGTTCGACAGGAGTCGACCAGGACCCCGACCCCGGCCAGGTCACCGATCTTGAACTTCGTCACCGCGGCACCCACGCGAGTGACGCGGCCCACGACCTCATGGCCGGGCACCATCGGGTAGATGGAGCCTCCCCAGTCGTTGCGCACCTGGTGAATGTCCGAGTGGCACACTCCGCAGTAGAGAATCTCGATCACCACGTCTCGCTCGCGTGGGGTACGCCGCTCGAAGGCGAACGGTGTGAGCAGGGTCTTCGGTCCGTGAGCCGCATATCCGTGCGACGTCGCCATCTGAATGCCTCCGTGTTCGGTGTGTGAGGTGAGGGTTGTCTCGGTGGTCTCGCCGGGCTCAGGCAGCCCGTCGCCGGCCGGACAACTCCGGTCGCTCGATCACGAGCGTGTCGGTCGCGCCGGTCGAGGGTCTCGCCGGGAGCCGGCCCTGGGGACTTGATGCGGGGGTCAGCTCGGTGCCGATGTGATCCGCGAGCCACGAGAGGCTCCCGATCAGCAGAAGCCCGAGCCATCCAAGACCTCGATCCACTCTTTGCGCCCAGCCAGTCATCGTCGGCTTGCCTCCGTGCAGTGGTTTTCGCCGGGCTCATCCGGCTGTCCAGGACTGGGCAAGGCGCGTGCCGACATGTTGAGCAGGGAAAACAAGCGGTTACGAATGGCCGCTCCGGCGATGGCCGGCCAGACGTGGCGAATCCGTCAGTTTCCGCCAGTCGCCAGACCGGGTACGATGGACGCGGATGGTCCCCGTCGCTCAGCTCCTGGGAGACAGTCCGGCCATCGCGCGGCTGCGGGAACAGGTGAGCCGGCTCCTCCAGCGGCAGGCCGAGAGCGCGCGCCGTCGGGCGCCAATTCTCATCCTGGGCGAAACCGGCACCGGGAAAGGCCTCCTGGCCGGGGCCATCCACGGCGGGGGACCTCGCGCGGCTGGACCGTTCGTCGACGTCAACTGCGCCGCGATTCCCGGTCCCCTGCTGGAGGCGGAGCTATTCGGCTTCGAGCGGGGCGCGTTCACCGACGCGCGCCAGGCCAAGGCGGGCCTCTTCCAGACAGCGCACCGCGGCACCCTCTTCCTCGACGAGGTGGGCCTCCTCCCCGAAGGCTTGCAGGCCAAGCTGCTCAAAGTCCTCGAAGAGCAGACCGTCCGTCGCCTCGGAAGTACTCGGAGCGAGGCGGTCGACGTTTGGTTGATCGCCGCCACGAGCGAGAACCTGGACACCGCCGTCCGGGCGCGTCGCTTCCGGGAGGATCTCTATCATCGGCTGGCCGTGGTGACACTCGAGCTCCCCCCGCTCCGTGAGCGGGGAGAGGACGTCCTTCGGCTCGCCGAACACTTCCTGCGCCGGGCATGCGAGGACTACGGGTTGGCCGAGAAAACGCTCAGCGCGGACGCCCGGGCCGCGCTTCAGGCGTACGCGTGGCCAGGCAACATCCGCGAGCTCGCGAACGTGCTCGAGCGCGTGGCGCTCCTGTCGGACGGGACCACGGTGACGGCGAGAACGCTCGCGCTCCCCTCTCCGCGAACCCGGTCCGGACCGGCACCAAGCGGGGCGGAGTCGCGACGGGCCGCGGTCGAGGCGGAGGCCGAGGCCGAGCGGAGCCGGGTGCTCGAGGCACTCCAAGCGGTCACCTGGAATGTCTCCCGGGCGGCTGCGCGACTCGGCATTCCACGGACAACCCTCCGCTACCGGATGGAGAAGCTCGGGCTCGCTTCGGTGGTACCCCCGCCGCATGAGGTGAAGAAGCTCGATGACGCCCCAATGGGAGCCAGCCCCGAGGAGCCGGAGACGGGCTTCTTCGCGGAGCCGCCGCCACCTTGCCTCCGCTGGGATCTCCGCCGTCTGACGTTCCTCCAGGCGCGACTGGTCGCGCGCGGGCTCGAGCCGGGAGCGTCCGAGCTCCGCCGGGCCATGGAACTGGCCGTCGAGAAGATCCGGAGCTTCGGGGGTCACATCGAGGCGCTGACCGCGATGAGCCTGGTCGCCATCTTCGGACTCGAGCCAACGGAAGACGTCGCCCGGTACGCGGCGTCCGCCGCGATGGCGATCCAGAAGATGGCGGCCCGGACGCACGACCAGGAGCCCCGGTGGCCCGGAGTGACGCTGGCGATCCACACGGCAGAGGTCTCCGTCGGCCGCCATTCGGGGGGACACACCGTCGATGCTGACGCGAAGGCCGCGCCGCTCGCAGCGCTGGGGGCGATGGGAGACCAGGCGGAGCCCGGCACCGTCGTGGTGAGCGCGGCCGCGGCGCCCTTCCTGGCTCGCTGCTTCGAGTTGACGGCGGACATCTCGCCTGCGGTGAAACCACAATACCGATTGATCGGGCCCGCCGGCCCCGAGCGCGCGCTTGCCGCGAGGTTCGTCGGCCGCGAGCCCGAGCTCGGCCTGCTCCGGGAGCGGTTCCGTCAGGCCGAGGCAGGCCAGGGGCAGATCGTGTCTATCGTGGGGGAGCCGGGAATCGGAAAGTCCCGCCTACTCCGCGAGTTCCGGCGTCTGGTCGGCGAGGGCGCGACGTGGATGGAGGGCCAGTCGATCGCCTTCGGCCGGACGATCGCCTTTCATCCTCTGATCGACCTCGTGCGGCGAGCGTTCGAGATCGACGAGGCGGACGCGAAGGCGGTCATCATCGAGAAGATCGAGCTCGCGGTCCTCCGTCTGGGCGAGGATCTCCGGCCGGTGTTGCCCTTCTTGCGATACCTCCTGTCCGTCGCTCCCGGCGACTCCACCACCCTCCAACTGAACCCGCAGCTCCGCCGGGCGGGACTCTTCGATGGGATGCGGCGCTTGCTCGCACGAGCCGCCGAGCACCGCCCGCTGGTCATCGTCTGGGAAGACCTTCACTGGGCGGACCAGGCCTCGGAGGAGTTCGTCGTGCTCTTGGGCGACAGCCTCGCCGGACACCGGATCCTCATGATCGAGACCAGCCGGCCGGAACACCGCCCGCGCGCGACCAACCGCGCGTTCCACACCCGGCTGAGCCTGGCCGCCCTCTCCCCCGACGACAGTGTGACGATGGCGAGCGGACTCCTGTCGGTCGACACGATTCCGGAGGCGCTGCAAACGCTCTTGCTGCGCCGAGCCGAGGGCAACCCCTTCTTCCTGGAGGAGCTCCTTCGCTCGTGCCAGGAGACCGGGATGATTCGCCGCGAGGGCGCCCGGCTGGGCCTGGCCGCCACGCTCGACGACATCCTTCTCCCCGACACGATCCAGGATCTGATTCGTGTGCGGATCGAGCGGCTCGGCGAAGCTCCTCGCCAGGTGCTCGAGGTGGCCGCGGTCGTCGGCCGGGAGTTTCTCCGGCGGGTCATCGATCGCCTCGCGGACTCCCCGGCGGCGAGCGAGCGGGCGCTGGGCGAGCTGCAGGCCGTCGACCTCATTCGCGAGAAAACCCTCTTCCCCGAGCTGACGTATACGTTCAGGCACGCCCTGACGCTCGAGGTGGCCTACGAGATGCTCCGACCCGATCGGCGAAGGGACCTCCACCGCGCCGTGGGCCAGGCCTTGGAGGCACTTCACGCCGAGCGGCTCGCGGAGCATTGCGAGGTCCTCGCCCGCCACTTCTCGAAGGCGGAGGAGTGGGCAACGGCGCTCGAGTACTTCCTGATGGCCGCCAGAAAAGCCGCGCATGCCTTCGCGATTCGCGAGGCCCTCGCGCTATACGATCAGGCGCTCGAGGCGGCCGAGCACTCGAACAGGCCGGAGGATGGGAGGACGGTCATCGAAGTCCACCGTGCGAAGTCGACCCTCCACTTCGTGGTCAGCGAGTTCGACCGGGCTCGGGCCGAGGCCGAGCAAGTCGCCGCACTGGCGCGTCAACTGCGTGATCGGCAGCGAGAAGCGAAGGCGCTCTCCCGGGTTGCCTGGGCGGCGGTGTGGCAGCGCGATCTGGATGGAGCCGTCGCGCGGGCGCGGGAAGCCATCGACGTGGCGGGACCCATCGGGGGTGAGGAAGTCCTCGCGCGCGCGTACTTCACGATCGGCTACGTCCGGGCTGGCACCGGAGCGCTGGCGGAGGCTCACGAGGCCATCGACAAGGCCCTGGCGGCCGGTCGGGCGAGCCAGATATCGACGTATCTGTCGCTCTCGCTCTCCGTCGCCGGGCTCCTGAAGAGCTGGGAGGGAAACTACGGGGCCGCCGCGACACTCCAGGCGGAAGGCGTGCAGCTCGCCCGGAGCGGAACCAGCTCGTGCCGATGCTCTTCGGCTTCTTCTATCACGGGTTGACGCTGAGCGGGCAGGGTGAGTACGAGCGCGGACTCGCGCTGTTCCGCGAGGGGGTCACCCTGGCCGAGCGAATCGGCGACGAGGCGATCCACCACAGCCGGTTGTTGAACTGTCTCGGCTGGTTGTACTTCGAGCTGGGGGATCTCGATCGTGCCATCGAGCTCACCCGCCGGAGCGCCGAGATGGTACACCGGGGGCGACTCGACACCAGCCTCCGGAACGCCGAGATCACGCTCGGGAGCATCTATCTCGCCAAGCGTGATCTCGTCCAGGCGGGGGAGCTCTTGGACGGCGCCTATCGCCTCTGGGAGCGCTCTGGCGCGAACCCCTGGATGCGCTGGCGGTATTCCATGCGCCTGTTCGACAGTCTCGGAAGATTGTGGCTGGCCCGCGGTGAACCGGTGCGGGCGAGGGAGTTCGCCGACCGGGGCCTCGACCTCGCGACGAGCACGCGATCGCGGAAGAACCTGGTCAAGGGTTGGCGCCTCCGCGCCGAGATCTCGATCGCGCACGGCGAGTTCGATGGCGCGGAGATCGCGCTCCGGGAGGCTCTCGGAGCGGCCGTCGCCATCGGCAATCCGACCCAGCTCTGGAAGACTCAGCTCGTGAGAGCGCGCCTCTCGACCGCACGGGGGCGGCCCGACGAGGCCGCGGATGCGTACCGGGCGGCCCGGGCCGTACTCGAGCGCATCTCAGCCGGCCTTCAGGAGCCGGCGCTCCGCGCGAGTCTCGCCGCGGCTGCGGATGTCCGTGAGATATATGCCCGGGCCGGATCGACCTAGCGTCGGCGTAGGCTCTTCTCGAAGCCGATGCCGATTGACGATGTCCGGAGCGTCGCCCCGGCTCAGGACGCCGCGCGGAGCTCGCGGGCCGCCCGCTCGGCGCGTCGCCAGAGCAGGCCGGGGGCTTCCCGGCCGCCGACGACCGCCACGAACCGGGGCGGGCGGACGCTCGGGTGGACCGGATGCACCATCAGCCAATGGCTGCCGAGATCGACGCTGAGCGTGTGGGGCGTCCGATCGTCCGCGTCCTCGGCGATGGCCTGAAGCAGCCGGCCGGCCAGCTCCCCGAGGGGTTCCGCATCGACCGCCGACGGCGCGAGAACGTCGAGCGTCGCCGCCGGCGTCTCCACGCGGACGGCGTCAGACACGCGGAGCTCCTGCGCGGCAAGCGCGTCGTCCGATCCGGCGCCCGACGCCTCGACGCCCAGCGGGCCGGGGACGACCCGTGCCGAGAGCACCTCGAGCAGCGCGGCGGCGCCCGGACGGCGCGCGGCCGCCACCAGGATCCCACGGTCGAGCGGCGTCAGTACGGCGACACCATCCGGACTCCGGAGCGACAGGCGGCGGACCGGGGTCGATGCCGACGGGCTGCCCGCAACGGTGAGCGCTCGCGCAAGCCGGCCGGCGAGGTTCACCATGCGCTCCCGTGGGACCTCCCGCGGCGACACGCAGACGATCCCGACATCGGGGCGCGGGCGCCCAGTCGACCAGCACCGCGCCGTCACGGGAGAGGAGCGGCCCGTACGGCTCGAACAGCCTGGCCACGATGTAGAGGTCGAGTGGCGGCTCGGCCGGGACGACCGGAGGCGCGGGCGAAGGGGACGGGGGAGGCGCCGGCAACAGCGCGAGCGGCACGGTGACGGGCGCCATCTCCGGGATGTGTCGACTCTCCGGAGCGTGTACATTCTCCGGCTCGGATGTATCACCGGTGAGAACCACCACGGTATCGATCGAGGCCACCGTCACCGGGACCGCCGGGAGGTTGACGGGAGGCGGCTCCTGCTCGACCAGCAGCACTGCGTGATCGACGGATGGGACGGGCACGGCCGCGGGAGCCTCCATCGGCTCGACCTCGGCCTGGTCGCCCGCAGCCACCGGCTCCGCCACGGCCGGCTCCGCGGGCGTTGGCGCCGCGTCCGCGCTGGTCAGCACCGGCTCGTCAGGTCGAGGTCGTGGACGACGACCATCGGCGTCGGCACGGTGGCGGGCGGCTCGGGCTCCGCGACGGCGGGGAGCGGGAGAGCCGCGCTCGGCGCCTCGACGACCGACACGGTCGACACGACGGTGGGCGGGACCGCCGGCGCGGCCACCGCCACGGGCTCCGGCAAGGCTGCCCGCATCGTCTCCACCGTGGCGACGGGGGCGATCGCGTGCGCGCTCGGCTCGCCGGCGAGGTCGCGGTCTGGTTCAGGACGTCCGCGCTGACCGGACTGGGTGCCGCGTGACGCGAGGACGTCCCGGCGAGCGGGCGCTGACCCGCTCCGCCGCGAGGCGGAGGGCGCGGGCGCCTGGGCCAGCCGGGCGAAAGGAAGCGCGAGGAGCGGCACCCAGACCAGCTGAAGGAGCGGGATCAGCGGCGACCAGCGGTGCGCGAGCCGGAGCGCGGCGGGTACGGGAAGCGACCAGAGGCTCGCGAAGACCAGGGTATGCGCAGCCACCAGCCCCGCGTGAAGCCCCAGCAACACCCCCGCGGCGACGAGCCTCACCGAGATCGGTCGGGTCCGGAACGCGAGGAAGGCGAGCGCCCCATACGCGAGGAGGGGCGCGGCGATCAGGAGCGCCTCAGGGACGGCCAGGCCCAGGGGCCACCGGTACCCGGCGAGGGTCAGCGCCGTCACGCCATCGAGCGTCAGCGCGAGCGGCACCAGGAGCCAGGGTACCCACCCCCGGCGTCGCACGAGGGCCCGCCGGTGCGCCACCTCAGAGGACTCCCAGGAGGTCCGGCACCGCCTTCTTGACGTAGTAGCGCGCCTTCCCGAGCGCCGCCGGCTCGTCGAGGACGAGCGTCAGCACGGCCGCGTCGCCCACGACGCTGACCAGGACGAGTCCCTTGCCATGCTCGAGAATCAGCCCCTGGATGTCGCCTCGCCCGAGCTCGTCACCGACCTCGTCGGAGGCGGACGCAAGGCATGCGGTCAAGGCGCCGAGCGTCGCCGCGTCGCTGGCGCTTCCGGCGGTGCCGATCAGGCGGCCGCCACGGTCCGCCAGGACGACGGCATGGACACCCTCCGCCGCGGCGAGCCCGGTCAGGCACCCATCGAGGGTCGGGGCCGGGCTCGGGCTCGGGGCCGCAGCCGGATGCGTCCCGTTCGCCGGCGCCGACACGGCGGGAGTCGGCAGCGCGGCCGGTGTCACGATCGGGCCCGCCGCCCCGTTCAAGCGAGGCGACGCGGGCGTCGCCGTCCCCTGCCGGAGCAGGTCGCTCACCTTGCCGGTCAGCTCCTCCGCCGAGAACGGCTTCTGCAGCACGCCCGCCGAGCCGACTTCCGCCGCGCGAGCGATCACCGCGGGGTTCACGATGCCGGAGATCAGGAGGACCGGAGTCCGGTCGAAGCGCGGATGCGACTTGACGAACTGGCAGACCTCGTACCCTTCCTTGTCGGGCAGGAGCACGTCGCACAGGACGAGGTCGGGCGCGTCGCGCTGGATCGATTCGATGGCCTCCGCCCCGAGGCTCGCCTGGAGCACCTGCATCTGGCGGGACTCCAGGATCCGCTCGACTACCTTGCGGACGCTCAGGCTGTCGTCGACGATCAGGATCTTGGGCATGGTGACCTCCCGAGGGACACGAGCCGCTGGACGCGGTTCGTCACGTCGGAGGCGTCGAAGATGCCGCCGAGCACCAGGTCCACGCCGGCCCGGGTCGGCGCGCCGGCCGGGGGGCCGGCCGGTCCGGTCAGGAGCAGGAAGGGCAGCGCCTTCGTGCTGGGGTCGCTCCGGATGATGCTGCAGAGCTCGTAGCCGTCGAGCTCCGGAACGTCCTCCTGGCTGACGACCACATCCGGGCGATTCCACTCGAGCGTCGTCAGCGCCACCGAGGCGCTGGGCGCCTCGGCGACCTCGAACTGGGCGGCGCCCAGCGCCTCGACCGCCACCCGACGCCGCTCGGAATCCCCGTCGACCAAGAGAACCTTCGCCATGGCTCGCTCCATCCTCATCGCAAAGCTTCGTTGAGATCCGCCTCGTGGACGCCGGCCGACACGTCGGCGACGAGCCGCACGAAGGCCTGCTCGTCCACGGGCTTGGTGACGTAGTGCCGGACCCCGAGTCGCCGGGCGAGCGCCCAGTGCTTCTCGCCGGCCCGCGTCGTCAGGACGAGGACCGGCAGGTCCCGCGTCGAAGGCCGGCGCCGGAGGTCCTCGATGAGCTCGTACCCGTTGACCCGGGGCATCTCCAGGTCGGTGACCACGACGTCGACGGTCGTGGCCGCCAGCCGCTCGAGCGCTTCGGCGCCGTCGTTGGCGCTCACGACCTCGAACCCCGCCTTCTGGAGCATGTGGCCCACGAAGCGCCGCACGCTGACCGAGTCATCGACCAGGAGGACACGCCGCGCCACGCTCGCCCGAGACTCCTCGGGTGCCGCGGTCCGCGGCGCGGCGCCGCGCGTCACGCCGCTCTCGGCCAGGGCCAGGAGGCGGGCGGGATCCACCACGAGGATCACCCGCCCCTCGCCCGTGATCGTGGCGCCTCCGAACGGCGGCAGGTCGGCCAGCAGTCCACCGAGCGGCTTGATCACGATCTCTTCCTTGCCGACGATGGCGTCGACGGCGACCGCGAACGACCGTCCGCCCGATCGGACGACCAGCACTGGCAGCACCGGCAGCGCCGGAGACGTCTCGACCCGGTCACCGAGGCCGAGAATCCGATCGAGGCGGTGGAGGTCGAGGAGCTGGCCCTCCACGCGCACCATCTCCCCCGCTCCCGTCCCGCGGATGTCCTGCGGCCGACGCGGCACGATCTGGCGCACGGCGTTGAGCGGCAAGGCCAGGGTCTCTCCGCCGGAGCGGACCAGCAGCGCGTCGGAGATCGCCAGGGCCAGCGGCAGCCGCAACGTGAAGCGCGTCCCGGCGCCCGGCACGGTCTCCACCTCCACCTCGCCGTTGACGCGGGCGATGTTGGTCCGCACGACGTCGAGGCCCACTCCCCGTCCGGCGGCGTCCGTCACGCTCGACGCCGTGCTGAAGCCGGGCAGGAACAAGAGGCCCAGGGTCTCGCGGTCCCCGAGTCGGGTCGCCGCCTCCGGGGTGAGCATCCCGCGTCGGATCGCCTGCTCCCGCACGGCGGCGACGTCGATGCCGTGCCCGTCGTCCTCCACCTCCACGATCACGGCGCCGCCCCGCTGGTAGGCGGCCAGCACCACGCGCCCCTCGGCGGGCTTCCCTCGAGCCAGGCGCTCGGCTTCCGGCTCGATGCCGTGGACGACCGCGTTCTGGACGAGGTGGAGGAGCGGATCCGCGATCTGCTCGATGATCGCGTTGTCCACCTCCACGGTCTCGCCCGAGATCTCGAGCCGCACGCCTCGTCCCGTCGAGACGGCGAGCTCGCGGACTCGGCGCGGGAACCGCGCGAACAGCTTGCCGATCGGCACCATGCGCGCGCGCGTGATCTCGCCCCGGAGGCCGGCGGTCAGGCGCTGGACGTGTCGAGTGTCCTCCTCGATGGTCCGGATGGTGGAGGCGAGCTCCGCCTGGATCTCGCCCAGGTCGGCGGAAAGCTCCCCGATGGTCCGGGCCAGGATGTTGAAGTCGTCGTAGCGGTCGAACTCGAGCTCGGCGAAGAGCTCGGAGACCGGCGCGAACGCGTCCCGATCGAGCCCGCCGGATCGGCTGCCGGATGACGCGGAGGGCCCCTCCTCCTCCGCGAACCGGAGGTGAGGATCGAGGTACTTGCCCTCGAAGTCCCGCACCGCCTGGCTCATCCGCCCGCGGCTCACGGTGAGAAGGTCGTCGAGGCGCTCGAGCTGCCGGAAGCGGCGGTCGAGGCGGCTCCGGGCGATGACCAGCTCGCCGACCAGGTTCATGAGGGCGTCGAGCCGGCCGACGCTCACCCGGATGCTCGCCCGACCCGGACGCTGGATCTCGGCCGGGCTCCCGGCGGCGGGACCCGGCGAGGCCGAGAGCGAGACGGTGGCGGGCGCGATCCGTTCCGTCGCCGCCGCCGGCCGGACGACCGTCTCCGGGAGCTCGAACGGACGGGGCTCGGCCGGCGTCGCGATCTCCTCCGTCGCCAGCGCGGCGAGCGCCTGGACGGCGCCCTCGATCACCGCGCTCGCGTCGCCGACGGTCGCGTCGGGCGTCCCGACCAGGACCTTCATGGCGTCCGTCGCCCGGAACAGCGCGTCCAGGAGGGCCGGCGACCACGGGAGGCGTCGCTCGCGGACCGCGTCCAGGACGTCCTCGGCCCGGTGCGCCATGCGCCCCACCACGTCACAGCCGACGGTGTAGGCGGCTCCCTTCAGCGTGTGAACCGCCCGGAACAGGGCGTGGATCTCCGCCTCGTCCGGCTCGGGGCCGGACCGCTCCAGGATCCCGACCGATCGCGCGATCGAGTCGAGGTGCTCCGCCGCCTCGGGCCCGAAGTACGCCAGCACGTCGCCGTGCTCGGCGAAGAAGTCGCGCGCCTCTCGGAGCATGGTCTCGCCCGGGCGGCTCCCCGAGGGAGCGGTGGGCGCGGGGGTCGCGCGCCCGGCGTCGCGCACACCCGGGCGCCCGCTCCAGAAGCGGCCGACCACGGCGGGGTCCTCGGCGCCGGTCGCCGCGATGCCGTCGAGCACCGGCTTGAGGGCCGCCACGATGTCCACGACGACCCCGTACGTCTCCACACCGCGCCCCGGGCGCGATGCGCCCTCGAGCGCCGTCTCGAGCAGCCCGGCCAGCTCGGCCGTGCCGGGCAGGCCATGGAGCGCGGCCGCGCCCTTGAGCCGGTGCGCCACGACGACGAGCGGCGCGAGCGCGTCCGGCGGCGGCGCGGCCTCGAGGAGCCGCGGCAGCCCCTCCTCCACGGTCGCCACCGTGTCCCACGCTTCCATCAGGAAGATGCTGCGCAGGAACTCCCAGTCGCTCTCCGCCATGGTCCGACCTGCCAGTCTCCCGTGCGCCGTGGTCGCTCAGGCGTCGAGCTTGAACCGGGCCAGGCTGGCCTGCAGCGTGTCCGAGAGCTTGACGAGGTCGTCCACGGTCTTCCGTGTCTGCAAGACGCCCTGCTCGGTCTGCACGGCCACCGACGCGATCGACTGCATCGCGACGGCCACGCCCTCGGCGCTCCGCACCTGGTGCTGCGTCGCCAGCGAGATCTCCTGGGCGAGCTCGGCCGATCGCTCCGAGATCGTCGCGATCTGCTTCAGGCTCTGGCCGGCCTCGACGGTCACCCCGTAGCCGGCTTCCACCTGGTGCGTGCCCTGCTCCATCACGACGATCGCCTCCTGGGTCTCCGTCTGCACGTTCTTGATCAGGAGGGCGATGTCCTTGGTCGCCTTTCCCGCGCGCTCGGCGAGCTTGCGGACCTCGTCGGCGACGACGGCGAAGCGCAGCCCGGACTCCCCCGCGCCCGCCGCCTCGATCGCGGCGTTGAGGGCGAGGAGGTTCGTCTGGGACGCGATGTCCTCGATCGTGCTCACGATGTTCGAGATCTCGAGCGACCGATCCCCCAGGCCCTTGATCTTCTTCGAGATCGCCTGGACCTCGCCCCGGATGCGCTGCATCCCTTCGAGGCTGTTCCGCACCGCCTGGTCGCCCTTGTGGGCGGCCTCCAGGGTCTCCCGCGCGGCCCGGGCGGACGCGTCCGCGCTCCCGGCCACCTGCCTCACGGAGTGGCTCAGCTCGTCGACGGCGCCCGACACGCTCAGGGCCTCGCGGGACTGGGCCTGGGCGCCCGTGGCCATCTGCTCGCTGGCCTGGATCAGGTCGCCGGCGCTCGTCCCGACCTGGAAGGTCGCCTGGCGAGCGTCACGGACGATCGTCTCGATCCCGTCCACCATCAGGTTGATCGCGTCGACGACGTTGCCGAGCACGTCCGCCGTCACCTCGCCGCGCTTCGTGAGGTCGCCTCCGGCGATCTCGGTGGCGGTGTCCAGGAACCGGGTGATGTTCCGCTGGAGCTCCTCGCGCTTCCGCCGCTCCTCGTCGCGCTCGGCTTCCGTGCGGATCTGTCCGCGCAGCCGACCCACCGTCTCGTTGAACGTCTGGGCCAGCTGGCCGATCTCGTCGGTCGACCGCACCGGCACCTCCACCCCGAGGTCGCCGGCGCTGAGGCGGCGCGCCGCCTGGCCGAGCTCCTGGAGGGGCTGGCTGATCCGGCGGCCGAGAACGGCGCCCACCGCAACCAGGCCCGCGGCCGCCACCGAGAGCACGCCCAAGAGGAGACCGGTCAGGGTGCGGCGCTGCGCCGCGAGCTGGTCCAGGGTGGCGAACGCGACCGCCTTGTCCTGGGCGACGATGGCCGCCCATCCGAGACCCTCGAAGTCGGGCAGGTCCCGGAATTGCCCCTTGCCCGCGCTCACGGCATACCCGACGGCCTGCTCCTGTCGCGCCTCGGTGCCGGACGCGTCGCCCCGGTCGATCAGGTATCCGGCCTTGGCGCCGTCCTTCGCGGCCAGCTCCGCGGCGGGGATCTTGCGCTTCAGGAGGTTGCCGAGGTCGGCCATGATGAACTGCCGGTCGTGGTTCACCCCGGTATCGGCGAGCAGCATGCCGGTGCGGCGCACCATCACCTTCACGTCCGAGCCGGGGAGCTTCTGCGCCGCCTGGGTCGCCAGGGTCTGAACGGCCGAGATGTCGAGCACGGCCTTCAGCACGCCCAGCGGCTCCTGGGTGCGGGGATGGTCGATCCGGGCGCTGACGTCGATCGACCACACGCCGGCCGATTCGTCGAACCCGACCTTGCCGATGTCGATCCCTCTGGTCCAGGCGTTGACCCACCATCCCTCGTCGCTCTGGACGAAGTCGGAGGTCATGTTGCTGATCCCGGCGTTGAAGCCGCTCTTGTCCGTGAAGAAGACCTCCTTGAAGACCTTGGACCGCGCGACCTGATCCTTGAGGTACTGGGTCGCGACGGACCCCGCACCGAGACTGCGCACCCCCGCCATCTCGACCTCGATGCGCTTGATGGTCTCGGGCTGACGGGCGACGTCGGGGTAGCCCGGCCATGCCTGCTGGCGGGCCGCCGCATCGGCGCGCACCGCGCCGTCCACGACCGCGGGGTCGGACGCCCAGGTCAGCACGTCCCGCACCCGCTCCTCCATGTACACGTCGAGCTGGCTCACGAGATCCTTGGCGGCGTTGGTGAGCGTCAGCTGCGCCGACTCCTGGAGGTTCTGGTCGAAGGACTCGGTCGTGCGTCGGAGCACGAGGTAGCCGAGCGCGCCCAGCACCACGAGCGGGGCGAGACCGACCAGCAGCATCTGCGCCGTCAGTCTCGAGCGGATCCCAGCTGCCCTTCGTCCTGCGTTCTGCCTTCACCGTCGGGGCCATGGTTGCCTCCTCGCGATGCGCGCGCCTCGGGGCCTCACGCGAGCGGGCGTCCGGTCGATGTGGGGTCACACCATCGTCGTCAGGCATCGGGTCGACTCGGCGGTCCCACGCGAACCGCCTCCACGAGTCGGGATACGTCCAGCAGCGTCGCAACCCCGTCGGCCCGGCGGAGCCGCCCGAGGGCGAGCGCGCCGAGCGGGCGACGGTCTCCCTCGTCCGCCGGGAGAACGTCGTCGAAGGACTCGAGCCCCAGCACCTCGTCGGTCGGGACCGCGATCTGGATCCCCGCGCCCTCCAGCACCACCGTGCGGGCGGCCTCGTTCGCGGGGCGCGCGGGGAGATCGAGGAGGTGAGCGATGTCGACGATCGGAACGAC
The DNA here is from genome assembly GCA_963799055.1 of uncultured Candidatus Rokubacteria bacterium. Taxonomy (GTDB): domain Bacteria; phylum Methylomirabilota; class Methylomirabilia; order Rokubacteriales; family DASRDR01; genus DASRDR01. The sequence goes on from CAWCVP010000011.1 coordinate 284,474, forward strand.
GTGGCCGCGCAGGTTCGCGACGCCCAGGATGTGGGAGGGCGCCCCCGGAACCGGGGTGCGATCGGGACAGGACGACGACCTCGCGCGTGTGCCGGATCTCGGCGGCGAGCTGCTGGCCCGCCAGCGCGAAGACGCACGCTCTCACCGGCGGGACTGGGGGCGGGACGGCGCTGGTCACCGTCAGCTCTCTCCCTCTAGCGCACGAACCGGCGGACCATGCTGACGAGCTGCTCCGGGGTGAACGGCTTGCCGAGATACTCGTCGGCGCCCTGCCGCCGCCCCCAGGCCTCGTCGCTCGACTGGTTCTTGGACGACACGAGCACGACCGGCGTGCCCTTCGTCACCGCGTCCTTCTTCAGGCTCCGGAGGACCTCGTAGCCGTTGCGCTTCGGCATCACGATGTCCAGGAGGAGCACGTCCGGACGCTCGCTGACGACCTTCTGCTCCAGCCCCTCCCCGTCGCCGTAGGAGACGACGTGGTAGCCGGCTCCCCGAAGGATGGATTCCATGAGCTTGACCTCGGACATCGCGTCGTCCACCACCATGACCTTCGCCATCCCGCCTGTGCCTCCCCTGACCGCGCGTCAGCGCCGCCTGCCCCGGGAGCGCCTCGGGGACCGACGACGCGCATGTGGCAGACGTCGAGCGGACGATCCTCCGCCGCCGGAAGGACAAGCAACAGCCGCGCCACGCCCGGCCTCTCGGCGTGGTAGCGCGTCGCGTCAAGGCGAGGACGACCATTTCGATGCGAGGTTCCGCCCCGTGGCGAGGTGGCCGCCTCGCATCCTGGCCGATCCGGCCCGGAGCGAGGGGCGGCGCCGACGACGCTCCGTGGCAGCCTTCATGACAAAAACGGGGGGGCCGGCCGCGTGCGGAAGGGGTCGGAGCGGCGCGTCAGCGGAGCGTGGGCAGGGCGACCGGTGGGACTTCGCGGCCTATCCTTCGGCCGCGGCGACGATGCGCCGGCGCCGCCAGGCCCACGTCAAGAGCGGCAGGAGAAGATAGAGGGCGGCGACCGCCAGGAGCGCCGCCGCGATCGGGCGCTGGAGGAAGATCCCGTAGTCTCCCCGCGACACGATGAGCGCCCGCCGGAAGTGGGTCTCGAGCATCGGCCCCAGGATGAGCCCCAGCACGATCGGGGCGACCGGGAACCCGTAGCGCTGGAGCACGAAGCCGGCGAGGCCGAAGACCACCATCACCCACAGGTCGAACAGGTTCGCGCCGACCGCGTAGGTCCCCGTGAAGCAGAACAGGAGAATGAGGGGCATCAGGATGCGCGATGGCACCAAGAGGAGCTTCACCCAGAGCCCGATCAGCGGCAGGTTGAGGACCAGCAGGAGGACGTTGCCGATGTACATGCTGGCGATGAGGCCCCACACGAGCTCGGGGTTCTTCTCGAAGAGGAGCGGCCCCGGCCGGAGGCCCCAGAGCATGAGCGCCCCCAGCATGACGGCCGTCGTCCCCGAGCCCGGCACACCGAGAGTCAGGAGCGGCACGAGCGCGCCGCCGCTCGCCGCGTTGTTCGCGGTCTCCGGCGCCGCGACGCCCTCGATGACGCCCGTGCCGAAGCGCTCGGGATAGCGGGAGAGCCGCTTCTCCGTGAGATAGGCCAGGATCGAGGCCAGCGTCGCGCCGGCGCCGGGCAGGACCCCCACGACGAACCCGAGCAGGCTCGCGCGCGGGAGCGTCCAGCGGCAGGCCCACCAGTCGGCGCGGCTCGGGAAGACCCCCCGGATCGGCGGCGCGTAGACGTCCTGCGCGATCGAGCGCCGCGACGAGGTCAGCACCTCGGCCACCGCGAACAGACCGATCGTCACGGGCAGGAACTCCAGGCCGTCGAGCAAGCTCGGCTCTCCGAACGTGAACCGGGGCGTCCCCGTCATCGGATCGCCGCCGACCGTGCCGAGCAGGAGGCCGAAGGCCGCCATCAGGAGGCCCTTCGCGACCGATTCTCCGGTGAGCCCACCGAGCGTCAGGAGGGCCAGCAGCATGATCGCGAAGTACTCGGCCGGGCCGAACTCGAGCGCGACGCGGATGAGCGGCCGCGCCAAGAGCATCAGGAGCACCACGCTGGTCGTGCCGGCGACGAAGGAGCCGATGGCCGCCATGCCGAGGGCAGCACCCGCCCGACCCTGGCGCGCCATCTGGTACCCGTCGAGACACGTCATCACCGAGGACGCCTCCCCCGGCGTGTTGATGAGGATCGCGGTCGTCGAGCCGCCGTACTGGGAGCCGTAGTAGATCCCCGCCAGCAGGATCAGCGCCGCGGTCGGGTTCATCCCGAAGGTCATGGGCACCAGCATGGCCACGGTCGTCACCGGACCGATCCCGGGCAGGACGCCGATCGCCGTGCCCAGGACGACGCCGATGACGCAGTAGAGGAGGTTCACCGGGGTCAGCGCGACCCCGAACCCGAAGGCCAGGTGCTGGAGGAGGTCGCTCACGGGCGGCGGCAGGGCCCCGTCACGGGCCGAGGATGCCCCGAGGGAGAGGAACTCCCAGCCACACCCCGAACAGGGCGTACGTGGCCCCGGTCGCGCCGAGCGCCACCGCGAGGACGACCGGCCAGCGCCGCTCGCCGTACGCTACGAAGAGCACCGCCAGGAACGGCGCCGTCGCCAGCAGGAAGCCGAGGTGCCCGAGGGCGAGCACGTACGCCACGATGGCGCCCAGCGTCCACGCCACCCGGCCCGCGCCGCCGGGAGCGGGCGCGTCGTCGCCCGCCCTCCGAGACGCCCGGCCGGAGGGCGATGCCCACCCCCAGGACCGCCACGATCAGCCCCAGCAGGACCGGGAGGAATCTCGCCCCGGGCCCGCCGGTCGCCGTCCCCTCTCGGAGCTGGCTGCCCAGGGCAACGGCGACGAGACCCACCAGGGCCATCGCAAACCCGACCGCTCGGTCGCCTGTCAGCTTCACGTCGAGGCTCGGGCGGTTCCGGGCCCCGAAGCGCGAGCTCCGGGACCCGGAACCGCCAATGCCGGGAGCGTCACTTCTTCAGCATGCCCAGCTCGGCGAAGACCGCCTTGTCGACCTCCATCTCCTGGTCGATCGCCTTGAGGAACGCGTCCCCGATCAGCCAGCCGTCCTCGAGCACGCTCTTCTCGAGGAAGCCCTTCTTCCAGGACTCGGTCTGCCGCACCTTGTCGAGCACGCCGACCCAGAAGTCGACCACCGGCTTCGGGAGGTTCCCCGGCCCGCCGAGGGCCCGCCACTGGTTGCTGACCATCGCCACTCCTTGCTCCTTCGTCGTGGCGATCTTGTTGAGCCCCTTGAGGCGTTCCTCGTCGGCCACCGCCAGCGCCCGCACCTGCCCGGCCTCCAGCTGGCCGATGCACTCGTTCGGGTTCGCCCACGCCGCGTCGACGTGGCCGCCCAGGAGGTTCGTCATCACCTCGCCGCCGCTCTTGAAGGGCACGTAGGTGAGGTCGACCTTCGCCGCCTTGTTGAGGTTGATGTTGGCGATGTGGTCGACCTGGCCGACGTTGGTGCCGCCCACCGGGAACCCGCCCTTGCCCTTGGCCCGGGCCGCCGCGAGGAAGCCCTCGAGCGTCTGGTGGGGCGACTCCTTCCGGACGATCAGGAGGTTCACGTCGGTGACCATGCGCGCCAGGTACGTGAAGTCCTTCCGGAAGTTCCAGGTCGCGTTGCCCTGGAGCTCCTGCTGCCAGTTGCCGGCGTCGACGGCGACCAGCGTGTAGCCGTCCGCCGGCCGGTTGATCGCGTAGGACTTCCCGACCACGCCGCTGCCCCCGGTGCGGTTGGCGACCGTCACGGGGACGGACACGAGCTTCTGCTCCTCGAGCACCTTGACGATCTGGCGCACCATGATGTCGGTGCCGCCGCCCGGGGCGTAGGGCACGACGATCTCGATCGCCCGGCTCGGGTAGTTCTGCGCCCACGCGGCGGCCGGCAGCCCGGCCACGAACGCCATTGCCAGCATCAGGAACGCCCGTCGCATGCTCATGCTCCCCTCCTCGTCGTTGTGCTCGTGCCGACGCCTCCGCGGCCTGCCGGAAGTCGTCGCTCATCGTCGCCGCCACGCCTGGGTCCGCCGATCGAGCCACTTCGCCAGTCCCGCGTGCAGCACCCGGGCGCCGACGTTCGTGTAGAAGATCATCATCGCCATCGCCGCCGCCGCCGCGACGTCGCCGGCGTCGTCCATGTTCAGGACGGAGACCGACGCCAGCTCCGTCTGCGGGCCCGTAGAGGAACACCACGGCCGAGACCGTCGTCATCGCGTTCACGAACAGGTACATGCCGGTGTCGAGGATCGCCGGGAGGCACACCGGGACCGTGACCCGCCAGAAGGTCCGGTACACCGGCACCCGGAGCGACATCGACACCGTCTCGAACTCCGGGTCCATCTGCTTGAGGGCGGTCAGCGCCGTGAGGTGCGCGACCGTGTAGAAGTGGACGACCGTGTTGATGACGAGGATGGCCATGGTCCGGTAGAGGCCGTTCAGGGGGTTCCGGGGATCGTTGAAGAAGAAGATGTACGCGAGGCCGAGCACCATGCCGGGAACGGCCATGGGCAGCATGGCGAGGAACTGGAACCAGGTCCGTCCCCACCGGAGCCCTCGCGCCTTCTCGACGACGTAGGCGCCCACGAAGACGATCGCCGTCCCCGCCACGGCCGTGTAGAGCCCCAGGCGGATGGAGTTGTAGTAGGACTGCCACCCGCCGCCGCCCTTCTGATCGAAGTCGTAGTGGAAGAGCGTCGGCGTGAGGTTGTAGGGCCAGAACTTCACCAGCGCGCCGAACTGCGACACCGCGATGATGCCGGCGAGGAAGACCCCGATGATCACGCAGTAGACCAGCATCGTCGCGTCGAACCCGGGGCTCGGCCGCGGCGCGTAGGGCACGGCCCGCACCGTCAGCATCGCCACCTGGCGGCGCTGGACCATGCGGTCGACGAAGAACGCGAGTCCCGCCGGCAGCAAGAGGAGCACGCTCACCACGGCGCCCATCTCGAAGTTCTGCTGCCCGATCACCTGCTTGTACACGTCGGTGGCGAGCACGTTGTACTGGCCGCCGATGACCTTCGGCGCCCCGAAGTCGGTGATCACCATCACGAAGACCACGAAGGTCGCGCTGATCAGCCCGTAGCGCACCCCCGGCAGGGTCACCGTGAAGAAGATCCGCCGCCGGCTCGCCCGCAAGGCGGTCGCCGCCTCGTAGAGGCGGGCGTCGGCGAGCGACAGCGCCGTCACCATGATCAGGAGCGCGTGCGGGAACGTGAAGAAGACCTCGGACATCACGATCCCGATGGGGCCGTAGATCGAGTGGCCGAACAGGAGGCCCTTGACCAGGCCCTGGTTGCCGAACAGGTAGACGAGCGCGAGCCCGGGGAGCAGCGAGGGCACCAGGATCGGGATGAGGGCCACGGTCTTGAAGAGCGGCTTCCAGGGCAGGCAGCTCCGGGTCAGCGCGTACGCGTACAGGAACGCGAGCGGGACCGTGATGAGCGTGCTGAGGACGGACACGAAGAGGCTGTTGGCGATCGACTGGGCGAGCGCCGGGGTCTGGAAGTAGCGCACGTAGTTCGCCAGCCCGACGAACGCCCCCCGCGAGTCCTGGACGCTCTTGACCAGCATGATGCCGAGCGGGACCGCCAGCATGACGACAAGGTAGAGGCCGATCAGCCCGAGGAACGCCCGCATCAGCCAGTCGTCGCGCGATGCCTCTTGCCTGACGACGGCGGCGGCCGCCCCCGGATGGCCGAGGGCCGGCGCGGCGCTCACGTGAGCCATGGCGGGGCTCCCCGTGGGGCGGCGGGCATGGCGCCACCATACCCGAGCGGCGGCGCGCCCCGCAACGGGCCGGTCGCCGGGCAGCGAGGCGCGCCCGTCCCCGACCGGCGAGCGCCGAGCCGGCGCGCTTGCCGGCTCCGTCGCGCCCCGTCTACCATGGCCCCCGGAACGCACCGTCCCGCGCGGAGGCCTCGCAGCCATGGATCCCTCGACGATCGCCGGCATCTGGCCCATCCTCTACGCCTTCTTCGACGCGGCCGGCCAGCTGGACCGGTCGGCCATGCGCCGCGAGCTCGACGCCTGCGTGGCCGGCGGGGCGCACGGCGTGGCCGTCATGGGCCTCGCCACCGAGGTGGGCAAGCTGGACGTCCGCGAGCGTCGGCGGCTCCTCGAGTGGGTCGCCGAGGATCTGGCCGGGCGGAGGCCGCTCGCGGTCACCGTGGCCGAGCCGAGCGTGAGCGGGCAGCTCGAGATGGCCCGCGCGGCGGAGCGGCTCGGCGCCGGCTGGGTCATCCTCCAGCCGCCGCCGGTCGCCGGGCTCCCGGAGCTCGAGTACGTGCGCTTCCTGGGCGCGGTGGCGGACGGGGTCTCGCTGCCGGTGGCCATCCAGAACGCGCCGGGCTACCTGGGTGTGGCCCTATCGAATGCCGGGCTCCGCGAGCTGGCGCGCCAGCATCCGAACGTCTGCCTCCTGAAGGGCGAGGGGCCGGCGGTCGTGATCCGCCGGCTGATCGAGGAGACGGACGGCGTGTTCCGGGTCCTGAACGGGCGCGGCGGCCTCGAGCTGCCGGACAACATCCGGGCGGGCTGCGTCGGGCTCATCCCGGCGCCGGAGTGCTTCGACGTCCAGGTCCGGATCTTCGAGCTGATGCGGACGGGCCGGGCCGACGACGAGGCGGAGGCCGAGCGGCTCTACCGCGGGATCCTCCCCCTCATCGTCTTCCTGATGCAGTCGATCGAGACCTTCCTCTGCTACGGGAAGCGCGTCACGGCGCGCCGCCTCGGTCTCCCCGAGGTCCACGACCGCCCGCCGGCCCTGCCCCCCACCCCCTTCGGCCTCGAATCCGCCACCCGCTACGCCGCCGCCCTCGGCCCCTACGGGGTCAGACTTTCACTTCCCGACATTTCATCGGTCGATAGCCCGTCGCCGCCACGAAATGTCGGGAAGTGAAAGTCTGACCCCGATCAGATCGCGCGGAGCCAGGTGTCGGAGAGGGTGTAGCCCTCGGGGAACGGGTCCTCGGGGTCGCAGCCGTACTGGCCGATGTCGGTGACGTAGCCGCGGCCGGCCACCGTGGTGACGACCGCCGGCTTCCCGCCCACGCGCGTGAGGCCGACGATCTCGGCGAGGAAGTGGCTGCCGATGACGGACTCGTGGTCGAACGGCTGGCCCCGGCGGATCTGCCGCCGCGCGTGCATCACCGCCAGCCGGGCCGACGTCCCGGTGCCGCACGGCGAGCGGTCGAGCCGGCCCGGCGACACGACGACCGTGTTGCGCGCGGTCAGGCCACGGCCCCGCCGGCGGAGCGGGCCCATGAACTCGGTGATCGAGACGTCGCGGATCCGCCGGTTCTCGGGATGGACGACGCGGAGCTGCTCGCGGGCGGCCGCCCGGATCTTCTCGCCCACGCCGCAGATGTCCCGCGCCTCGTCCGCGCGTGATCCGGAACCCGAGCCGCGCCGCGTCGACCAGGGCGTAGTGCATGCCCCCGTACGCGACGTCGAGCGTGACGGTGCCGATCCCCGCGACCTCGACGGGCGCGTCCAGATGCTGGACGAACGCCGGCACGTTGCGGAACTTCACCTGGAGGACCCGGCCCGCCCTCGCAGCGGCAGGTCACGTCGATGAGCCCCGCCGGCGCCTCGAGCGTGAGCCGCGTCTCCGGCTCCCGCATCGGGAGGATGCCCGTCTCGAGGATGGCGGTCACCGTGCAGATCGTGTTGGAGCCCGACATCGGGGGGTACTCGGTCGACTCCATGATCACGTAGCCGAGCGCCGCCTTCGGGTTGCGGGACGGCAGCACGATGTTCGCGCTGTGGACGGCCGCCCCGCGCGGCTCGAACAGGAGGAACTTCCGGAGCCCGTCGTCGTGGCGCTCGAGCCACTGCATCTTGTCGAACATGGTCCGGCCCGGCACGTCGACGACCCCGCCCGTCACCACCTTGGCGTACTCGCCCTCCGCGTGCACCCCGACCGCGGTCAGCGTCCGCTTCCAGCGCACGGGGTCAGGCCGACGTCGACACTCGAGCGAGCGCGGGGTCAGGCCTTGACTTCCAACAGACTCTCCTCCTCGCCTGAATTGTATGGAAACAAGGCCTGACCCACGAACGTCGAGGAAGGTGCTCTGGTAGGTCGCGCCCTCGCCGAGGTCCGACAGCCGGTCGCTGCACAGGAGGTTGACGGTCCCGGACACCGCCTCGCCGGCCGGCCGCTGCCCGGGCACCAGCGCGACGCCCGGCGCCACCTCGTCGGAGACCCGGAGGCGCATGCCCACCCGGCCCAGGTCGTTGAAGAGCTCGACGCCGTCGTCGGCGCGGAGCCCCCGGCGCTCGGCATCGACCGGGTGCAGCACGACGACCGGGACCCCCTCGCGCCGCCGGAGCGCCGGGTTCCCCGAGAAGGCCGTGTGGCTCTGGAAGTAGCCGGGCGCGGTGAGGAGGCGGAGCGGCCAGCGCCGGCCGAGCGCCGTCTCCTCGGGATCCTCGCTCCAGTCGGGCATGGGCGGGAGCCCCTGGGCGGCGAGCGCCGCCGAGTAGAACTCGAGCTTGCCCGACGGCGTCTTGAACCGCTGGCCGTCCGGGTACGGATCGATCTTCACGGGCCCGGCCGTCCGGAGCGCGTCGGGGTCGACGCTCGCCACCGGGCCGGTCGCGCCGACGAAGGCCGTGCGGACCAGCTCCTCCGTCGTCATCCCGAAGACGGCGTCGCCGACGCCGAAGCGTCGCGCCAGCTCCTGCGCGAGGCGGACGTTGGACCAGGCCTCGCCCTGGGGCGGAATCGCGCGCGGCGCGAACTGCAGGTAGTACGCGCCGTAGGCGCGGAAGAGGTCCTCGGTCTCGAGGTAGGTGGTCGCCGGCAGCACCAGGTCCGCGTAGCGCGCCGTGTCGGTGAGGAACGGGTCGTGCACGACGGTGAAGAGGTCGTCGCGGGCGAGCGCCTGGCGGACGGTCCCGGCGTCAGGGCAGGTCACGGCCGGGTTGTTCGCCGCGACGAAGAGCGCCCGGATGGGCGGATCCCGGAGCTCGAGGAGCGCCTGACCCAGGCGCGAGTGGTTGACCAGCCGCGTCTGGGCGGGGCCCGACGGGCGGCGCACCGCCTCGAACGAGAAGCCGAAGCCGCCCACGGTGGCCAGGAGCGCGCCCCCGCCCCGCTTCGCGTAGGCGCCGACGACGGCCGGCAGGGCGGCCACGGCGCGGACGCCCTGACCGCCCTGAGTGCTGCGCGACATCCCGAAGCCGATCCGGATGTACGGGGCCCGGGCCCGGCCATAGAGGCGGGCGAGCCGCTCGACGTCGGCGGCCGGCAGGCCCGTGATCGCCGCCACGCGGTCGGGCGCGAAGCGCGGCAGCACCTCGCGCTCGAGCCGCTCGAACCCCAGCGTCTCCCGCCCGAGGTACTCACGGTCGGCCAGCCCCTCGCGGACGAGGACGTGCATCATCCCCAGCGCCAGCGCCGCGTCGGTGCCGATTCGCGGGACGACGTGCCAGTCGGCCTGGGCCGCGGTGCGGCTCCGGCGCGGGTCGATCACGACCAGCTGCGCCCCCCGCCGCCGCGCCTCCTCCACCTTCGCCCACGCGTGGACGGCGGTCGTGACCAGGTCGGCGCTCCACGAGACGATCAGGTCGGAGTCGAGCATCGCCTCCGGATCGGCGCCCCCCACGGGCCCGCAGGTCGCCTCCCACGCGACGTCGGCGCACGTGTCGCAGATGGTCCCGGGCTGGAGCCGCGTCGTCCCGAGAGCGTGGAACAGCGCCATCGGAAGCCAGCGGTTCAGCTGCCCCTGATGGGCGCTGTAGCAGTAGCCGAGGATCCCGAGCGGCCCGTCGGCGCGGAGGATCGCCTGCCAGCGCTCCACCAGCTCGTCGAGGGCCGCGTCCCAGCTGACCGGCGCGAACTGCCCGCTTCCCTTGGGCCCGGTGCGCCGGAGCGGCGTCCGCACGCGCTCGGCCGAGTGGACCATCTCGGGCTCGCGGCGCACCTTCGCGCACACGAAGCCGGCCGTGAACGGCTGGTCGGGGTCACCCTCGACGCGGGTCAGCCGTCCGTCCTCGACGTGGGCGAGGATCGAGCACATGTCGGGGCAATCGTGGGCGCACACCGTCCGGATCACCGTGGTCACGCGACGTTCCCTCCCTGGGCGACGCTACTCCGGCCGACACCGGCCGGGGAGACCCACCCGTTCCGATATTCCGGGAGGACGGTGGCTCCTGCCAAGAACCTCTTACCGCCCGGACTCTGGGGCCATTATCCTCCGGCCTCGCCGCTCAGGCGAGGGCCGAGGGGCCCGGGTAGACGCGAAGTCGCCGCCGCGGCAGCAGCACGGTCAGGCTCTGCCCCTCGGCGAGATCGAGGCGGCGGACCAGATCCACCGCCAGATCCGCCCGGAGCGTCACGCCGTCCAGCGCGTCGCCGGCCAGGTCGACCCGGAAGAAGGAGCCCAGGAACTCCATCGCCTTGATGTGCGCGAGGACCACGTTCTCCTCGCCTCCGGTCACGCCGTGCACGCGGACGTCCTCGGGTCGGATGGCCACGGTCAGGCCGGTGCCGGCGGCGAAGCCGTCGACGTCGCAGGCGAGCTCGAGCCCGCCGAGCCGGACCGTACCGGGACGGACGAAGGCGGCCGGCATGAAGTTCATGACGCCGATGAAGTCCGCGACGAACGCGGAGGCCGGCCGGCGGTAGACCTCGACCGGGGTGCCGATCTGCTCGATCACGCCGCGGTTCATCACCACGATCCGATCGGCGATCGTCAGGGCCTCCTCCTGGTCGTGCGTGACCATGATCGTCGTCACGCCCACCTGGCGCTGGAGCTGCCGGATCTCGTGCCGGAGGTGGATGCGCACCTTGGCGTCGAGGGCCGACAGGGGCTCGTCGAGGAGCAGGAGGCCCGGCGACGTGGCGAGGGCCCGCGCGAGCGCCACGCGCTGCTGCTGCCCGCCCGAGAGCTGCGCCGGGTACTTGTCGCCCTGCTCGAGGATCCCCACCATCTCGAGCAGCTCCTTCACCCGAGCCTGAATCCGCGCCCGGGGCAGGCCCGCGTTCTCGAGCCCGTAGGCGACGTTCCGCGCCGCCGTGAGATTCGGGAACAGGGCGTAGGACTGGAAGACGATCCCGAAGTCGCGCTTCGAGGCCGGCAGCGTCGAGATGTCGCGGCCGGCCTGCTCGATGCGCCCGTGCGTCTGGGGATCCAGGCCCGCGATGGCGCGGAGGAGCGTGGTCTTCCCGCAGCCGGACGGTCCCAGGAAGCAGACGAACTCGCCCTCGTGGATGTCGAGGGAGATCCGATCGAGGGCGGTGAAGTCCCCGAATCGCTTCGACAGCTCGCGGATCCGGAGATAGGGCGGACGCCCCGTCGCGGCGCGCTCGGTCATTTGGATGTGGGCGATGCGGTCACCGAAGGCTCACCGGCGTGGGGCGGGGGCGGCCGCCGCGCGACCGCCCCCGCCGGAACCGGTCGGGATCCGGCTACTTCTTCGGCTCCGACTTCGAGCCGTACCGCTTCTCCCACTCGGCGAGGATCTTGGCGCGGTTGGTCGCGGCCCACTGGAAATCGTTCTTGGCCATGTGCTGGGGCATGTTGGCGGGCAGGCCCTCGACCGGCTGCGCGATGCTCGTGATCGCCGTGACGGCGTACCCCTCGTTGTAGAGCTTCATGGCCTTCTCGCTCACCGACCAGTCGACCAGCGTCTTGGCCGCCTCGAGGTTCTTGGTCCCCTTCACGATGGAGGTGGCCTCCATGTCCCAGCCCGACTTCTCCTCCGGGAAGATGATGTCGACCGGCGCCCCCTGCTTCTTCACGCGCGCCGCCCGGAACTCGAAGGAGATGCCGATCGGGTACTCGCCCTGCCCCGCCATCACGCACGGCTTGGACCCGGAGTGGGTGTAGACGCCCATGTTCTGGTGGAGGGCGTCCATGTACTTCCAGCCCTCGGCCTCGCCGAAGAGCTGGAGCCAGCTCGACACGTCCAGGAAGCCGGTGCCGGAGGAGGCGGGGTTCGGCATCACGATCTGGCCCTTGTAGACCGGCTTGGTCAGGTCCTTCCAGGACGTCGGCTTGGGGAGGTTCTTCTTCGCCGCCTCCGTCGTGTTGAAGCAGATCGCCGCCACCCAGGCGTCCATCCCGACCCACGCCGGCGGGTTGTCCTTGTCCCGGAAGTTGGCGTCGAGCTTCTCGAGCCCCTTGGGCGCGTACGGCAGGAGCAGGCCCTCGGGCTTCAAGCACGAGCAGGCTCGTCGCGGCCAGGCCCCAGATCACGTCCGCCTGGGGGTTGGCCTTCTCGGCCAGGAGCTTGGCGGTCACGACACCCGTGGAATCACGGACCCACTTGATCTCGATGTCCGGATGATCCTCGTTGAAGCGGGCGGCGTACTTCTTCAGGTCGTCCGCCTCGACGGCCGTGTACACGGTCAGGGTCGTCTTCGCGCCGGCCGCGCCCGCGCCGAGCCCGACCAGGGCCGCGCCGACAACGAGGGCAAGCGCCACCGACCACACCCTGGGCAGTCTCCATCCGAGCATTCGCGTCTCCTCCTGGCTGTGCGTGTGTGGGCGTCGACAAGGGATTCGAGCGCCCTCATTCTAGCCGACGGCCGGGACGGCCGCCACGGGCGCATCGTGACGTTTCGGTTTCGAGCCGCCCGGCGCCGAAAGCCCCCGCCCGGGCCCGGCCGCCCGCCGGAGAGCCGTCCTCAGGCCCCCCGGCGGGCGGCGCCGCCTCAGCCGCGCTCGACCATGTAGAGATGGGTCAGCATGTCGTTGTAGATGTTGCCCTCGATGACCTGCTCCCCCGCCCGGTTCTTCTCGATGCCGCGCACGTTCGGCTTGGCCACCGCGTACCGGACGACCCACGCCACCGGGACGTAGCCGCCGTCGCTCTGGAGGATCTCCTCCGCCTTCGCGTAGTTCTCCAGGCGCTTCTTGGCGTCCCGCGTGTCGCGGCCGGCCTCGAGCTCCTTGTCGAACGCCTCGTTCCCCCACGCCTGGCGCTTGCCGGTCGTCCGCTTCGAGTAGAAGGTGTCGAAGTACTCGTTGTGGGGATCGGGGTAGTCCATGAACCAGCGGATCCAGACCAGCTGGAGATCCTGCTTCCAGAGCCGCTCCCGGAAGACGCGCTGCTCCAGGACCTCGAGCTCGGTCTTCATGTTGAGGTTCTCGAGGAGGATGGCCTGCACCGCCTCGGCCATGGGCTGCGACTGGAGCGCCTCCTGGCGCATCGAGAGCACGATCTTCGGCCAGTTCTTGCCGCCCTCGTACGGCGTGCCCTTCAGCGCCGCCATCGCGAGCTTCGGGTCGAACTTCTGAAGGTCGCGGGTCTTCTTGTCCTCGAGGTACCCCGGGAAGCCCGGCGGGATCATGCAGTGGGCGGGCAGCGAGAACCCCTGGGCGACCTTGGCGACCGACTCGCGGTCGATCGCGTGGCCGAGGGCCTTCCGGACCTTCAGGTTGTCGAAGGGCGGCTTGGTCACCTGGGGCGTGAGGTACCAGGTCCCCGGATACGGGTAGCGGAACACCTCGGGCGCGACCTTGGGATTGTCCTGGAAGCGCTTCAGGTCGGCGGCCTGCAGGATCGTGAGGTCGATCTCGTTGTTCTCGTACGGCAAGACGCCGGCCGCGAACGGGATGATCGGGATGACCACCTTCTCGAGGGTGACCTCCTTCGCGCCGAAGAAGTTCGGGTTCTTCTTGAGGATCATCTGCTTGCCGTGGTCCCACGTCTCCAGCACGAACGGCCCGTTGGAGACGATGTTCCCGGGCTCCGTCCACTTGTCGCCGTGCTTCTCGATGGACGCCTTGTGCCCCGGCAGGGCCGCCAGGTAGGCGGAGAGGACCGGGAAGTAGCCGCGCGGCCCCTCGAGCGTGACCTCGAGGGTCCAGTCGTCCTTCGCCTTGACGCCCACCTGCCCCGCGTCGGTGATCTGGCCCTTGTTGTAGGCCTCGCCGTTCTTGATGTCGTAGAGGAACGCGGCGTACGGCGCCTTCGTGGCCGGATCCAGCTGGCGCTTCCAGGAGTACTCGAAGTCGCGGGCCGTGCAGGGGCCGTTGTCGGACCACTTCGAGTCCTTGCGGATCGTGAAGGTCCAGACCGACCCGTCGGCGTTCGAGGTGACCTTGCTGGCGACGTGGGGCACCGCCTGGAAGTCGGCGGTGAACTTCATGAGGCCGGCCCAGAGCGAGGCCACGCCGTTGCAGTAGAGGTCCCGGTTGAAGTCGTGGCTCGACGGGTCGACCTGCGAGAACGCGAAGCCGCCGCCGCCCGTACCGGAAGGCCTGCTCCTTGGCGAGCTTCTCGCCCGGCGCGAGCTTCGGCGCCGACGACGCCGGCCGGGCGTTGAAGCCGGCCGCGCCCATGGCGGCCAGCCCGGCCGCGACCCGGAGGAAGCCGCGGCGCCCGATGCCCACCGCGCCCAGCCGCTCGGACAGGAGCTCCAGCTCTCGGTCGGAGATCGGTCGCCTCATGGAGGTGCCTCCTTTGTTGGGGTTTGAAGTTCGCCGCTACTTGAGCTTCGGGTCCAGCGCATCCCGGACCCCGTCGCCCAGGAACGTGAACGACAGCATCGTGAGACCGATGGCGATCGACGGGAAGACGCAGAGGTGCCAGTAGGTCCGGAGGTACTGCTGCCCCTCCCCGACCATCTGCCCCCAGGACGGCGTCGGCGGATTGATCCCCACCCCGATGAACGACAGCGCCGCCTCGGTGAAGATCGCCTGGGGAATCCCGAACGTGACGGCGACGACGATCGGCGTGAGCGCGTTCGGCAGGACGTGGCGGAGCAGGACGCGCCCGAATCCCGCGCCCAGCGCGCGGGCCCCCTCGACGAACTCCTTCTCCCGGAGCGCCAGCACCTGGCCCCGCGTCTGCCGGGCGATGCCGACCCAGCCCGGTGAGCCCGATGGCGATGAAGATGTTCATCAGCCCCGCGCCCAGCATGGACATGACGAGGATCACGAAGAGCAGGTTGGGAAACGCGTACATCACGTCCACGAAGCGCATCAGCACCACGTCCGCGCGCCCGCCCAGCTGGCCGGACAGGGCCCCGATCGGCACGCCGATCAGCACGACGATCACCTGGGCGCCCAGCCCCACCAGCATCGACACGCGGGCGCCGTAGATCATCCGGGACAGGAGGTCGCGGCCGAGCTGGTCGGTCCCGAGCGGGTAGTCGCGAGACGGCGGCTCGTTCAGGCGTCCGAAGTTCGTCTTCGTGTAGGGCAGCGGCGCCAAGACGTCGGCCAGGAGCGCGACGAGGCACAGCATGATGACCACGGCCCCACCGGCGACGGCAAGGCGGTTCCGCAGGAGGCGCCGGACGGCGTCCCGCCACAGCCCCGACGACTCGGCCCGCCCACGGCTCGCCGCGTCGGCGGGAGCCAGGAGGCCTTCGGCCCGCAGACTACTGGTACCGGATGCGGGGGTCGAGAGCGCCATAGGCCAGGTCGACGACCAGGTTCATCGCCGCGAGGAACGCGCCGTACACGAGGACGACCGCCATGATCATCGGATAGTCGCGCCCCGTCATCGACAGGACGAAGAACTGGCCCATCCCCGGCACCCGGAAGATGGCCTCCACGAAGAACGAGCCGGTGCCGATGGCGGCGAACAGCGGGCCGAGCAGGGTGACGATGGGGATCAGCGCGTTCTTCAGCGCGTGCTTGAAGATGACCGGGCGCTCGGCGAGCCCCTTCGATCGGGCGGTGAGCGTGTAGTCCGACCGGATCACCTCGAGCATGCTCGCGCGCGTGTAGCGAGCGACCAGGCCCATGGGTGCGAGGGCCAGGGTGAGGGTCGGCAGCACCCAGTTCCGGGGCGAGTCCCACCCTCCCGTCGGAAAGAGCGGGATGATGAAGGAGAAGAGGATGATCGCGAAGACGGCCAGGACGAAGTTGGGGACGGCCACGCCGAACGTCGCCAGGCTGACCGAGACGTAGTCCCACGCCCGGTTCTGGTGCACGGCGCCGAGGATGCCGAGCGACAGCCCCCCGACGACCGCCAGCACGAAGGCCATCGTCCCCAGCAGGAGCGAGACGGGGAACGTCGCGACGATGATCTCGCTGACGGTCCGCGTCTTGTAGACGAAGGACTGGCCGAAATCGCCGCGGACCGCCTTGCCCACGAAGATGAGGAACTGCTGGTAGAGCGGCTTGTCGAGGCCGTAGGCCCGGGCCAGGTTCTTCTGGGCTTCGGGAGGCAGAGGATTGGCCCCTTCTGCCACGGGGTCGAGCGGACTCCCCGGCGTCGCATGCATCACCAGGAAGGTCACGAGCGCCATGGCCAGGAGCGTCGGAGCCAGCCACAGGACGCGGGACGCCGCGTATTGGAGCACCGAACCCTCTACGAGTGGCCCCTACTATCGAGGGGCGGCCAGGATCGAGTCAAGGGCCGCGCCGCGGCGCCGCCGGCCCGGCACGCCCTTGCCGCCCTGCCTCGCCACGTGGTACGGCTGACGCGGGAGGAGGGCCAGGCCGTGACAATGCAGGTCACGCTGCTCGGGACCGGGTGTCCCCCGCCGAACCCGTCGCGCCGCGGGCCCGCCACGCTCGTCCGCGCCGGCGGCGAGATCCTCCTCGTGGACGCCGGCTCCGGGGTCGCCGTCCAGCTGCTCCGCGCCGGCGTCCGGACGAGCCAGCTCCGCACGGTGCTCCTGACGCATCTCCACTCGGACCACGTCATCGACCTGGGTCATCTCGTGCTGACGCGCTGGATCGTCGGAGAGAACGCGCCGCTCGAGGTCCTCGGCCCGGCGGGCACGGCCGCCCACGTGGAGCGACTGCTCGCCCTGTGGCGCTGGGATGTCGAGGTGCGCCGGGCCCACATGCACGATCGCGAGCCGCCTCGGGTCGCCGTCACCGAGATCGAGGAGGGGCGCGTCCTCGCGCGCGAGGGCCTCGCCGTCACGGCCTTCCTGGTGGAGCACGAGCCCGTGAAGCCGGCGTTCGGCTTCCACTTCGAGACGCGCGAGCGCCGCGTCGTGATCTCGGGCGACACGCGCCCCTGCGAGAGCCTCGTCCGGCACGCCCGCGACGTCGACCTCCTGATCCACGAGTGCACCGACATGACGCACGCGGCCTGGACCCCGGGCTGCGGCTGGCCGACGCGGGAGGCGAAGGTGCGCGACCTGCAGGCCTATCACACGGGGCCGGACGAAGTCGGCGAGGTCGCGGCCCGGGCCCGGGCCCGCCACCTCGTCCTCACGCACCTCATGCCGGGCTCCGATCCCGCCGATCTCATGGCTCGAGCCCGTCGCCAGTTCAGCGGCCCGATAACCGTCGGCGAGGACCTCGCCGAACTGTAGTCGACAGCGTGGCGCCGGCCCGCCTCTACCTGGCGGTCAGGCCGCCGGGTAAGGTATTCTCCGCCTTGGGCGCATGACCTCTTACCGGATTCCATTCAACCGTCCAGGTCTTGCCGGCAACGAGCTCCGCTACATCCAGGAGTCGGTCGAGTCGGGCCGGATCTCCGGCGACGGCGTGTTCACGGAGAAGTGCCGCCTCCTCCTCGAGGAGTTGCTGGGCGCGCCGCGGGTCCTGCTGACCACGTCCTGCACCACCGCGCTCGAGATGGCCGCGTTGCTCCTCGACCTCGGGCCGGGCGACGAGGTCATCATGCCGTCGTTCACGTTCGTCTCGACGGCGAACGCCGTCGTGCTCCGCGGGGCGCGCCCGGTCTTCGTCGACATCCGCCCGGACACGCTGAACCTCGACGAGCGCCTGCTGGAGGCCCTGGTCACGCCGCGCACGCGGGCGATCATGCCCGTGCACTACGCCGGCGTCGGCTGCGAGATGGACGCGATCATGGCGGTCGCGAAGCGGCACGGGCTCGCGGTGGTCGAGGACAACGCGCAGGGTCTCTTCGGCGAGTACCGGGGCCGGCCGCTCGGCACCTTCGGGAGCCTGGCCGCGCTGAGCTTCCACGAGACGAAGAACATCAGCTGCGGCGAAGGGGGCGCGCTCGTCATCAACGACGAGCGCCACGCCGAGCGCGCCGAGATCATCCGCGAGAAGGGGACCAACCGGAGCCGCATGTTCCGCGGTCTCGTGGACAAGTACACCTGGGTGGACGTGGGCTCGAGCGCGCTGCCGTCCGACATCCTGGCGGCGTTCCTGTACGGTCAGCTCGAGCGGCGCGCGGAGATCCAGGCGAAGCGGCGCCGGATCTGGGAGCGCTATGCGCGGGAGCTCCCCGAGTGGGCCGGCGCGCGCGGCATCGGACTTCCCTCCGTCCCCGACCACTGCCGGCAGCCGTACCACCTCTTCTATCTCGCCACCGCGTCGCTCGAGCAGCGGACGCGGCTCATCGCCCATCTCAAGGCGCGCGGAATCCTGGCGGTCTTCCACTACCTTCCCCTGCACCTGTCCGAGATGGGCCAGCGCTTCGGGGGCAAGCCCGGAGATTGCCCGGTGACGGAAGATCTGAGCGACCGCGTGCTCCGCCTCCCCTTCTACAACGATCTCGGCGAGACGGAGCAGGGCTACGTGCTGGAAAGCCTGCGCGCGTTCGACGGCTGACGCCCTGAGACACCCGCCGGACCGCGTGTTCCCGGACGAATGAGGGGTCTCCTGGGCGTTCTGGGACGGGGCATGCGCGAGAGCCGCGAGCCCCTCCTCGTCTTCGCCGTCACCCGCGGGGCGCTCTTCCTGCTCGCGTACCTGAGCCTGGCCGTCCTCCCGCTCAACACCGATCCCAGCGTCGCGACCCCGAGCGGGGCTCCCTGGCGGGGGTTCCCCGAGAACCTCTGGCTCGACGGCTGGACGCGGTGGGACGCCGGGTGGTACCGCCACATCGCGACCCACGGCTACGTCGACCAGGCCGTCGGGCCGACCGGCCAGCGGAACCTCGCGTTCTACCCCCTGTACCCCCTGACCATGCGGCTCGCGAGCCTGTCGGGCCTGAGCCCGCTGGCGGCGGGGATCCTGGTCTCGAACCTCGCGTTCCTCGCGGCGCTGATCCTGCTGCATCGGATGGTGCGGGAGCGCTTCGGAGGAGACGCGGCGCTCCGCTGCATACTCCTGCTGTCGGTCTTCCCCTTCTCCTTCTACTTCAGCGCCGTGTACTCGGAGAGCCTCTTCCTGCTCCTGGCGGTCGGCTCCCTGTACCTCGCCGAGCGGGAGCGCTGGGCGGCCGCCTCGATCTGCGCGCTCCTCTGCGGGGCCACGCGAGCGCCCGGAGTCGCCCTCGCGCCCGCGCTGGGACTCCTCTACCTCGACCGCGCCCGCTACGACGTCCGCAACGTGCGGCCGGACGTTCTCTGGATCGGCCTCGCCGCGCTCGGGCCCTTTCTCTTCTACGCGTACCTCGGGATCCAGTTCGGCGACCCGTGGCTCGCGTTCAAGGCGACGCGGGTGGCGGGCTGGTGGCAGGGGGGATTCAGCCTGAAGCCCGTCGAGCGAGCCGTGCGAGCCATGCGCTCGCTCGAGAACCTGCCGCACCGGGCAGTTCCCCGTGGTGTACAACCTGAACCTCCTCGCGGCGGCGCTGTGCCTCGGCTCGCTCGTCGCCGTCTTCCGGCGGCAGCCCCTCGCCTGGGGCGTCTTCGCCCTGCTGATCGTGGCGTCCGGCGTCCTCCAGCCGGGCGGCTGGGGCCGCTACGTGCTGCCGGCCTTCCCCGCGTTCCTGGCCTGGGCGCTCGCCCTCGAGAGCCGGCTGGCATTCGCCGCCGCGGTGGTCTTCTCCACGCTACTGCTGGCGCTCCTCACGATCCTCTACACCCACTGGTACTGGGTCGCCTGACCGCCCTCACCCGGGGATCACTCCCGGAGGCAGGAGGTGCGGGGCATCCGGCGCGTGCCAGTGAAAGGTCGCCTGGGGGTTCCGGAACCGCCACCCGAAGTGTGCGACCAGGTTCATGATGCGCGTGTTGCCAGCCGAGAGCTTGGCCGTGATCCACCGGGTGCCGAGGGCCTTCAGATCAAGCTGCATGCCCGTAAAGAGATCCAGCGCGGCTGGCGTGCCCTTGGCCGACTCGGTCATCCCCATGATGCCGACCTCCGCACGGTCCTCGACAAGCCTCAGCTGGTAGAAGCCCTTGATGGCGCCCGGCTTGCCGACGACGTACACGCGGTCCGCCGGGTCCGTCGAGGTGCAGGCGCTCCGGACCCAGTGGCGATAGCGACGGTCCGCCAGGTCAGGCGGGAAGCGGGGGTCCGCATGGTAGCGCCCGTGACGGAAGGTGTGTCCGGCGATCTCCTCGATCTGCGGATGGTCGTCCACGGTGGCGAGCCGCACCGGGCGCGACGGGGGTGACGCATCGTACGTCTGGATGCGACGCCCGACGTCCAGGGTCTGCTCCACGCACACGAACCCCAGCGCGGGCATGAGCGACCGCCAAATCCGGTCGTCCGCGGGAACCGTGCAGGAGACGAGCTCGACCCGGTGCGTCGACGTCCACGCGCGGAGTCGCGCGCCGAGGGCCTCCGGGTCAGCCCGAAGAGCGCTGGACTCCCCGGGCTCGTACGTGCCGACCGGAAATCCAAAGATCTCCGTGTCCCACGGCACGACGAACACCCTGTCCCCATTCCGGGCGGTCCTCGTCGAGGGGATGAATCGAGACCTCAGCCATCGCCGTCGACGGGGTCGCCGATCCGCTCTCGCACCACGTACGCCGGCTCACGCAGCACGCGATGGTGGATCCGGGCCACGTACTCTCCCATGATGCCGAGCGTGAGCAGCTGAGCCCCGGAGAAGATCGCCAGGACCGAAGCCAGGAATCGGAAGACCGACAGGGGCCGGCCGGTCGCGAGGTACGAGAGGAGCACGAAGGCGAAGGTGCCGAGTCCGCCCAGCATCACGATGAATCCAATGAGGCTGGCGAGGCGCAGCGGCCACGCGCGAAACGTGGTCGTCAGATCGAGCATCAGCCGGGCGAGCTTGAGCCAACTGTACTGCGATCGCCCGTGGCGGCGTGGGTCGTGCCGGACGTCCACCGAGGCGGTGCGGGTCGTCGACCACGCGAGGAGCGCGTCGATGGCGACCGCCGGCCCTTCGTAGTGGGCGAAGCCGTCGCGCAGCACGGTCCGGAACGCCCGAAAGGCGCTGGCCCGCGAGGCGATGGCGACTCCCAGCACGCGGTGCAGCCACCACTTCGCGACCCGCGACGACAGACGCCGCCAGAGGCCCCGCTGGGTCTGCGTGGGCGTGCCGTAGACGAGATCGTTGCCCTGGGCGAGCGTCGCCAGCAGGCGCGGGATCTCCTCCGGCGGGTGCTGGAGGTCGTCGTCCATCGTCACCGTGACGGCGTAGCGCGCGGCGCGGATCCCGGCCAGGAGCGCGTTGTGCTGGCCGTAGTTCCGCATCAGGGTGAGGCCTCGCACCCACGCGTGCTTCCGCGCCGCCAGGCCGATCGCCTCCCAGGACGCGTCGCGGCTCCCGTCGTCGACCAGGATCACCTCGAAGCGGTCGGCGACCCCGGGCAGCACGGCGGCGAGACGGTCGATCAGCGTCGGCAGCGTCGCCTGGCTGTTGTAGACGGGGACGACGACGCTGCACTCCAGGCCGCCCGGGCGGGCGGGGCGCGACGACGACTCCAGGAGGTCGGATCGAGCCGCCGCCGTCATGACTCCGGCAGAGCTCCCGCACGGGTCGGCCGGACCGCGCGACGGAAGGGCGGGAACACGACAGGCCTCGTCACTCGGCGCTCATGGGCGGCTGTGATGCCACACCCTAGCACGAGCGCTGCCGCTCACGCGCCGTCCAGCGACGCCCCCCACGCGACGAGCTGTCGAGCGGCGTCCGTGAGGTCCGCGGCCTCGACGTCGGCCCGCTCGGGGTCCGTCCGGGCGGCCTGGTCGGCGTGCGGCCCGCGCCGGAGGCGCACCGCCGTCAGGCCGAGCGTCTTCGCGGGGGCGACGTCGTTGTCCGGGCGGTCGCCGACGTAGGCGACGCGGGCCGGCGCCAGTGCCCACGCGTCGAGCGCCACGCGAAAGAACGCCGGGTCCGGCTTCGAGAGCCCGACGGCCGCCGAGAGCCACACGCCGTCACACAGCGCGGTGATCCCCGCCCGATCGAGATCGGCCCGGGCGGAGGCCGGCTGGTTGGCGAGGACGCCGAGTCGAAAGCCCGCCGCGCGGAGCCCGCGGAGCGCCTCGACCGCTTCCGGGTACGGCTCGAGCGGGACCGCGTCCCACGGGAGGTCACGGCGAAGCGCCGCCGTCGTCTCCCTGGGAACTCCCAGGCTCCGCAGCATCTGCACCAGGAGGCTCGGCTCGCCTGGGTCGGGCGACGGCACGCCGCCCGGTAGGCCGCGTCGAGATCGTTCGCGCTCACCGCATGGCCCGCTGCCGGCAGGGCCCCGGCCAGCCAGGCGAGCGCGTGCCGAAGCCGCGGCGTCTCGTCCATCAGGCAGTAGCCGACGTCGAACAGGACTCCCGCCGGCGCCGACACCACCGTCTCGACGAGCGCCTACCCGGCGGTGAAGCCGCCGTCGACGACCAGCTCGGCCCCCGTCATGAACGAGGACTCGTCCGAGGCGAGGAAGAGCGCGGCGAAGGCGATCTCCCGCGGCTTCGCGATCCGGCCGAGCGGGATGCCGGTCTCGAACTCCTTCCGGATCGCGTCGGTGAGATAGGGGGCCTGGAGCGGCGTGTCGACGATGCCGGGATGGATGATGTTGCAGCGGATGCGGTCCTTGGCGAACTGGATGGCGAGCGACTTCGTGAGCGAGATCAGCGCGCCCTTCGCCGAGGTGTAGGCGTCCTGGGCGCGCGTGAAGCCGACCAGGGCCGACACGGAGCCCACGTTGACGATCGAGCCGCCCCCGGCCCGCCGGAGGTGCGGGATGCCGTGCTTGGTCACCCAGAAGACCGACTTCAGGTTGACGCCCATGACGCGCTCCCACCAGCCGTCGTCGGTCTCCAGCACCGAGCGGTCCCGGTCCTTCCAGAGGACGCCCGCGTTGTTGTAGAGGACGTGCAGCGCGCCGAAGTGCCGCGCCGTCTCGTCCACCATGCGCTGGACGTCGGCCTCGACCGCCACGTCCCCCGCCACCGGGACGGCCTGGCCGCCCGCGCGCTCGACGAGCCCGGCCGTCTCCTCGGCCGCGGCCTTGTTGATGTCCGCCACGCCGATCCGGGCGCCGTGCTCGGCGAAGAGGAGGGCAGCCTCCCGTCCCATGCCCATGCCGGCCCCCGTGATGAAGGCCACCTTCCCCGCGAGCCTCGGTCCGAGGCCAGCCCCGTCCACCGCCATCGCACGTCCTCCCATCCACGCATCGGGTTGGCAACGCCGCCGAGCGATCGCGCCACCGTACCGGCCTCGAGCCGGAGCCTAGAGGCTGCGGGCCGCGCGCAGGATCTCCTCGTCGCTCGGGAACTGGCCGAGGTCGCCGATCCGCTCGCCGGCCTCGATGTGCCGCCACCGGATGACGCCTTCCCGATCGATGAGGAAGTGCGCGGCCAGCTGCGTGCCGTGCGCCGCGGCGATCTCCTTGTCGGTCTCGGTCAGCTCGAACGCGTCCTTCTTGTTCAGGGTCTCCATCGCCGCGAGGGGATTCTGGGGCGCGGGCAGCTCACCCTTGGGATTGATCCCCGCCCCCAGCAGCTGGCCTACCGTGAAGCGCTGCGGCCACGAGGCGGCCGACTCATCCTCGACGATCACGCCGGCCGGCACCCCGAACGCCCGGTGCGTCGCCGCCTCGGGGTCCGCCGCGAGCAGCACACGCGCGGGGCGGTACTTGAAGTAGAGCCGCGCGCGCTCCAGCGGGGTATTGACCATCGCCACCGTCTCCACACCCACTGCCTTGAGCTTGTCCTGCGTGGTGCCCAGCTGCACGAGCTGGCGCCGGCAGAAGGGTCAGTGCAGGCCGCGGAACAGGCCCAGCAGGACCGGACTGCGCCCGCGATAGTCGTCGAGCGTGACCTGGCCCTCTCGATTCACCGCGGGCATCGCGAAGTGAGGGGCGGGATCGCCGGGGTGAAGCGGAGTGGACGCCATGGGCAAACTCTCCCGTATTCGAGTCAATCCAAGAACGGCAGCACCACGAGTGCGTCGGGCTCGAGCCCGGCCCGCTCGCACACCGCCTGGGCCTTCTGCATGAATTCTTCCGCCCGGCCATCGTCGCCCAGGTCCAGGTGGACGGTGGCGAGGCCATCATAGCAGGGGAAGAGCAGCTGCGGCTCGTCCGCTTCCTCGGCGAGCGCGAGCGCTTCCCGATAGTGGGCGATCGCGCGAGTCGGATCGCCGTGACACTGGTAGATCTGCCCGAGCACGATGAGCGGCACCGCCAGGTGATCGAGCTGCCCGAGGCGCCGATCGAGATCGATGGCGGCGTGCGCCGCGCCGATGCCCTGCTCGTCGCAGCGGTTGGTGAGCGCGCAGTAGGCCACCGCGAGATTCGCATAGAGGCGCGACTGGAAGCCCAGGTCGCCGATCTTCTTGGCCATCTCGAGGCCGGCCGCGCAGGTCTCGATCGCCCGGGCCGGATCGAGCGTGCTGTAGAGCACGCTCAGGTTGGCGAGCCCGCGACAGGCGGCCTGCAAGAGCCCGGCCTCTCGGGCGAGGGTCACGCTGCGCTCGATGTGCCCGACCGCCTCCTCCATCCGGCCCAGGCGGGCCGAAGCGACGCCGAGCGTGTTGTGGCTCTGCGCGGCGGCGGCCACCGCTTCCGCGCGTCCGTCCGCGCCGAGCCCGGGGTCGGCGGCGAGCCGCTCGGCGTGGCGCCGCGCCTGCTTCCGCCCACTCGACCGCCCGCTGGCTGTCGCCGCTGCGGAAGGCCAGCCGGCCCATCTCCTGGTAGAGGTGCGCTTGCTCGATGTGCTCGCGATCGTCCGCGAGGAGGCCGAGCCCGGCCTCGAAGCACTGGAGCGCCCGGGCCCGCGCGCCGGCGTCCCAGTGGAGGCCCCCCATCTTGCGAAGGATGCGCGCGTGCGCCGGCGCGTCCCCCGCCGCGCGGTACCCGGCCTCGACGATCTCGTACTCGCCGAGCGCGGCCGCCCTCCGTCCGATCGGGCCGAGCAGGTCCGCCATGCGCTCCCGGGCCACGAGCTGCTCCGTCTCGACCGCGTCGCAGTGCTCGAGGGCGCCGAGCGCCCGCTGGTAGTGCCGGATCGCGTCCGCGTTGGCATACATCCCGCGCGCCCAGTCGCCCGCCGCCATCAGGTACCGCGCGCCCCGGGCCTTGTCCGCGCCGAGGGCCCAGTGGTGGCCGAGGGCCTCGAGCCGCTCGAGACTCTCCGGGCCGGCCGCGCCCTGGGACTCGAGGGCCGTGCCCACGCGGGTGTGCAGCTCGGTGCGGCCGGCCACGAGGATGTTCTGGTACACGGTCTCCTGGAGGAGCCCGTGGCGGAATCGGTGATCGGGCCCGGGCACCACCAGATCGGCGCGGACGAGCGCGTCGAGGGCCGCGTCCACCCGGGCGGGCTCGCCCGAGACCGCCCGGAGGAGCGCCGCGTCGAAGCGAGGGCCGATCACCGCCGCTTCCTGAAGAACCCGTCGCTCGGCGGCGTCGAGCCGGTCCAGACGCGCGAGCAGCAACCCCTGCAGCGTGGAGGGCACCTGGGCGGTCGCGGCCTCCGGGGCGGAACGCCACGCGTCGCCGTCGCGGACCAGCACGCCGGCCGCGATCAGGGCGCGCACCACCTCCTCGAGGTACAGCGGGTTGCCGCCGGCACGCTCCAGGATCAGGGTCCGGAGGGGCTCCGGAAAGAGGCGCACCGAGTCCCCGAACCACGCGGCGAGCAGTCCCTCACCGTCGGCTCTCGACAGCGGGGCGACCTCGAGCGTGCTGTGCGGAGCCCGGCTCGTCCCCAGGGCATCCGGCGCGAGCGCCGACCGGGACACCAGGAGGATCAGCAGCGGGCGATCGGCCAACCGATCCGCGAGCGCCCCCAGGAGCTCGACGGAGGCCGCGTCGGCCCAGTGGAGATCCTCCACGATCAGCACGAGCGGGCCCGCCGCGAGACGCCGCTCCACCAGGGTGCGGGTGGCCATGAAGATCTGGCGCTTGAGCTGCTCGGGCGGGAGGTGGCGCATGCGGGCGTCGTCGCGCTCGAGCCCGAGCACCTGGGCGAGCGCGGCCGCCATCGCCTCGCGATCCTCCGGCTCGATCCCGAGCGCCTCCAGGCCCACCGCGAGCTTGCTCCGGGCGACCCCGGCGGAATCCCCCGGCGCGACCCCGTAGGCGTCCCGCAGGAGCCCGGCCACGACTCCGTAGGTCTGCTCGCCCATGGCCGAGCCCGCGGCGCGACGGACCGTCACGCCCTCGAGGCGACCGGCTTCGTCCAGGCGGGCCAGGAAGTCCCGCTGGAGCCGCGATTTCCCCGCCCCGGGCTCGCCGACGAGGCTCAGCACCTGGGCACGCCCCGCGCACGTCGCGTCGAAGGTCGCCTGCATCAGGCGGAGCTCGCGCTCGCGCCCCACGAGGGGCGCGGCCAGCCCGAGGCTGTCGAGGCCTCGAGCCGAGCGCGGCGCCGCCAGCGGGCCCCGCAGCCGATGGACGACCGCCGGCTCGCTCTTCCCCTTCAGCGGGACCGCCTCGGGCGGGGCGAACGCGAACGCGTGCTGGGTGAGCTGATAGGTGGCGTCGCTCACCAGGATCTCGCCGGCGGGCGCCGCGCTCTGAAGCCGGGACGCCGTGTTGACCGTGTCGCCGGTCACGGCATACGCGGCGTCCGCCGCGGCGCCGATCCGTCCGGCCACCACCGGCCCGGTATTGACCCCGATGTGCAGGGCGAGCGGTCGCCCCACCCGCCGCTCCCACCGACGATTGAGCGCATCCATCCGCTCGTGCATCAGGAGCGCCGCCCGCAGGCCGCGCTCGGGATCGTCCTCGTGCGCCTTGGGCGCGCCGAAGACGGCCATGACCGCATCGCCCACGAACTTCTCGACGAACCCCTCGTAGCGCTCGATCGAGGAGGACATCTCGCGGAAGAGATCGCTCTGGATCGCGCGCACGTCCTCGGGATCGAGCCCTTCCGAGAGCGTCGTGAAGCCGACCAGATCGGCGAAGAGCACGGTGACCGGACGGCGATCGCCGTCGGGCAGGCTCGGGGCCGACGCCGGCGGTGGGGTGGCGAGCCGGGCGCCACACTTCGGGCAGAACGCGAAGTCGGCGGGCGCGTCGAAGCCGCAGCCGCTACAGATCATCGGGTCGCGCAGCGCCGTCCCGGCGGGCCGCGAGCTCCGCCTCACGGCACCCGCACTCTCAGCACCGCCGGGCGGATCCGCACCGTCACGACCGTCCCGCCCGTCACCGCCTCCCCGTCCACGTGGAACAGGAGCGGCTCCCGGCCGGCGATCTCGACCGTCGGGGCGCGCGCGGTCCGGACGCCCGGCGCCCGGTCGAGTGTCCCGCGGAAGAGATGCAGCGAGTCGCGCAGAGCCTCGAGCGGCGGGCGCGGCGCCACCACCACGAGGTCCAGCTGCCCGTCGTCCAGTCGCGCCGCCGGGGCGACCACCGCCCCGCCGCCGTACTGTCGGGCGTTCGCGCAGATGACGACCAGCGCCTCCTCGCGCCACGTCTCGGCCCCCACGCGGATCGTGTACTCCCGGGCGCGGTATCGCAGGAGCTCGTGAGCGCCCATCCACACGTAGGGCCCGAGCCCTCGCCGCCCGCCCGGCCGGGCGTTGAAGCGCGCGGCCACCTGGGCGTCGAGCCCGATCCCGGTCACGCTGACGAAGAGGCGGCCATCGACGTCCCCGACGTCGATCACACGCTCCCGCCGGCCGAGGGCGACGCCCAGCGCCCGGACCGGATCCCACGGAAGACCCAGCTCGCGGGCCAGGCCGTTCCCGGACCCGGACGGCACGATGCCGAGCGCGGTGCCCGTGCCGGCGAGCGCGCGGGCGACCTCGTTCACCGTCCCGTCTCCGCCCCAGGCGCAGACCACGCTGGCCCGCGCCGCGACCGCGTCCTGGGCCAGCCGGAGCGCATGGCCGGCGCTCTCGGTGAGCGTGACCGTCCCCTCGACCCCGTGGGCGGCGAGCGCGCCCTGGGCGACGGCCAGCCGGCGGCGTCCGGTCCGGTCGGACCGCGGCCCGGCCGCCGGATTGATGATGACGGCGGCGGGCGCGGTCAGATGCGCTCGAAGCCCCGCATCAGCTCCCAGTCGGTGACCACCTGGTCGAACGCCTGCTGCTCGAGCCGCGCGGTGTGGAGGTAGTGCTCGACCACCTCGTCGCCGAGCGCCTCTCGCGCGACGCGGGATCGCTCCAGCTCGGCGACCGCCTCGCGGAGCGTCTTCGGGACCTGCGGGAGCTTCGGGTCCTCGTAGGCGTTGCCCTCGTAGACCTTGGGCGGCGCCAGCTTCTTCTGGATGCCGTGGAGCCCGGCCGCGATGGTCGCGGCGAAGGCGAGGTAGGGGTTCGCGTCGGCGCCCGGGACCCGGTTCTCGACGCGGAACGCCGAGCCCTCGCCGCAGAGCCGGAAGCCGCAGGTCCGGTTGTCCCACCCGGCGACGATGCGGGTCGGCGCGAACGAGCCCGCCTGGTAGCGCTTGTAGGAGTTCACGTAGGGCGCGTAGAAGTACGAGAACTCGCGGGCCATCGCCATCTGCCCGGCCAGCCAGTGCCCGAAGAGGGCCGAGCCGAAGCGCTTCCCCTTCTCGTAGAAGAGGCTCTTCTTCCCCGTCCGGTCCCAGAGGCTCGAGTGGAGGTGGAAGGACGAGCCCGCCGAGCCCATGTCGTACTTCGCCATGAACGTGATGGAGCTGCCCTGGGCGTGCGCGATCTCCTTCGCGCCGTGCTTGTAGAGCGTGTGGCGGTCCGCCATCTCGAGCGGCTCGGCGTAGCGGAGGTTGATCTCCTCCTGCCCGCATCCCCACTCGCCCTTCGAGAACTCGACGGGCACCGCGGCCGCCTCCATCCCGTTCCGGATCGCCCGGACCAGGCCCTCCTCCTTGCTCGTCTGGAGGATGTGGTAGTCCTCGATGTACTGGGACACCGGCGTGAGCCCGTGATACCGCTTCGCGCGCGCCTCGGCGAACGACTCCTTGAAGAGGTAGAGCTCGAGCTCCGACGCGACCATGATGCGGTATCCGAGCTTCGCGGCGCGCTCGATCTGGCGCTGGAGGATCCGCCGGGGGCTGACCTCGATCGGCTCGCCCTCCTCCGTGTAGAGGTCGCAGAACACGAGCGCGGTCTTCTCGAGCCAGGGGATGCGGCGGAGCGTCCCGAGATCCGGCACCGCCTTCATGTCCTGGTAGCCGGTGGCCCACGAGGCGAACCGGTAGCCGGGCAAGGGCTCCATGTCCACGTCGACGGTCAGGAGGTAGGCGCAGGCGTGGACGCCGTCGCCCGCGATGTGCTCGAGGAAGTGCCGCCCGACCACGCGCTTGCCCATCAGGCGGCCCTGGACGTCGGGGAAGACCGTCAGCACCGTGTCGATCTCGTCCCGGCGGACGAGCGCTTCCAGGTCCTTGAGGTCGAGATTGCCCGCCATGGTCCCCTCGGATCCCCGGCCCGGCCGCGCCCGATCGCGGAGCGGGAGCGGCCAGCCCGGGCTAGAAGGTGAAGACGTCCGCGCGCCGGTGCGCGAGCGCGGGCAGGGTCTTGCGGGTCCGCTCCGCGTGCCCCAGGTCGATGTCGGCCACGACCACGCCCTCGCGATAGCCGGCGCGCGCCACGACGGTGCCCCAGGGATCGACGATCATCGAGTTCCCGTAGCACGCCAGTCCCGGCGGGTGCGATCCGCACTGGGCGGCGGCCAGGACGTAGACCTGGTTCTCGATCGCCCGGGCCCGGAGCAGCACCTCCCAGTGGTCCCGGCCGGTCTCCATGGTGAAGGCCGCCGGCACCGTGACGAGCCGCGCCCCCCAGGCGGCGAGCCGCCGGTAGAGCTCCGGGAAGCGGAGGTCGTAGCAGATGCTGAGGCCGACCGGCACGCCGGCGAGCGACGCGACGACGGTCTCCTCCCCTGGGGCCATCGACGCCGATTCCTGATAGGTCGTGCCGTCGATCTCGACGTCGAAGAGGTGGAGCTTCCGGTAGCGGGCGACCAGCTCTCCGTCCGGGTTCACGACCACCGAGGTGTTGTGGGCGCGCTCCTGGCCGTCGACGGCCTCGAGGATCGAGCCCCCCACCAGCCAGAACCCATAGCGTCCCGTCAGGCGGGCCAGGAACTCCGTCGTCTCCCCGGGAATGGGCTCCGCGACCTCGGCGTGGCGCTTTCGCGGTCCGAGGTACGTCCACAGCTCCGGCAGCACGACGAGGTCCGAGCCCCAGGCGGCCGCCTGCGCGATGAGCATCTCGGCGCGCTCGAGGTTCTCCGCCTTCTCGTCCTTGCTGTTCATCTGGACCAGTGCGACACGCACGCGATAGCCCTCCCTGGGCGCCCGGGCCGCGGATCGGCCGGCGCGCCCTACATCCTAGCCCAAACCGGCGTCGTCCGGCGAAGCGCCGCCCGGTCCGGCCGGCGTCTCAGTGGATGGAGAGCGGAACGGGAGGCAGCAGCAGGAAGAGCAGGACCAGCGCGAACAGGCCGAGCGCCCGGCGGCGGCCGTCGAGCGGCGTGATGTCGTCCATCGTCGGGCTGTGCTGGAACCCCATCACCCCGATGATGAGGGCCGCCCACACCAGCCAGTTGATGCTCTGGAACCAGAGACCGATCAGGACCAGGCCCCCGACGGCGAGCTTCGAGATCAGGGCGTGGCGTCGGCCGAAGATCGCGTAGACGATGTGGCCGCCGTCCAGCTGGCCGGCCGGGATCAGGTTCAGCGCCGTCACGAAGAAGCCGAACCAGGCGGCGACGCCGACCGGATGGAGCAGGATGTCGAAGTCGGGCGGAAGGGACCCGAGCGTCAGCCACTCGATGAGCTTGGGCAGGAGCGCATCGCCGAACCGCACGTAGCCGCCCTCCGCCCGGTCGGGAGGGATGTGAACCACCGACGACAGACGAAGCCCCAGCACGTACACGGGCACCGCGACCACCAGTCCGGCGAGCGGCCCCGCCACGGCCATGTCGAACAGCGCTCGCCGATCGCGGATCGCTCCGCGCAGCCGGATGACCGCCCCGAGGGTGCCCAGGAGGAACGGTGGGATCGGCGGCACGGGGATGAAGTACGGCAAGGACACGGGCATCCCGTGTCGGCGCCCCAGCGTGTAGTGGCCGAACTCGTGGACGCCGAGGATCGCCAGGAGCGATGCCGCGAAGGGCAGGCCCACCGCGATGCGCGTCGGATCTTGCCACAGCTCGCCCGGCGGCACGCCGCCCAGGACCATCGTGCCCGCCAGGAGCGTGGTCACGACCGTGGCCAGGAAGAGCCCCAGGTGGACCAGCGGCCGGGAGCGCTCCGCCACCTCGGTCTGCGCGATCGCGTGCACCCACACGACGCCCGCGCTCTCGCGGATGAACGGGGTGTACCCGTGGGGCAGGAGCCGCGGCCGGAGGCGGTCGAGCGCCGTGCTCGGGTCGACGAGGAGGCGGCCGCCGAAGGCCAGCGAGCGCCCGACGAGGCGCCGCTCCTGGACGACCAGCACGCCGTCGAGCTGGCTCCGGAGCATGGCCTCCAGCGGGAACAGCTCCTCCCAGGTCGGAGGCTCTTCGGGGGGTCGGCGGGACCAGAAACGCACGCGGCGATCCTCTCGCTCAGCCTAACACGGCGATCCCGGCGAGCACGGGCGCGCCGGGGAACGAGCGCGCTACGGCTCGCTGGCCGGGGTGGCCTCGAGTCGCATCAGCGGCCGGACTACCGTGGAGACGGCTGCGAGCCCGCCGCCGAGGTACAGGGCGGCGAACACCGCCTCGAGCGAGGTGGCCAGCATCGACTCCTTCTCCCGTCCGCCGTGCTGCTCCTCGCCGCGACCGAGCCGGAGGCATGCGTCGACGCCGAGCTCCCGCGCCCAGGCCGCCAGCCCCCTGGTCGAGACGGCCGCCGCCCGCCGCACCGTCAGCGGCCCGGGCCCGGCCGCGGGATCGTGCCGGACCAGAAGCTCCGCGACGACGAGACCCAGGACGGCGTCTCCCAGGAAGGCGAGCGTCTCGTTGTGAGGGGTCGGCGGGTGCTCGTGCGCGTACGAGGGGTGGGTCAGGGCCTGGAGCAGGAGGTCCGTGACTCCCGGAAGGCCCAGCCGCGCCGCCAGCGCGGCCGCATCGCTCACTACGGGGTCAGGCCTTGACTTCCAAACAATTCAGCGAGGTGGTGCCGGCGGAATGTATAGAAGTCAAGGCCTGACCCCGCCGCGGCTCAGGCGTGCCAGCGCCGGAACGCGAGTGTGGCGTTGGTCCCGCCGAACCCGAAGCCGTTCGACAGCGCCGCGTCGACCTGGACCTTCCGCGCCGCGTTCGGCACGTAGTCGAGATCGCACTCCGGGTCGGGAGTCTCGTAGTTGATCGTCGGCGGCAGGATCCCTTGGTGGAGGGCGAGCACCGTGACCACCGCCTCGACACCTCCCGCCGCACCCAGGAGGTGGCCGGTCATCGACTTGGTCGACGACACCGCGAGCCGCCGGGCATGGTCGCCGAACACCTGCTTGATGGCGAGGGTCTCCGTCTTGTCGTTGTACGGGGTCGAGGTGCCGTGGGCGTTGATGTAGCCGACGTCCTCGGGACGGAGACCGCCGTCCCGCAACGCGGTCGCCATGGCCCGCACCGCGCCGTCGCCCTCGGGATCGGGCGCGGTCATGTGGTAGGCGTCGGACGTCATCCCGTAGCCGACGATCTCCGCGTAGATGCGCGCGCCGCGCCGGCGCGCGTGCTCGGCGTTCTCCAGCACCACGATGCCCGCGCCCTCCCCGGGCACGAACCCGTCCCGGTCCGCGTCGAACGGCCGCGAGGCGCGCTGCGGCTCGTCGTTGCGGGTGGACAGCGCCTTCATCTGGGCGAACCCGCCGATGGTGAGCTCGTCGATGATCGCCTCCGAGCCGCCGGCGACCATCAGGTCGGCGTCACCTCGCTGGATGATCTTGAAGGCGTCCCCGATCGCGTGGTTGCCCGTCGCGCAGGCGGTCACCACCGCGGAGTTCGGCCCCTTGAGCTTGTAGCGAATGGACAGCTGGCCGGCGGCCATGTTCACGATGAGCGACGGGACGAAGAAGGGCGAGATCCGGCTCGGCCCCCGCTCGAGGAGCACCTTGTGCCACTCGAGGATCGACAGGATGCCGCCGATCCCGGAGCCGACGAGCGCACCCGCCCGCGTGGGATCCACCTGGGTGAAGTCGATCTTGGCGTCCTCGACGGCCTCGACGCCCGCGGCGAGCGCGTACTGGATGAACAGGTCGAGCTTCTTCAGCTCCTTCTTCTCGATCACGCGGAGCGGATCGAAGCCCTTGACCTCGGCGGCGATGCGCACGTCGAGCCGCTTGGGATCGAACCGGGTGATCGGCCCGACACCGGACCGACCCTCGCAGATCGCCCGCCAGTAGTCCGGGACCGAGTTGCCCACCGGCGTCACGGCCCCGAGCCCCGTCACCACGACCCGTGTCTTGCCGCCGTCCGCTCCCATCGCCCGCCTCCGGCGTGTCTGGCGTCTCAGGACGCCCCGGCGCCCTAGGTGTTCTCCTTAATGTACTGGATCGCGTCCCCGACCGTCGTGATCTTCTCCGCGTCCTCGTCCGGAATCTCGATGTCGAACTCCTCCTCGAACGCCATCACGAGCTCGACCGTGTCCAGGGAATCGGCGCCGAGATCCTCGATGAACTTGGCGGCCGGGAGGACGTCGTTCTCCTCGACGCCCAGCTGCTCGACGATGATTGCCTTGACCCGCTCCTCCACCGGCTTGTCGCTCGAAGCCATGTCCTTCCCTCACCTCCTCACATGTACAGCCCACCGTTGATGTGGATGACCTGACCCGTGATGTAGCCGGCCCCCTCCGAGGCCAGGAACCGAACCACCTCTGCCACCTCGCGCGAGGTCCCCAGCCGCTTGAGCGGAACCTGCGCGATGTACGCCTCGCGAACGTTGCCCGGCAACACCGCGGCCATGTCCGTCTCGATCAGGCCCGGAGCGACGGCGTTGACCAGGATACCCCAATGCGCGAGCTCCCGAGCCGTCGACTTCGTGAGGCCGATCAGCCCGGCCTTCGCCGCGGAGTAGTTCGCCTGGCCGGCCGTGCCCATGGCGCCGGCTGCCGAGGTCACGTTCACGATCCGGCCGGATCGCTGCCGGACCATCAGCCGCGCGGCGGCCCGGGTCGCCTGGAACGCCGCCCGGAGGTTGACGCTGAGGACCTCGTCCCAGTCCGCGTCCTTCATCCGGACCAGGAGCCCGTCCTTCGTGATGCCGGCGTTGTTGACGAGGAGGTCGAGCCGATCGAACTGCTTGTCGACCTCGGCCACCATCCGCTGGACGTCCTCGCCGCGGCTCATCTCGGCGACCACGCCCACGGCCTTCCCGGGCCGCCCGGCGAGCTCCTGCACGGCCGCCTCCACGCGGGCCGCATCGCGCCCCGTGAAGGCCACCGAGGCGCCGTCGTCGAGCAAGGCCTCCACGATCGCGCGGCCGATCCCTCGCGTCCCCCCGGTAACCAGGGCGACGCGGCCATCGAGAGGCCCCGGACGGCTCGGATCGGTCACGCTCAGGCTCCCAGCGTGGCCGCAGCCTTCTCGAGCCCGGCCACGTCCTCGACCGCGAGACCGGTCGCGGCGCTGTCGATCCGCCTGAGCAGTCCGGTGAGCACCTTCCCCGGCCCGACCTCCAGGAACGTGCGGCACCCCTCGCTCGCCATCCGCTGCACGCAGTCGGTCCAGCGGACGGGCGCCGTCACCTGACGGATGAGGAGCGGCCGCACGTCGTCCGCCCGCGTGGTGAGCCCGGCGTCCACGTTCCGGACGACCGGGAGCCGGGGGTCCGCCGCCCGCACCGCGCCCAGCACCTCGGCGAGCCGGTCGGCGGCGGGCGCCATCAGGCGGCAGTGGAACGGCGCGCTGACCGGCAAGATGACGCTCCGCTTCCCGCCGCGCGTGGCGGCCAGCGCCACCGCCCGCTCGACCGCCGCCCGGTGGCCGGCGACGACGATCTGGCCGGGGGAGTTGATGTTGGCGACGTCCAGGACCTCGCCGCCCGCCGCGTCCCGGCAGATCTCCTCGACGACCGGCAGCTCCACGCCCAGGATGGCAGCCATGGCGCCGGTGCCGACGGGAACCGCTTCCTGCATGAACTCGCCGCGGCGCCGGACGACGCGCACGGCGTCCCCGAAGGACAGCGCGCCGGCCGACACGAGGGCGGAGTACTCGCCCAGGCTGTGTCCGCCGACCACCGCGGGCGTGAGTCCGCGCTCGGCCAGGAGACGCGCGCCCGCCACGCTGACGGTGAGCACCGCGGGCTGCGTGTTGGCGGTGAGCTGCAATTCGGACTCGGGGCCCTCGAAGCAGAGCTTCGCGACGTCGAAGCCGAGCGCGTCGCTGGCTTCCTCGAACACCGCGCGCGCCGCCGCGGATGTCTCGTGAAACGCGCGCCCCATGCCGACGGCTTGTGAGCCCTGGCCCGGAAAGCAGAATGCCAGGCGCGCGTCAGCGGCCACGGGCATAGATGGGCACAGTCACGCGCGCGCTGTCAAGAGCGACGCGGCGCGTTGGGCTCGGTGGAACCTTCGTCCGCGCGGCCGCGTCGCGCCTCGGCGAGGGACTGCCCCAGCTCGCCGGCCAGCGCGGCCCGGATGTGCCCGTTGACGTCGGCCTTGACCCACTCCGCGGCCGCGCGGATCGCGTTCTTCACGGCCCGGGCCGGTGACGCTCCGTGGCCGATGATGCACGCGCCGTTGATGCCGAGGAGCGGCGCGCCGCCCGTCTCCGTGTAGTCGACCCGCTTCCAGAGCCGGCGGAACGCCGGACGGACGAGCAGCGCGGCCATCTTGGTGGCGGGCGATCGGTTGATTTCCTCCCGCAGGAGGTGGACCAGCATGTCCGCGAGGCTCTCCGAGACCTTGAGGACCACGTTGCCGGTGAAGCCGTCGGTGACCACCACGTCCGCGCTGCCGTTGTAGACGTCTCGCCCCTCGACGTTGCCGATGAAGTTGATCGGCGACTCCTCGAGCCGCTTGAAGACCTCGCGCGCGAGCTCGTTGCCCTTCCCCTCCTCCTCGCCCACCGAGAGGAGGCCCACTCGCGGCTCCGCGACCCCGTAGATGTCCCGGGCGTAGACGTGCCCCATGACGGCGTACTGGGCGAGGTGCCAGGGCTTCGGGTCGATGTTCGCGCCGACGTCGAGCAGGATCGTCCGCCCGCGCTTGTTGGGAAGCACCACGGTGATGGCCGGGCGGTCGACACCGGGCAGGACGCCCAGCGTGAACATCGCGATGGCCATCGCCGCCCCGGTGTTCCCGGCGGAGATGAACGCGGAGGCCTCGCCGTCCCGCACCAGCGATGCGGCCACCCGCATCGACGAGTCGCGCTTGCGACGGAGGGCGTGCGACGGCTGCTCGCCCGACTCGACGACCTGCGAAGCGTGCCGGACGGTGATCGGGAGAGACTCCGCCGCGCGGTGGCGGCCGAGCTCACGCTCGACGACGTCCCGGTCCCCGACGAGGATGACCTCGAGCCCGTGCTCGCGCGCCGCGCCGATGGCACCCTCGACGCTGACGGGGACGCCACCGTCCCCTCCCATCGCATCGACGGCGATCTTCATCCGCAATTCGCGCGACGGCGCCGGAGACATCGAACGGCGCGCCCTCAGGCGCCCTCGGTCGAAATGACCTCCCGTCCCTTGTAGTACCCGCAATGCGGGCAGACGTGATGCGGGACCTTGTGCTCCCGGCACTGTGGGCAGATCGACAGCGTGGGGGCGTCGAGCTTGTAGTGGGTGCGCCGCTTGCGACCGCGCGTCTTCGAGTGTCGTCGCTTGGGCAAAGGCATCGGTGCGATCTCCTATGTGAGGCGCTTGAGCGCCTCGAGCGGCGCGAGGCGCGGGTCGGGCCCGCGGGTCTCGCACCGGCACTCCGTGACGTTGCGGTTGCCGCCGCACACCGGACACAGCCCCCGGCAGTCCGGGCGGCAGAGCGGCTTCATCGGTAGGGCCAGGTCCGTCTCGCTCCGGAGGAGGCCCGCCATGTCCAGGACGTCTCCCTGGTAGAAGTCCATCTCCAGGTCGTCGCGTCCGAGCTCCATCTCTCCCTGACGGCCGCTGGGCTGGGGGACCAGTTGAAGGTTTACCCCGGGCGCCACCCGGTTGACCAGCGGCTCGAGACAGCGCCCGCACGCCTGACGAAGCGTGGCCTGGAAGTCCCCCGTGACGACGACCGTCTGACCGCGCCGCTCGACCAGCAAGGACACCGTGTCGAGCGTCCACGTCGGATCCGGGTAGACCGCCCCCAGGGCTGCCACGTCGAGGAGCCGAAGGCCCTCGTCGGGGATCTCGGAGACGCGGATCTGCATGACAAGCCCGCCTGGGATCTCTTGGCCGATAACTACGGATTAAATAGAGCCTTCTAAAGCGGACGTAGTATAGGGGCGGCCTCCGGGGGTGTCAAGCGAAAAGGGCCCGGATACCTAGACGCGACGGGAGGTTGGCCGTCATCGAGACGCTTCGCTTGGCGGTCACGACGCGTCCGCCGCCGACCCGAATACCGGCGGCACCTCGCCGGGGCCGTCGCGTTGACGGCCATGGGGCCGTCTGCTAGCTTTCGTGTGACACGTGACGAGCCGCGGGGCGACACCCTGGCGGCTGAGGGATAGCTGTAGATGGCCAACATGATGAAGACGACGCTGTTCTTGGGCTTGCTGACCGGGCTGTTCGTCGCCGTGGGCGGACTCCTCGGGGGCCAGAGCGGCATGGTGATGGCGTTCGGGCTCGCGCTGGTGATGAACTTCGTCTCGTACTGGTTCTCGGACAAGATCGTGCTCAAGATGTACGGGGCGCAGCCACTCTCCGAGGGTGAGGCGCCGGTCATCTACCGGATCGTCCGCAGCCTGGCGACGCAGGCCCGGATTCCGATGCCGAAGCTCTATCTCCTCCCCTCCGCCGCCCCCAACGCATTCGCGACCGGGCGG
Source organism: uncultured Candidatus Rokubacteria bacterium (assembly GCA_963799055.1). Lineage (GTDB taxonomy): Bacteria > Methylomirabilota > Methylomirabilia > Rokubacteriales > DASRDR01 > DASRDR01. The sequence goes on from CAWCVP010000011.1 coordinate 322,289, forward strand.
AATCCCCAGCACGCGGCGGTGGCCGTCACGGACGGGATCCTCCGGATCATGGACGAGAAGGAGCTGGAGGGCGTCCTCGCCCACGAGCTGTCCCACGTCCTCAACCGCGACATCCTGATCTCGACGGTGGCGGCGACGATCGCCGGCGCGATCTCGATGCTGGCGAACATGGCTCAGTGGGGCATGATGTTCGGCGGGTCGCGGGACGACGAGAGCCGGGGCTCGAACCCGATCGCGCTGATCCTCACGATCATCCTCGCGCCGCTGGCGGCGATGCTGATCCAGATGGCGGTTTCGCGCGCGCGCGAGTTCCAGGCGGACGCTTCCGGCGCACAGCTGACCCGAAACCCGAACGGCCTCGCGTCGGCCCTCGGCAAGCTCGAGCAGGCCGGGCGCGTGGTCCAGATGAACGCCAACCCGGCGACCGCGCACATGTTCATCGTGAACCCGCTGACCGGGCGGTCGCTGATGAACCTCTTCATGACGCACCCGCCGGTCCAGGAGCGGATCGCCCGGCTGCGCGCCATGCGCATCGTCTGACCGGGCGACGGCGCCCGTTCTGCTCTCGAAGCCCCCGCCGGCCTCCGCCGCGGGGGCTTCGACGTTCCGGCGCCCGTTGTCGGTGGCACGGATGCTGGTAGCCTTGGGCCATGGCGATCCAGAAGCTGACCCTCAAGGTGGACCGGGATCTCCTTCGCCGCGCGCAGGAACGGACAGGCAAGGGGGTCACCGCCACGATCCACCAGGGACTCAAGCTCGTGGCTGCTGCTAGCGATGTCTACGACCGCCTCCGCGCCCTGCGAGGTCACGTCAGCTTCTCGATCGATCCCGAGAAGCCCCGCGGAGACCGGAGGCGGACGCGCCGGTGATCCACGTGACGGGTCTGACGAAGCTCTACGGCGCCCACGTCGCGCTGCGTGGGGTGACCCTGGAGGTCCCCGCCGGGCACGTGCTCACCGTCCTCGGCCACAACGGCTCGGGCAAGACGACGCTGATCCGCCTGCTCGCCACCCTCGCGCGGCCGAGCGCGGGGCGGGGGCGCATCGCCGGCCACGACCTCGTCGAGGCGCGGGACGAGGTGCGCCGCCTCGTCGCCGTCGTCGGTCACAGCACGCACCTCTACGACGACCTCACGGCCCGGGAGAACCTGGCCTTCTCGGAGACGCTGGTCGGGCGCCGCCCCGACCCTGCCCGGATCGACGCCACGCTGGCCGGCGTCGGCCTGGACGGTCAGGCCGACGTGCGCGTCCGGACCCTGTCGAGCGGCCTGCGCCGACGCGTGACCCTCGCGCGCGCTCAGCTTCGCGAGCCCCGGGTGCTCCTGCTCGACGAGGCGTTCTCCGGGCTGGACCAGGACAGCACCAAGCGCCTCGAGGACTACCTCCATGCCTTCAAGGCCGGGGGCGGGGCGGCCGTCGTGGTCACCCACAGCCTCGGACGCGCCCTCGCGATCGCGGACCGCGTGGCGGTGCTCGCCGGAGGCCGTATCGCTGCCGAAGCTTCCCGGGCGAGCCTGACCGAGGCGGCCCTCCAGAGCCTCTACCTGGGCGCCACGGAGCCGCCGGCATGAGGCGAGCCCGCGCATGACGCCGTTCTTCCGAACCGCGTGGGCGGTCTTCTGGAAGGACCTGGCCGTGGAGCGGCGCGCGAAGGAAGGCGCCAACGCGCTGGCATTCTTCGCGATCCTGCTCCTCTTCCTCTTCTACTTCGCCCTCGGGCCCGACAGCGACCGGATCCGGGTCGCCCTGCCCGGCCTCTTCTGGCTCGCCTTCGTGCTCGCCGGCGTGCTGGGGCTCGGGCGCGCCTTCGCGCTCGAGCGGGAGAACGACTGTCTCGACGGCCTGATCCTGGCACCGGCCGACAAGGGCGCGATCTATCTCGGCAAGCTCGCCGGAACGACGGTGCTGATGCTGGCGATGGAGGTCGTCTTCATCGTCGCGACCGGCATCTTCTACAACCTCGACATCTGGGCCGCCGTGCCCCGCCTGCTCCTCGTCGCGCTCGCCGGCACCGTCGGCTTCGTCGCCGTGGGGACCCTGTTCGCCGCCATGACGGCTCACCTCCGCGCCCGGGAGGTGCTGCTCCCGGTGCTCCTCTTGCCCCTCGCGGTGCCCGTCCTCCTGGCCGCGGTCAAGTTGACCGAGCTCGCCCTCCTGGGCGAGGGATGGGGTCCGGCCTGGCCGTGGTGGCAGCTGCTCCTCGGGTTCGACGTCGTCTTCCTCGTCGCCGGGCTGCTCACGTTCGAATTCGTCCTGGAGGCCTGAGCGTGGATCGACTCCTCGGGGTCCTGGCGGCCGTTCTCCTCGCGCTCGGACTCTGGACCGGGCTCGGCCTCGCGCCTCCCGACGCGGTGCAGGGCAACGTGCAGCGCATCATGTACGTCCACGTCCCCGCGATCCTGACGGGGTACGTGGCGATCGGCGTCGTCCTGGTCGCGAGCATCGCCTACCTCTGGACGCGGCGGCCCGCCTGGGACCGCGTGGCGGCGGCGGCGGCGGAGCTCGCCGTCTGCTTCGTGGGCCTGACGCTCGCCACCGGCTCGATCTGGGGCAAGCCCACCTGGGGGACGTGGTGGACCTGGGACGCGCGGCTCACCTCCACCGCGCTCCTGTTCGTGATCTACCTCGGCTACCTGCTCCTCCGGAGCGTCGTGGAGGATCCGGAGCGCGCGGCCGCCTACGCGGCGGTGCTGGGCATCGTCGGCGCGCTGGACGTGCCGATCATCCACTTCTCCGTCGAGTGGTGGCGCACGCTCCACCAGCCCGCGACCGTGCTGAAGCCGCAGGCCCCGTCGATGGACCCGATCATGCTGCGGGCCCTCCTGGTGAACGTCGCCGCCTTCCTCACGACCTTCGCCTACCTCGCGATGCGGCGATACCGGCTGCTGACGCTCCGCGCCGAGGCCCTCGAGCGCGCGATCACCAGAGGGTAGACGAGGCCGGCCGGAACCGCCGCGCGGACGCCGAGGACGACGACGTCACGCGAGGTCGAAGACCAGGATCTCGGCCGCCGCCCGCCCGACGATCTCCAGGCGGTCCGCGCCGCTGACGGCCGCGCCGTCCCCCTCTCCCAGCGCCGTCCCGCTCACCGAGGCCGCACCGCGGGCGACGTGCACCCAGGCGTGGCGTCCCGGCCGCAGCGCGAGCTCCCGGCGCTCCCCGGCGTCGACGAGCGTGACCCACAGATCCACGTCCTGGTGAACCTGCAGGCTTCCGTCCCGGCCATCCCCCGAGGCGAGCAGGACGAGCGCGCGGGCCGCCGCCGCCCGGTCGAAGGCGTGTTGCCCGTAGGCGGGCTCGAGCCTCGAGGTATCCGGCACGATCCAGATCTGGAGGAAGTGCACGGGCTCCACCTTCGAGTGGTTCCACTCGCTGTGGGTGACTCCCGTCCCCGCGCGCATGAACTGGATCTCCCCGGGCCGGATCACCCCGCCGCCACCCGAGCTGTCCTTGTGCTCGAGCGCGCCCTCCAGCACGTAGGACAGGATCTCCATGTCCCGGTGGCCATGGGTGCCGAAGCCGGCGCCCGCCTTCACGCGGTCGTCGTTGATCACCCGGAGCGCCCGGAAGCCCGAGTGCGCCGGGTCGTGATACTCGCCGAAGGAGAAGGTGTGCCGGCTGTCGAGCCAGCCCCAGTCGGTGCGCCCCCGCTCCCCTGCCGGTCGAACTCGGATCATCCCCGCCGCTCCCTTCCGACGCGTCCACAGGACAACGCTCACGCCGCGCCACACTCGACTCCTCCTCCCTCTCTTCACCTCCTCTTCCCCCCCCATCCAGCGAGAAGCGCTGCCGTGCACGCCCCTAGAACATGACGCCGGAGGACGTGGCTGGTCCGCACGGCGACGCTTCGCGTCATGTCGGGAGGCGAAGGGGCGTCACGCCGCCTCCCGAGCAGCTCAGGGCGCCTCGGTGTCCCAGAGGAACTCGCGCCGGCCTCCGCGGGGGACGACGACGAGGCCCGAGGGATCGACCCGATAGCGCTCGCGGTCCGCCGTGGGATCGAATCCCAGCTGCTGCCCGGCCGGGATGATGTTGTAGCGGTCGACGACGGCGCGCCGGAGGTGCGCGCCCTTCCCCACCGACGTGAAGTCCATGACGATCGAGTCCTCGATGACGGCGCCCTCGTTCACCCAGACGCCGCGCCCGAGGATGGAGTTGCGGATCGTGGCGCGCAGCACGAGGGCGCCCTCGCCGACCTGCGCGTTCTCGAACTCGCCACCGATGATCCGGGCGGGCGGCCCGTCGTAGCGCGCCGCGTGGATCGGCCAGCGCCGGTTGTCGAGATCGAAGGCCGGGGTCTCGCCCAGGAGGTCCATGTGGGCCCGCCAGTACGCCTCGATCGTCCCCACGTCCCGCCAGTATCCGGGCTCCTCGTAGGGCTTGATCCCCGGGACGGCGTTGCCCTGGAAGTCGTAGGCGAACACGCGAGCGGTCGGGACGAGCGCCGGGATGATGCTCTTGCCGAAATCGTGGTCCGTCTGCTGCCGGGCATCGGCCACCAGCGCGTCCACGAGAGCCCGGCGCGAGAAGAGGTAGTTCCCCATCGACACCAGGGCGTGCCGCGGGTCCCCCGGCATGGCCTGCGGAACCTTCGGCTTCTCGACGAAGTCCACGACCCGGCCGGTCGCGTCGACGGCCAGCACACCGAAGTCCGAGGCCTCGGACACCGGGACCGGCCGCGCCGCGACCGTCACGTCGGCGTCCTGGGCACGGTGGAAGGCCACCATCTGGTTCACGTCCATCCGGTAGATGTGGTCGGCGCCGAAGACGGCGACCAGGTCCGGCTCGAAGTCGTCGACCAGGTTCAGGTTCTGCAGCACGGCGTCGGCGCTGCCCCGGTACCACATCTCGCCGATCCGCATCTGCGGAGGAACGACCGCGATGAAGTGGTCCGGGACGAGACCGCTCGTCTGCCACGCCATCCGGAGATGCTCGATCAGCGACTGCGACTTGTACTGGACGAGGACGTAGAGCGAGAGGATCCGCGAGTTCACGAAGTTCGACAGGACGAAGTCGACGATGCGGTAGCGGCCGCCGAACGGGACCGAGGGCTTGCTGCGCTCACGCGTGAGCGGCTCGAGACGCGGTCCCCTTTCCCTCCGGCGAGGATCATGGCGAGAACGCGGTCTCGGGGCATCGCTGGAACCCTCTGACGGCCGGCGTCTGGAGGGCGGGCCGGCGGCACGGGCGGAGTATATCAGGGCGCGCCGGGCTTGAGCACCAGCACGGCGAGCGGGGGGAGTCAGCGTCACCGACCACGGCTGGCGGGTCCACGACCGGGCCTCGGCTTGGACGGCGCCCGCGTTGCCCACGTTGCTCCCGCCGTAGACCGCGGCGCCGGTGTTGAGCAGCTCCCGGTAGGGCCGTCCTGCCGGCGTTCCTGGTGTCGGTCCCCCTCCGGGCTAGGTGGTTGACACCCGACCGGCCAGTGCGTGCAATGGGGGAAGCACGTTCGACGCCGTGCTCGAGACGGAGCGCTCGAGGCGCTTGCGTGGAGACCGGCCCATGAGTGAACGCTCGTACTCGCCTCTCGTCCCTCCTGCGGGATCCGTCTGGCGCGGGGTCTGGGGGGCGGTCCTCTGCATCGTCGCGAGCGGGTGGTGACTACGGGGCTTACATCGATCCCCCTCGAGCCTCGCTGGACGTCGCCAATCTGGTCAAGAGCTGGAGTCCCGACCTCGTGATCACGACCGGGGACAACAACTACCACGACGGCGCGGCGTCACGATCGACGCGAACGTCGGCCAGTACTACCACGAGTTCATTCACCCCTACCTGGGGAGCTACGGGTCTGGCGCCACTACTTCACCCTGCCGGGGAACGAGCGATACTACGACTTCGTCTGGGGACCGGTACACTTCTTCGCCATCGCCAGCGATCCCCGTGAGCCGGACGGGACCTCGGCGACCTCGGTGCAGGCTCTGGCTCGCCGGCGCCCTGCCCCGACAAGAACCGGGTGCGGTACAAACTCGCCGTGCTCAAGGACCCGACCAGGTGGTTCCCGCGACGGCGCGCAAGCGCCTAGTCTAGGCAGCGCTTAGGATCCTCTGCCAGCGCCCTCGCCGATCCCGATCCGACGGTGATGAACCGACGGCGTGCGCCACTGATCGACGGGAGACGCTCAGTGCTCGTCCGCGGCGCTCTGGCCGAACAGGGCGGCGAGGGTCGCGATCGTCGGGGCATCGAAGATGGCGCGAGGCGAGAGGCCCACGCCGAAGGCGTGATTGACGCGGCTGACGATGCGGGTGGCGGACAGGGAATCGCCGCCGATCTGGAGGAAATCATCGTCGACGCCGACGCGGTCCAGCTGGAGGACCTGCCTCCAGATTCGAGCAAGCGCCTCTTCGGCCTCGTTGCGGGGGGCGACGAACGGCGGCCTCGTGCCCGAGCGCGCGACATCGGGAGCGGGCAGGGCGCCGAGGTCGAGTTTCCCGCTGGTGGTACGGGGCAGCTTGTCCAGAAGCACGAACGCGTCGGGCACCATGAAGCGGGGGAGCGTCCTTCCGAGATGCGCGCGCAGGCGCGCGGTGAGGGTAGGCTCGCCGGCCTCGGCGCCCACGGGCGAGACGGCGACGTAGGCCACGAGGTGCTTCTCTCCGGCAAGGTCCGCGACGCTGCGGACGAAGCTCTCGGCGACACCGGGGTGGCCGTTGATCGCGGCCTCGACCCCCTGGGGCTCGATGCGAACCCCGCGGACCTTGACTTGGTGGTCCATCCGGCCGACGAAACAGATGTCGCCGTCGGGCAAGTAGCGGGCGAGATCGCCGGTCCGGTACAGGCGGGCCTCGGCGGCACTTGAGAAGGGATCGGGGACGAACTTCCTCGCCGTGAGCGCGGGGTCATTCAGATAGCCGCGGGTGACGGGGGTGCCGCCGACACAGAGTTCGCCGGCCACGCCGAGGGGCACCGGGCGCAGGTGCGCGTCCAGGATGTGGCACGCGGTGTTCCAGATTGGTCGGCCGATCACCTGCGGCGCGAGCACTCGCGCCAATGCGGGCGCGCCCGAGGCCCCGGGCGGCGTGTCTCGTTTCATCAGCACGGAATAGGCGCAGTAGATGGTCGTTTCCGTGGGGCCGTAGAAGTTGATGACGCGGTCGACGTGCGGAGACGCCGACACCCGGGCCAAGAGCTCTTCACCGGGGACCTCAGCGCCGACGCTGACGACCCTCACGGATTCGGGCAGCGGGAAGTCGCGCAGGAGCTCATTCAGGACGGTAGGGGCGGAGCCGAGGGCCGTCACCGAGCCGGCCCAGCGGGAGTGCGGCAGGGCCAGCAGCGAATCGAGGATGACGAGGCTGCCGCCGCACGACAGCGGAGAAAAGATGCGGTACACGCTGGCGTCGAAGCAGATGGAGTCCGCGAACGGGACGACGGCGAGCTCGCTGGGGTGGTAGACGACGCTTATGGTGTGGGCAATCGCGTTCACGGCGCTTCTATGCTCGACGCCGATGAGCTTCGGGCGGCCCGTGGAACCGGACGTGTACATGGCGTAGGCGAGGTTCTCGGCTGAGGAGGAAGCGCGCAGGCGGTCAGCGCTGTGGCCGGCGATCTCGCCGGCGCATCTGTCGACGCAGAGGGCAGTGGGACCCGGCCGTGGAACGAGGTGCAGATGTTGGCTCTCGGTGAGAACCACCGAGGCGCGCGAGTCCTCGAGCATCGAGGCGATCTGTTCCCTCGGATAGTCGGGGTCTATGGGGAGGTAGGCGCCGCCGCTCTTCAAGACGGCGAGGATCGCGGTGACGAGGGCCGGCGAGCGGGCCAGGCAAATCGCGACGAGGGTCTCCGGTGCGACGCCCATGCCCTGGAGATGGCGGGCCAGCCGGTTGGCGCGGGCGTCGAGGTCGGCGTAGGTGACGGTCTCGTCTTCGCGACGAAGGGCGGTCGCGGCGGGGGTCTTTGCCGCCTGGGCTTCGAACAGCTCGTGGAGGCAGGAAGGCCCGGCGAGCGGTCTCTGGGTGTTGTTCCGGCCGACGCGCATCATCGCGTGTTCGGCGTCGGTCAGAAGCGGCAGGTCGACAACACGCCGGTCCGCGTGGGTCGCCAAGCCCGTGAGCGCGGCGCGCCAATGGCCGAGCATTCGCGACGCGGCGTCGTCGTCGAGCGTCGAGTGCGCGTACGCCACGCGCAGGAGGAGGCGCGAACCAGCGTAGGCCCGACCGACGAGCGGGCTGTCACCCCTCTCGAAGAGCCGGAACTCCCTTCGCCGCCAGTCGCCGCCGAGAGACTGCAGCCGTTCGCCGAGGGCGTGGTCTTCGATGACCAGCATGTTCTCGAAGAGAGGCCTTTCGGGGCCGAAGCCGCTCCAGGTCTGTATGTCGCGTAGGGCGGTGTGCTCGTAGGGGCGCATGGCCACCCAGTCGGCGCGGAGCTTCTTGAGCCAGGCGACCACGGGCAGGTCCGGGGTGAGCCGGACTCGCATCGGGACCGTATTGCTGAGGAGGCCGACCATGGACTCGGCGCCGCCGACCGGCACGTGGCGGCCGGCGCGGGTGGCCCCGAACAGCACGTCGTCCTGGCCGCTGTACCGAGAGAGAAGCACGGACCAGGACGCCTGGATGAGGGTGCCGAGCGTCACGCCATGGCGGGCCGCGAAGCCGCCGAGGGTTTCGGTCTCCTCGCGGGAGAGAAAGCAGTCGGTGAGGCGGCGGCCGGAGGCGTCTTCGCTCCTCGTGCCGCGTGGCGGAGCGAGATCGAGGCGGGTGGCGTTCTCGAAGCCTTGGAGAAAGTCCAGCCAGAAGTCCTTGGCGAGGGCGCGCTCCTGCTGGGTCATCCACTCCACGAAGGCGCGAAAGGGGGGCGGGTCGGGGAGGCAATAGTCCTCGCTGCGCCGCAGGGCGTCGTAGAAGCCAAAGAGCTCCTCGAGAAGGCGCGAGCGCGACCAGCCGTCCAGCAGGGCGTGGTGCGACGTCCACACGAAGGAGAAGTCGTCGTCGGCCAGTCGGAAGAGGGCCAGACGCATGAGTGGGGCCCGGGAGAAGTCGAAACCGCGGCGGCGGTCCCCGTCGAGGAACCGCTGGAAGCGCGTCTCGCGCTCGGGGGGAGCCAGCGCTGACCAGTCGTCTTCCGTCCATTCGAGGCGGACATCGGGGTCGACCTCCTGGAAAACATCCGACTCGTCCGCCAGATCTATCCGCGTCCGCAGGGCGGCATGGCGCGCCATCAGCGCGCACCACGCTCGTTTGAACCCGGGGACGTCGAGTGTCTCGCGAAGGCGGCCGGTGAACTGCTGCACGTAGAGGCCAGATTCCGGAGAAAGGAGGCTATGGTAGACCATGCCCCTCTGAAGAGGGGTCAGCGGATAGCGACTGTCGGGCACCTCGGTTCCCCCTCGGACGAGCCCCTGGAGCGCAACAGCGCCGCGTCCGCTAACCGCCGCGAGATCTCAAGCCGTCGGGCACACCGACGACGCGGGCTATGCTAACCCCAGTCGGTGCATAACCGAAGCGGGAAACGACGGGAAACATCAGAGAGGCTTCCAATGCGGTGTCAAGGGAGAGCACTCCAACGCACTCCCTCTCACACTGGAGGCCTCTGATGCGCTTGACGATAGCGACCCTGCGACGGGTGGTCAAGGGTGATCTCACGATACAGTTCGTGCCCCAAGCGCTCACGTCGTACGGCGGTCTGGAGTTGGTCGGACGCAATCTGCGCCAGATCGACCTCGGCGCGCGGTTGCACCAGGCGTTACCCAGACCGGGCACATCGTCCGCCTGAAGAACCACCCCGGCAACGTGCATCACTCCGAACAGGCCGTGCCCTTCTTGCGCGACATCATCGACGACCTGCGCGCCCAGTTGGCCGCCGCGTGGCCTTGGGTTCCACATGCCCGAGTTGGGCGCCTGAGCCGACTTGGAGGCAGGAACGTGCTCCGCCTGCTAACCTGATTCATTCGCCGATTGAGGCTAACGCATCCGGCGCGCGTGGCTTCGGGTTCGCGCCGGGAACTCCGGTGGCCATTAGGGTCGCGCCCTGACACGGAAGCCGCGCGGCGTACCCGAGAAGGCAATCTGGAAGAGAGGGTGCCTTGGCGACACAGCCGACGGACAGGAGCGACACGGAAGCGAGCTCGGACCGGGCCGGTCAGTGGGCCGAGGTCGCGCGGAAATGGCGACTCCTCGGGCCACCGCTTCGACCTTCGGAGGAGGATGTACGCCTCTGTGAGGAGGCGATCGGTACCTGGCGCGGAAACGGACGTCCGCCGCGCGCGCTGCTCCTGGGGGTGACGCCGGAACTCTACCGGTTGGCGTGGCCGGAGGGGACGGACTTGCTGGCGGTCGAGCGCTCGATGGAGATGATCGAGGCGGTGTGGCCGGGGCCGCGACAGGCCGTCCGGTGCGAGGACTGGCTCGAGATGACGCTTCCCGCCGCGTCGCGCGACATTGTCCTGGTCGACGGCGGGCTCAATCTCCTGACCTACCCGAACGAGCAGCGGCGGCTCGCCTCGATTCTCAGGCGAGTTCTCGCCGAAGGGGGCCTGTCCATTCTGCGGCTATTTGTCCCTCCGCCCGAGCGAGAGACACCCGAGGCCGTCCTGGCCGACCTCCTGGACGGGCGAATCCCGAGTCTGGATCTGCTGAAGCTGAGGCTCTGGCTGGCGCTTCAGGAGAGCCCCGCGCAGGGCGTGGCACTGCACACCGTCTGGCGCACCGTGCGCGACGCGGCAGGGAGCATCGAGGAGCTGGCGTCGCGAGTGGGGTGGCCCCTCGAGCACGCTCTGACCATCAACGCATACCGGGACTCGCGGTCACGGTACTGGTTTGGGACGGTGGACGAGGTTGCGAGGATCTTCTGCCGCGACGTGGGGGGATTCGAGCTCGCCAGCCTGCATGTGCCCTCCTACGAAGGCGGGCGGCAATGTCCGACGATGGTCCTGAGGCGCACGTCGCGGGCGGGCGGCGAAGGCCGGCCCCTGGGCGACCTACTCAACGGCTACCAGGATACCGCGCTGCTCTACGTTGCCGCGAAACTCGCGGTGGCCGACCGTCTGGCCGACGGCGCGAAGACGAGCGAGGAGTTGGCCGGAGTGATCGGGGCCCATGCGCCTTCGCTTCATCGGATTCTGCGGGGCATGGTCGTCATCGGAGTATGCGTCGAGGAACAGGGGCGGTTCGGGTTGACCCCTGCTCGGGGAGGCCCTGCGGACCGGCGCCGAGGGCTCGCTCAGAGATCTGGCTATCGTCTGCGGAGAGCAGTACATGGGGGCGTGGAGCGGGCTGGCGCACAGCGCGATGACGGGGGAAACGGCATTTGCGCGGGTCTTCGGAGTGGATCAGTGGGAGCACCGGCAGCGGAACCTGGCGCTCAGCGAGCGTTTCAACGCGAACCTCAACGCGGAGACTGCGGGCTGGGCGGCGGCGATCGTGGAAGCGTACGATTTCTCGACGTTCCCGGTCATCTGCGACGTGGGGGGAGGGCATGGGGCGCTCCTGTGCGCGATCCTCGCCGCGTGTCCCACGGCACGGGGGATCCTATTCGAGCAGGCGCACGTTGCGGCTGGGGCGAGGTCGTACGTGGCATCGCATGGTCTGGACAAGCGCTGCCGCGTCGTCGAGGGGGACTTTTTCGAGGGCGTGCCTGAAGGGGCGGACGCGTACGTCATGAAGAGCATCGTGCACGACTGGCCCGACGAGCGAAGCGTGGCCCTCCTCAAGAGCTGCCACAGGATGCTGGGGGCCGACGGCAGGGTGGTACTCGTGGAGCGGGTGATGCCGGCGCGGGCGATGGACGCGCCGGACACGATCCGCCTGGACCTGCACATGCTGGCGGTGACCGGCGGGCGGGAGCGAAGCGAGGCGGAGTACCGGGGGCTACTCGAGGCTGCGGGCTTCGGTCTTGGGAGAATCGCCGCGACTCAATCGCCGTTTTGCGTGATCGAGGGCGTGCCGCGCTGAGGCGGAGGCGCCGACGGCGACGGCGAGCGCCGCGAGGCCGCTGCTCGAACAGGGCCACGAGGGGCAGCTCGACCCCGAACGCGTCCTGCACGCGGGCGATGACCATGGTGGCCCGCAGGGAACCCCGCCCATGTCGACTTTCGACCGGTGCTACGCTGAGGCCAAGTGCGAATCCATCCTGGCGCACCTACCAGGTCGCGTCCGGCCACGCCATGAGGATCGAAATGCCCGATCGGCTCGTCGAGATCTTGGAGGAAGTCGCGTGAGCGAGTCCTGGACGGGCATCGGCGCCGAGGGCGCCACAGGGGCATGCATTCCGGCGCTACTCGCGGGGCTCGGCGCCCCGCGCGACACTGCCTGATGCACCGGGACACGCGATGAACGCGATGTGCTGGGCGGACCGAAGCCTCAAGACCCTCGGGGATTTCGACGCATTCGTCTCCGGCGTTCGGATCTCGCGCTCGAAGGCCATGCACGACGAGACCATCCGGATGGCGTCGGGGCTGGTGGCACTGGGAATCGCACCCGGGGATCGCGTGCTGCTGTGGCTGCCCAACGGCCCGGCACTGGCGATCTCGTGGCGGGCCGTCGTGCGCGCCGGGGCCATCACCGTCGTCGCGCACCACGATTCGCCGCCGCAACGGATCGCGCAGTTGGCAGCGGAGACTTCAGCGGTCGCGATCGTCACCTCCGCGACGCGCTCCGGACCGGTGGTAGACGGGCTGGCCGTTCGCCATCGGATCCAGGTCGAGCCGGAAGACGCACGGCCCGGATGGCATAGCCTCCGGCGGCTCGTCGCGGGACGCAGTCCGCTGGCTGACCCGGTCCCGCGCTCAGGCAGCGACGCGGCATCCATCACGTACACGAGCGGAACCACCGGGAAGCCCAAGGGGATCGTGACGGGGCACGACGCCCTCGCGTTCCTGCTCCGGCGTCAGCGAATCCGTCTCGCGCGATGGAGGCGGCCCGTTCGATACCTGGCCGTGCTCCCGATGTCGAGCCCCTTCGGCAGCGGGCCGCTCCTCCACGGGCTGGTGAACCGATGCACGATCTACTGCCTCGGTGGTTTCGATCCGGAGCAGGTTCTCGCCACGATCCAGACGCACGGGATCCACCGGTTGTCCCTCGTGCCGGCGATGTGCGAAGCGATTCTGGCGGTCCCCGACGTCCACCGATACGACGTCTCGTCGCTCCGTCGCGTCGTCTGCGGCGGAGCGCACGTGCCGGTGGCCCTGGCCGAGCGTTTCGAGAGGACGTTCGGGATCCGCCTCACCGTCCAGTATGGGATGTCGGGGATAGGGGGTGTGAGCACAGCATCGTCCCGCTCGAAACCCGGCTCCGTCGGTAGGCCGAGCCGCCGTTTCGAGGCGAAGATCGTCGACCCTGCGGGTCATGAGCTTCCGACCGGGGAGGTCGGGGAGCTCGTGCTGCACCTCCCGGGCGATGCGACCATGCAGTACTGGAAGCCAGACTCGTCGACGGCGGACGCTTCCGGTCCGGACCGATGGCATCGCACGGGCGATCTGGCCCGCTTCGACGCGGACGGGGAGCTGTACATCGTCGGGCGCCAGGACGACCTCATCATCCAGGGCGGCCACAACATCCATGGGCAGATGATCGCCGAGATCGTCCAGCGGCTTCCGGGCGTGCAGGAATGCGCTGCCGTCGGCGTTCCCGACGACTACCTCGGCCAGGAGGCCGTCGTGTGCGTCGCGCTCCGGGACGGGGCGCGCCTCACCGCCGGAGACGTCGTCGCGCACTGCCGGGAGCACCTCGAACCCCCCGCGGTCCCCGCGAGCGTCTGGTTCGTCGAGGCGCTTCCGCGGAACGAGGCGGGGAAGGTCAAGAGCCACGAGCTCCGGGCGGCGATCCAGGCCGCGCGTGGAACCGTGCGCGAGACCGACCTCGTGCGGCAGATCGACGCCGCTCCCGCGTCGGCCCGGCGCGGCATGCTGCGGGAAAGGGTCCAGGACCTGCTCGGCGAGGTCTTGCGTGACCCGGGCCGCCCGCCGGCGGTGACTGGCGCGACCTTCCGGGACATGGGGCTGGATTCACTCGGAGCCGTGGAACTGGTCCACGCGTTGAGCGAAGCCGTCGGACGTCCCCTCCCGGCAACCCTCCTCTATACCCACCCTACGGTCGACTCGGTGTGCGGGTTTCTCCTGGAACGGCTGGGCGTACGATCGGCGGCCGGGACCGATGCCCCCGCCGGGCCCCCGGTGGCGCCGCCGGTGGACGCTGCGGCGCTCCAGCTGACCGACTTCTTCTCTCCGGTCGAGCTCGACGCCGCCCGGCGAGCGGCGCCGCCCCGTCGCCATCCGTCGGGCGCGCAGGTCGTGCTTCTCACCGGCGCGAACGGCTTCCTTGGCCGGTTTCTCGTGCTGGAGATCCTCCGGCGGCTTCCCCGGGACGGCGGACAGCTCTATTGCCTCGTGCGGGCCTCGAGCGACGCCTCGGCGCTCGAGCGCCTTCGCGCAGCGTACGGAACCGATCCTGCCCTGCAGGACCTGTTCGACCGGCTGTCGGCCGCCGGCCGGCTGACCGTGCTGGGAGGGGACCTTACGCGGCCGCGCTTCGGGCTTCCGGAATCGACCTACACTCGCCTTGGCGGCGAGGTCGACTGCATCGTCCACAACGGTGCCGTCGTGGATCACGTGCTCGGCTATCGCGAGCTCTTCGCGCCGAACGTCCTGGGGACCGCGGAGATCGCCCGCTTCGCGGTGGCGCAGCGAATCAAGACGGTTAACTACGTGTCGACCATCGCCGTTCGGAACCTGGCCAGACGGGCCTTCTCTGGCCGACACGACGGTCCGGCCGCCGGCTACTCGGCGAGCAAGTGGGCGAGCGAGCGGCTGTTGAAGGGCCTGCACGACCGGCTCGGCGTCCCCCTGCGCGTCTACCGGCCGAGCCGGATCCTGGCGCACCGTGAGTATTCGGGTCAGATCGCCGCCGAGGACTCCCTCACGCGGCTGCTCCAAGGGATCGTCGTCACGTCGCTCGCGCCGCGGTCCTTCTACACGAAGAGGCACTCAGCCGAGAGCGCGCATTACGACGGCCTACCGGTGGACATCGTGGCGCGATCGATCGCGGCGTTGTGCATGACGGGCCGGATCGATCGGTCGGAGCATGTCGAGTATGACGTCGTCAATCCGCACCGCGGAGTCGACCTGGACGTCCTCGTCGAGTGGGTGAGATCCGCCGGGTACCGGGTCGAGCACATCGAGGACTACGAGGCGTGGTATCGCGCCTTCGGAAACCGGTTGAGCGCGCTGAGCCGATCACAGCGTCGGCACTCGCTGCTTCCCCTCATCCACCAATGGAGGCGGCCACTGAAAAACCGCGCCGCCCACGACGACACGACGTGCTTCCACGCCCATCTCACGGAGCTCGCGGCGATCGAAGCGACGCGGGAGCTGTCGGAGATCCCGCCGATCAGCGAGGCGTTCCTCCACAAGTGCCTTGCGGACATGTGCGCGCTGGGACTGATCGAACCGGCCGGATGAAGCCGAGACCGGGTAGACGTCGGCGTTCGTGCTGGTCGCTCGCGCGGCGTGCCGGGGCCCGTTCAGATGAAGCGCGGGGGATCGAGCGGCACCTCGCGGTTCAGCCCAGCTCGACGGGGACCGCGCGCGTTGGCTGGCCTCAGGAGGACGGAACGGGCGGGTGACCGGCGTTTGTCCGGCGGGAGCTCGAAGCCTACCTCACGTGTAGCCGGCTGGAGCACTGTCCCGGCGGCGCGTTCCGGAGTATGTCAGGGCGCGCCGGGCTTGAGCATCAGCACGGCGAGCGGCGGGAGGGTGAGGGTCACCGACCACGGCTGGCCGCCCCACGGCCGGGGCTCGGCGGCGACGCCCCCTCCGTTCCCGACGTTGGTCCCCCCGTAGGCATCGGCGTCCGTGTTGAGCAGCTCCCGGTAGAAGCCGCCGGCCGGCACGCCGATGCGGTAGCCGTGGCGGGGCACCGGGGTGAAGTTGCACGCGACGAGCACGAAGTCTCGGGGGTCGCGCGCCCGCCGGACGAACGCGACCACGCTCTGCTCGGCGTCGGCGCAGTCCATCCACTGGAACCCGGCCGACTCGAAGTCCACCTGGTGGAGCGCCGGCTCCGCCCGGTACACGCGGTTGAGGTCCCGGACGAGCGCCTGGAGCCCGCGGTGGTAGGGCCCCATCCCGAGGAGGTGCCAGTCGAGGCTCGTGTCGTGACTCCACTCGCGCGCTTGTCCGAACTCGCCGCCCATGAACAGGAGCTTCTTGCCGGGGTGCCCGTACATGAACCCGTAGAGCGCCCGCAGGTTGGCGAACCGCTGCCAGTCGTCGCCGGGCATCTTCCCGTGGAGGGACCCCTTCCCGTGAACCACCTCGTCGTGGGAGAGGGGGAGCACGAAGTTCTCGTGCCACGCATAGAGCAGGCCGAACGTCAGCCGGTTGTGATGGAACCGGCGGTACACGGGGTCCTGCCGCATGTAGTCGAGGACGTCGTGCATCCACCCCATGTTCCACTTGAACCCGAATCCGAGTCCCCCCACGTACGTCGGCCGCGAGACCATCGGCCAGGACGTCGACTCCTCGGCGATCGTCATGGCCGCCGGGTGGTAGCGGTAGACCACCTCGTTGAACCGCCGGAGGAACGCGATCGCCTCCAGGTTCTCGTTGCCCCCGTGCGCGTTCGGCCGCCACTCGCCCGGGCGCTTCGAGTAGTCGAGGTAGAGCATCGACGCGACCGCGTCGACCCGCAGCCCGTCCACGTGGTACTGCTCCAGCCAGTAGAGCGCGTTGCCGATCAGGTAGTTGGCGACCTCGTGCCGGCCGTAGTTGAAGACCAGCGTCCCCCAGTCCTTCTGCTCCTGCTGGCGAGGGTCCTCGTGCTCGTAGAGGTGGGTGCCGTCGAAGTAGACCAGGCCGTGGGGATCCCGCGGAAAGTGCGCGGGCACCCAGTCGAGGATCACGCCGATCCCCCGGCGATGCAGCGCGTCGACGAACGCCATGAAGTCCTGCGCCGTGCCGTGTCGCCGCGTCGGCGCGAAGGCGCCGATCTGCTGGTACCCCCACGAGCCGTAGAAGGGATGCTCGCCGATCGGCAAGAGCTCGACGTGGGTATACCCGAGGTCGCGGACGTAGTCCCCCAGAGCGTCGCCCAGCTCCCGGTAGGTGAGGAACCGGTTCCCCTCCTCGGGGACACGCCGCCACGAGCCCAGGTGGACCTCGTAGACGGCGATGGGGGCGTCGAGCGCGTTGCGGCGTCCCTGCTCCGCCATCCACGTCCCGTCGCCCCAGGTGTGCCCGTGGACCGGAGTCACCACCGACGCGGTGCGCGGCTCCTCGAGCTCGAAGCCGAACGCGAAGGGATCCGCCTTCAGGGCAAGCAGCTTCCCGTCCTGCCCGAGGACCTCGAACTTGTAGCGGGCGCCCTCGGCCAGGCCCGGCACGAACAGCTCCCAGATCCCCGGGCCCGGGTGGAGCCGCATGGGGTGCCGCCGGCCGTCCCAGTCGTTGAAGTCGCCCACGACGCTCACACGGCGGGCGTTCGGCGCCCACACCCCGCAGACCACGCCCGCCACGCCCTCCAGAACCGCCGGGTGGGCGCCGAGCCGCTCGTACGCCCGGTAGTGCGTGCCCTCGGCGAGGAGAAGGCGGTCGAAGTCGGACAGCGTCGAAGGGAACCGGTACGGGTCCTCGATCTCGCGCGTGCGACCGGAGGCCTCCCCCACGGCCAGGCGGTAGCGGAACGGGGCGGCCCGCTCCGGAAAGACCGCCTCGAAGAGGCCGTCCGGGTGCAATCGCTGCATCGTCCGCGGGGCGAGGCCCGGCTCGTCCGGCCGGACCTCGACGGTCGCCGCGCCGGGCAGGAAGGCCCGGATCGCGAGCGCCGTCGCGCCCCCTTCGCGACAGACGTGGGGACCGAGGACGGCGAAGGGATCCGGATGGCGCCCCCGGGTCAGGGCCTCCACATCGGCGGCCGGCAGCGAGCTCTGCACCGTCGAGGAACCCATCAAGAAGATTGTACGCGGCCCGGCGCCACAGGGGCGCGGGTATACTACGAACGATGAGTCACTGGCCGTTCGTTGCGGGCGCGTACGTGCTCGTGTTCGGCGTGCTGCTGGCGTACTGGTGGCGGGTCGAGCGCGGCATCCGCGCCCTCGCGCGCCCCTCCGGCGGGTCGTCGTGACGCGGCGCCGACGCCTCGTCCTCGGCGCGGGCGTCATCGCGGCCGCGCTGGGGGCGCTGGTCTTCACCGGCGTCCGGCAGTCGGTCGTCTACTTCGTCACCCCGTCGGAGCTCATGGCCGAGGACCGCGCTGTCCGCCGCGCCTATCGCCTGGGCGGCATGGTGGTCCGGGGGTCGCTCACGCAGGATGTCGCCTCGCGCGAGCACCGCTTCCTCCTCACCGACGGCAAGGCCTCGGTTCCCGTCTACCATCGCGGGATCCCCCCGGACCTCTTCGGCGAGGGGCGGGGCGCCGTGGTCGAGGGAACGCTCGGCGCCGACGGCACCTTCCAGGCCAGCACGATCATGGCGAAGCATTCCGAGGAGTACCGCGCCCCCGAGGGCGCCGTGCCCGGGCACGAGGAGCTCCTCCGGACGCTCCGGTCCGGCACCGGCTCCGGAGGGAGCACCGCGCCCCGGTGAAGGTCCGCGCGCGCTGGCTCATTCCGCTGGCCGCGCTGCCCATCGTCGGGCTTCTCGCGTACGGATTCCGCACGGATCCGCGTGCCGTCCCGTCGCCTCTGGTGGGGCGGCCGGCTCCGGCGTTCACGCTGACGTCGTTCGACGGGACCCCGCTGAGCCTCGAGGGACACCGCGGTCAGGTCGTCGTCCTGAACTTCTGGGCCTCGTGGTGCTATCCCGCCTGCTACGAGGAAGCGCCCGTCCTGGAGGCGGGCTGGCGGCGGCTGCGGGAGCAGGGGGTGGTCGTGGTCGGCGTGGCCATCCAGGACAAGGCGCCGGCCTCCCGGGAGTTCATCCAGCGCTTCGGGCTCACCTTCCCCAACGCGCCCGATCCGACGGGCCGGACGTCGATCGACTACGGCGTCTACGGGGTGCCCGAGACCTTCGTCGTCGATCGGCGCGGCATGATCCGCCGGAAGCACGTCGGCGCCGTCACCGAGGCGGTCTTCCGGGACTGGGTCGAGCCGCTCCTCAGGGAAACCGCCGGATGAGAGCCCCGAGGGCCGCGGTGTCCCTCGCGGTCGCCGGTCTCCTCCTCCTGGCGGTTGCCCGCCCGTCGGCCGACGCGGCCCCCACGGCGGTCAGGGAAGAAGACGTGCAGGCCATCGCCAGTCAGCTTCGCTGCGTCGTCTGCCAGAACCTTTCCGTCGCCGACTCGCCCTCCGAGATGGCCGGACAGATGCGCGACCTGATCCGCGAGCGGCTCGTGGCGGGAGATCGCCCCGAGCAGGTCATGAGCTATTTCGTCCAGCGCTACGGCGACTGGGTCCTCTTGGCTCCACCCGCTCGGGGCCTGAACCTGGTCCTCTGGCTCGCCCCGTTCGGCGCCGTCGCGGGAGGCTTCGCCCTCGCGCTGATGCTCGCCCGTCGGTGGCGCCGCCGGCCGGTGCCGCCCCCGCCCGCCGCCATGCCCCCGGTGAGCCCTCGGGATCGCGAGCGTCTCGCCGCCGAGCTCGAGCGGCTCGGTGACTAGCGGGGCCACCAGGTGTCGACGCTCGTCCTGACGATGGTCCTCGCGTTGCCCGGGCTCGTCTTCGCCGTCTGGCCCCTGCTGCGACGCCAGCCCGCCCTCGCCGACACCGTCGATCGACGACGAGCGCGCGGGGCTCGAGACGGAGAAGGTCACCGCGCTCCGGGCGATCCGGGAGCTCGAGCTCGATCGGGTGGCCGGTCACCTCGACGACGAGGACTACAAGGACCTGCGGGACCGCTACGAAGCGAGCGCCCTGGCCGCCCTTCGCCGTCTCGACGCGCTGGAACCCGCGGCGCCGGCCCCTCGTGCCGTGCCCGCGGCGGCCCCGATCCCGTGGACGCGACAGCCCGTCGCCCTCGGCGCGATGGGCGCCGGATTGCTGGTCTTCGGTCTCGTGCTGGGGCTTCTCGTCTCCCGATTCTCGGCGCCCGCGCCGCCGGAGCCGGACATGGCGGCAGCGCCGCGCGAGGCGCCACCCTCGGCGGCGCCGGGCGCCGCGGGCGGCGGTCCGCCGCGTCCGATTCCCAAGGAGATGCTCGAGGGCATGCTGAAGGCGGCGCACGCCAGCCTCGACGCCGGCCGCTACCAGGAGGCCATCGCCGCCTACACGGCGGTCCTCCGGCGCCAGCCGCAGAACGTGGATGCCATCACCCACCTGGGGGTGATCCTGGCGCTGGCCGGGCACCAGAACGAGGCCCTCGAGGCCTTCGATCGGGCGCTGGCCATCGACCCCGACTACGCCCACGCGCTGTGGGACAAGGCGGGCGTCCAGGAAGCACGCCAGGATCACGCGGGTGCCCTGGCGACGCTCCAGCACTTCGTCCGCGTCGCGCCGCCAGGGGCCGACCGCGACCGGGCCCAGGAGCGCATCCGCGAGGCGAGAGCCCGCCTGGCCGCCACGCCGAAGGCAAGCGCGCCCGGCCGCCCCGCCGGCCAAGCGGCCATGACACCGCGGGCGGTGACGACGATCGTCCCCGAGCTCGGCGCCGCGGCCCTCCTGGCGGCGCTCCTCGTCGCCGCCCTGGGCGCGCTGGCGGGGGTGCGGGCGAGTCGGACCCCGGCGCCGGGGTGGCTCGGGACCGCGCGTCGCGCCGCGACGGCGCAGTTCCTCCTGGTGACCCTCGCGGTCGTCGCCCTCGAGTACCTCCTGATCACGAGCGACTTCAGCGTGCGATACGTCGCCAACACGAGCGTGTCGACCAGCCCGCTGCGCTACCGGATCGCCGGGCTCTGGGGGGCGCTGGAGGGCTCGATCCTCCTCTGGGAGTGGCTCCAGGCGCTCTTCGTGCTCCTCGTCGCCTACCGGGCCGCCGCGCTCAGGCGCGAGCTCTCCGGCTACGCGCTCGCGGTGCTCTTCGTCGTATCCGGGGTGTTCCTCGTCATGATGACCGCGCTCGCCAGCCCGTTCGAGCGACTCGCCGAGCCGGCCCTCGAGGGCCGGGGCCTCAATCCCCTCCTCGAGGTCACCGACATGCTCGTGCACCCGCTCCTCCTCTACACGGGCTACGTCGGCTTCGTCGTGCCGTTCGCCTTCGCGGTGGCCGCCCTCGTGGCCGGCCGGCTCGACGCCACCTGGCTCACGCTGACGCGTCGGTGGACGGTCACCGCCTGGCTCTTCCTCACCGCCGGCATCCTGTACGGCGGCTGGTGGTCGTACCGGACCCTGGGCTGGGGCGGCTACTGGGCGTGGGATCCGGTGGAGAACGCCTCGTTCATGCCCTGGCTCATGGGGACGGCGTTCGTCCACTCGGTCATGGTCCAGGAACGGCGCCCGATGCTGAAGATCTGGAACCTGACCCTGATCACGCTCACCTTCGCCCTGACGATCTTCGGGACGTTCCTCACGCGGAGCGGCGTGATCTCGTCGGTCCACGCGTTCGCCAGCGGCGCGATCGGCCCCTTCCTCCTGGCCTACCTGGCCGTGATCCTGCTGACGTCGCTCGCGCTCATCGTGTGGCGCTGGGACCGGCTCGGCGAGCGCGCGGAGCTGGACGCGCTCCTCTCGCGCGAGTCGATGTTCCTGGTCAACAACGTGCTCCTGGTCGCCTTCTGCCTCACCGTGTTCCTCGGCACCATCTTCCCGCTCTTCGCCGAGGCGGTGACCGGCGACAAGGTGTCGGTCGGCACGCCCTACTTCAACTGGGTGAGCGCGCCGATCCTGGCCGTGACGATGCTGCTCATGGGAGTGGGGCCCCTCGTGCCCTGGCGGCGCGGATCGTGGGCGGTGCTGGGACGCCTCCTCCGCGTCCCGGCGATGCTGGCCCTCGCGGCGAGCCTCCTCACATGGCAGGTGGGCGGCCTGCCGCTCGGGCTCGTGGGCCTCGGCTACCTCCTGCCCTACTTCGTGATCGCGATCGTGACGGGCGAGTTCTGGCGCGCGACCCGGGGTCGCCGCCGCGCGACCGGCGAGCCCGTGCCCACCGCGTTCTTCCGCCTCCTCACGCAGAACCACCGGCGCTACGGGGGCCTGATCGTTCACCTGGGGGTGGTCCTCGTCGCGATCGGCGTCGCCACGTCGTCGGTGGGCAAGGTCGAGCGCGAGCAGACCCTCAAGCGGGGAGAGACGCTGGAGGTCGGCCCCTACTCGGTGCGGTTCACCGGGCTCTCCGCCGTCGAGCAGCCGACGCACCTCCTGGTCCAGGCCGGGCTCGAGGTGAGCGCGGGAGGCCGACCGGTCGGGACGCTCCAGCCGGGCCAGCGGCTCTATCCGGGATCGAACTCCCCCTTCGCGTCGGTCGCCGTGCGGTACGGCTTCTTCCGCGACTTCTACGTGATCCTCGGCAGCTTCGATCGCGAGGGAGAGTGGGCCCAGATCAAGGCCCAGATCCACCCGATGGTGGCCTGGATCTGGCTCGGCGGCGTGGTGGTGCTGCTCGGCGGCGCCCTCGCGCTCTGGCCGGCGGGCCGTCGCGCGCCGGTCGCCGTGACAGCCGGCTCCCCGGCCGTCATCGCCGGAGGCGCCGGATCGGAGCCGCCGCGCGCCACCGAGTGATTGACGGTCGCCGGGTCCCGATGCTCTAATCCGGGCCGGTGCCGTCGCCCCGCCTCGTCCGCAGCCTCCTGATCGCGGTCGCCCTCGGAGCAGTCGTCGCGCTGGCGCTGGCGGCCGCCGCGAGCCTCCCGGCGACCCTCGAGGCGATGGCGCGCTTCCGCTGGGGACTCGGTCCGGCGATCATGGCAGCCATCTTCGCGAGCTGGGCCTTGCGCTTCGCGAAGTGGCACTTCTACCTGCGCTGGCTCGAGATCCCGCTCGGGTGGCAGCCGAGCCTCAAGGTCTTCCTCGCCGGGTTCACGATGGCGATCTCCCCCGGCAAGCTCGGGGAAGTCCTGAAAGCCGTGCTCGTGCAGAACCTGGTCGGCACCCCGGTGAGCCGCACCGCGTCGGCCGTGCTCGCCGAGCGCCTGACCGACGTGGCCGGACTGGTCCTCCTCGGCGGGCTCGGAGTGACGGCGCTTCCGCACGGGCCGCTCATCCTCGGCGGCATCGCGGTCGCGCTCGTGGTCGCCGTCGTCGTGCTGCGCACGCCGGGCGTCGGCCGCCGCCCGGCCCAGCGCCTCCTGCCCGCCCGCATGGTCGAGCCCCTGCGGCTGTTCGTCCACGGCGGGCGCGCCCTGCTCACGCCGCGCGCGCTGGCGGTGGCACTCGCGCTCTCCATCGTGGCGTGGTTCCTGGAGTGCCTGGCGTTCGCCCTCACCCTGGAGGCGCTCGGGGTGACCCTGCCGCTCCGCTCGGTGACGTTCGTCTACGCGTTCGCCTCGCTCGCGGGAGCGGTGTCCATGCTTCCGGGCGGCCTGGGGGTGGCGGAGGGGAGCCTGACGGCGCTCCTGGCCGGTCTCGGAACCCCGCTCCCCGAGGCCGCCGCCGCCACCTTGCTCATCCGCGCGGCCACGCTCTGGCTCGCCGTGACCCTCGGCGTCGTCACCGTGCTGGTGGCGTTTCGGCGGGACGCGGACGCTCATCCGGCCCGCGCGTAGCCTCGCGCGATCGCGCTCCGGCGGCACCATCGTCGGAAGGACTGCGGCGCGGAGACACCCTCGCCGTGGCGTCGGGTCTCGGCGCGGGAGCCCTGGAGTGGCGTGCTATCCTCGGCCTTGTGGCGGCGTCCCGCGGCGGTCCGGAAGCGCGTTGACGAGCTTCGCAGGCTGATCACGCGCCACGACCATCTCTACTACGCCCTCGACCGCCCCGAGGTCACCGACGCCGAGTACGACGCCCTGGCTCGCGAGCTGCGCGAGCTGGAGTCACGGCATCCGGAGCTGGTCACCCCGGACTCGCCGACCCAGCGCGTCTCGGGAGAGGTGTCCGACGCCTTCGCCACGGTGGCGCATCTGGCGCCGATGCTGTCGCTCGAGAACGCCACCAGCGAGGCCGACCTCCGCGAGTTCGAGGCCCGGATCAAGCGCGCGCTGCCCGGCGTGGCCTTCACGTACGTCTGCGAGCCCAAGGTGGACGGCCTCGGAGTGGCGCTCCTGTACGAGAACGGGGTCCTCACGCGGGGCGCCACCCGCGGGGACGGCCGGCTCGGCGAGGACGTGACCCCCAACCTCCGGACGATTCGCTCGATCCCCCTCCGGCTCGGCGGGGCGCTGGCCCGCTGCCGGCGGGTCGAGATCCGGGGCGAGGTGTACATGAGCCACGCCGCCTTCGAGCGGCTCAACCGCGACCTGGAGGCCCAGGGCGAGGCGCCCTTCGCGAATCCGCGCAACGCGGCGGCCGGAGGCGTCCGCCAGAAGGATCCGGGCATGACCGCCAAGCGCGATCTCCGGATCTTCGTCTACCAGCTGAGCCACGCCGAGCCCTTCCCCTTCGAGACCCACTCCCAGGTGCTCGACGCCCTCAGCGAGGGCGGGCTCGCGACGAACCCGCGGAGCAAGCCGTGCGCGACGCTGGACGACGTCTGGCGCTACTGCCAGGCGCTCGAGGCGGAGCGGGACCGGCTCGGCTACGACGCGGACGGCGCCGTCGTGAAGGTGGACGCGCTCGGTCACCAGCGCCGGCTGGGCACGACCGCGCATCATCCCCGCTGGGCCATCGCCTACAAGTTCCCCGCCCAGGAGGCGACGACCCGGATCGTCGCCATCGACGTCAACGTCGGCCGGACCGGCGCCCTCACGCCCGCCGCTCGCCTCGAGCCCGTCCGGATCGCGGGCGCCACCATCAGCCGGGCGACGCTCCACAACGTGGACGAGATCGAGCGGCTGGACGTTCGCGTGGGCGATTTCGTCGTCGTCGAGCGAGCTGGCGACGTCATCCCCCACATCGTGAAGGTCCTGGTCGACCGGCGGCCGCCCGACACGGTCCCCTTCGTCTTTCCCGACCGGTGTCCCGTCTGCGGCTCCCGCGCGTCCCGTCCGGAGGGCGAGGTGGTCGTGCGCTGCACGAACGCCGCGTGCCCGGCGCAGCTCAAGGAGTCGCTGCTCCACTTCGGGTCGCGGGGCGCCATGGACATCGAGCACCTCGGCGAAGCCGTGGTCGAGCAGGTCGTCGAGCGGGGGCTGGTCCGCGACTTCGGCGACCTCTACCGGCTCACCGTGACTCAGGTCGCCGAGCTCGAACGCCTCGCCGAGAAGTCGGCGACGAACCTCGTCAACGCGATCGCCGGCTCGCGCACGCGCGGTCTGGCCCGCGTCCTCTACGCTCTCGGCATCCGCTTCGTCGGCGAGCGCGCGGCGCGCCTCCTGGCCGACCACTTCGGCTCGATCGACCGGGTGGCGGGCGCCTCCGTCGAGGAGATCTCGGAGATCCACGGCATCGGACCCCGGATCGCCGAGTCCGTCCGGCTCTTCTTCGACCAGCCCGCCAACCAGAAGGCCGTCGAGCATCTTCGGGAAGTGGGCGTCGTCCTGGAGGAAGCTGCACGACCCGTGGGGCCGAAGCCGCTCGCCGGGAAGACGTTCGTCCTCACGGGCACGCTCGACGCGATGTCCCGCGACGACGCGAAGGCCCGGATCGCCCGGCTGGGCGGCCGCGTGACCTCCACGGTGTCCCGCAAGACGGACTACGTCGTGGCCGGCGCGGAAGCCGGGTCGAAGCTCGACGACGCGAAGCGTCTCGGGGTGACGGTCCTCGACGAGCCGGCGTTCCTCGACCTGACCGATCCGGGCAAGCGGTGAAGGAGGCGGGCTGGTGAGGGGCGTCCCGCTGCTCCTCGCGATCCTCCTGACGGCCGCGCCCCCGAGCAAGCCGACCTGCTGGACCGGCTCCGGGACGGCGCGACGGCGGACCGCCGCGCGGCCGCCGAGCAGCTGGGCGAGATCGGAGACGACGGCGCGGCGCCGGGCCTCGTCCAGGCGCTGCGCGATGCCGATCCCGGTGTCAGGGCGGAGGCCCACGAGGCCCTGTGGGCCATCTGGCAGCGGTCGGGCGACCCGGCGATCGATGTCCTGCTCCAGACCGGCATCGCCCTCATGGAGGCCGGCCGCCTGCCGGAGTCGGTCGCGGTCTTCAGCGACGTGATCGCGCGGGCGCCCGCCTTCGCCGAGGGCTGGAACAAGCGCGCGACCGCCTACTACCTGATGGGCGAGCTCGACCGCTCGCTGGCGGATTGCGAGGAGGTCGTGCGACGGAACCCGCTGCACTTCGGGGCCCTGTCGGGATTCGGCCTGATCCATCTCCAGAAGGAGGACCTGCCCAGGGCCGCCGAGTACTTCGAGAAGGCCCTGGCCGTGAACCCGAACCTCGCGCAGATCGGGCGAGTCCTGGAGCAGATCCGGGAGGTCCTGCGGCAGCGCCGCCAGCAATCGATCTGAAGGACAGAGTCAGAATCGACCCCAGCGTTTCAAGCGCAAAGGAGAACGCATGACCCCGCTCGACCCGAAAGTCCTCGCCGATCTCTCCCGGATCTCCTCCCCGACCGTGGCCAACGCGATCGAGACCTTCAACGTGAAGCCGTGGAACACCGGCTTCGTGTCCTCCGACATCGTCTGCCGGTTTCCCCGGCTTCCGGCCACGGTCGGCTACGCGGTGACGGCGCTGATCCGCGCGGAGCCCCAGCCGCTGGAGGGCCACCGCGCCAACGAGTTCGCGTGGTGGGAGCACGTGGCGGCCAGTCCCGGCCCCCGCGTGGTGGTGATGCACGACGTCGACGAGCCGCGGGGCCAGGGCGCGTACTGGGGCGAGGTGCAGGCCAACATCCACCGGGCGCTCGGGTGCATCGGGGTGGTGACCGACGGGACCGTCCGGGATCTGCCGGAGGCCGAGGACGCCGGCTTCCAGTTCTTCTCGGCGCACGTGTCCGTCTCCCACGCCTACGTGCACATGGTCGACTTCGGCCTCCCGGTGAAGGTGGGCGGCCTGTGGATCCGGCCCGGTGACCTCCTCCACGGCGACCAGCACGGCGTGGTGGTCGTACCGCCGGAGATCGCCGCGAAGATCCCGGAGGCGGCCGCCCGGATCGAGGCCCGCGAGCGCAAGATGATCGCCGTCTGCCAGAAGCCGGGGGTCACGGTCGACGAGCTCAAGGCCGCGCGGACCGCGATGCGGCAGTCGTACTGAGCCATGGCGACGTCCCACTCGGGGCCCAGCTTCTTCGAGACGGTCAACCTCTACTTCGAGCGCGCCGCCGCCCTCACGGACTATCCGCGCGGGCTCCTCGAGCAGATCAAGGCGTGCAACAGCGTCTACGCCTTCCAGTTCCCGGTGCGGACCCGCCGCGGCTACGAGGTCATCTCGGGATGGCGGGCGCAGCACAGTCACCACAAGCTCCCGGTCAAGGGCGGCATCCGCTACGCCGCCGAGGTCAACGAGGACGAGGTCAAGGCGCTGGCCGCGCTCATGACCTACAAGTGCGCCATCGTCGACGTGCCTTTCGGCGGCGCCAAGGGGGGCGTCCAGATCGACGCCAAGCAGTACACGCCCGAGGAGATGGAGCGCATCACGCGCCGGTACACCGCCGAGCTGATCAAGAAGAACTTCATCGGGCCGGGCGTCGACGTGCCGGCGCCCGACTACGGGACCAGCTCCCGCGAGATGGCCTGGATCGCGGACACGTACTCGGCATTCAACCCCGGCCAGATCGACGCCCTGGCCTGCGTGACGGGAAAGCCGGTCTCCCAGGGCGGCATCCGCGGCCGCACGGAGGCGACGGGTCGCGGGGTCTACTACGGCCTCCGCGAAGCCCTCGCCGACCCGGACGACATGAAGCGCCTCGGGACTGTCGCCGGGCCTCGAGGGGAAGCGCGTCGTCGTTCAGGGCTTCGGCAACGTCGGCTATCACACCGCCAAGTTCTGCCAGGAAGGCGGCGCCCTGGTCGTGGCGGTGGCGGAGCGCGACGGGGCCATCTACCGGGAGAACGGCCTCGACGTCGAGGCCGTCCAGAAGCACCTCCGCTGGACGAACTCGATCCGCGGATTCCCCGGCGCCCGCGAGCTGCCGACGGCGGCAGGCGCTCGAGCTGGACTGCGACATCCTCATCCCGGCCGCCCTGGAGGGCCAGATCACCGTCGACAACGCCCCGAAGATCCGGGCGCGCATCCTCGCCGAGGGCGCGAACGGGCCGACGACGTTCGACGCCGAGCGGATCCTCCTCGAGCGCGGCGTCCTGGTGATCCCCGACGTCTACTTGAACGCCGGCGGCGTCACCGTCTCGTACTTCGAGTGGGTGAAGAACCTCTCTCACGTCCGGTTCGGTCGGGTCGCGAAACGGTTCGAGGAGGGCGCGTCCGAGCGGATGCTGGCGGCGATCGAGAAGGCCACGGGCCGTGACTTCCCGGCGGACGAGCGCCGGCGGATCGCGCGCGGCGCGGACGAGATCGACCTCGTGAACTCGGGGCTCGAGGAGACGATGATCGGCGCCTACCGCCAGATCCGGGAGATCATGCGCCAGGACAGCCGGATCACGGACCTCCGGACCGCCGCGTTCCTCAACGCCCTCCGGAAGGTCGCGACCTCTTACCTGGAGCTCGGCATCTTCCCGTAGGCGCGTCAGCCCAAGAACTCGACCAGTCCCGTTTCGAGGTTGTACATCGCCCCGACAATCTTGACCGCGCGCGACGTTTCGAGCTCGGCCAGGACGGCGCTCCGCCGACGGATGTCTGCCATCGTCAGCTCGACATTCTTCCGCGCCACCGCGTCCACGAAGTCGTGGGTCTTCGACGAACGTTCGCCCCGATACCGGGTCGCCTCCACGGCGGGGCGGATCTTGGCGAGCAGCCCGGTGAGCCTGCCGAGCCGCACGTTGTCGATTGCGCCGTTGATCGCGGCGCACGCGGTGTGCCCCATCACCAGCACGACCTTCGCGCCGGCGACCTTGCAGGCGAGCTCCACGCTCCCGACGATGTCGTCGTTGGCGATGTTGCCGGCCACGCGCGCATTGAAGCAGTCGCCGATGCCCAGATCCATGATTGTCTCGG
The DNA here is from genome assembly GCA_963799055.1 of uncultured Candidatus Rokubacteria bacterium. Taxonomy (GTDB): domain Bacteria; phylum Methylomirabilota; class Methylomirabilia; order Rokubacteriales; family DASRDR01; genus DASRDR01. Next base: position 351,169 of record CAWCVP010000011.1, read on the forward strand.
CGGGCGCGCGAGAATCGATGCAGCTCAAGATCACGGCGGCGGGATATTGACCCTTGGCGCTTGCCCTCTGCTGGGCGAGGTAGTCGTGCGGGGACTCCTGTCCCAGGCGGAAGCGCTCGTTGCCCTTCTTCATCAAGGCGACGATGTCGTCCGGCGTCAGCTTGTCGCGCTGCTCTTTGGTCAGTGCCGCACCCTACGCGAGGCGGGCCACGGGGAGAAGGGGGGCGCTGCCGACCTGCTGGTGTGCGGCGACCTCGAGAGGATCGGGTCAGCTACCACCGGAGCTTGACGGCGGCGCGGGACGGCCACCCCGGAGATCCAGGTAGAGGTTGTAGGACGCGATGAACGCCGGGAAGAGATTCGACAGGATGCCGACCGAGTCGTTCTTGCCCCAGGTGAAGTAGGCGAGCAGCAGGAGGCTGCCGCTCACGCTCATGTACCAGAACACGCGCGGCAGCGTGGGGCGACCGCGGGCGCGCGACGCGTACACCTGGACCAGCCAGCGACCGGCGAAGAGAGCGACGCCCAGATAGCCGACGAGCTTCCACGGCGTGATCGTCACTCCGAGATAGCTGCCGATCACCTCGTTCATCCTCGTCGCGCCCCCACCGGACGCGGCCCGCGCGCCCGGACTCTACCGGTGCTCGCCGACCCGATGCAGCTTCAGCAGGTTCACCGTGCCGCGCACGGCGAGCGGCGCGCCGCCCACGATGACCAGGATGTCGTTGTAGCGCACCGATCGGTCCGAGAGCAGGCTCGCCTCGATGTCCACGACCATCTGATCGATCGAGGACTGTGATTTGATGAGCCGCGGAATCACGCCCCAATCGAGGGTCAGGCGCCGCCGAACGCGCTCGTTCGGCGTGAACGCGACGATCGGGACCGGGGGCCGGTCCTGCGCGATGAGTCGGGCGGTGTAACCGGACTGCGTGAAGGCCACGATCGCGCGCGCCTTGAGCTCCTGGGCGGCGAACGAGGCGGCGTCCGACATCGCCTGGGGGAAGGACACCTCCCCGCGCCGCGGTCGGTCCATCGTCTGCGGCGGAAACGCCGCCTCCGTCCGCCGGATGATCCGGTCGAGGACCCGCACCGCCTCCACCGGGTAGGCGCCGGTGGCCGACTCGGCGGAGAGCATCACCGCGTCCGTGCCGTCGAGCACCGCGTTGGCGACGTCGGAGACCTCGGCGCGCGTCGGGCGGAGGTTCGTGATCATGGACTCGAGCATCTGCGTGGCGACGATGACCGGCGTCCGCGCCAGCCGGGCCTTTCGGAGGATCTCCTTCTGCGCGATGGGGACCTCCTCGATCGCCATCTCCACGCCGAGGTCGCCGCGCGCGACCATGACGGCGGCCGTCGCGTTCAGGATCTCGTCGAGGCGGCCGAGGGCCTCGGGACGCTCGAGCTTCGCGACGACCTGGGCGTCGGAGCGGAACTCGTTGATCACCTCGCGGACCTCCAGGAGATCCGCCGCCGACCGGACGAACGACACCCCGATGTAGTCGACCCCGTGGCGGAGGCCGAACTGGAGGTCCTCCCGGTCCTTCTCGGTCAGGATCGGCAGGCGGACGTTCGTGCGGGGAAGGTTGACGCCCTTGTGGTCCTTGACCACGCCCCCGGTCACGACGCGGCACGAGACGTCCTCGCCGCGCACCTCCTCCACGTCGAGCGCCAGCCGGCCGTCGTCGATGAGGACGCGGTCGCCGGGCTTCACGTCGCGGGCGAAGCCGTCGTAGGTGATCGTCGCCCGCTCGGCGGTTCCCGAGACCGTCGCCGTCGTCAGGATGAACGGCTCGCCGCGGCGCAGGACGGCGCTACCGCCCGCGAACGTGCCGAGGCGGATCTTCGGTCCCTGGAGATCCTGGAGAATCGCGATCGGCTTGCCGATCCGCACCTCCACCGACCGGATGCGCTCGATCGCCTGGCGGTGCTCGGCGTGCGTCCCGTGGGAGAAGTTCAGGCGGGCCACGTCCATCCCGGCCCGCGCCATCTGCTCGAGGATGCCCTCGGCGATGGAGGCGGGCCCGATGGTGCACACGATCTTGGCGAAGCGCTCGTCGGCCACGGTCAGAACGCTCCTTTGTCCAGGCTGTAGAAGTTCCCGTAGATGGACTCGCAGGCCTCGCGGAGGCGCCGGCGCTCCGCGTAGCGGGGGCCGAAGCGATCGAGCGCCTGGCTCCGCGTGTCGGCGGCCGTCCGCCCCTCCATGACCATCTCGCTCAGCCACTCCCCCACCAGGAGCGACCCCGCGATGCCGATGGCGTTACAGCCCGCCGCGACCCAGAGCCCGCGAACGGTGGGCACCGGGCCCAGGAGGTAGTTCCCGTCCGGCGTGAAGGTCGGGAGCCCGGCGCAGCCCTTGAGGACCGGGGCCCCGTCCAGTGCCGGAAACGCGCGGGTGAGGCCTCCCGCCAGCTCCTCCAGCACCCCGAGGTCCTTCTCGGTGTGCTCGATCTCGAACGTCGGCGGGAGGTCCGCCATCGAGAAGGCCTTGGGACGCGCCTCGAAGCCGCCCAGCATGAGGCCCCCGACCTCGGGCCGGATGTAGACGGACGCGTCCGGCACCCGGACCACCGGCAGGTCGGCGGGCACGGCGGCCATCGGCGCCGTCGTCCAGTGCTGATGGCGGAGCGGCACCGTGTCGACGGCCAGGCCGACCGCGTCCGCGACCCGCTCGACCCAGGGGCCGGCGGCCACCACGACCCGCGGAGACTCGACCGGGCCCGACGGGGTGTCGACGCCCCGCACGGCCCCGCGATCGACGCGGATCGCCGTCACCGGCCGCTCCGTCTCGAAGGCGACGCCGAGGCGCCGCGCCGCGCGCGCGATGGCCATGGCCAGCGTGTACGGCTCGACGTATCCGTCGCCGGGGATCCATGCCGCGGCGCGGACTCCGCGCGTGTCGAGGAAGGGCACTCGGGTCCGGGCCGCCGCCGGGGAGATCAGCTCCACCTCGAGGCCCCACGATCGGGCCTGCGCGACGTGCGTCTCGAGCTCCCGGACCCGGCCCTCGGTCAGCGCGACCTTGAGGCTCCCGACCTGGCGGAACCCGCTCTCTTCACCGTGCTCCCCCGCCCAGCCCGCGAGCCGGTCGACCACCCGACGGATGGACCGGACCATCAGCTCGCTCGACCGGAGCTGGCCGACGAGGCCGGCCGCCTGGGGCGTGTTCCCGCACGCGAGCTCTTTCCGCTCCAGGACCACGACGTCCCGCAGTCCGGCCCGGGCCAGGTGGTAGGCGATCGAGCATCCCCAGATGCCGCCGCCGACGACGACGGCAGACGCCTCGCGCGTGGGGCTCACGCAGCGCCGGAAGCGCGCCGGCCAGACCCGGCGGGCACGCGGTAGGGACTACGAGGCGGCGGCGGCCGCCGCCTGCTTCTGCCGGGCGATCTCGAGAAGCTCGTGCGGGAGCCCGAAGCGGACATCCTCCTCCACCACGCGGAGCTCCCGTACCGCCGGCGCGCCCCGCGTGCCCAGGTACTCGACCACCTCTCGCACGAGGAACTCGGGCGTCGACGCACCGGCCGTGACGCCGATGCGGGCGCAGCCGTCGAGCCACTCCGGGCGGATGTCGCGGACGTCGTTGATCAGGCGCGCCCGAGTCCCCAGGGCCTCGGCGACCTCGCGGAGCCGGTTCGCGTTCGAGCTGTTGGCCGCGCCCAGCACCAGCACCAGATCCACGTCGTTGGCGAGCTGCTTGACGGCGGCCTGGCGGTTCTGGGTCGCATAGCAGATGTCGTCGCGCGCCGGCCCGAGGATGGCCGGGAACCGGCGACGGAGGACCTCGATCACGGCCTTCGTGTCGTCCACCGACAGCGTGGTCTGGGTGAGGTACGCGACCTTCTCGGGGTCCTCGACGGTCAGCTCCTCCGCCTCCTCGACCGAGTCGATGACGACGATGCGGCGCGGCGCTTCGCCCAGGGTCCCGATGACCTCGTCGTGGTCCGCGTGGCCGACGAGGACGATCGTGCGTCCCTCCCGCGCGTACCGGATCGCCTCGAGGTGCACCTTGGTGACGAGCGGGCAGGTCGCGTCGATCACCCGGAGCCGCCGAGTCGTCGCGGCGTCCCGGACCGCGGGCGATACCCCGTGAGCGCTGAAGATCACCGTCGCGCCCTCGGGCACCTCGTCCAGCTCGTCCACGAAGACGGCGCCCTTCTCCCGGAGCGCCTCGACCACGTGGCGGTTGTGGACGATCTCACGCCGCACGTAGATCGGCACGCCCACGACCTCGAGGGCCTGCTCGACGATCTCGATGGCCCGCTCGACGCCCGCACAGAAGCCTCGCGGGCCCGCCAGGACGATCTGGGCGAGCGGCGCCGGACTCACTGGTTGCTCGTGGCCCACGGATCTCATCGGCTCTCAGTATAGTGGCCGCAGGCCGGCCGACGCAAGCAACGCGCGTCCCGCGCCGAACGTCGTCACCGGAAGAGATAGCTCACGCCCACGTAGAGCGCGCTCGAGTCGATGCCGGGGTTGAAAGGGCACATCGACGCGTTGGAGATGTGCTGGAACCGGTACCCGACCGTCAGGGTCGTCGTCTCGGACAGGACAACCAGGAGTCCCGGGCCGCCCTGCAGGAGAAAGTTCGCGTCGCAGTCGGTCTGGTGGAGCGCGGTCTCTCCGAGCAGGACCCCCGCCCCACCCTCGAAGTAGGGCCGGACGCGATCCGACCCCCAGGAAGATCCACCGCGCGAGCGCCGAGACGCCCACGACGGTCGACGTGGCCCACGGCGCTGTCGAGGTGCATGAGCGTCGGCTCGAGCAGGGCCTGGAGGTTGCCCCGCAGCCAGCTCGGGCCCGCGGCATCCGTCACGACGTAGCCGACGTGCGGCAGGAGCTGGAGCCCGGTGACGGTGTCGAAGCCGTCCCGGGTACCGTGGCTGATCGAGATCGCGCCCCGAGCCCCACGTCCGTGAGGCCGGCGGCGATCGGGTCTCCCGCGCGCGCCCCGCTCGTCGGCGCGAGCGAGGCCACGGCGGCGAGCAGCCAGACCGCCCAGACGCGACCGCCGCCGCGCGCCGTCACGTCCTCGCGGTCGCTCGCGTCAAGGACGGATCAGGACCTTGAGCGCTTCCCCTCGGCTCATGAGGTCCAGGGCTCGTGGCACGTCGGCCAGCCCCATCTCGTGGGTCACCAGCGGCGTCGGATCGAGCGTGCCGTCGGCGAGCAGCGCCACGGCCCGCCGGATCAAGCCCGGCGTGTGGTGAAAGACGCCGACGAGGCGGAGCTCCTCGTAGTGCACGCGGCGCGTGTCGAGCGGGACGCTCGTGCCGGGCGCGCAGCCGCCGAAGAACACGACGGTGGCGCCCTTCCCCGCGACGGCCATCGCCTGCTCCCACGCCTCCGTCCGGCCCGTCGCCTCGATCACGCAGCGCACGTCTCCGCCGGCGGCGTCGCGTACCGCCCCGACCGGGTCCCCCCCGCGCGCCACGTCGACGCACGCGGCGAACCCGAGTCCCCGGGCACGCTCGAGCCGGAGTCCCGCCTTGCCGGCGAGCACCACGCGCGCCCCCGCCGCGCGGGCCAGAAGGCCGAGCAGGAGGCCGAGGGGGCCGTGGCCCAGGATCGCCACCGTATCCCCCGGCGCGAACGCCGCGGCATCGATCGCCCGGAGGCAGCAGGCCACGGGCTCGGCGAAGGCGACCCGGGCGGCCTCGGCGTCCGGTCGCACCGGGACGAGGTTGCGGGCCACCAGCCGAGGCGGGAGCGCGATGTACTCCGCGTACGCCCCGTTCACGAAGAGGAGGTCGTCACAGAGGTTCACCTGACCGCGTCGGCAGGCGGGGCAGGCCCCGCACGGCGCCGAGTTGGCGGCCACCGCCCGGTCTCCCGGACGGACCCCCGAGACATCGGACCCGATCGCGGTGACCGTCCCCGCGAACTCGTGACCGAAGTTGGTCGGCACGCGAGGGATCATCACGGGATGACCGCGCCGAAGGGTCTTCACGTCCGTGCCGCAGGTCAGCGCCGCGTCGATCCGGAGCACGACCTCACCCGGGCCGGGCTCCGGGATCGGCGCGTCCTCGAACCGGAGATCGCCGGGGCCGTGGAAGACCTGCGCCCTCACTGTCCCACCTCGATGAACACCTTGAGCGCCTCGCGGCGCTCCATCAGGCCGACCGCCTCGGCCAGTCGCTCGAGGGGAACTCGATGAGAGCAGAGCTCGGTCACGCGGACCGCGCCGCTCTCGATGAGACGGAACGCCTCCGTCAGGTCGTCCGGCGACGACGAGTAGGTCGCCGTGAGCGTCAGCTCCCGCCGGTACAGCTCGCCCACCGGCAACGGCCCCTCGCCCTCCCCGACGAAGAGGTGGACCGCGCCGCCGTCGCGGACCCATCCGAGCGCGGCGCGGACCAGGGACGGCGCCCCGGCCGTCAGCAAGACGACGTCGGCGCCTCGCCCCTCGCTGGGGCCGGCCAGCGCGGCGCCCACCTCCTCCGGCGCCACCGCCCGCCCGGCGCCGAGCGCCTCCGCCAGGGCCCGGCGCGCCGGGATCGGGTCGACCGCCACCACGCGCGCCCCCTGCAGACGCGCGAGCTGCAACAGGAGGCAGCCCATCGCGCCGAGGCCGACGACCAGGACCGTGTCGTCCGGCTGGAGCTCCGCCCGCCGGACGGCGCGGACGCAGCAGCCGAGCGGCTCGGTGAACGCCGCCACGGCGTCGGACATGCCGGCCGGCACGCGAAAGGTCACGTGGCGCACGTTCTCGGCGGGAACCCGCACGTACTCGGCGAAGCCGCCCGGATCGAGGTTCGACGCCCTGAACGCCCGGCACATCGAGGGGCTGCCCCGCCGGCAATAGTGACAGGTCGCGCACGGCACGTGGTGCGCCACGACCACGCGCTCGCCCGGATGGAGGTCCTGGACTCCGGCGCCCACCCCGGCCACCTCACCGACGACCTCGTGTCCGAGCACGGCCGGACGTGGCGCGGGTCCGCGCAGCTTGGCCAGATCCGAGCCGCACAGCCCGCACCCCCGGACCCGGAGCAGGATCTCGCCGGGGCCGATCACGGGCGCGGGGCGAGTCTCCAGGCGGATCTCGCCGGCGCCCGCGTGGACGGCCGCCCTCATGAACCGAGCTGGCCGCGCAGGTAGGCCCCGAGCGCGAGGGCGATCTTCCTCGGATTGGAGACGCGGATGCGGCCGTCGAAGACGCGGAACTGCCGGCGCTCGATCTCCCGCAGGAGCGCGTGGTAGATGCGGCCCATGATCTCGGCCGCGATCAGGCGACGCCGGTCGGCCGGCGGCCGCGCCGACCGGGCGGCGCGGTAGTAGGCGTGCGCGCGATCGGCCTGGAAGCGCATGAGCGAGAGGAACGCCGGAGTGGAGCGCCCGCTGGAGCAGCTCCTCCTCCGAGTATCCGAACCGCCGGATCTCGTCCATCGGCAGATAGATGCGACCCCGCTCGGCGTCCGTGCGCAAGTCGCGCAGGATGTTCGTGAGCTGAAGGGCGACGCCCAGGTTGACCGCGTAGTCGCGCGCCCGCGCGTCGGTGTAGCCGAAGACCTCGATGCAGGCCAGCCCGACGGCGCCCGCGACGCGGTAGCAGTACTCGAAGAGCTCGTCGAACGTGGCGTAGCGCCGCTTCTCGATGTCCATCTCGACGCCGTCCAGGATCGCCTCGAGATGCTGGCGCTGCACGGGAAAGGCCCGGACGACCTCGGCGAGATGGAGCGCGATCGGCTCGGTCGGACGGCCGTCGTAGGCCCGCGCCAGCTCGAGACGCCACTCCGCCAGGATGCGGCGCTGCTCGCTCGGCGTCGCCGTTCCCTGGTCCACGGCATCGTCGACCGTGCGGCAGAAGGCGTAGAGGGCGTAGATCGCCTGTCGCTTCCGCCGGGGCAGGAAGAGGAAGGAGTAGTAGAAGTTCGACCCGCTTCGCCGGGCCAGAAGGGCGGAGAGATCAGCCGCGTTCATGACGTGATGTGGCACCGGTCGCACGGGGCGACACGGCGTTTCCGATTATACACGGCGCCGCCGAGGCGCATAGCCATTGGCCCAGAACCAGTCGACCGCGTCGCGGAGCGCCTCGTCCACCGGCGTCTGCGGGAGCCCCAGCTCGCGGACGGCGCGGGAGGGGTCGAAGTACATCCGCTTGGCCGCCATCCGCACCGCCGTCTTGGCGACCAGAGGCTCACGACCGGTGATGCGCGCCACCAGCTCCGAGCCGCGCGGCCAGCGCCATCGCGACCCCGTGCGGCAGCCGCACCCGGGGCGCGGGCACCCCCGTGTAGGAGGCCAGTCGCTCGAAGATCGCGCGGAGGGCGAGATTGCCCTCGACGTGGCCCAGGATGTACCGCTCCCCCGCCTGGCCCCGGGCTGCGGCCAGGAGATGGCCGCGCGCGACGTCCCGGACATGGACGACGTTGAGTCCGGTCTCGAGGTAGGCCAGCATGCGGCCCTTCAGGTAGTCGACGAGCATGCGTCCGGTCGGCGTCGGCTTCCAGTCCCACGGGCCCACGGGCGCGGACGGGTTCACGATGACCACGGGCAGCCCGCGGGCGGCGGCCGCCTCCGCCTCCCGCTCGGCGAGGAACTTCGAGCGCTTGTAGTCCCCGACCATGTCCTCGAGCCGGACCGGCGTCGCCTCGGTGCCGGGCCGACCGTCGGGACGCAGGCCGAGGGCGCCCACGCTCGACGTGTAGACGACGCGGGAGACCCCCGCAGCCTCGGCGGCCCGGAAGAGCGCGCGCGTCCCGTCGACGTTGACCCGATAGAGCACCGCCGGGTCGGGCGCCCACAGCCGATAGTCCGCCGCGACGTGGTACAGCACCTCGATCCCCGCGAGCGCCGCCGCCAGCGAGGCGGGGTCGGTGAGGTCTCCCGTCACGATCTCGACCGGGAGCCCGGCCAGGGCGCGCCGGTCGCTTCCCGGGCGGGCGAGCGCGCGGACGGACGACCCCGTCGTCGACGAGAGCCCGCACGACGTGGCTCCCCACGAAGCCGGTCCCGCCCGTGACGAGCGCCCTCATCGCCCGGAGCCTAGAAGGGGTAGTCGAGGCCCACGTAGATGGCCGGCCCCTCGCGGCTGTAGGCGAACTCGATGTGGCCCACGACGCTCGGCGGCGCCAGCCCCCGGAAGCCGACGCCCGGATTGATCTCGAACGGCGTGTCGAGGAACTGGTTCCAGGAGTTGAACACCTTGCCGACGTCGATGAACGGCGCGACCTCGAACTCCGCGTTCACGCCGAAGACCTGCATCCTGAGCACCTTGGCCCGCACCTCGACGTTGAAGAGCAGCCGGGCGTCTCCGTAGAACCGGTTCTCGCCGTATCCCCGCAGGGTGTCGACACCGCCGAGCGTGGGCAGCACCTCGAAGGGCGTGTTCGACTCCCCGGAAATCCCCTCGAACAGGCCGCGGAGAACGAAGATCACGCGACGGTCGAGGAACGGCCTGAGGTAGATCCCCTCGGCGCCCACCTTGAGGTAGTCGGCATCGCTGCCGAGGAGCTCGGTCGAGGCCTCGGCGAACGCACTCGCATAGAGTCCCTCGGTGGGCGTGGTCTGAGAGTCGCGACTGTCGTGGATCAGCGCGACTCGCTGGGCGTGGATCGTAGCGCCCTGGACCCCCGGAAGGTCCGGAAAGAGGTCGCCCGTGAACGGCAGGCTCGGGATGCCCCCGCGGTCGACCTCGAATCGCTGCAGCGTCTCGCCCAGCGAGAGCCGCAAGGTCCGCGTGATGTTCACGCCGAAGATCAAGTACACGCCCGTCACCTCGAGCGTCATGTTGGACTCGTCCTCTTGCGCCGATTCGGGCCCGATGCCGTAGAAGCGGACCGAGGACGTACGCTCGGTCAGGAGCTGGAGATCGGCGTGGAACCGGCCTCCGAAGACCTCCAGGTTCCGGTAGTGCAGGTCGAACTCGCGGTCGATCTTCTCCGAGTACGACGCGATCAGCTCCAGCCGCTCGGTGCCGCCCGGGTAGTAGAAGAAGCGGAACGTCCCGGTCACGCCCCGGATCTCGTTGTAGGTCACGGACGGGGCGAGGATGCTGCGGACGTGGCCTTCCGCGTCCCTGAACATCCACACGGGGAGGACGCCGTAGGTCTCCCCCTCGTTCGGGTCGGTGTCGAAGGCGGGGAGCGGGAAGAAGGAATAGGAGGTCTGCTCCCGCCGCCACGCCGGGCAGGACCAGCATGCTACCGACAAGGAGCGCGGCGAGAGCCCTCAGGGGTCGTCCGGATGGTCGACGAAGGCCTGGACGAACCGCGCGAGGCTTCCCAGCGCCTGCCCGGCTCTGCCGGGCCAGGCGCCAAGCCGGTCCGACCAGGCCCGGACGACGCGAGGAAGCCGGCCACGGACGCGGCCCGCACGCGGCCGCCCGCGTCCACCATTTCGAGCAGCTCGCGCGGCACCTCGTCGTCCGGGCCGTCGGCGATGGCCCGGACCGCCACGGCCGGCAGTCCCGGCGCGTCGCGCCCAGGCAAGCACGTGCCCGCTCTCCATGTCCACGGCCAGCGCTCCCCGCGTCTGCCACCACACCGCCTTCGCCGCCGGGGTCGCGACGACCTCGTCCACCGTGAGGAGTGGCCCCACGCGGTAGCGCAGCCCGGCGGCAACGAGGGCCCGCACCGCACGCGCCCGGAGCCGCGGGTCCGCGCTCGCCGCTCCCCAGCGTCGGGCTCAGGGCGACCACCGGATCGCCTACCACGACGTCCGCCGACCGGAGGCCGGGCGCGCAGCCGCCGGCGAGGCCCGTCACGAGCACGGCCCAGGGAGAGGCCGACGCCTCCACACCGTCCAGGCTGTCGAGGGCGGTCGCGCCGGCCCCCACGATGCGGACTGTCAGTCCGCGACGGGTGATCGGCGGCAGGCGGCGCAGCAGGCCGCGCGCTTCCAGCGCGAGGCCTGCGACGAGGAGCAGTCGACCCTCGCGCGTGGGCCTGTCCCCAGCGTCACGAGGGCGGCGCGCCCGCCACCTGCGCGGCCTTCTCCGCTTGCTTCCTGGCAAGCCAGGCCGCGTACGACTTCCCGGCCGCGGTGTCCTTCCCGGTGAAGTGCACGGTCCGGACGTCCGCGTACGCGACGCGATGGGGTCCCCCGCCCTCGGCTATCGATCATCTCGAGATAGGGCGTGCCCGCCTCCGCGTCGCGGTTGCTCACATAGCCGTGGAGCTTCGCGCCGTCCCGCAGGATGACCGTCGTGTTGCCTCGGTAGTCGAAGGCCAGGTCGATGATGCGAGCGAGCGAGAGCTCGGCGTCCGGCTCGGGGGCCCAGCCCTCGAGGCTCTTCTCGACCTCCATCAGGCTGGCATCACACCCGGCCGGTGACCGTGGAGACCACCGTGTCGCGGAATCCGCGCCAGCTGGCAAAGGTCTCCTGGACGGCGGTCGCCTCGAATCCGCAGTGGACCATGCAGTCGCGGCACTTGTCGTTGCCGCTCCGCTTCCCGTAGCGCTCCCAGCGGGTTCCGGTCATGAGGTCCTGGAAGCTCTTGGCGTAGCCTTCCTGGAGCAGATAGCACGGGCGCTGCCAGCCGAAGACGTTGTAGGTCGGGTTCCCCCAGGGGGTGCACTCGTAGTCGCGCTTCCCCATCAGGAACTGCAGGAACAGCGGCGACTGGTTGAATCGCCACCGCCGCTTCGGGCTCGACAGGATCCGCGTGAAGAGGTCGTGCGCCCGCTGCTTGCGGAGGAAGTGCTCCTGGTCCGGCGCCTTCGAGTAGCTGTAGCCCGGGGAGACCATCATCCCCTCGACCCCGAGATCCATCATCGCGTCGAAGAACTGCCGCACCCGCTCGGGGTTGGCGCCCTCGAAGAGGGTCGTGTTGGTCGTCACGCGGTAGCCTCGGCGGAGCGCCTCCCGGATCCCCTCGACCGCCTGGTCGAACACCCCGTCCTTGCACACCGCCTCGTCGTGCTCCTCCCGGAGCCCGTCCATGTGGATGCTGAAGGACAGGTACTTCGACGGCGTGAACAGGCCGGCTTCGAGCTTCTCCTTGAGGAGGATGGCGTTCGTGCAGAGGTACACGTACTTCTTCCGCGCGACCAGCGCCTCGACCAGCCGGCCGATGTCCGGATACATGAGCGGCTCCCCGCCGGGGATCGACACGATGGGAGCCCCGCACTCGTCGACCGCCGTGAGGCACTGCTCGACCGAGAGGTTCTTCTTGAGAACCTGGCCCGGGTACTGGATCTTGCCGCACCCGGCGCAGGCGAGGTTGCAGCGGAACAGGGGCTCCAGCATCAGCACGAGCGGATAGCGCGCGCGCCCCGACAGGCGCTGCCGGAGCACGTAGCTCGCGACGGTCCACATTTGGGACAGGGGTACGCTCATTGGGTCCGCTCGCGGGACGCTCACACGTGGTTGACCGGCGCGGAACGGCGCCGGGCCCGGCTGCGCCCGCGACCGTACAGAGCATACTACAACCGCCGCCAGCGGGACGTGGAGCAACGCGCCCGTCCAGAAGAGCGCCGGCTCGGCGACCGCCGCCGTCACCGCCAGGTTGAACGCGAGGACGAGGTAGTAGAGGGCGAGCGCGTGATACCGGCGGGCCGGCAGGCGCGACGCCCACGCGGGGGGAGATCCTCCGACGCGGTCTCCGAAGAGACTCCAGCCCCACGCGATCGCCGCGCCGACGACCACCCACCCGACGAAGTTCGCGACCGGCACGCCGAAGTACCACCCGGGCTCCGGATAGTAGAAGATGCGGCCGAGGAACCAGCGGTCCCCTCGCACCGCCAGGGGATCGATCACCACGTCGAGCCACATCATGAGAAGCCCCGTCAGGCCCGCCAGCCGGAGCGGGGTCGACGCCCCGAGCAGCTGGCGGGCGAGGCCGAGGCTCGCGTAGGAGAGGAAGGTGAAGGACAGGGGGTCGAAGAGCGGCACGTTCGAGAGGTAGAGCTCTCGCCCGGCGGTCTCGCCCGTGTAGTGGTAGAGGCCGAAGGGCACCCCGATCCGGGTCGAGGTCCACTCGGCGGCCAGCGCCACCGCGGCCGCCCAGCCCGTGAAGGCCAGGGCGCGGCGCCAGCCCCACGCCGCCGCGGCGACCGTCAGGTAGATGGCGAGGAACAGGAACACGTAGGGGCGCAGGCGGAGGCTCCCCCACCCGAGCCCGAGCACCTCGATGATCGCAAGCTGGTCGGAGCCGCCCATTGGTCCCGCGTCAGCCATGCTACACTAGCGGTCGGCCCTAAAGCCTTACGACGCATGATAGATATGAGCAGAGTCGACGGAGCGCTCCGGCGCTCTCAGGAGCACTTGCTGCGCCTGCAGGCCCCGGCCGGGTTCTGGGTCGGGGAGCTGGAGGCCGACAGCACGATCACGAGCGAGTACCTGCTCCTCCGCCACCTCCTCGGCACCGCGGATCCCGACCTCGAGCGGAAGGCGATCCACTACCTCCGGGAGCGTCAGGGCACGGACGGCTCCTGGAACCTCTACGAGGGCGGCGCCGGCGACCTCTCGGCGACCATCAAGTCCTACTTCGCCATGAAGATGGCGGGGGTCCCGCCGGAGGACCCGGCCATGACCCTGGCGCGGGACTGGGTCCTGGAGCGCGGCGGGCCGACCCAGGCGAACGTCTTCACGAAGATCACGCTGGCGCTCTTCGGCCAGTACCCGTGGGGCGGCATTCCCGCCATGCCCGTCGAGATCATGCTCTTGCCCCGGGCGTCGTACTTCAACGTCTGGGAGATCTCGTACTGGTCCAGGACGGTCCTGATTCCGCTCCTCATCGTCATGGACCGACGCCCGGTGCACCCCGTCCCACGTGACCGAGGCGTCGACGAGCTGTGGGCGCATCATCTCCACCTGGACGACCCGGCGTACACGCGCCACGCCTTCCTGTCGTGGAAGAACATCTTCATCGGCTTGGACGGCTTCCTGAAGACCTGGGAGGCGTTCGGGCCTCGGCCCTGGCGGGGCAAGGCGATCCGCGCCGCGCACGACTGGCTGGTCCCGCGGATGTCCGTCCCGGGCGGCCTGGGCGGCATCTACCCCGCCATGGTGAACGGAATCCTGGCGATGCGGATCCTCGGCTACCCCGACGATCACCGCCTGATCACCGCGCAGCTCAAGGAGATCGAGGCGCTCGGGATCGAGGAGCCGCACCGCTTCCACGTCCAGCCATGCGTGTCGCCCGTCTGGGACACGGGGCTGGCGGCGAACGCGCTGCTGGCGTCGGGCTTGCCGAGCGGGCATCCCGCGCTGGTCCGCGCCGTCGACTGGCTGCTGGATCGTCAGGTGCTCGAGCCCGGAGACTGGCAGGTCAAGCGCCCGGGGCTCGCCCCCGGGGGGTGGGCCTTCCAGTTCGACAACCCCTTCTACCCGGATCTCGACGACACCGCGGTGGTCGCCATGGCGCTCCACGAGATCGACTACCCGGACACGGCGCGGCGGCGGAGCGCGATCGACCGGGCCGTCGGGTGGCTCAGGGGCATGCAGGGCAAGGACGGCGGCTGGGCGTCCTTCGACACGGACCAGACGCGACTCCTCTTCAACAACATCCCCTTCGCGGACCACGGGGCGCTGCTCGACCCGGCCACCGACGATCTGACGGCCCGCTGCATCGAGTGCCTCGGGCGACTCCGGGTCCCCGGAGACGACCCGGCGATCCAGCGGGGCGTCGCCTTCCTGCGCCGCACGCAGACGCGGGAGGGCGCCTGGTACGGGCGCTGGGGCGTGAACTACCTCTACGGGACGTGGTCGGTGCTCCGGGGTCTCCAGGCGATCGGGATCGGCCCCCGGGACCCGATGGTGCGACGCGCGGTCCGGTGGCTCGCCGATCGCCAGAATCCGGACGGGGGCTGGGGCGAGACGTGCGACTCCTACCCGGACGCCCGTCTGAAGGGTCGCGGGGACTCCGGGCCCAGCCAGACCGCCTGGGCGCTGCTCGGCCTCATGGCCGCGGGCCAGGTGGAGACCCCCGGGGTCGAGCGCGGCATCGAGTTCCTCCTGCGGACCCAGAGAGCGGACGGATCCTGGACCGATCCCCTGTGGAACGGGACGGGCTTCCCGCGGGTCTTCTATCTCCAGTACCACCTCTACGCCCACTACTTCCCCCTGTGGGCTCTCGGGGCCTGGCGCCGGCTCACGCGGTAGGGCCCCGCGGGAGCCCGCGTCACCGACACGTCCGCATACCCATGCCCGGCTCGCTCGTCCTCAACGCCGTGGAGAGCCTGGGGCGGCTCGGCATCGACACGCTCTCGGCGCTCGGTCGGTTCGGCGTGTTCCTGGGCCAGGCGCTCTTCTGGGCGGTCGTCCCGCCGTTCAAGGTCCGCCAGACGCTCCAGCGGATCTCGTTCGTGGGCCTCCGCTCGATCTCGGTCATCCTCCTCACCGGAGCGTTCACCGGGATGGTGCTGGGACTCCAGGGCATGCTGATGCTGCAGCGGGTCGGCTCGGAGGCCTTCGTCGGCCCGCTGGTGGCCATCGCGCTCGTGCGCGAGCTGGGTCCGGTGCTGGCCGCCCTCATGGTGACCGGGCGCGCGGGATCCGCCCTGGCCGCCGAGCTCGGCGTCATGCGGATCACCGAGCAGATCGACGCGCTGACGGTCATGGCGCTCAATCCCATGCGATACCTGGTCGTGCCCACGCTGGTGGCGGGCGTCGTCGCCCTGCCACTCCTGGCGTGGGTGTTCGACGTCGTGGGCATCTACGGCGGCTATCTCGTGACGGTGAAGCTCTTCGGGATGTCGTCCGGCACCTACTTCGGGCAGATCCGGGCGTTCCTCGACACCGGCGACATCTGGGTCGGGTTCTGGAAGGCGCTGGTGTTCGGGCTGATCATCGCGTGGGTCGCCTGCTACAAGGGGTTCCACGTCGGCCACGGGGCCGAGGGCGTGGGGCGGGCCACGACGGAGGCGGTCGTCCTCGCGTCGGTCCTGATCCTCGTCGTCGACTACTTCCTCGGCTCGGTGCTGCCGTGACGGGCGTCTGCGCCGGCCATCCGGGTCGAGGGGCTTCGCAAGCGCTTCGGGAGCCAGGAGGTGCTCCGCGGGATCGACCTGGAGGTCCTGCCCTCGGAGCTGATGGTGGTCATCGGACGCTCGGGCGGCGGCAAGTCGGTCCTGCTCCGGCACCTCCTGGCGCTGGTCCGGCCCGACGCCGGGCGCGTGATGATCGACGGCCACGACGTGGCTGCCCTCCGCGGCCGGGCCCTCGATGGCATCCGGGAGCGCTTCGGCGTCGTGTTCCAGGGCGGCGCCCTCTTCGACTCCTCGACCGTGCTCGAGAACGTGCTGTTCCCGATTCGCGAGCGTCGGCGGTTCCCCCCGGCCGATCTCCTCCCGCGCGCGCAGGAAGCGCTGGCCCAGGTCGGCCTCGCGGAGATGGGCCACAAGTATCCGGCCGAGATCTCCGGCGGCATGCGCAAGCGCGTCGCCATCGCGCGCGCCCTGGTGACGGAGCCCCAGGTCGTGTTCCTCGACGAGCCGACGACGGGGCTCGATCCCATCCTCGTCAACTCGATTCATCACCTGATCGTGGGGCTTCATCGGAAGTACGGCTTCACGGCCGTCATGGTCAGCCACGAGATCCCGGAGATCTTCCAGATCGCCACCCGCGTCGCTATGCTCCACGAGGGGCGGATCCACACGGTCGGGACGCCGGAGGAGATCCAGGCCTCCACCGACCCCGCCGTGCGCCGCTTCATCCACGGCGAGGTCGAGGAACGGGTAGTCTAGTCGGACGGGCGCACGGGGAGGAGGAGCGGACATCGCCATGAATCGGAGAGTCGAGCTCGGGGTCGGGCTGTTCATGATCCTAGGGATCGTCGCGCTCGGCGTACCTGTCCATGAACCTCGGCCGGGTGGACATCCTGGGGCGGCAGGGATACGTCGTCTACGCGGACTTCCCGACGGTGGGCGGGCTCAAGTCCGGGGCGGCGGTCGAGATCGCCGGGGTCTCCATCGGGCGGGTGCAGTCGATCGGGCTCCAGGACTACCAGGCCCGCGTCGCGCTCAGGATCGACGACGCCGTCAAGCTCCAGACCGACGCCATCGTCTCGATCAAGACGAAGGGGCTGATCGGCGAGAAGTTCGTCCAGATCAGCCCGGGAGGGTCCGACAAGGTCGTGCCGGCCGGGGGGCGCTTGACCGAGGTCGAGGCCCCCGTCGACCTGGAGGAGTTGATCTCCAAGTACGTGTTCGGCAAGGTGTAGGCATGCGCCACGCCCGGCTCCTGCCCGCCGCCCTCGCGGTCGCCGTCCTGGCGCCCGGGATCGCCGGCGCTCAGACCCCCACGGCGCCGGCGGCCGCGCCGGCCCGGGAGGCGCCGCGGATCCGGCTCACCCTGGAGGAGAGCCTCCGTCTCGCGCTCCAGCGCAGCCCGGAGACCCGCCAGGCGCTCGCCGAGGTGGAGGGGTACCGGGGCAAGCAGCTCCAGGCGCTGGGAATCGGGCGCCCGCAGCTCGAGCTGTCGACCGTGCTCGGGCCCTCGCCCCGCGCTCGCGGGGACCAGGTGTCCTCCCCCGACGACCAGTACTCGGCGGACATCACCGGCGTCTTCGTCCGCGGCTCGGTGAGCCTGATCCAGCCGATCTTCACCTGGGGTCTGATACAGAACGCTCGCCTGGCCGCCGAGCATGGCGTCCGCGCGGCCCAGGCCGGGGTCGACGTCCGGAGCACCGAGGTCGCGCTTCGCGTGAAGCAGGCGTACTGGGGCGTGGTGACCGCCCAGTCCATCCGCACCTTCCTGCTCGAGGTCCGCCAGCAGGTCGAGGATGCCATCGCCCGCACCGAGCGGCTGATCGAGGGCGGCTACGCCACCGACATCGACGTGTTCCGCTTCCGCTCGAAGCTCGGCGAGCTCGACCGGGGGCTTCACCAGACCGAGAAGACCATCGAGCTCGCGACGCAGGCGCTCGGCGCGTGGACCGGCCAGACTCCGGGCGTGGCCATCGAGCCCGCGGACGCCGCGCTGCCGGAGGACATCCGGTCGCTCCGGGCGGTGGACCTCTACGTCCAGGACGCCATCGTGACCCGTCCGGAGTTCACCCAGCTCCGCGAGGGCATCGAGGCGCGCCGTCGCCTGGTGGAGGTCGAGCGGAAGCAAGGTTACCCGCTCTTCTTCGTCGGCCTGCTTGGCGACCTCGCGTACGCGACGAACCGGGACCGGCTGGAGAACCCGTACGTGATCGATCCCCTGTACCACGCGGCCGTCGGGCCCGTGATCGGGTTCAAGTACAACCTCGACTTCGGCATCCGCGCGGGCAAGGTCAAGGAGGCCGAGGCCGAGCTGCAGAAGCTCGAGGCGCTCCAGACGTTCGCGCTGGACAACATCCCGCTGCAGGTGCGCGACGCCTACACGACGATCGTCGAGGCGACCCGGAACGTGAAGGTCCTGGCGAACGCGCACGAGAACGCCAAGCGCTGGCTCGTGGCGAGCTCGTCGAACGCGGATCTCGGGGTCGGCGACCCGGACGACCTCGCCGACGCGTTCGCCCAGTACGCGCGGAGCCGCGCCGAGTACCTCCAGGCGCTCTATGCCTATGTCTTCGGTCTCGAGCAGCTCGCTCACGCCGTCGGCCAGGACGTGGCCGAGGTCCAGCGGCTCGCCCCGCTGAAACCGTGACGGGCTCCATCGAGCACACCCGGAGGAGAGAACGCATGCGACGTCTCGTGGCAGCCGGCCTGATCGCGGCACTGGCGCTCCTGGCTGGGCCGGCCGCGCACGCCGGGCCGCCGACCGATCAGCTCAAGACGGCCATCGACCAGATCCTGGTCATCCTCCAGGATCCCGCCCTCAAGCAGCCCGGCAAGGCGGCCGAGCGGCGGGAGAAGATCCGCGCCGTCGCCAACGAGGTCTTCGACTGGGAGGAGATGGGCAAGCGCGCCCTCGCCCGGCACTGGGAAGGCGCGCTCGCCCCAGGAGCGCGAGGAGTTCTCGAAGCTCTTCGCCGACCTCCTGGAGCGCTCGTACGTGGGCAAGATCGAGGGGTACAGCGGCGAGAAGATCCTCTACGAGAAGGAGACGCTCGACGGCGACCGAGCCGAGGTGCGGACCAAGCTCATGACCAAGGCCGGGACGTCGATCCCGATCGACTACCAGATGCAGAAGTCGGGCGACCGCTGGCGCGCCTACGACGTGAAGATCGAGAACGTGGGCCTGGTCGCGAACTATCGCGCGCAGTTCAACCGCATCATCCAGCAGTCCGGCTACCCCGATCTGGTCAGCCGCCTCAAGGCGAAGGCGGAGGAGCTCCAGTTCGACGAAGGGGCCACCAAGGGCAAGAAGCCGTGACGGGACTCGTCCTGGCCGCGGGGATGGGCAAGCGCCTCGCCCCGCTCACCGAGGAGCGGCCGAAGGGCCTGATCGAGCTCGGCGGGCGGAGCCTCCTGGCGCGGCTCCTCGACGGGCTCCAGGCCGCGGGGGTCCGCGAGACCGTGCTCGTGGTCGGCTACCGCCAGGAGATGATCCGGGCCGCGCTCGGGGCGTCGCACCGAGGCATGCCGCTCCGCTACGTGGTCAACTCCCAGTTCGAGAAGGGGCCGCGCCTCTCGCTCTGGGCGGGGCGCGCCGAGTTCCTGCGGGACGACGTGGTGCTGGCCGACGGCGACGTCCTGTTCGCCCCTGCCCTGCTCGAGCGCGTCGTGCGTTCCCCCGAGTCCAGCGTGTTCCTGGGGGAGCCCGACTTCATGGACACCGGCGAGGAGATCAACCTCTACCGGGCCGGGGACCGGGTCGTGGCGCTCCGCCGCGGCGTGAGCGGCCCGCCCGCCGTCCCGTACGAGGCGAAAGCCGAGTGGGTCGGCTTCGTGAAGGTGGGGCGCGCCGCCGGCGCCGCCCTGGCGGATGCGCTCGACACGATGGTCCGCGAGGGCCGGGTCGACGGCGACTACGAGGTCGCCCTCGACGGCCTCCTCGCCCGGCACCCCTTCACGATGTGCCCGACCGCCGGCCTCCCCTGGGTCGAGATCGACTTCCCCCAGGACCTCCACGCGGCGGAGGCGGAAGTGCTGCCGCGGATCGAGCGCCTCGCGCGCGACTAGAACTGGCGGGCGCGGCTCGCGCGCGCCTGCCAGGGGATCAGCCCGGGGCCGAGGCGCTTCACGAGCTCAGAGTTCCGGGGTATCCCAGGGGGCGCGGTTTACGACGGCCACGCCGTCCCCGCCTCAAGGACTGGAGCCCGCGCTCGAAAGTTGCCCGATCAAGGGCGCCGAAGGCGTACAGACGGCGGAAATGATTCAGTCCGAAGGAGAGGGCTTCGAAGTCCGGCGGACGTGGCGGAGAAGGCAGGTCCACCGTGACACGGCATGCGCCGGCAGCGCGAACGAGACAGAATCTTGCGCAGCTCCAGACGGTCGCGAGCAGCCGTCGCATGTTGCCCTTACCGCAAGGACAATGCCACCAGCACAATGATCCGAAAGGCTTACGGAATGCGCGTCAAGCTGGACGTGGCCGGCGTCATCGTGTCGCGGGATCGACAAGCTGACGCAGAGAAGTGCGGATGGTTGCTAGGAGCAACGGGTGGTATTGGAGCGAATGTTGAGAGGCTTATCGGCGGACCTGTTCCAGGACTAGCCACGGCATTAAAGTTGCTTTGAATTCCACGATGCGATGACAGACAAGGCTCACGACGGTTGCGGCGTGTGTGACCGTTAGCGCGCCCCGGCCCCAAAGGGCGACGCGCATCTTTTTCCCACCCACGTGCTGCAAGTCGACAGGCCAAGAGCTCCTCGAAGGGAGGTTCCATGAAACCGCTCATGCTAATGGGTATCGTCCTGATCGTTATCGGTGTAGTCGCGCTCGCCTACGGTGGTTTCAGCTTCACCACGAGCGAGAAGGTGGCGGAGGTCGGACCCCTCAAGATCGAAAAGGACAAGACGCGGAGCGTGCCGCTGTCTCCAGCCCTCGGCGGCCTGGCGCTCGTCGGTGGCATCGTGCTCGTTGTCGTCGGCGCCCGCAAGAGCTGAGCGCGCGCCTTAAGCGTCCACACTAGGGCCTACAGCACACTCGCCCACGCCCGTGCCGCGAGGCTTGATCACATGATCTCATCGTCGATGTGTTTACCTGAACGCATCGCCGTAGCGACATCCATTCCAACTCAGCTGGAGGTCGCCATAATCGTAAGGAAGATCGCATGAGTGCTACCGAAAGAGCCATCGGACTCCTCGCCGAGGGATCTGAGAGTTGGGTGATCGCGGTTATCGCTGCGCCCCGAAGAGGCGCACCGGCGCTACCAGCGCTGGTCAGCGCTCCTCGAACGGAACCCTAGGCCTGTTGCTGAACGCCGACCTTAGCCTCAGCCCTGCAGGTGCCTTCCTCTTGCTGCCAGTTTCCTCGATCCTGGCGACCATGCGACTCGCGTCCCCGGGGACATAGACATGGACTCGACGGCAGAAGAGGTCATCAACCGCTTCGGTCTATTGCCGAACATCTTCCGACTCGCGCGAGACCCGCAGATCATCAAGCACCTGTGGGGCTTCGATCGCTTCGCCTATCTGGACAACCCGCTGCCATCGCTGTTCAAGGAGCGCCTGTTTGTCTATCTTTCGCGCTTCTGCGACGTACGCTATTGCATCGCGCGTCACGCAGGATTCCTCCTGGGATTAGGGCGACCATCCGGCGACGCCAGTTGCGCCGTGCAGACTATCGAGGACGTGGTCGCCTTGATCCGACGTCCGCTGCCGCGTGGAGACGGTCTGCAGCCGGCCCTGACACTCTGCGAAACTCAAGAGTCGCCGTTGGTCGAGTTACCCGCCCCAGATTCCCCGATGGAGCAGACGATCTTCGCGTGCGCGACGCATGCGTTCCTTCAGTCGGCCGACGCCGCTCGCTGCCTCAACGCTTTGCAGCGCGTGCTGGGCGACATACGCTTGCAATATCTCACGATCTTTCTCGCGTTTGTTCGAACAGCGCACTACTGGACCAAAACCCACGAAGATTTGACGCATGGAGGAGGACATCAGTCTGCTCCTGAGGACGCACGAAGCGTTGGCTCGCTGCGTGCTCAGCGATCCCGAGGGGACAAGCAGCGTGGTTAGTGGGTACGAAGCGCTGCGCGAGGCCGACCGGCGCAAAGACGAATTCCTGGCGATGCTATCCCACGAACTGCGGAACCCGCTCGCCCCCCTGAGCAGCGCCGTGGCGGTGCTGCGCCGCATGCCGTTGGACGTTGCCGACGCGGAGAAGTGCTGGGAGATCGCGGAGCGGCAAGTGCGAACCCTGACCGACGTCGTGGACGACCTGATCGACATATCACGCGTCTCCGGGGAGCGATTGAGTTTCGAGGGGCCGGTGGATCTGACGACCCGTGTCCCCCACGCGGTCAAGACGCTCAGCACTGATCACGGCTATCGTCCGGACCTATCCGTATCCCTTCCCGTCGAATCCGATGTACCTGGAAGGGGACCCGAAGCGCCTCGTACAGATCGTGACCAATCTCCTGAATAACGCGGCGAAGTACACCAACCCCGGTGGACGGATTGCGTTGACGCTGGCTCCGGAGGGGTCGGAGGCCGTCCTGCGGGTGAAGGACACGGGCATTGGGATCGCTCCCGAACTGCTGACCGCCATCTTCGACCTCTTCAGGCAGGTCGACACGTCGGTGAGCCGCGAGCGCGGCGGCCTGGGGGTTGGCCTCATTCTCGTGCTCCAACTGGTGACACTTCATCGCGGAAGCGTTGAGGGCAAGAGTTGGTGGCTCGTGACACGGCAGTGAGTTCGAGGTCCGCCTTCCGCTCCTGACGGACAGTGAAGTCAGCGAAGCCCGTTGGAAGCAGGAAGCCACCGGCATCTCGCACCGCTCACGCCTCCCTCAGCCCGACGGATCCTGGTTGTGGACGACAACCGAGACTTGACTGAGACTCTCTCCATGCTCCTCCGCGTGCACGGACACGATGTGCGGGCGGCCCAGGACGCGCCGTCTGCCATCGAAACCGCGGTGGCGTTTCGGCCGGAGGTCGTGTTCCTCGACCTTGGGTTGCCCGGGATCGATGGGTATGAGCTCGCCCGACTATCGCGGATCATCCCGATCTGGACAGGCGCGGCTCGCCGCGAGGAGCGGCTACGGCCTAGAAGCGGATCGGTACCGCACCAAGGCCGAGTTACGACGGCATCCGTAAGCCGTCAGCTACACGGATTTTAGTTGCGGCTCGTGCGAGCGGTATCCTACGCTGCCCGGTTCCCGAGCGTCCTAACGCCTGGTCCGGGCTTCCTCGCTGAAGGTGCGAGCTTCACGTCATCCCGCATACCCAAGGACTCCGCTCTGGCCGACACAACCCGGCTTCACGAACGGGAGGCCTGGGCTCGTCCCACGCTCGCGCCCACCCCGTCCGCCAGGGCCTCGATTCGCCGGAGCGCCTCGTCGTCGTAGACGCGGCCCGGGCCGTCGAGGAAGCCGAGGGCGCCGCGGATCGCGCCGGCGACTCTGACCGGGGCCGCGGCGACCACCCGGAGGCCTTCCTCCTCGATCCGCGACCGGAGCCAGGCGGCGATCGGCACCCGCGGGTCGGCCAGCAGGTCGGGCGTCCACACCGCGCGGCCTTCCTTCACGGCGCGTCTCGCCATGCCGACGCCGGTGGCCAGCGTCTCGCCGAGCCATCCGGCGGTCACGCCGCCGTCAACGCTGGTCGTCGCGACGCAGGCGAGGCGGCCCGAGTCGCCGTCGAGCCAGAAGAGGGCGGTGCGCCGCACGCCGAGGCGCTCCCGCGCGGCTGACAGCGCCTGCGCCGCCGCGGCCGCGACGGCCCCCGACGCGAACGAGCGGACGGAGAGCGGCTCCATCGGCGCCCGATCAGTCGACGGCGATCGCGTCGATCTCGACCAGCATGTCCGGGTGGATCATGGTCCCGCACTCGACCCAGGTGCAGGCCGGCCGGATCTCGCCGAACGCCTCGCGGTGCGCGTGAGCCACCGCCTTCCACTGCTTCATGTCGGCCAGGTAGACGCCCGTCTTGACCACGTGCTCGAGCCCGAGCCCGAGCTGCGCGAGGGCTTCCGCCATCGTCCGGATCGCCTGGACGGTCTGGGCGTAGGCGTCCCCCTTGCCCACCACCACGCCATCCGGGCCAGCCGCGGTGCAGCCGGAGACCCAGGCCATGTCGCCGACGCGGACGGCCCGGGAGTACCCGACGATCGGCTCCCAGCGTCCACCGGACGAGACGCGCTGACGCGGGCCGCATCAGGCGTGGCCGTTCCCGGCCCCGCGCTGGAAGTGCGGCATCACGCGGTCGGCGAAGAGACGCATCGAGCGGGTGATCTGCTCGTGGCTCAGGTAGCCGGCGAACTGCGTCACGTTCAGGAAGTCCGTCACCTCGAAGTAGTCGATCAGCTCACGGAGCCGCTTGACGGCGTCCTCGGGCGACCCGGAGAGGCGCGCCAGGGTCGGGATCCGGTCGTAGAGCGTGTGCTGATGCTTCTCGGCGTCGACGGTGATGCTGTCCAGGAAGCCGAAGTACTTCTCCATGCCGCGCTCGAACGTCTCGTTGGCCTCGGCCGCGCTCTCCGAGAGGTAGCAGAACATGGTGAGGGCGACGCGCATCCGGGCCGGATCGTGGCCGTGCTCCCGGTACACCCGCCGGTAGGTGTCGATCTGGGCCCGGAGCGCCTCGGGCTTCTGGTTCGCCGGGAAGGTCAGGATCGGCCAGCCGAGCGCCCCGTATCGCGTGAAGGACGCCTCGCTGATCGACGCCCCCCAGCAGGGAATCGGGTTCTGGACCGGCTTCGGGTAGATGCTCGCCTGTCGGCCCTGGAAGAGCGGGGTCGCATAGTCGAGCCCGTGGAGCCGGGCCAGCGCCTGGCGGACCACCGTCAGCGCCTGGTCGAAGCGCTCCTGGCTCTCCTCCAGCTTCACCCCGAAGCCCAGGAACTCGTGCGGCTGGTAGCCACGGCCGAGCCCCAGCTCGAGCCGCCCGCCGCTCAGACAGTCGACCATCGCCGCCTGCTCGACGACGCGGATCGGATGGTGCTGGAACGGGAGCACGACCACGCCGGTCCCCAGGCGGATCCGGCGCGTCTCGCGGGCGGCCGCGGCGGCCATGAGGAGGGAGTCCGGCACGAGCGCGTAGCCGGCGAAGTGATGCTCGGCGAACCAGCAGGCCCAGTACCCGAGCTGGTCCATGAGCCGCACCTCGGCGAGCTGCTGCTCGTAGCGCTCCTGGCTCGACTGGCCCTCCCGCCGGTCGCAGAGGACGAGATGCGAGAAGTGCACGGATCCGATTCCTCCGATTCGCTCGGCCACCCGCTACCCGTTCTCGAAAGTCCCGACGGCGCGACTCTAGCGACGCTCGTTCCGGGCTGTCAAGCGACCGGCGCCGCGTCGTCCTGCGCTCACCCGATTGACGTCCCGAACCGGGCGGGCTAGCGTTCCCGAGTGACCAGCGAGCGATCGCACGACGACGCGACGACCCGGCAGGCGTTCCCGTGAAGTTCGGCCTGATCGCGCAGATGCAGGCGCCGAAGCCGTGGCCGCCCGGCGAGAACGTCGACCATCGGATCCACTGGGACACCCTCGCCGAGGCGGTGCTCGCCGAGGACGTCGGCTTCGACTACTACTGGGCGACCGAGCACCATTTCTACGAGGAGATCGCCCACAGCTCGGCGCCCGAGGTGTTCCTGGCGGCGCTCGCGGCCCGGACCACCCGGATCCGCCTGGGACACGGCGTGGTGGTGCTCCCCTGCAACCATCCGGTTCGCGTCGCCGAGCGCGCGGCGACGCTCGACATCCTGTCGAACGGGCGGCTCGATCTCGGCACGGGCCGGGGCGCCTCCTGGTATCACACCGAGGCCTTCGGCGTCCCGATCGACCAGTCGCGCGACGTCTGGGACGAGGCCCTCCGGGTGATCTGTGCGCTGTTCGTTCACGACACCTTCCCGGGTCACAAGGGCCGCCACTACGACATCCCGGAACGAAAACTCGTGCCGAAGCCCGTCCAGCGGCCGCACCCGCCCCTCTGGGTGGCCGCCACCAGCCAGGCGACCTTCGCGAGCGCGGCGCGCGCGGGGCTGGGCGTGCTCGGGTTCACCGCCGTCCCGCCCGAGGAGCTCCAGCCCGCGGTGGCGGCCTATCGGGCGGCACAATCGGACGCGGATCCGGCGGGCTTCTTCGGGATCGCGCCCAATTTCCAGGTTGCCGCGTTCATGACCGCCCACTGCGACACGGACGACCGGCGCGGCCGCGCCATCGCGGGCGCCGCCGCCCGGTGGTATCTCGGCGACAACGACGCGCCGCTGAACCGCGTCCGCTTCGGGCCCGACTTCGACCGCGCCCGCTTCGCCAAGTACACGGACGACGCGCTCGTCCGGGACCGCATGGTGGTCGGGGGCGACCCGGACACGTGCTCCCGCGTCATCGAGGCCTGGGGCAACGTCGGCGTGGATCAGCTGATACTCATGGTCCAGGCCGGCGTCACGCCTCACGACGATGTGATGCGGGCGATCGAGCTGCTCGGCACGAAGGTCCTGCCGCGCTTCCAGGGCTCGGGCTGACGCAAGCTCCGTCGCCCGACCCGTTCGCGACCGAGGCCGTGCGCGCGATCCTCGGCCGTCACGCGGGGCCGAGGGCGCCTCGCGCGCTAGGGCGCTACCGGCACGATGCTCTCGGGAGGCTCTCCCCGCGCGACGCGGCGGATGTTCCCCGCGATGAGGGTGGCGCGGGCTTCCATCATCCCGTCGGTCCAGCCGGAGACGTGCGGGGTCATGAGCACGTTCGGAAGCTCGTGAAACGGACGCCGGGACGGGAAGGCCGGCCCGGGGGCCGAGGGGTAGCGATACCAGACGTCCAGCGCGGCGCCCGCAAGCCTCTTCTCGGCGAGGGCCGCGTAGAGGGCATCCTCGTCCACGATCTGGGCGCGGGCCACGTTCACCAGGATGGCCGTCGGCTTCATGAGCCCGAGCTCCGCCGCGCCGATGAGGCCCCGCGTCTCCGGCGTGAGCGGCAGCGTGATCGCCAGGAAGTCGGCGCGCCGCAGCACGGTGGGTAGACTCTCCGGACCGCCCAGGAAGGCAAGATCGTCCCCGGCGGACCGGCCGGCGTCGCGGCGGATCGCGCACACGGGCATGTCGAACGCGCGGGCCCGCCGGGCCACCGCCTGGCCGATGCCGCCGTAGCCGAGGATGCCGAGGGTCCGGCCGGCGAGCTCGGGCCAGACGGGCGGCGGCGGCGCGCCCCACGCCCACTGGCTGTCCCAGCGGCCGGCGCGAAGGCTCGAGTGAACCCGACCGAAGTCGCGGCTGAGAGCGACCATGGCGCCGATCACGTACTCGGCGATTCCTGCCTCGTGCCCGTGAACATTTGCCAGCGCCACCCCCGGCGGGATCGCCGACCGATCGATCCGGTCGAGCCCCGCGCCCGGGACCTGGATGAGCCGCAGCCGCGAAGCCCCGGCCCCCATCTCGCGGGTGAACGCGACCGTGACGAGCACGTCGACGTCCGAGAGCGCGGCCGGCGCGCCGTCCTCGTCAACGTGGACGAAGTCACAGGGCACGGCCAGATGCGCGCGCACCCGATCGGCAAAGCTCGCCGACAAGGCGCCCACGAACGCGACTCGAAGCATTGCCGGTCTCCTATCCATCGCTCCCGGCGCGGCCTCGGAACCGGAGGAGCGCGATGAGCGTCCCGGCGTCGAGGATCTCGCCCGCGTCGGCCATCCGGTAGGCCTCCGCGAGCGGCACGGGCGCGACGGTGATGTGCTCGTCGGCGTCCAGGTCGCGAGCCATCGGCCGGAGATCCCGCGCGAGGAACAGGAAGATCCGCTCGTCGGTGAGCCCCGGATCCGCCAGCGCCTCGCCGAGCGGCTCGAGGCGCCCGGCCGCGTAGCCGGCCTCCTCGGCCAGCTCGCGGTGAGCGCAGGTCTCGGGCGACTCCCCTGCCTCGATCGTCCCGGCCGGCAGCTCCCAGATCTCGGCGCCCACGATCGGCCGGTACTGGCGGATCAGCACCACGCGGCCGTCGTCGAGCAGCGGCAGGATGTAGGCCACCGACGGCACGCGGACGGCGTGAAAGGTCACGCTCCGGCCGTCGGGCAGGATGCCGTGCTCTTGCCGGACGCGGAGCCGCGCCGTCCGGTACTCGGGAGGATCCGCCCCCGGTGGAGGCGCCGTCATGCGCGCACCCGCTCACCTTTCGGATCCCAGAGGGGCGCGGCCCGGACCTCGGCGGGCACGAGCTGGCCGAACGACTCCACCGAGAGGACCGTGCCGGGCCGGGCCAGCTCGAGCGGCAGGTAGGCGAGCGCGATGTTCCGCCGGACCGTGTGGCCGTAGCCGCCGCTCCGGACCCGGCCGACGACCTGGCCGTCGGCGACGATGGCCTCCCCGCCCCAGAGCACGCAGGCGTCCCCGTCGAGGACCAGGGGCACGAGCTTCCGCGCCGGCCCGGAGGCCCGCTGGCGGAGCAGGGCCTCCCGGCCGATGAAGTCGCCCTTGTCCCACCGCACGCAGAAGCCGAGATTCGCCTCGAGGGGCGTGTCGCCGGGGCAGATGTCGTCGCCCCAGTAGTAGAAGCACTTCTCGAGACGGAGCGTGTTGAGCGCGTAGTAGCCGACGGGCTCGATCCCGAACTCGCGGCCGGCGGCCATGACGGCGTCCCACACGCGCCCGGCGTCGCTCCGCGCCGTGACCAGCTCCCAGCCCAGCTCCCCGGCGAAGCTCACGCGGTTCGCGCGCACCTCGACCCCCGCCACGTCGATCAGGCGGGACGTGAGGTACGGGAACGCGGCGGCGGACAGGTCGTCCCGGCTCGCCTTGGCGAGCGTCCGGCGCGAATCCGGGCCCCACACGCTCACCACCGCGTGACGGTCGGTGACGTCGGCGACCTCGACCGAGCCGTCGTCCGGGAGGTGGAGCCGGAGCCACCCGAGGTCGCTCGCCGCCGAGCCGGTGCCCGTCGTCATCCGGAAGGCCGACTCGCCGAGGCGCGTGACCGTCACGTCGCATTCGATCCCACCCCGCGCATTGAGACACTGCGTGTACACGAGGCTCCCCACGGGGCGGTTCACGTCGTTGGCGCAGAGCCGCTGGAGGAACGCGACCGCGCCGGGGCCGGTCACGTCGAGCTTGCCGAACGACGTCATGTCGAGCACGCCCACGCGCTCGCGCACCGCCCGGTGCTCGCGTGCCACGTGCTCCCAGTAGCTCGGGCGGCCCCAGGTCCGCTCGTCGGCGCCCTGTCGGCGTCCGGGTTGCCCGGGCACGAAGTAGTGGGCGCGCTCCCAGCCCGCGCGCTCGCCGAACACGGCGCCCTGCGCGAGGAGCCGATCGAGGAGCGGGCTCGTGCGGAGCGGCCGGCCCCACTCGCCCTCGTCGGACGGGAACTGGAGGGCGTAGTAGTAGCGATACACCTCGCGCGCCTTCTCGGCGGCGTAGCCCCGGTCGCGCAGGTGGGCGCCGAAGCGACGGACGTTCAGCTCCCACACGTCGATCGAGGGCTCGCCCTCGAGGATCCATTCGGCCATCACGCGCCCGACGCCGCCCGCCCCCGCGATGCCGTTGATCGACATCCCGGCCGCCACCCAGAGGCCCGGCCGGCCGGGGACGGGGCCGAGCGCATAGTGGCCGTCCGGCGTGAAGCCGTCGGGGCCGTTCACGAGCTGGAGGATCTCGGCCTTCTCGACGGCCGGGAACCGGCGGATCGCCCCGGCCAGGAGCGGCTCGAACAGCTCCCACTCGGCCGGGAGCAGCTGCTGCGTGAACTCCCACGGGACGTCGTCGAGCCGCCACGCTTTCGGATGGGGCTCGAAGCCGCCGATCAGGTATCCGCCGACCTCCTCGCGCACGTACACGAGGTTCTCGGGATCCCGCACCACCGGGGTCTGGCGGGGCAGCTCCTGGCCGGGCACGGGCCGCGTGATCAGGTACTGGTGCATCAGGGGGACGATCGGCAGGTCGACGCCCGCCATGGCCGCCACGCGGGGCGCCCACTGGCCGGCGGCGTTGACGACCTGCTCGGTGCGGATCGGGCCCGCGGTCGTCTCGACGCCCTGGACCCGGCCGCGGGCGTCGAGCGCGATGCCGGTGACCCGCGTCCCGGTGACGATCTCGGCCCCCTGGGCCACGGCGCGGCGCGCCAGCTCGCGCGTGATCCCGTTCGGCTCGAGGTAGCCGTCGTCCGGCACGTGGACCGCGCCCCGGAGGCCCTCCCCGCTCATGACCGGGCAGATCCGCTGCGCCTCGCCGGGCGTGATGATGGAGACGTCGAGGCCGAGGGCCCGCGCCCGGCTCACGCTCCGGCGGAGGGCCTGGAGCATGGCGTCGCTCGAGGCGAGCCGGAGGCTCCCGACCGGTCGCCAGCCCGCAGCCTCGCCGACCTCGGCCGCCAGCTCCCGGTAGAGCCGGATGCTGTAGTTCATGAGGAGCATGTCGGCGGGCGAGGTGCGGAACTGCGAGACCAGTCCGACCGAGTGGAACGTGGTGCCGCTCGTCAGGTCGCCCTTCTCGAGGAGGACGACGTCCCGGCATCCCGCCCGGGTGAGGTGGTAGGCGATGCTGCAGCCGATGATGCCGCCGCCCACGACGACGACCGCGGCCTCCGTGCGCATGCGGTCGCCCTAGGCGCGCCTGGGCCGCGGCCGGCCCTGACGGGCCCTCGGCCGTCCGCCCGGGCCGGGCGAGCCTAGGCGAGGACGTCCTCGAGGACACGGCCGTCGACCCGGCCGGCGTCGATCCCGGCGAGGCGGCAGAGCGTCGGCATGAGGTCGATCGTCCGCCCGCCCCGGATCTCGGCGCCCGCCCGCACGCCCGGCCCGGCCAGCAGCATCGGGATGCGCTGCTCGTGCTTGGAGCCGTGGGAACGGAGCCCGGCCTCGCTTCGCGTCGCGGGTCCGTCCGTCCAGACGCCCAGCGCGACGTCCCGCGCGGCCCAGCAGATGAGGTCGCCCACCCGCTCGGGCGGCAGGTGGTCCCGGCCGGCCTCGGCGTTCGGCACCACCTCGTCGATGCCCTCGGTCCGCGCCAGGAGGGTCCGCGCCTCGCGCGCCGCGCCGGGGTCGTCGAAGTAGAGGTAGAGCGCGCCCCCGAGGTCCCGGTGATGCGCGTACAGGCCGTCCCGGATCAGCGGCACCCCGTGCGTCCGGATGCCGGCCTCGGCCAGCACGCCGACGGGCGAGACCGAGCGGAGCTTCGCGTTCATCCCGTGGTCGGCGGTGAGGATGACGAGCGTCTCGGCGGGGTCGTACACGTCGAGGAGCCGCCCCAGGGCCTCGTCGCTCGCCGCGAGGTAGCGCTGCATGTCGGGCGCGTCGGGCGCCAGCATGTGCTGGGGGTAGTCGGTCGTGGCCACGTAGAGGAAGTCGGGGCGCTCCCGGAGGGCGACCTCGCGGGCCATCCGGAACACCCAGTGGTTGATCTCGAGCGAGAAGATCTCCGGCGGGGCGCCGGCGGCCGCCCGGTACGCCTCGGGATGGCTCTTCATGTCGACGCACACGTCGAGCCCGCGGCGGAGGAGCTTCGTCAGCTTCTCCTTCGCGGTGACCAGCGCCGTCGACCAGCCCTTCGCCTTGAAGTGCTCGAACACGAGGGGCTCCTGCACGAACGACACCTGCTCCATGAACACGTCGGTCCGCGTCGACCGGTCGTAGTAGAAGTTCGTGGACAGGCCGTGGCGCGCCGGGTACGTGCCCGTGAGGAACGAGATGTGGTTCACGTTCGTGAGGCTCGGCAGGACCCCCCGGCCGTCGAGCGTCGACGCGCCGGCCTTCATGAGCGCGGCCAGCCGCGGCATCCGCGCCGGCTGCACATACCCGGGATCGAACCCGTCCACGAGAAACATCAGCACCTTCTTCGGTCGCATGTCAGCCCTCCGGGGTCAGACTTTGACTTCTCGACATTTCCGGAACGCGGTGATCGGAGTGCGGTCGACGGCGCTCGCGCTGCGGCAGAATTGTTTGGAAGTCAAAGTCTGACCCCGACGGCCAGCTCGGCGAGGCAGGCGCGGAACGCGTCGACCACCTTCTCCATGTCGCGCGGGGTGAGGGTGCCCATGTTGGAGACGCGGAAGGCGTAGGTGCGGATGTCGCCCTGGCCGGCGTAGATGATGTAGCCGCGGCGCTTCATGGCGTCGTGGAGGGGGTCGTAGGCCAGCCCGGGCAGGAGCCGGAACGTCGTGAGGATGTTGGACCGCGCGCCCTCGGGGACGAGGATCTCGAAGCCGAGCGCCGCCATGCCCCGTCGCAGGACGCGCGCGTTCTCGGCATAGCGCGCGATCCGGGCCGCCACTCCCTCCCCCTCGAGCTCCACCAGGGCCTGCCGCATGGCGTGGAGCACCTGGACGGCGGGGGTGAACGGCGTGTTGTCCCGCTCCTGGGTCACGTAGTGGCCGTGGAGGTCCAGGTAGACGCTGCGCGGAGACTGGCCGGCCAGGGCCTCCAGCGCCGAGCGGCGCCCCAGGGCGAAGGCGATCCCGGGGACGGCCTGCAGACACTTGTTGGCGCTGGCCATGACGAAGTCGACGCCGTCCGCGTCCACGTCGAGGCGCTCGCCGAAGAGAGAGCTCATCGCGTCGACCAGGGTGCGGCGGTGGAGCCGCCCGGCGACGCGGGCGACGTCCTCGACCGGGTTCAGGAGGCCCGTCGTCGTCTCGTGGTGGACGACGGCCACGTGGCTCAGCTCGGGACGCGCCCGGAGCGCCGCCTCGACGTCGGCCGGCTCGACCGGCGTGGTCGCGTCGTAGGACAGCACCTCGGCCGGAATCTCGTGAGCCCGCGCGATCCGGGCGAGCCGGTCCCCGTACACCCCGTTGTTCACGATCAGGAGGCCGCGGTCACGCGGCACCACGGAGGAGACGACGGCCTCCACGACCGCGGTCCCCGAGCCCGTGAAGAGGACGGCGGCGAACCGGTCCCCGCCGCCGGCCAGCCGCACGAGCCGCTCCCGGCAGTCCCGCATCATCTCGAAGAACTCCGGCTCGCGGTGGCAGAGGTCCGGCATCACCAGGGCCTCCCGCACCGACCGGCTGGTGTTGGCAGGCCCCGGATTGAGCAGGATCCACTCTCGCTGCGTCATCACACCTCCCAGGTCCGCGTCCGAGTCTAGCCAGGGAGAGGCCCCTCGTCCGGTCGACCCCGCACATGATCGGGTGCCGGCCCGTCGCGCGCAACCCGCTTCGCGCGGCTCGGCGCGCCCGGCCCCTGCCGCGAGCGGAGCGCCGAGGGTAGAATGCAGTCGCGGTGAACGGCCACCGAACCTCTCGCGCGCGCTCGAAGGCCCCCCTCACCGCCCCGACCTCCCTCCCGTGAGGTTCCTGCGCCCCCTCGCCATCCTCACGGGTGGCCTGATCTTCGCGTGGCTCGTCTGGGAGATCGGGATCGACGCGATCATGGCCCAGCTCCGGCAGCTCTCCTGGCGTCTGCCCCTGATCCTCGCCCCCCAGGCCGTGACCAACGTCTTCAAGACCGCCGGCTGGCGGGCCGCGTTCCCCGGCCGCTACCCCCGCTTCGGCCTCCTCTTCTCCGTCCGGCTCGCCGGAGAGGCGGTCAACGAGACGACGCCGACGGCGACGATGGGCGGGGACGCGCTGAAGGCGTTCCTCCTCGCGCGGCTCCGCGGCGGCGTCCCCATCGAGGAGGGGCTCGTCTCGGTCCTGGTGGCGAAGACCGCCCTCGTCGCCGCCCTGGGCGGCTTCATCGCGGGCGCCTTCGTCCTCGCGTGGGCGCTGTCCGACGTCCCCGGCTCGATGCTGGTCCTGCTGGCCGTCCTCGCGG
The DNA here is from genome assembly GCA_963799055.1 of uncultured Candidatus Rokubacteria bacterium. Taxonomy (GTDB): domain Bacteria; phylum Methylomirabilota; class Methylomirabilia; order Rokubacteriales; family DASRDR01; genus DASRDR01. Next base: position 384,751 of record CAWCVP010000011.1, read on the forward strand.
CCTACATGGCCGCCTCGACGGCGGGCTTCATGTGGGCCCAGCTCCGGGGAGCCGCCCGGCTCGGCGGGCGGGCGCTCGCGTGGATCGGGCTCGGCGAGCGAGTGGCCGCCGTCGCCGGCCAGCTGGATGCCGACCTCCGGCGCTTCTACCGGGATCAGCGCGGCCGGGGCCTCGCCTCGCTCGGGCACAGCCTCGTCGGATGGGCGACCGGCGCCTTCGAGACGTGGCTCATGCTGGCGCTGCTCGGCTCGCCGGTGTCCCTGATGACGGCGCTCGTCATCGAGGCGGGCGCGGCGGGCGTGCGCGCGGTCGGCTTCCTCATTCCCGGCTCTCTCGGCGTCCTCGAAGGCGGAATCGTCGGGCTGTTCGCGCTCCTTCGCATGGATCCCGCGACCGGCCTGGCCTTCGGGATCGCTCGGCGGATCCGCGAGGCGTTCTGGATTCTCGTCGGCTACGCGTGTCTGGCGTTCCTGCGGAGCCCTCGGGTCGACAAGTCCGAGCCGGGAGCATGACGGCCTCGGCCGGGCGAGGTCCAGCAGCGGTTTCTTCCTTGCGGTCGGCGAAGCGACACGATAAGGTGCCGCTAGAAGGAGGATCGTCCCTGAGCATGGCGCAGCTGGCCTTCTTGATCTCTCTCGTCGCGCTCGGGATCGCGATTCTCGCCTACCAGGAGGCCGGAGGCACGAAGGACCTGTCGAAGAAGGTGGAGAGCCTGCGCGACGATCTCCGACGCGAGACCGCGGACAGCCTCTCGAAGCTGGAGAAGGCTCTGCGCTCGGCCGAGCCGGCGCAGTCGAAGCCATGAGGCGCGCCGCTCCCGCCCCGAGCCGACCCCGGCGGCGCCGCCTGAGCGCCGCGACGGCTGCGCACAAGCGAGCACGCGCGACTGTGCTGGCGCTCGTCGTCGCCAGCCTCGCCAGTCCGGCGGCCGCGCAGAGCCCCGTCGGTCCCATCGACCGCGCGGTCGTGGCCATCCGGCCGGTCTATCCGGCGCCGGCCCCGGGCTTTCTGCGGCTCCCGGAGACGCGCTCCCTGCCGAGCTCGCCGGCCCGAGCGCCCCACGATCCGGCCCAGGGCGTCGTCGTCCGGCCTCGCCGGCAGCGGGAGCTGATCGCCCGGTCTGGCAGCCCGCCCGGCTCGAGCCCGTTGCGGGCGTCGACGCGCAGGGCCGGATCACCTCGATCCTCGAGTACACGCCCGGCCGCTTCGAGCGCTGAGAATCGTGGACGACGGATCAGACCCCCCAGACCCCGATCGGCGCGAGCCGCCGCGGCCCGCCGAGAGCCCGCTGGTCCTGCAGCGGCACCACCTGTCCCACCTTCCCCCCCTCAAAGTCAGCTGGAGCATTCTCGAGACCCGCTACCCCACCGGATGCACGCCGGGCAACTGCGACGCGACGTGCTGCCGGCTGGGCGTGGGGGTTGACCTGGTCGAGCGCGATCGGATCCTGGAGCACGCCGATCTGGTCCAGGCGGCCATGGGTCCGGAGCAGGAGCAGGATCCCGCCCGGTGGTTCGACGACGCGGAGACGGTCGACCCGGACTTCCCGTCCGGCCGCTGCGTCAGCACCCGGGTCCTCGACGACCGGTGCGTCTTCCTCGACCGGGCCGGCCGATGCGTGCTCCAGACGGCGACGATCGCCGCGGCGCGTCCCGGCTTCGGCCTCAAGCCGTTCTTCTGTTTCGCGTTCCCCATCACGATCCTCCACGGGACGCTGTGGGTGGACGAGCTGTGTCTCGAGGGGCCGGCGCGCTGCTGCCGGCCGACCGCGGACGGGGCGCTGGGAGTCCTGGACGTGTGCGAGACCGAGCTGCGTCACGTGCTCGGGAGCGAGGGGCTCGGAGAGCTCCGGCTCGCGGCCAAGGGGTATCTCCCCTAGTGGGGCCGGTGCGATCGTCGCGCAGGCAACGGACCGGGAAAGTCGCACGAGTCCCTCGACAGACCACCCTTCGCATCGGCCTCGCCTTCAACCGGAAGCCCGACGCGGCCCCTTCGACGAGCCCCGCTCCGGCCGGTTCCCGGCGCGCGGATCCGGTCGACCTCTACGCCGAATGGGACGACGAAGTGACGATCGCCGCCCTCGAGGCGGCGCTGGCCGAAGCCGGCGAGGTCACGCGGCTCGAGGCGACGGAGGACTTCCCCCTGCGCCTCCGCGAGGCCCGGCCCGACATCGTCTTCAACGTGGCGGAGGGCCTCTGGGGCCCGACCCGCGAGGCGCAGGTGCCGGCGCTCTGCGAGTTCTGGGGCATTCCGTACACCGGCAGCGATCCCCTGACCCTGGCGATCTGTCTCGACAAGGGGCGGACCAAGGAGATCCTCGCCTATCAGGGAGTCCCCACCGCCGAGTTCACGGTCGTGCCGGCCGGCGCGCCACTGAACGGCATCCCGTCCCTGCCGGTCGTCGTGAAGCCCATCCACGAGGGCTCCAGCAAGGGGATCACGCAGGCGTCCCTCTGCCGGACCCGCGCCGAGGTCGGCCGCGCCGTCCGGGTGGTGTCGCGGCGATACCGACAGCCGTCCCTGATCGAGCGCTGGCTCCCCGGCCGGGAGTTCACGTGCGCCGTTCTCGGGAACGGCCGCGCCACGCGCCTCCTGCCCTTGGTGGAGGTCGACTTCGCCGCGCTGCCCCGGGGGGCGAAGCCGCTCTACTCGTACGAGGCCAAGTGGCTGTGGGACACTCCGGACCGGCCGCTCTCCATCTTCCGCTGCCCGGCCCCCGTCTCCCCGGCGCTCTCGCGCCGGATCGAGGCGGCGGTGCTCGGCGCGTATCACGGACTGCGCTGCCGCGACTGGGCGCGCATCGACATCCGGTGCGACAGCCGAGGGGTCCCGCACATCCTGGAGGTGAACCCCTTGCCCGGGGTGCTTCCGGACCCCGACATGAACTCATGCTTCCCCAAGGCCGCCCGGGCGGCCGGACTCGACTACGGGGCGATGATCCGGGCCGTCCTGCGGGCCGGCGCCGCGCGCTATGGCATTGTCGTCTAGGCCGCGGGCCCGGGTGGGAGGGCGGCCGCGGGTGGCCGTCATCACCGACGCCCAGTCGGAGGCCACCGCCCAGTCCATGGGCACGCCGGCCGCCCCGGGCGGCCCCGGGCCGGTGATGGACGCCCTGCGAGCGCTCGGCTGGGTGCCGGAGCTGGTCGAGTTCGCCGGCGATCCGACGGCGTGGACGGCCCGGCTGGCGAACGGCCGCTTCCAGCTCGTGTTCAACCTGTGCGAGGGGCTGAACAACCAGGGCGCCGGCGAGCCCATCGCGGCGGGCCTCGTCGAGCTTCTCGGCACCCCCCTGACCGGCGCCCCGTCCGAGATGCTCGCGCTGTGTCTCCGGAAGGACCGCACGAACGCCGTCCTCCGGGCTCACGGGGTCTCGATCCCGGACTGGCTCTTGGCGCGCCCGGACGAGCCGCTCGGGCCGTGGCGACGGTTCCCGGCGATCGTGAAGCCGGCGGCCGAGGACGGGTCGTTCGGGATCGCCAACGACTCCGTGGTCCGCGATCGCGCGGCGCTCGAGACCATCACGGCGCGCGGATGCCAGCAGTGGGGCCGCATGCTCGTCCAGCGCTTCATCCGCGGGCGGGAGTTCACCCTCGCCATCGTCGGGGGACGGGTCCTGCCCCACGCCGAGATCGACTTCAGCACCTTGCCCCGGCATCTGCCGCCGCTGGTCACGTACGCGGCCAAGTGGCACTCCGGCAGCCCGGAGGAACAGGGCACGATCCCCCGATGCCCGGCTCGCGTGCCGGCCGGCGTCGCCGCGAAGCTCACCCGGCTGGCCCGGCAGGTCTGGGCGGCCGTGGACGGCGCTGGCTACGGACGCATCGACGTCCGCATGGACGGTCGGGGCACGATGTTCGTGGCCGACGTGAACCCGAATCCGGACCTGGGACCGAGCGCGGGGTTGGCGCGCCAGGCGGCCGTCGCCGGCTGGGACTACGTCGACCTCATCGCCCGAATCGTCGAAGACGCCCTTGCCCGGAAGCGCCCGGCAGTCGTCCGGAGCCCGGCCTCTCCAGGGACGCCCGCCCGCGCAGCAGCCCGGGGACCGGGCATGCCGTACACTCACCGCCTTGCGCTGGCCACAGGTCGGCGCGAGCCACAACGGACGAGGTCGACGTGACCAACTGGCAAGAGAAGCTCCGCGAGTCCATCACCACGGTCGATGAGCTCGTCACACGCTTCGGGATCGAGCACGTCGACCGGGAAGCCGCGCAGCGAGCGATCGACCGCTTCAACCTCCGCCTCACGCCCGACGTGCTCCAGCTCGTCCAGAAGCCGGACGATCCGTTCTGGCGGCAGTACGTCCCGAGCCCGGAGGAGAACGAGGTCGTCGACGGGATCGTCGACTCCTTGTCCGAGGACGCCGACTCCCCCGTGCCGAACATCACCCACCGGTATCCCGATCGGGTCCTCTTCCTCGTCAGTCCGGTGTGTGCGGCCTACTGCCGGTTCTGCACCCGGCGCCGGAAGGTCGGCGACCCCGAGAAGATCCCCCTCGGCCAGTTCGACGCGGCGTTCGCCTACATCGAGGGCCACCCCGAGGTCCGGGACGTCACGCTCTCGGGCGGGGATCCCCTCATGCTCTCGGACCGGCGGGTGGAGTACTTCCTCGGAAAGCTGCGGGCGATCCCCCACGTCGAGATCGTGCGCATCCACACGCGGATCCCCTCGCAGCTCCCCGAGCGCATCACCCCCGCCCTCTGCGAGGCGATCAAGAAGTACCATCCGGTGTTCGTCAACGTGCACTTCAACCATCCCGACGAGCTGACGCCCTCGGCTCGGGCGGCGCTGGGCATGCTCGCCGACGCCGGGTGTCCGCTCGGCAGCCAGACCGTGCTCCTGAAGGGCGTGAACGACGACCCGGAGATCATGAAGCGGCTCATGCAGGAGCTCCTGAAGTGCCGGGTCCGGCCCTACTACCTCTACCAGGCCGACCTCGTCGCCGGCGCCGAGCACTTCCGGACGTCGGTCGCCAAGGGGCTCGAGATCATCCGCGCGCTGCGCGGATGGACGTCCGGGCTGGCCGTGCCGCACTTCGTCATCGACGCGCCGGGCGGCGGGGGAAAGATCCCGCTCCTGCCCGACTACGTGCAGAGCATGACCGACCGGGAGATCGTGCTGAAGAACTACGCGGGAAAGACGTACCGCTATGCCCTGCCGGAGCCCGAGGCCCCACTGGCCCCGCCGCCGGCCAGCCTGAACCGCGCGCCTCGGCGCCCCGCGCCCCGGACCCTGAGGAAGAAGCTGGCCGACCCGCGCCCCGTGGCCCGCCCCGAGGTGGCCCGGCGGAACGGCTAGGGTCGGCCCGTCAGCGGCCGTTCGTCAGGAGCGCCAGGAGCCGGGGCGTCCGGAGGACGAGGCCACCCCACACGAACGCGGCGACGTAGACGGGGAACAGCACGTGGGTCGCCAGCGGGTTCCCGAGGCGGAACTGGGCTGGCGACCGCGCCGCCGAGGTAGGCCGCGAGGTACACCGCCCCGAATACCGACGTCCTCGGAATCGCGTACAGCACCACGCCCGTCAGGAGCAGCACGCCGATCGGGAGGACCGCGCTCTCGGGGAAGCCGAGCTTCGCGGAGCCCTCCACGACCGGCGCAACCTTCATCAGCTTCCCGGCCGCATCGAACAGCAGGAACGCGATCGCGATCCCACTCAGGATCCGCCCGGCCCACAGCAGACCCGTCGAGCTCGCTTCCATCATCCCTCTCCCTGGGGCTAGGGGAACCCGGCCGGGAGGCGGCGGCTCGGCAGCGCAACGCCGCTCCGACGGAACTCCGCCCGGAACGCCTCGGCGTCGGCGCCTTCGAACTCGCCCATGCCCTCCTGGAGCAGCGCCACCGGCGAGTCGCCCCGGCGCGGCCGACGCGCGGTCGTCTGCAGCACCCCCGCGAGAGCGACCACGATTCCACCCACGACCATCAGATCCAGCATGGCGCCATCCTCCTTCAGGCGGCCTGGAGCCGCCGGACGGATCGGGGCGCAGTCCCGAGCGGTCCCGCGGACAGCGGGGTCGGCGTCAGGACCAGCTCGTACCGATTCGCGCCCGTCCGGGTCAGGACGTCGTGAGCGATGGCCACGACGCGGCTGACCACGGCCGGCCGGCCGACGGGGACCTGGACCTCCACCCGCCACGGCCGGCCGAGCGGCTTGGACACGAGCGGCGCCACGACCGGCCCGATCTCCTCGGCGAGGGCATCGGTGAGGCGAATCTGCCGCGCCACCATCGCCTCTCGCCGGCGGTCACGCCATGCGGCAAGCTCGAGCAGTCCGAGAATCAGAAGGATCGGCGAGGATATCGTCAGGATTGCGGTCAGGACTGTCATCATCTGGGGCCTCCCTCCGGCCTATCGGTCTCTTGCCCCTTGAGACACCGGCCCGGCGCCGGTGTGAAACGGCGGGACGGCGGGGCAGGTGCCGGGGAACGCGGGCTAGGCGGAGAGGAACGACTCGAGGGCGGCCTGGGTCTCGGCCGGCGCCTCCTCCGCCAGGAAATGGCCACAGCGGAGCGCTCGGCCCTGGACGTCGTTCGCCCAGTCGCGCCAGATGGCGACCGGGTCCCAGTCGCGGCTCTGGGGCCGCTGCTCGCCCCAGAGGGCGAGGACGGGACAGGCGATGCGACGATGACCCCGGTCGGCGGCGTCGGCCTCGACATCGACCGTCGCTCCCGCCCGGTAGTCCTCGCACGTCGCGTGGATGACGGCGGGGTCCTGGAAGGCGCGATGGTACTCGGCGAGAGCCCGCGCGTCGAACGCGTCCGGCCGGGCCGCCCAGCTCTCCAGCGTCCAGCGCAGGAAGTACGCCGGATCGGCGCCGATCAGGCGCTCGGGCAGGTCGGGCGGCTGCGCCAGGAAGAGCCAGTGGTAGCTAGCCAGGCTCGCGCGACGATCCATCCGCGCCCAGGTCTCGAGGGTCGGCACGATGTCCAGCACCGCCAGCCGCGTCACCCGCTCCGGATGGTCGAGCGCGAGCCGGTACGCCACGCGCCCGCCCCGATCGTGCCCGACAATCGCGAAGCGGTCGAAGCCGAGGCGCGCCATGACCTCGAGCTGGTCCTGGGCCATGCTCCGCTTCGAGTATGCCCGGTGGGCAGGATCCGACGGGGGCCGTCCACTGTCCCCGTACCCGCGAAGATCCGTGCAGACCACCGTGAAGCGCGTCGCCAGCGCCGGCGCGATGCGGTGCCAGCAGGCGTGCGTCTGCGGATAGCCGTGCAGGAGGAGCACCGGGGGCCCCTGACCCCCGACCACGGCGTGGATCTCGGTCTCGCGCGTGGAGACGCGCTCCTCGCGGAAGCCCGGGAACAGGACCCGATCGGCCGGGATCAGTTGACCTCGTGGAGCGGATGGAGATCCGGGCGGCACGTCGTGCAGGGCTGGTGCCCGGCCGCCTCGGCGCGGCTTCGCGAGCCGAAGTACGTCAGGAGCCCGGACTGGAGCATCTCCGTCGACGCGCAGCTCGGGACGCAGTACTCGCGGTCCCCGGGGGCGAGGATGTACATCGCCCCGCGGGCGATCGCGAAGTCGTCGCGCGCCGGGATCATCGGCACGCCCTCGGTGGCGAGGAGCTGCCGCTTCCGAGTCGTCTCGCCCCCGGCGTATCCCGTGAGGAGCCCGCTCGCCCCGACCACGCGATGGCATGGGATCGCGATCGGGATCGGGTTCCATCGGAGGGCCTGCGCCACGGCGCGCACCGCCTTCGGCTGGCCCAGGTCCTCGGCCAGGCGCTTGTACGACACGACCGCGCCGTACGGGATCGCCGCCGTGCGCTCCAGGACCTGCCGCTGGAACGGGCTCCGCGCGAGGCGCAGGTCGAGCGCCCAGGGAAGCCGCTGCGCCCGCCCCTCGACGTACGCCCGGAAATCCCGGTAGAGCCCTTCGGCCTCGCTCCCGTCCTCGACGGCTTCGATGCCGTGCGCCCGCGCCAGGCGCGAGGCGCCGAGGCCGCGGCGGCCGTGCAGGTACTCCAGCAGCACGACGCCCTGCTCCGAGTGCGCCAGGAGGATCGGCCCCAGCGGGGAGTCGAAGACCCGGTAGGCGACGATGCGGCTCCGCAGGTCGTCCAGGCGGCCCTCGAGGCGCTCGCGCGACCGGGCCACGCCCTGGGCGTCGACCGGCGCCTCCCGCATGGTCCCGCACTCCCGATCGATCGCCCGGTAACCGGCATGGTCGATCCGGCAGCTCTCGCACCTCGCGACGTGGGCGGCCACACGACCCTCGGCGAGAGGGTCGGCCTCGCCGATCGCCGCTGCCACCAGATCCGTCTCGATCTCGACGCAGCCCGCGGGCCTTCGGTTCAAGACACCAACTCCTTCCCGATCAGCTCGCGACCCTCGAGGGCGCGGCGGACCTTCCGGAGAGCCTGAAACACGTGAGCCCGGGCGGTCTCCGCCGTGCACTCGAGGCTCCGGCCGATCGCCTCGTAGTCGAGTCCATGGACCTTCCTCTGGAGGAAGGCCAAGCGCTGTCTGAGCGGAAGTCCGGAAATCACCTGGTCGACGGCCGCTCCGATCTCCCGCGAGATGGTCACGCCGTCCGGTCGCTCCTCGTCCGTCTCCCGCGTCTCCGTCACCACCGCCGAGTACGCGAGACGACGTCGCTTCTGGGACCTGAAGTGGTTGCGCGTGAGGTTCGTCGCGATGGCGAAGAGCCATGCCCGGGCGTTCGCGTCGGCCGGCAGCCGACAGTGCGCCCGGAACGCGCGGAGGAACGTCTCCTGTGACAGGTCGTCGGCGTCCTGTCGCCTGCCCGTCACCCGGAGGACGTAGCGGTAGATCTCGGCATGGTGCTCGCTCATCAGCGCCTCGAACGTCCGGTCGCTCATCATCCAAGAAGACCCCGCAGGGTGCGGAGCGTGAAAGAGGCCGGGGCGCGCGTCAGCACCCTCGTCGGTTCGAGATCCATCCAGATCCATTACTTCAACCACTTACGAGACATCATCTACCATCCGACCTGAGCGACCCATCAGGGCGCCTCCAGGGGGCTCAGATCACCCAGGGCTCGCCGCGGACCGCTGAGCGTGGCCGGAGAAGGTGGCCTCGGAGGGATCGGCCCGCGACACCTCGACCATCGTCGAGTGGAACGCGGGGCCGCCGCCCAGGTCCGCCAGGCCGTCCGAGGTGAGCACGTTGACCCCCCGGCCCCCCGGCATGTGCTTGTGCCACCAGATCCCCTCGACGACCACCTGGCCCGGCGGCGTGTCGTCCGACAGGACCGCCGTGAAGCAGGCCCGACCACGGGCGTTGGCGACGGCGACCAGGTCCCCCGCGTCGATCTGCCGCTCGGCCGCGTCCTCCGGGTGGAGGACGACGGACGGGCCCCCTTGCCGCGCCCGGAGGAGCGTCGACTGGCTGAAGGACGAGTTCAGGAAGAACCGGTTCGGCGGGACGTGGCAGCGCAGCGGGTACCGCGAGCCGATGGCCGGATCGTCGCGGCTTTCCCGGAGCGGGACGTACGTGGGCAGCGGAGGCAGCCCTTGCTGGAGCAGGGTCTCCGAGTAGAACTCCACGCGCCCGGATGGCGTGGGAGCCCCGTCGGCGAACGGCAGGAACGGCCTCGGCACCGCGATTCGCACCGAGCGCTCGGCGCGAAGGCGCGCGTGGGTCACGCCGTCGGCGACGGAGCCCCCGGCGCGGAGATGCGCGTCGATCAGCTCGCCGAGCGGCGTCTCGTAGTGCGAATCGCGGATCCCCATCGCGCGGGCGAGCTGGCCGAACACCTCCCAGTTCGATCGGGACTCCCCCACCGGCGCGATCACGGGCTCGGCGAGCTGGAGATAGAGGTGACCGAACGACCGGTAGAGGTCCTCGTGCTCCATGCTGGTGGTCGCGGGAAGCAGGAGGTCGGCGTAGTCCGCCGTGTCGGTCTGGACCTGCTCGTGGACGACCGTGAAGAGGTCCTCTCGCGCGAGCCCTTCGAGCACGAGGCTCGAGTTCGGGCAGACCGCCGCCGGATTGGAGTTGTACACGTAGAGCGCCATCACGGGCGGGCGGAGGTCCGGGTCCGTGAGGGCGCGCCCGAGCCGCACCATGTTGACGGTCCGCGGCGGCGGCGACGGCAGGAGGTCCCGGCGCTCGAGCACCGAGTCCCCCGGCCCGAAGGCGCCCGAGCTTCCGAGGAGCGCGCCGCCATGCGGGTGGGCGTAGGCGCCCGTCAACGCGGGGAGGCAGGCGATGGTCCGGCACGTCATGCCGCCGTTCTCGTGGCGCGACAGCCCGATGCCCACGCGAATGTACGCGGCGCGCGTTCGCCCGTAGCGGCGCGCGAGATCGACGATGACGCCGGCCGGCAGGCCAGTGATCGCCGCCACCCGCTCGGGCGGGTAGGCGCGCACGTGCTCCCGGAGCGCCTCGAAGCCGAGCGTCGCGCGCGCGATGTACTCGTGGTCGAGGAGGTCCTCGCGGATCAGGACGTGCATCAGGCCGAGCGCCAGCGCCCCGTCCGTCCCGGACCGGATCATGAGGTGCTCGTCGGCCTGCCGCGCCGTCCGGGTCCGGTAGGGGTCGATGCAGACGATGCGCGCGCCGCGGGCCCGCGCCTCCTTGACCAGCGTCATCAGGTTGATGTGCGTGTAGGCGGCGTTGATCCCCCAGAGGACCACCAGCTCCGCGCCGACCATCTGCTCCGAGTCGTTCCCGGCCACCGCGCCGAGCGTCGCCCGCCACCCCGCGTAGGCGGTCGAGACGCAGATCGTCCGGTCGAGCTGGCTCGCGCCGAGGGCATGGAAGAAGGGATGCCCGGCGTAGTACTGGATCCGGCCGAGCGTCCCGGCGTAGGAGAACGGCAGGATGGCCTCGGGGCCCCACTGGGCGATGATCCGGGTGAACCGGTGCGCGATCTCCTCGATCGCGTCGTCCCAGGAGACGGGCTCGAACTGGGCGGCCCCCTTCGGCCCCACCCGACGCATCGGGCGGGTCACGCGGAGGGGCGAGTACACGCGCTCCGCGTAGTCGTGCACCTTGCCGCAGATGACGCCGCGCGTGAACGGGTGCGTCCGGTCGCCGACGACGTCGACGATCCGGCCGTCCTCGGTCGTCACCTCCAGGGCGCAGGCCGACGGGCAGTCGTGCGGGCAAACCGAGGCGTGCGTCCGGCGGCTCATGTGTCCTCGCGCGGCGCCGGATCGATCCGGGAGGTGTCACGACGACGCCGCTCACGGGACTCATCCAGGTCGGTCGACGGGAGATCTTCCGGAAGGTTGGCCGTGACTCGCCGAGCATTTGCTCATGCCGCCATACTAGTGTGCGTGATGATGCGCGTCAATACCAACGTCAGTATACAATGCGAATCGCACTCATGGGCTCCCGGCGCCGGGGCGTCCGGCGAGCGGGTGGCGTGCTCGTACCCCCGGCGGAGCCAGCGCAGGGCGCTGCGGGACGACCTCGGGCCCGACGACGTCGCACTCGATCCAGCCCCGGCCGGCGAAGCGGCGGTGCGGCCGGGCCTCCGAGGTCGCCAGGGCGCGGGCCTGATCGAACCGCGAGAGCCGCACCCACAGGTCGTGCGCCCGGGGCCGGATCGGATAGCACCCGAAGAGCTGCTCGCCGACGAAGTAGCTGAACCGGCCGAACATCGGCGTGACCCGCACGCCCAGCCACCCGCCGACGACGCGGTTCAGCTCCGCCGCCACACCTTCCCCGCCCCGCTCGAGAATGCGCCGGTCTCGCCGGTGGCGACCGATCCCGCGAGGCCCAGCCGGCGGGCCGGGACGCCGCCCGCGCATCCTAGATCCGCCGAGGGGGAACGCGCCGGTAGAAGAGCAGCTCGCGCGTTCCCTGCGGGAGGTTGTCGATGTGCCCGCTGGGCGTGAAGCCGAGCGCGGCGTGCATGCGGATGGCCGGGCCGTTCGTCTCCTCGACCGACGAGAAGATCCGGGGGGTCGACGAGACCGCCTCGACCGACCGCACCAGCTCGCGCGCGATGCCCCGGCGCCGGTAGCGCTCCTCCACCACCACCAGCGACACGAACGTGCACTGGAACCAGTCCGTCCGGTAGGTGCAGAGCCCCACGACCTCGTCGTCGACATCGGCGACGATCAGGTGATGCCGCTCGAGGTGCGCCTTGATGAGCGGACCGGCGCGATCCGGGCCCACGACCAGCGCCGCCAGCTGCGCGCAGGCGCGCGCGTCACCCTCGCGCGGCGGGCGGATCTGGATCAGGGCCATGTCGGCCCGGCCATCACGGGGTCCCCCTCGCGCGTGGCGCTCTCGCTCCGCGTGGCCAGGAGTCCGTGGAGCGCGGCCTCCACCCGGTCGACGTCGACACCGGCCCACGGCGCGGGACCGCGGGACCCGGCCACCACCCGCACCCGAGGCCCGATGGGCGCCCACACGGCCGGGTCGGTCGGGCCGAAGACCGCCACGGTCGGGCAGCCGACGGCCGCCGCGAGATGGGTCGGACCCGAGTCGTTGCCCACCGCGGCGCGGGCAAGCGAGAAGAGCGCCGCGATCCTCGGCAGGGGCCAGTCCCGCGCGAGGGCATCCCGGTCCAGGGCCTCGGCCGCGACCAGCGCGCCGACCGCGGCGGCGTCGGCCGGTCCGGCCAGGGCGACCACCGGGACGGAGGCGTCCCGGAGCCGTTTCGCCAGAGCGGCGAAACCCGGCCACGCCTTGGCGACGCTTCCGGCGCCCGGCTGCAGGACGACGGCCTCAGCCACTCCGATCCCCCGGGCCCCGAGCCAGGCTCGCGCCGCGGCGTGATCGGCCGCGGCGACGCCAAGGCGCGGGTCCGGCCATGTCGACGGCAGCGGTCCCAGGGGAGCCAGGGTCTCGAGCGCGTGGCGGGCGACGTGGCGACCCGTGCCGGGCGCCGGGACGGCGCGCGCCACCACCACGGGGCACCCGACGGCGGCCAGGTGCGCGCGGAAGGTCGCATCCCCCGCCCCGAACCAGGACACGATGGCGTCGTACCCCGCGACGGCCTCGAGCGCTCGCGCGTCGAGCGGCTCGACGAAGAGCCGATGGAGCCCGAGACCGTCCACGTCTCGCGCCTCGGCGAGAAGGCCCGAGCCGTCGAAGAGCTCGACGAGCCGGGAGGTGACGGCAAGCGTCGTGCGGAAGCCGAGATGGCCGAGGTGCGCGAGCGCATGGCGCGCCAGCAGCACGTCGCCGAGCGACCCGGGATGAATGGCCAGGCATCGTCGCGAATCGCTCGGCATCACGCGGCCGCCCGGCGGCGGTTGACGCCTCCCGGCTTGGAAACCCCCCAGCGCGGGGCGAGGTAGCGCGCGACCAGGAAGAGGCCGGCTTCCCCGGCCCACCACCCGATGACCGCGCCGCCGAGGACGTCCGAAAGGAAATGCGCGTTGAGCACGATGCGTGAGGCGCCCACCCCGGCGGCCGCCGCGAGCAGCCAGGCGCGCCGCCGGCCGGGCACCCAGGCGCCGAGAGCCGCCGCCGCCGCAAAGGCCGTGGCCGCGTGACCCGACGGGAAGCCGTGATAGCCGCGCTCCCCGAAGCACGGCCAGTGGAAGAAGCCACGGCGCGTGGGCCCTACCGGGGAACCGGCCTCACCGACGCCCCAGCCTTCGACCAGCCGGGGGCGCGCCCGACACGCGATGTGCTTCACCGCCTGCGTGGACAGGCCGGCGAGCAGGACGCCCACCACTCCCCCCATCGCGGCGTGCCACATCACCGGATCGGCCGCCCGGTAAGCAACGGCCCCGAGGCCCAGGAGACCGAGCGTCGCCACCTCGGTCGTGCCGAGCAGGGTGAAGCCGTTCGCGAGGAGTCGGATCTCGTGCGAGACCAGATACCGGAACACGAAGTCATGCAGCCCCTCGTCGACCGGAGTCGCCGCCGCGAGGACGGCCAGCGCGAGGACGACGACCTGCAGCGCGGAGGCGCGGCGGAATCGCCGGATCACGGCCGTAGTATCCGCCTCGCCGGCGGGCAGGCGCAAGCCGAGGCGAGACACGCGCCTCCCGCCGCGAGCGTGGGCGTCAGCGCGGTCCGGCCGGGCCACGCTCGGCGGCCGGGGCCCCCGGACGTCGAAGGGCGCCGGCGAGCGCCCGGACGCGCGGGTCCGCTTCGACGGCCTCGAGCGGCACCGGCAGGGCGAGCGACCAGTTGGCCCGCCGATCGCTGGTCGTGCCGGGGAGATTCGGCCGCTCGGCGACATCCAGCGCATCGTCCAGCGTCGCCAGGACGATGCTCGACGGCGCTTCCGCCAGGCGTCGATGAACGGCGAGCGTCACCGCATCGGACGGCGCGCCGTCGCCGAGCCCGGCCAGGTCGCGGAGCCGTACGCGCAGCATCTCCGTCCCCTCGGCGTTCGGCGTGAGGCCCGCTGCCGCCTGCTCCAGGAGGTCGCTCCCCGTCCAGAGGCCCCGCACCGTCGGGAGGTCGTGGGTGGTGACCGCCGCCAGCGACAGCGACGGGTAGCCCGACGACGTCGGCTCGAACAGCAGGACGCGCGTCGAGAGGATTCGCTCGGCGGCGAGCCGCTCGCGCACGCCGGGCGCCACGGTCCCCAGATCCTCGCCGATCACGAGCGCGCCCGCCCGCTCGCTCTCGAGAGCGAGGATCGCCAGGAGATCATCGCTCGGGTACCGGACGTACGCGCCGTGCCGGGCCGTCGCGCCCTTGGGCACCCAGAAGAGCCGGAAGAGCCCCATGACGTGATCGATACGCAAACCGCCCGCGTGCCGGAGCCCGGCCCGGACCGTCTCGATGAACGGCTCGTAGCCGCGCGCGCGAAGCCGATGCGGGACGAACGGCGGCAGCCCCCAGTCCTGTCCGTCGAGCGCGAACTCGTCGGGTGGCGCTCCCACCGTCACGTCGCGCCCCAGCACGTCCTGCCACGCCCAGGCGTCCGCGCCCTCGCCGTCGAAGCCGATCGCCAGGTCCGTCACCAGGCGGAGCGCCCGCCCCGCCCGGGCCAGCTGCTCGTCGAGCTGCCACTGGAGCCAGGCGTGGAACGCCACGCGCTCCGCGTGCTCGGCGGCGAAGCGCGCCACCGCCGGAGACTCGGGGTGCCGGTGCTCCGCGGGCCAGCGCCGCCATCCGGCCCCGTGGCGCTCCGCCAGCGCGCAGAACGTGGCGAACTCCTCGAGGCCGCGACCCTCCCGGGCACGGTAGCGAGCGAGCCCGGGCCCGCTCCGCTCCGTGCGTGCCCACACGGTCTCGAGCGCCTCCATCTTGATCCGGAACACGGCGTCGCGATCGATCCGGCGCTCGCCGGCGGCGGCCCGCCCCTGCGCCGCCAGCCGCTCCAGCTCGGGCCCCAGCATCGTCGCGCCGGAGACCTCCTCGACGCGGAGGTACAGCGGGTTCCGGTAACGCCGGCTGGAGGGAAAGTACGGGCTCGCCTCCTGCGGCACGAGCGGTAGCACGGCGTGAAGCGGGTTCAGAAGGACCGCGCCGGCCTCCAGGGTGTCCCGGGACCATTCGGCGAGCCGGCGCAAGTCCGCGAGATCGCCCATGCCCCAGCTCCCTCGCGAGCGAAGCGCGTAGAGCTGGACCGCCCAGCCCCAGGTCCGGAGTCCCTCGGGAAGGTGGCACGTCCCGGGAGCCACGATGAGCCGGTAGGCCGGCCGCCCGTCGATCGGCCGCACCTCGTGGTAGCCGAGCGGAAGATCCGGCGGCAGGCTCCCGTCCACCCGGAGGACGGCCCCGTCCTCCAAGGCGACCTCGGACACCCCCTGGACGGCGGGAACCGGCTGGCCGGCACGGTGAACGAGGGCGCCGATGGGCGGCAGCGACGCCTCGTCGGGAAAGCCCGTCGCCGCCCGCAGCCGGGTCCGAGCCTCCGCGCCCGTCGGCCGCCAGGCGCCCCCGGTGTCGATGTAGCCGTCCTCGATCCCCCAGGCGTCGGTGGTCAGGAGACGACGGCTCCCTGGGCTTCCGGCAGCGTGAAGCTCACGGTGGTGCCGTGGCCCAGCTCGCTCTCGATGCGGAGCTCTCCGCCGTGGGCCTGCACGAGGTGCTTCACGATCGCCAACCCGAGCCCCGTTCCCCCGATCTCGCGCGACCGGGTCCGGTCCACCCGGTAGAACCGCTCCGTGATGCGCGGGAGGTCGGTCGACGGGATCCCGATTCCCGTGTCGCGCACGCGGACCTCCACGCGGCCCTCGGGCGCCGGACGGGCGTCGACGCCGATCCGGCCGCCCTCCGGCGTGAACTTGACCGCGTTGTCCAGGAGGTTCACGAGGATCTGGACGAGCCGATCTCGATCCGCGCGGACGGCGAGCCCCGGCGTCACCGAGCGCTCGATGGCCAGGTCCTTCTGGCTCACCTGTCGCTCGAACATGGCCACGACCCCGGTCACCACGTCCCCGAGGTCGAGACGCATGGGCGACAGGGTGACCCGCCCGCTCTCGATGTTCGACAGCTCCAGCAGGTCGTCGATGAGCCGGTCCAACCTCTCCGCGTGCGTGCCGGCCACCTCCAGGAAGCGGCGCGCGTGCGCCCGGTCGTCGAGCGCCCCGTCGAGGAGCGTCTCCAGATAGCCCTTGATGCAGGTGAGCGGCGTCCGGAGCTCGTGGGAGACGTTGGCCACGAACTCGCTGCGGACCCGCTCGAGCCGGCGGAGCTCGGTCACGTCGTGGAGCACCAGGAGGACCCCGGCCGCGCCCGGCCCGAGGCCGAGCGGCGCCCCGCGCGCCGCCACCACCCGGTTGACGGGCGGACCCAGCTCGAGCTCGTGGCGCGCCGGCGCGCCCGACGCCCGGACCTCGTCCACCAGATCGAGCAACCCCTTCTGGCGGACGACCTCGAGGAAGGAGCGCCCCTCCGCCGTGTCCTCCACGCCGAACAGCGAGCGCGCGCCGGGATTGAGCAGGAGGACACGGCCCCGATCGTCGAGCGCCACCACGCCCTCGATCATGCCGTCGAGGATGGTGCGCACCTTCGCCTGCTCGTCGGCCAGGCGCTCGATCTTCTCGCGGAGCGCCACGGCCATCCGGTTGAGCGCCACGCCCAGCGCCGCGATCTCGTCGTTGCCCGACACGGGAACCGTCTGCGCGAAGTCCCCCTCGGCCATGCGCCGGGCGGCGGCCTCCATCTCGCGGACGGGCCGGGTCACCCGCCGGCTCACGAAGAGCCCGATCACCACGGCCACCCCGACGGCCAGCAGCGCCCCGGCCACGACCGTGGCGCGGACCAGCGCCCGCGCGTCGTCGACGTCCTGGGTCGGAAGCGCGAGCCGGAGCACCGCGCGCGGGCGACCGGCCCGCTCGAGCGGCACCGCGACGTAGAGAAGGTCCCGCTGGACCGTCGCGCTCCGGCGCACGGCGCTGCCGATCCCGCCCGCCAGGGCCTGGCGGACCTCCGGGCGCTCGGCGTGGTTCTCGATCTCGCGGACGGACTCGCGGTCGGACTCCGCCAGGACGGTCCCGTCCGCCGCGATCACGGTGACCCGGCCCCCGAGGATGCGGGCATAGCGCTGGGCGCGTGCCTGGACGCCGGACGCCCCCGATGCGCCGTCCAGCAGCGGCGCGAAGACGTCGTGGAGAAGTCCCGCCTGGGTGACCAGGGTCCCCTGGAGCCGCGCGACGGACTGCGCCTCGAGCGCTCGGCTGACGTACACGCCCATGACGAGAACGCCGAGCCCCGCCACCACGCCGAGGAGGATCGTCAGGCGTGCGGCGAGACCGAGGCGCCGCGGCTCCAGCCGGAGTGCCGTCACGTCTCGTCGTCGAACCGGTAGCCCACCGCCTTGACCGTCACGACCCGGTGCGCCTCCGATCCGAGCTTCGCGCGGAGACGCCGGACGTGGACGTCCACCGTCCGCGACTCGATCTCCCCGGCGTTGGCATACCCCCACACGGTGTCCAGAAGCTGCTCGCGGCTCAGCACCCGGCCGTCCGCCTTCATGAGCGCCGCCAGCAGACCGAACTCCTTGGCCGTCAGCTCGACGGGCTGCCCGCTGACCGTCACGGCATGCCGGGCCTCGTCGACGCGGAGGGCCCCCGTCGTGTGGCCGGGCGGTCTCGGCTCGGGTTCCTGGGTTCGCCTCAGCACCGCGCGGATCCGGGCGATCAGCTCGCGGGGACTGAAGGGCTTCACGACGTAGTCGTCCGCACCGAGCTCGAGGCCCACGACACGGTCCACTTCCTCACCGCGCGCGGTCAGCATGATGACCGGAAGCCGGCGGGTCGCGGATTCGCGCCGGAGCTGACGGCACACCTCCAGCCCATCGAGGCCCGGCAGCATGAGGTCCAGGACGACCACGTCGGGAAGGTCCGCGCGGGCCAGGCGGAGCGCGGCGCCGCCGTCGGCGGCGTGGACGAACCGCATCCCCGCCTTCTCCACGTGGTAGCGGACGAGATCCGCGATGTCCCGCTCGTCCTCCACCAGGAGCACCGTCAGTGGCACGCGCGCCTCCTCCGCACTCGGATTGTAGCCCGGGAGGAGGACGGGCCACCGAGCGATCGGAAGGCCCGGCAGGATCCGCCGAGCGCGCTCAGGCCGCGGCGCGCGTCTCCACCATCCGACAGAAATAGCGGTGGACAGTCAGGTCGTCGGTGAGCTCCGGGTGGAAGCTCGACACCAGCACCGGGCCCTGGCGCGCGAGAACGGGGTCGCCCTCGTGACGGATCAGGGCGTCGACCCCCGGGCCCAGGCGCCGGATGCGGGGCGCCCGGATGAAGACCATTCGGAGCGGTGCGCCACGGTCGAGGCCGCTCGGGGCCTCGGCTTCGGCGAGCGCCTCGAACGACTCCCGCTGCCGGCCATAGCTGTTGCGCTCCACGGTCACGTCGATGAGCCCGAGCGAGGGCTGGCGGGGGCCCTCGACCTCCCGCGCGAGCAGGATCAGGCCGGCGCACGTGCCGAAGAGCGGCCGGCCGCTGCGCATGGAACGCCCGCAGGGCCGGCCCGAAGGCCCAGGCGTCCATCAGGTGGAGCAGCGTCGTGCTCTCCCCGCCGGGCAGGATCAGGCCGTCGACATCCTCGAGGGCGGCCGGCTTCCGCACCTCGGCCGGCTCCACGCCGGCCCGTCGGAGCGCCGCGGCGTGGAGCGCGAAGTCACCCTGGAGCGCGAGGACGCCGATCCGCACTCGTTCACCACCCGCGGGTCTGCAGGAGCTCCCCGGCGGCGAGCTTGGACGTCTCGAGGCCCACCATCGCGTCCCCCAGCTCCTCGCTCACCCGCGCGAGCACGTCGGGATCCTGGTAGTGCGTCGTCGCCTGCACGATGGCGCGCGCCCGCCGCTCCGGGTCGCTCGACTTGAAGACGCCGGAGCCCACGAACACCGCCTCCGCGCCGAGCTGCATCATGAGGGCGGCGTCGGCGGGGGTCGCGATCCCGCCCGCGGAGAAGTTGGGGACCGGCAATCGCCGGTTCGCCGCGACCCACCGCACGAGATCGTAGGGCGCCCCCAGGGTCTTCGCCTCCGCCATGAGCTCCTCGGCGCCGAGGGCGGCGAGGCGCCGGACGCCCGTGGTGAGGGCGCGCATGTGGCGGACGGCCTCCACGATGTTGCCGGAGCCGGCCTCTCCCTTCGTTCGGATCATCGCGGCGCCCTCGCCGATCCGGCGGAGCGCCTCGCCGAGGTCGCGGGCGCCGCAGACGAAGGGCACCCGGAACCGGAGCTTGTCGATGTGGAAGTGCTCGTCGGCCGGGGTGAGGACCTCCGACTCGTCGATGAAGTCCACGCCGAGCGCCTCGAGGATCTGGGCCTCGACGAAGTGCCCGATCCGCGCCTTGGCCATCACCGGGATGCTCACGGCCTTCTGGATCTCCCGGATCTTGCCGACGGCGGCCATGCGCGCGACGCCGCCGTCGCGCCGGATGTCGGCGGGAACGCGCTCCAGCGCCATCACCGACGCCGCGCCCGCCTGCTCGGCGATCGCCGCCTGCTCGGCGTTGGTCACGTCCATGATCACCCCGCCCTTCAGCATCTCGGCGAGGCCGATGTGCTTCCGGTCGGCAATGCGGAGGTCGTTCGACTCGGTCATGGTGCGTCGCTCCTTCGGTTGACGGGATGTTCTGAGCTCTCCGGGGACCGTCCAGCGGCGCTCACCGCCACGTCACACCACCAGCGCCTCGACCCGCTCGGGCGCCGGGCGCGGGCTCCGGCTCCGCCGCCACTCGCCGATCGCGTCGGCGAGGCGCCGGACGCCCTCGTCCATCCGGCGAGCGGGCACCGACGAGAAGGACAGCCGCACCGTGGCCTCGCCGCTCCCGTCGAGGAAGAAGCGCGCGCCGGGCGTGAAGCTCACCCCCCGCCGGAGGGCGCGAGGCAGGAGCGCGGTCGCGTCGCAGCCCGTCGGCAGCGTGAGGAGCAGCGAGAAGCCGCCTCGGGGCTCCGTCCAGGCGACGCCCTCGGGCATGTGCCGGCCCAGAGCCTCGAGCAGCGCGGTCCGGCGCCGGTCGTACTCCCGCGCGATCCGCGCGACGTGCCGGTCCAGGAGGCGCCGCTCGCAGAAGCGGTGCACGGCCGCCTGGATGAGGGGGCTCGTCCCCAGGTCGGCGAGCTGCTTCGCCGCCTTGAGCCGCTCCACGGCGGGCGGCGGGGCCACCAGCCAGCCGAGGCGGAGGCCCGGGAAGAGCACCTTGGAGAACGTGCCGATGTAGATGACGATGCCGTCCCGGTCGAGCGCCCGGAGCGGCAGCGGCCGGCGGTCGCCGTAGTAGAGGCTCCCGTCGAAGCCGTCCTCCACGATCGGCACGTGGTGACGCGCCGCGGTGTCGAGGATCCGACGTGCGGCGGTCGGCGACATCGTGGCCCCGGTGGGATTGTGGGCGGTCGGCTGACAGTAGAAGAGCTTCGGACGATGGCGGACCAGCACCTGCTCGAGCGCCTCGGGGGCGGGGCCCTCCCGGTTCCACGGCACGGGCACCAGCTGGGCCCCGGCCGCGCGGAAGACGTCGATGGCGCGGGGGTAGGTGGGCTGCTCCATCGCCACGACGTCGCCGGGGTCGAGGAACGTGCGCGCGATGAGATCGAAGCCTTGCTGGGAGCCGTTCACCACCAGGATGTCCTCGGCGCGCGCCTCCACGCCGAACCGCAGGAGATACGTCGCGAGATACGCGCGGAGCGGCGGATACCCGTCGCCACCCGGTGGGTACTGGAGCAGCGCCGTGCCTTCCGCTCGCACGACCTGGTTCAGGACCCGGCGGAACGCGTCGGTCGGGAACATGCTGCTGTCGGGGATGCCGGCGGCGAAGGAGATCGAGGGCCGGGCCGCGCCGGCCGGCAACGCCGCCCGCCGCTCCGCCCCCGACCCGGCGATGTGGGCGCTTCGTGAGAACAGTCGCGACCAGTCGAGGGGGACGCGGGTCGGCGCCGCCGCCGCGGGACGAGGCTCGCCGGCCGGCGGCGCCGCAACGAAGGTTCCCTGCCCCACGTGCGCCCGCGCCCGGCCCCCGGCCACCAGCTCCTCGTAGGCGAGGGCGACGGTCGTGCGGTTGACGCCGAGCGCTCGGGCCAGCTCGCGCGTCGCCGGAAGCTTGACCCCGGGGGACAGCCACTGCTCGCGGATCAGCCGCTCGATCTGCTCCTGGATCTGCCGGGCGAGCGGCACCGGCCCCTCGCGGTCGAGCTGGAGATTGAGCGCCATATGGGCCATTTTGACGTCATACATGCTCAAGTCAACCGCCAATTGGCTTGGTCCAAACTCATCCAAGCCGGGGCGGCGAGGCCCGGGACGCCGTCAGGAGCCGGTCGACCCGGCCGTGTGCGCGCTCCAGTAGTGGTGGGTCTTGGCTACCACCGTGATGACGCTCTTCACCTGATCGGTCAGCGTGAAGCTCCGGTCGGCGGGCACGAGCAGCCGCTCCTCGTCACAGCGGGCGTCCACGTTCTCCAGGATGATCGTGGCGCAGAGCCACGCGGCCATGCGGGGCGACTCGCACGTGACGGCCAGCCAGCCGGGCGCGGCCGGCTCGGAATAGAGTCCCGTCGTCTCCCAGATGCCTCGCCGGATCTCCTCGACCGCATCGGGCCCCTCCCCGGACGGTGTCATCCCCGTCGCGGCCAGGAGCGCGCTCTCCGGCCCCCGATGCGGTGGGCCGCCGAAGAAGGCCAGCTCGCAGAAGCTGGTCCACATCGCTCGCCAGTCGGGCCGGCCATCCGCCCGCCAGACGAAGGGCCCGGCGGGCATGGGCGCCGCCGGAGCGGGCGGGGCCGGCTCGATGACCTCGCGCCGATCGGGAAGCTCCCGCAGCGCGGCCTCGACGGCCGAGGACGCCATCTCCGGCCCGCCCAGCCGATACAGCTCCACCGGACGGCCGAGGAACTCCGCGAGCTGGCGGCACTGCTCCCGCCAGTCGTCCAGGATCGTGTAGGGGATCTCGACCGGGGACACGAGGACGACGCGGGCGGGCCGCGCACCCTCCTGGTTGGAGTAGGATGGGGCCGTCATCACAGGACCTGAGGAGCGCACGTCATGGCGCTGTACGACTTCCGCTGCACGGTCTGCGGGCTCACGTTCGAGGTGTCACGCCCGATGGCGCAGGCCACGGATCCGGCCCATTGCCCCGTCGACGGCGCGGAGAGCCGACGCTTCTTCACCATGCCCATGACGTTCTCCAAGCCGGGCTCGGACCGGCGCTCGGCCCTGCCCTCGCCAGCCCGAGGGACCAGCGGCTGGCGCCACCATGGTCACTCACACGGGCCAGGCGCGGCTTCTCACTCCCACTGAGCGAGCGCGTCGCCCGACGCGGGCCCGGCAGATCCCGCGCCTCGGCCCAGTGTACATGGGGGGCGCTGCGGTCAGATCGGCCCCGGCCCTCTGTGCCAGGATGGGTGAGACAGTCCCTCCGTCCGAAATTACTGTAGAGGGCGGGAAGGGATACTCCCCTGGACGCGCGGATTGAGATGGCCGCGATGCCGGAGGATGTACAGGTGGCCGCGAAGCCGCAGCGCCGATCGTTCACCGCGGAGTACAAGCGGCGGGTCCTCAAGGAGGCCGACGCGTGCACCACGCCCGGGGCGGTCGGAGTGCTGCTCCGGCGGGAGGGGCTGTACTCGTCGCACCTCGTGGAGTGGCGTCGAGCGAGGGCGCGCGGGGAGTTGGCCGCCCTGACCCCGAAGAAGCGCGGCCGCAAACCGACTCCCGTCGATCCTCGGGACCGGATGATCGCCGAGCTCGAGCGCCAGCTCGCGCACATGACGGGCAAAAAAAAAGGGCAGAGGCCTGGTGAAGGCCCAAAACACTTGGCGACGCTGCTCGGCCGGCCGGGAGCAAGCGCGCAGTCATGATCGCCACGGTAGAGGAGCGCCAGGCTCAGGTAGGCATCGCCCCGTTGTGCGACGCCCTGGGGCTGGCCCGGGCCACATTCTACCGGCGGCGGGGCACCCCGCCCGCCGGAGTCCTTGGCCCCGCGGGCGCGGCGGGCCCCCGGCAGGCCCTGACGCCGACCGAGCGTGCGGGTCTTGGCTGGGTTGCATGAGGAGCGGTTCGTCGATCTACGCCCGGTGCAGGTCTGGGCGCAGTTGCTGGACGCGGGCCAGGTGCCGACGTGTTCGAAAAAAAAAAAAAAAAAAAAAAAAAAAAAAAAAAAAAAAAAAAAAAAAAAAAAAAAAAAAAAAAAAAAAAAAAAAAAAAAAAAAAAAAAAAAAAAAAAAAAAAAAAAAAAAAAAAAAAAAAAAAAAAAAAAAAAAAAAAAAAAAAAAAAAAAAAAAAAAAAAAAAAAAAAAATCTACGTGCTGCTCGACATCTTCAGCCGCTGCGTCGTCGGCTGGCTGCTGGCCCGCCAGGAGGCGGCCGCCCTGGCCAAGGTCCTCATCGCCGAGAGTTGCGAGTGCCAGCGCATCGGTCCCGACCAACTCACCATCCATGCCGACCGCGGCCCCTCGATGACCTCCCAGCGCGTGGCCCTGCTGCTCGCCACGCTCGGCGTGGTCCCCTCGCACAGCCGCCCGCAAGTGTCCGACGATAACCCTTTCTCCGAGGCTCAGTTCAAGACCCTCAAGTATCGGCCGGACTTCGCAGCGCGGTTCGGGAGACTACGAGGATGCCGAGGTGTTTTGACGGCGGTTCTTCCCGTGGTACAACACCGAGCATCGGCACAGCGCCTCGGCCTGATGACCCCCACGACATCCACTACAGCCTGGCCGCGGGCAAGTGGCAGCGGCGCACCGAGATCCTGCGCGCCGCCTACCAGGCGCACCCCGAGCGCTTCCCGCGCGGGGTGCCAATCCCCCCGCCGCTGCCGACGGCGGCCTGGATCAACAAGCCCTTGGCGACGCTGGCGCTCGCCGCGCCAGGAGGGGATCCTTCGTGCCCAAGCACAGCGGGATAGGCTGCAGGACCAGGCAGCCTATCCAGCCTGGGACGATCCGGACAAACGAACGCAGGAGGGTGAGTCGAGGCGGCTGGAGGTCAAGACGAGAGGCCGATCCCCGGCCGGGATGGGCTGCAAGACCTCGCAGCGGTCACGATCTTACGCAGGTCAGCCTATCCGGCGGCCGAATTGTAGTTCGGCGCTTAGCGGCGCAGACAGCAGAGGCAAGGAGGGTCTATGACGATCTCCATCCAAACCGCCGTTGAGCGCCTCGTCGAGACACAGTCCACCGGTAGCCTCCTGCCGCCGCTCTCGGAGACGTATGGCGATTTCACGCTCGAAACCGCCTACGCGATCCAGGCAGCCCTACGCTCCGATCTCGATAGGCGGGGACAGCGCTCGATCGGCTGGAAGCTCGGCGCCACGAGCCCGTCGGCCAGGCCGTGATGGGAGTTACGGAGCTCGCCTGCGGCTTCCTTATGCCGCGGCAATACGCCAGCGGCGCGGAGGTATCAGCGAGCGAATTCGCTGCTCTCGGAGTGGAAGCTGAAGTCGCCTTCAGAATGCGATCGAAGCTCGCTGGGCTCGGAGTCACGCTGGATAGCGCGCTGCGGGCAGTTGAAGGCGCAGTGGCGGCCTCGAGCTGCCGGATTTCCTCTTTTCTGGAAAGCCCCGTGTCGCCGACTTCGTTGCCAGCAGCGTTATCGCCAAGGCGATCGTGCTGGGCAGTCCGCTCACGCCGCTCTCAGCGTTCGATGTGTCACGCGAAGAGGTCGTGTACGAACACAACGGCGAAGTGGTGGGAACCTACACGGCCGCGGAGGTGATGGGGAACACTCTGAATGCGCTGGCCTGGCTCGCCAACCACTTGGCAACTCGCGGTCTCGTACTGCAGCCCGGCGACATCGTCATGTCCGGTGCCATTTCGAAGATGCTGCGGCCCAAGGTCGGCGATGCGATCCGCGCCACTTTTGCGCATCTCGGTTCCGTCAGTATCAAGGTCGGCGCGTGAGAGAACGAGCGCCGAACCGCGCCTTGCAGCGGACGCGCAGCGGAAGGCGCACCGCTGAAGGCGAACGTTAGGCGAGCAATCTCGTTGTGACCAAAGGGGGTTCTGATTAGAGAGGACAGAGGGATGCTAGATGAGCGAGCAGCAGATCAACGCTGACGCGTTTAGGGACTTAGAGCGCGCAGCTCACGACGAGATCGCGGAGGGCTATAGTAGGTTCTTTACAGCAGTCACCGATTATGCTGTTGAGCAGTTGCTCGACGCCGCCGCAGTGAGAGCGGGCAGGCGCGTCCTTGACGTGGCGACTGGCCCCGGGCTCGTCGCATTTCGGGCAGCAGGCGGTGGGGCGGCGGCGGTCACTGGCGTTGACCTCGCGCAACGAATGCTAGAACTTGCTGCAGCGCAATGCGCTAGAGTCGACTTTCGGCAGGCCGACGCCGAGAATCTGCCGCTCGCGGATCAGTCCTTCGACTGCGCGTCAGCAACTAAGGCCTGGGACACTTAAAGAGACAGGAGCGCGCGCTAAGAGAGTTAGTAAGGGTGCTGACAAAAGGCGGCTAAGTAGAGGTCTACTGGTGGGAAGTGAAGGCTAGTCATAGAGTGATGGGGATCTTATTAGACGAGATGAACGAGGCGGGGGATACTCTGCAGGAGAAAATAGAGACGGGAGAGCGAATGTTTAGGTTCTAGGAAGATCAGGAGCTATAAGGTGCGCTGCAAGAAGCTGGCGTTGTGGAAGTGATGGTTAGAACTTTCTATTTAGTAAATATAATGGAGAGAGAAGAGGAATAGTGGAATGGAAAATTAGGAGGGAAGGTGAGAAATAAGATAGGAAAAAGTAGATAGAGGAAGGAAGTAAAGGATCGCATCTGAACTGCGTACGAACGGCTGGTGCAAGAATATGCGGGGCTAGACGGCGTCAAGGTGCCGGTTGCGTTTAAGATCGCGTCCGGTCGAAGGCCATTCGTCTGAGTCAACCGGGGGCCGAACCACGGCATGGAGCCGACGGCTTCGTAGATCCGCCGCCGTGACCAGGTCGGCTCTGGACCACCGCCCCACGGACGTGCCGGGCGGGGAGCCAGCGCCCGCCCGCGGTCAGGAGCGCGACGCGCTACCCCGCGTCATCGCCAGGTAGGCGCCTGCCGCGAGGCCGAGGCTCGGTAGCGACGCGCCGATCGCCGGTACGCCGGCCAGGCCGAGAGGCTCGAGCCGGCCCGAGATGAAGAGGTAGGTCGCCGTGCCCAGCGCCCAGGCGAGCGCGCCCTGCCAGCGGACACCCGGCACGACTTCCCCCGCCCCGCTCGCTCCGAGGAGCGCCAACGGGTCGTACCGGCCGCGCCGCGTGACGAAGTAGTCGGCCACCAGCACGCCGAAGAGCGGCACGAAGACGGCGCCGATCAGGAGCAGGAAGCCCTCGTACCGCGTCACGTCGAAGGCGAGCGCCACGAGGATCGAGACGACGCCGAGCCCCGCCACCAGCCATCGGACCGACGCCGCGGGGAACGCGTTCTGGATCGAGACCGCACACGAGTAGAGATCGGCCCAGGCCTCGTCGGTCTCGTCGGCGAGCAGCACGAGGAGGATGACGGGCCCGGCCAGGAGCGCGACCGCCTCGACGAACGCTTTGGGATCGTAGCTCGTCCCCATCGTCAGCAGGATCAAGGCGCCCAGGGAGTAGAACCAGACGTTGGCGGCCAGGTATCCCGCCGTGGTCCCCCAGAAGGCGGCGCCCGGACGCCGGGCATAGCGGCTGTAGTCGCAGACGAGAGGGAGCCACGAGATCGGCATCGCGATCACGATGTCCACCGCCGCCCAGAACGAGAGGCCCCCGGCCGCGGGGGTGGCCCAGAGCGTGCCGAGGTCCGCACGGGTCAGGAGCCGCCACGTCAGCCACCCCGTCGTCACCACCACCGCCCCGAGCGCGAACTTCGTGAGCCACTCGCGCACCACGGCCACCGGTCCCCACAGCCCGAGCGCGATCACCGCCGCCCCGAACCCGATCACCCAGAGCCACGCCGCGTCGAATCCGGTGAGGCCTCGAACCACGGCGTTTGCCGCGTGACCCATGATGACCAGCTCGAAGACGGTCCAGCCGAGCAACTGGACGACGTTGACTCCGGTCGCGACGTAGGAGCCGCCACGCCCGAGCGCGGGCCTGAGACAGACCATCGTGGGCAAGCCCGTCTGGCTGCCCACGATCCCCGTCAGGCCGAGGAGCGTGACGCCAATCACGCTCCCGACGAGGATCGCCCCGAGCGCCTGGGGCAGCGAGAGCGCGGGCACCAGGAGGCTCCCGGCCAGGAGGACCAGGAGGCCGATCCCGAGGTCGCCCCACAGCACCGCGAAGCTCCACGCGCCGAGCTGCCGGTCCGCGCGGGCGATCGGGCGGAGTCCCGGCGGTCCCTCCCCATCGGTGGTGGCCATGGCATCCTCCCTTCCGGGACCCCGAAACGACGGAGGGCGCCGGGAATCCCCAGCGCCCTCGTCGTCCGGCTCGTCCCTACGCTGGCATTACCCAGATCAGGTTCCGGCGGTCGGCGGCGTGCTGGCCGCCCTCTCAGCTCGGCGCTCCCCGAGCTCCCGCGTCGTGTCCGCCGTGTCTATGCCGTCACGGATCCCTCCCAGGAGTGGTCACTCGACTCTACATCGAAGGGGGTACCGGCGTCTGCCCCACCGGGACGCGCAGCCCCTTCCGGAGCTCCTTGTCGCCACGCTCGCGGACGTCTTCCCCCCGCACGATGTAGATCACGTCCTCCGCGATGTTCGTCGCGTGGTCGGCGATGCGCTCGAGGTTGCGGGAGATCAGGATCAGCGCCAGCGCTCGTGGGATGGTCGCGGTATCGGCCATCATGTAGACGAGCAGCTCCCGGAACACCTGGTCGCGCAGGCTGTCCACCTCGTCGTCCCCCTCGATCACGGCGCGCGCCAGCTCCGGGTCCCGCCGCACGAAGGCGTCGAGGCTCTTGCGCACCATCTCCTGGGCCAGCTTCGCCATTCGCGGGATGTCGATCAGGGGCTTCACCTGCGGCTCCTGGATCAGCGCCTGCGCCCGGAGGGCGATGCTGACCGCCTGGTCGGCGATGCGCTCGAGATCGCTGTTGATCTTGATGCTGGCCACCAGGAAGCGCAGGTCGGACGCCATCGGCTGCTGGAGCGCGAGCCGGGTGAAACAGCGGTCGTCGACTTCGATGCAGAGGAGGTCCATCTCCTCCTCGTGGGCCAGGACGGCCTGGACGAGCGCCTCGTCCCGATCGACCAGCGCCCGCACGCTCTTGTGGATCATCGCTTCCGCGAGGCTTCCCATGGCGAGGAGCTTCTCGCGGATCGCCTGCAGCTCGACCTCGAAGTGTCGCTCCATCGACGTCCCCCGCGTCCTAGCCGAACCGGCCGGTGATGTACGCCTCGGTCTTGGGGTTCCGCGGCGTCGTGAACAGCTCCTTGGTCACGCCGAACTCGACCAGCTCGCCCAGCAGCATGAAGCCCGTGTAGTCCGACACCCGGGCCGCCTGCTGCATGTTGTGCGTGACGATCACGATGGTGTAGCTCGACTTCAGGTCCAGCATGAGCTCCTCGATCTTCGCCGTGGCGATGGGATCCAGCGCCGAGCACGGCTCGTCCATCAGCAGGACGTCCGGCTCCACGGCGATCGCGCGGGCGATGCAGAGGCGCTGCTGCTGTCCCCCCGAGAGTCCGAGGGCGCTCTCGTGGAGCCGGTCGGAGACCTCGTCCCACAGCGCCGCGCTCTTGAGACTCCGTTCCACCATCGCCTCGAGCTCCCCGCGCGCGCTGACGCCCAGGATCCGCGGGCCGTAGGCCACGTTCTCGAAGATGGACTTGGGAAACGGATTCGACTTCTGGAACACCATCCCCACCCGCTTCCGGAGATCCGTCACGTCGAGCTTGGGATCGTGGATGTCCATCCCGCCGATGCGGATCTGCCCGGTGGTGCGCACGCCGTCCAGCAGGTCGTTCATCCGGTTCAGGCAGCGCAGCAAGGTGCTCTTGCCGCAGCCCGACGGCCCGATGTACGCCGTGATCCGATGCTTGGGGATGGACATGCTGACGTTCTTGAGCGCCGGCTTGCTGCCGTACCAGAGGTTGACCTGCTCGATCTCGACCATCGGCATCTCCATGACCGATGCCAGCGTGGCGGTCGGGTTCAGACCCCCCGCGATGTGGACGTTCCCGGCCATGACTGTCTCCTAGACCGCGGCCGTCGCGTACTTCCGGCGCAGACGGTTGCGCGTGCTGATGGCGAAGAGATTCAGGAGGATGACGATCCCGAGCAGGAGCAGCGTCGTGGCGAAGACCATCGGGCGCGCCGCGTCCACGTTCGGGGACTGAAAGCCCACGTCGTAGATGTGAAAGCCCAGGTGCATGAACTTGCGATCCAGATGGAGGAACGGCCAGAAGCCGTCCACCGGGAGGGCCGGCGCGAGCTTCACGACGCCGGTGATCATCAGGGGCGCGACCTCGCCGGCGGCGCGCGCCATGGCCAGGATGAGCCCGGTCAGGATCGACGGCATGACGGCGGGCAGCACCACACGGAGGGTGGTCTCGAGCTTCGTGGCGCTCAAGGCCAGCGAGGCTTCCCGCAACCCGCCCGGGATCGCCGCCAGCCCCTCCTCGGTCGCGACGATCACGACCGGAACGGTCAGCAAGGCGAGCGTCAGGGACGCCCAGAGGATCCCGCCCGTGCCGAACGTCGGCGTGGGGAGCGCCTCCGGGTAGAACAGCCGGTCGATGGAGCCTCCGACGAAGTAGATGAAGAAACCGACGCCGAAGACGCCGAAGACGATCGACGGCACGCCGGCCAGGTTGTTCACGGCGATGCGCACCGTGCTCACGAACGCCCCCTGCTTCGCGTACTCTCGCAGGTAGAAGGCGGCCAGCACCCCGAGCGGCGTCACCAGCACGCTCATGATCATCACCATCATGACCGTGCCGAAGATGGCCGGGAACACACCGCCCTCCGTGTTCGCCTCGCGGGGATCGTCGGCGACGAACTCCCAGGCCTTCGCCGCGTAGTGCCCCACCTTGGCGCCCAGCGTCATCGCGTTCGGGAAGTAGGCATCGACGATCTGGGCGAGCGGGAGCGCCTTCTCCTTGCCGTCATCCGCCCGGACGACCACCGTCTCCGCCTGCCGCCCGCGCAGCTCGGCCAGGCGCGCCTCTTGGACTCGGTAGCGCTCCTGCTGCGCGGCCAGGTCCTGCTGGAGCAGGGCGACCTCCGGTCCGGATGTCACGCCCCGGAGCTCCAGACGCCGGAGCTTCAGTCGGATCTGCTCCTGCGCATGGTTGATCCGTCCGATGTCGCCCTTCTCGATGCCCCGGATCTCCGTCCGGACGCGGCGGGCGTCCGGCAGCCGCTTCTGGATCTCGGCCCAGCCCGCCGGGGTCCCGGACGCGACGACCTGGTCGCCGCGACGGACCTCCTTGATCGTCCCGATCAGCATGCCCCACTCGGTACGCTCGATCACGACGACGTCGGCCGGGTACTCGCGCTTTACGATCCGGCTCTCGTCGAGCCACTGGAAGTCGGCGCCATAGAGGTCGCGGTTGGCGACCTTGAGCTTGATCCGGTACTCGCCCGGCTTGCCGGGGACGGCCTCGCGGTCGGCGAGCTGCCCGGTCATGACCTTGCCGTCGCCGAGGGTCACTCGCACGACGTCCTTGGGCCAGAAGAACCCGAGCCCGTTGTACAGGATCAGGCCGATCAGCCCGGCCACCAGGAGGAGGGAGAGCGCGAGCGCTCCGCCCGTCAGCCAGATGAACGGCTCGCCGCTGCGCCAGAGCTTCCTCATAGGTACCGGTACTTCCTTCTGAGCCGGAGGCGCACCAGCTCGGCGACGGTGTTCAGCACGAAGGTGAGGCAGAAGAGCAGGAACGCGGCGAGGAAGAGGACCCGGAAGAGCGTGCCCTGCTCGGGGGCCTCGGGCAGCTCGACGGCGATGTTCGCGGACAGGGCGCGGAAGCCGTTGAAGATGCTCCAGTCCATGACCGGCGTGTTGCCGGTCGCCATCAGCACGATCATGGTCTCTCCCACGGCCCGTCCGAAGCCGATCATGATCGCCGAGAAGATCCCGGGGCTCGCGGTCGGCAGCACGATCCGGAGCGCGGTCTGCCAGCGGTTGGCGCCCAGCGCCAGCGACCCCGCGCGAAGGTGACCCGGCACGTTGGCGAGCGAGTCCTCCGCGATCGTGAAGATGATCGGGATCACCGCGAAGCCCATGGCGATGCCCACCACCAGGGAGTTGCGCTGGTCGTAGGTCAGGCCGAGGGTCGAGAGCAGCCAGCCGTGGTAGTTACCGCCGAGCAGGACGGCGTCGACCAATCCCCCCAGGGCCAGCGCGAGCCAGACCCCGACGACGACCACGGGGATCAGGAGGAACACCTCGCTCCCCGTCTTGACGCGCCCCCGGACGGCGATGGGCAGCGCCTGCCACGCGAGCAGTGCCACGAAGATCACGACCGGCAGCACGAGCGGGATCAGGAACAGCCCCGGCACGACTCGCTCGACCATCGGGGCGAGCCAGAGGCCGGCCAGGAACCCGAGGACGACGCTGGGCAGGGCCGCCATGACCTCGACGACCGGCTTCACGTAGGCCTTGAGATCCGGGTGCATGAACTCGCTCACGTACACCGCGGCCAGGAGCGCCAGCGGCACCGCGATGAGGAGCGCGTAGAACGTGCCCTTCAGCGTCCCGTAGATCAGGGGCGTGAGGCTGAACTTCGCCTCGAAGTCGTCGGTCCCGCCGGTCGACTGCCAGACGTAGTCCGGCCGGGAGTATCCCTCGTACCACACCTTGCCGAAGAGCGTCCGCCAGGTGATCTCCGGGTGGGGGTTGTCCAGCTGCCACTGCGCCACCGTCCCGCTCTCATCCAGCGTCACGATCCCATCTGCCTTCGGCGTGATCGCTACGCTCCGCAGCGTCGTCCCCGTCGTGTTCAGCGAGAGCAGGGTCTGGCCCGAGGTGCCATAGTTCAGGTGCACCTGGCCGGTCGCATCGGCGGTCGTGAAGCCCTTCTCGCGCTTTGACGCGCTGATGTCGACCACGGCCCCCTTGTGCCGCTCGAACTCGTAGATGCGGGTGAGGCGGCGCTCGCCGCCTCCGGGGGGGGGACGATCTGCCAGGTCGAGACACCGCCGGACTGATCGCCCACCACGAGCGTCCGGTCACCAATGAGGAAGCCGAGCGCCGTCACTGCGGCACCGGGGCGAGTCGTTACGTCCGTCACCTCGACCCGGGCGGGATTGGCCGGGTCGCGCAGGTCATAGCGGAGCACCTGGCCCTGCGAGGTTCCGATGAACAGGTCCTCGGCGCGCCCGTCCAGCGCGAGCTTCGTGACCTCTCCGTCGATCTCCAGGTTGAGTGTCTGCCGCGACTCCTCCCGGGTGCTCGGGCCGATCAGGGCCTTCTTCTCGACCGTCGTCTGCACCACCAGCTCCGTCGGCCCCACCTGCGCAATCGAGATCGGACCGGCCGCGGGAACGGCGGAGGTCAGGGTCCGGATCGCTCGCTTCCGTGCCGGGTCGACGATGGACGGCTCGCCGAAGACGGGCCGCGGCGTCACGGTGCGCTCCCCGGTGCCGAAGGCGATGTCGAAACGCATCTCGAGGGGTATTGCACGCCCATCCGACGTGCCGATGACGTAGCGCGAGCGTCCCCCGTAGCCGACCGCCGAGACGAGGGCACCATCCAGACCAGGGATGGGAACCGGCGGGAGGGCGCGACCGTCCTTCAAGCTCAGCATCCGCAGCACGCCACGCCCGTCGATGCCGTAGGCGACCGTCCGATACTCGTCGACCCCCAGACCCTCGCTCCCGGCCAGCCGCCACGCCGAGTCGGCGTCCGACGCGGGGTAGGTCCTGACCAGGGTCGCCGTGGGCACCTTGAACAGCGGGTACACCTCCGCCACGATGACGACCAGGATGGCGAGGATCGCGGCGATGATGATGAGGCCGCCCACGATGACGAGCCGCGAGGTCCATCGGTCGGCGCGGATCCGCCGGGCCGTTCGTGCCCGCGAGACGACCAGCGGGCGGGCCGACGATGCCGGCCCGCCCGTCCCACGCTCGGGGATTGTGTCGGCGACGATGGCCATCTACTGGATCTTGTTCAGCTCTTCCTTCGTGATCGCGGCCGGGAGCGGGAAGTAGCCGTCCTTCACCACGACCTCCTGCCCCTCCTTGGACATGATCAGCTTGGCGAACTCGCGGGTGACCGGATCCAGTGCCTTCCCGGGCGCCTTGTTGATGTACACGAAGAGGAACCGGGCCAGCGGGTACTTCCCCGAGTACGCCTCGTCCGGCGTCGCCTCGTGGCACTTGTCACCGTCCTTGGCGGACAGGGGCACGGCCCGCACGCCCGGCCGTCGCGTATCCGATCCCGCTGTAGCCCGCGGCGAACCGGTCGACCGTCACGCCCTGGACGACCGCGGCCGAGCCAGGCTGCTCCTTGACCTCGTCCTTGTAGTCGCCGTTCTTCAGGACGTGCTCCTTGAAGAAGCCGTAGGTCCCGGACGCCGAGTTGCGCCCGTAGAGGCTGATGGGACGGCTCGCCCACTCCCCGGTCAGGCCGAGCTGCCCCCACGTCTTGACGTCTTCCTTGTAGCCGCTCCGGCGGCTCTTCGAGAAGATCCCGTCCACCTGGGCCATCGTCAGGCACGCGATCGGGTTGTCCTTGTTCACGAACACGGCCAGCGCGTCCACCGACGTGCGGAGCGGCGTGGGCTTGTAGCCGTACTTCTTCTCGAACTGGTCGATCTCGGTCCCCTTCATCTCGCGCGACATCGGACCGAGCTGGGCGGTGCCGGAGATGAGCGCCGGCGGCGCCGTCGAGGAGCCCTTGCCCTCGATCTGGATCTTGGCGTTCGGATAGAACTTGTTGAAATGCTCGGCCCACAGCGTCATCAGGTTGTTGAGCGTGTCGGAGCCCACGCTCGAGACGTTCCCGCTGACGCCGCTCGTCGCCTTGTACGAGGCGAGAGCCGGATCCACCTGGACCTGAGCGCCGGCCAGCCCGGCGCCGAGGACCGCCGCCACGGACACGCCCGCCACGATCGTTCGCATCCTCATCCATGCCTCCTCATCGGTTGTCGACTAGTGTTGATGGTGTACGTGTCGGTCAGGTTGCGGCCACGTAACGTCCGCGTTACGGGAGCGACCGGTCGGACTCCCGGTAGCGGTAGCCGACACCCCGGACGGTCTCGATGCCGGGCTCCGGGAGGCGCGCCGCCAGGAACTTGGCCCGGAGGCGCGCGAGGTGAACATCGACGGTGCGGGGCTCGACGAAGCCGTCCCGGCCCCACACGAGATCGAGCAGCACGTCGCGACCGAACACTCGCCCCGGCTCGGCCGCCAGCGTCGCGAGGAGCTCGAACTCCTTCGGCGTGAGCGCGACGGCGCGCCCACCCACCGTGACCTCGAACCGCTGGCGGTCCACGACGAGGTCGCCGACCTTGATCCGGTGCCGCCGCTCCTCGACCTCGGGCGGCCGGCTCCGCCGGACGACGGCGCGGACCCGGGCGACCAGCTCGCGCGTGGAGAACGGCTTCGTCACGTAGTCGTCCGCCCCCAGCTCGAAGCCGAGAACCTTGTCGCCCTCCTCGGCGCGGGCGGTGAGCATGATCACCGGGAGCGCACGGGTGGCCGGATCCTGCTTGAGCCGCCGGCACAGCTCCCAGCCGTTGACCTGCGGGAGCATGAGGTCGAGAAGCACCAGGTCGGGCCGGCTCTCACGCGCCTCCCGGAGGGCGTCGGCGCCGTTCGTCGCGACGACGACCTCGAAGCCCTCGCGAGCGAGCGTGTACCGGATGAGCTCGGCCACGTCTCGCTCGTCCTCGGCGACCAGGACACGCGTCGTCGGGCGCCGCCCGACTCCGTCGTCCGGGCGCCGCGCCGTCATCTCGCTCGTATCACCCGATGGCCGCATCCGAGTGAGAGTCTCGCGCCTCGGGATTGCGCACGAGTGACGGACGGGTAAACTCTAGATGACCCCCCGGAGGACGCCGGCCAGGCCGTGGTCGTCCTCGTCGGTCGATTCCAGCCGGAGGGCCCGACCCGCGCGATCGGGACGACCAGCGCACGCGGACCGAGACATGATTCGCTCTGCCCTTGTGACTGACCGCGATCTCGAGCAACAGGAAATCGGCGGGTCGGACCGCAACGGTCTCATGTCCCACCAGGACGCCGAGCTCGCCCACCAGGATTCCCTTGGCCAGCTGGGACAGATAGAAGGCCGCGGCGTCGCGGCGAGCCCGGCCCCGGAACCGGGAGGGGATAGAAACCACGGGGCGACGGTGTCATGCTGGTATTTCCGAGGGATTACGAGCACCTCCACGTTTCGGTGTCGGGGATGGGATCGGTGGATGAATCCGTCACGCAAACGTAATGGAAGCCGTGTCTGCCCCCGCCGTACTCTCGGGCGGAGTTCATGCCGAGGGGAACCCGGGCTGCCCGTGCCGCCGGTGGTGTCACGGGCGCCCGGGGTGCCGCAGGTGCTCGAGGCGGTTGTCCCGGCCGGGCTGGCCGGGTAGCATCCGAGCCCGTGGCCAGCGATGTCGTCGCCCTCGTCGAGCTCGGCTCCAACGCGGTCCGCCTGCTGGTGGCGCGCCTCGGCCCCGGTCTGGGCTTCGAGGTGCTCGAGGAGGAGCGGGTGCAGACACGGCTCGGGAGCGGGCGCCAGGGCACGCTGCCGGAGGAGTCGATCGCGCGGACGGTGGCCGCCGTCCATCGCTTCCTCACGCGCGCGCGGCGGGATCGGGATCCTCGGGTGATCGCCGTCGCCACCGCCGCCGTCCGCGACGCCCCGAACCGCGAGCGACTGCTCGGCCCGCTCCGACGCCGGGACGACGTCGAGGTCAGGATCATCAGCGGGCGCGAGGAGGCCCTCCTCGGCGCGCTGGCGGTCCAGTCGAGCCTCCGCATGGAGGAGGGACTGGTGGCCGACCTGGGCGGAGGGAGCCTCCAGCTGACGCGCTTGCGCGCCGGCAAGGTGGCCTCGACGACCAACGTCCCGATCGGGGCGGTGCGCATGACGGGCCGATTCCTGCGCGCGGACCCTCCAACGCCGCGGGAGCTGCGGGAGCTCCGGACGGAGGTGCGGAACCGGCTGGTCAGGTCACTGCCGGCCGCCGAGCGGGGCGAGGAGATCGTCGCGCTCGGGGGCACCGTGCGCACCCTCGGACGGATTCATCTCGCGGCCCGTGGGGAAGAGTATCAGTCGCGCCACGGCCTTCGTTTGCAGCAGCCGGACGTCACGCGCATCCGGGTCCGTCTGGAGTCGCTCCCGCTCCGGAAGCGGCGCAAGGTGCCAGGCCTCCGGGCCGAGCGAGCCGACATCATCGTGGCCGGCGCGATCGTCATCGAGGAGCTCATGACCTTCGGCGGATACCACGGCCTGACGATCTGCAAGCAGGGCGTGCGTGACGCGCTGCTGCTCCGCGAGACGCTCGGCCAAGAGGGTTGACGGAATGTCTGACCGGATGATCAACCGCGAGCTGTCCTGGCTGGAGTTCAATCGACGGGTGCTGGAGGAGGCGCAGGATCCGTCCGTGCCCCTCCTGGAGCGCGTCAAGTTTCTCTCCATCTTCAGCTCGAACCTGGACGAGTTCTTCATGGTCCGGGTGGCGGACCTCAAGCAGCGCATCTGGGCGGGCGACCAGGCCGCCGCGGCCGACGGGCTGTCGACGGGCCAGACGCTGGCAGCCGTCTCCGACCGCGTGCACAAGCTGGTCCAGGAGCAGCACCGCTGCTTCCTGGCGGACATCCAGCCGCGCCTGGTCGCCGAGGGCATCCGGATCATTCGCCCGAAGGAGGTCACGCCCGAGCAGGCCGCCGTGCTGGACGACTATTTCCGGCGCACGCTCCTGCCGGTGGTGACCCCGCTCGCCATCGATCCGGGCCACCCCTTCCCGCATCTGGTCAACCGGGCCCTCTGTCTCATCGTCTCCCTGCGACCGACCGCGCCTTCCCCGCTGCCCAGCGCCTCGCTCGCGGTCATCCACATCCCGGCCCAGGTGATTCCCCGCTTCATCCGGCTTCCGTCGTCGCCCGGCGAGCACAACTTCATGCTGCTCGAGGACGTGATCCGCCTGCACCTTCCCCGGCTCTACCACGGCTACGAGATCCTCTCGGCGCACGCCATCCGCGTGACGCGCGACGCCGACGTCCCGCTGACCGGCGGGCGGTCGACCGAGGACCTGCTCAAGGCCATCGAGGAGAGCCTGCGGGAGCGCCGGATGGGCGACGCCGTCCGTCTCCAGTACGACCCCGATCTGCCGCCGGAGGTCCTCGGCCGGCTGGTGACCGAGCTCGAGCTGGAGCCGGGCGACCTCTACCCCGGCGAGGGATTCACCGCGTTCACCGACCTGGGACAGCTCTACGCCGCCGTCGACCTGCCCCACCTCAAGGACCGGCCGCTCGTCCCGCACCCGGTGCGGGCCTTCGAGGGCGGGGCGGACATGTGGAGCGCGATCCGGGAAGGCGACATCCTGGTCCACCACCCCTACCAGCCGTTCGACGTCGTGACGCGGTTCGTCCAGGACGCGGCGACCGATCCCCGCGTCCTGGCCATCAACATGACGCTCTACCGCGTGAGCCCGACCTCGCCGATCGCGAAGGCGCTGACCCTGGCCGCCCAGGCCGGCAAGGAAGTCGCGGTGCTGGTCGAGCTGCGGGCCCGGTTCGACGAGGAGGCCAACATCCGCTGGGCGCAAGCGCTGGAAGAGGTCGGCGCCCACGTGGTCTACGGGCTCCCGGGGTACAAGACGCACTGCAAGGCCTGCCTGATCGTGCGCCAGGAGCCGGACGGCATCCGGCGCTACTGCCACCTGTCCACCGGCAACTACAACGCCCGGACCGGCGGGATCTACGCGGACCTCGGCCTCTTCACCTGTCGCCCCGAGTTCGGCGAGGACCTGACGGAGCTCTTCAACCTCCTGACCGGATACACGCGGCCGGTGCGCTTCAACCATCTGCTGGTCGCCCCCACCGGACTCCGGAGCGCCCTGGTCGAGAAGATCCGACGCGAGTCGGCGCACGCGCGCGCCGGACGCCCGGCTCGGATCGTGGCGAAGATCAACAGCCTCGTCGACTGGCCGATCATCCAGGAGCTCTACGAGGCAAGCCAGGCGGGCGTGCAGATCGACCTCATCGTCCGCGGGACCTGCTGCCTCCGGCCGGGCGTCCCGGGCATGTCGGAGCGCATCCGGGTCGTCTCGATCATCGACCGCTTCCTCGAGCACGCGCGCGTCTACTGCTTCGAGAACGGGGGCGCCACCGAGTACTACCTCGCCTCCGCCGACTGGATGCCGCGGAACCTCGACCACCGCGTCGAGACCGCGTTCCCCATCCTGGATCCGCGCCTCCAGGCCGAGATCCGTCAGATGCTGGACGTTCAGCTGGCGGACACCGCGAAGGCCCACCTGCTCCAGCCGGACGGGACGTCGGTGCGCGCTCGACCAGATGGCAGCGCCGCCCTGCGCTCCCAGGAGCGTCTCTACGAGCTGATCCCCGGCCACCGCGGCTGAGCCGTCGCCCCGCAAGGGGAGCCGGCCGGCCGTCATCGAACTGCAACATTCGTCGGCTAGGGTGGCCCTGTGGATGCGCTGCCGGCGGTTCTTCGCGAGCTCTTCCTCTACGTCCTCGTCGTGCTGGTCTTCCTGGGGCCGATCGAGGCCTTCCTGCGCTTTCGCCTGTGGCGCACGAGCCGCCACGGCGCCGGAGGCGTGTATCTCGCGCGCTCGGACCCCTGGGTGAGCGCGGTCGTCGCACTGGCGGGGCTGGGCACCGTCGCCCTCGTCAGACTCCTCGCCTGAGGCGCATCCGGGCGCGAGGCCCGGATGCGGTAGCCGACATGTGATGCCTCCGTGATCCGCGCTCAACGCGCCGCCGCTACTTTTCGACTCGGAGCCCGTCGGCCCATCTAGAGCGCGATCGGGCGCCGAGGCCGCAACCTGAGCGGATGGGAAGGAGAGCGGCGTGAACGAAACGAGCGCGGTGACGGAGTTCCGCTGGACCGAGGCGGGAGCGGGCATCCCGGTGCTGTGCCTCCACGGACTGTTCGGCACGAGCGAGCACTGGGAGGCGGTTCTCGAGGCCCTCGCGCCCAACTACCGGGCCATGGCCCTGACGCTTCCGATCCTCGACACCCCGCCGGACGATCTGTCCGTGTCGGGCCTCCGCGCCTACGTCGAGGCGTTCCTCGACGCGGAGCGCGTGCCGCCCGCGATCATCGTCGGGAACTCGCTGGGCGGCCACGTCGCCCTGGACCTCGCCCTCCACGCGCCGGAGCGGGTGCGGGGCCTCGTGCTGTCGGGGTCGTCCGGCTTGTTCGAGCGTAGCTTCACCCGGGGTGTGCCGCACCGGCCGTCCGCCGAGTTCGTGCGCGAGAAGATGACGGAGGTCTTCCACGATCCCGCCCTGGTGACCCCCGAGTGGGTCGAGGCGATCCGCGACATCGTGAACCGCCGGAGCTACGTGACCCGGGTGCTCCAGGTGAGCCGCTCGGCACGGCGCTACAACCTGGAGGACCGGCTCGGCGACATCCGGTGCCCCACGCTCCTCGTGTGGGGCATGGAGGATCGCATCACGCCTCCCGGCATCGCGATCCGATTCCTCGAGGGTCTCCCCTCCGCCACCCTCCGCCTCGTGCCCGACTGCGGCCACGCGCCGATGCTCGAGCACCCTGGAGCGTTTGCGCGCGCGGTCGAGGAGTTCCTCGACTCGCTCGCTCCCGAGCCCACCAGCGTGGCGTGAGGGCGTCCGGCGGGATGGCACGGGCCGGCGCTCCGGGGACAGGGTAGTCGCGGTGAGGGTGGCGAGCCTCCTCGATCGCCCGCTCGCCTGGCTCGCCGGCCACCGTCTCCGCCAGCTCGAGGCGGCGTGGCGCGATCCCCTCGCGGTGCAGGAGCGGACCCTCCGAGCCCTGACCGCCCGCGCCCGCGACACCGTCTGGGGTCGGGCGCACGGCTTCGCCGAGATTCGTGGCATCGCCGACTATCAGCGGCGGGTCCCCGTCACGAGCTACCTGGACCTCCGGCTCCTCGTCGAGCGCGCAATTGGCGGCGAGCGCGACGTCCTGTGGCCCGGGCGGCCCGCCCAGTACTGCAAGACGTCCGGAACGACCGCGGGCGACAAGTACATCCCGCTCACCGGGGAGGCCTTCCAGGGTCACCGGCGCGGGGGGCTCGACACACTGCTGATGGCGCTGCGCCGGGTCGGCAAGGCCGAGCGCCTCGACGGGCCCATGCTCTTCCTCGGCGGCAGCACCCAGACCGAGCCGCTCGGCCGCCACGCGGAGGTCGGCGACCTCTCGGGCCTGGCGGCGCGGCGGATCCCCCGGTGGCTCCGTGGGCGGTACGCGCCGGGTCCGGACATCGCCGCCATCCCCGACTGGGAGCGCCGACTCGCCGCCACCGCCCGGCTCGTCCGCCACCAGGACCTCCGCCTCATCTCGGGGATGCCGTCCTGGATGCTCGTCCTCTTCGAACGGATCCGCGCGCTCGCCGAGGATCCCGAGTCGACGCCCCGTCAGCTGTGGCCGCGCCTCGCCGTCTTCGTCCACGGCGGGGTGCGCATGGACCCATACCGGACGGTGTTCGAGAGCGCGCTCGGTCGCTACGTCCACTATCTCGAGGTGTACCCGGCTTCGGAGGCGTTCGTGGGGATCCAGATCGGCACCGCCGATCCCGGGATCACCTTGATGCTGGACTACGGCATCTTCTACGAGTTCGTCCCGGTCGGAGAGCTCGGCTCATCGTCACCGCGAAGGCTGACGGTCGCCGACGTGCGCGTCGGAGAGTCCTACGCGATCCTGCTCACCAGCCCGGCCGGGCTGTGGAGCTACGTGCTCGGGGACACCGTGCGCTTCGTCTCGCTCGACCCGCCGCAGCTCGTGATCACCGGCCGGACCCGGCACTTCGTCAACGCGTTCGGGGAGAACGTGATCGTCGAGGAGGTGGAGCGCGCGGCCGCCGAGGCGTGCGCGCGCACCGGCGCGGAGATGGTCGAGTTCACGGTGGCGCCCGTCTATCCGGGCGGAGCGGGGCAGCCCGCCCGCCACGAGTGGGCGGTGGAGTTCCGCACGCGGCCGTCGAGTCTTGCCGGCTTCGCCTGGGCCCTCGACGAGGCGCTCCGCGCGCTGAACACCGACTACCGCACGAAGCGCGCGGGGGACATCGGGATGGCCTCTCCGCGCGTCACGCCGGTGGCGTCAGGGACCTTCCATCGGTGGCTCCAAGGCCGCGGCCAGCTGGGTGACCAGCACAAGGTGCCGCGGGCGAGCAACCAGCGGGACGTCCTCGAGGCCGTTCTGGCCGCCGCTACCACCCTGGAGCCGAACGGCCAGCCGATTTCGCGCTGATGGGGCACCCATCCAAGGGGTCACTCGGCGAGCGGCTCAAACGCAGGTAGCCCACACTCGCGGTGCTATTCTCTCGATGTGAGCCAGCCAGGCCTCGACGCGTACAAGATCGTTCTGTATCGCCAGGATGATGGCTCCTGGGTTGCCGAGGTGCCCGCCATCCCCGGCTGTTACGCCCTGATGGCCACGCGAGAAGAGGCCCTGGCGGAGCTGGGTCATGTCTTCGACGTGATCGCCGAGGAGTATCAGGGGCGTGGCGCCCTGCTGCCGGAGGACACGACCGAAATCGTGAACGCCTAGCGCCACCGCGCGGGGAGTTTCAGCGGGTGGCGAGTCAGCTTGGCTTCGTCAGGCGTCGGCAGACTGGCAGCCACGAGCGGTGGAACCACCCCGATGGCCGGGCCGTGACGATTCCCATCCACGGCGGCCGAGACATCGGGCTGCCCCTCTTCCACAAGATCCTCCGTCAGCTCGGCCTCTCCCTGGAGGAGTTCGAGCGCCTCCGGTAGGTTCGCCCGGCAGCTGGGAGACCCGAACGCCGTCACCCCTGGGAAGCGTCACGCGAGAAGCGTCGCTTGACCTTCCTCTGCCCCCCCGACTAGGCTTGGCCCGCTGTCCAACCCAGTCGCCGGCCCGGTCGGCTGGAGGCCCCGACTATGCAGTGTCTCGGGTGCCATACAGACAATCCAGGGAACGAACCGTGAGTGAGGCCGGGACGCCGTTCGGCGTGGCCGTCGCCCGGCTCGCCGCTGCCGCGCCCAACCGGCCCGCCATCACCCACGAGGACCGCATGGTCACCCGCGGGGAGCTGGAGCGGCGGACCAACCGGCTCGCGCGAGCCTACGCGCGCCTCGGGGTGCGTCCCGACAGCTTCGTCACGATCGCGCTGCCGAACGGCATCGCGTTCTTCGAGGCGACCATCGCCGCCTGGAAGCTCGGCGCCACGCCCCAGCCCATCTCGGCCCGGCTGCCGGCCGCCGAGCGCCGCGCGATCCTGGAACTGGCCGCCCCCGCCCTGGTGGTCGGCGTGGACCCGTCGGAGGTCTCCGGCCGGCCCGCGGTCTCGGCCGGGTTCGAGCCAGAGGCCACGCTGGCCGACGACGCACTGCCGCCGCTGGTGCCGGCCTCGTGGAAGGCCGCGACCTCGGGGGGCAGCACCGGCCGCCCCAAGCTGATCGTCGCCACCCAGCCCGGCGTCCTGGAGACGATCGCCGGCTCCTATCGCCGTACCCCGAGGGTGCCCGAGGGCGTGGCGCTCGTCACGGGACCGCTCTCCCACAACGGGCCCTTCGGCAGTGCCTGCGCCGGTCTCCTGATGGGCGTGCATCAGGTGGTGATGACGCGGTTCGACGCAGCGCGGGCGCTCGACCTGATCGAGCGCTACCAGGTGGACTGGATGTACGCGGTCCCGACGATGATGCTCCGCATCTGGCGGCTGCCGGAGTGCGGAACGCCGCGCGCGCGATCTCTCCTCCCTGCGCTCCGTGCTCCACATGGCGGCGCCCTGCCCGCCCTGGCTCAAGCAGGCCTGGATCGACTGGCTGGGCCCGGACCGGGTCTGGGAGCTGTACGCCGGTACCGAGGCCCAGGCCATCACGCTGATCAATGGCCACGAGTGGCTGGCCCATCGGGGGTCGGTGGGCCGACCGGTGATCGGCGAGATCCGCGTCCTCGACGCCGAGGGCCACGCGTGCCCGCCGGGCGAGGTGGGCGAGGTCTGGATGAGGCGGGGCGAGGGCGTGCCGCCTGGCTACCGCTACATCGGCGCCGAGGCGAAGACCCGAGACGGGGATGGGAGTCGCTCGGCGACATGGGCTGGATGGACGCCGAGGGCTACCTCTATCTCACCGACCGCGACACCGACATGATCCTGGTGGGCGGCGCGAACGTCTATCCGGCCGAGGTCGAATCCGCCCTCGAGGAGCATCCCCGGGTTCGCGGAAGCTGCGTGATCGGGCTGCCCGACGAGGACCTCGGCAATGTCGTCCACGCCATCATCCAGGTGGACGGGGACGTTGGCGACGCCGAGCTGCTGACCCACCTACGAGACCGGCTGGCCCCCTACAAGCTTCCCCGGAGCTTCGAGCGAGTGAACGAGCCGCTGCGGGACGAGGCGGGCAAGGTTCGCCGCCCGGCGCTTGCGGGCCGCGCGCGTGGGCGGGGTGACGCGAGGCGAGGCCGCCCGGGCGCGCCTCAACGCGAATCCAACGTAGACCTCAGACCACGGAGGGTGCGATGCGAAACGGGCTGATCTCCGGCGACAACCACATCGACCTGACCTACTGCCCGCCCGATCTCTGGGCGTCCCAGGCGCCGGCCAAGTGGCGGCTCCTCGTGCCCCGCGTCGAAGAGCTGGAGGACGGCTGCCACTGGTTCGTGGAGGGGCACGACCAGGGGATGTGGAACGGGGTGGGGCCGCGGTTCCTGAAGTACGAGCGGGGAATCTTCGGGCACATCGACGAGATGAAGGACAGCGGCTTCACGTGGGACTATCGCCCGGGCGCCCAGCCCCGGCCGACCACGCCCGAGCTGCGGCTCGCCGACATGGATCGCGACGGGGTCGACGCCGAGATCATCTATGGCTGCCTCATGATCAACGAGCTCATCGACAGCGCTGACCTGCGCGCCTGGACCAACCAGGTCTACAACGACTGGGCCGCGGACTTCGCCAAGCGCAGCGACCCCAACCGGACCTTTCCCCTCGCCATCATCCCGAACACCGACCCGCTCGTGGCCGCCGCCGAGGTGCGGCGCTGCGCCAAGCTCGGGCTCCGGGGCGGGGATCTCGCGTTCAAGCGCCTGAGCGTGCCCCTCTATCACCGCGGCTGGGATCCTCTCTGGGAGGCCGCCCAGGAGTGCCGGTTCCCGATCTCGTTCCACTCCACCGGATTCAAGGGACTGCGGGCGCCCGACACCCCGCAGATGGAGAAGGAGTACGCGGTGCCCTGGCGCATCGTGCGGGCGAGCCTGTTCCAGCTCGACGGGATGGAGGTGCTCGTCTCCGTGATCGCCTCGGGGGCCTGCGAGCGCTATCCGGAGTTCAACTTCGTCCTCGGAGAGTCCGGCGTGACCTGGATCCCCTACGTCTTCGATCGCCTGGACACGGAGTACGAGGATCGCGGCCGGTCCCTCGGGTTCTCGCTCAAGCCCAGCGACTACTTCCGGCGCCAGGGCTACACCACCTACCAGCAGGATCAGTATCTCGAGCCCGCGATCCCCATCGTCGGCGAGGACAACATCATCTGGGGGGCCGACTACCCGCATCCCGACTGTCTCTGGCCCGACTCGCGCCGCCACCTCGAGAAGAACCTGGGCGGGCTCCCGGAGCGCGTCCGCCGGAAGATCACCCGGGAGAA
This sequence comes from uncultured Candidatus Rokubacteria bacterium, assembly GCA_963799055.1. Classification (GTDB taxonomy): domain Bacteria; phylum Methylomirabilota; class Methylomirabilia; order Rokubacteriales; family DASRDR01; genus DASRDR01. Next base: position 429,651 of record CAWCVP010000011.1, read on the forward strand.
CGTGGCGAAGCTCTACCAGCTTCCTTCGGCGGCGCGCACCGCCTCGTGACGACCGGAGGAATACCTGATGCGGATCGCGGTGGTCGGGCCGGCGGGACCGGCGGATTCTTCGGCGGGCTCTTCGTTCTGGCAGGCGAGGATGTGACCTTTAGACCTTCGAAGGCCCGGACTGGTGAAGGTTCGTGACGGCTCTTTGCTTTGATACTTCCACGCCTGAGCGCGGCCGGTCCAAGATCGCCAGCCGCGCGACCGCCGGACGCACGCGGAGAAGGAGCGCTGATGGGCAAGCTCGACGGCAAGGTGGCCCTGGTCACGGGGGCCAGCAGCGGGATCGGCGCGGCGATCGCGCGAGGGCTGGCGGCGGAGGGCGCGACGGTGGCGCTGGTGGCTCGGCGGGCCGACCGCCTCGACCAGGTGGCGGCCGCGATCGGCGACGCCGGCGGTGCGGCCACTCCGATCCCGGCGGACATTACGAGCGAGGCCGAGGTCGAGCGGGTGTTCGGCGTGCTCGTCGAGCGTGGCGGCCGGCTCGACGTCCTCGTCAACAACGCTGGCACGGCCATTCGCGGGCCGATCGACGAGCTGCCGATCGAGGACTGGGACCGCGTGATCGCCATCAACCTCCGGGCGCCCTTCCTCTGCACCCGCCAGGCCCTCCGGATCATGAAGCGGCAGGGCGGCGGTCGCATCATCAACATCGGGTCCATCTCCGCCCAGCGCGTGCGACCCGACAACGCCCCCTACAACGCCAGCAAGTTTGGGATCGACGGACTCACGCACTCCACCGCGCTGGAGGGCCGACCCTACGGTGTCTCGTGCTGCATCCTCCACCCCGGCTTGACGAAATCCGAGCTGACCCTGGACCCGCGGCGCCCTCCGTTGGACGAGCCGATGATGGAAACCGATGAACTGGCGCAGGTCGCCGTCCTCATGGCCGCGCTCCCTCCCGGCGTCAACATGTTCCAGGCCATCGTCCTGCCCGTGACCCAGGCCTACGTGGGTCGCGGCTAGCGAGGAGATCCGGATCCGAGAGACTTCGCGGCGACGGGACTGGCGGCGCCGGCAACTTCGGAGCGTCCGGCGAGTTCGCATCCTCGCTGAACGTAGGGACGACAACCTTGACGAACGCGAGGAGAGCCACATGGCGACACTGATCACGGGCGGTTCGGGCGTAATCGGGTCCGAGGTCACACGGCTGCTGCTAGAGCGGGGCGAGGACCGGCCCGCGCTCTTCGACCTCAACCCGTCGTCCCACCGGCTCGGCGATATGGCGGCGCGGGTGGACGTGATCCGGGGCGACCTCGGGACCTTCAGCAACGTGCTGGACGCAGTGAAGCGGGTCAAGCCGACGGCGATCTATCATCTCGGCGGGATGTTCTCTCTCCCCTGCGAAGCTGACCCGCCGTCCGCAGTCCGCGTCAACGCCCTGGGCACCTTCCACGTACTCGAGGCGGCCCGGCTGTTCGACGTGCCGCAGGTCCTCTTTTCCAGCAGCCTGGCCACCTACGGCTTCGGCCTGGGGGACGGCCCGATCGACGACGCTACGCTGCAGCGCCCCGCCTTCCTCTACGGCGCCACCAAACTCTTCGGCGAGCATCTCGGGCTCTTCTACCGGCGCAAATATGGGCTCGACTTTCGGGGCCTCCGCTACCCGGCGGTCGTTGCGCCGGGCGTGACGACGCCAGGAGCCGCGCAGTACCTCTCGCTGGTGATCGAGGCCAGTGCTAGAGGCAAGTCCTTCACGATCACGGTCGGACCGGAGACGCGCTTCCCCGTCCTGTACGTGAAGGATGCCGCGCGGGCGATTGTGGAGCTGGCCGCTGCCCCGAGCGACCGGATCCGGACGGTCACCTATCTCCTGGCTGGGATATCTCCCGTACCTAGTGCCGGCGAACTAGTGGCCCTGCTCCGGACCCGCGTGCCTGGCGCCCAAGTCGAGTTCCGCCCCGATCCAGCCCTCCAGCGACTCATGGATCCCACGGCCCGTCCCCTCGTCGACGACAACGCACGAACGGAGTGGGGATGGCGCCCCGTCTACGGCCTTGAAGAGATGGTCGATGACTGTCTGCAGGAGCTCAGGCTCCATCCCAACCGGCACAGCTCACTCAGCGGTGCTCCCTAAGCGAAACCTACTGCGGGCCACTGGCCCGTCTGGGCGCCGCGATCCTGCCTTTCTGCGCACCTGTCCGGCGTCGTGAGGTGCTAGAATCGCCGGACTAGCCGCCTGCCGGAGGACCGTGCATGGCGTCGCGCCGGAAAGCCCCATCCCGCCCCGCCCGTAGGCCCCGGACGTCGGCGGCCCCGGGTCCGGCGGGAGTCCGCGCGCAGCTCGCCGCCACCACCCGGATCCTGCGCGCGCTCGCGGGCGCTCCCGGCAACCTCCAGGCCGTGCTCGACGCAGTCGCGGAGCAGGCGGCGCGGGTCTGCGGCGCGACCGATAGCGTCATCCATCGACTCGACGGCGACGGTCTTCACCCGTTGGCCCATCACGGGTCGATTGGTCTCGGGATCAAGATAGGCGACATCCTTCCGATCACGCGCGATGCCGCCGCGGGGCGTGCGGCGCTGGAGCGCCGCACCGTCCACGTCCCCGACATCGAGGCGGCGGCGGCCGAGTACCCGGGATCCTTGCAGATCAGCCGCCAGGGCGGCCTCCACCGGGCGATCCTGGCGGTGCCCCTCGTGAGCGAGGAACGGGTGCTCGGCGTGATCGTCATCCGCCGCTCGGAGCCGCGTCCGTTCACCGCGGGGCAAATCGCCGCCCTCGAGAGCTTCGCCGACCAGGCGGCCATCGCCATCGGGCACGCACGGCTGTTCCAGGAGGTCACCGAGGCGCTGGAGCGCGAGCGGGCGACGGGCGCCATTCTCCGGGTCAACGCGAGTTCGCCGACCACGGTCGAGCCGGTCTTCGAGGGGATCCTCGACAGCGCGGTCCGACTGTGCGCGCGCCGGCGGGCTGCTGTTTCTCTACGACGGCGAAGCGTTCCGGCTGGTTGCGGATCGTGGCGCGCCCGCGAGTTCGTCGAGCCGTGGCGAGGGCCGCATCGTCTTGGCCCGCACACCGGCCCGGCCCGGGCCGTGGCCGAGCGGCGCCCGGTCCATATCGTAGACATGCTGGCAGACCGCCTATGCGGAGCGCGATCCGGGCCGGCTCCAGGCGATCGAGCAACTGGGGGCTCGTACGGGCTGTGGGTGCCGCTGCTCAAGGACGGGGAGCCGATCGGCGTCATCGGGATCTGGCGCCGCGAGGTCCAGGCGTTCAGCGAGAGCCAGATCCAGCTCCTGTCCACGTTCGCCGACCAGGCGGTCATCGCCCTCGAGAACGTGCGCCTGTTCACGGAGCTCGGGGCCCGGAACCGCGAGCTGACCGAGGCGTTGGAGCAGCAGACGGCAACGGCGGAAGTGCTGAAGGTCATCAGCCGATCGACCTTCGATCTCCAGCCGGTCCTCGACACGCTGATCGAGAACGCGACGCGGCTATGCGGGGCGGAAAGCGGATTCCTCTACCGGTTCGAGAACAATGTCCTCCGCGCGGCCGCTGGCTTCGGGGTCTCAGAAGAGTTCAAGGAGTACTGGCGGCAGAACGTGGTGCCCCCCGGGCCCGAGTCCGTGTACGGGAGGGCCACGCTCGAGCGCCGGACCGTGCACATCGCCGATGCTCTCGCCGAGCCCGGCTACGGGATGCACGAAGTCCAGCGGATCGCGGGGTTCCGCACGCTCCTAGGTGTTCCAATGCTCAGGGAAGGCGTGATCCTCGGCGCGATCGTCATGTGGCGGACGCGGGTCGAACCCTTCACGGACAAGCAGATCGCGCTCGTGGAGACCTTCGCCGATCAGGCGGTGATCGCGATCGAGAACGTCCGTCTCCTGCAGGAGCTGCAGGCCCGGAACCGCGAGCTGACCGAGGCGCTCGAGCAGCAGACCGCGACCGCCGAGATCCTGCGGGTCATCTCCAGCTCGCCGACCGACCTCCAGCCGGTGATGGACGTCGTGGCCGAAAGCGCCGCCCGATTCTGCGGCGCGAGCAACGTCGCGATTCTTCGCCTAGAGGGCGAGTTTCTGCGGATCGTCGCTGCGCATGGACCATCCCCTACCAACTCGCCGGTGGGCTCAACCATCGCCGCGAGTCGAGGCACCGTGTCCGGGCGAGCGGTGCGTGACCGGCAAACGATCCATGTCGAGGACCTGGAGGCGTTGCCCGAGACCGAATTTCCGGAGACGCTGGAGCGCTCGCGGCGCGTTCATGCCTCCACTCGGACGATGCTGGCCACGCCGCTCCTGCGCGAAGACGTACCCATTGGGGTCATCGTCATGCGCAGGAATGAGATGCAGCCCTTCACGGACAAGCAGGTCGAGCTGCGAAGACCTTCGCCGACCAGGCCGTGATCGCGATCGAGAACGTGCGGCTGTTCACGGAGCTCGAGGCCCGGAACCGCGAGCTGACCGAGGCACTCGAGCAGCAGACCGCCACGGCCGAGATCCTGCGGGCCATCTCCGGCTCGCCGACCGACGCCCAGCCGGTCTTCGAGGCAATCGCCCAGAGCGCCGCGCGGTTGTGCGAAGCAGTGAATGGCAGCGTCGTTCGCTTCGATGGACGCCTGATCCACATGGTGGCCCAGCATGGCAACACCCCGGAGGCCGTCGAAGCCAATCGGCGCGTGTTTCCCCGTCCGCCGGATCGGGGCACCGTCACCGGCCGAGCGATCCTGACGCGCGCGGTCGTCCACGTCGACATCGCCGAAGACCCCGAGTACGAGCCCAGTGCTATCGTGCAGGCAGGCTTCCGCACCGCCCTCGCCGTGCCCATGCTGCGGGACGGTGATCCGATCGGGCGATCGTCGTCACGAGGGAGGAAGGCCGATTCTTCTCCGAGACGCAGATCGCGCTGCTCAAGACCTTCGCCGACCAGGCGGTCATTGCGATCGAGAACGTGCGGCTGTTCACGGAGCTCGAGGCCCGGAACCGCGAGCTGACCGAGGCCCTGGAGCAGCAGACGGCCACCGCCGAGATCCTGCGGGTCATCTCCAGCTCGCCGACCGACCTCCAGCCCGTGATGGACGTCGTGGCCGAGAGCGCCGCGCGCTTCTGCGGCGCGACCGATGCTGACGATCCTCCGTTTGGAAGGCGAGTTCCTCCGGCTCGTGGCAGCGCATGGGCCCACGCCTGACATCGAGTGCCGACCGGCGGGACCATCGCCGTGAAGCCCTGCGGCAGCGTGGCTGGGCGTGCGGTGCGTGATCGCAAGTCGATCCATGTCGACGACATCCTGGCGCTGCCCGAGACGGAATTCCCGAGACCGTGGAACGCGCCCGGCAAGTCGGTGTCGCCTTTCGGACGATGCTGGCCACGCCGCTCCTGCGCGAAGGCGTGCCCATCGGCGTCATCGTCATGCGGCGGACCGAGGTGCGGCCCTTCACCGACAAGCAGATCGAGCTGCTGAAGACCTTCGCCGACCAGGCGGTGATCGCGATCGAGAACGTGCGGCTGTTCACGGAGCTCGAGGCCCGGAACCGCGAGCTGACCGAGGCGCTCGAGCAGCAGACGGCGACCGCGGAGATCCTGCGGGTCATCTCCAGCTCGCCGACCGACCTCCAGCCGGTGATGGACGTCGTGGCCGAGAGCGCCGCGCGGTTCTGCGGCGCGACGAATGCCGCGATCTGGCGCCTGGAAGGCGAGTCCCTCCGGCTCGTCGCGACACATGGGCCCGATCGCCTGCCGACCTGCCGATCGGCGCGACCGATCGCCGCGAGCCCTCGGGCCGTGATCGGGCGGGCGGTGCGTGATCGGCAAGACGATCCACATCGAGGACTGTCGGCGCTGCCCGAGACCGGAGTTCCCCGAGACGCTGGCCCGCTCGCGGCGGATGCGGTCCCCCGCTCGGACGGTGCTGGCCACGCCGCTCCTGCGCGAAGGCATGCCCATTGGCGTCATCTACATGCGGCGGACGGAGGTGCAGCCCTTCACGGACAAGCAGATCGAGCTGGCGAAGACCTTCGCCGACCAGGCGGTCATCGCCATCGAGAACGTGCGGCTGTTCACGGAGCTCGAGGCCCGGAACCGCGAGCTGACCGAGGCGCTGGAGCAGCAGACGGCCACCGCCGAGATCCTGCGCGTCATCTCCAGCTCGCCCACCGACGTCCAGCCGGTGTTCGACACGATCGTGCCGAGAGCGCGGCGCGTTTATGCGGGGCGACCGCGCAGCAACCTGTTCCGCTTCGAGGGGGAGCTCCTCCGGCTCGCAGCGACCATGGGCTTCACACCGGCGGAGGTCGAGCCGATCGGCGGACCTTTCCGCGCCAGCCCGGGCGCGAGTTCGGAGTGGGCCGGGCTGCGTGATAGAGGGTCGAGCCAGTCGCCGACATCCCGCGATGTCACGCAGACGAATTCCCCGAGATACTGGCATGCCGTGCGCGGCAGTCTCGTACCCAGCTCGGACGGTGCTGGCCGTGCCGATGCTGCGCGAGGGAATCCCGATCGGGGTCATGGTATCTGGCGATCGGAGGTGCGGCCATTCTCCGAGGCGCAGATCAAGCTGGTCGAAGACCTTCGCCGACCAGGCGGTGATCGCGATCGAGAACGTCCGGCTGTTCAAGGAGCTCGAGGCCCGGACGGCCCAGCTCACCCGCTCGGTCGACGAGCTGCGGGCGCTCGGCGAGGTCGGACAGGCGGTCACCTCCACCCTCGACCTGGAGACGGTGCTGAACACGATCGTGTCGCGGGCCGCCCAGCTCGGGGGCGCGGACGGCGCCTCGATCTACGAGTACGACGAGGTCACCCGGGAGTTCCAGCTCCGCGCGGCTCACAACTACGAGGCGGAGCTCGTCGAGGGTCTCCGGGCGACGCCGATCAAGATGGGCGAAGGCCTCACGGGGCGCGCCGCCGAGCGGCGGGAGCCGATGCAGGTGCCCGACATCGTCCGGGAGGGCGCCTACCAGAGCCATCTCCGAGACGTCCTGCTCCGGACGGGCTACCGGGCCCTGCTGTCGGTCCCGCTGGTGCGGGAGGACCAGGTCATCGGCGCGCTCTCGATGAACCGGCGAACGCCCGGGGAGTTCGCGCCCGAGGTCGTGGAGCTCCTGAAGACCTTCGCCACCCAGTCGGCGCTGGCCATCCAGAACGCGCGGCTCTTCCGCGAGGTCGAGGAGAAGGGCCGCCAGCTCGCGGTCGCCAGCCAGCACAAGTCCCAGTTCCTGGCCAACATGAGCCACGAGCTCAGGACCCCGCTCAACGCCGTCCTCGGCTACACGGAGCTGATCCTGGACGAGACCTTCGGGGACGTGCCCGAGCCGATCCGGGACAGTCTCGAGCGCGCCCGGAACAGCGGCCAGCACCTCCTCGGCCTCATCAACGACGTCCTCGACCTCTCCAAGATCGAGGCCGGCCAGCTCACCCTGTCCCTCGCCGACTACGCCATGGAGGAGGTCACGCAGGCCGTCGCGACGGGCGTGGAGTCGCTCGCCGCCGAGAAGAAGCTCGCGCTGCGCGTGAGCGTGCCGCCCGACCTGCCGCCCGGCCGGGGCGACTCGCGGCGGATCGCCCAGGTGCTCCTGAACCTGGTGGGCAACGCGCTCAAGTTCACCGAGGCGGGCGAGGTCCGGGTGGGGGTGACCGTCTCGGACGGCGCCTTCGTCGTCTCGGTGGCCGACACGGGCCCCGGGATCTCCGAGGCCGATCAGGCGAAGATCTTCGAGGAGTTCCAGCAGGCCGACAGCTCCAGCACCCGGAAGAAGGGCGGGACCGGCCTCGGCCTGGCGATCGCCAAGCGGATCGTGGAGCTCCACGGCGGCCGGATCTGGGTGGAGTCCACCCTCGGCCGGGGCTCGACCTTCCGGTTCGCGCTGCCGGTGCGGGTCGAGCGCCAAGTGGCGGCGCCGTGAGCAAGCGGATCCTGGTGGTGGAGGATAACGACGAGAACCGGCGCATCCTGCGCCTGCTCCTGACCAAGGCCGGCTTCGAGCTGATCGAGGCCGAGACCGGGGAGGACGGGGTGCGGCTGGCGGAGACGGAGCGTCCCGATCTCATCCTCATGGACATCCAGCTCCCCGGCCTCGACGGCTACGAGGCGACCCGCCGGATCAAGGCGAACCCGGCGCTTCGCGCCGTCCCGCTCATCGTGGTGACCTCGTACGCGCTGAGCGGCGACGACGTGAAGGCCTTCGAGGCCGGCTGCGACGCCTACGTGACCAAGCCCTTCGTCCCCCGCCAGCTCCTCGCCAAGATCCGCGAGTACCTGGGATAGAGGCGAGGGAGGCGCGCCCGTGCGAACGCCGCCCAGGATCCTCGTCGTGGACGACACGGCGGCGAACGTCCACATCCTCCAGCTCCGGCTGGCCGCCCAGGGCTACGACGTCGTGACCGCGACCGACGGCGAGGCGGCGCTGGCCGCGGCCCGGGAGGCCCGGCCGGACCTGATCCTCCTGGACGTCATGATGCCCAAGGTGGACGGGCTCGAGGTCTGCCGGCAGCTCCGGGCGGACCCGACCTTCCCGTTCACGCCGATCATCATGGTCACCGCGAAGGCGGACCCGAAGGACGTCGTGGCGGGCCTCGAGGCGGGCGGGGACGAGTACCTGACCAAGCCCGTGGACCAGACCGCGCTGGTCGCCCGGGTCAAGTCGATGCTCCGGATCAAGGAGCTCCACGACTCGGTGGAGGCGATGGCCGTGAAGCTGGCCGAGTGGAACCGGACGCTCGAAGAGCGCGTCCAGGCCCAGGTCACCCAGCTCGACCGGCTCTCGCGGCTCAAGCGCTTCTTCTCCCCCAGCTCGCCGAGCTGATCGTGGACGGGGGCGCCGGGGACCCGCTCCAGACGCACCGGCGGGAGGTGACCGTCGTCTTCCTCGACCTCCGCGGCTTCACGGCGTTCGCCGAGACCGCGGAGCCGGAGGAGGTCATGGGCGTCCTCCGCGAGTACCACGCCGCGATGGGCGCCCTGATCCTGGCCCACGAGGGCACGCTGGAGCGCTTCGCCGGGGACGGCATGATGGTGTTCTTCAACGACCCCGTGCCGATGCCGGACGCTCCGGAGCGGGCGGTCCGCATGGCCCTGGCGATGCGGGACCGGGTCGGGGAGCTGGGCGCCCGGTGGAAGAAGCGCGGGCACGAGCTCGACGTCGGGATCGGCATCGCGCAGGGCTTCGCCACCATCGGCGCCATCGGCTTCGAGGGGCGCCTGGACTACGGCGCCGTCGGGACGGTCACCAACCTGGCCGCGCGCCTGTGCGGCGAGGCGAAGGCGGGGGAGATCCTGGTCTCTCAGCGCCTCCTGGGGGCCGTCGAGGCGCTGGCGGAGTCGAAGCCGGTCGGAGAGCTCTCGCTCAAGGGGTTCTCGAAGCCGGTGCCCGCGTTCAACGTCGTGGGACTGAGAAGCCCGGATGTGAGCGGCGCTAGCCGCGCGTAGATCAGACCCTCGACCCTGTACGGCTGAAGCGTTCGCTTCTGCGTCAGTCAACCCCTTCGATGTCACGTCGTTCGGCTGACTGCACCCCGGCCAGAGCGTCGGCGAACGCGCGCGCGGCCCGCGCCGGCTCGGCGGCGCCCAGGATCGCGCTCCGCACGGCGACGCCGTGTGCCCCGGCCTTCAGCACGGACCCCACCCGCTCCGGCGTGAGGCCGCCGATCGCGAAGATCGGCGTGGGCGCGAGGATCGCGGCCGAGCCGGGCGACCAGGGCGACACCCGCGCCCGGATGGCCGGGCTTCGATCCTGTCGGGAAGATCGGACCGGCGACGACGTACGAGACGCCCTCGGCGCGCGCGAGCATGGCCTCCTCCTCGTCGTGGACGCTCCGGCCCGTGAACGTGAGGCGTGGCACCGCGGGCGGGGCGGCGGCCGGCAGGTGGAGCCCGATGCCGAGGGCGCGGGCGAGCGCGGGGTGGCCGTTGACGACGAGCCGCGCGCCCGAGCCGCGCAGCCGGTCGAGGAGCCGCCCGAGCAAGGTCTCGACTGCGGCTTCAGAGAGATCGCGCTCCCGCACCTGGACGAGCCCCACGCCAGCCGCGACCGCCGCCTCGACGACGTCCACCAGGTCCCGCCCGCGCGTCGCGAGGCGGTCGGTCACCAGCATGAGTCGGGGCAGCGTGACCAGGCCCGACTCCTCGCCGGCGTCCGTCAGCGGTCCGGGTCGCGCTCCGCCTGGATCCGACCGGCCCACGGGCTCGACGCCTCGGCGTAGAACTTGCGGGGCATCCGGCCGGCGAGCCAGGCATCGCGCCCCGCCAAGGCGGCGTGTCGCATGGCGCGAGCCATGCGGACCGGGTCGTGCGCGCGCGCCACCGCGGTGTTGAGCAGGACGGCGTCGGCCCCCAGCTCGAACGCGATCGCGACGTCGGAGGCGGTCCCCACGCCGGCGTCGACGACGACGGGGACGCGCGCCCGGCTCCGGATCAGCTCGATGTTGTGGGGATTCCGGATGCCGAGGCCCGAGCCGATCGGCGCGCCGAGCGGCATCACGGCCGCGCAGCCGAGATCCTCGAGCCGCTTCGCCGTCACCGGGTCGTCGTTCGTGTAGGGCAGGACCCGGAAGCCCTTGCCCACCAGCTCCCGGGCCGCCGCGAGGAGTCCCTCCACGTCCGGCAGCAGGGTGTCCTCGTCGGCGATGACCTCGAGCTTCACGAGGTCGCTCCCGAGGGCCTCCCGCCCGAGCTCCGCCGTCAGCACCGCGTCGCGCGCCGTGAAGCATCCGGCCGTGTTCGGCAGGAGCTGGAGCCCTCGCTCGCGGAGCGCGTCGTAGAGGTTGTCGCCGCCCGCGCCGAGCCCCACGCGCCGGACGGCGACGGTCACGAGCTCGGTGCCGGAGGCGGCCAGGGCGTCGAGGAGCACCTGCCGGCTCGGATAGCGCGCCGTCCCGAGCAAGAGGCGCGAGCCCAGCGACAGTCCGGCGAGCTCCCAGCGGTCCTCCGGCATCTCCGTCATCCTCCCTGCACCGCCCCGACGATGTCGATCCGATCATCGGGCGTCAGCGTCGTCGTCTCCCAGGCGCTCCGGGGAACGACCTCGCCGTTCCGCGCGACCGCGATCCCGCGCCCACTCGGGTCGAAGCCCAGGACGACCAGGAGCGCCCGCACGTCCGGCGGCGACCACCCGCCGACGCTCGCCGTTCACCCAGAGCTCGATCGTCGCCGTCGACACGGCCGAGCCGCTCACCGACCGGCCACCCCGGACGCCGTGACGGCCGGCGCCTCCAGCCGCTCGACGCCGAACGGGGCGAGGGCAGTCGGCGCCGCCCCCTTCGCGATCCACTCGGCCAGGTAGTGCGCGGTGGCGGGCGCGAGCAGCACGCCGTTGCGAAAGTGCCCCGTGGCGACGTAGAGCCCGTGCGTCGCGGTGGCGCCGATCACGGGCCGGTGGTCGCGGACCGCGGGCCGGAAGCCCACCGACAGCTCGGTCACCGCGAGGTCGTAGAGCCCGGGCAGGATCCGCCAAGCCTCCCGCAGGAGATCGAGGACGGCGCCGGCCGTCGGGAGCGCGTCGAGACCCTGCTCCTCCATCGTCGCGCCCAGCAAGAGCTCTCCCCCGCGCCGCGGGACCAGGTAGACGTCCGGCGAGCGGACCACGTGGCGGAGCAGCTCGGGTCCGCCGAGCCGCACCAGCTGGCCCTTCACGGGGCGGAGCCCGAGTGGCGGCAGGGGCGCGTCCACCTCGCCGCTCCACACGCCGGCCGCCAGGACCGCGACGTCGCCGGCCACGCGGAAGGCCGTTCCGCCGGCATCGCCCGAGACCCGGAGGGCCGGCCGCCCTGCCGCTTCGATCCGTGACACCCGGCATCCGGTGACCACCCGCCCGCCGAGCGCGGCGATCGCCGTCCGGAGCGCCGCCCCCAGCGCGCGCGGGTCGACCTGGTGATCCCCGTCGATCAGCAGCCCCGCGACGATGCGCCCCGAGAGATGCGGCTCGCGAGCCAGCGCCTCCTGCGGCGACAGCCACGACGCGGCGAGCCCCTTCGCGCGCTGCATCGCGGCGAGGCGCTCGAGGTCTCCCTCCTGGTCCCGGTTCAGCGCGACCCAGAGCGTCCCGTCCGTCCGGTAGCCGCACGACCGGCCGGCGAGGCTCTCGATCCCGGCGACGAACTCCGGATAGCGGCGGAGGCTGTCGAGCTCGAGCTCGGACGAGCGTGGAGTCGGCGAGGTCGGCCTCCGAGGTCGGCGCGAGCATGCCCGCCGCCGCACGCGTCGCGACGCCTGGAAGGTCATCGCGATCCAGGACGAGCACCTCGCGGCCGCGGCGCGCCAGCTCGTACGCCACCGCGAGGCCGACCACGCCCCCGCCGACGACGACGACCTCGCTCCGGATCGGGCAGACCGGTCATGCCGCCCGCGCCCGGAGCCACGCGTCGATGGCCGCGCGAAACTCGCGTGTCGCCGCCGCCGGGTCGGCCTGACAGACGACGGCCGAGATGACCGCCACACCGTGGGCGCCGGCCTCGAGCAGGGCCACGACCCGATCGGACGTGACGCTGCCGATCGCGATGACAGGCTTCGACACCGCCTCGACGATCGCCCGGAACCCGTCGACCCCGAGCGGCGGCGCCGGGTTGGCCTTGGATCGGGTGCCGAAGACCGGACCCACGCCGAGGTAGTCGACGTCGGTGGCCGCCACCCGGAGGGCCTCCGCGAGGCTGTTCGCGGTGCCGCCGATCAGCGCGTCCGCTCCCAGCATGCGACGCGCCGTCGCCACGTCGAGGTCGTCCCGGCCGAGGTGCACCGCGCGGACGCCCGCCGCCAGCGCCACGTCGACGCGGTCGTCCACGACGAGGCAGGCCGAGGTGCCGTCGAGGACGCCTCGCATGCGCGTCGCCGTCTCCACGAGGGCCCGGGTCGTCCACGGCTGCTTCTCGCGGAACTGAACCGCGTCGGCCCCGCCGGCGGCCGCGAGACGCGCCAGGTCGACGTGCGAGAAGCGGTCCTGGAGCGTCGCGTCCGTGATCACGTGGAGACGGCCCAGCGGGGGCTTCACCGGGCGCCTTCGACTCCCGCCAGGCGCGCGACCCACGGCTCGCACTGGCCGGAACGCCGGAGGTAGAAGAAGTGGTCGGTCGGCCCGATGCCCTCGCCGATCGGCAGCCCCGCGCGGATCGCCTCGGTGACGTACGCCTTGGCCCGGACGATCGCCTCCTCGAGCGAGCGACCGTGCGCGAGCTGGGTGGCGATCGCCGCGGAATACGTGCAGCCCGGTCCCGTGAGTGTGGCGCGCGTCCAGGTGCTCCCCGGGAAAGACGCGCACGCCCTGCCCCGTCACGAGCACGTCCGTGGCCGGCTCCGTCCTCGAGATGTCCCCCCTTGACGAGCACGGCGCCCGCCCCGGCGGCGAGCAATTGCCGGCCCGCGGCCTCGGCCTCGGCCGGCGTCCGGACCGGCAGCCCCGTGAGCGCGCGCGCCTCGTGGACGTTCGGCGTCAGCAGGGTGGCCATCGGGAGCAGCGTGTCGCGCAGGGCCCCGATCGCTTCCGGGCGCAGCAGCGGGAACCCCGTCTTCGAGACCATCACCGGGTCGAGGACGAAGTGCGGGGGGCGATGATCCCGGAGCGCCTTCGCGACCGTCTCGATCACCGCGGCCGAGGCGAGCATGCCCGTCTTGACCGCCGCGACGCGGAGGTCGCCGAAGACGGCGTCGGCCTGCGCCCGGATCAGGTCGAGGTCCAGCTCGGTGGCGGCGGTCACGCCCCGCGTGTTCTGCGCCGTGATCGCGGTGATGACGGAGGCGCCGTACCCGCCGTTGGCGGAGATGGCCTTCAGGTCGGCCTGGATGCCCGCTCCCGCCGAGGAGTCGGAGCCTGCGATGGTGAGGACGATCGGGATCATGTGCGCTCCCTACGCCGGCATTACCCGGGTCAGGTTCGACGGGTATGTTCTCAGGCTCGGCCGCGCGGACCGAACCACCCCGGAGTACCGCCTTCGATGATAGCGCAGCCTGGTCTGCGTGCAAGCGCGCGGGAAAAGGAAGAGGGCGGCCGAAGCCGCCCTCCCGGCAGGATGGACCTGCCGATTCCGGCTACGCGCCGATCACTCCGCCGTCCGCCTTGGTGATCGCCACCACGGACGGGCGGGGCGGCATGCCCTGGCTGAAGTCCGGCCAGCGGGTGGCCGGCTTCTCGAACGTCGAGCCCTTCTCGTCGCCCGGATGCTGGACCGCCACGAACAGGGTCTTGTCGTCGGGCGTGAAGAATGGCCCGCAGAGCTCGGCTCCCCGCGGCGTGCGCAGGAAGTGCTTGGTCAGCGCGCGGCCGGCGCCGACCGTGTCGGTGCCCCACACGCCGTCGGCGATACCCGCCGTGCCGGGCGCGCCGTCCGTGGCGATCCACAACCGCCCCTGACTGTCGAACGCGCAGTTGTCGGGGCACGACAGCCAGCCGTTCTCCGTCACCTCGGCGTGGTACTTGGCGCCGTCCTCCGGCTTCCGGGGATTGCCCGCGAGCAGCAGGATGTTCCAGCGGAACTTGAGGGCCGCGTGGTCGACGTCGGCGCCGGAGCCCGGCGGCACCAGCTCGACGATGTGGCCGTGCTTGTTCTGGGCGCGCGGGTTGGGGCCGTCCACCTTCTCCTTGGAGCGATTGGTGTTGTTGGTCAGGAGCAGGTAGACGGCGCCGGTCACCGGGTTCGGCTCGACGTCCTCCGGCCGGTCCATCGGCGTGGCGCCCAGGAGGTCGCCCGCGCGGCGCGCCTCGATCAGCACGTCCGCCTGGCTGTGGAAGCCGTTGTCCGGCGGTCAGCGGTCCCGGCGCCCCACACCAACGGGAGCCAGGTCAGCGTGCCGTCGGCGTCGAACCTGGCGACGAACAGCGTTCCGGCGTCGAGAATGTCCTTGTTGGCGGCGCGGTTGTCGGGATCGTAGCGCCGGTCGGAGATGAACTTGTACAGGTAGTCGAAGCGCTCGTCGTCCCCCGTATAGGCGACGACCCGGCCGTCGCGGTTGATGATCGTGTTCGCCCCCTCGTGCTTGAAGCGGCCCATGGCGGTGCGCTTGACCGGAACGGACAGCGGGTCGTAGGGGTCGAACTCGACCATCCAGCCGTAGCGGTTGGGCTCGTTGGGCTCCTTCGCCACGACCAGGCGGTCGTGGAACCGGTGCCAGCCGTACCAGCTGACCTTGGGCAGTCCGTACCGCTTGTGATTGACGGCCTCGCTCGTGCCGGCGCCGTCGCCGCTGAAGTAGCCGTTGAAGTTCTCCTCGGCGGTCAGGATCGTGCCCCACTGCGTGACCCCGCCGGCACAGTTGTTCAGCGTGCCGATGACCCGCGTGCCGGTCGGATCGCTCGAGGTCTTCAGCCGGTCGTGGCCCGCGGCGGGGCCGGACACGCGCATCTCGGTCGTCGAGGCGGTGATGCGCCGCGCATAGCGGCTGTTCGGCACCACCGTCCACTTGCCGCCCTGTCTCCTCACCTCGATGACCGAGAGCCCGTGAGCGGCCATCTCCACGTCGACCTGGTCGCGGGTCAGCGCATCGTTGTAGTCCTTCTCCGGCAGGCCCGGGAACATCAGGTCGGTGTTGGTGTACTCGTGGTTGATCACCAGGAGCCCGTGCTCGGAGTTCTTCGATCCGGCCGGGAGCGGCACGTAGCCGATGAAGTCGTTGTTGTAGCCGAACTGCCTCAGCTGGGCGCCGGCCGTCTGGCGCATCGGGTCGAAGGGCGGGGCGCCGCCTTCGACCGGATCGCCCCAGCGGATCAGGACCGATCTGATCGTAGCCTTCGGCGACGTGGAATTTCTCGTCGTTGCCGTGCGCCAGCTCCTTGAACGTCAGGCTCGAGCCGCTGGCGAGGGCCGAGGGGCCGCCGAGCGGAGCCGCGCCGGCACCGATCGCGAGAACCGAGACGCCCTTCAAGAATCCACGCCGGCTCATGCGCGCGGCGACGATCTCCTCGAACGTCGTGCGGTCCTCGACCGCCGGATTGGAATGGACACCCTCGTCGTTGAACGGACGCTCCTCCTGCAGAGGCGCGTTCCCGTGTTCGGCGGTGTGTGGCGACATGCTGACCTCCAGTCGGGTGGTGGCTCTCGGCGAACCGCTTATCCCCAGACTCCGTGAAAGGCTTACCGAAGGCGCGTGAACGGCGCTTTGCGATTCGATGACGGTTTCATGTCGCGGGCCGCGCGCGGTCGGCAGGAGCGGACGTCGACTCCGCGCGTCGTGCAAGCTTCACCGGACGGTCACGACGGCGAGATCCCTGCCGCGCAGCCGTGCGACACGCGCGGGATCCGCAACGGGCCATTGCCGTCGCTCGCGGCACGTCTCGCGCGATGCCGGACCGATCGAATGCGCCCGAGAGGCGCGGGAGGGCCACTCCATGACGAGACCAAGCTCGCTCAGTCGCCGCCGGTTCCTGGGTGGTGCCCTTGCCGCCGGTGGCGCGCTCCTGGGCGCCGGCGCCCTTCCGCGCCGCGTGGCCGCGCAGACGTCGTCGCGGCCCGGCGTCCCCTTCGGCGTCCAGACGGGCGAGGTGACCGCCGACCGGGCGGTCGTGTGGAGCGTGACGGACCGCCCGGCCCGCATGCTCGTCGAGTACGCCGCGACCGACCGCTTCCAGAACGCCCGCCGCGTCGTCGGGCCCGCCGCGCTCCCGGAGAGCGGGTACACCGCCCGGGTCGTCCTCGCCGGGCTGCCGGCGGGCCAGGACGTCTTCTACCGGGTGACGTTCCTGGACCTCGGTGACGTCAAGACGACCAGCGCCCCCGTCGAGGGTCGCTTCCGCACGGCCCCGGGGGACGCGCGTGACGTCACCTTCGTGTGGTCGGGCGACACGGCCGGCCAGGGCTGGGGGATCAACGCCGAGTGGGGCGGCATGAAGCTCTACGAGGTGATGCGCGGCCTCGATCCGGACTTCTTCGTGCACAGCGGCGACATGATCTACGCCGACGGCCCCCTCAAGGCCGAGGTCGACCTTCCCGGCGGCGGCAAGTGGAAGAACCTCGTGACCGAGGAGAAGTCGAAGGTCGCCGAGACGATCGAGGAGTTCCGGGGCAACTATCGGTACAACATGAGCGACGAGCACGTCCGGCGCTTCAACGCCCAGGTCCCGCAGTACGTCCAGTGGGACGACCACGAGGTGACGAACAACTGGTTCCACGAGCGGGTGATCGAGGACCCCCGGTACACCGTCAAGAGCGCGGGGCTCCTGGCCGCCCGGGCGAAGCGGGCCATGTTCGAGTTCACGCCGCTCGTCGGCCATCCGGACGAGAGCGACCGGGTCTACCGGCGCGTCAGCCGGGGCCCGAACCTCGACCTCTTCATGATCGACATGCGGAGCTACCGAGGGCCGAACGGCGAGAACCGGGAGACCGCGCTCGGCGACGCCACACGCATCCTCGGCCGCGAGCAGAGCGCGTGGCTGAAGCGCGAGCTGCTCGCCTCCCGGGCCACGTGGAAGGTGATCGCGGCCGACATGCCGATCGGGCTGGTCGTCTACCACGACTTCGGGAAAAAGTGGGGCTCCGAGGCCGTGGCGCAGGGCAACGGTCCCGCCCAGGGACGCGAGCTGGAGATCGCCGACCTCTTGCGGTTCATCAAGCAGAACGACGTGCGGAACGTCGTGTGGATCACGGCGGACGTCCACTACTGCGCGACCCATCTCTACGAGCCCGGGCGCGCTCAGTTCACGGACTTCGAGCCGTTCTACGAGTTCGTCTCCGGACCGCTCCACGCGGGGGGCTTCGGCCCCAACGAGCTCGACGACACGTTCGGGCCCCGGGTGGTCTTCACCAAGCATCCGCCGGCCGGCCGGGTGAACGCCCCGCCCACCGACGGCGGGCTCTACTTCGGCCACGTCCGGATCGACGGCAAGACGGGCGTCATGACGGTCAGCCACCGTGACCTGACGGGCGCCGTCCTCCACTCGGTCGACCTCTCGCCGTCCGGCTAGGACCCCGGCACCCCGGCGAGACGGCGGCGGCCCGAAGAAGATGGCCGCCGCCGTCTCGGGCTAACATGCTTCCCCGGCGCCCCACGCTCTGGCGCCGGAGGAGGCACCATGACGGGACCGCGCCCGCCGAGCCGACGCCGGTTTCTCCGCAACGGGCTCGCGGCCAGCGTCGGGCTGGTGGGGAGCGGATGGCCGCGCCGCGGTGTTCCTCAGACCGCCACGACCCACGATCCCCTTCGGCGTGCAGACCGGGGAGGTCACGGCCAGTCAGGTGGTCCTGTGGAGCGCGACCGACCGCCCGGCTCGCCTGCTCGTGGAGTATGCCGCGACCGAGCGCTTCCAGAAGGCCCGCCGCGTCGGCGGCTCCACCGCACGGCCCGAGAACGGGTACACCGCCAAGGCGCTCCTCGCCGGGCATGCCGGCCGGCCAGGAGATCTTCTATCGCGTGACCTTCGCCGACCTCGCTGACCAGGACCGGACCAGCGCGCCCGTCGTCGGCCGAGTCAAGACGGCGCCGGAGTACCGCGGCGACGTGAGCTTCGTGTGGTCGGGCGACACCGGAGGACAGGGCTGGGGCATCAATCCCGAGTGGGGCGGAATGCGCCTCTACGACGTGATGCGCCGGACCAAGCCCGACTTCTTCGTCCACAGCGGCGACCTCATCTACGCCGACAACCCCCTCAAGGCCGAGGTCGAGATGCCCGGTGGCGGCACCTGGAAGAATCTCGTCACCCCGGCGAAATCGAAGGTCGCGGAGACCCTCGAGGAGTTCCGGGGAAACTACCGCTACAACCTCATGGACGAGCATGTCCGGCGCTTCAACGCCGAGGTTCCCCTCTACGTCCAGTGGGACGACCACGACGTGCTCGACAACTGGTTTCCCGGACAGCTCCTCGACGACGATCGCTACACGGTCAAGGACGTCGACGCGCTGGCCGCCCACGCGAAGCGGGCGATGTTCGAGTTCACGCCGCTCATGGCCGCTCCCCGCGAGTCGGAGCGCGTGTACCGCCGCATCGGCCGGGGCCCTCACCTCGACCTGTTCATGCTCGACATGCGGAGCTACCGGGGGCCGAACGGCGAGAACCGAGAGACCGTGCTGACCGACGCGGCTCGCATACTGGGGCGGGAGCAGGCCGCCTGGCTGAAGCGAGAGCTGCTCGCCTCGCGGGCCACCTGGAAGGTCATCGCGGCCGACATGCCGATCGGCCTCGTCGTCCCCCACGACTACCGGCGCCCATGGGGATCGGAGGCGGTGGCCCAGGGCAACGGGCCCGCGCTCGGACGCGAGCTCGAGATCGCCGACGTCCTCCGGTTCCTCAAGCGATACGCCGTGCGGAACGTCGTGTGGATCACGGCCGACGTCCACTACTGCGCCACCCATCTCTACGAGCCGGACCGCGCGCAGTTCACGGAGTTCGAGCCGTTCTACGAGTTCGTCTCGGGACCACTCCATGCGGGCGGGTTCGGCCCCAACGAGCTCGACGACACCTTCGGGCCCCGCGTGGTGTTCGCGAAGCATCCCGCTCCCGGCCGCGTCAATACGCCACCCACGGAGGGCGGACTCTACTTCGGCCACGTCCGGATCGACGGCAAGACCGGCGTCATGACGGTCAGCCACCGGGACCTGACGGGGGCCGTCCTCCACTCGATCGACCTTCCGCCGGCCGGCTAGGCCTCGGCCGCGCCGGCGATGCCGGCGTATAGTGGAGTGGACGTCGGCGTTCAGTCGAGGACCGGCCGCGGTGACATCCCTGCTAACCTCACACAGCGCACCCAGTCGCGTGGCGGCGACCCCGCCACCGTCCGGCGCGGCCCCGGGACGCACCTCCCGGGCGCGGCTACTCAGGACCGTTCTTCTCGCGACGACGGTCGCCGTCGTGCTCGCCGCCGCGTTCCTCCTCGACATGCTCGCGGCCACACGCGCGCGCGCCGTGGATCTTCTCCTGCTCGCCCGACCGGTCCGGGCGGCGACCGCGACGGTGATCGTGGGCGTCGACGAGCGGAGCGCGGACCTCCTGCGGCCGCGCTACGGACCGGTGGCGGCGTGGCCGCGATCGCTCTACGCGCGCGCGCTCGAAGCGGTACGCGACGCCTCGCCCAGGGTGGTCGGGCTGGCCGTGCTCTTCGACGACCCTCGCGTCGGCGACGACGAGCTGGCGACGGCGGTTCGGAGCGCGGGCAACGTGATCACTCCGGTGGTCGCACAGGGAGCGCGGGCCTTCGATCCCCGCCCCGGCGTCGCGCAGGAATTCGAGCGGTTCGCCCGGCCCACCCCCGCCGTCCGGGACGCCCGCCTGGACGAGGGCATCGTGAACGTGACGGCAGCCCGGGACGGCGTGGTGCGGAGCCTGCCGCTGGTGCTCCGGGTCGGCCAGGAGCAGGTCCCGAGCTTCGCCCTGGCCGCCGTGGCGCGGTACACCCGGCGCGAGAAGGTCGTCGATGCGGCTCCTCCGGGCGGGCCGCTCTACGCCGCCGGACGCGCCATCCCCATCGCCGAGCGCGACTCCATGCTCATCAACTTCCTCGGACCTCCCTCGGCGCCGGGCGTCGGCGGGCCGTTCCGCATCATCCCGCTGGTCGACGTCCTGGACGGCGCCTTCGACCCCCAGTGGATACGGGACAAGATCGTCCTCGTCGGATTCACGACGGCGGGGGTCGACGAGCATCCCACGCCGACGACGGGCGATCGCCGGATGTGGGGCGTCGAGATCCTCGGCAGCGCGATCGAGACGATCCTGCACCAGCGCTTCCTGGCGGCGGCGCCGCGCCCGGCCGTCGTCGTGCTGATCCTCGGCCTGGCGCTCCTCGCAGGACTCTTGGCCGCGCGAGGACGCCCGGCCTGGATGGGGCTGGTCGTGCTCGCCGTGCTCCTCCTGTACGTGATCGCGGCCAGCGTCCTGCTCGACGCCGGGATCATCCTGGACCTGGTGATCCCGCCGGCCGCGCTCCTCCTGAGCTTCGCCGTCGCCCTCGCCGACCGCGTCGTGTTCGAGCAGGCCGAGCAACGCCGCATCCGCGAGGCGATGGGCCGCTACCTCTCTCCGTCGGTCAGCCGCTATGTCCTGGCCGATCCCCGTCGGCTCCGCCTGGGGGGCGAGCTGCGGGAGATGACCGTCCTCTTCAGCGATCTCCGGAACTTCACGACGCACGCCCACGCGCTGACGCCCGAGACGCTCGTGGGCCTGCTGAACGATCACATGACCGAGATGACGACGATCGTGTTCCGCCACGACGGCGTCCTCGCCCACTACGCCGGAGACGGGCTGGAAGCGTTCTGGAACGCGCCGATGGCCCAGCCGGACCACGCTCGCCGGGCGTGCGCCGCCGCGCTGGAGATGATCGCGGCGCTCGGACCCCTCCGGCTCCAGTTCGCGGCGCGCGGATGGGGGGAGCTCGACATGGGCGTGGGGATCAACACCGGCAGCATGATCGTCGGGAACCTGGGATCCCGCGACCGCCTCGCCTACACGGCCGTCGGCGACCCTGTCAACGTGGCGTCCCGGATCGAAGGGCTGAGCAAGGAGTACGGGGTGCAGGTCGTGATCGGAGAGGCCACCCGGCAGGCGGCGGGCGACGCCTTCGAGTACCGCTTCCTCGACCTGGTGGCCGTGAAGGGGCGCGCCGAGCCCCTCCACGTCTACGAGCTGCTCGGGCATGCCGGCGCCATCCCGCCGGAGCGGCGAGAGGCGCTCACGCGCTACGACCGCGGCGTCGCGCTCTATCGGAATCGGCGCTGGGCCGAGGCCGAGGCGCTCTTCGAGGAGCTCGCCGCCGCGGCGCCGGACGACGGCCCCGTGGCCCTCTACCGACGACGGGCGCGCGCGCTCCTCGACGAGCCGCCGGCACGCGACTGGGACGGGGTCTGGGTCGCCAGGACGAAGTAGCCCGCTACCGGCGCTCCGTCGCGGCCACCTCGAGGGGCGAGAGCAGCACGAATCCGGGCGTCGGACCCTCGACCGCCCGCGGCGGCGAGACGTTTCCCGAGAGCGTCTCCGCCTTGTTGGCCCTGACGGTGTGCTCGCACGTCGAACTCCTGGGTGAGCCCGCCGGCGAGGCGCTGCCCGCGGGTGATGGCCCCGGTCCACTTTCTCGTGAAGACCGTCCGGTCGTTGACTCGCCCGGTGATCGTGACCGCAAACTCGCCGTCCGCGATGCCAGTCAGGAGCACGTGGTAGGGGCCCGGGAAGCCCCCCGGAACCTCCACGACCCAGGTTCCGTCCGGGCGGCGCACGGTCAGGGAGCCGAACACCTGGTTCACCTCGATCCCCGGAGGCACGAAACCCGCGAGGCGGACGCCGTCCGGCATGACGACGAGCGGCCACGCGGATCCTCGCGCGACGATCTCGACGACGCTTCGGTGCACCGAGAACTCTTCCGTCACGAGGCGGCGCTGCGCGGATACCGTCGCCTTGTGGCCCGGCTCGAGGCGGCCGAGGTCCGTCCCGCCGGCGTCGACGAGCTGCACGGTGCCCGCCCGCGTCCAGCACGCGAAGCTCCCGTCCGGGCGCTGCTCGGCCCCGATCAGCCCGTCGTGCGCGATCGCCGCATGGGTGTTGGACGCCAGGGACACGGTCCCGCGATCTCCGAGGAGGTTGGCGATCCGGGCCCAGACGGTCCCGGCCGTGATGAGGACCTGGATGCGCGAGCGCTCCCGACCTCCCACGTCCATCTCGCGCACGGTGACATCGGAGCTGGGCTCGACCGTCACGGTGGTGCCGTCGAGAAAGGTCACCAAGGCCCGGCTCGCGGGCGCCGTGAGGATGCGGTCTCCCACCGACAGGCTCGTGCCGCTGGAAGCGGCGGTCCGGTCGCCGGCCGGCCGCAGAAGCTCCACCGGGCCACCGAGCACGGTCAGGGTCGCGGCCGTCGAGACGGTGGGGGCTTGTCCCTGCGCGGAGGCGGGCGTCAGAGCGCACGTCTGGGAGAGCAGGAGCCCCGCGACGCTCAGCCCCACGCCGCACCGGCGGAGATGCCCCGCCGGGCCGCCGACGACCAGCCGTCCCGATTCGCATATCCCCGGCCGCGGCGGACGGCTCACGAGCCCGACAGGACGAACCGTCTCGCCGTGAGGCGGCCGCGTCGGCGCCTGGAACCTCCGCCCACGGACCAAGAACATCGTCGCCAATCGACGGAGGGCCGTCAAGAGCGCACGCCGGCGACCGGCCTCGTCGGCCCCGCGCTCAGCCGCGGCCGGCCAGGGCGCCCTCCGGGGTGAGCGCCCGCACGAGACACTCGGCGCTCGCCAGGTTCGTGGCCAGCGCGACGTTGTGGACGTCGGCCACCCGCAGGAGCGCCGCGATGTCGGGCTCGTGCGGCTGGGCCGTCAGAGGATCGCGCAGGAAGATCAGCGCGTCGATCTCCCCCGCCGCGACCTCGGCGCCGATCTGGACGTCACCCCCCTGGGGACCGGGCAGCACGGTCCGGATCCGGAGCCCCGTCGCATCGCGAAGCGCCTCCCCCGTCGAGGCGGTCGCCAGAAGCTCCCAGTCCTTGAAGTCGGCCCGGTGGCGCAGAACGAAGGCCTGCAGGGCCGTCTTCTTCGCATCGTGAGCCACCAGGGCCACCCGCCAGCGGCGCGGGCGCCAGTCGTCGGCATTCAGCATCGTCCTCGTCTCCTCTCGCATCGATTCACTCTCTTTCATACGCGAAGAGCCTAGCGGGCGGCGGTGACGCCCCCGTTACGCGCGCGTGAACTGTGAGAGACGGACGAAGACTCGGAGGGCGCCGCTCCGCGAGCACCTGCCCGGGTCTCAGCGAGATGCGGGGGGCGCGAGCAGCCCGAGCGTGTTCTCCCGGAAGACGCGGAGGCGATCCTCCGAGGTCAGGAACTCAGCGTGGTCCCACACGTACCCGAGTGCCTGACGGTAGGTGCAGTAGCGGCCGACGTTCGGCATGTCCGAGCCCCAGACGAGCTTCTGCGCCCCGAACCGCTCGTACGTCTGCCGGAGGTGGTGCTGCGCCCGCAGGTAGGGATACGGCATTCGCCCACCCCACGCGATCGGGTAGAGCACCTCCGTCCACACCGGGCGGTGGTCGAGCAGCTCGGCGATCTCCTCGGGCCAGCCGATCCGGTCCCCCTCGTCCGCGTAGAGCCCGGTCGGCACTCCGTGGACCAGGACGTGACGGACCGCTGGATGCCGGTCGATGATCCGGCGGAGCCGGCGCATCTCCTCCAGGTAGTCGCCGGCCGGCGACGTGGCCGCGTGGACCCAGAAGACCGGGAGGTCCAGGCGCGCCACCACCTGCCACAGCGGATCGAAGACCGGCTCGTCGGGCAGGGTGCGGTATCCGTTCCGGAAGAACGCGGTCATGGTGAAGTAGAGGCCGCGCATCCCCAGCCGTCGCACCTGGTCCTCCAGGGTCCGGAGCTCGCCGTCCCGGTACCCGAACGGCTCGTCGACCTGGGCGAGCCCGACGAAGCGTCCCGGCCAGCGGCGCGCGGCCTCGGCGAAGTACTCGGCCAGGTTCCCGTAGATGTGATCGTTCTGGAGCACCACGGTCCCGACCCCGGCGTAGTCCATCTCGACGACCATGCCCTCAGGAGGTGCGGAGAGGTCCGCCATGTGCGGCGGCAGGAACTGGACGTAGTAACCCTCTCCATCCCGGTCCCACTCGAAGCGGCCGAACCGCCCTACCCGGAAGCCGACGTCCCTCGCCCGGCCGGCCTCCGAGGCGTCGTCGGCGTGCCAGAGAGGCCGTTCGGCGGTGACGGCGTGGTCGCGGAGTCGCCGGTACGGCTGGTTGCCGTGCACGTGCATCGCCCGCTGCTGGTGCACGAGGTGCGCCTCGGCGCTGGGAAAGCCGCACGCACCCGCCAGCGGTGGGAAGACGTGCCCGTGGCAGTCTACGACGGCGAAGTCGGTCATGGGTTCCTCATGATGCGCGGTGACGGGGATCGAGCCGGTCGCGCAGCCCGTCGCCGAAGACGTTGAACGCGAAGACGAGGAGCGAGATCGCGACGCCGGGGGCGACGACCAGATGCGGCGCGACCTCGATGAACTCGCGGCCGCCGGAGAGCATCGTGCCCCATTCGGGGGCGGGCGGCCGCACGCCGAGGCCCAGGAAGCCCAGCGCCGACCCGATCAGGACGGCCTGCCCGGCGAGGAGGCTCGTCTCGATGACGAGGGTCGTGGTGGCGTGCGGCAGGACGTGGCGGGCCACGATCCGCGCGTCCCGCATCCCGACCGCCACCGCGGCCTGGACGAAGTCCTCCCGCCGGACCTCGAGCACACGCCCCCGGACGAGGCGGGCGAGCGGCGCGACGAAACTGGCCGTCGTGGCGGCGACCAGCCCGCCCATCCCGGCGCCGATCACGCTGGCGATGGCGATCGCGAGGATCAGGTTCGGCACGGTGAGGAGGAGGTCGGCGACCGCCATGAGCGCCGCGTCGAGCCGGCCGCCGAAGTAGCCGGCGACGAGGCCGAGCGGTGCCCCGATCGACGCGGCCAGCGCGACCGAGACGACGGCCGCCGTGAGCGTGAACCGCGCCCCCACGATCAGACGGGACAGGAGATCCCGGCCGATCTGGTCGGTGCCCAGCCAGTGCTCCGCCGAGGCCGGCGACAGCACGTCCAGCAGATCCTGCTCGTTCGCCCCGTACGGCGTCAGCCAGGGCCCGAGCGCCGCGAGCAGGACGTAGCCGAGGAGGAGCCCGCCGCCGACCGCGAGATGCAGTCCGCGGCGCCGGCGAGCCGGCTGGCTCCGCGCCGGGCCGGGCGGCTCTCCCGCGGTGTCCCGCCCCGAGTCAGGCATGGCGGAGCCGTGGGTTGATCAGGACGTAGAGAAGATCCACGACGAGGTTGATCAGGAGGAACCCCACCACGAACAGGATCGTGATGGCCTGCACGAGCGTGTGGTCGCGGGCCCCGATGGCGTTGATCATCAGGTCGCCGACCCCCGGCCACGCGAACAGCCGCTCGATCACCACGGACCCGCCCAAGAGGTAGCCGGTCTGGAGGCCGATGACGGTGACGGTCGGGATGAGCGCGTTCCGCAGGACGTGGCGGGCGACCACGGCCGGCATGGCGAGGCCCTTGGCGTGTGCCGTTCGAACGTAGTCCCGGGCCAGCTCCTCCAGCATCACGCCGCGCGTCATCCGGGCCACGAGGGCGACGAGCCGGGCGGCGAGCGCGGCGGTCGGCATCACGAGCGAGGCCCAGCCGGTGAAGCCGAAGCTCGGGAGCCAGCCCCGCTCCACCGACAGCGCGACGATCAGCATGAGGCCGAGCCAGAAGTTCGGGATCGCCAGAAGACCCACCACGAAGACCGACAGGAGGTAGTCCGGCCAGCGATTCTGCGTGACGGCCGACACGACCCCCGCCGGCAAGCCGATCAGGATGGTCGTGAGGATCGCCGCTGCCATCAAGAGGAGCGTGGCCGGGAGCCGGGCGAGGACGTGAGGCAACGGGATTCCCGCGGAAGGTCGACGAGTAGCCGAAGTCGCCGCGGGCAAGCCCGGCGAGCCGCGTCGCGTACTGCTCGACGAGCGGCCGGTCGAGGCCCAGGCGCGTGCGCAGGAGGTCGATGTCCGCCTGGCTGGCGGTGGCGCCGGCCATCTGCGTCGCCTCGTCCCCCGGCACCATCTTGAAGATCAGGAAGATGATGGTGAGGACGCCGAGCGCGATCAGCGGGATCCGCGCGACGCGAGCCAGGACGAAGGACAGCGTGCCTTATGCCTCGACGTGCGCTCGCCGGGCGATCGTGAACACGATCGGCCAGAGCTCGACGCCCTTGACCCCCTTGCGGATGGCGGTGACGTTCTGGTTGACGTGTAGCCAGACGTACGGGGCGTCCTCCCACACGATCCGCTGGGCCTCGCCCATGGCCTCCCGCTGCTTGGCCGGATCGGGATTCGTGTTCGCCTGCGCCAGGAGGTCGTCGACCTTCGGGTTCCGGTAGCGGCCCATGTTCCAGACGGTCGGCCGGGCCGCGTCGTCGGCGTTCGACTTGAAGAGCGACTCGAGATGGTAGAGACCCGAGGCGTTGGACGGGTTGAAGCCGAACACGGCCAGGTCGAAGGCGAGCGCCGCGCGCTCCTGCCGGAGGGCGTCCCAGTACGAGCCCCGCTCGATCTTGCTGATCGTCACGTCGAACCCGACCTGCTGGAACGCGCGCTGGGCGATCTCGGCGATGCTGACGTCGCCGGGGAAGAGGCCGTCCGACGCGAGGAGCGTCATCTTGAGCGGCTTCCCGTCGCGCTCGAGCTGCCCGCCCGGTCCGGGCTTGAAGCCGGCCTCGGCGAGGAGCGCCTTGGCCTTCGCCACCGAGTACTCGTAGGGGCGCTGCTTCTGGTAGCCCTGGGTGTCGAAGGCCAGGGGCGAGTCGGAGGCCTTGGCGAACCCGAAGAAGACGCGCTCGGCGATGGTCTCGACGGGGATCGCGTGGTTGAGCGCCCGGCGGACCCGCGGGTCGTCGTAGGGCGGCCGCGTGAGGTTGATCGCCAGACCCATGGGCCGGAGGCTCGGCCGGACGAGGACGTCGAGGTTCGCCTCGCGGCGAAGGCCGGCCACGAGCTGGACCGGCACGGAGTCGACGACGTCGACCGACCCGGTGCGGAGGGCGGCGATCCGCGTGGACGCCTCGAGGATGTACTTGAAGACCAGGCGGTCGGTCGCCGGCTTCCCGCCCCAGTAGCCGTCGAAGGCCCGCAGCTGGACCTCCTGGCCGGGTGTGAACGACTCGAGCCGGTAGGGTCCGGCCCCGACCGGGTTCTGGGCGATCCCCTTCTCGCCGTGCTTCTCGACCGCCGCCGGGGAGACCAGCGAGCCCGAGCCGTGGGCGAGCGAGTTGAGCAGCTGGGAGAACGGCGCCTTGGTGCGGATGACCACCGTGTGCTCGTCCACGACGTCGGCGCTCGGCGACCGGGTCCCACAGGGGCCGGTTGGTCGGGTTCCGGGCCTTGTCGACCAGCCGCTCGACGTTGAACCGGACGGCCTGGGCGTTGAACGGCGTGCCGTCGTGGAAGCGCACGTTCTTCCGGAGCCGGAACCGGATGGACTTGAGGTCGGGCGCCACGTCCCACGCTTCGGCCAGCTGGGGAACGAACTTGAGGTTCTCGTCGAAGTCGACCAGCCGGTCGTAGAGGCAGTACGCGACCTCGTAGCCCGCCGGGTACGTGGTGAACGCCCCCTGCGCCGGGTCGAGCGCGTTCACCGCGCCGCTCTGCCCGTAGGTGAGGGTCCGCCCGGCCGTCGCCTGGGCGAGCGCGCGCAGCGGGAGGCCGAGCGCGAAGGGCGAGGCGGCGGATGCTCCCAGGAGGGTGAGGGCCGTCCGACGGTTCATTGGGGGTCTCCTCTCAGTCGACGATCATGACCGTGCGTCGGGAGCCCGGGCCCCGTCGTCGGTCCACAGGTGACTCCAGGTGAAGATCGCCGGCGCGCCGCCCGTGTGCACGAAGACGACCGTGTCGTCCCTGGTCAGGCGGCCTGTCCGGGCGTGGGCGATCAGGGCGGCCGCGCACTTCCCCGTGTACACGGGGTCGAGGACCAGCGCCTCCGTGCGGGCGAACAGCCGGACCGCTTCCTTCCCCTCCGGACTGGGCTGGCCGTAGCCCGGGCCCACGAAGTCGTCGAAGTTCACGACATCCTCGGGGCGGACCGTGACGTCGAGGCCGAGCGCACCGGCCGCCTCGTTGGCGATGGCCGCGGTGCGAACGGGCACGTCGTACTCGCGGGTCGCCGTCACCCCGTGCACCCGGAAGCCGCCCCAGAGCGCCCGCGCGAGCTCAAGCCCGGCCTGGCCCTTACCCGAGGACGACATGTAGAGGACGGTCGGCGCCGTCCCCGCCGCGCGCAGCTGCTCGAGCATCTCCATCGTCGTCTCGAGATAGGCGATCGCCGAGGCGACGTCGAACATCGGGTTGTCGTTCAGGATGTGGGGCCGCTCGCCACGCCGCCGGCACTCCTCCGCCAGGCGATCGAGCATTCGCCGCTGCTCGGCGCGATCCGTCGCGAAGTGGATCTCGGCGCCGAGGAGATAGTCGACGAGAAGGTTCCCCTGCACCTCGCGCGGCCGTGTGCCCTCCAGGACCAGCACGGTCCGAAGGCCGAGCCGGTTGCAGGCCCCGACGGTCTGGCGCGCGGAGTTCGACTGGAGGTCGAGACCGACCAGGACCACGTCCGGCCGCTCGGCCATGGTCCGCGCCAGACGGAACTCGAGGTTCCGGAGCTTGTTCCCGCCGAGAGCGACCCCCGTGAGGTCGTCCCGCTTCACGAAGATCCGGGGCCCGCCGAGGGCGCGAGCGAGGTTCGGCGCCTCCACCATCGGCGTGGGACGGATGGCGATCGACACGCGCGGGATCCGGGCGATCTTCGCCCGCACCTCGTCGAAGGTCGGCGCGGCGGTGGCGGATCGGGTCGTGGTCATGCGGTCTCCTCGACGGTGGCCAGGGTGTCACCCCGCTGCCCCCGAATCATGGCCCACTGTATCACCACGCTAGGTCGCCGCGGGACCCGCCTCTATCGAGTAGTCCGCAGGGCGAACGAGACGATCAGCAGTCCGACCGCGGCGATCCAGCTGCCGACGACCCGCACGACGATCTGGCCCCACGCCGCGCGCAGGCTCAGCACGAGCGCGGGAACGAGGGTCGCCAGCGCGAGGCCCGCGGTCAGGAGACCCGCGACGAAGAGCTCCCGAGACACGCCCGCCGCCGCGGCGGCTACGCCGTTGGCCGCGCCATGCGTGACCCCGACGACCAGGCTCAGGCCTTCCGTCATCCCCGTCGGCAGATGCCAGTTCACCGCGACCAGCAGTCCCAGGACCAGGAGCGACAGGAGGTTCAGCGATTGGATTCCGGGCCAGGCCGGCCGCGCATAGGACAGCCAGGCACCCCCGGCGAGCCCGAGGGGGAGCAGGACGAGCACTCGCCGGGCTGTGGCCGGCCCCTGCTGCCCCGCGAGCAAGCCCAACGCCACGAGGGGGAGCAGATGCTCCAGGGCCGTGATCGGATGGACGAGGCCGCCGTAGAACGGCCCAAGGTCGGTGTTGACGAGATGCGCCTCCACCGAGGTCGCCGCGCCCCCGGCCACGCCGCCCGCAAGCGTCGCGACCCGGGCGCGCCGGCTCATCCCGGCAGGCCGACGGCGCGCGCGAGGAACACGAGCCCCGCCAGGCCGATGGCAATTCCGCCGGCGCGTACCAGCGTCGCTCCCACCGGCCACCGGACCACGGTTCCCAGCACAATGCCGGTCAGATGCAGACACCCGGTGG
The DNA here is from genome assembly GCA_963799055.1 of uncultured Candidatus Rokubacteria bacterium. GTDB lineage: Bacteria > Methylomirabilota > Methylomirabilia > Rokubacteriales > DASRDR01 > DASRDR01. The sequence continues at coordinate 459,714 of CAWCVP010000011.1, forward strand.
CGACCACGAACCCCACGCTGTAGGCCAGCGGGGCGGCCGCGCTCGGCAGCTCCTCGCCGTGGGCGTAGCCATGGAAGACGGCGAAGACCCCGACGAGCAGGGCCGCCACGCCTAGCCTCGGCCGCGCGGCTGCCGCCACCGCCCCGCCGAGCGCGATCGCGGACACGGCGATGCCCACCTCGACGGCCGGCATCGGCACGCCCGCGATCCCCAGGGCGCCGCCGATCGCCATGACCACCGGGAAGGTCACCGGCAGGAGCCACAGGGCCGGCGTCCCGAGCTGCGCGCCCCACAGCCCGACCGCCACCATGGCCAGCACGTGGTCGAGCCCGGAGATCGGGTGGCGTAGCCCCGCGAGAAGTCCCCCGGCGACGTTCTCCCCCGTGTGCGCGAGCGCAACGGTCGGCCCCAGGAAACCGAGGAGAACGCCCAGCACGACGGGCGACAGTCGCACGGAACCGCTCGCCCGCACGGGTCTCACGGTCGCGTCGCTCGCGCGGGGTCCACGGCGGCGCCTCCCGGACGCTCGATGGCAACCGTGTATCGACTGCGGAGGCGCTGGTAGAACGCCTCGTTCGCGTCGCGCCGCGCCGTCGCCACCCATTCGCGGCGTACCGCGTCGCGGACCTCGTCGAGCGGGGGCACGCGCCCTGGCACCCGCCGCTGGACGATCACGAGATGCACGCCGTAACCCGACCGGATGGGACCGCGCCAGGTCCCGGGATCGAGCGTCTGGAGCGCCGCAGCGAACTCTCCGCCGAACAGCCGCCCCACCTCGTCCGTCGAGGTGGCCTCGAACTCGAACGGCAGCAGGAAGGGATCGCCCTCCTCCTCGGCCTGCTCCGTCTCGCCGGGCCGGTTGAGCGCGGCCAGGAGTCGCTCAGCGTCGCGGCCAAGAGCGGCGCCACGCCGGCCCGGACTCAGGAACACGTGACGGAACGAGTGCCGCGGCTCGACACGGAAGGCGTCCGCGTTCTGCGTCAGGAACGCCTCGAGCTGCGCCTCCGTCGGCTCGACCTGCGCGGCGATGTCCTCGGACACGAACTCGAGCTTCTGCCGCAGGCGCCGGCGGATGATCGTGTCGTCACGGTCGAGGCCCAGGGCCAGGGCCTCGCGATAGAGCACCTCCTCCCGGATGTGATCGTCGATCAGCCCCTGGAGCTCCGCCGCCGTCGGCGGGCGGTGCCAGAGCCTGGTCCAGTTGCCGGCCAGGCTCTGGACCGTGGCCGCGCTGACCACGATCCGCTCGTCCCGCGCGGCCACGGACTCGCTCCGCGCCCCCCAGACGGCGAAGAGCGCCGTCCCGGCCACGAAGAAGTGGAGCAGCGGCTCGCGCAGCCAGCGCAGCGGAAGGCGCCGGTGGTCACGGCGTGTACCAGATCGGCGAGGTGTACGCCCGCTCCTGCTGCGTCATCGGCACCTCGGGCGGCATCTTGATCCCGAAGTACTTGGCGTCGTAGGCGGTCCAGCGCGGCGTCGGGATCTCGAGGACCCGCGCGTAGTAGAAGGCCCGCAGCGACGGATCGAAGTCCGGATCCTTCCACACGGTGATCAGCTCCGGCTCCCCGATCGTGTTGGTGTAGGTCGCGTTGGCCACGTCCACCGTGTTCCCGACCGGCGGCAGCTTGCCCGTCCCGGCGATCGGGCCGGCGCTGGCCGGACCAGACCACGTCGTAGACCTTCTCCTGGACCTCGCCCGCCTTGTCGAGCCAGCCCTTGACCACCTGGATGCGGTCGAGGTTAGCGCCGATCGCATCCTTGAGCGCGGCGACGAGGAAGGTCGGCGGCTTGCCGGCGGGCGCCTGGCTCAAGTCGCCGCCCATCGGCACGCCCTTCCTGTAGCCGACCGCGGCCGGTATCCGGTTCCGGGCGTCGGCGGCTTCGAAGTCGAACCCGCCGAAGAAGCGCACCGTCATCCGCGGCCCAGTGGTGGCGTAGACCTCCTTGCGCTGCATCGCGTCGAAGAGCGCCTCCCGCGTGTTCTCGGTCGCCCAGACCGCCGCATAGCCGGACGCGGTCTGTTCCCAGCCCATGATCGTGGCCTTCTCGGTCTTGACGAAGGGATGCGTCGCGCGATCCGGGCCGGGCTCGGAGCTGGACGTCTTGCCGAAGAAGTTGTCCTCCTCGACGGCGGCGAGGCCGGTGTGGGCGTCCGTCGAGCCGATCAGGCCGAATTTGTACGGATTCGTGCCGAGTTGCGCCTCGACCTTGAGACCCAGCTTGAGCGCGGAGCGCGCGTACTCGTACTGCAGCATGTCCCGCTGCTTCAGCTCGCTGAGATCGAGGTTGCCCTTGTCCCACCGCTCGAAGCTGGCGAACTCGTCGTTCGGCGAGAGGAGCGGATGCGCCTCGCCGTCCCCCTTGATCTGCGTGGCCTCGTAGATGCGCTCCCAGCGCGCCCGGATCTCGGCGTACTGGCGGTCGATCGGCCGGCCGGTGAATGACTCGATGATGGGAAACATCCGCCCATTGCTGAGGTTCCCGTTGTGGGCGATCGCGAGGACTTCTCCGCCGGTCTTCTCCTCGTAGGCCGCCATCCACTTCCAGAGGTCCCGCGGGTCGTCGCTGCCGTAGGGCTTGAGCGTGATGAACGGCTCCACTTGGCTCGCCTTGGTGCCGTCGTCCCGGAAGATCACGTTCCGGTGGAGGTTGTTGCCGCCGGTGTTGGACGACCACTCGTAGCCGATGAACGCGGTGAAGCGTCCGGGGTCGTTCGCCTCGTCCGCCGCCTTGATGGTCTCCCGCCAGGCCGAGCGGTAAGCGGCCGTCCCCGGAAGGGACATCATCCCCTTCGGGAACGTCCCCTGAGAGGCCGCGATGATCATCTCGAGCGCGGCGTCTGCGCCCTTGCCCGCCTGGATCATCTCGTACCACGCGCGCCCCTGGGGATAGGCCAGCACCTTCGGATCGCCCGCGAGCAGTTGCGAGAAGAACCCCATGTTGTCGGAGTGGTCTGACACGACGAGGAAATCGAGCGGCCGGGACAGCTTCACCCGCTGCCCGCTCGACGCCGTGATCTCCTCGCCCCGGGCGAACCGGTAGCCGTCCCGCGGCGCGAGCCGGGCGCCGAAGGCCCCCGCGTCGAACGAGAAGGACGTGTGGAGGTGCGTGTCCCCGAAGAATGGCCGCGTCGGGAAGCTCCGGCCTGCATACGGGGAGTACGGAGCCTTCTGGAAGAGCCGCTCGGCCGCCGCCTTGTCCAGCGTGCCGGTGTCCGTGGTGGCCGACGGCTGGGCCCGCGCCGACACGGCAAGGCCAAGGCTCAGCACGAGCGCGATGATCAATCGGAATCGCTGGGTAGACATCGACTCTCGGCTCCTTCTCGCCGCATGGTCCGCATGCGGCGTCATCCGGTCATCAGTGACGCCAGCCGTCCCACGAACCAGAAGGCGGCGACGATTCCCATGGCGTAGACTGGCACGGGCGCCGTCCAGGTCGGCCAGCGCAGGTCGAGCACGCGCCAGGACGCGAGCATCGCGAGGACGAGGGCGATGAAGAGCACCTGGCCCGCCTCGACGCCGAGGTTGAAGAAGAGCAGCGCGAGCGGGACCGCCGAGGCGGGCAGGCCGAGCGCGGTCAGAGCGGTTGCGAACCCCAGCCCGTGCAGGAGACCGAAGGCTCCGGCGACGATCCAGGGATGACGAGCCGTGAGATGCCACTCGCCCCGTCGCTGCCGGACGATCTCGGCCGCGAGGAAGACGATGCTGAGCGCGATGGCGGCGTTCAGCGGCGGGCCGGGCACGCTCACCGCCCCGAGGGTCGCCAGCGCCAGGCTCACGCTGTGCCCCAGGGTGAAGGCCGTGATCGTCTTGAAGAGGAGCCACCGCCCCGACACGAGGAGCATCAACCCCAGGACGAAGAGCAGGTGATCGACACCCAGCAGGATGTGCTCGACGCCGAGGGCGAAGTAGGTGGCGGCGCCGCCGGCCGGCGCTGAGCCGGACACCGCGAAGCTCGGTCGGCTCGGTTTCAGGAGCTCCGTCTGCGCACGGCCGTCCGCGAGCTGAACTCGAACCAGCACGTCGGTGAGGGTCGCCTCGAGCCCCGCGACGCCCACCGTCTTTCCAGCCAGCCCCCCTTCACAGCGGACCGTCATCCGGTCCAGGAAGGCGCCCTGGACGAGCTGCCGGATCCGCCCCCCCACCAGCGCGCAGTCGGCGGGAAACACCGGGTCGATCTTCAAGCGCATCTCGCCAAGCGCGGGCTGCTTCCAGAGAACCTGGTAGCGATCGACGGCGGTCGCCCGAAGCTCGAGGTAGCCCGGCCGCACCTCGTGAGCGCCGGCCGGCCGCCACGAAACGGCCAGCACCAGCCCCACGATCCAGATCATCGACCTCACCGCTCTGAGTGCCCTCGCTCCACGACGGGCTCGTTCTGAATGGCCGGGTGAAGGGGGCAGCTGGTCGAGATCGAAAAGTCCACGTGGTGCTCGTCTGCCGTAACGGCACCGTTGTGCCGCGTCAACCGAAGAACTCGACCAGCCCCGTTTCGAGGTCGTACATCGCGCCGACAATCTTGACCGCACCTGCGCTTCCTAGGTCGGCCAGCACGGCGCTGCGCCGACGGATGTCCGCCATCGTCAGCTCGACATTCTTCCGCGCCACCGCGTCCACGAAGTCGTAGTTCTTCGACGAGCGTTCGCCCTGGTATCGGGTCGCCTCCACCGCCGGGCGGATCTTGGCGAGCAGCCCGGTGAGCTTTCCAAGCTGCGCCTTGTCGATCGCGCCCTTGATCGCGCCGCACGCGGTGTGCCCCATCACCACCACGACCTTCGCCCCGGCGACCTTGCAGGCGAACTCCATGCTTCCGAGAATGTCGTCGTTGGCGATGTTGCCGGCCACGCGCGCATTGAAGACGTCGCCGATGCCCAGATCCATGATCGTCTCGGCGGGCGCACGCGAGTCGATGCAGCTCAGAATCACCGCGGCGGGATATTGACCCTTGGCGCTTACCTTCTGCTGGGCGAGGTAATCGTGCGGGGACGCCTGTCCCAGGCGGAAGCGCTCGTTGCCCTTCTTCATCGCCGCGATGATGTCGTCCGGCGTCAGCTTGTCGCGCTGCTCCTTGGTCAGCGCGGCAGCGTACGCGAGGCGGCCGGCCGGGAACACGCCCAGGATCGCGGTGGCAGACGCGATGCCGGTGATCGCGAGGAAACCGCGGCGGTTCACATCGTCGTCTCGGAGCGTTTGTCTACGCATGCGAAAGCCCTCCCTAGGAGACCTGTAGTATTTTCCGCGTAGAACGGCCGGCAGGTGCAGGGACCTCTCCAGCGCATCGCCGCGGAACGGGCCCATCAGACCCCAACGGGCCGACGGTAGCGCAGAAGTGTGACGATTGCCACCGCGCGACCCGGCCGTCATCTTGGGAACAGGAACTGGATCTGCATCTGGATGCGAAGTTGTCACTCGGCCTCGTTGCCCAGGCGCATCATGTTGTAGTGGCTATCGTGGCCAGGTCAGCGCGCCGACGGACCGCGCCCGACCCACGTTCCTATGGCTTCCTCTCACCCGACGTATATGCATACATCCCGTTGGCGAGCAGCGAGGACCAAACCTTCATCGCGTTCTCGGCGTCCCCCCACTGCCACTGGGCAGCCGTCCGAATCGCTCCACCCCCGGCCCGGCGATCCACAGCGATTCCGAGGACTTCCTCGGTCATGGAGTCCGAGATCCTGGCGGCGGCCTGGCCTCCCCCCGAGAACGGGTATCTTCCCGTCGCGAGGGCGTAGCCAGTGCTGAGCACCCGCAACTGCGGGACCACCATCGTGACCGAGCGGACTCCCGGCGTCGCCACCTCGGCATCGAGGAGCGCGACCTCGACCTTCATCACTCCGGGGCCGACCTCGTCCACCACTTGGTACCGCTTGCCCAACGCCTCGTGGAGATTCTTGTAGAAGAGGTCCGTGAGCCGCTGCTCGTCCTTGGGCGACACCTTGCCCGGATCGCTCCCGAAGAAACCCACCACGACGATCATCACCTTGTCGTACTGGGTGAACATGCCCTTCGGGTTCGCGTAGCGTAGACCTGCTTCCTCCTTCGCGCCCGGCTCGAGTTCGGCACACAGATTCGCCCCAAGGAATCCACAGATGATCGGCGATTGCTCCGCCGTTCGCTTCACCGTGGTGGTGCAGCCCGCCCCGAGCAAGACGATCACCGTCGCCAGTACGAGAAGCGCTTTCATCGGATACCGACCCTCCGTCCGCGGATCATGCGGCACCTGGATCGTCACGACGGTATGCCCGCGATGCCCTGGGGGCCTGCTGGGGCACATCCCTGCTCAGCCGCCCCTGGGCGGACCCACTGGTGCGTCACGCGGAGCTGCCGGTCCTCCGGAAAGCTGGGCCTCGTGACGTAGTCGCCGTCGAGGAACTCGGCGACCTGTCCGATCGCCCCGTCGATCCGGCCTTCGAACGCCTCGGCGGGGACCGCGACCCATGCCGCCGAAGTTTCCGAGATCAGACGCTCACACACGAGGGGATCGCTCACGGTTGTACGGGGCTCGGCGTCGTCGACGGCCTGGGCGCCCTGGGCTTCGACGTTCTCGGAAGGTGCAGCCAAGGTGGATCCCTTCGGCGCGCAACTGCTCGACGTTAGCCTCCTGGGGGGCAACGTCGTTGGTGCGCTCGCAGAGTATTGCACTCCGAGGAACTTCCTTCAATCGTGATCTCGATGGGACGAATCGGGGTGATCCAGGTCTCTGATTCCTCGAACACGTACCTCCGTGGGAACCCACTCAAAGAGCGCTGTCCCAGAAAATCGGGACGCGACCGCCGCATCCGCGTCGGCCCGCCTCCAGGCTCGCTTCCGTGGCCATGGCCCGGAGGGTCATGGCGACCCGAAAGCTAGTGATTCGGTCGATCCAGACACCGCGCTATCATCTAGCCGTAGGCGCGCCGGCCGAGGAGCCGGCGCGACGAAGCCTTCGGGACCTGGACCAGGACACGTCGTCTTCACCCAGGAGGGAACGTGGCGTGAGCACGCGAGTGTGGTCGGCGGGAGTGGGGCTGGTCGTCGCGCTGATGCTGGTGAGCGGCTGCGCGGGCACGGGCACGAGCCCGGCGGCAACGTCCTTGCCGCCCGCCAAGATGCTGCAACCGGCGGATCTCGCGGGCCTGGCTGGCGAGTGGCAGGGCACCCTGAGACGCGGCGGCCAGGGGCCCGGTCCGGCCAGCATCGCCGAGCGGTCCGGGGTCGGCCGCGTCGAGCATCGCGTCGGACGGGTCGTACACCTCGAACTTCAGCGGCGCCATGGGGACCGGGAAGGCCGCATCGAGGGTGGCAAGCTCGTGTTCGAGGGCTCCGGCTCGCGCGGAACGGCGACGCTTCACGAGGGCGACGGGCGCCGCATCCTGAAGGGCGAGGGCACGTGGGTCGGGTACTCCGGGAACAGCGAGTTCGAGCTGACGAAACGCTGAGGCTCACGGACGCCGGCACACGAGCGGCGGGCCAGGCCCGGCATCGGCGCATCGGGTTGACTGCAGAGCCGGAACAGGAGGACACGATGGATCGATGCGAACCCCCGGTAGCCTCAATGAACAAGGTTCGACGAGCGGCGTATCTCGGGTTAATCACCCTGGTCCTGGTACTGTGGTCGTGCCCGGCCCGCGCGGATGAACCGTGGCCGGGCGGCCCGCGACCGGGGCTGCTGGACTCGACCGCCGGCAGCGCCGCCGAATCGCCGATTGGGCAGGGCGTCGTCGCGGCACTCGCGCCGGGGTCCGTGCTCCTCGCCCAGGCCGGGGCGGCCGCCACGGACGCCGCCCCCGGCGGGTGGCAGTTCACCATCGGCACGTACCTGTGGGCGCCGCGCACCGAGATCGACCTGACTCTGGGCCCCCTCAGCCGGTCCACCACCATCGACTTCGTCGATGACGTCGCCGACAACTTGAACCTGGGCTTCACGGGCCACTTTGAGGCCAACTGGCGGGAGTGGACCGGCCTGCTGGATCTCCTGTACCTCAAGCTCGGGAAGGACGAGACGACGGGGCCTGGCATTCAGACGGATCTGGATTTCCAGCAGCTGTTCTTCGAGTTCGGTGGGACGTATCGGCTCGCGACCCTGCCCGTCGGGCGCACGGGCAGGATCACGCTCGAGGCGCTGGCCGGTGGCCGGCTGATGTACGTCGACGCCGAACTGACCATCGGCGGCCAGTCGCGCTCGCAGAGCAAGACGCTGATCGACCCGATGGTCGGGGGCCGCATCGCGTACCACATCACCGACACCGTCGGGCTCTGGTTCCGGGGGGACGTGGCCGGCTTCGGGATCTCCGACAGCCAGAGCGAGCTCACGTACAACCTCATCGCGGGATTGAACTGGCGCTTCACCCAGATGGCGTCCGCGTTCGTGGGATGGCGCTACATGCACGTCGACATCGAGAGGGGCACCGGCCTGGGGACGCTCGACACGGAGCTGTCGTTCAACGGGCCATTCCTCGGCGTCAACTTCTACTTCTAAGAGCTATGGGCCCTGAGGGGCAGGCGCGCCGGCCGGCGCCATAGTCGCGCACGCCGGAACGATGGGACGACCGCGAGCGAGGAGGACGAGATGCTCAGAGTCATAGCCATGATCGCGCTGGCGCTCGCGCCGCTCGCGAGTGTCACGTCCGCGCAGGACAGCTTGCCGTTCCCGACGGTGCCCTCGGCCAGCACGGCCGGCCCGACGGTCAAGCAGTCCACCTACACGCCGCGGGTGGAGCCGCGCCGACTGCCGAAGGACGCGCCCAACATCCTCATCATCATGCACGACGACGTCGGGCCGGCCCTGCCCGACACCTACGGCGGCGACATCCACACGCCGACGTTGTCGCGAATCGCGAAGAGCGGCATCTCGTACAACCGCTTCCACAACGCCGCGATGTGCTCGCCGACGCGGGCCGCGCTGCTCACCGGGCGCAACCCGCACCGGATCGGCTTCGGCCAGATCGCCGAGCTGGCGAACGACTGGGACGGCTACACGGGGCGGCTTCCGGCGACCACGGCGCCGGTGGCGAAGGTGCTCGGCTACTACGGCTACAAGACCGCGGCCTTCGGCAAGTGGCACAACACGCCGGCGGAGGAAACGACCCAGCAGGGACCGTTCGACCGCTGGCCGACCGGGCGCCTGGTCGGCTTCGACTACTTCTACGGCTTCCTGGCGGGCGAGTCGTCGCAATGGGAGCCGGCGGTGGTCGAGAACACCGTGCGCCTGCCCGCGCCGCACCGCGAGGGCTACCACTTCACCGAGGACATGGCCGACAAGGCGGTGACCTGGATCCGCCAGCACCAGGCGCTCGCTCCGGAGACGCCGTTCTTCATGTACTGGGCGCCCGGCGCCGCGCACGGGCCGCATCACATCTTCAAGGAGTGGGCCGACAAGTACCGGGGCAAGTTCGACGACGGCTGGGACGCGATGCGCACCCGCATCTTCGCGCGGCAGAAGCAGCTCGGCTGGATCCCGGCGAACACGCAACTCACGCCGCGCCCGGCCACGCTGGCCGCGTGGCAGGACATTCCCGAGGACGAGAGGCCGTTCCAGCGCCGCCTGATGGAGATGTTCGCCGGCATGACCGAGCACGCCGACGTGCAGGCCGGGCGGCTCATCGACGAGCTCGAGCGCCTCGGCATCCGCGACAACACGCTCATCTTCTACATGTTGAGCGACAACGGCTCCTCGGCCGAGGGCCAGAACGGCACCATCAGCGAGCTCTTGGCGCAGAACGGCATCCCCAGCGAGGTCAAGGACCACATCCGCGCGCTGAACGAGCTGGGCGGGCTCGACGTCCTCGGTACCAACAAGGCCGACAACATGTACCACGCCGGCTGGGCCTGGGCGGGCAGCACGCCCTATCAGGCGACCAAGCTCGTCGCCTCGCACTTCGGCGGCACGCGCACGCCGATGGCGGTGTCCTGGCCGAAGGCGATCAAGCCGGACGCGGCGACGCGCACGCAGTTCCACCACGTGAACGACATCGTGCCGACGATCTATGACGTGGTCGGAATCAAGGCGCCGAAGCGGGTGGACGGCGTGCCGCAGGAGCCGATGGACGGCATCAGCATGAAGTACACCTTCGCCGACGCCAGGCGCCCGGACGCAAGAAGAGCCAGTACTTCGAGGTCATGGGCAGCCGCGCGATCTACCAGGACGGCTGGATCGCCTCGGTGTTCGGGCCGCGCGTGCCCTGGGTCCCGGGGCTGCCACCGGGCATCGCCACCTGGTCGCCGGACCAGGACAAGTGGGAGCTGTACGACCTGCGCTCCGACTTCTCGCAGGCCGTCGATCTCGCCGGCAAGAACCCGCAGAAGGTCGCGGAGATGAAGAAGGCCTTCGACGCCGAGGCGAAGGCGAACCGGGTCTATCCGATCGGCGGCGGCATGTGGTCGGTCCTTCAGCCCCAGTATGCACCGAGCAACCCGGCCACCGAGTTCCGCTACACGCAGAGCGTGGTCGGCGTGCCGGAGTTCGCGGCGCCGAAGGTCGGCGCGCGCAGCAACCTCGTCACGATCGACGCCGAACTGACGCCCGAATCCACCGGGGTGCTGTACGCGCTCGGCGGCTTCTCCGGTGGGCTCGCCCTGTGGGTGGAGAAGGGCACGCTGTCCTACGAATACAACCTGTTCGAGATCCAGCGCACCCGGATCGACACGAGCGGTGCACTCCCCTCGGGCAAGGTGAAGATCGAGATCGAGTCGCGGCTCACGGAGCAGAAGCACGCCGCGCCGATGGACGTCGTCATCCGGGTGAACGGCACAGGAAGTCGCCAAGGGCCGCGTGCCGGTGACCGCCCCATTGGCGTTCACGGCCAACGACGCCTTCGACGTCGGCATGGACAGCTACTCGCCGGTGTCGCTCGCCTACTTCGATCGCGCGCCGTTCAAGTTCAACGGCAAGATCGACTGGGTGCACATCCGGTATCAGTGACGTTCACGGCATCCCGTGGCCCAATGCCATCTGACAGGAAACCATCGTGGTCACGCGCCTACGTCAGCCCGCTCTCCCGGGTCGTGGCCCAGCCCTCGCTCGAGAGGTCGAACTTCACGCCGGCCAGCTGGAGCTTGGTCTCGAAGAAGATGCGGCCGCCCATCCGGCTGAGGTCGACCTTCGGCGGCGGCTGAGGGGTGGCGCCGGCCGCGGCGGCCCGCGCCTCGGCGCCCGCCAGGTCGTCGACCTGGAAGCCGAAATGGTCGAGGCCGTAGCCCTCGGGATAGGGATTCGGGTTCTCGGGGGTCCGCTTCCAGCAGACGATGGCCAGGTTGATGTGGCCGTCGGTCAGGTACACCTCGCGCGCGATCTCGCTGTCGCCCCGCGAGAGCTCCTCGAGCCCGAACGCCTGCTTGAAGAGCGCGGCGGTGGCGAACGGGTCCTCGGCGGTGATGGCGATGTGCTTGATCCGGTGCATCACTCCTCCCCTTCCTTCGGCGGCCAGGCCAGGAGACGCTCGAGCGTGGCCTCGATCCGTTCGACCGATCGGCCCTCGCGCCGGATGCGCCGGTCGCGGAGCCAGCAGGAGATCGGGTTCGTGAGCTGGCCGCGCTCGATGATAGCCCGCGAGAGCTGCGCGATCGTGTCGACGCGCGGCCGGCGGCGCCGCGCGTAGGCCGCGAGGGCCTGAGCCAGGGGCTTGTCGCCCCGGTCGGCCCGCGCCAGCTCCTCGGCCAGGACGGCGGCGCCCTCCATCGCCATGCCGGCCCCCTGGCCCATGCCGGGCGTGATCGCCTGCGCGGCGTCCCCCAGGAGCACGACGGGTCCCGCGACCCACGGATCCTGGCGAACCTCCTCGATGTCCGTGCAGATGATGTGCTCGGTCGACGTGACCTGCTCGAGCGCGCGGCCGACGCGCGGGTCGGTGAAGCGCCCGAACAGCCGGCGGAAGGCGTCCCCGCTCTCGAGGCCCCAGGCTCGGCTCTCCCGCGGCGAGCCGAACGTCGTCCAGACGTAGAGCTGGCCTCCGCCGATCGGCACCAGCCCCATCGACTGGCCTCGCCCGAGAAACTCCGTGAAGTGCGCCAGTCCGTCCCGGTTCTCGACGACGAAGCGATGCGACCGGTAGCCGAGGTAGACGGGCTCGTTCGGCCCGAAGAAGCGCGCCCGCACCTCCGACCGGATCCCGTCGGCCCCCACCAGCACGTCGCCGGTGACCACCTCGCCCCCGTCGGTCTCGACCCGGACGCCCTCCCGGTCGGCCGAGAGCGCACGCACCTTCACCCCGTAGTGCACGACGCCCGCGGGAAGGCCGTCGTGGAGGCACTGCTGGAGGTGCGCCCGATGCACCAGCGCGCCCTCGACGAGTCGCCCCGTCGCGTAGAGCCGGCGGTAGTCGCGCGTCGCGAGCCGCCGGCCCCGCCGGTCGTGAGTGTCGCGCGCCAGGTAGGGGCAGCTCTGGGCCCGCACGCCCGCGCGCGAGGCCGTTCCGCTCGAGGACGGCCATCGCGTTCGGGTTCATGATGATGCCGGCGCCGACCGTGGCGAGCTTGGGGGCCCGCTCCAGCACCGTCGACCTCCAGCCCGCGGAGCGTCAGCTCGCGCGCCAGGGAGAGCCCCGCGATGCCACCGCCGACGACCACCGTCCGGAGCGGCATCAGGTCACCCTGGTGGCCCGACCCTCCGGAGGCGGCCCGGCGGAAGCGGAACGCGTTCTCGGGCAGCGCGAGGTCCATGTGGAACCGATCGGGCCCGACCGCCTCGACCTTGGCGACGATCGTCGTCATCTCCTCGGCGGCGAAGGCCTCGGCCACGGCCTCCATGAACTGGAAGAGCGTGTGGGCCTCGAGGACCCGCGGGCAGCCCGGCGGCGCGCGCGACCGCCGCGAGGTCGGTGCGCCCCGACGCGGTGTGGGACACGAAGCCCCCGGTCGAGAGCAGGCTCTCGTTGTCGAAGACGACGTGCGTCAGGTTGGCCGGCCGGTACCGGCCCAGCGTCGCCAGGCCGCCCAGGTTCATCAGCACGGAGCCGTCGCCGTCGAGGACGACCACCCGCGCGTCCGGCCGGTTCAGCGCGAGCCCGAGCCCGATGGAGGACGCCAGCCCCATCGCGTGCTGGAGATAGAAGAAGGTCTCGCGATGCCCGAGGTCGTAGAGCTCCTGGGCGGTCGCCCCCATGATCGTCACGACGAGCCGGTCGCCGAGCTCCGGGTAGAGGGCGGCGACGCAGTCGGCGCGCTTCACGGGACTGCTCGCCGCCGGGCCGATCCGGCGCATGGCCCTCAGTCCTCCATGAGGTCGCGCGACAGGAGCAGGGCGACCGGCCCGAGCGACGACCACGCGAGCGCCTGCGCGTCCTGGATCTGCTGCCCGACGCGGGCCGGGATCGCGCGCGTGCTCGAACGGGAGCCCGAGCGCCCGGATCACGGGCTCGGTGACGATGCCGCCCTGCGTGTGCCAGGGATACGGCTCGCCGAAATGCCCGCGGTGCGCGATCAGCATGAGGAGCGGGATCCGGTACAGCATCGCCAGCGAGACGATGCCGTTGATGCTGGCGAGAAAGCCGTGGTTCTGCATCAGGAGGGCGTTCTTCGCGCCCGCGAAGTAGGCGCCGGCCGCGATGCCGATCGCTTCCTCTTCCTTGGCGACCTCCACCAGCCGCATCTCCGGATCGTCGTCGGCCAGCTGGAGGAGATAGACGAGCCAGGTCTCGGGCAGGGCCGTGAGGAAGCGGATGCCGGCGGACTTGATGCCCTGGTAGACCGCCTTGGAGTTGTCCCGGGAGACCGTCATCAGCCCGTCGGCGCCGCGCGCAGCTTCGGGTGCGGCGGGTCGGCGCCCGACGCCGGCGGCAGGAGATCGCCCTCCGCGAAGCGGGACCAGCGGAAGGGCCGGAGGTCCCACCCCGACGCCTGCCCCTCCAGGACGACCTCGGCCATGATGTCCCCGATCGCCGGCGAGTGCTTGAAGCCGTGGCCGCTCCAGCCGAAGTCGGCGTGGAGGCCCCGGTACTCGGGAATCGGGCCGAGCACCGGCTCGTGGTCGGGCGTGACGTCGTAGACGCCGGAATACCCGCCCATCGAGAGACCATGCTCCATGACCGGGAAGCGCTGCGCGATCAGCTCGGCGTTCCTCATGACCTCGCCGGGATCGGCACCCTCGTTGTACTGGTCCGGGTCGACCACCTCCTGGTACGTCGAGAGCCCGTGGATGGTCAGGTTCCCGGTCTCCGGCCGCATGTAGGTGCGGCTCGGCCGGTCGATCATCCCCGGATGCCCGTCGAAGCCCGGCGGACGCCGGAAGAAGCACATCTGATGACGCTTGGGCGCGACCGGCACCGCGATGCCGAGCGGCGCGAGGAGGCCCGGCGCCCAGAGTCCCGCGCAGACGACCACCGCCGGCGCGTGGATCTCGCCCGCCGCCGTGCGGACGCCGGTCACCCGCCCGCCGGCGACGAGGATCGCCTCCACGGGCACGTGCTGGACGATCGTGGCGCCGAGCTCTTTGGCCCGACCGGCGAGCGCGTTGGTCGTCGAGGCGGCGTCCGCGTACCCGGACTCCGGCTCGTAGGCGGCCAGCGCCACGTCGTCGACGGCCATCGCGGGAACGAGGGCCTGCGCGTCGGCGGGGGCCAGGAGATCGACCCGGACGCCGAGAGCCTGCGCGCGGCGCACGTTCTCCCGGAGATTCGTCCGCCCGATCCTCGCCGACGAGCCACATGATGCCCACCTGGCGGAAGCCCGGATCGCCGCCGACCGTCTCGGCCCACTGCTGGAAGACCTGCGCCGAGGTGTTGCCGGTCCGCGTGAGGAAATCCATCGCGTAGAAGCGGCGGACCAGCGCCGAGGACCGGCCGGTCGGGCCGGAGGCGAGGAACCGGCGCTCGACGAGCACCACGCGGCCGGCCTTCCGCCGCGCGAGGTGGTAGGCGACGCTCGCCCCGTGGACTCCGCCTCCGATCACCACGACGTCTGCCGAGCGCGGCACGTCTGCCATGCGGATCTCGCTCCTCGTGATTCGATCGATACGGCCGCTCCCGGATTAGTCGTCCCGGAGGCCGCGAGCCAGTAGGATAGCAGACGGAACGGGAGCCGGACTCACCCGGCTCCGGAGGAGGATCGTGCATGGGTCGTCTCCGCGCCGGCGTCTGTCGCGTCGACATCACCCCGCCCCTCGGGGTCGAGCCCGGGGCCTGGCGGCTCCGGACCGGCCGCGCCGACGGCGTCAAGGAGCCGCTCCTCGCCCAGGCCCTCGTGCTCGACGACGGCGCCCGCCGGATCGCCCTCGTCGCCACCGACCTCCTCTGGATGCCGCGGCACGTCGCGCTGGCGACGCGGCGACGGGTCGCGGCCCTGACCGGAATCCCCCCGGAGGGCGTGCTCCTGAACGCGTCCCACAATCACAGCGCGCCCGTCCTCCTCGAGCCGGACAGCGTGCGCGCGGCCGTCCGCACCGACGGGCTCGACGGGTACTCCGCCGCGCTCCCGGATCGCCTCGCCGGGGCCGTCTACGGGGCGAACGCGCGCCGGCAGCCGGCGGCGGTCGGCGCCGGGCTCGGGCGGGCCTCGGGCATCTCGGTCAACCGCGTCGACCCGCGGCGATCGGTGGACGACACGGTGACCGTTCTCCGCGTCGACGGCGAGAGCGGGCCGATCGCGATCCTCGTGGGCTTCGCGTGCCACGGCACGTGCGTCGCCGGTCAGACCCTCGAGTGGAACGCGGACTTCCCCCACGCGCTCCGGATCGCCGTCGAGCGCGCGCACCCGGGCGCCGAATGTCTGTTCTTCCAGGCATGCGCCGGGGACCTGGCTCCCCTCGACTACTGGTTCGGAAACGAAACGCCGGTGCCGCACGGCTTCCCGGCCCGCGAGCGAGTGGGCTGGGCGCTGGCGGCGGAGGTGCGCCGCCTCCTGCCGACGATCTTGGCGACGGGTGAGCTCGACCTCGGGGTGGAGAGTCGAGTGGTGTCGCTCCGCCGCCGGCGGCTGCCCTGGTCCGACGCCGAGCTGGACCTGGCGGAGCGCCGGCTCTCGGGCGAGCCCGAGCCGACGTACCCGGAGGCCTGGCCCGACGACGTCCACACCGCGACGTCCGCCCAGCGCTTCCCGCAGCACTACCAGCGGGGAGCCCTCGGCATGTACCGCGACATGCGGCGGCGCCAGGAGGTCCCGGTCGAGGCCGAGGTGCAGGCGCTGGCCGTCGGCGACACGGTGATCGTCGGCACGCCGTTCGAGCTGTTCAGCGCGCCCGGCCGGGGCATCCGGGAGCGGAGCCCGTTCAGGAACACCCTCGTCCTCGGCTACTGCAACGACTACCTGGGCTATCTCCCACCGACCGAGGATTTCGACCGCATCGCCGACGTCCCGCTGGAGGCGGTGCTGGACCAGACCCGCTACCGCTGGGCGTACGGCATCACCAACACTCACCTGGACCGGGGGGAGATCGACCGCGTCGTGGCCGCTGCCGACGACACGATCCGCGCGGCCCGGACCGCACGCTGATGCCAATCCATAGCCCTGGAGCTGAGCCGGTCCCGGTGGGTCCGAGTGGTACGCTGGACGTGTCCGCACCCCGCATGGGTTGCGGCGAGCGGGCGCCAGGG
This sequence comes from uncultured Candidatus Rokubacteria bacterium, assembly GCA_963799055.1. Lineage (GTDB taxonomy): Bacteria > Methylomirabilota > Methylomirabilia > Rokubacteriales > DASRDR01 > DASRDR01. The sequence goes on from CAWCVP010000011.1 coordinate 476,212, forward strand.
TGCTTCACGACGCCTGCGGTAGAGGAGACGCATGATCGGGTGGAACCGTCGGCGGTGGAAGTGGACGGCGCTCGCCCTTCTCATCGGAGCGAGCGCCGCCGGGGGTTGCGGGGGTGCGCCGCGGATCGACGTGCCGTCGACGCTTCCGAACGTCACGCGACAGGACTTCCTCACACTCCGATGGGCACTCTCCCGGGAGGGCGGAGTCGCGCGCGCCGTCGGGGTCGCCGAGGCTTCGGGGGGCACCTCGTGGGATGCGGTCCTCGCCCTGTACGGCCTCGACGGTCGGGAGCAGATCGTGAGCCAGGGATCGGCGTCGGTGCGGCCGGGTTTCGGTCCAGGGGCGACCCCCTTCGAGGTGAGGCTCGTCGAGACGGGCGGGGAAACCGAGTTCCGGCTCGTCGTGGACCGCGCGCGGCAATCCAGCCGGCCGAGTCGCTGAAATGAGCTGGGTCGCAAGGCTCCTGACGCTGCTCGTCCTGCTCGGAGCCGTGGCCGCTTCGCCGGACGCCTACGCCGCCGCGAAGCCCGGCCCGGCCCCGATCGCTCCGGCCATCGGGAAGGGCGACCTCGACGCGATGGTCAAGCGGGGCCAGATCCGCGCCCTCGTCGTCTACAGCAAGACCCTCTACTTCATCGACCGCGGGCGGCAGCGCGGGATCACCTACGACGCGCTCCAGGAGTTCGAGCGCCACGTCAACGCCAAGCTCGGGCGCGGGATCGTCAAGGTCAAGGTGGTCGTCATCCCGGTCCGCCGGGACCAGCTGCTCCCGTCGCTCTTGAGCGGCCGAGGCGACATCGCCGCCGCCAACCTCACCATCACGCCCGAGCGCAGGAAGCAGGTCGATTTCGCCGCGCCATTCCTCACCGACGTGAGCGAGCTGGTCGTCAGCGGGCCGAGCGCCCCGCCGCTCCGGAGCCTCGACGACCTCGCGGGGAAGGAGATCCACGCCCGCCGGTCGAGCAGCTACTTCGAGAGCCTGGCCCGGCTGAACGCCACGTTCCGCCAGGCCGGCAAGCCCGAGATGCGGGTGCGACCGGCGGACGAGAACCTGGAGGACGAGGATCTCCTCGAGATGGTCAACGCCGGGCTTCTCCCGATGATCGTCGTCGACAGCCACAAGGCCCAGTTCTGGGCGCAGGTCTTCGACGACATCCGGGTCCACACCGACCTGGCGGTGAACACCGGGGGCGAGATCGCGTGGGCGATGCGGCCGGACAGCCCGAAGCTCCGGCAGATGGTCGACGGCTTCGTGAAGACCAGCCGGGAGGGCACCCTCCTGGGGAACATGCTGTTCAAGAAGTACCTCCGGGACGTCAAGTACGTGAAGAACGCGACCTCGGAGGCGGAGATGCGCAAGTTCCAGCAGATGGTCGAGCTGTTCAAGCGGTACGCCGGGCAGTATCAATTCGACTATCTGATGATCGGCGCTCAGGGGTACCAGGAGTCGCAGCTCGACCAGAGCAAGCGCAGCAAGGCCGGCGCGGTCGGGGTGATGCAGGTCCTTCCGAAGACGGCGCGAGACCCCGTCGTCGGCATCCCGAACGTGACGCAGCTCGACAGCAACATCCACGCGGGGGTGAAGTACCTCCGCTTCATGACCGACCGCTACTTCAACGAGCCCGGCATGGACGCGACCAACCGGACCCTGTTCGCGTTCGCCGCCTACAACGCCGGGCCGGCCAAGGTGGCGCGACTCCGGAAGCAGGCGGCCCGGGAGGGCCTCGACCCCAACGTGTGGTTCGGCAACGTGGAGCGGGTCGCCGCGAAGGTGATCGGCCAGGAGACGGTCCAGTACGTCGGCAACATCTACAAGTACTACGTCGCCTACCGGCTCGCCACCGAGCGAGAGGCGGAGGCGGACGCGGCACGACGCGGCACGCGCTGACCGCCTCGCGTCGCCGCGCCGACCTCCTGGGCGGACGGAAGCCGGTGGCGCCTACGCCATGCGGTGCGCGACCCGGTCCTTCAGGCCCTTCAGCCGGAAGCCCAGCACGATCTCCACGATGCCGAACACCAGGGCGAAGGCGCCGATCCACCACAGCACGGCGATGGCGCCCGCGCCCGGCGCGGCGAAGAGAAAGAGTCCGAGCACCACGGACAGGAGACCGGCGAGGCCCAGCAGCCACTCGTTGTCGATCTCCTTCCGGAGCTGGATGGCCGCGATGATCTCGAACACCCCCCGGAGGACGGCCCACGCCGCGATCAGGTACACCAGGGCGATCGCGGTGACTCCGGGCGACATGAAGGTAATGACCCCGATGGCGATCCCGGCCAGGCCGGCGAGCAGGACTCCCCAGGGAAACGCGCCTGCCCGGCGACCCATCACGGCCCCCGCGACGGCGAACGCCCCCTCGATGAGGGCATAGGCGCCGTAGAGCGAGACCAAGATGGCCAGGGTGATCCCGGGCCAGGCGAACGCGCTCAGGCCAAAGAGCACGCCGCAGAGCCCGCGCAGGACGATCGCCCACCAGTTCTGTGCCAATGTCCGCAGCATCGGGACCTCCTGTCGCTCAGGTCGTTACGCGGTCTCGCTCAGCGCCAGGCCTTGCGACCCCGCCGTTGAACCTTCGGCCACCACTCCGTGAAGGCCTCGCGCGCCGCCAGCCGACGCGCGCGCTGACGCTCGACCAGGAGGCCCGCGACGAGCCCGGTCCCGCGGCCGGGCCCCTCGCCTGCCAGCTCCCGTAGACGCGTCTCGGCCACCGCCGCGTCCTGGTGCGCGCCGAGGAGGTCCTGGAGCTTCTTGAGGCGATCGACCAGGCGCTCGGCGGGGCGGCCGACCTCGGGGGCGGCCAGCTCCGCCGCATAGCGCGCTCGCTTGGTCTTGATCCGCACGGCGTGGAGGTCCTCGTCACTCGGCGTCTCCGGCAACGCCTCCACGGTCCGGCAGAGCTTCTTGAACGCGCGGGCGGCCACGTCCCGCAGCGACATGTCCGATTCCACCACCGGTGGACTCGCGATCGTCTCCTCGATGCGATCGATCAGCGCAAGGTACCGGGGGTCGTCGAGGGCGGCCAGGACCCTGCCCCGGGCGTCCTCCCGCACGCGGTCCAGACGCCGCAGGAGCGCCCGGCCGGCTCGGCGATCACGCGGCTCGAGGGCCGCCAGCTCGCTCTCCAGGTGCTCACGGAGCACGTCGAGATCGCGCCGGACGGCGAGCGCCGACCCCAGCCACGCCAGCTCCTCCCGGAGCGCCGCGATCGGAGCGGCGGCGAGCATTGGCCGGGCCGCCCGCAGGATCGAGCGCAACCGGCGAGTGGCCACCCGCATCTGATGGAGCTCCTCGGGGTCGGCGCCGAGTCGCGTGCCGGGATCGTGGGCGCGCAGGGCGTCCAGCTGGGTGCGCAGCGCATCGAGGACGCGCTGGAGCGGGGTGTCCGCCGGGCGGGCCGGGCCGGTCGTCAGGGATACCTCGAGTCCGAGCGCCCGGAAGACCTTCGGGCGCCCGTCGCTCTCGATGGCCCCTCGCGCACGGAGCGTGGCTCCGAGCTGCTCGAGGACCTGCTCCTTCCCGTCACCGACCAGCTCGACCTCCACCTCGCGGAAGCGCCGCTTCACCCTCCGCCCGTCGAGGACCGAGACCGAATCCAGCACCACCTCGGCGACGGGCTTCCCGTGCTCCCGAACCAGGACACCTGACCGCCGGGTCCGCAGGGTGGCGACCGGGGTGAGGGGCGCGCCCCGCGTGTAGACCGTGAGGAGTCGCCGCAGCTCGTCCGGGAGCCGCGCCGGCGATCCGGGCAGCTCCAGCTCGAGGCGCGCCGCCCGCCGCGGGAGCTTGACCTGCCATCGGTGCCGTCGGCCGGCCGTGCGGCAGCGCACCGTGACGCCATCCCGGGCCAGGCGATGATCGGGAGTGTCGTAGTAGGTGGACAGGAACACCCGCGGAGCGAACGCCCGGCCGGGGAGCCTGGGCAAGCGAAATCCCGGCCCGACGTCGAGCTTCAATTCGCGCTCGAGGTTCTGCTTCACGATCAGACGACCCTGCTGGGCGCCGTTCGTCCAGCGCCCACGTCCAGCATAGCTCCAACGGGGCGCGGCACGCCACCGCAGCCGGAGAGGACCGATCGCACTCTGGCCGCGTGGCCGGGCAGCCGGCGTACAATCGCGCCGATGGGCGGGATCGGGCATCTCATCGGACCCCTGCTCCTCGGGTTCTGGGGCCTCTACTTTCTGATCGTGGCCCTCTCGAACCTCACCGACCTCCTCGCCCACTTCCATCTCCTCCCGGCCGGATGGCGCTGGGTCTCGGGCAACCTCGCGTTCATCGCCGCCAGCACGGGGAAGTTCGGCGCCCCAGCCTGGCTCAACCCGGTTCTCCTGGCGGGCGTCGTCGGCTGGGAGATGCTCGCGGCGTGGCTCTTCTGGCGCGCGGCCCGGGAGCCGGGAGGGCCGTCGCTCGGCCCGGCCTTCGTGGTGAGCCTGGGGCTCTGGAGCACGTTCATCCTGCTGGACGAGATCCTGCTCATCTTCGAGACGGGCGCGGAGGCCACGCACCTCCGCCTCCTGATCGCCCAGCTCCTGACGCTGGTCGTCCTCCGGTCCGGCGTCCCCCTGTCCCTGCCGCCTCGATCCTGACCGGCGACGCCCCGCTCGGTCAGGCGTGGTGGGGTCCGGCCCGGTAGTGGGCGCCCAGCACGTCGACACCGAAGTCGTTCCGGGGATCGTGCCAGACGGAATGGATGTGGTTCGCGTCGTTCTGCGTGTTGTCGTACTCGATCAGCACGGTCGGGCCGTGGAGGCGGTAGTAGTGAGGTCGCCCAGGATCGACCGGCCCGGCCCAGGCGAAGTGGATTTTCTCGATCCCGGCGGCGTCGATCCGACGCAGCTCGCTCTCCGCCAGGTCGGCGCGCATGTTGCGCGCGTAGGTCTCGAGGAGCCGCCGCGCGAGCGCCCGCGACTCGGCGCCGAGGTCGCCGAGGGCCGCGCCGGCGGGCGCCTTCAGGGAGTCTCCGCGGCCCGGGCCGCTGACGATGTCCCCCAGGGACGACTCGGCGATCGTGACGCGGGCGCGCTGCGCGGAGTCGAGGCTCCGGGCCAGCGCCAGACCGAGATCCTGCTCGGCCTGGAGAACGCGCAGCCCCTTCAGGGCGCCCGAGCGGACCTCCGCGGGGTTCGCGCCGAAGAAGGCGGGAGTCACGGCCACCGCCCGGCCGGGGACGATGGTGAAGTTGAGGGAGAGGTGGTGGCCCTCGAACCGCCACCCCCACGCCGCGCCGGGCCCGGGGCTGCCGAAGACCGTGAGCAGATAGTTGTCGGGATCCCGCATGAAGCCGCCGAACGTCTCCAGCTGTCGGAGCACGCCTTCGAGCCGCACGACGTCGCTCGCCTTCGCGTAGCCGACCGCCGAGAGCCCCGCCTGCAACAGCGCGTGGGCCGCGGCCCGGCTGGGTGACGTCATGTCCTTGAGCGGGAGACCTTCGCGCTTGCGGGGCACGTAGTGCCAGTTCAGGCGCTCGGCGTCACCGAAGGGAAACGTGGCCTGCCGCGTCCGCCGAGGATCGAGGGTCCCGAGAAACGCCAGCGCGGCTCGCGCCATCGCCTCGCGCGCCCCCTCCTCGGCCTGGAGCCGGACCGGGCGGCTCATGGCCATGGCGGCGGTGCCCACGAGGCCATGGAGCAGTCGCCGCCGCCCGAATCGCGCGCCCATGGCTACCGGAGCGCCGCCGGAGCGATGCGACCCGCCACGCGGAACCGATCGCCCGGCTCGGCGGACAGCACCAGGAACTCGCCGGGCGCGGGGCTGACGCCGGTCAGGGCGACGATGTTCGCGCCGTGCGTGACCAGGACCAGGTTGCCGTCGGCCGGGCGTCCGCCAACCACCTGGCGCAGGGCCCGGGTGCGCTCCGGCTCGTGATGCCGATCCTCGAAGATCGAGTCGAGCACGTCCCACGGCTCCGCGCGCCCGAACGCGAGCTGCGCCGTCTCGAGACAGCGGCACCAGCGGCTCGAGAGGACACGTCCCACGGGAACGTCACGCGACCGGAAGGCGGCGCCGATCCGTCGCGCCTCGTCACGGCCGGCGTCGGTCAGGTTGCGCTGGCTGGGGCAGTCGCCGAGACGAAAGCCGGGCGGATCCCCGACACCGGGGGTCGTCGTCGCGTGCCGCATGAGCACGACCTGGCCGCCCCCGCGCAGGAGCGCCCACAGGGCCTCGTCGGCGGCGGCCGGTGTCGGCAGGAGGACCGACAGGGCACACAACAGGACGACCCGCATCTCATGTCCCTCTCGGGGCCCGGCTCTCACTCCATACTAGCCGCCATGCCCTCCGCCATGCCACCCGAACCCACTCCGGGATCGCCGGGCGCTCGACGACCCGCTACCGTATCCTTAGGGGAAGCATGACCGCATGGACACGGAGGGATCGTCATGACGGATGATCACAGCCGGCCGCCACGCCGAGAGTTCCTGGGCACGGCCCTCGCCCTCCCCGCCCTGGCCGCCCTCGTGGGGCGGCGCGCGAACGCCCAGTCCGGAACGCTGCCCCCCACGCCGAGCTGCGTCGAGAAGGGCCAGGCGACCCCGGCCCAGACGGCCGGCCCGTTCTTCAAGCCGCGCTCGCCGCGCCGCGCGTCGCTCCTCGAGCCGGGGATGGCCGGCACGCGGATCGTCGTCGCCGGCACGGTGCTGTCGACGGCCTGCCGGCCCATCCCGGGGGCGCTGCTCGACTTCTGGCAGGCCGACGACGGGGGCGCGTACGACAATGCCGGCTATCGCCTGCGAGGTCACCAGTTCGCGGACCAGCAGGGCCGCTACCGGCTCGAGAGCGTCGTCCCGGGCGCGTATTCGGGGCGCACCCGGCACTTCCACGTGCGCGTGCAGGCGCCGAACCAGCCGGTCCTCACCACCCAGCTCTACTTCCCCGACGAGCCCGGGAACCTGCGCGACTCCATCTTCCGGCCCGAGCTGGTCCTGACCGTGCGCGACGGGGGAGGGCTCAAGGCGGCGGCCTTCGACTTCGTCCTGGCGGTCCCCGCCTGATGGGACACGTCGAGAAGGTCGACCGCACGCTGCCGCTGAACCAGATGATCTTCCACGTTCGCCGGGACGCCGATCTCCGGCGGCGGTGGCGCCAGGACTTCGACGGATTGGCCCGAGAGTTCGGCCTGTCGGCGGCCGAGATCGAGGCGGTCAAGACCGCCGATGTCCGGCGCCTCAACGACATGGGCGTGCACCAGTACTACGTGTCCCAGATCCTCCGCCTGTCCTTCGGCGCGGCGGGCGCTTCCAACGCGCACCCGGCCCTCGAGGCCTTCCGGCGCGCGTACCCCGACGGACGGTAGGCGCGCCGATGGCCACGGTCGTCGCCGCCATGGCCGCGACCCACGCCCCGGGGCTCACCGGGTGGTTCCACCAGGCGCCCGAGGCGGATCAGAAGCTCGTGCTCGACGGCTACGGCGAGCTCCGCCGGCGGCTCGAGGCGGCGCGGCCCGACGTCCTCCTCATGCTCGCGAACGACCACCTCCTCAACTGGCCGATCAACAACATCCCGGACTACACCGTCGGCATCGGCGCCGAGCACGTGGGCCCGGCGGACTGGTTCGACGAGTGGCTCGCCTTGCCCAAGTACCGCGTGCAGGGTCGCCCGGACCTCGCCCGCGCGATCGTCCGGGAAGGCGCCCGGCTCGGGATCATGTTCGCGTACCTCACTCGTCTCGAGCTGGACGACGGGATCTCCGTGCCGCTCCACTACCTCACACCGGGCATGCAGATCCCGCTGGTGCCGATCACGCTCAACTGCACGGTGCCGCCCATCCCCTCGTCCGAGCGGGCCTACCGGCTGGGCCAGGCGCTTCACGAGATCGTGACCACCCGCTGGGCCGCCGGCGAGCGCGTCGCCGTGATCGCAACCGGGGGCCTGTCCCACGAGCCGGGCGGGCCCCGGTACCTCCAGGTGGACGAGGCCTTCGACCGCTGGTTCCTCGACCTCCTCGCCGAGGGCGATCACGCGCGGATCGTGCGCGAGTGCACCGTCGAGCGCATGGAGGCGGCCGGCTCCGGCGGAACCGCGGAGCTCCTCGCCTGGATCGCGGCGCTCCCCTTCACCACCGGCCCGGCCGAGGTGCTCGGCTACGCGCCGACGCTCGCCTGGCGCACCGGGCACCGGGTTCGTCGCGTGGCCGCGGACGATCTAGGCTAGACCGCCGCCGCGCCGGCCAGGGCGCACTGGTGGTCCTGCTCCCCGGTGCCGCCGCCGCAGCCGATCGCGCCGACGACGCGGCCGCCGACCGCGATCGGCACGCCGCCGGTGCTGGCCAGGACCTCGCCGGGCACGACGCCCGGGAGCGCGTTCCAGAACGCGGGGTGCTCCCGCGCGAGCTCGACCATCTCCTTGGTCGCGCGCCGGAAGTTCGCAGCGGCCACCGCCTTGCCGCGCGAGGTGTCCGTGGTGAGAAACCCCGTCCCGTTCCCGCGCGCGCACAAGACGAGCCGTCCGGATTCGTCGACGACGGTGACGGTGATCGGGGTCCCCAGCTCGCGGGCGCGGGCCTGCGCGGCCCGGACGGCCTTCTCGGCGATCTCGAGGGTCATGTCGATCACGTGAGCCTCCAGTATGAAGGGGCGCCCGCCGGTCAGCGGGCGCCGAGCAAAAGGAACGGCGCCCAGTAGTAGGGGTGCGCGGTCGCGAGGGTCCCGAGGAGCGTGAGCTGCGCCTGCTGGAGCGCGCCGGCGCGGCCGCCTGCGGCAGCGCCCGGTGGAAGGCCACGATGAAGTCCCGCGTGGCCACGTCGCTGACCTTCCAGAGCGAGGCGACGATCGACTGCGAGCCGGCCTGGCTGAAGGCGGCCGCCAGCGTCACCAGCGCGGCGCCCGGAACCTGCTCGCCGAGCTCCGGTCTCGCACCCGGAGAGGATCGCGAGGGTGTTGGGCGGCAAGGACAGGCCGGCGATATCGCCGATGGTCAGCCGCTGGCTTGCCTGGTCGTCCCCGCCAGCAGGAGGTACGACGCTCCGGCTGCTCGGGGTCGAGGACGCCGTGGGTGGCCAAATGAAGCTCGGAGAACTTCGCCGCCAGCTCGAGGAACCGCAGCTTGGTCGCTTCCGCCCCGTCGAGCGCGGTCACCCCGGCCGGATGCGGGCGAGCTCCTTCACCTCGCGACTCGCGGCCGGCAGCGTGCCGTCCGGGTTCGCCAGCGCGAGGAGGGGCGAGTCGGGCGCCGTCCGGAGCGGACTCAGGAGGTCGACCAGCTCGAGCTGGGTCACGTAGCTCACCCGGTGCGTTTCGGCGAGGAAGCGGGCGGCGCCGTCCGGCTGCTTTCGGGTGAGCGCGTGAATCGGGAGATAGAGCAGGAGGTCGTTCGGGAAGAAGATCACGTCCTTGTGCGCGCCCAGCTCCGGCTCGATGGGCCCTAGGAGGTGGCTGGCCAGCTTGTCGGAGAGATCCTTGAGCGGCGCCACGTCGCGGCGGTAGACCTCGGAGCCGTCGACCGTCCACGGCAGCCGCTGGGTGGCAGCGCGGTCGAGCTGCGTCCGGTAGGCCCGGACGAGGTCGTAGAGATCTTTCTGCGCGATCCCGTGGGTGCGGACCTGGAACTTTCCGCCGGCGCCACGACGAAGAGGTACAGGGCGTCCGGTGCCGCGAAGTACTGGACGGCGAGCGTCCCGGCCGGCAGGCGCTCCGCGAACTTCGCGATCGCCTTCGGATCGACGGTCTGCTGCTCGACGAACTGAGCGCGGTAGCGCGGGTAGCGCCCGAGAAAGGCCTGGACCTGCGCGAGGTACTCACCCTTCGTCTGGCCGAGCTCCTTCGTGAGCTCCTCGATCCGCTGCGGGCGCTGCTCCCCGGGCGCCTTCCCCTGCTCGGCCTGGAGCGCGCGCTCGAGACGGGTCGCCTCGGCACGCTTCTGGCCCACGTCACGGGCGATGCGCCGCGCCTCGGGATCCTGGAGCGTGGGGCGGGCCGCCGCCATCGTGGTCGCGACGAGCAGAGCCTTCTTGGACTCGATCGCCGCCAGGGCCTCGAGCTCGTAGCCCTTGGCGCCGTCGCGCTCGTGCAGGCGCAGCAGGACGCGCGCGAGGGAGTCGAACACCGCGAGCCGGTTGGCGGACTCGAGGTACTGCGCTCGCGACTGTTGGCCAGCCAGGGCGCCGGCGAGCCCCCGGATGACCGTCACGGCCTCCCCGTACGCGACCGCCGCCTCCGCACGCTTGCCGTTCCGCTCGTGGAGCCGCCCGAGGAGGTTCGCCGTGCGCCAGTGGATCTCGGGCAGCCCGCCTGCCCGAAGAACCAGCACGGCCCGCTCGAGGGTCGCCTGCGCCCGCCCGAGGTCGCGCGTCTCCCAGAACACGATCCCGAGGTTGTTGAGGATGAGGCCGGTCCGGGGGTGCGTGGGTCCGAGCGCCCGCTCGGAGATCTGGAGGGCGCGCTCGAGGTCGCTCCGCGCCAGGGGGTAGTTCCGGAGTCCCTGAGCGATGCGCGCTCGGTTCCGGAGCGTCTCCGCGAGCTGCGGATGGCTCGGGCCCAGCGCCTGCTCCTGGATCCGGAGCGCACGCTCGATCAGCGGCAGGGCCGCCGCGTTGTCGCCGCTCCCCCGAAACACGATCGCGAGATGGGTGAGGTTCCACGCGACGCTCGGGTGGTTGGGGCCGAGGGTCTTCTCGCGGATCGCGAGCGAGCGTTCCATGAGCGGTCGGGCCTGGGCGAAGTCGTCCAGTCGCTCGTAGAGGGCGCCGAAATGCGTCAGGACGTAGCCGAGGTCGGGATGATCGGGACCCAGGACCCGCTCCTGGATGCGGAGCGCGCGCTCGAAGGTCGCCCGCGCCTGGTCGTACTCTCGGACGTCCCGGTAGAGCCGACCGAGATGGGCCAGCGTCTGGCTCGTTCGAAGGTGATTCGGGCCGAGCGTGCGCTCCCGGATCCGGAGGGCCCGCTCGAGGGTGACGCGCCCGACCGACAGGTCCCCCTGATCGAGTTGTACCCACCCCAGGCCGGTGAGCGCCGCTCCTACCTCCGCGGCGTCGGAGCCGAGGACGTCCTCCCGGATACGGAGCCCCCGCTCGTAGAGCGGACGCGCCTGGCCGAGGTCTCCCGCTTGCTGGACCGCCATCGCCAGGGCCTCGAGCGTGTCGGCGACGTCCGCGTGCTTCCCGCCGAGCTGGGACTCCTTGATCCGGAGCGCGCGCTCGAGAGTCGACCGGGCCGCCGGATAGTCCCCGCTCCGCTCGAGGAGCCGGCCGAGGATATCGAGGGCCTCCGCGACCTCCAGGTTGTCGGCACCCAGCGCCGCCTCGCGCAGCGTGGCCGCCTCGCGCGCCTTGAGGATGCCGTCCCGGAATCGTCCCTCCTGGAGATCCTTCAAGGCCTCCGCCCTGAGGTCCCACGCCCGCCGAAGCGTCGCGTCCGTCGGAACGGTGGCGGCGGGGGGCGACTGCGCCGCCGCGGGTGCCCCGGCCAGGAAGACGATCGAGACGACGAAGGCTCCCGACGCGAGCCATCCCAGCATGCCAGCCTCCTTCCGAGACGCCCGGTCCATCAGGGCTTCCGGGTCGCCAGGAACTCCGCCTCGTCGAACTCCTGGGCGGCCAGGTCGGGGAGCGCCATCCGATCGTACACGTAGCCGAGGAGCTGGCGGAGCGTGGGCTCGTCGGGATCCCGGGCCACCGCTGCCAGGAGCTCGCGACGGGCCTCGGCGTGGAGACCCTCCTGGAGGAAAAGCCCCGCCCGCATGAGCGCGAGCGGGCTTCCGTCCTCTCCTCCGAGCGCGGCGGGCGTGAGGTCGGCGAGCGCCGAGCGGACGCGGGCGGCGTCGGCTTCGGACACGACGAAGAAGTCGACCCGCTGAGCCGGGTGGCCCGGCGCCTCGAGGGTCCAGCTGTAGCGGGCGTCCGGAGTGAGCGGCGGCGCCGTCGCGGGATACGTCAGCGGGCGCCGGGGAATGTCGCCCCGCTCCCAGACGACGCCCGACGCCCCCATCAGCCGAACCCGGTAGTCAGACCGCGTGGGCCCGGTCCACTCGAAGGTGACGGCATCCGGAAGGACCCGGGTGTCTCGCGGGGCCACGATCCTCGGCGGCGCCGTGGCCGCACGAACCGAGAGCGATTGGTAGGTCGGGGGCTTGGGCTGGCCGAGCAGGAACTGCGTCACACCGGCCACGAGGCCCTTCGCGCGATCCGCCGTGGTCTCCCCTCGGGGCGCCTGCACGGCGAACGGCGAGTTGGAGGCGGTCACCGTCTGGGCGCCGCCGCCGGCGAAGGCGAGCGTGGCGCGACCGTCGGCGGTGACGCGCACCTGGTCTCCCATGCGGAGGGCCTGCAGGGCGCGTGGCGCCGTCCAGTCCGCGTCCTCCGGGCGCTTCACGCGGACCTCGCCCTTGCCCGGGCGGATCTCGGTGAGGACGGCGACCGCGTCGGCGGCGAGGGCCGCGCCGCCCCAGAGCACTCCCAGGCCGAGCACGGCCGCCACCGCCAGGTGTCGGTGTGCGCGTGCCGTCGACCCCCGGCTCCCGTCCGGCAAGCGCACCCTCGGGTCACGGTCCACTGGCCCCTCCCCCGGTCCCACCCGGCACCGCTGCCAAGAGCTCGTAGACGCGGAGCGGCTCCGCGCGCCCCTTCACCGAAACCTCCCCACAGTACCGCGTCTCGATCCGGCCACGGAGGACCCGCTCGGCCTCCGCCGTGACGAGGGTGGTCGTCCCCAGGTCCTTGTTCAGCCCCTCCAGGCGGGCCGTGACGTTGACCGTGTCGCCGATCACGGTGTACTTGATCCGGGACGACCCTCCGACGTTGCCGGCGAACACCACCCCCGTGTGGACGCCAATGCCCATGCGAAGCGTCGTGATCCCGCGCTCCGCCCACTCGGTGTTCAGCCGCTCGAGCGCCGCCTGCATCGAGAGCGCGGCGCGGGCCGCGCGCCACGCGTGGTCGGGGTCCGGCAGCGGCGCCCCGAAGACCGCGAGGATCCCGTCGCCGATGAAGTCGTTGACCATCCCCCGCTCGGCAAAGATCGCGTCGATCATCGCCGGAAAGTACTCGTTGAGGTGGCCGGCGACCCGCTCGGCGGCCATGGTCTCGGACAGGGTCGTGAAGCCGCGGAGATCCGACACGAGAACGGACACCTCGCGCCGAGCGCCCTCGAGGGTCGGGTTCTCGGCGAGCACCTCCTCCATGACGTCGCGTCCGACGTACCGCCCGAACGAGTCGCGGAACCGACGACGGGCGAAGGCCTCCGCGCCGATCCCGGTGAGGCACGTGACGATGACGGGCAGGACGAAGTCGACGGCGTATCCGCCGCCGTGGAAGGCGAGGTAGCTCGCGGGAACGCCGATCGCGACCGCGAGGACGAGCGCGACCAGGGTGCCGACGATCGGACTCCACCAGGCGAGGAGGAGCCCCGTCACGCCAACGGCGGCGAGCTGGATCCCGAGACTCGCGAGCCAGCCGGCCGGACGGATGAAGGACCGCGTCGCCAGCATGTGGACGACGTTGGCGTGGACCTCCACCCCGGCCATGCGGCCGACCGGCGTCTGGACGAAGTCGCGGCTCTCCGCGAACGTGGCGCCGACCAGAACGATCCGGCCGCGCAGTGGATTGTCCTCGGCCACCGGCGGAGTGTCGGCCTGGCCGAGCTCGGCGAGCGCGTCGCTCGGGATCGTGAGGAAGCTCCCGCTCGGCCCCACGAAGTTGATTCGCCAGAGCTCGCCGGCGCTTGGAGCCGGCGCGTCGACGCCGTCGAGCTGAGCCAGGATCGCGAGGGCAAACGCCGGCACCGATCCTCCCCCGGAGCCCGGGGGAGCGATCGCCACGCGACGAATGACCCCGTCGTCGTCGATGGGCATGCGGTCCGATCCCCGCGGCGCCGCCCGGACGACTGCCGGATCAGCGAGAGGGCCTGTCTCCGGGAGCCGCGCGTCGACCAGAACCAGTCGGTGCCGCCCACCCGAACTCTGGCCGCCGAGGGCTCGGATCGCGCCAGCAAGGGTCGCGTCGTCCTCGACGCTCGTCGGGACGGACAGCGCGATGTCCAGTCCGACGACGGCCGCGCCGCTTCGATCGATCCCGCGCAGCACGCGCGCCAGGTAGGCCCGTGGGATCGGCTGACGGGCCCCCAGCTTCTCGAAGGCCGCGTCGTCGATCGCGACGATCACCACCTCCGGCGGGAACCGCTGTCCTCCGAGACGCTGGACGAGATCGAGCGTCCGCACCTGGAGCGGCTCGAGCCAGCCCATCGCCGATGCGCCCGTGACGGCCACCGCCGCCACGATGCCGGTCAGCCAGAGCTGGACGAGTCGACGAAGGCCCCCGGAGGCCCGGCGCGATGGCCCGGACGGCGAACGGCCGGCGAACACTGGTGACATGGGCGCGCCGTCCCGGCACGGCCCGCCGGGAGCGCGGGCTACGCTCCCGGGTACTCCTCGAACGACCCGAAGCGTCGGACCAGGGCGAGGTACTCCTCGCGGGAGAGCTTCGGCCCCGCCTCGGCCTTGACGCGACGGGCCTCGCGGGCGCCGTCGTGGAGCAGGTCGATCACGGTCATCGCCATCGCCTTGGCGGGATTGACCGCCGCCAGCACGTGGTCGACGACCACGTAGTCCGCGCCGTGGATCGTGCCCTGGACGCCGCCGGCGCGCGGGTGCACCTCGGGCATGATGAAGCCCAGGTCCCCGACGTCGGTCGATCCGGTGGAGTGGCGCGGGCGGCCCATGTTCGCCTCGCCTACCACGGCGGCGCAGTTCGCGCGCGAGAGCGCGACCAGGTTCGCGTCCATCTGCTGCGGCATGTAGCCGGGGATCGTCGTGATCTGCACGCGGGCGCCCATCGCCAGGGCCCCGGCTCGGAGACTCCGGTCGACCTTCCGCGAGGCGTCGGCGATCGCCTCCACGGTCTTTCCGCGGACGAACGTCTCGAGCCGCACGTCGGCCGGCACCGCGCTCACCGCCTCGCCGCCCCGCGTGATGATCGGGTGGACGCGGATCGTGTCGTCGTCCCGGAAGGTCTCCCGGTTGGCGTCGATGGCATGGAGCGCGACCTGCGCGGCCTTGAGCGCGTTGATCCCGAGGTGCGGGGCGCTCCCCGCATGGGCGCCCTTGCCGAGGAAGCGCATGAACTTCACCACGCACCCGTTGTGCGTGTCCCCGACGCTCGCCAGGCCGTCCTCGGGCCGGGCGTTCGTGTGCGTGATGATCGCCATGTCGACGTCGTCGAACTCGCCGAGCCGGATGAGCTCCGCCTTGCCGACGAGGAACTCCAGCTTGCTCTGCTCGCGGAGCCCGAGCCGCCACTCCACCTCGATGTACTCCTCGGCGGGCACCGCGAAGAGCACCACGTCCCCGTCCAGCTCGTCCATGACCGTCTGGAGCCCCATGCCGGCGCCGATCATCGACGCCACCTGGGCGTTGTGGCCGCACGCGTGCGCGGCGTGCGTGACCGGGTCCGCGAAGGGGTGCTCCGCGACGATGAGGGAGTCGAGCTCCCCGAGGACCGCGACCGTGGGGCCGGACGAGCGGCCCCGGAGACGCGCCTTGACGCCGGTCAGCGCGAGCCCCTCCCGGCAGTCGAGCCCCATCTTGCCGAAACAGCTGGCGACGTACGCGGCGGTCCGCACCTCGCGGTAGCCCGCCTCGGGGTGCCGCATGATGTGGTCGCTGATCGCCACGATCTCGTCCTTGCGGCGCTCGATCTGGGCGCTCGCGCGCGCCTTCAGCTCCTGAACGGTCGCCATCTGGTCTCTCCTCCGCGCCCGCCGGCTCGATCTCGCCCCGGGACGCGTGGCGACGGTACACCACGGCCCTTCGGGCCAGCAAGCGGCGCCAGCGGCCGAGAGGAGGCCCACCGCCGGGGCCCCTCCTCGGGTACACTCGGCGGTGGCCGACACCCTAGCGAGCGAGGAGACCCATGGCCCAGCGCAGGTTCCCGGTACTCGTCGCAACCGACGGCAGCCCGTCGGCGCGTGCCGCCACCCAGGCCGCCATCGCCTTTCCGTGGCCTCGCCAGAGCACCGGACACGGGGTCATCGCCCGGGGGACTCCCGTGCTCACCGAGGCGTCCGCCGCCGTGTGGGAAGCGCTCGTCGACGTGGCTCGGGCCGAGGCCCAGCGTACGCAGGGCCGGCTGCGGCGACGATGGCCGGGCGCCGAGGTGATGGTGACGGCGGCCCCGCCCGTCCCGGGGATCCTCGCCGAGGCCCGGAAGCTCGGAGCGCGAGCGATCGTCGTCGGCTCACGCGGGACTGGGTGCGATCGGGCGCATGTTCCTCGGGAGTGTGGGCCGGGCCGTCGTGCGCGAGGCGCGGTGCTCGGTGCTCGTCGTCCGCGGGTCGGCGCGAGCGCCGCGGCGGCTCCTGATCGGCGTGGACGGCTCGCCCCACGCCCGCCAGGCGGTGGCGTTCGTCGCCGCGCTCCCCCCGCCGCGAGGCGGCCGGGTGCGTCTCCTCAGCGTCGTCGAGCCGATCCGGCTTCCCTCGACCGGCCTCCTGCCCTCGAAGATGCGCGCCGTGGTGGCCAGCGAGGCGGCCGAGATCGAGAACGAGCGTCTCGCGGCGGCGCGGCGGCAGCTTGCCGCCGCCCAGGCGCGACTCGAGCGGGCCGGGTGGCGCGTGCGGATCGAGGTCCGTACGGGCCGTCCGCTGGACGAGCTCCTCGCGGCCGCGCACGCCGCAGACGCGCTCGTCCTCGGCGCGCGGGGCGTCGGCGCCATGGAGCGCCTCCTCCTGGGCAGCGTCGCCGAGGGGGCCGTTTCGCGCGCGCCGGTCCCAGTGCTCGTCGTGCGCTGAAAGCCCGTCCCCGGCAGCTGCCCAGGGGATAGGCAGCCTGCCCAGCGTCGCGGCACCAGCCCGCGTCTGACGGGCGCGCGCACGGCCGAAGGCACGCCGCAACCCACGACGGCGAAAGCTCTCCTGCGCCCTGTCACACCTGCGCCCCAGTCCGGGCATCGGCCTTGCTTTCCTCCTGAATCGACCGCGGCAGTCAACGACATCGCACGTGGCAACGGCGCCATCCCCGTGGCGCCGTGCGTCTTCCGACGGCCTGCGGGGCGCCGGGACACCGTCGACCCGAGGAGGCCGTCTCATGGACGAGGACCGAACGAAGGCACTGCACCCCGGAAGGCCGGCTCGCCGTCGCGCAACGCCCGCGCTCGCGCTGGCGGCCGCGCTCAGCCTGGTCGCCGCCGGGCACGCCCTGGCCCAGACGCCCGCGCCGCCGGCCGCGACGCCCGCCCCGGCGGCTCCCGAAGAGGCCAAGCCCGTCAACACCGGCCGGCTGTCGATCAGCGCCGGCGTCGACTGGACCTCGGCCTACTTCTTCCGCGGCATCAAGCAGGAGACCGAAGACCTCATCCTCCAGCCCTACGGCGAGCTGACCTTCAAGCTCGTCGAGAACGCCGGCGCGCTCACGTCCCTCTCGCTCACCGCCGGCATGTGGAACAGCCTGCACACGGGGCCGAGCGGCTCCGACAGCCTCACCGCCACGGAGCCCAAGGTCTGGTACGAGCTCGACGGCTACTTCAAGCTCTCGGCCGTCCTCCTCGAGGACCTCACCGCCTCCGTCATCTACACCGCCTACCTGAGCCCCAACAACGTCTTCAACACCGTCCAGGAAGTCGCCCTGGGGTTCAGCTACAACGACGCCAAGCTCCTCGGCCCCTTCGCCCTCAACCCGAGCGTCCTCATCGCCTTCGAGTTCGACGGCCAGGCGGACGCCGGGGCCCAGGAGGGCGTCTACGCCCAGATCGGCATCGCCCCCGGCTACACGTTCCTCGCCGACTCCGCCTATCCGCTGACGCTCTCGGTGCCCCTCGCCGTCGGCCTCAGCCTCAGCGACTACTACGAGTTCGGCACCGGCTCGGACGACACCTTCGGGTACTTCTCGGCCGGTGCCACCCTCTCGGTGCCGCTGGCGTTCATCCCGCCCGAGTTCGGCAAGTGGCTCGTCAAGGGCGGCGTCCAGGTGCTCTACCTCGGCGACAACCTGAAGGCGATCAACGACGGCGACGAGGTGCAGGTCATCGGCACCCTCGGCGTGGCGTTCAGCTACTAGAGGGTCAGGCCTTGACTTCCAAACGATTCGACCGGGCAGGGTCGGGTGGCAGGGATGGGACGTCAAGGCCTGACCCCGCGCTGGCGGATCGTGGTCATCGACGACCATGCTCCGTCGCGGGACGTGCTGCGGGCCGCGGTCAGCCGCGGCGGGTGGCGCGATCGCGGCGGAGGCGCACACCGCGGGCGCAGGCGTGGAGCTGGTCGCCCGGGAGCGCCCCGACGCGGCCGTGATCGCCGTCGGGCTGCCCGATCGCGACGGGATCGACGCGGCGGCCGACATCGACCGGCGCTGTCCCTGCCCCGTGGTGGTCCTGACGAGCCATGCCGATCGCGAGGTCATCGAGCGCGCGCGGCGGGCGGGCGCGATGGCATACCTCGTGAAGCCGCTGAGGTCCGCGGAGCTCGCGCCGGCCGTCGAGCTGGCGATCGCGCGGTACGCCCAGCTCGCGCGGGTGGGACAGGAGGCGGCGGGGCTCCGCCGGGCGCTCGAGGAGCGGAAGACGGTCGAGCGCGCGAAGGGCGTCCTGATGGACCGGCTCGGCCTCAGCGAGGCCGTCGCCTTCCGCCTGCTCCAGAAGACCGCCATGGACCGGCGCGTGCCGATCGTGACGCTCGCCGAGCGCCTGGTCGCCGGCGAGAGTCCGGCCGCCATCCTCGAGCGGGGCTGACCGGCGCGCGGCCGGGGCGCTCGCCCCACGGCGCGGCCTCCTACCGGCAGGGGTCGGCGAGGTACTCGACGTGCCCCCGCCCGGGCTGGCAGGTCCAGGCCCGGAGCGCGCCGGCAATGGACCAGAACCCAGCAGGATCGCGCACGAGCTCGAGGCGGTCCTTGATCCCGCGCACGGAGTCGTCCAGGAGCCCCTCGCGGGTCACCATGACGATGACCCGGTCGTGCGACTCGGCCGAGGGCTTGATGACCTCCACGATCGCGGAGCGGGTCTCCGAGGTCACGTCACCGAGATGGCGTGAGACCACCCCGAGAGGCGTCGTCGTCCACACGCCGTCCGCCGTCTGGTGCGCGGACCGCACGGACAGGTTGAAGTCGGCCACGTCCTGCACCCGGTAGGAGCCGACCCGCCCCTCGGTCTGGAGCTGGGGCTGCGCGGGCGCGGACCGGAGCCACAGCGCCGCATCGACACCGAGCAGCAGGGCGCACAGCATCGCCAGGCTTTCGCGGCCGCGCAGTGTCCTCACGGTTCGCGATCCCCGCTCCGGCCGATGTTCGCGAACATGGCCGCTCCATTATAGTAAGCGGTGGTCGCGAAGCACACTCGACAGAGGAGGTCGCGAATGCGCGCGCACGAACACGGCCACGGCCACTCTCACCACGCCGTCTCCGGAGGGGGCCTGGTCCAGCTCTCGCCGAACCTCTACTGGTTCCAGGACACGTGCAACGTCTACCTCCTCACCCGGGGAGACCGAGGGCTCCTGATCGACTTCGGCTCCGGCGGGGTTCTCGAGCACCTCGACGAGGCGGGCGTGAGCCAGATCGACTGGGTGCTCCACACCCACCACCATCGCGACCAGTGCCAGGGCGATCATCTGCTCGAGGCGCGCGGCGTCCCGATCGCGGTGCCCGAGCGCGAGGCCGCGCTCTTCGCCGAGACCGACGCCTTCTGGCGGCTCAAGCGGATCTACGACAACTACGACGTCTCCGGCATCGGCTTCACCCTTCCCCGACCGCTGCGGATATCGCGGACCCTTCGCGACTACGAGACGTTCACCTGGCGCGGCTACGACATCCGGGTGCTGCCCACGCCCGGTCACACCAAGGGGTCCGTCACCTTTCTTGCCGAGGTCGACGGCGTGGCCGTCGGCTTCTGCGGGGACCTGGTCGCCGAGCCCGGCCACGTCCACACGATCCACGACCTTCAGTGGCAATACGGGCTGCCCGACGGCGTGGGCGCCGCGCTCCACTCGGTCACCCTCCTCGGCGGCCTGCCGCTCCAGCGGCTCTGCCCGTCGCACGGCCACCCGACCGACGACGCCGGCACGGCGATCCGCCTCCTCGAGCCCAAGCTCCGGGTGCTCTACGGCCTCCAGGCCGAGATGCGGAAGAACCGCGTGTGGCCGATCTGGCCTCACGCCGTGGACCAGCCGAAGGCCCACGTCCTCCCCCACCTCTGGGCGAACCCGCACTCCGTGTCCAACTGCTACGCGCTGATGGCCGACGACGGGCGGGCGCTGCTCCTCGACTACGGCTTCCCGAGCTGGGACCACATGGCGGCGGACTTGCGCTTCGTCGAGCACTCGCTCGACGAGCTGAAGGCGGTCGCCGGGCTGCGGTCGGTCGACGTCGTGATCCCCAGCCACTATCACGACGACCATCTCGCCGGGCTCCCCTGGCTCCAGCAGACGCAGGGAACCCAGGCGTGGATCTTCGAGAACTTCGCCGACATCGTGTCGAATCCGGCCGGCTACAACGTCCCGTGCCTCCTCCCCCAGCCGATCCGCGTGGACCGGGCGCTGCCCGACCGCGGGCGGGTCTCGTGGGACCGCTGGACCTTCGACGTCTTCCACATGCCGGGCCACACGTGGTGGGCCCTCGGCCTCTTCGGCGAGATCGACGGGACGCGCGTGGCCTTCACCGGGGACAATCTCCTGCAGGGAGCGGTGAGCCCCCTCCGCGCGGCGGCGCCGGTCTATCGGAACAAGATGCTGTCCGACTCGATCGCGGTCGGAGTCCGGCGCTTGATGGAGTTCGAGCCGGAGCTGCTGCTCACCGGGCACACGGGCGCCTTGCGCGTCGACCGGAAGATGCTCGAGGACTTCCACGGCTGGGCCCGCCAGCTGGAAGGCGTCTTCAAGACGCTGGTCGCGGTGCCGGCGGAGGTCAACTTCGCGCTCGACCCGAACTTCGCGACGCTGTATCCCTACCGGAGCCCGGCGCGCCCGGGTGACCGGCTCACCCTCGAGCTCCGGGTGACCAATCACGGCACGAGCGAGGCCACCGCGCGCGGCAGCCTGGTCGCGCCCGCGGGCTGGTCCGTCTCGCCCGGCGAGGCCGAGGCCGCCGTCGCGGCCGGCGAGAGCGGCACGCTCCGCTTCGCGGTCGAGGTGCCCACCGGCGCCCAGGGTCGGCACGTCCTCTGCGCCGAGCTCACCCTCGGCGAGCGGCGCTTCGGTCAGATCGCGGAGGCGCTCGTCGACGTCGCCTGAGGCGGCCGACCCGAGGGCGGGGCCCTACGGGTCGGGGACGTCGCGGGAGCCCGGCTCGGCGGCGATCGCGGCGATCGCGTTGCAGACGATCCGGGCGGCCGTGCGCGCCGCCAGACCCTGGAAGTCACGCTCCGGCGCGAGCTCCACGAGATCGAACCCGGCGATGCGCCCCTTCCGCGCCACGCCCCGGATCAGCTCCACGACCTGCCAGTACGTGAGCCCGCCCGGCGCCGGCGCCGCCACCGCCGGCATGATCGAGGGGTCCAGGCCGTCGCAGTCCACCGTCACGAGGCACGGCGCGCCATCGGGCACGAGGCTGATCGCCCGCGCCACGCCCGCGCGATGGACCTCCTCGGCCGTGACGATCTCCACGCCCCAGGCGCGGGCGTCAGCCACCTCCGAGCGCACGCGCGCTTCCGACCCCTCGCAGCCCGACCTGGATCATGCGCCGGATCCAGGGCATCTCCGACGCCCGGCGCATCGGGCTGCTGTAGCCGTATCGCTCGCCGTGCACCTCGTCACGCCAGTCGAGATGGGCGTCGATCTGGACGACCATCAGCGGTCCATGCCCCTCGAAGGCGCGGAACACGGGTATCACCACGGAATCGTCGCCCCCGAGGACGACCGGCACCGCGCGGCGATCGAGGAGCGTGCGGACCGCGTCGGTGATTCGGTTCCGGTTGCCCTCGGCATCGGAAGGGTCGCCGGGAACGTCACCGCAATCCTCGACGTCCGTCGGCGGGAGGTCGCCGAGGTCGAAGTCGTAGTGATCCCGGTTGCGAGCGTACCCGGTGAGCGCCTCGCGGAGGGCCTGCGGGGCGGCCGCCGAGTGACTCGACTCGCCACGGCGGTAGGGCGTGGCGTGCGGCGCCCCCAGGATCCCGATGGCAGCGTGGACCGCGGCCGGACCGTCACAGGCCGGCCAGCTCGCGAACGTGGTTCTCATCGAGTGTCCTCCGGCCAGTAGAGTACTCGGGGGGCGCCACCCGGGGAAGGTCAGCCGGCGACGGGTATGCTGGAGATATGGATCGCCTGGCGATCGCCAGACTGCTGCATGAGATCGGACTCCTCCTCGAGGCCCAGGGCGGCAATCCGTTCAAGGCTCGCGCGTACGAGCGCGGGGCGCGGGCGCTCGAGGCGCTGACCGCCGACCTCGAGCCGCTGATCGCGCAGAATCGCCTCACCGAGATCCCCGGCATCGGTCCGGCGCTGGCCGGGACGATCCGCGAGCTCCGCCAGACGGGCCGGAGCGAGCTCCTCGAGCGGCTGAGGGCCGAGCTGCCTCCGGGCGTGCTCGAGCTGAGCCAGGTGCCGGGTCTCAGCGTCCCGCGCATCGCCGCGCTTCACCAGGCGCTGGGGATCGCCTCGGTCAAGGACCTTCAGGCCGCCGTGGAGGCCGGACGCGTGCGTGGCGTTCGTGGGCTTCGGCCCGAAGACGGAGGCTTCGCTCCGGGCCGCCCTCGGCCAGCTCGAGGCGCAGGGTCAGCAGACGCTCCTCCACCGCGCGATGTCGGAAGGCGAGCAGCTCTTGGCACACGTCCGGTCGGGCGCGGGCGTCGCGCAGGCGGAGCTCGCCGGCGCGCTTCGCCGGCGCATGGAGACGGTCGACCGCCTGGTGGTCGCCATCGGCGCCGACGATCCGGAGCGGGTCCTCGACCACGTGGCCCGGTATTCGCCGGCGCTCGCGCCCCTGGCGCGCACGGCGAGCCGCGTGACGTTCCGCGTCTCCGATGGCCTGCTCGTCGAGGCCGAGGCCGCGGCGCCGGCGGCGTTCCCGGCCGTCCTCCACGCGCTCACCGGCTCGGAGGCCCATCGCGCGCGACTCGGCGAGCGGGCGAGGTCGCTCGGCCTCGTGCTGGACCACGCGGGGCTCGTCCGGGCCAAGGACGGGTGCCGACAACCGCTCGACACCGAGGCGGAGCTCTACCGGATGCTGGGGCTCCCCTACCTGCCCCCGGAGGCGCGCGACGACGAGGTCGACCTCGAGACGGCGGCCGCCCGGTGCGGCGTCGACGGGCTGGTCCAGGAGTCGGACATCCGGGGGATGGTGCACTGCCACACGACCTACTCGGATGGCGCCGACACGGTCGAGGTCATGGCCCGCGCGGCCCAGGCGATGGGCATGCGGTACATCACCATCACCGACCACTCGCCGACCGCGTCGTACGCGGGCGGCCTGCCGCTGGACCGGCTCCGGCGCCAGTGGGACGAGATCGCGAAGGCCCAGGAGCGGGTGACAGGGGCTGACGATCCTCCGCGGCACGGAGAGCGACATCCTCGCCGACGGCCGGCTCGACTATCCCGACGCGGTGCTGGAGCAGCTCGACGTCGTCATCGCCAGCATCCACAACCGCCACCGGATGGACGAGGCCCAAATGACCCGCCGCCTGGTCCAGGCGATGCGCCATCCGCACTTCAAGGTCTGGGGCCACGCGGTCGGGCGCTACGTCCTGCGCCGCCCGCCCATCCCGTGCCGGATGGAGGAGGTGCTGGACGCCGCCGCGGAGTCACGGGTGGCGATCGAGGTGAACGGGAACCCCCATCGCCTCGACATGGAGCCGCGCTGGCAGCGCGAAGCCCTGCGCCGCGGCCTTCGCTTCGTCGTGTCGACGGACGCGCACTCCGTCGCCGAGCTCCAGCACCTCCGCTTCGGGATCGCCATGGCGCGGCGGGGGCTCCTGAGGGCGGCGGACGTGTTGAACACGCTGCCGGTCCGGGAGTTTCGCCGGGCCGTCAAGCCGGCCGGCGTCTGAACGGACGGTCGCGCCATCGTCGGCGCGCGCCCCCTCGCGGACAGCCGAGGGAGCGCGCGCCGAGTCCGGCCGTCGCCGGGCGAGCGCGGCTCAGGCGGGCGCGGCGCCCTGGGTGGCGACGTACACCGCGTACAGCGACTGGCTGGCCGCCATGAACAGCCGGTTCCGCTTCGGGCCGCCGAAGCAGATGTTGCCGCAGACCTCGGGCAGCCGGATGCGCCCGATCAGCTGGCCCTCGGGCGTCCAGACGGTCACGCCGCTGTAGCCGACGGCGTTCCGGGCGTTGCTCGAGACCCAGAGGTTGCCGTTGACGTCGCAGCGGAGGCCGTCCGGCCCGCACTTGACGCCGTTGACCATGAAGTCGCTGAAGAGCTTGTGGCCGGAGAGCTTGTTGTCGCTCCCCACGTCGAACGAGTACACCTCGCCCTTGCCGCCCGGGCCGGCGTCGCCCGGGCCCCGCCCGGTGCTGGCGACGTACAGCTTCTTGTAGTCCGGCGAGAAACAGAGGCCGTTCGGGTCCGGGACCTCATCCTCTTTGACCACGAGGTCGATCCGTCCGCTCGGGTCGATGCGGTAGCAGTTCGTCGGCAGCTCGCGCTTCGCCGCTCCGATCTCCGCGGGCTGCCCCACGCGGTTCCGGAGCCGGCCTTGGGGATTGCTGGGCCCGCCGGGCGCGTCCGGGGTGCCCTCGTAGAGCTGGCCGCCGTAGGGCGGGTCGGTGAACCAGTAGCTGCCGTCCGGATGCGCCACCACGTCGTTCGGAGAGTTGAGCCGCTTTCCCTCGAACGCGTCGGCGAGAATCGTGATGGAGCCGTCGTGCTCGTAGCGGACGACCCGGCGCGTGAGGTGCTCGCACGAGAGCTGGCGGCCCTGGAAGTCGAACGTGTTGCCGTTGCTGTTGTTCGACGGCAGGCGGTAGACGCTGACCTGGCCGGTGTCCTCGATCCAGCGAAGCTGCCGGTTGTTCGGGATGTCGCTCCACACGAGGAAGCGGCCCACGCCGTTCCAGGCCGGACCCTCGTTCCACATCGCGCCGGTCCAGAGGCGCTGGATCGGCGTGTTGGCCTGGCGGAGGCCGTTGAAGGCCGGCTCCACGGTGATGACGTCGGGGTCCGAGAAGTAGGTGGTCGGCGCCCCGCCGGGGCCGAAGTCCCGGGGCGGCGTCGTCACCGTGGTCGGCGGTGCCATGGGCCCCATGGCGGGGGTCTGGGCGCGCGCGAGCCCGGGCACCAGGATGGCGGCTCCCGCGAGCCCGGCAGCGCGCAGGAGCTGCCGCCGCGGCATCACGTTGGTGCTGGCTGGTTGGATCGGAGGCTTCCGGCAGCATGGCAGATCTCCCTGGTCTCGGAGGCTGCATCGTGGCTCGCGCGCTCCCCGGCGAGCTCGCCGGGCGCCGAGCACCTGCTGACGCGCTTGAGAATCGTCTGGAAGCGGCGATGGCGTCAAGGTCAGGTCCGTCGGATCGTGCGATGCCGCCGGACGTGTGCGACACTACGGTCTGCTCGCCTGTGCGAGCGGAGAGAACACGTCATGGACGAAGAGCCCTCGATTCGGCGTCGGCTCGCGGCCATCCTCGCCGCCGATATCGCCGGCTACAGCCGGCTCATGCACGCGGATGAGGCTGCCACCGTGCGGGACCTCAAGGCCCATCAGAGCGTGATCCTGCCGCTGATCGGCCGACACGGTGGACGGATCATCGACACCGCCGGCGACGGCATCATGGCCGAGTTTCCCAGCGTCATCGGCGCCACCGAGTGCGCGGCCGAGATCCAGACCGTGATGGCCGAGCGAAACAAGGAGGTGTCCGAGAGTCGCCGCATGCGGTTTCGCATCGGCATCAATCTGGGAGACGTCATCCACGACGACACCGGATCTACGGTGACGGCATCAACATCGCGGCCCGGCTGGAAGCTCTGGCCGAGCCGGGCGGCATACTCGTTTCCAGTACCGTCTACGATCAGGTCCGCGGCAAGCTGCCGTTCACCTTCGAAGATGTGGGCGAGCGCCAGGTCAAGAACATCGAGCAGCCCGTGCGGATGTATCGGGTCCACATTCCAGGAGCGTCCTCCGAGGCCGCGGCCACGCGTTATGGGCATCCCGTCACTACACGCCGCCGGCGTTGGACTGTGTGGAGCCTGGCGGCGTTCCTGGCTCGCTGGGTGGCGGCAGGAGCATGGTGGATGGGCTCGCCCTTCTCGACAGTCTTCGAGCAGGCAGCCCGGAAGCACCGCTCCGGTTCGGGCCGCCCATCGAATCCGTCGAGTCGACGCAGCGAGGATACCGCCGATGGCTGACCGAAGATCCGACGGTGACTACGGACGTGCTCGTGGCGCGCCGACGGCATCCGGTCGTCCGTCCGCCGTGCTGATGGCGTCGGACGGGAGCCGGCGCCACGTTACGTCGGGCAAGTGAGCTGGCGCATGGTCGTCGAGAACGGCGCCGTCGATCACCAGCCTGGACCGCGATGCTGGCGCGGGGTCGAGCCTTCCTCGCCGTCCCGATCGGCGCAGGGTCGGCTGTACTGCTATGCTGGATGTCACGCCGAACGGACGGGATCCGACGGACGGGCACCTCCATCGGCTGGTGGAAGCTGTTCGGCGACTGTCCACGAGCCCGGTACCCGGCCATCCTGCGTCGACTCTCCCCGGACCGAGCCGCCGTACTTCTCCCCGATCGAGGAGGTCGACGCTTCGGTCGTCGGGTGAAAGGTCGCGTCGGTCTTGATCGGAGATGCGGCCCATGCCACCTCGCCCAACATCGCCCAGGGGGCGGCGATGGCCATGGAGGACGCGCTGGTCCTCGCCGAGCTTCTCGCGAGCGGTAAGCCGGTCGCGGCGTCCCTAGCTGCCTTCGAGGCGAGGCGAGCGCCGCGGGTCCGGTGGGTTCAGGAGCAGACGCATCGGCGAGACCGAACAGGAATCTCCCACCCGCCATCCGCGACTGTGTGCTCCGCCTCTTAGGGAAGTGGATCGTCAAGGCGAACAACCGTCCGCTGGTGAAGGAGCCAGAACAGCGCGGACGAGCGCGGAGAACCCGCTCGGATTCGAACCCGTGTATGATCCCGGCTGAGGGCGCGCACTGCCGCTCCTGACGGCGCGCGAGCGGCGCGCGGCGGGCGGCGAGGATCGCCGGGGGAAGCCATGAGCCACGAGTTCCGCTATCTCTTCACGCCGATCAGGGTCGGCGGCCTGACCCTGCGGAACCGCATCTTCTCCACCGGGCACGCCGAGGCCATGGCCGAGGACGGGAAGCCCGGCTCGCGGCTCCGCGCGTACCACGAGGGCAAGGCGCGCGGCGGGTGCGCGCTCACGATCATCGGCGGCTCGTCGAGCGTCCATCCCTCCTCGCCGGCCAGCGCCTGGAACATGCCCGCCAACCACGACGACTCGATCATCCCGGCCTACCGGGCGATGGCCGAGGCCATCCACCGGCACGGCTGCCTGGTCTTCTCCCAGCTGACGCACATGGGCCGCCGGGCCCAGTCGGACAACGAGAGCTGGCACGTCCTCCTGGCGCCGTCCCAGATCCCGGAGCGCGTTCACCGGGAGATCCCGCACGAGCTCGAGCCCGAGCAGATCGCGATGCTCGTGCGGGCGTTCGGCGACGCCGTGCGCCGCTGCCGCGAGGGCGGGCTCGACGGGGTCGAGCTCTCGTTCGCCCACAACCACCTGGTCGACCAGTTCTGGTCCCCGATCTTCAACCGGCGGACGGACGAGTACGGGGGGAGCCTCGAGAACCGCCTCCGGTTCGGGTTCGAGGTCCTCCGCGAGATCCGCCGGCAGGTCGGGAAGGACTACGTGGTCGGCGCCCGGATCTCCGGGGACGAGTTCACCGACGGCGGGCTGACGGCCGAGGACATGGCCGAGATCGCGCACCGCCTGGCCGCGCCGGCCTCGTCGACTTCCTCTCGATCATCGGCGGCGCGGCCCACACCTTCGCGCTCCAGGCCGGCGCGGTGCCGAACATGTCGCTCCCGAACGCCGTGTACGTCCCGCTGGCGGCGGCGATCAAGGCGGCCGTGCCGGAGATCCCGATCTTCCACGCCACGCGCATCGTCGACCCCGTGCACGCCGACCAGATCCTGGCCGACGGCTCGGTGGACGTGGTCGGCATGACCCGGGCCCTCATCGCGGACCCCGACATGCCGAGGAAGGCCCGCGAGGGCCGGCTCGACGAGATCCGCCAGTGCGTCGGCGCGAACGAGGGGTGCATCGACCGCATCTACCAGGGCAAGCCGGTCACCTGCATCCAGAACCCGGGCGCCGGCCGGGAGGCCGAGCTCGGCGCGATCGAGCCCGCCGCGACGCGGAAGCGCGTCGTCGTGGTCGGAGGCGGGGTCGGCGGCCTCGAGACCGCGCGGGTGGCGGCGCTGCGCGGCCACCGCGTGGTGCTCTTCGAGAAGGAGCGGGAGCTGGGGGGGCAGGTCCTGGTCGCGGCCCGCACGCCCGCCCGGGGAGACTACGCGGGGATCGTGCGCTTCCTGGTGCGCCAGGTGGAGCGGCTCGGCGTCGAGTGCCGGCTCTCGATGGAGGCCGGGGTGGAGTCCGTGCTCGCCGAGGCGCCCGACGCCGTGGTCATCGCGACCGGGTCCCATCCTCACGTCCCGGCGCTTCCGGGGCTCGACGGCAAGCACGTCGTGACCGACCGCGACGTCCTCCTGGACCGCGTCGAGGTCGGGGAGCGCGTCGTCGTGGTCGACGACGTCCACACCCAGCAGGGGCTCTCGACCGCCGACCATCTCCTCGAGCGGGGCCGGAAGGTCGAGGTGGTGTCTCGCTTGTTCTACCCGGGTCAGGACGTGGGGATCACGTCGATCGTCCCCCTCTACACCCGCCTCTTCGCGAAGGGCGTGGTCTTCACGCCGCACACCGACCTGGTCGCGGTCGAGGGCTCGACGGTCGTCGTCGCCAACGTGTACACGGGCGAGGAGCGCCGGATCGAGGGCGTGGACACCGTCGTGCTCTCGACGGGCGCCCGCTCGACGGACACCCTCTACCGGGCGCTCCGGGGCCGAGTGCCGGAGCTCCACGCCGTGGGCGACTGCGTGGCCCCCCGCGGCGTCCACCACGCCCTCCTCGAAGGCACCCGCGTCGCCCGCCGCCTCTAACGGGGTCAGACTTTCACTTCCCGACATTGACGCGACGCGCCGCAGCCGGATACTGACGGAAATGTCGGGAAGTGAAAGTCTGACCCCGATCTGGGTCGTTGGCCGAGGCGGGGGCGGCGGAGGCGACGCTCGAGGCGCTCGGCGAGGCGGCGGACCTGGCCCGGCCCGGCAAGCCGGGCGTGCTGGCGGTCGGGCCTGCCGAAACGCGAGAGATGCTCGACTCCACTCACCCGGCACGGCGCGGGTCAGCTCGTGCTGCTGCGGACCCCGGGCGCGGTGTCCCCGGCGGAGACCGGGCGCGCCGCCGCCGCGTGGCTCAAGAGCCACGCGATCCCGGCCCCGGTGGTCCTGCTCCCGCACACGCGCGCGGGCCTCGAAGTGGCCGCGCACCTCACGGTCGGCCTGGACGCCGCCCTGGCGCCGCGGGCCGTGGGCGTGCGCCGGAACCCCGACGGAGGGCTCGAGATCACCCGCCCCGCCTACGGCGAGCGGCTCTACGCGACCGTCCGCGTCCCGGCGGGCACGCCGGCGGTCGTCACCCTCCGCCCGGGGGCCCTCGGCGTGGGCCCGGCCTCGGCCGGCGCGCCGACCACGATCGAGGAGTTCCCGGCCGCGATCGACGGGGCCCCGCGCGCGCCGCGGGTCAGGCGCACGCTCCTGCCCGATCCACGCACCGTCGACCTGCGAGACGCCGAGCGCATCGTGGCGGGCGGCCGGGGCGTGGGCGCGGAGGGGTTCCGCCGGCTCGAGGCCCTGGCCGATCTCCTCGGGGCCGCGGTCGGCGGGAGCCGCGTGGCCGTCGACCTCGGCTGGATCCCGTGGGAGCGGCAGATCGGCCAGAGCGGGCGCGCCGTGGCGCCCGAGCTGTACCTCGCGTTCGGCATCTCGGGCGCGAGCCAGCACATGGCCGGCATCGAGCGCGCGCGCACGATCGTCGCGGTCAACGCCGACCGGGCGGCGCCGCTCCTCTCGCGGGCGCAGCTCGCGGCCGTCGCGGACTGGGGGCCGGTCGTGGACGCGCTGATCGAGCGCCTCCGCGCCCGCCGAGGCTAGCGGCGTGGAGCAGGCCACGCGGATCGTCTGGTGGAACGTGCCGGCGTGGCTCGAGATCGCCCTCTACGTCGGCACCGCGCTGGGCCTCCTCGTGAGCGCGCTCGCCCTGGCCCGCCACGCGCGGCTGATCGTCCGCGGCCGGCCGTCCACCGGCGAGGCACGGATCTTCCGGGCCTGGCCGGCCCTCCGCCGCGTGCTGGGCGACGTGCTGTCCCACCGCCGGCTCTTCGAGGATCCCGGCGCGGGCTGGGCGCACGCGCTCCTCTTCTACGGCTTCGCCGGGCTCTTCGTCGGCACGTGCCTCGTCTTCGTTCACGACAAGCTCGTCCCGTTCCTCGTCGGCCCCACCTACCTCGCCTTCTCGTTCCTCCTCGAGTGGGCAGGCCTCGCCTTCCTGGTGGGCGTGGGATGGACGGCGTGGCGACGGCTCGGTCGCCGTGTGCCTCGCCTCGAGCGAAGCGGCGCCGCCCTCGCGATCCTCGGCCTCCTCGCCGCGATCGGCGTGACCGGATTCCTCCTCGAGGCGGCGCGCATCGCGGCGACCGACCCGCCGTTCGAGGTGTGGTCGTTCGTGGGGTGGACGCTGGCCCGCGGCCTCCGCGCGGCGGACCGACCGGCGCGGGCCTCCACCGGGCGCTCTGGGGCGTTCACGCCGCGCTCTGCTGGCTCTTCTTCGGGCTGATCGGGGCGACGGTCCTCCGTCACATGGTCGCGTCCCCGGTCCAGCTCGCGCTGCGGCACCTCCGCGAGCCGGGCCGCCTGGCGCCAGACCCGCCCGAGGCCAGACCGCTGGTGCCCGCGCGCCTCACCTGGGCGCAGCTCCTCGACGCCGCCACGTGCGTCCGCTGCGGCCGGTGCACGGCGGTGTGCCCGGCCACCGCGGCGGGAAAGCCGCTCGATCCGCGGCAGGTCGTCCAGGCGACCTTCCGGTCGATGCGCGAGGGGCGCCCCCTGGAGGACCTCGTCACCCCGGACGAGGCGTGGTCGTGTACGACGTGCGCGGCCTGCGTCCGGGCCTGCCCCTTCGAGATCGAGGTCCTGGACAAGCTGGTCGACCTCCGCCGGGGCCTCGTCGAGGCCGGCGCGATCGACGCCACCGCGGCGCGCGCGCTCGAGGCCACGGCGGACCGTGGGAACCCGTTCGGCGGGGTGCCGGCGGATCGCGCGGCCTGGGCGGCTGACCTCGACGTGCGGGTGCTCCGGCCCGGCGAGACGACGGACGTCCTCTACTGGGTCGGCTGCGCGGGCGCCTTCGATCCCCACGGGCAGCGCATCGCGCGGGCGACCGCGCGCCTCCTCCAGGCGGCGGGCGTGGAGTTCGCGATCCTGGGCGCGGCCGAGACGTGCACGGGCGACCCCGCTCGCCGGATGGGCGAGGAGGCCCTCTTCCGCGAGGCGGCAAGCCGGGTGGCCGGCACGCTCGACGGCGTCCGCTTCCGTCGCCTCCTGACCCACTGCGCCCACTGCTTCAACGTGTTCCGCAACGAGCTGACCGAGGCGACGGGCGGCGGGACGCCACTCCCTCCCGCGGTACACCACGCGCAGTTCCTGGCCGAGCTGGTCGAGGCGGGCCGGCTGACCGCGCGCGCGGCGGCGGCCGAGCCCGTCACGCTCCACGACCCCTGCTACCTCGCCCGTCACAACGGCGAGACCAAGGCGCCGCGCGCGGTCCTGGCCGCGTCCGGCGGCGGGCTGGTCGAGATGCCGCGAAGCGGCGAGCGCACCTTCTGCTGCGGAGCGGGAGGCGGCGGAGCGTGGGTCGAGGTGCGTCAGGGCTCGCGCATCGCCGCGCTCCGCATGGCCGAGGCCCGCGAGACCGGCGCGCGCGTCGTCGCGACGGCCTGCCCGTTCTGCGCGCTCATGCTGGGGGGCGAGACGCAGCCGGGCGACATCGCCGTGCGCGACGTGGCCGAGCTGCTCTGGGAGAGTCAGCCCGCCGGCGCGGCGGCCGGTCACACGGCCGGACGGGGGCCCCGGTGATCGCCGTCGTCCTCGTCCATCAGGGACTGGACGTCTCGGTCGACTTCGAGCTCGGGAAGATCGGCGAGGCCAGCGACCCGTCGGCGCCCAGCCCCGGCGGCGAGCGCGTGCGCCACCGGGGAGGCGACCGGCTCCTCGTGACCGCGCCGGCCGACCGGGCCGCACTCGAGTGGGCGCTCGGCCTGGCGGATCGTGTGATCGCCCTGACGGTCGGTCCCCCGGCGGTCGGAGACGTTCTGGACTGGGCGCTCGGCCGAGGCGCGACGGAAGCGGCGCGGGTGTGGGACCCGGCGCTGGGCGAGCTGGACCTCGCGGCGATGGCGCGCGTCGTCACCGCGGCGGTCCGCCGGGTCGCGCCCGACGTCGTCGTGGCGGGCGAGCGGGGGCTGGCCGGCGCCACCGGCGCTCTCCCCGCGTTGCTGGCCGCGCACCTCGGGTGGCCCCTGGTCGACGGCGCGATCCGGCTCGGCCGTGAGGACGGCGAGCTCGTCGTCGAGCGACGGCTGTCGGGCGGCCGGCGCGAGGAGCTCGCGATCCCCTGCCCCGCCGTCGTGACCGTCGCGGCCGACTCGGTCGAGCCGCGCTACGTCTCGGTGAAGGCGCGCCGCGCGGCGGCGCGCCGCGGCCACGCGACGTGGTCGCTCGGGGACCTCCAGCTCACGACGGAAGCGGTGCGGGCCTCGGTCCGCCTCCATGTGGGGCAGGTGGACTGGCCCCGGCCGCGACCACGCCGCACGGCCGCCGCCCCGCCAGCCCGCTCGGCCGCCGAGCGCCTGCGCCAGCTCGTCGGTGGGGGCGCCGGACGGACGGGCGCCGCGGCGGCGCCGGAGCCTCGCCTCGTGGAAGGCGACGCCCGAGCGGTCGCCGATCGCATCCTGACCTTCCTGGAGCAGAACGGCTTCGCGTGAGGCCGCGCGAGAGGGAGCCCGCCATGAACGCCTCCGACTTCCTGCCGGCCGAGTTCAACGTGGCGAGCTGGTTCGTCGACCGCCCGGTGGCCGACGGCAAGGGCGCCGCGCCCGCGTTCCACTGCGAGGACCGGCTCCTCACCTACGCCGGCGTCCAGGATCTCGCGAACCGCACCGGGAACGCGCTCCGCGACCTCGGTGTCGAGATGGAGCACCGCGTGGTCATGATCTGTCTCGATGCGCCCGAGTTCCTGGGCGCGTTCTGGGGCGCGATCAAGATCGGGGCGGTCCCGGTCCCCGTGAACACCCTCCTGCGGGCCGCGGACTACCGGTACGTCCTCGACGACAGCCGCGCGCGGGTGGCCGTGGTCTCGGCGGCGCTCCTGGCGGAGGCGGGCCCCGCGCTTCGGGATGCCCCGGGCCTGCGCCACGTCCTGGTCGCAGGCGGGGCTGCGCCGCCGCCCTTCCTTTCCTACGAGGATCGGGTGGCGCGAGCCTCCGGAAGCCTCGACGCCGCCCCGACCAGTCGCGACGACGTCGCGTTCTGGCTCTATTCGTCGGGCTCGACCGGCCGGCCCAAGGGGGCCGTCCACCTTCACCACGACATGGTGGTCTCGGCCGAGACCTACGCGAAGCAGGTGCTCGGCTTCCAGCCCACCGACAAGGTGTACTCCGCCGCCAAGCTGTTCTTCGCGTACGGCCTCGGCAACGCCGGCTACTTCCCGATGAGCGTCGGGGCGCAGAGCGTCCTCTACCCGCACCGGCCGACGCCCGACGCCGTCTTCGAGCTGCTCACGCGCCATCGCCCCACGCTCTTCTTCGGGGTGCCCACGCTCTACGCCGCCATGCTGGCCGCCAAGGAGGCGGAGCGCCGGTTCGATCTCTCGTCGCTCCGCCTCTGCGTGTCGGCCGGCGAGTCGCTGCCGTCCGACCTCTACCGGCGCTGGCGCGAGCGCTTCGGCGTGGAGATCGTCGACGGGATCGGCACGACCGAGAGCGGTCACATCTTCCTGTCCAACCGCCCCGGCGCGGTGCGGCCGGGGTCGTCGGGCCTGCCCGTCCCCGGCTACGAGTGCGCGATCGTCGACGACGAGGGGCGCCCCGTGCCGGAGGGCGAGATCGGCAATCTCCGCGTGCGGGGCGACTCCACGATGGCCTACTACTGGAACAAGCACGACAAGACGAAGGAGACGCTCTTCGGCCCGTGGATCCAGACCGGGGACAAGTACCATCGGGACGCCGACGGCTACTTCTGGTACGACGGCCGCGCCGACGACATGCTCAAGGTGGGAGGCATCTGGGTCTCGCCGGTCGAGGTCGAGGCGACGCTGATCCAGCATCAGGCGGTCCTCGAGGCCGCGGTCGTCGGACAGGAAGACGACGACCGGCTGGTCAAGCCCCGCGCCTACGTCGTCCTCAAGGACCCGGCCGGCGCCTCGGAGGCGCTGGCCGCCGAGCTCCGCGCGTTCGTGAAGGACAAGATCGCGCCGTACAAGTACCCGCGCTGGATCGACTTCGTGCCGGAGCTACCGAAGACGGCGACCGGCAAGATCCAGCGATTCAAGCTCCGATCCCCCGCTCCATGAGGGGGCACGCCGCCGCGTGGGCCCGCCGCGGCGGCGCCGTCGTGCTCCTCGGTCTCGGCCTGACCGGGCCGGCCGCCGCCCGGTCGCCCCTCGTCGCCGAGATGGAAGCCCTCGCCACGCGATACCACGAGGCCCCCGCGCGGCTCGACGCCCTCCGAGACGGTCTCGCCCAGGCGGCGCGCCAGGACCCGGACGCGGAGACCTGGATCGCGCTGGCTCGCGCGTGCTTCATCTGGGGCGACGTGCGGGCCACGACGGACGAGCAGCGCCTCGCCGCCTACGCCGAGGGTCGCGAGGCGGCGCGGCGCGCCGTCGAGCTGGCCCCTCGCGCGCCGCTCGCCCACCTGTTCTACGGGATCAACACGGGGCGCTGGGGCCAGACGCGGGGCGTTCTGCGATCGCTCTTCCTCCTGCCCGAGGTTCGCGAGTCGATCCGGAAGACGCTCGAGCTCGATCCCAGTCTCCCCCAGGTCTACGCGCTCGCGGGCAACGTGGACTACGAGGTCCCGGGTATGTTCGGCGGGAGCCTGGAGCGCGCGGAGGCGCACTTCCGCAAGGGGCTCGGGCTCGACCCGCGCTTCACGGCGCTCCGGGTCGGCCTGGCCAAGGTCCTTCGGAAGCAGGGACGCACGGCCGACGCGCGGCGGGAGCTCCAGGCGGTGCTCGACGAGACCGCCCCGACCAACCCGGCCGAGTGGTCGATGAGGGACGCACCGGAGGCCCGCGCGCTGCTCGCCACGCTCGGCCCCTGATGGGTCAGGCTAGAACAGCGTGCCGAGCAACGTCCTCAGCAGCTCTTCCAGCGACATCATCGTGAGCGCGAGCGGCACGACCGGCGCGAGCGTCGCGGCGGCGAGATAGACGATCGCCTCCTTCGTCACCGGCATCAGGCGCATCGTCCGCACGACCTCGACGCTATTCACCAGATCGGCGAGGGACTGGATGTCGCCGCTCCCCACCAGGCGCTCGTCGGCGGGGGCTCCGCCGCGCAGCCACTTGGTATCGAACTCGCGGACGTACCGCTCCGCGAGCGTGCCATACTCGCGGCTTCCCGTTCGCTTCGCCTGAGCGAGCTGCGCCGCGAACACCAGGAGTGGGCCGAATACCAGGCACAGCATGAACGCCAGCATGACCGCGACCTCGATCTTGAAGTCGAGCAGCCGCGCTCCCAGGTAGAAGATGCGGTTGGCAAGCACCCCGGCCAGCAACGCGCCGTGGGCCACCGCCAGGGGGACGAAGGCATAGACCGTGCCGGCCAGGAATCCCAGGCCGCCCACGCGGTCCGGATGCGTGGGAATCAGGCTCAACTCGATGCGTGACACGTGCCAGAGGAAGCGCGCCCAGATGAAGATCCGGAAGTACCAGCGCATGAGCAGGAACTGAAAGAGCGCCAGGCTCACATACGCATACCACACCCCTGTGCGCGAGAGGGTCATGCCGGCGGCCGTCGGGGTCGCGTACCACGTGGCCGTGGTGAGCACGACGTACTGGCGCCAGAAGACAGAGACGCCGACGAGGCACACGAAGGCGATCAGCAGCACTTCGGCCAGCACCGAGTTGCGCAGGCGAAACGCCGAGGCGATGGCGCCCTCGAACCGGCTCACGGCGCTCGGGGGAATCAAGTTGCGCTCCCGAAATTGCTTCACCACGAAGCGCATCCGCTGGTGAACCACCAGCTCCGCCACGATGAGCAGCGGCAGCGCCACCAGAAAGCGAGCGTGAGTGTCCCAGTCCCACAGGAAGGGCACAGCCACGCCCCCTCCCAGCGCCCGTCCTTCGAGAGCCGAGAGCACCAGCAGCGGCACCCACGCGAAGAGCGAGATGACGACCACGCGCCGGCGCATCAGCTCCAGCGCATCGCCGGTCATGTGCGCCCGGCGCAGAAGCTGGTAGAGAGGCCCGCCTAGGACCAGCGAGAAGTCTGGCGGATGCGGGCGCAGAGCTTCGCTGAACGGCGACGTGGGCGATGCCATGGGGCGGCTCTGGATCACTCTAGATCCAGATCGCCCGAGTCGACACCGTCAACGATCGCTTGAGCACTTGCTCAGGCGTTCCTCTGGACATTCCACACTCCATTCATGGCTTGCGCTTGATCGGTCGACGGACATTGCGGTTGTGCCATCGCGTCCATCACGACGGGCGCGGTCCTGACGTTGCGGTACCCCCGGTCACCAGGACGTCCACCCGGGCCGCGGTGGGTAGTCGTCGACCTGACGGCCTTCTCGGCCGTTTCCCTCGTGCCCACCTTCCCAAGGGGGTTGGGCGGACAAACGTATCCCTGACCCACTCGGCCCTCGATGGTGCGCGGCCGCGGCGGCAGTGTCAAGGACGGTACCGGAAGGGCATCCACTGCACCCCGGACGGGGGCGTCCCGTGATCCCGGCACGCTAGCGGATGTCTCGGCCCCCCGGCCACGGGCACGGCCAGGCCGGTGAGGAAGCTGGCCCGGTCGGAGGCCAGGAAGCAGGCGAGCCATGCGACGTCCTCGGGCTTCCCGATGCGTCCGAGGGGATGCTTGGCGATCATCGCCTGGAGCACGTCCGGGGGGCGGGTCCCCACCATCGGCGTCTGGATCGTGCCCGGACAGACCGCGTTGCACCGGATGCCCTGGGACGCGTAGTCGATGGCGATCGAATACGTGAGGGCCACCACCCCGCCCTTCGACGCCTGGTAGGCGGCGAGCTTCGTGTTGCCGCGGATCCCGTTGATCGACGCGTTGTTCACGATGGCGCCACCGCCTCGTCGCAGCATCGCCGGGATGGTCGCCTGGCTGCACAGGAACACGCTCTTGAGGTTCACGTCGAGGACCTCGTGCCACAGCGCCTCGGTGGTGTCCACGACGGTGGCCAGGCGTTCGATCCCCGCGTTGTTGAAGAGCACGTCGACGCCCCCGAACGACTCCTCGGCCGCGCGGACCAAAGCCTCGGCGCCATCCCTTCGCGAGACATCCGCCACCAGGGCCACCACCTCGCCGGGCTTGGCCACCTCGCGCACGCTGGGGGACCGGTCGCCCGCGACGACGCGGGCCCCTTCACCCGTGAAGACGGAGACGGCGGCTCGCCCGATACCGGACGCCGCCCCCGTGATGATCGCGATCTTTCCCTCCAGGAGTCCGCTCATCGATGCCTCCCTAGTGTGTCGTCGGAACCTCACCGTCGCGACCAGCGGCAATGCATGACGTCGATCGGCAAGTGCCGGCAGAGTCCCGCACGACGGCGTTCGAGGGTCAAGGTGAACCGCTCGACAAGCGGTCGCTGCGGGCAGCCCGGACGCGAGATGCGAGCCGCGGCGTCAGGACGCGAGCTGGGCGCCGGGCACGACGAGGAAGTCGAGCAGGGCCCAGCTGGGGGGCTCGGGCCCGCGCCGGTCGCGGCGACGCCGCTCCGCTGCCGCCCGGCTCTCCCCGTCGCGTCGACGCCGGTCTTTGATGCGCCGATCCCAGACCACGCCGATCCCCTCGGGCCCGAAGGCACTCTTCAGCGCGGTGAAGCGGTCGATCGCTCCCACGCGCACGACGATGAGTGCGGTCCTTGCCTCGGTGTGGTCGGCGCTCCTCACGCTGCTCCCTCGGGCCCTTCGGGCCGCGCTTACTCTGCCCCGGCTCTGGCGCCTCCGTCAACGGCAACGGTGGGACGGCGCGGCGTGACCGGTCTGGCGGGCGCGGACCTGGCGAACCGCCTCACCGGGGTGGCCTTCGCTCCGCGTGAGTCGATCGGACGGCCTTTGCCCGTGGCCCGTCGCGGGAGCCCGGCTCACCGGGCCCGGCGTGCCGCGTGGTATAACCGAGTCGCCATGGCGATCTTCACGGGACGCATCGAAGGGGCGATCGCGCTCGCCCTGCGGGCCCACGAGGCCCAGGTCCGGAAGGGGGACGGTCAGCTCCCCTACATCGTGCACCCCGTCACGGTCGCCCTCATCCTCTCGCGCTACACGGGGGACGAGGACACGATCATCGCGGGTCTTCTCCACGACACGCTGGAGGACACCCACGTGACGGCGGAGGACATCGAGCGAGCGTTCGGCCCCAAGGTCCGGGACATGGTCCAGGACGTGACGGAGTCCAGCCTGCCCGGCCTGTCGTGGGAGACGCGCAAGGCCCGCTACCTCCGCCATCTCCAGACGGCTCCCCGTCCCTCGCTCCTGATCGCGGCGGCGGACAAGACCGCGAACCTGATCTCGATGATCGCCGCGCACACGACCTCGGGCGACGCGCTCTGGGAGCGCTTCCACGCGTCGGCGGCCCAGAAGTTCGAGTTCTATCGCCGCGTCCACGCTCTCATCAAGGGTGTCTGGTCCACGCTGCCCGCTCCTGCAGGAGCTCGGCAATCGCCTGGAGGAGGCCGAGCGCAAGCTCGGCGCCCGGCTCTGACGCCGCGCGTCGACCGGAAGCGGCTGGAGACGACGTTCGCCGCCCAGGCCGGGATCGGGGCCACGGCGCGCGGCGGCCTCACGCGTCTCGCTCTCTCGGACGAGGATCGCGTGATCCGCGATCGCGTCGTCTCGTGGCTCGAGGCCGCGGGCTGCACCGTGCGGGTCGACCGGATGGGCAACATCTTCGGCCGCCGGCCCGCGGCGCCCGGCGGCGAGGGGCGCCCACCCGTCATGATGGGGTCGCATGTCGACTCGGTGCCGACCGGCGGCCGCTTCGACGGTGCGCTCGGCGTCGTCTGCGCGATCGAGGCGGTGCGGGCGCTCGACGACGCCCGTATCGCGACTCGCCACCCCGTCGAGGTCGCGGTCTTCACGAACGAGGAGGGCGCCCGCTTCCAGCCGGCGATGCTCGGCTCGGCCGTCCTGGCGGGCAAGATCTCGCTGGAGGACGCCTATCAGACCCGGGACCGTCACGGGATCCGTCTCGTCGACGAGCTCGAGCGGATCGGCTACCTCGGTCCCGAGCCCTGCGCCGCACGACCCCTGCGCGCCTACCTCGAGCTCCACATCGAGCAGGGCCCGATCCTCGAAGAGGCGAGGCTGTCCGTCGGTGTCGTCGAGGGCATCGTCGCGATCGCCTGGACGCGGGTGACGTTCCACGGCGACCAGGACCATGCGGGGCCGACCCCGATGCGCACCCGCCGCGACGCCCTCGTCGCGGCGGCCGAGGTCGTCCGCGCGGTCCGGCGGATCGCCCTGGATCTCGGGAACGACACGGTAGGCACGGTCGGTTGGCTCGACGTGCATCCCAACATCGTCAACGCCATCCCCGGCAAGGCGGTCTTCACGGTCGACCTCCGCGCCCCGAGCGACGCCCTGGTGGACCGCGCGGTGGCCGCCCTGGACGCCGCCGTGCGCGAGGCGGCGGCGGCCGAGGGCGTCCGGCTCGAAACGGAGCGCCTCATGCGCGTGCCCTTGACGCGGTTCGACCCGGACGTGGTGGGAGCCGTCGAGGCGGCGGCGGAGTCCCTCGGCACGCCGTATCGGCGCATGCTCTCGGGCGCCGGGCACGACGCGCAGCACATGGCGAGCCTCTGCCCGACGGGCATGGTGTTCGTCCCGTCGATCGCCGGCAAGAGCCACTGCGAGGAGGAGGCGACGGATTTCGATGACGTCGAGCGCGGCGCCAACGTCCTCCTGCACGCGGCGCTCCGCCTGGCCGGCTCCGCCTGAGGCGCCCCGCGGCCTCCGCGGCGGCGGTGGGCGTTCGGCCAGGTCCAGCCTCCAGGGGTAACGCCCCTTCTCGGTCGTTCTCCCTCCTCCTCCCAGGAGGGACACGCTCGAGCGGATCGTCGCCGACGTGAGGGCGGAGATCGACAGCGGCGCCCAGTTCGCGCTGGCCGCGCCCTACCCGGATCCGAGCCAGGTGGACGAGGACGTCTACGCGTGATCGCGGTGGCGGTGGCACCGGGGTTGCCCTGTGCCACCCGTCGGCGATCGCGCCTCAGGGCGCCGTGCTGAACGTCGATTCCACCGCCGTCACGTTTCCGTCAGCCGCCTGGACCGCCACCCCCACTGGTAAGCGGAGCCCGGAACGAGCAGCGCCGCCGGGATCGCGACGCTGGTCGTCGGCGGCAGGATCTGCAACGTGTGCTCGTTGCCCAGGTCCTCGTTCTGGATCTCGACGATGTAGAGCACCGCGCCCGGCACGGCGGTCCAGCTGAGGACGAGCTCGTCGACGGCGACGACCTCATCCTCGGCCGGGGTGAGGAGCTGTGTCGCCGGCGCAATCGTGTGCGAGAGGACGACCGACCCCGCCAGGCAGCCGCCACCGACGGTGCGCCCGCGGACCTGGTAGGTCCCCTCGGGGAAGGAGCGCAGGACCAGGTCCAGGTCCGGCGGCTCGGCCGATTCGAGCAGGAACTCCCGGAGACCGACACCACGCTTGCTGCCCCGGACCTCGGCCACCTGCTTGCCGCCGGGCCCGGTGATGACGAGGCTCCTGAGCCCCTCGTCCTGCCCTTGCGCGAACAGCACCACCTCTGTGTCGCCGTCCGTCTCGTTGCGCTCCAGGGTCATGCGCAACTCCTCGAACGGCTGGCACGACTTCGTCGCGGGCCAGGCATCCCTGGACGACATTCCGACCACGGTCGACAGGACCAGCACGATCGCTGCGATACGCTTCATGGGAGCTCCTTTCAGGGCGGTGTGTCCCGGGCACGTTGCCGGGTGCCCATCGAGTAGCGCCTCGCGCGTCCGCGCGCATCGGGCAAACGTGGGATGCCTGCGCCGGCGCGTCGCGCTCGCGGCATCCGACGTCCGCTGGATGCCCTGACGGGCGTGCGCCAGGTCCCGTGAAGGGGGCAGGGTGGGCGGGAAGTCAGCCGGTCTGCGGGCCGTTCGGGCCGGTCGCGTTGGGCGGGAGCAGATCCTCCAGGAAGTACGCGCAGAAGGCGGCCCGTCCGGAAACGCCCGCCTTCTGATACGTCACGGTGGCCTGCTGCCGGACCGTGGCCTCGGCCACCCCGCGCAGCGCGGCGATCTCCTTGTGGCTGAGGCCCTTCAGCATGAGCAACCCTACCTGCCGCTCCGCGTCCGTGAGGGCCCACTCGTGGAACTGCCGGTCGATCGCAGCGCCGAGACCGTCGAGGTGCGCCTGGACCCGCTGCCGCATGGCGGCGCCGTCGGCCCTCGCCGCCTCGAGATCCCGGAGCAGGGCCATCCGGTCCTCGTGCTGCGCCTGCAGCCGGGCGAAGAGCAGGGACAGGGCCACAGCGGCCGCCACCGTGAGGCCGAGCTCGATCACCTCGAGCGCGAGCTCGGCCACGGAGAACCCGTCCTCCTCGGTGACGACCTCCAGCGTCAGGATCGCGGCGAGCGCCGCGACGCCGATGATGCCGAGGCTCCATACGACTCTTCGCTCGTCGGTGGCCATCGCCAGCCTCCCGTGGCTCGCGCGTAGTCTAGTCCATCGCGAAGGCGGCCATCCCAGGGCCGCCGGGCGGCGAGAATCTGGCGCGCACCGCGACCGGGTCCTCGACCATGGCGACCACCCGCATCCGTCCCCCGCAGTTCGGGCAGGTCATCGTACGACGGCGTTGCCTGTGGGCCGTGGTGGAGGAACGAAACGGAACACACGGCCGTACGGCCGCCCTCGGCCGCGTACGGCGGCCGTGGGGCTCCCCGGCGAGACCGTCGGCAAGACTGTGATCGCCTGGTGTTCGTCCCGTCGATCGCCGGCAAGAGCCACTGCGAGGACGAAGCGACCGACTTCGACGACGTCGAGCGCGGCGCCAACGTCCTCCTCCACGCGGCGCTCCGTCTGGCCGGCGCCGTGTGAGGCAGCAGACCGCCGAGCCTGGCTCTCTCACGCGCGCCGCGTGCCCCGCCCGGCCGCCGCGAACGCGCTCGCCGCAAGCGACAGCGCCACGATCGACACCGCGAAGGCGGCCCGGTAGCTCCCCGTGACGTCGTGGATGACGCCGCCGAGCCACGGCCCGATCGCCGATCCCAGCCGGTTCCCGAAGGTGATCAGCCCGAGAACGGTGCCGTAGTTCCGTCCGCGGTAGACGTCGGCGGTCAGCGCCGCCACGATGGGGCCTCGCGCGCCGAGCGTCAGGCCGAAGGGCAGCACGTAGGCCCACAGGAGCCATCCCGGCGACCCCGGCGCCAGCAGGAGCAAGGCGAGCGTCCCGCCGGCGGTGGCAGTGTAGCTGAGCAGGGCGGCCGGCACGCGTCCCCAGCGGTCAGACAAGGTCCCGAACGCGATTCGGCCGACGGCGGACAGGAGCCCGACGATGCCGAAGGCCGCCGCGGCGCGCCCGGGATCGAAGCCCGCCTCCACCAGGTGCGCGACCTGGTGGGTCGTCACCATGAAGTTCGAGACGGGGGTGAAGAAGAACGCCGCCGCGAAGCACCAGAACTGCGCCGTCCTCACGACCGAGGCGAGCGGAGCGGCGCGGGTCGACTCCGATCCCGCCGTGGCGGCGGAGAGCGGCTCGGGAGGGCGCGCCGGGGTCAGCACCGCCGTCGGCAGGAGCAGGAGCCCGACTCCCGCGCCGAGCGCCGCGAACGCCCACCGCCAGCCCACTTGCGTGATGAGGTAGGCGCTCAGCGGCGCGAACAGGAAGATCCCCAGGCCCATTCCGGACAGCGCGATCCCGTTGACGGCGCCCCGCGCGGTCGGAAACCAGCGACTCAGCATCACGGTCTGGGCCACGCTGCCGAGCAGACCCCCGCCCGCGCCGGCCACGACCCCGAACCAGAGCAGGAGCTCCACCGACGAGCCGGCCGTGCCCGTCAGCCCCACGCCGAGGCCCAGAATCAGCGCCCCGGCGACGAGGACCGCCCGCTCCCCGAACCGCTCCATCAGTCCGTCGACGACCATGGCCATCAACCCCACGGCGAGGTTGTGGACCGAGAAGGCCGCCGCGGCGGCGCTTCGGAGCCCGCCCAGCTCCGCGCTGAGCGGCAGCAGGAACACCGAGAAGCTGT
>CAWCVP010000012.1:0-241010 GCA_963799055.1 uncultured Candidatus Rokubacteria bacterium
AGCCGCTCACGGAGACGTAGACGATACCGGGGTTCAGCTGCACGCACCGCCTCGTAGCCGATCCCGAGCCGATCGGCGACACCGGGGACGAAGTTCTCCGACGACGTCGGAGCGGGCCGCCAGGGCCTCATGCAGGATCCGCGCGCCGTCGGCGTGCTGGAGATCGAGGGCGTTCTCCGCGCTTGTTCCGGTTGATCGCGGCGAAGACGGCGCTCATGCCGCTGCGGCCGGTGCGGCCACGCCACTCGCGGAGGTCGTCGCCCTGTCCGGGCCGCTCGATCTTGATCACGTCGGCGCCGAGGTCCGCGAGCAGCATCGTGCAGTAGGGGCCGGCGATGACCCGCGAGAGATCGAGGACGCGGA
The DNA here is from genome assembly GCA_963799055.1 of uncultured Candidatus Rokubacteria bacterium. Taxonomy (GTDB): domain Bacteria; phylum Methylomirabilota; class Methylomirabilia; order Rokubacteriales; family DASRDR01; genus DASRDR01. The sequence continues at coordinate 364 of CAWCVP010000012.1, forward strand.
TGCCCAGGAGCATGGCCGGGCCGTCGGACTCGGGAGGCGGAGAGGCCCGCGGGCACCCGCGGGCTCAGTCCCGGGGGAGGAATCCCTCGGTCATCGCGTTGACCTCGGGAATGCCCGTGCGGGCGATGGCGTTGATGCGCGCTTTGACCTCGGCGAGTGGGCGGAACGGCTTAGCCGCCAGGTAGAGGGCGTGCTGGTGCACCGCCCGGGCAAGCTCGGCTCCCGGCACGACGCGGTGGACCAGGCCCATCAGCGTGCGCCTCGGCCGCCGTGTAGCGGCGGCCTTCCATGATGATCTCCTTCGCGCGGGCCGGCCCGACCAGCCGCACGAACCGCGTCGTGGACGCCACGCCGAGCGGCACGCCCAGGTCGACCTCGGGGATCCAGAGCTCCGCCTCGGCGGCCGCCCACCGGAAGTCGCACGCCAGGGTGAGGCCGAAGCCGCCGCCGATCGCGTGACCGTTGATCATGGCGATCGTGGCCTGCTCGAGATTCTCGAGCAGGGTGTTGACGCGCTCGAAGAGGCGCCGGAACTGGCTCTTCGTCGCCAGGAATACGCGGCGGCGCTCCTCGGGCGACATCGAGCTCCGGGCGGCCGAGTGCGCGCCCGCCGAGAAGACGGGCGGCGCGCCGGTCACGATCACGACCCGGGTCGCGGCGTCGTCGCGGAGCGCGGCGAACGCCTCGGCCAGCTCGAAGAGCATCTCGTCGCTGAGCGAGTTCCGCCGGTCTGGCCGGTTGAGCGTCACGGTGGCGACGAGCCCGTCCCGGGCGAGGGTGACGTTCTGCCCGCCCATCGCTAGGCCCCGTCCACCAGGATGGCGTGGCCGCGGGAGCAGCGCTGGCGGATCACTCGCGGCTCCCGGTACTCCTCGGAGTCGTACCAGCGCCGCGCCTCGGCGAGGCTCGGGAACTCGATCACGACCAGGCGGCGCGGCTGCCAGTCCCCCTCCAGGGTCTCGGAGGGACCGCCTCGCACAAGGTAGCGGCCGCCGTAGCGGGCGACCGTGGCCGGGACGCGGCGCCGGTACTCCTCGTAGCCGGCGGCGTCGGTGATCTCGATGTCGGCGATGACGTACGCGGCCATGGATCCCTCCCGGTGGAAGCCGGGCCCCTCGTCGCGTCGTGCCGCGCGACTCCATCGGCCCGGCCGATCGCCGGCATGGTAGCCCGGTGGGTGGCCACACGCCAGTGACCGGGGACCGTCGACTCGCGGACTGGGCCGCCGCGCCGATCTCCGGGACGAAGTCGCCGAAGGGAGGCCCGGATGATCCTGCCTGCCAGGAGCGCGCTCTCCCCCTCCTCATGGTCGTCGTCATCGTCTGCTTCTTCGCCGCCCTGCTGCCATTTCTCTATCCGGGGCGTCATCGCGCTGTTCGGCAAGCTCCTGAACGACGCGCTGGGGGATCCCCCGTGGAACCTCGTACCCGCCGCCCGGGGGCTTCTGGTCACGAGCGGGGCGGGGGGGCCGATGCTCACGCGGGAGGGCGTGCTCGCGGTCTACCTCCCCCTGCTGGTGATCCTGCTCCTGCTCCAGCGCCGTCGGTGACGGATCAGGCGCGCGCGGTCAGGTCGCGCGGCGCGATCCGGCTCCCGAGGAAGATCAGCAGGGCGCCGGCGACGAAGAAGCCCACCGTCAGGTACAGGACCTGGGGGACCGCGCGGTCGAGGTAGAGCTCGATCGCGGGCCGCACGTCCTGGAAGCGGGGCACGGTCTCCGCGAACCGGCTCATCAGCGTCTCCCGGCCGAAGAGCGTGAAGAGGATCCCCATGAAGCCCGGGAGGAAGGTGAGGAACCCCAGGGCTCGCAGCGAGCCGCTCAGGGAGCGCGTGGCCCAGAGCCGGACCACCAGCGCGGCCACCATCAACCCGATCGCGACCCACAGCAGCACCGGCGACATCCCACGGGGACCAGCCTCAGGTCAGCGGGTTGGAGCCGGAGGACGACGTACGGGATCAGGAGCGTGAGACCCGTCGTGTAGGCGGTGCTGACGAAGAGTCGCCAGGCGATGCCGCCGGCGACGCTCATGCGGGGCGCGCGGTGCCGACGGCGGTCGCCGAGACGTCCGCCGCCGCGGGGCTCGCGGGCGGTCCCTGGTAGAGCTCGATCGTGAAGCCGTCGGGATCCCGCAGGTAGACGGCCCACCCGCCGGCGTGGGCGCCGGCCGTGATCTCCGTCGGCTCCGAGACCAGCGTGACCCCCCGCCGCCGGAGCTCCGCGCACGCGGCGCGGAGGTCGTCGATCTTGAAGCAGAGGTGGCCGTTGCCGGGGCGATTCGTGGCGCGATCGGTCGGCGGCGCGGGATGCGACACGTACTGGAGGAGCTCCAGCATGCTGCCGCCGTCCGCCGGCTGGAGGAGCGCGATCTCGAGCCGCACGCCCTCGAACCCGTGACCGCGGCGAGGTAGGGCGCGGTGCCGGTCTGCCGCCTGACGAGCCGGAGCCCGAGGACGTCGCGGTAGAAGGCCACCGAGCGGTCGATGTCGCTGACCGTGAAGCCCGTGTGGTAGACGAAGCCGACCTGCATCGCCACCGCCTCCTCCGCCTACTCCAGGACCGCGATCGCGTCGATCTCGACCAGGGCGTCGTCGTCCCAGAGGCCCCGGACCTCGACGAGGGTCGTGGCCGGCCAGGCGCCCTCCATCATCTCCCGGTAGACCCGTCCGATCTCCCGGGCTTTCGCGCGGTAGTCGCGCTTGTCCACGACGTAGAACGTCACCTTGACGACGTCCTTGAGCGTCCCGCCCCGGGCCCCGACGACCGCGCCGACGTTGGCCAGCGCGTGGCGGAACTGGCCGACCAGGTCGCCGACGGACGCGATCCGACCGTCGGCGTCCTGGGCGGTCTGGCCGGCGACGAACAGGAGCCGCCCGCGCGCCTCGATCCCGTGCGAGAAGCCGGACGGCTTCGGCAGCCACGAAGGGTTCACGATCACCTTTGGCATCGGGGTCCCCCTCAGCGTCCGGTGAAGCGGGGGGGCCGCTTCTCCGTGAACGCCCGGTAGAACTCCTTGTGGTCCTCGGACATGAGGAGGAGCGCCTGCGCCTGGGCTTCCGCCTCGATGGCCGAGACCAGGTCCATGCCCCACTCGTTGTTGAGCATCCGCTTCGTCATGCCGAGCGCCTGCCCCGGGCCGTCGGCGAGCCGGCGCGCGAGCGCCCGCGTCTCGTCGGCGAGCCGGCTCGCCGGCACGACGCGGGTGGCGAGCCCGTAGCGCTCGGCGGTCGAGGCGTCGATCGTGTCCCCGAGCATCAGGAGCTCCGTCGCCCGGCCGAGCCCGACCACCTTGGGGAGGAGGAACGCTGCGCCCATGTCGGCGCCGGTGAGGCCCACCTTCGTGAAGAGGAACGCGAAGCGGGCCGTGTCGGCCATGATCCGGAAGTCCGAGGCGAGGGCCAGCACGGAGCCGGCACCGGCCGCGATGCCGTTGATCGACGCCACGACGGGCTTCTCGAGGAGGCGCAGGTTCCGGACCACCGCGCCCGTCATCCGCGTGAACGCGAGCATGCCCTTGACGTCGCGCTTCCCGAGCTCGCCGATGATCTCGTGGACGTCGCCGCCCGAGCAGAAGCCCTTGCCGGTGCCGGTGAGGACGAGGACGCGGACAGAGTCGTCCGACTGGCACTCCCGCGCCAGCCGCTCGAGCTCGGCGTAGATCTCGAAGGTGAGCGAGTTGAGCGTGTCGGGACGGGTGAAGGTCACCGTCCCGACGCCCTCGTCGACCCGGTAGTCGAACCCCGTGTACGCGCTCATGGACGGCCCTCATACGCCATGACGGCCTTGATTGGACGGCCTTCGGCCTGTGGCGGCCTGTGGCGGCCTGTCGGCTGTGGCTCACGCCTGGACCAGCCCGCCGTCCACGTTCCAGGCCTGGGCGGTCACCCCCCGCGCCTCGTCGCTGGCGAGGAGGACCGCCAGCGCCGCCACCTCCTCCGGCTCGATCAGGCGCTTCTGCGGCGAGAAGGCAGCCAGCGAGCGGACGGCCTCGTCGAACGGCCGTCCCGTTTTCTCCTGGATGTTCCGGGCCGCGGCCCACGTGAGGTCGGTCGCGACGTAGCCGGGGCAGATGGCGTTGACGGTGACGCCGGCCGTCACGACCTCCATCGCGAGGGCTCGGGTGAGGCCCAGGAGACCGTGCTTCGATGCCGTGTAGGCGGCGACGTACGGGTACCCCTGGCGCCCGGCGATCGACGCGACGTTGATGATCCGCCCCCAGCGCGCGGCCAGCATGCCCGGCAGGACTGCCCGGGTCACCAGGAACGCGCCCGTCAGGTTCACCCGGAGGTGCTGCTCCCAGAGCGCGTCGTCCGTGTCGAGCAGCTTCGCGGAGCGCGCGATGCCCGCGTTGTTGACCAGGATCCCGACCGGGCCGAGCGCGCCCGCCACCTGCCGCACGGCGTCGTCGACCTCGGCGCGCTCGCCGACGTCGCAGGTCACGGCGAGCGCCTTCCGGCCCAGAACCCGGATCTCGGCGGCCACCGCGTCGAGCTCCGCGCCCGTGCGCGCGCTCACCGCGACATGCGCCCCCTCGCGGGCGAGGGCGAGCGCGATCGCGCGACCGATGCCCCGGCCGCCGCCCGTCACGAGCGCGACCCGCTCCGAGAGCTTCACGGCGCGCAGTATAGGGTGGGGTCCGAAGGCGGTCAACGGAGCGGGAGCGGCGTGGCGTTTGAGCGCTCGCGCTTTCGCCCTACAATCGCCTTGCACGGCGGGCGGCGACGGCCAGGGGAGGCAGGGCGGTGAAGATCGTCTGCATCGGCGGCGGGGCGGCGGGTCTCTACTTCGCCGCCCTCATGAAGAAGGCCGATCCCGAGCACGACGTCACCGTCCTGGAGCGGAACCGCCCGGACGACACCTTCGGGTTCGGCGTGGTGTTCTCCGACGCGACCCTCGAGAGATTCGCCGAGGCCGACCCGGAGACCCACGAGGAGATCGTCCGCTCGTTCGCCCACTGGGACGACATCGAGATCCACTTCGGCGGCGCGATCGTGACCTCGGCCGGGCACGGCTTCGCGGGGATGTCCCGGCAGGCGCTGCTCGACCTCCTGCAGCGGCGCTGCGCGCACCTCGGGGTGAAGCTCGAGTTCCAGGTCGAGGTCGGCGACCTCACGCCGTACGCCGACGCCGACCTGATCCTGGCGTCCGACGGCGTGAACAGCACGGTGCGCGCGCTCCACGCCGAGCACTTCCGCCCGCACGTCGACTGGCGGCCGAACCGGTTCGTGTGGCTCGGGACGACGTATGCGTTCCCGGCGTTCACGTTCATCTTCAAGGAGGATCGCCACGGCCTCTGGCGGGTCCACGCCTACCGGTATGCCGATCGCCGGTCGACCTTCATTCTCGAGACGACCGAGGAGACGTGGCGGCGCGCCGGGCTTCCGGACGCCACCGAGGACGACACGGTGGCCTTCACCGAGCGACTCTTCGCGGAGGAGCTTCGCGGGCACCCGATCCTCAAGAACCGGTCCCTCTGGCGCAGCTTCCCGACGATCCGGAACGAGCGCTGGTCGCACGGGAACGTCGTGCTGGTCGGCGACGCGGCCCACACGGTGCACTTCTCGGTGGGCTCGGGGACGAAGCTCGCCATGGAGGACGCCATCGCGCTGTCGCAGGCGCTTCGGCGGCATGCGCGACGTCCCCGCGGCCTTGACCGCCTACGAGGCGGAGCGGCGACCGGAGGTCGAGAGCCTCCAGCGGGCGGCCCAGGTCAGCCTCGAGTGGTTCGAGACGACCGAGCGCTACCGGCGACTCGAGCCCCTCCAGTTCGCGATGACGCACCTCACGCGGAGCCTGCGGGTGACCCACGAGAACCTCAAGGTGCGGGACCCGCAGTTCGTCGCGACGGTCGACCGGTGGTTCGCCGGGGAAGCTGCCCGCCAGAGTGGGGTGCCGCTCGCGCCCGGCCCGCCGCCGCCGCCGATGTTCACGCCGTTCCGGCTCCGGGAGCTCACGCTGTCGAACCGCATCGTCGTGTCGCCGATGTGCCAGTACTCGGCGGAGGACGGTACCCCGAACGACTGGCACCTCGTGCACCTCGGCAGCCGCGCCTCGGGCGGCGCCGCGCTGGTCGTCGCCGAGATGACCGACGTGAGCCGCGAGGGGCGGATCAGCCCCGGCTGCACGGGGATGTACAAGCCCGAGCACGTCGCCGCCTGGAAGCGGATCGTGGAGTTCGTCCACCGGCACTCCGGCGCGCGCATCGCGCTCCAGCTCGCCCACGCCGGGCGGAAGGGCTCGACGCGGCGGCTCTGGGAAGGCATCGACGAGCCGCTGCCGGAGGGCAACTGGCCGCTCCTGTCCGCGTCGCCCTTGCCGTACTTCCCGCACAGCCAGATTCCGCGGGAGATGACCCGGCGCGACATGGACCTGGTGCGCGATCAGTTCGTCCGGGCCGCGGAGATGGCCGAGGCCGCGGGGTTCGACATGCTCGAGCTCCACATGGCGCACGGTTACCTCCTGGCGAGCTTCATCTCGCCCCTCACCAACGTGCGGGACGACGCCTACGGCGGGCCGCTCGAGCGCCGCATGCGATACCCGCTCGAGGTGCTCGACGCCGTGCGGGCCGCCTGGCCGGCGGACAAGCCGATCTCGGTCAAGATCTCGGCGACGGACTGGGCGCCGGGCGGGACGACCGCCGACGACGCGGTGGAGATCGCGGCGCTGCTGGGGGAGCACGGCTGCGACGCGGTCACCGTCTCGACGGGCCAGACGGTGCCGGACCAGCGGCCCGTCTACGGGCGGCTCTACCAGACGCCGTTCAGCGACCGGATCCGTCACGAGGCCGGGATCGCGACGATGACCGTCGGCAACCTCTCGAGCTACGCGGACGCCAACTCGATCCTGGCCGCGGGCCGGGCCGACCTCTGCGTCCTCGCCCGCGGGCACCTCTACGACCCCTACTGGACGCGCCACGCCGCCCGGGAGCAAGGCTACGCCCTTCCGTGGCCGGACCAGTACGTGTCGGTGGAGGGCTACACGCCCCGCCAGCGCTGATCGGCTGTGGCTTGACGTCGCCTGCCGGCACGGCCCTCTCAAGGCTGAAACACGGGTTCGACCGTTGGAGCCACCACCGCGATTCTATTGGGTTTCTAGCTCCCGGGTTTTGCGTGGGGACACGAGCGCGCGGCCGCCCGGACCGGGAAGGCGCGGATGTCGATCGAGTGCGCGATGTTGCTGCACGCGGAGCACGCGAGGACGAGCGCCGACAACGCCAACGCTCGCCTAGTCCGGCGCCGCCCCGAGTCCACCCGAGGCACAGCGCGGGCAGTGAGCAGCGTCTCAACGCGCACGTTATTCTGCTCGCTTCACCAACGCGCCGATCTCGGGCAGGCGCTTGTCCACCTGTTCAGGCCGCTGACCGCCGAGGTTCACCACCAGGCGGTGGACGCCCAGCTCCCTGTAGGCCTGCATGGCGTCCATCGCCATCGACATGGGCGGCGTGATGATGATCTCAAAGTCGGCGGGCCGCTTACGTCCGGCCTTGGCGAAGGCCGCGTCGAGCTGGCGGAGGTTCTCCTTGGTGCCGGCGGGGTCGCGATTGAAGCCGTACCAGCCCGCGCCGAACTGCACGGCACGGCGGTAGGCGGCGTCCACGTAACCACCGACGATGATCGGCATGTGAGGCTTCTGGATCGGCTTCGGGTCGAGTCGAGCGGTTTCGAATTTCACCCACTTGCCCTTGAAGTCGACGACCGGCTCGGTCCACAGTCGCCGCATGACCTCGAGGAACTCGTCGCAGCGCGCGCCGCGATCCTCCCACCGGTAGCCGCAGATCTCGACTTCCTCCTTGTTCCAGCCGACACCGATGCCGAAATCGATTCGGCCGCCGCTCAGCCAGTCGAGCGTGCACATCTCTTTGGCGGTGTAGATCGGATTGCGTTGTGGCACGAGGGCGACGCCGGTTCCGAGTCGGAGCGTGCTGGTCGCCGCCGCCAGGAACCCGAAGGTGGCGGTCACGTCCAGCATGCCGCCGCCCGGTGGCACGGGAATGCGCCCGTCCTTCGATCCGGGATAGCCGAAGGTCTGCTTGTCGAACAGCACGACATGCTCGCCCATCCAGATCGAGTCGAGACCTATGCTCTCGGCGCGGCGGCCGAAGTCGCGGATCATCTGCGGGGTCGCGTTCGGCGACATGAACGTGGAGAAGACTCCGATCTTCATGCTGGGGCTCCTCGCGTTGGTTGGCTGATGGCAGGACTATGGTCCGACGGAGTCGCTCAAGTAGGCAAGAGTGCGATGTCCGGTGATTGAACCCAGCAGCGGCGCACCATCTCCAGCGATTTCGGGCTTGTCGAGCACAGGGACTAGAGGGGTCGGAACGTGGGGAAGGGCACGAGGCCGAACACGAGGAGCAGTCCACGGGGATCGGCGCTACAATCGCAAGCGATGAGTGACCCGACACCGGCCCGCCCACGCTTCGGCGTCGGCAGCGTCGTGCGCCACGCGCACTTCGGCAGCGGCCGCGTGATGGGCTACGACGGCGACGGCTACATGATCCTCTTCCGCGGCGGCGAGACGCGCCGCGTGGGCTTCGCGTTCCCCGACCTGCAGGCGGAGTCGGCCGCCGGCGATCCCGAGATCGACCGGCTCAAGCAGGCGGTGCGCGAGGTGCTCGGCGACCATGGCTGGATCGACGTCGACCTCGAGCTCGGCAAGCGCTGGGTCGGGGGGACCCTGCGACTCGTGCCTGGCAAGGAAGGCACCCAGGCCAAGGACCTGCCGCTCGAGATCTTCTTCAAGAAGATCATCGGCATCCGCGACCGGCTGCGCGTGCTGGAGCAGAAGCTCAACAGTCACCCCGGCCTCGCCCCCGAGGAGAAGCTGGAGCTCCAGGGGTACATCAGCCGCTGCTACGGAAGCCTGACGACCTTCAACGTGCTCTTCGGGGCAGCCGAGAGCCAGTTCAAGGGACAGGGTGACCGCGAGGGCTGATGGACAAGCCCGGCATCTCCGCGGCCGCGCGGCGCCTCATCGAGGAGGACGCCCGCTATGGTCGCTTCGCCGTGCGCGAGGTGATCCATCGCCCCGGACGTCCGACATGAGCCGCCCGACGCCGCCGGAGGTGCTCGGCGAGCAGGGCGCCGCCGATGCGATCGCGTCCGGCGTCGTCGACTGAGAGACTGTATTGGAATGAGCGTATGGCTGGTGATCGCGAAGGATGGCGTTGAGCATGGTCAGGAGCTTGCGCATCGCGGCGATCAGGGCGACTTTCGAGGGATGCGCAGTGGTGAGGGAGGTGCTGGTAGAAAGTGCGAGATGCGAAGGGTTGTGGCGGATCGCGGTGAGGGTGGCCATGTACAGGACGCGCCGGACGGTGCGCGGCCGCCGCGGATCATGCGCCGGCCGCGGAGGGTGCCGCTGTCGCGGTTGAAGGGGGCGAGGCCGACCAGGGCGGCGATGCGGCGCCGATCGAGCGGCCCAGTACGGGGAGCTCGGCGATAGCGTCAACGCGGTGATGGGGCCGACGCAGGGTACGGAGGTCAAGAGGTTCTCGCGTCTCGCGACAGGCCGGACTAGAGCGGATGGTGTAGTGCAGATCCGTCTCGAGTTCTCGAAGAGCGCCGCTCCAGCCAGGCGATATGGGCGTCGCAGCCGCCGCTGGAGGGCGCGATCGCGGAGCAGGCGGCGGCGATTGGCTTCGGCGCCCAACATCTCGACGAGCTGGCGGCGGCGCGCCACGAGTTCTGCGAGCCGGTGGGAGTGTTCGGAGGGCAGCGAGCGGACGGCGGGGCGCAAGGATTCGGCAAAGTGTGCGATGACGCGGGTATCGAGGAGATCGGTATTGGCGAGGAGGTAGGTGGCGCGGGCAAAGTCGCGGATCTGGCGGGGATTGACGACGCGACGGGGAGGTCGGCGCTGGCGAGTATGGCGCGACGGTGGCTTCGTAGCAGCGAGTGGCTTGGAGGGCGATGAGAGTGGGAGTTAGGGTGCGCAAGCGGTAGACGAGGGTGGTGAGTACAGTCTCGTCGTGGGGGAGCGCGAAGGTCTCACGGTGGGACGGACGTGGACGTCGAGCTGGGCCTTGGCAACGTCGAGACCGATGAAGAGGTGTTCCATGAGCCGTGCTTGTGAATGCGGGCTCGGTGGCCCGAGCGACTGTGCGGGTTCACGTTACGTGAGGTAGGCGGGGTGCCAAGTTCAGTAACGATATAAAGTGAAAAAATTAAGAAAAAATTTAAAAAAAAATAATTAGTAAAGATAAATAATAAAGATGAGTAATATATGAGAAAAAAGGCAGCTGCTCGGTCCGATCGCCGACAACACGGACGCGGTGCTCTCGGAAGACCCCAGAGAGGAGGCTGTCGATGCGTGAGACCGTGAAGCGGCTCGACGAGATGTGTGACGCGGCGGGCTTCCAGGCTAGCTGGTACTTGAAGGATCTCGCGACGGGCGCCAGCGCCCATCGGCTCGGCGGCGTGCCCGTCCCGTCGGCCAGCACGCGGAAGATCTCGATCATGATGGCCGCGCTGGCGGCGGTCCACGCCGGGAAGCTCGCGCTCGATCAGAAGGTGACCATCGAGGCCCGGTACCAGGACAACGACTCGGGCACGTTCCAGCACCTGACGCCCGGGTTCTGGATCACGCTGCGGGACGCGATGGTGATGATGATCATCGTCAGCGACAACACGTGCACGGGCGCCGTCGTCGACCTGGTGGGGCTCGAGAACGTCCAGCGCTACACCGAAGCGGTCGGCCTGACCGGAACGATCCATCGCTACGGGATCCCGCCGAGGGGCGGCGCCGACGACGCGCTCGACCGGGTCACGACGACGACGCCGAACGACCAGGGGCTCCTGCTCGAGCTGATCTTGCGGGGAGCCGAGGACCCGGCGGTGGCCGCACGCCTCCAGTGCGCGCCGGCGCTGTGTCGGCTGGGCCTCGACATCCTTTCCTGGCAGAAGCTCAAGACGCGGCTGCCCTCGCTCCTGCCCCTCGGGACGAAGGTCGCCCACAAGACCGGGACCGGGCGCCGCTGCTACAACGACGCCGGCATCCTCTTCAAGGGGGACCGGCCGCTGTGCATCCTGACGGCCTACACCTTCGACGTCCCCGACACCCTCGCGGACGGCACGCCGGGCTTTGCCGCCGCCTACCAGCTCATCGGCCGCATGGCGCGCCGGTGCTACGACGACCTGGGAAGTCGATGAGGATGCTCGCATGAGCGTCGAGGCCAAGCTGGCATCCCTCGGGCGGGAGCTGCCGAGCCGGGAGGACCTGTACCGCACGCGTTGTCGTTCATCCGTCGCCTCCCGTCAGCACGAACGGCACCCCGGCGCCGCCGGCCACCTCCCGTAGCTGCACCAGCAGGTCCTCCGGGACCGGCACCCCGTCACGGAGCCGCTCCGCCCGCGTCGCCAGCTCGGGGTCCCCGGCCACCAGCACCGGCTGGGCGGGGTCGGCCCGGCGGGCCCCGTGGAGGACGTCGATCACCTGGTCGAGGTCGTCCTCGAACGCGCCCTCCGCCCGGAAGGCGCGCGGGTCGATGGCGAGGAAGAAGTGGCCGATGTTGTGCGGCTCGAAGGGCTTCTGCGTGCGATTGCGGATCGGCGAGAACGAGGCGCCGCTCAGGGTGCCGGCCAGGATGTGGACCATCATCGCCAGCCCGTAGCCCTTGTGGCCGCCGCCCTCCCGCGAGCCGCCGAGCGGCGTGATCCCGCCCTCCGGCCGGTCGAAGACGTAGCCGAACGCCGCGTCGGCGTCGGTCACCGTCCGCCCCTCCGCGTCGACGACCCAGCCGGCCGGCAGCGCGCGGTGGTTCAGCCGGTGCACCTTGACCTGGCCGGCGGCGACCGTGGTCGTCGCCATGTCCAGCAGGAAGGGGGCGTTGCGGCCGGCCGGCGCCGCGAAGGCCAGCGGATTGGTGCCCAGCACCGGCTCGGCGGCGAACGTCGGCACCAGCGTCACGCCGCGGGTGGACGCGGTGACCAGACCGATCACCCCGCGGTCGGAGGCGATCCGCGCGTAGCAGCCCGCCGCCCCGAAGTGGTGCGAGTTGAACACCGATACCACCGCCACGCCGCTCGCCCGGCACTTGTCGACGGCGAGATTCATGGCCTGGACGGCCACCGGATGACCGAGCGTCGCGTCGCCGTCGATCAGCGCGAACGCCGGTCCCTCGCGCACGGTCCGGAAGACCGGCCGCATGTTCAGCCGGCCGGCGCGGCGCTCGCGATCGTAGGTGGGCAGCATCGAGATGCCGTGGGAGTCCACCCCGCGCAGGTCGGTCTCCACCATCATCTCGGCCGTCGTCTGCGCGTGCGCTTCCGCCATGGACCAGGCGCGCAGGACGCTCACGATCTGCGCGCGGATCCGCGGGGCGGGGACTCGCGTGCTGGCCGCGCTCATCGTGTGTGATTCTATCAGCCCATGATCTACCTGGTCGCGGTCGTCCTCGCCTGGGGCCTGACGTGGCCCGTGAACAAGCTCCTCCTCGAGAGCCTGCCGCCCCTCTGGCTGATGGCCCTGCGCTCGGCCATCGCCACCGCCGTGCTGTTCGCCGTCGCGGTTGCCCGCGGCCGGCTGGCGGCGCCACCGCGCGCCGACCTGCCGGTGCTGCTGAGCATCACCCTGCTCCACATCGTGGGCTTCGGGCTGCTGGCCGCCTGGGGCTTGCGGCTGGTCCCCACCGGGCGCTCGGTGGTGCTGGCGTACACCACGCCGCTCTGGGTCATCCCGGGCGCCCGCCTCTTCCTGGGCGAGCGGCTCACGCTCCGGCGGCTCGGGGGGGTGGCCGTCGGCCTCCTTGGCCTCGCCGTCCTGTTCAATCCCCTCGCGTTCGACTGGACCGACCGGGACGCGCTCCTGGGCAACGGCGCCATCGTGCTCGCCGCCTTCCTGTGGGCCGCGAGCATCCTGCACATCCGCGGTCACGCCTGGCAGTCGACCCCGTTCGACCTGGTGCCGTGGGAGATGCTGCTGGCAACGACCCTCTTCACGCCGCTGGCGCTCGCGACGGGTCCGCCGGCCGCCGAGTGGACCGGCCGCTTCGTCGCGCTGCTGCTCTTCGCGGCGATCCCCGGCACCGCCCTGGCGTACTGGGCGACGGCGATGGCCAGCCGGGACCTGCCGGCGGTCGTCACGGCGCTGGGGCTGCTGGCGACCCCGGTCGTTGGCGTCGTCGTGGCGACCCTGTGGCTCGGCGAGGCGCTGACCCCGTCGCTCGTCGCGGCGATCGTGCTGATCCTGGGCGGGATCGCCGTCGGCGCCGCCGAGCCGCCTACCCCCGTAGCGCGAACTTCTGGAACGTATGGCAGCCCGCCGGCACGTGGCCGCGGCTGGCCGCGAACGTCCAGGTGACCTCGCTCACGTACACGTCGTTCTTCGAATCCACGGCGATGCCGTGGGGGGCCGCGAAGCTGCCGGCCGCGACCGGGTCCGGCCCGCCCCAGCGCGCGAGCACGCGTCCCTCCCGGTCGTAGACGCTGACGCGGCCCGCGCGGACCTCCCCGGCCGGTCCGTAGCGCCGGGAGGTCTGGCCCGGCTGCCACCACAGCTCGGAGACGTAGGCACGGCCCTGGCCGTCGAACACGAGGTGCGTCGGCCGCCGGGTGTCGGTCCACTCGGCGAGATACTCGCCGTCGGGGCTGAAGATCTGGATGCGGTCGTTCTCCCGGTCGCAGACGAACACACGCCCGTCTGCCGCCACCGCGATGCCGTGGGGCAGGAAGAACTCGCCGGGGCCCTGGCCGGCCACGCCCCACGAGCGCTTCAGCTCGCCGGTGGGCGAGAAGCGGTGGACCCGGCAGTTCCCGTAGCCGTCGGAGACGTAGACGTCGCCCCGGGGTCCGATCGCCACGTTGGTCGGGCGATTGAAGGGCCCTCCGGGCCTGGTTGCGGTGACCGTGCTCTTGCCGTCGTACCCGGTGTCGGAGGGGGTGTTCAGCGTTCCCAGCGTCATCAGCAGCTTCCCGCCGGGAGTGAACTGGCGCACCGTGTGGTTGCCGTCATCGGTGGCGTAGACGGTCCCGTCGGGGCCGACCGTGATGCCATGCGTCCGCAGGGTGAAGTCGCCCTCGCCCCAGGAGCGAATGAAGTTCCCCTGGCTGTCGTAGACGATGATCGGGTGCTCGCCGCGGCAGATCAGGTAGACGCGGCTCTCCGCGTCGACGGCGACCCCGGCCACGTCCCGGTGCTCCCAGCCGGCGGGCAGCTGCTCCCAGCCCTCGACGACCTCGTAGCTCATCGTGCTCACCTGCGCCATCGTCGCCTCCTGAAAGGGGGTCAGGCCTCACAGTCTACGCAATCCGGCTTGCCGGCGTCGAGATTGCAAGATGGGGCGCGTCCCGGTTCCTGTCGGAGCCCACCACTCCGCCCCGCGTCCGCCTGCGCCATGCCGACGATCATGACGCAGTAGTGCTGCGGTGAATATCCACGCTCAGGCGTCCGGCGCGCGATTGATCATCGGAAGGACCTCGCGCGACATCAGCTCCATGGAACGCCGCGCGAGCGCGGGATCGCTCCAGTCGTGGCCCGTGTAGAGGAGCGTGCCGAACGCACCGACCGAGCCGTCGGAACGCGAGAATCTGCTCGGCGACGCGCTCCGGCGTGCCCGCGATCACGAGGCGCTCGAGGCATCGCCGCGGAGAAAGCTCGGCATCCGATTGTCCGGGGTGGTCCCGCATGACATCCAACAGCCCGGCGCTCGCGAGCTTCGTTCTCATCACGTGGAAATAGAAGCCATGCGCGCCGTCCGCGCGATGCGCGTACTCGCGGGCCGTCGCCTCGTCATCGGCGACGAAGACGCTGCGGGCGACGCGCCAGCCGGAAGGATCCGCGGAAAGGCCGGCGGAGCGGCGACCTTGGAGATATCCCTCGGATATGCGCCCGGACGACGTGGGCGCCGACGTAGGTGGCGGAGATGCCGGTCCAGCCGCGGCTTCCCGCCGCCTGCGGGCCGGCGCTGTCGGACGGATGGACGTGATCGCGATCGGCGGATGCGGGCGCTGCAGCGGGCGCACCGCGATGCCGACGCCGATCTGTCGATTGAACGAGCGCTCGGTCGTGGTCTGGTAGAAGTCGCCGGCGATGCGGTACGGCGGATCTTCGCTCCAGATGCGGAGCATGTGCTCGATCGCCTCCTGCGTCTTGCGCTTGCGATCGGTGCCAAGGTCTCCGATCGCTTCGGCATCGCCTGGAACACCGGGACCGATGCCGAGCACCAGCCGCCCCTGCACGAGGTGGTCGACCATCGCGACGTGCGCGGCGGCCATGGCCGGATGGTAGTTGGCGAGCGGGAGCACGCCGGTGCCGAACGTTATCGACGGACAGGCATCGGCCATGTGGGCGATGAACGCCAGGCTCGACGTGATGGTCTCGGCCGCGTCGACCAGATGCTCGCCGATGAACGCTTCACGGTAGCCGAGCCGGTCGGCCAGCACGACGGCGTCGCGATCTTCGCGGAGCACGTCCGCGTAGCCCGGGTCGGCGGGTGCACCGGCTGGATGAAGAAGCCGAGCCTGAGGGGATCGCGCTTCTGTCATGTCGGGGTCTCCTGTTCCGCGGCTGTCGGCCGGGCAGGCCCCCTGAAACAGAAGAGCCCCGCCGGCTGCGCCGACGGGGCTCGAAGTCGGGTGCTTCAAGCGCTAGTCGGCGCAGTCCTCTTGGACGACGACTACGACGACTCGCTGCTGGAAACGCTTGCTTGTCACGCGGTGACTATAGCACGCACTGCCAGTATTCACTCCGTTCCCCACGGGTTGTCGATCACGAAGCGCCACGAGCCGTCCGCCTGACGCCGAAGAACATCCGCGGACTTGCCCGCCAGCTTCACGGGCTTGCCGTCCGGCCCGGTTCCCGTGAATGACCACACCCCGACGACGAGCGCCAGACCACCGGCCTCGAGAACCCTCGTCACCTTGAGATCGAGCGTGCCCTTCATCGCAACGAAACCGGCCAGCCCTTCGCGGACACCCGGCAAGCCGGCCGCGAGGCTTCCAGGCTGAGCGGCAAACCCGGCGTCAGGCTCGTAAAGAGTCATGAGCGCGTCGAGATTGCCCGTGTTGATACCGTCAACGACCGACTTGAGCACCTGCTCAGGCGTTCCTCTGGACATTCCCCGCTCCTTCCGTGGCTTGCGTTCGATCGGTCGGGCGATTCATCTCGTGGCGACGATACGCGTCGAATTCCACTTCCCGTCTCTCCCCGTTCCGCCGGATCAGGCGTACACGAACGCGGGATCGTCGAGGTCGATGGCAGGGATCGCGTCCTTCTCGGCCCAGTAGTCCTGGGTGTGCGCCCATTCCGGCTTGTCGCCGCGCCGAGGCAAGAGGTGCATCCCGCGCATCATGTAGCCGGGGTTGAAGTTGTCCGCGTCGATCCACGGGAGCAGGGGCATGTTGGCGTCCTGGGGCCGCAGCGCCGTGACCACGTGCTTCGCACCGCGGGCCTTCATGTGGTTGAGCAGGCGGCAGACGAAGTCGGCGACGAGATCGGACCGGAGCGTCCAGCTCGCGCGGAAGTAGCCGAACACCCAGGCCATGTTGGGCACGCCGGTGAACATCATGCCGTGGTAGGTGACGGTGTCGGAGAACACGAGCGCCTTGCCGTCGATGGCGAAGTCGATGTCGCCGAGCACGCTGAGGTTGAAGCCGGTGGCGGTGACGATGATGTCGGCCTCGAGCAGGGTACCGGACTTCAGCAGGATGCCCTTCTCGGTGAAGCGCTCGATCTCGTCGGTCACCACCGAGGCCGTGCCCTCGGCAATGCTCTTGAACATGTCGCCGTCGGGAACGAAGGCGAGGCGCTGCTGCCAGGGGCGGTATCGCGGGGTGAAGTGGCGCTCGAGGTCGTAGTCGGGGCCGAGATGGCTGCGCAAGGCCCCGAGGAGCTCCTGCTTCACGGCCTCGGGCTCGGTGCTGCAACGCTGCGTGAAGACGGCCTGCTCGTAGAGGATCTTGCGGCGGACGATCTCGTGGATCCAGGAGGCGTCCACCTGCAGCCGCCGTAGCTCGTCCGCGATGTCGATGGCGTTGCGGCCGATGCGGAAGTAGGTCGGCGAACGCTGCAGCATCGTGATGTGGGCGCAGTCGCGAGGCCATCGCCGGTATCACCGTGGCCGCGGTGGCGCCGGAGCCGATGACGACGACCCGCTTGCCCGTGTAGTCGAGATCCGCCGGCCAGGTCTGCGGGTGGACGATGCGGCCCGCAAAGTCGGCCATCCCGTCCCACTCCGGCGTATAGCCTTCAGCGTGGCGATAGTAGCCCTGGCACATGAAGAGAAAGCCGGCGGTGAAGCGGAGCGCCTCGCCGGTGTCGGTGCGCGTGGCGTCGATGGTCCACCGGTTGTCGGCGCTGGACCAGCTCGCGCGGTCGATACGGTGGTGGTAGCGGATATGGCGGCCGAGGTCGTTCTCGTCGATGACCTCGCTCATGTACTTCAGGATCTCGGCCGCGGTGGCGATGGGTGTGCCGGTCCAGGGCTTGAAGCGGTAGCCGAAGGTGTAGAGATCACTGTCGGAGCGGATGCCCGGGAAGCGGTGGGTGATCCAGGTGCCTCCGAAGCTCGCCTGCGCCTCGAGGACGACGAAGCTGGTGCCCGGACATTGCCGCGTCAGGTGGTAGGCGCCGCCGACGCCGGAGATGCCGGCGCCGACGATCAGCACGTCGAAGTGCTCGGCCTTCCCGCTTACCGCCACGGCGCGCGTGTCGCTGGCGTTCATGAGCTGGTTCCTTTCGGACGCTGCATCTCTGAGCCCGGTTCCCGCCTGCTCAGAGGAGGTCCTGCGCTTCCGGCGGAGCCGACCAAGCGCGGCGGACTCGATCTGCGCATGCGCTCGCGCCTCGGGGGCGAAGCGCGGGCGACGACCCCGCGAGCGCCGCCTGACCTCGGGCCATCCTGCGCCAGGGCGGGGCGCATGGTCAAGGCGCGGGCGGAGGAGGGCGGGGCCGGGCGCCGCCGGGGCGCGTGCAGTGGCGAAGCTCGGGTGCACGATGCGGATGCGTCATCCGAGCCCGGCGGCTCGCGCGATCAGAAGGAACCCTGCCCCGACGACGACGGCTCCGATGGCTCGCGCGACGCGCTCACCGGCCGGTGCGAGACGCTCGACGGTGATGGCTGCCGTCACGACGGCCATCGCGCGAAGGTCCATGACCCCGATGACCAGGAGGATCGCCATCAGACCGGCACAGCAGTAGCTGCAGTGGAGGCCGAGGCGCAGGCCGTGTCGCCAGGCCGCGCCGGCGTCGGCCGGCAGCGTACGGCTGCGCCCGGGTGCCTCCCGACAGCAGGCAAGGTGACGCGCCTTCCACGCGGTGAACTGGAGGGCGCCGGCGATCAGGACGACCACCCCGACCGCGACCGGTACGGCGCGCGCCAGCGCCGCCTCTTGCATCTCGATCGCCGCCAGCGCGACGCCCAGCGGAAAAGCGGCCATTCCGAACACGGTCCAGACGAAGAAGTACCCCGCGCCCACGAGCGCGGTCAGCCGGCCGAGGCGCGTCCCGCCTGTCCTGGCGACGGCCAGGCGGTAGCGCCACAGCATCGGGACCAGGGACGGCAGCATCATCGCCACCATCATCACGACCCACATGCCGAGGAACGACGCGGCGGCGCCGGGCCACGTCTGTCCGGGCATCCGCATCCACGCCATCGACATCGTCCAGCCGCCGGGCATCGGCATCTCGCCCATCGCCGACATGGACGCGCACCAGACGACCGTGCACGGCCGCGCTGGCCGCGAAGAGCAGCGCCGAGACGCCAAGAAACGCTTGCCGGGAAGCTCGCTCGGAAGCATCGTGAGATCTCCAGCCCCGCAATTGCGTCACGACAACCACGGCGCCGGCGGAGCGCACGGCGCCGTGGTCAGAGTTCTCGAGCCGACCTCGCTCAGCCCTTGTTGTACTCGTCGTGGCGGCGCCACCAGAGGCCCGTCTCGTTCCGCCCCTTGGGCGCGCGGTCGAGCCACTGGTACATGCCCCAGAGGCCGTCCAGCCCGCGCGCATAGGTGGAATAGGTGTGGTAGACGACGCCGTCCTCGAGCGCGAACGCGCTCATGCCGGGCCGCTCGCGCGTGTACGTGGCCGCGTCGGTCCCGGTCATGGCCGCGACTCTCGGCCACAGGCCCCCCGCTGCCGCGCAGCTGCCACCGTGCCTCGCGCCGGTAGTTGTATTCGATACCCCCCTCGCGCTGTTGCTCCTCCGTGAACCGGACGCTGAAGTCGGCATTGAAGTCGCTGCCGACCGACGACGCCCAGGGAAACGTCCACCCCATCCGCCGCTTGTACGCCTGCAGCTTCGCGAGCGGCGCCCGCGACACCGCCGACAGCGTGACGTCGTGGTTGGCGAGGTGGACGACCAGGCCCTCGAACCCGTCCGCGATCGCCGAGCAGGACGGGCACCCCGCCGTGTAGTCGGGCCCGAACATGAAGTGGTAGACGAGGAGCTGCGAGCGCCCTCGGAAGAGGTCCTTCAGCGAGGCGCTCCCCTCGTCGGTCTCGAATCGATACTCCTGGTCGATCCGGACCCACGGCAGCTCCTGCCGCCGCCGCGCCAGCTCGTCGCTGCGCCGCGTGAGCTCCTTCTCCGCCTCGAGCAGCTCGAGCCGAGCTGCGAGCCACTCGTTACGTGTTCCGATCACGTGCTTCGTCATCGCGCTTCGCTCCTTCCTTCGGGTGTTGTTCATCGCTCGTTTCCCGTCAATCACACGCTCAGCAGCCATCGCAGCCTCCTTCTCACTGGCCAACGCGCCTCTCGATGCGACTTGGGCGGTCGTTGGTCGTGAGATAGATTTACCGCTGGGTATCCGAGCGGTGGGAGTGACAAGTGTGACGGGATTCCGGTGGACTCGCTGATCACGGCCGCCGCGCGGGCACTCGCGGCGGGCGATCCCCTCGGCGCATTGAAGCGGGTCGCCCTGCGCGACGACGCGCCGGCCCTCGCGCTTCGGGGCATCGCGATGGCGCAGCTCGGCGATCTCGTCCGGGCGAAGGCCCTCCTGCGACGTGCCGCGCGGGCCTTCGGTCCGAAAGAGGCCGTGGCCCGCGGGCGAGGTGCGTCGTCGCCGAGGCCGAGGTCGCGCTCGTCGCACGCGACCTGGGTTGGGCTTCGAAGGCGCTCGGCGCGGCGCGGGCGACGCTCGAAGAGCACGGCGACCGGGTGAACGCCGCCTATGCGCGATATCTCGAGGCCCGGCGCCTCCTTCTGATCGGGCGCATCGACGAGGCGGAGCGTACGCTCGCCGAGCTCCCCTCCGCGCCCTTGCCTCCCGCGTCGAGAGTCGTCCACGAGCTGGTGGTCGCGGGGATCGCGATGCGGCGACTCCGGACGAAGGCGGCGCGCGCGGCGCTCGTTCGGGCCGCACGCGCCGCGCGCGACGCAGGGATCCCTGCGCTGACGGCGGAGGTCGAAAGCGCATTCCTCGTCCTGGACACGCCCGCGGCGCGCTTGATTGCAGGTGGTGAGGAGCGACTCCTCCTGCTCGAGGAGGTCGAGGCGTTACTGGCGTCGAACGCGCTCGTCGTGGACGCGTGCCGTCACGTCGTGCGTGACGAGAGCAGGGTGGTCTCGCTCGTGAGGCGTCCGGTGTTGTTCACGCTCGCACGCGCGCTGGGCGAAGCGTGGCCGGATGACGTCGCGAGGGACACGCTCATCGCGCGCGCATTCGGATCGACGCTCGCCGATGAATCGTATCGTGTGCGGTTGCGGGTCGAGGTAGGGCGGCTTCGCATGGTGCTGCGGACGCTGGCCGACGTGAGCGCGACGAAGCGAGGATTTGCGCTGGCGCCGCGCCGCGCCCGCGAGGTCGTCGTGCTGGCGCGGCCCGTCGAAGAGGAGCATGCGGCGGTGCTCGCCTTCCTCACGGACGGTGAATCGTGGTCGAGCTCGGCCCTCGCGCTGGCGCTCGGGACGAGCCAGCGCACCGTGCAGCGGGCGCTCGACTCGCTGGCGGCGGCCGGCAAGGTGCAGTCGTTCGGGCGCGGGCGAGCTCGTCGCTGGGTGACCCCGCCCGTGCCCGGATTCACGACGATCTTGTTACTCCCCGCTCCTCTGCCGATTGGCTAAGCTGGAAGCATGAGTCGATCAAGCGCCGCCGAGATCGTGCGTGAGTACGGACCCTTTCCGGGTGCCGAGAGCGTGCATGGAGTCACGTATGACGGTCGAGAGCGTCTGGTTCGCCTCGGGAGACAGGCTGAACGCCTTCGATCCCGCGAGCGGGAAGACGCTGCGCTCGATCGATGTCGCCGCGGATGCCGGTACGGCCTTCGACGGCCGGCACCTGTTCCAGCTCGCCGAGGATCGCATCCAGAGGATCGATCCGAAGACCGGCCGTGTGCTCGCCACGATCCCGGCGCCCGGCGGCGGCGGTGACTCGGGGCTCACGTGGGCCGAAGGGACGCTCTGGGTGGGGCAGTATCGGGACCGGAAGATCCATCAGGTCGATCCGGAGACAGGGGCGATTCTGCGCACGATCGAGTCCAACCGCTTCGTCACCGGGGTCACCTGGGTCGACGGGGAGCTCTGGCACGGCACCTGGGAAGGCGACGAGAGCGAGCTGAGGCGAGTGGATCCTCGAACGGGAGAGGTCCTGGAGCGACTCGAGATGCCGCCCGGCGTGGCCGTGTCGGGGCTCGAGTCCGATGGCGGCGATCAGTTCTTCTGCGGGGGAGGAGGGAGCGGGAAGGTCAGGGCCGTCCGCCGGCCCAAGCGCGCGGCAGAGTCAGCGCGGCGCGGCCGGCCGGCGAGCAGTCCGCCAGCCGATCGAAGTAGACGACGGGCTCAGGCGGCCGAGGCCCGCCCGCGGTGGACCCAGTAGTGGTCCGGGCGGCGGGCGACGCGCTCGGCGAGGAGGCGGGTGGCGCGCTCCCCGTCGCCGGTCCGGAAGCAGGCTTCCAGCAAGGTGTCGTGGAAGACGTCCCGCTGGGCCCGGCTGCCGCCGAGCTCCACGATCCGCGCCCGGAGGGGCTCGATCCGTTCGATCGCCGTCCGGTACTCCGCGCGCGCGAACGCCTGCAGCCCCTCGACGAGCGGGATCAGCACGCCGCCCACCAGCCCCGTCGCGTCCTTGGGGGCCCGCTGCCGCAGCATGCCGAGCTGGGTCTCCGCGGTCGCCCAGTCGCCGGCCCCGGCGAGCGCCATGCCGAGGTGCGCGGCGTGGAAGAGGAGGCCCTGGCGGTCGAGGCGCTCCCGGGCGATGAGGGCGAGCGGGCCCCAGCGCGCGACGCCGACCGGGAGCCCCATCAGATCCTGTCGCCAGAGGAGCGAGATGGAGTCGTGCAGGTCGCCGGCGATCGCCGAGGGGGCGCGCTCGAAGGCCCGGCGCGACATCCGGACGGCGCGCGCGTAGTCCCCGCGGGAGAGGTGGAGCAGGGCCAGGTGCCAGACGAGATGGTTCCGGAACCAGTTGAGGTGCTGGCACGGGTGGATGGCGGGCGGCAGGCGATCGACCCCCTCGTCGAACGCGGCCATCTCGTAGAGGGCGTGGGCGAGGGCGTGGACCGCCCAGGCGTCCTGGGGGTTCCGGGCGATCGCGGTCTCCGCCGCCTGCACGGCTTCGCGGCAGCGGTCCGCCTGCTCCAGGGCGAACGCGTGGAGGCCGAGGACGAAGGAGTCGTCGCCGTAGTGCGGCAGCATCCGGCTCGTCAGCGCGAGGATCTCCGGGAAGCGGCCCTGCCAGAACCAGACGAAGTAAAGACGCTGGAGGACGACGACGTCCCGCGGCCAGGCGTCGAGATGCTCCACCATCTGCCGCTCGGCGTCCTTCGGTCGGCCGCTGACGAGGAGCGCGACGGCCTCGACGTGGCTCCGCTCCCGGGGGGTCTGGCTCGCCGCGGCGGCGCGGGCCGTCTCCGCCGCGGCCCGGGCCGGCGCGAAGCGCTCCTCGAGGAACAGGCAGACCGACGCGCCGGCGTGGGCGAGCGCGAGGCCAGGATCGAGCGTCGCCGCCTCGCGAAACGCGTCCGGGGCGTCCCGGCCCCAGCCGAGGAGCTGCCGCACCGCCTCGTCGTAGCGATCCAGCGCGGCGGCGCTGCCCGGTCGTGGCCGGAAGGCCGTAGGCGTCGCTGCGCATCACCGCGGGGCGCGAAGGTCGAATTGTTTGGAAGTCAAGGCCTGACCCCGCTCAGAGGCCGGGCTCGTCGAGGCGGCCGAGCCACGCGCCCGCCACCAGGTTCCGCATCATCTGGACCGTCCCGCCTGCGATCGTGAACATCCGGGCGTCCCGCACCATCCGCTCGAGGGGGAGGTCGCGCGAGTAGCCGCTCGCGCCGAAGACCTGGAGCGCGTCGTTGGTGACGCGCACCGCGGTCTCGCTGGCCACCGTCTTGGCCATCGCGGCCTCGATCATGTCGGGCAGGCCGGACCCGGCGTTGGCCGCCGCCCGGTAGATGAGCTGCCGCGCCGTCTCCACCTGGAGCGCCATGTCGGCGATCATCCACCGGAGCCCCTGGAAGTGGCCGATCGGCCGGCCGAACTGCTCGCGCGCCCCGGCGTGCTGGACGGCGGCCTCGAGCGCGCCCTGCGCCAGCCCGAGGGCCACCGTGGCCGCGCCGAGGCGCTGGCCGTTGTAGGCCGCCATGAGCTGCTTGAAGCCGCCGGCGGGGAGGAGGAGGTTCTCCCCGGGAATCCGGCAGCGGTCGAAGACGACCTCCCCCTCGGGGATGCCGCGCATGCCCATCGCGCGCTCGCGGCGCGTCACGGCCAGGCCGGGCGTGCCGGCGTCGACGATCAGGGCGCCGATCCCCGCCGATCCGGGAATGCCGTCGAAGCGGCAGAGCACCACGTAGGTCTGCGACACGCCCGCCCCCGTGATCCAGCGCTTGGCTCCCGTGAGGACCCACGCGTCGCCGTCCCGCTCGGCCCGCGTCTCGAGGTCCGACGCGGCCGAGCCGGCGCCGGCCTCGGTGATGGCGATCGCCGGCTTGTCGCCCTGGAGCACCCGCGGCAGGTACTTCTGCTTCTGCGCCTCGGAGCCGTAGTGGACCAGCGCCCCGACCGGGCCGAGGTTCGAGTCGACCAGGATCCGCCCCGTCACGCCGCAGACGCGCGCGACCTGCTCGATCGCCAGGACCACGTCGAGGAGCGCCCGGGCCGGGCCCCCGTAGGCCGTGGGTACCGTCATGCCCACGAGCCCCGCCTCGACGAGGCGCTTCACGTTGTCCCAGGGATACTCCTCGCGCTCGTCCCAGCGGGCCGCGCGCTCGCGGAACTCGTGGTCGGCGAGCGCGCGGGCGCGCGCTCGGATCGACTCCTGCTCGGGGGTCAGCGGAAACCGCATCCGGTCCTCCCCCGGGCGCCTAGGCGCGCCCGGCGACAGGCGCGACTGTAGGCCCGCCCGTCGGCGCCGGTCAAGGCGCCCGGTCGGACCGGACCCAGCCGTGTCGCACGCTTGCGAACGGACCTCGGTCGGCCGGGAACCGAGACGGCCGGGTCGGGCGTTCCAGAATAGGGGGCTCGTTTCCTTCCGAAGGGACGGGTCCGATTGGAGGAGGCACCATGAACGGACGACAGACGGTCGCCTTGACGCTCACGGCGTGGGTCCTGACCCTGGGCCTGGCGCTGACGCTCGTCGCTTCTCCTCCGGATGCGCGCGCCGACGGCGCGGGCGGCGGGGGCGGGGCCGGTGGCGGCGGCGCCGACGGACCGAGCGGGAAGGCGGAAGACCCCGACTACACCGCGGGCGTCAAGGCCATCGAGGCCGGACGGTACGCCGCCGCCATACCGCTCCTCGAAGGCGTCGTGAAGCGCGATGGCCGCAGCGCGGACGCCCACAACTGGCTCGCCTATGCGGTGCGCAAGAATGGCGACCCCGCCCGGTCGATTCCGATCTACGAGAAGGCTCTGGCCATCGATCCGAAGCACAAGGGGGCGCACGAGTACATCGGCGAGGCGTACCTCGCGCTCGACAACCTGCCGAAGGCGAAGGAGCACCTGGGTCGCCTCGACAAGCTCTGCTTCTTCCCCTGCTCGGAGTACAAAGACCTGAAGAAGGCCGTCGAGGCCTACGAGACGAGCGGGGGCCGGGTGAAGCCCACCCGCTGACGGGGTCCGGCCGCTCGCCGGCGCTCAGGTCCGCGGACGACATCGCCTCGCTTCGAGGAGGGGGCCTCGGCCACCGAGCCACCGCGTTGACGTCTCGATGGCTCCCGTGATACATACACCCATATGAAGACGACCGTAGAGATTCCCGACCAGTTGCTGGACGAGGCCCGCAGGCTGGCCGGTCGCGAGGGGACGACGCTTCGGGCGCTGATCGAGGAGGGACTGCGGCGCATCGTGGGGGAGCGGAAGCGTACCGGCCCGTTCCGGCTCAGGAGAGCTACCTTCAAGGGAGACGGCCTGCAGCCCGGCGTGGCCGGCAGTTCCTGGGATCGACTCCGAGAGATGGCGTACGAGGGTCGGGGCGGGTGATCGCCGTCGATACGAACATCCTCGTCTACGCCCACCGCGAAGATGCGCAGTGGCACGACGTGGCCCACGACCGGCTCACGGGGCTGGCGGAGGGGCGAGCGCCCTGGGCGATCCCGTGGCCCTGTCTCCACGAGTTCCTTGCCATCGTGACCCATCCGAGGATCTACGCGCCTCCCACCCCGGCGGATGCGGCCATCGATCAGGTCGATGCGTGGCTCGAATCCCCGAGTCTGACCCTGTTGGCCGAATCCGAAGGGTACTGGCCGGACCTGCGGACGACGCTGCGCGAGGGAAGGATCGTTGGTCCGCTGGTTCACGACGGCAGGGTGGCGGCGTTGTGCCGCCTCCATGGCGTCCGCGAGTTGTGGACCGTCGACCGTGACTTCGGACGGTTCCCTGGGCTCACGGCCCGAAATCCCCTCGTCGGCTGACGCGTTGCGCTCGAGGCCGGGGAGAGAGAGCCGATGACCGAGCCGGCTCGCCGCCCGATGGTGCCCGAGGACCTCCTGCGGATCCGGTTCGCGAGCGATCCCCAGATCTCTCCGGACGGGCGCCGCGTCGCCTTCGTCGTCACCACGCTGTCCGACGTGCGTGACGAGTATCTCTCCACGATCTGGATCGTCGACGCGGACGGCGGCGACGCCCGCCCGTTCACACGTGGCCCACGCCGGGACACGGCCCCCCGCTGGTCTCCGGACGGCCTGCGGCTTGCTTTCGTGTCGGAGCGGGAGCGCAAGGTCAAGGGCCAGCTGTACGTGATGCCCGCGGACGGGGGCGAGCCCGTCCGGCTGACCGATCAGCGGCACGGGGTGTCGAGCCCCGTCTGGTCCCCGGACGGCGCCCGGCTGGCCTTCGTGGCGCGGGTCGGCGGCTGGGAGGAGCCCAGGGACGAGGAGGAGCGCGAGCGGTCCAAGCCCCCTCGGATCATCGACGTCCTCAAGTACAAGTCGAACGGGACCGGCTTCACTTACGACCGGCCCCGGCAGGTCTTCGTGGTCGGCGTGGCCGGCGGCACCGCCCGCCAGCTCACCGACGCTCCCTTCGACCACCAGTACCCTGCGTGGTCCCCGGATGGCCGGTCGCTGGCGTTCGTGTCCGCGCGCCACGCCGACCGCGACGAGGACAGCGCGGCCGACGTCTGGGTCGTGCCAGTGGAGGGTGGGGAGCCGCGCCGGCTGACGTCGACGGCGGGGCCGGTGTCCTGGCCGGCGTTCTCGCCCGACGGTCGAGCGGTCGCGTACCTCGGGCACTCCCATCCGCGCGAGGTGTCGCGCCACCATCGCGTCCATACCGTGCCCGTTGCCGGTGGCCCGGCGGTCTGCCTGACCGGGTCGCTCGACCGGAACTGCGAGCCGATGCTGGGCGCGGGGGCCGTGGGGCCGCAGTGGCTCGGGCGGACGGGCGCGCTCCTCTTCCAGGTCGAGGACCAGGGCGACGTGCCGCTCTACCGGGTCGTGGCCACGCCGGGGGCGTCGTCGGAGCGCGTCGTCGGCGGCACTCGCCAGGTCACCGCGTTCTCCGTGTCGGAGGACGGCGCGCGCATCGCCTTCAGCGCCACGGACGACGTGTCACCCTCGGAGATCTTCGTCTGCCGGGCCGACGGCACCGGGGAGCGCCAGCTGACGGACCTCAACCGAGAGTGGAAGGCCGAGGTGGCCCTCGCGCGCCCCGAGCGCTTCCGGTTCGAGCGCGCGGGGTTCGTGGTCGACGGCTGGGTCATGCCGCCGATCGGCCGCGAGGCGGGCCGGCGCTACCCGGCGCTCCTCAACGTCCACGGGGGGCCCGCGAGCCAGTATGGCCACCGCTTCTTCGACGAGTTCCAGGTCTACGCGGGCGCGGGGTACGCGGTCGTGTACCTGAACCCCCGCGGCAGCCGCGGATACGCCGAGGCGTTCGCGCGCGCGGTGGTCGGCGACTGGGGCGGCGGCGACTACGCCGACGTCATGACGGGGCTCGACGAGGCGCTGCGCCGGCATGCCTTCCTCGATCCCGAGCGCCTGGGGGTCATGGGCGGGAGCTACGGGGGCTACCTCACGAGCTGGATCGTCGGCCACACCGACCGCTTCCGGGCCGCGTGCTCGGAGCGCGCGGTCAACTCGATGTGGAGCATGTTCGGGACCAGCGACATCGGCCACGCCTTCCAGGAACAGCACGCCGAGGGCCGTCCGCCCTGGGACGACCTCAAGTGGTACCTCGAGCGCTCGCCGCTCTCCTACGCCCGGGACATCCGCACCCCGCTCCTGATCATGCACTCCGAGGACGATCTCCGCTGTCCGATGGAGCAGGCGGAGCAGCTCTTCGTCGCGCTGAAGAAGCTCCGCCGGACGGTGCGCTTCGTCCGGTTCCCCGACGAGGACCACGAGCTCTCGCGCTCCGGCCGGCCGCGCCACCGGCTCGCGCGGTTCCGGATCCTGCTGGAGTGGTTCGCCGAGCACCTGCCTCCGGGCGCGTCCTGACGGGCGGCCGGGTTCATCGACGGGAACAAGCGGACCGCCCTTCTTGCGGTGCATCTCCTTGTGGAGAGAAGCGGTTGGACCTTCGTGCCGGGCACGGAGGGTCAGATTGACGAGATGCTTGTCGCCGTCGCGACAGGCGACCTGACTGTCGGCGAGATCGAGGACTGGTATCGGGTCCGGCTCCGCATCCGACGTGCGGGGCGGAGGGTCCGTCGAGGGCCTTGAGGCGTCTCGTCCTTGTGGGCGGGGGACACGCCCACGTCCACGTGCTGGCGGACCTCGCGGCCCGTCCGCTGGCCGGTGTCGAGGTCGCCCTCGTGTCGCCCTCGCCCCATCACCACTACTCCGGCATGGTGCCGGGTTTTCTGCAGGGCACGTACGCCGAGTCGGAGCTGACGCTCGACCTCGGCTGGCTCGCCGCGCGCGCCGGCGCCCGGCTCCTCGAGGGGCTGGCCGACCGAATCGACGTCGCGGGCCGTGTCGTGGCGGTGGGCGACGCGCGTCTTCCCTTCGACGTCCTGTCGCTGGACGTGGGATCGGATCCGGCCGGCCTCGACGTGCCCGGGAGCGCGCGAGCATGCGGTGACCATCCGACCCATGCGGCGGGCGGTGGAGCTCCGGGCGCGCGTCGACGCGCTGGCGACCGCGACGCGGCGCGATCCGGTTCGCCTCGTCGTCGTCGGAGCGGGGGCGGGGGGCGTCGAGGTGGCGCTCGCCCTCCACCGGCGAGTCGGCGAGGCCGGCGCCTTGCCCGAGGTCACCCTCGTCGAGGCCGCCCCGGACGTCTTGCCTGGCTACGCGGCGGCGGTGCGCCGGCGCGCGGTGGGCATCCTCAGCCGGCGTGGCGTGACGGCGATGACGGGAGCCGCCGTGAGCCGGGTGGAGAGCGACGCCGTCGACCTCGCGAGCGGCGCTCGCATCCCGGCGGACCTCGCGATCTGGCTGGCCGGCGCCGCGGGCCCAAGCGTCCTGGCGTGATCGGGTCTGCCACTCGATGCCCAGGGCTTCCTGCTGGTCGGGCCCACCCTTCGGGCGGTGGACGGCGCGCCCGTCTGGGGCGCGGGGGACTGCGTCACGCTGTCGGACCACCCGGACACGCCGAAGGCCGGCGTCTACGCGGTTCGCCAGGGTCCGGTGCTGGCGCGGAACCTCCGGGCCGCGCTCGGCGAGGGAACGCCGGGCACGTACGCTCCGCAGAGGACCTTCCTGTCGCTCCTCAACACCGCGGACGGGCGAGCCCTCCTCCGCTGGCACGGCGTGGTCAGCCACTCCCGCTGGGCCTGGCGGCTCAAGGACCGCATCGACCGCCGCTTCGTTCGCCGGTACCGGCCGCCTCGATGATCCGGCGCGGCCCGCCCCTGCCACTTGCGCCGTTGCCGAGGGCGGCCTACGGTGGACCAGTCGCGCGTGAGCGACCGCGGAGGAGGACGGCGGGCTATGGGACTCGAGCGCTGTTCTGGTCCGGCGCGGTGCTGGTGGGGCTCATCGTGCAGCAGAGCGCGGTGTGGCTATTCGGCCCCGGCGCGAATCGTTGGCTCGGGATGGCCCTCCTGTTCGTCGTCCTGCTCTCGGTCCCGGCGATCCTCCTGACCAGTCGAGTCGAGGGGGTGAGCCGCTGGCGGCGGTGGCGGGACGCCCGTCAGCGCGCCCTCAAGCACCACCGGAGCTGATCCCGCCGACTCGGCGGTCGGGCGCCGCGGGCGCCGCCGTCCTGTAGTACCAGCGGTGCAAGCGGTCCGGCTCAACGCCGCACGCATAGAGCGCGCGGAGCGCCCACATCAGGACGATCGTCCGCGCCACGCCCTCGCGCTCCCACTTCCGTGCGGAGGTCGTGACCCGCAAGGGGAGCGCCGCCAGGCGACCCGTGCGCTTGAGCCGTCGCGTGAGGTCGACGTCCTCCATGAGCGCGATCTCCCGGTAGCCGCCGAGCGCCCTGAACGCTGCGCGACGCACGAAGATCGCCTGGTCTCCGGTGCAGATCCCCGTCAGTCGCGAGCGGAGGTTCATGAGGGCGGCGATCAGCCGGAACACGGGCCGAGGGCTGTCGAACCGGACGTCGAATCGACCGTAGACGAACGACGGGTCGGCGAGGGCCTCCAGGACGGCGTCGGCCGACCCCGGCGGCAGCATCGTGTCCGCGTGGAGGAACAGGAGGACTTCGCCTCGGGCCCGAGCCGCGCCGGCGTTCATCTGGCGCCCCCGGCCTCGCCCGCTCGACACCAGTTGCACGCCGGGGCGCCGCGAGGCGACGTCCGCGCTCCCGTCCTGGCTCCCGCCGTCCGCGACGATCACCTCGGCGCCGGGACACGTCTGGCCGAGCGCCGACAGGAGCGCCTCGAGGTGCCGGGCGTCGTCGAGCACGGGGACGACCACCGACAGGCTCATGCGCGCCGGCTCGGCTGCTCCGGGGCGAGGAGGTCCCGCGCGGCCCGGCTCCGACCCGCAAGCCATCGAGGGGCAAGGGAGACGACGACGATCAGGACTGCCGCGGCGGTCAGGGTCCACCCGATGCGCGCCGGGCTTCCCCCACCCGACAGCGCCCCGCCCGCGAGCGTGAAGGCGATGGTCCCCGGGAGGATGCAGAGTGCCGTCATGCCGGCGTAGGTCCAGAAGGGGATCCGCGTCAGGCCGTACGCGAAGTTCTGCAGGTTGAACGGAAAGAGCGGGACGAGGCGCGTGATCATCAGGATCCGCCAGCCGTGGCGCTCGACGGCTGCGTCGATGCGTGCGAGCCGTGGGTTCTCCTCCGTCCAGTGCCTGACGACATCTCGCGCCAGGTAGCGGGCGACGAGAAACGCGAGCGCCGCCGACAGGGTGGCCGCGATCCAGACGTAGACCACTCCCCACACCGGGCCGAACACGATGCCGCCGAGGAGCGTCAGGGGAAGGGCTGGCACGAAGAGGAGCTCCGCGACGACGTAGCCTCCCACGTACAGCGCGGGACCCCAGGCTCCGTAGCCTTCGATCACGGCCCTCAGGCGGGCGAGCTGCTCCGGACGCGCCCAGGTATGGAGCCCGAGGCCCCACGCCAGGCCGCCGGCCAGGACCAGCCCCAGGACGAGGGCGGCCGGCCCGCCGAGGCGAGCGTGGCGCGCTGCCGCGCGAGCCGGATCGTTGGCAGGAGCCCGGCTCACCGCGTCCACCTCAGCCAGCCTCCGAGCACCGCGCGCGCCACGGGGGTCAGCCGCCGCCGCCGATGGCGATCGGCGACATGGCGCACCGCCTCGGCCTGCGTGGGATAGGGGTGGATCACGCTCGCGAGGCGACTGAGCCCGATCCGGGCGCCGATGGCGAGCGTCAGCTCTCCGAGCATCTCGCCGGCGGACCGCGCGACGATCGTGGCGCCGACGATCCGGTCGGTGCCCTTCCGCACGTGCACCTTGACGAAGCCCTCGGTCTCTCCGTCGATGATCGCGCGGTCCACGTCGCCCATCTGGCGCACGAGCGTGTCGATCGCGATGCCGCGCTCGCGCGCCTCGCGCTCGTTCCAGCCGACGTGGGCCACCTCGGGGTCGGTGTACGTGCACCACGGCATCACGAGCCGGCTCAGCCGCCGCCGGCCCGCCAGCCCGAAGAGCGCGTTCTGGACGACGATCCGTGCGGCGGCGTCGGCGGCGTGGGTGAACTTCCATCCGAGGCACACGTCGCCGGCCGCATAGATCCGCGGGTTCGTCGTCCGGAGGTGGTCGTCCACGACGACACCCTCGCGCGTCGCCATCACGCCGGCCACCTCGAGCCCGATACCCGCGACGTTGGGCACGCGCCCGGTCGCCACGAGGATCTCGTCGACCGTGACGACGGTCTCCCGTCCGGCATCGAGGCGCAGGACCTTTCGCGGACCCTCCCGCGTGACGCCGCCGCTCGTGACGCCGAGGACCACGCGGACCCCGTCCCGGAGGAGCGCCTGCCGGACGACCTCGGCCGCCTCCGGGTCCTCGCGCGGCAGGAGCTGCGTTCCCCGGCTGAGCAGCGTCACCTCCGCGCCGAGACGTCGGAACGCCTGGGCCAGCTCGCAGCCGACCGGTCCGCCACCCACCACCGCCAGATGGCCGGGCCGCTCTGTCAGGTCGAAGACGGTCTCGCTCGTGAGGAAGCCCGCTTCGGCCAGGCCCGGGATCGGCGGATGCCCGGGCCGCGCCCCGGTGGCGACGACGGCCCGGGCGAAGCGCAGCGTGCGCCCGTCCACCATGAGCCGGTCGGGTCCGGTGAACGCGGCGTCGCCCAGGAACACGTCGACGCCGAGCTCACGGCTGAAGCGCCGCGCCGAGTCGTGGTGGCTGATCTCGGCGCGGACCCGCCGCATCCGCTCCATGACGGCGCCGAAGTCGACGTCCACTCCGGCGGTGCCCTTCACGCCGAGTGACGCGGCGGCCCGGAGCTCCCGGACGACACGCGCGGAGCGGATGATCGCCTTCGAGGGGACGCACCCGGTGACCAGGCAGTCGCCGCCCATGAGGTGCCGCTCGACCAGGGCGACCCGGGCGCCGAGGCCGGCGGCCCCGGCGGCGGCCACGAGCCCCGCCGTCCCGGCGCCGATCACCACGAGGTTGTAGCGGCGGGCCGGCTCCGGGTTCCGCCAGTCGGACGGGTGAACTTGCTCGATCAGCGCCCGGTTGTGGACGTCGTCCGGCGCCGGGCGGGGCGGAGACGTCACGTCGTGGCGCCGCCGCAGGAGCTCCCGGCGCCCGCCGTGCACCCGAAGCAGTGCCGGGCGGTGCGGATCGGGCGCGCCGCGAGCCATGCGGGGTCGAAGTCCTTGATGTGGGGACGTCGCCCCGGCGGGGCCTCGACCGGCAGCTCGAGCATCTGGTTGAAGTCGCAGTCGTGGAGCGTGCCGTCCCACGAGACCGAGATCGTGTTGCGACACATGAGCCCCGGGACCGCCGCCGGGTTGAAAGTGGCCACCAGCCGCTCCATGTACGGCTGGAGGTTGCCGCTCTCGACGAGCCAGTCGAGGAACCGGCTGATCGGCATGTTCGAGAGCGTGAAGAGCCGGTCGAACGTGACATCGTGGTGCCGGGCGAGGCTCTGCTTCCAGTCGCGCTCGAGCGAGGCCTGCGAGCCGGGGAGAAACGCCCCCGCGGGGTTGCTGACGAGGGTCAGCCGTCGCCGCGCGTCGCCCTGTCCGTAGCCGGCGGCGTTCAGCCGCCGGAGGGCCTCGATCGACCGGTCGAACGTGCCCTCGCCCCGCTGCGCGTCCGTGTTGAGTCGCCGGTAGTGGGGCAGGGAGCAGGCGACCTCGACGCCCCGCTCGGCGAGCCACTCGGGGAGGTCCCGGTACCGCGGCAGGAGGAGGATCGTCAGGTTGCAGCGATCGATCACGTGCTTCCCGCGCGCGACCGCCTGCTCGACGAGGTACCGGAAGTGGGGATTCAGCTCGGGCGCCCCGCCGGTGATGTCGACCGTGTGCGCCGTCGTCCGGTCGAGCGCCGCGAGACAGAGGTCGATCGTCTCGCGGTCCATGTTCTCCGCGACGCGATCGGGACCCGCGTCGACGTGGCAGTGGCGGCAGGTCATGTTGCAGAGGCGGCCCACGTTGATCTGGAAGATCTCGAGCGCCGCCGGCCGAAGGCCGGACCACCCGCACGCGGCCAGCGCGCCCTCGAAGCTGCCGGCTTGGAGGGGGAGCGTCTCGAGCAGCCGGAGCTGGGCCAGGGGCGGCGCGAGGGGGGAGCCGCGCGCGCGGAGGCTCCGGGTGCCCTTGGGCCCCGCGGCCGGGCTCGCGAGGTCAGGGTCGACGACCGCGCCCACCGGTGGGACGGGCGGGGTCACTACGCCATCCCGGCGTGCCGCGCGTGCTCGAGCATCTGCACCCCATGGACGAGCGAGGCCCCGCCCCGGATGGCGGCCGCCACGTGCACGGCCTCCGTCATCTGCTCGAGGTCGGCGCCCTTCTCCAGGCACGTCTTCGTGTAGGCGTCGATGCAGTACGGGCACTGCACGGCGTGCGCGACGCCCAGCGCGATCAGCGCCTTCTCCCGCTCGCCGAGCGCGCCCTCCGCGAAGACCGCGTTGTACCAGGCGAAGAACTTCTCGGCGAGGTCGGGGTTTCCTTGGGCGATCGAGCCGAACTGTCCGAGGTGCTCGGGCGCGTAGTAGCTTGCCATTGGTCCCTCCACGGGGTTGCGCGTGTAGCGTGTACCAGGTCGCGCGCGTCGTATGTCAAAGGGCTGTCAACTCGTCGGCAGTTCACGGCCCGGCGTCCGCGCCGGCCGGCATGCGCCAGGGTGGAGGGGCGAGCCGCCGGCGCCCGTCCTTCGTCAGGCGGACCCCGGCATCCTCCGGCGTGAAGTCGCGATCCCAGAGCTTGCAGGTCACCTGCTTGTGGCGCTGGTCCAGACCCTCGCAGTAGTTCGTGAACTCGCACCGGCGGACCAGATGCCCCAGGCCGAGGCGGACCTTCCGGAACCAGTCCGGGTCGGCGAGCGTCTGGCGTGCCGCCGCCACCACGTCCGCCTCCCCCCGCGCCAGGATGCCCTCCGCCTGGTCGAAGGTCGAGACACCGCCGCTCGTGACGACGGGGGTCTCGTGACCCGCGGCTCGCAGGGCCGCCCGGATGGCCGCCGCCAGGGGCACGTTGCGGCCGAACGGACCTCGCTCGTCCGAGAGCACGGTGGGCATGCACTCGGCGCCCGACTCGCCCGTGTACGGGATACACCGCTTCCCCGATCTTCGGCTGCCGGGCATCCTCGAAGCGCCCGCCCTTCGACACCGACAGGTAGTCGACGCCGGCGTCGGCGAGGCGGACGCCGAACCAGGCCGCGTCGTCGAGGTCGTTGCCCCCGGACACCACGTCGTGGCCGAGGTAGCGAACGCCCACCACGTAGTCCGTCCCGACGCGGTTCCGGACCGTGAGGAGCACCTCCAGGGGCAGCCGGATCCGCTGGGGCCGTGACCCGCCGTAGCCGTCGTCGCGGCGGTTCAGCCGCGACAGGAACGAGGCCATCGTGTACGCGTGCGCGTAGTGGAGCTCGACGCCGTCGAAGCCCGCCTCGCGCGCGCGCCGCGCCGCCTCGGCGAAGAGGTCCGGCAGGACGCGGGGCAGGTCCCGGATGTGGGGCAGGTGGAGGTCCCCGATGCGCTCGCGGTAGCCGAAGTCGAGCGCCTCCAGCTCGCGCGCGGTGAGCACCTCCTCGACGAGAGCGCGATCCGCCAGGGCCAGCCGCATCCGGACGTCGGTCTCCGACGCGACTGCCGCATCCCGCCAGCGCGCCTCGCCGAGCGCCTCGGCCAGGCGCTGCCGCAGGTCGTCCCCGATGGCCAGGTAGCGGGCGAAGTAGGTCGCCGGCTCCGGCCGCCGCCTCACCGCGACGAAGTCGATGATCTGGATGAAGAGGCGGGTCCGACCCTCGCTACGCTCCTTCACCGTCTCCACCAGGTGGCGGAGTCCGGGGATGAAGCGGTCGCCGCCGATGCGCAGGAGCGGGCCGCTCGGCACGTCCCGGATGCCCGTCGCCTCCACGACGAGCACGCCGGGCTGGCCCTCGGCGAACCGCGCGTACCACTCGAGCACCTCGGGCGTGACGTGGCCGTCGTCGGTCGCCCGCCAGGGGACCATCGCCGGCACCCAGGTGCGCTCGGCCGCCACGCAGCGGGGGCCGAGGCGAAGGGGGGAAAACCAGCGCGCCTGCGCCGCCTCCGCGCGCGTCGGCCAGCGCGCCGGGGGCAGCGGGTGTCGGACGCGGGGCCGCGGCGGCGACGTGACGGCCACGGGGCCAGCTTACCCGGGGGCGCGCCGGGCGGCCACTCGCGTGCGTCGCGGATCCGGACGGATCGGGAGGCTCCCGTTTGTTGACCCCGAAACGGCGCGGGTGCTACGGTTCGGACCGTGCGCGTGAGCGGCGCGATCACCGTTGCGGCGATCCTGATCGCCGCCGGGACCGGCGGGTGCGGAGCCATGGGCGGCGGCGCCAAACCCGCCGGCGAGGCCAAGGCGCCCACCGATCCGGTAGCCGTCCTTCGCCAGGACGTGGACCGCCTCCGCGCGGACCTCGCCGAGATCCGCTCCCTCATCGAATCGGCCAAGAGCGCCGCCGTCGAGCACACGAACCGCGCGGCGGGCGAGACTCGCGCCGAGATGGACGCCATCCAGAAGGCGCTGGAGGCGTCGGCCCGCCACGACCTCCAGCGCCAGGTCGAGGTGCTCGACTCCCAGGCCCGGCGCATCGACATTCTCGACAAGCGCGCAACCGAGCAGGGTCAGGCGCTGCGACGGGTCGAGATGGTGCTCACCGGCATCGAGAGCCAGCTCGGCCGAGTCCTGGAGAACAACCCGCCGGTGTCGTCCGGGCGCGGGGGCCGACCCGGCGCCTCCGCGAGGTCGCCGGCGACGCCGGCGCCCACCGAGTCCGCCGGGACGGGCGGGGCCTCGGATCCGACTCCTGCGCCGACCGGCGCGGCCGGCGCCGACCTGAGCCCACCCGCGATGCTCGGGCTGTCTCGGAATCCGCGAAGCCCGGCGCCGGCGGCGGGTTCGGAAGCCATGGCAGATCCCGCGCCCCCGCGTCCGGTCGCGGCGTCGAAGGCGCCGGCTCCGCCAGCCGAGGAGGCGCCTCGCGCGGGGAAGCCGGTCGAGATGGCCCGAGACGCGAAGGCCGCGACCCCGGCGCGCCCGTCGACGGACGAAGCGGCACGCCTGCCGAAAGCCGCCCCGCCGGCTCGCGAGGCGAAGGCGGCGCCTCCGGAGCGCCCGGCAGGGGACACGGTCGCGCGCGAGCCGAAGGCCCGCTCCGCGACGGCACCGCCGGCCGCAGGGTCGTCCGCCGCGCGCGATCTGTACAATCGCGCCATGCAGAGCTGGGACAAGGGCGAGCGCGGCCAGGCCGTGCTCGACTTCGAAGATCTCGTGCGGCGGTTTCCCGGCGACCCGCTGGTGGCCGCCGCGCAGTTCCGGATCGGCGAGGCGTACTATGCGGCGCGCGACTTCGAGCGCGCCGCGCTCGGATACCGGAAGGCGGTCGAGCTCGACCCGACGGGCAAGGACACGCCGCAGGCACTGCTTCGCCTCGGCCTCGCGTACCGGGCGCAGAAGCGGGAGGCCGACGCGCGCCAGGCCTGGAACCAGCTGGTCCGCGACTTCCCCGAGAGCGATGCCACCGAGGAGGCTCGCCGGGCCCTGCGCGGGCGCTGACCGGCCGCGCGCCCGATTCCGCCCCGAGGAGATTCCCTGGAGCGCATGGAGTCCGCAGACGACGTTCGATCGAGCCTGGCCGTCGCCCCGCTCGCCGACCTCCGCCGGCACGAGGAGACGTCGGTGTCGGGGGAAGCGGGAGTGAGGGACCTGCTCGTCGCGGCCGGTGCCCTGTCGTGGCCACTGGTGGTCGACGCGCGGTCCGGACTCATCCTCGACGGCAGCCATCGGGCGGTCGTCCTGGCCCGCGATCTCGGGGCACGCTACGCCCTGGTCCAGCAGGTCCAGCTCGACGCGCCTGACGTTCACCTCGGGACCTGGTGTCGGGTGCTGGAGGGGGTGACCGGGGCCGCCTTCGACGACGCGCGCCGGATGCTCGGGCTCGAGGCGGGCGCGCGCGACGAGGATCTCCGCTGTCACTACGCCGGCCGGGTCTACACGCGGCCGGGGTCCCGGCCCGAGGCCCACGGACTGGCGCAGGCGCTGGAGCGTCTGCTCTCGTCGAACGGCCACCAACTGCGGGCGCGCCTCGTCGAGGAGGACGCAGCCGCCGCGTGGCTCGACGCGACGGACGTCGTCGTCCTCCGGCCACCGTCGGTGGACAAGCCCACCATCCGCCAGCGACCGGACGGGGGACTCCTGCCGCCGAAGTCGACCCGGTTCGTGCTCCCATACCGCGTGTTCGGGCTCGGCATACCCTTGGCGGCGCTCGGCGGGACGCGGGACGCCCTCCTCGCCCGGCTGGAGGAGGAGCGGGCGCGGCCCCTCCTGTGTCTCGGCGCCGGGCTCTCCGTCGACCGTCGTTACCCCGAGCGGCTCTGGCAGTTCACCGACTACCGGGTGCCCGATCGGCTCTTCGCCGACGGGGCGGGCCGTCGCGCGTACGCGGAGGCGCTCGCGCGGGCGGCGCTGTCGTCGCCCGACCACCGCCGACAATTCGACCAATCCGGCCGCGCCTGACACACTCGAAGGAGGCTTCTGTGGCCCAGACCAAGTTCCTGCTCGACGAGAAGGACCTGCCGAGCCGCTGGTACAACATCCAGGCCGATCTGCCGGTGCCGCTTCCGCCGGTGATCCACCCCGGCACGCTCCAGCCGATCGGCCCGCAGGACCTCGCGCCCCTGTTCCCGATGGAGATCATCAAGCAGGAGGTGAGCCAGGAGCGCTGGATCGACATCCCGGAGCCCGTCCGCGACGTGTACCGTCTCTGGCGGCCCACGCCGCTCTACCGCGCCCATCGGCTCGAGAAGGCGCTCGGCACGCCCGCGCGGATCTACTACAAGTGGGAGGGCGTCTCGCCGGCCGGCAGCCACAAGCCGAACACCGCGGTCGCCCAGGCCTACTACAACCATCAGGAGGGCGTCCGGCGCGTCACGACGGAAACGGGCGCCGGGCAGTGGGGCTCGGCGCTCTCCTTCGCGTGCCAGCTCTTCGGCATCGAGTGCAAGGTCTACATGGTGCGGGTCTCCTACGATCAGAAGCCGTACCGGCGCGTGATGATGGAGACGTGGGGTGGCAAGGTCGTGGCCAGCCCGTCGCGGGAGACGGCGGCGGGCCGCGCGGTGCTCGCGAAGGACCCGCAGTCGCCCGGGAGCCTCGGGATCGCCATCTCCGAGGCGGTCGAGGAGGCCGCGCAGCGTGAGGACACGAAGTACTCGCTCGGCTCCGTGCTCAACCACGTGCTGACCCACCAGACCGTCATCGGTCTCGAGGCGCAGCGCCAGCTCGAGATGGCCGGCGACCGGCCCGACATCCTCGTCGGCTGCATCGGGGGCGGGTCGAACTTCGGCGGCTTCACGTTCCCCTTCCTCCAGGACAAGCTGAACGGGCGGCGCAAGGATCTCCGCGTCATCGCCGTCGAGCCGCAGGCGACCCCGAGCCTCACCAAGGGCGAGTACGTCTACGACTTCGGCGACACCGGGCAAATGACGCCCCTGATCAAGATGTACACGCTCGGGCACTCCTTCATCCCGGCGCCGATCCACGCCGGAGGCCTCCGCTATCACGGCATGGCGCCGCTCGTCTGCGCGCTCTACGACGCGAAGGTCATCGAGGCGGTGGCCGTCCACCAGAACCCGACCTTCGAGGCCGCGCTGACCTTTGCCCGGGCGGAGGGGTTCCTGCCCGCGCCGGAGGCGGCCCACGCGATCCGGGTCGTCATCGACGAGGCGCTCCGCTGCAAGGCATCGGGGGAGCGGAAGGTCATCGCGTTCAACTTCTGCGGGCACGGCCACTTCGACCTCTCGGCCTACGAGCGCTACATGACGGGGAAGCTCGAGGACTTCGAGTATCCGGCGGAGCAGGTGAAGGCGGCGCTGGCCGGGCTTCCCAAGGTCAAGGCCTGACGCCCGCGAATCCCCTCGATCGCGCGGACGAGTCGGGCGCTACGGGTTACTCCAGGCGCTTCTCGTAGCAGAGGCTGAGGGGATCGTCGGTGTAGTCGCCGAATGGGGCGATGCGGCGAAACCCCGCTCGCTCGTAGAGGCTGATGGCCTCCGGCTGGTAGATGCCGGTCTCGAGTCGGACGAGGTTGACCCCGTTTCGGCGCGCGTATCCGATCAGATGGTCGAGCATGAGCTTGCCGAGCCCGAGTCCCCGGTACGGCGGGCGAACGAACATGCGCTTCACTTCTCCGTAGTCGGTTCCGAAGAGCTTGATTCCGCCGCAGCCGGCCGGCGCGCCATCGTAGCGCGTGACGAAGAACGCCACGTTCTCGGCCAGGAGCTTGGCCACGCTGAAGCCGTGCCGGCTCTCGACGGGATAGAACGAGGCGAGATGCGCCTCCAGCTCGGCGATCAGCGCCTGGGCGTCGGGCGTGTCAGGGCGCTCGGGAGAAACAAGAGCGGGCATGGCTGCCGAGTATACCGGAAGCCGTCCGGGCCGGGATCGACCGCCTGGCTCGCCGCACGGCCCCGTTTGGCGCCTCCCATCAGCCGACCGCTCACGCGCTGTCGCACGACGAGGTGGGAATCACCTGGCCCGGGCCTTGACGCCCGCGTGGATATGCCATATACGTATGGCATCATGAGCGTGACGCGGACGACGGTCTATCTCGACCGGGCCGACTACGAGCGGCTCAAGGCCATCGCCCGTGCACGTCGCCGCCCGCCGGCCGCGCTGATCCGGGAGGCGGTGGCGGAATACGCGCGCCGACACGGCGGGCGGCGTCTACCGAAGAGCGTCGGGGTCGGACGAAGCGGTCGCGGGGATCTCAGCGAGCGCGCGGAGGAGCTGCTGGCGGGCATGGGCCGCCCCTCGTGATCGTCGCCGACACGGGCGCGGTGCTGGCCTTGATCGACGCCGACGATGGCCACCACCAGACGCTGGCCGCCGTGTACCGAGAGGATCCTTCGTCGTGGATCGTGCCGTGGGCGGTCCTACCCGAAGTGGACTACCTGCTCGGGGAACACGTCGGGTCACGTGCGCAGGACGCGTTCCTCTCTGACCTGGGTCGCGGCGAATGGGTCGTGGACTGGGGTGGAGAGGCCGACCTCCGGCGGGCGAACGAGATCGCGACCCGCTACAAGGCCCTGCGCCTCGGGCTCGTGGACGCAGCGGTCATCGCGGCCGCCGAGCGCCTGCGCGCGACGGCCATCGCCACGCTGGATCTCCGGCACTTCGGCGCCGTCGCGATCCGAGGACGGCCGCGGCTCATCCCGCGGGATCTGTGATCACCTGATGGACTTCCGGCTGAGCCCCGAGCAGGAGGAGTTCCGGCGGACGGTCGCGCGCTTCGTCGACGCGGAGGTCGCGCCGGTCGCCCAGCGCCTCGACGAGGCGGGCGAGTTCCCGCGCGCCCTGTTCCGGCGCCTGGGCGAGCAGGGATACCTCGGTCTCCGCTACCCCGAGGCCTTCGGCGGGGCCGACGCCGACTTCGTGACCTACTGCCTCTTCGCCGAGGAGCTGGCCCGTGGCTCCATGTCCCTCGCGGCGCTCGCCGCGATGCAGAGCCTGATGGGGACGCACTTCGTGTGGAAGTACGGGAGCGAGGCGCTCCGCCAGCGCTATCTCGTCCCGGCGCTCCGCGGGGAGAAGGTCGCCACCTTCGCGCTCACCGAGCCGGGCGCGGGCTCCGACATCGGCAGCCTCACGACCATGGCCGAGCGCGTCGACGGCGGCTGGCGCCTCCGGGGGACCAAGACGTGGGTCACCAACGCGCCCGTCGCCGACATGCTGACGGTGTGCGCCAAGACGTCCCCCGAGCGGGGGATGAAGCACATCGCGCTGTTCCTGGTCGACCGACAGTTTCCCGGCGTGACCCTGGGGAAGCGGATCGAAAAGCTCGGCGATCCGCGCCTCGGCCACCGGCGAGATCGTCCTCGACGACGTGGTGGTGCCGGACGAGCACCTCCTCGGCGGCGAGACGGGCGGCGTCGAGAAGGTGGGCGGGATCCTCTCCGAGATCCGGATCATGACCGGCGCCCTGTCGGTGGGGCTCGGCCGGGCCGCCTACGAGGCGGCGCTCCGCTACTCGAAGGAGCGCGTCACCTTCGGGAAGCCCATCGGCGAGCACCAGGCGGTGACCTTCAAGCTCGTCGACATGCTGACCCAGCTCCACGCGTCGAGCCTGCTCGTCTACCACGCCGCGTGGTGCGTGGACCAGGGCCGGCCGGTCACGCGCGAGGCGGCGATGACCAAGCTCTTCGCCTCGGAGGCCGCCAACCGCATCTGCGACGAGGCGTCCCGGATCTTCGCGTCCTACTCGTTCGCGACCGAGTATCCGGTCGAGCGCTACTTCCGGGACGCCCGCTTCCTCCTCTGGGGCGGCGGCACCTCCGAGATCCTCCGGGTCATCATCGGGC
This sequence comes from uncultured Candidatus Rokubacteria bacterium, assembly GCA_963799055.1. Lineage (GTDB taxonomy): Bacteria > Methylomirabilota > Methylomirabilia > Rokubacteriales > DASRDR01 > DASRDR01. The sequence goes on from CAWCVP010000012.1 coordinate 42,095, forward strand.
GCGACCTCGACCGTCCGCCGACGCTGGCATGATTCCCACCTTCTACACGCTCACGACCCGCCCGCGCTGACCTGCGGGACCCCGATGCCTCAATGGTTCGAGGACGAGTCGCTCTGGGCCGATCTCTACCCGTTCTGGTTCTCGGAGGAGCGCCTCGGAGCCGGCGAGGACGAGGTCGCCAAGATCCTCGCGCTCGTCGGACTGACCGCTCCCGGGGGGAAGGCGGTCCTGGACCTCTGCTGCGGCCCGGGCCGCCATGCCGTCCCGCTGGCCCAGCGCGGCATGCGGGTCACGGGGGTCGATCGCACAGCGCTTCCATCTCGACCGGGCCCGCGAGCGCGCGCGGCTTGCCGGGGGTGGACGTCGAGCTGGTCGACGCCGACATGCGGGACTTCCGACGCCCGGCGGCGTACGACCTGGCCCTCTCGCTCTTCACGTCGTTCGGGTACTTCGACTCGCGGGACGACGACCTCCGGGTGCTCCGGAACGTGCGGGCGAGCCTCAGGGCCCACGGCGCCCTCGTGATCGACGTGATGGGCAAGGAGTGGCTCGCTCGCCACTTCCGGCCCACGCGCTCCCGGTCGCTTCCCGACGGGACGCTGCTGATCGACCGCAGCACCGTGGTGGACGACTGGACGCGGGTGGAGAATCAAGGGGTGCTGATCCGGCGAGGGGCGAGTCCGAACGTTCCTGCTGCGGCTCAACGTGTACTCCGGCCTCGAGCTGAGGGACCGGCTCACGGCGGCGGGCTTCGAAGCCGTGGCGCTCTACGGAGGGCTCGACGGCTCGCCATACGGGCTCGATGCCGCGCGGCTGGTCGCGGTCGCCCGCGCGGGCGGCTGACCCGAAGCGGGCCACGGGGGAGGGGAATGCGGCTCGAGGGGCGTGTGGCGCTGATCACCGGGGCGGGAAGCGGCATCGGCGAGGCGACCGCCCGGCGGTTCGCGCGCGAGGGCGCGGTCGTCGTCGTCAATGACGTCGACGTGGAGGCGGCGCGGTCGGTGGCGACCGAGCTCCAGCGTGGCGGCGCCCGGGCGCTGTCGGTGGCCGCCGACGTCACCCGGCGGGCGGACGTCGAGGCGATGGTGACGCACGTCGTCGGCGAGCTCGGGCGCCTGGACGTGCTGGTCAACAACGCCGGGATCAACCGGGACGCGATGAGCCACAAGATGACCGAGGAGCAGTGGGATCAGGTCCTCACGGTCAATCTCAAGGGCACGTTCCTCTGCGCCCAGGCCGCGCTCCTTCGCATGCGGGAGAAGGGCTGGGGACGCGTGATCAACACCTCGTCGATCGGGTCCCTCGGCAATATCGGGCAGGCCAACTACTCCGCCTCGAAGGCGGGGGTCATCGGCCTCACGCGCACCCTCGCGCTCGAGTACGCGAAGTTCGGGGTGACCGTGAACTGCGTCGCGCCCGGCCCGGTCATGACGCGGATGCTCGCGGGGGTGCCGGCGCCGATCCGCGAGAAGATCGTCGCCCGGGTGCCGGCGGGCCGCATCGCCGATCCCGCGGAGATCGCCGCCGTGCACGCGTTCCTCGCCTCCGAGGACGCCGCCTTCATCACGGGCCAGGTCATCTTCGTCGACGGCGGCATGTCCGTCGGGGTCTGACGGGCCGCCGATGGACGGCGGACTCGACGCCGGCTCTCTTCGAGGCGATCCAGGCCGGCGACCTCGCCCGCGTGTCCGCCCTGCTGGACGGCGAGCCTGCGCTCGTCCGGGCCCGCGGTCCTGGCGGCGGGACCCCCGCTCCTCTGGGCGTGCTACCACCGCGTGCCGGACGTCTTTGGCGTCCTGCGAGCCCGGGGTGCGATCCCGGATGTATTCGAGGCGGCCGCCGCCGGCGACGTAGCCCGGCTCGCAGCGCTCACGTCCGAGGATCCAGGGCGGATTGCCGCCCATGCCAGGGACGGCTGGACGCTGCTCCACTTGGCCGCCCACTTCGGCGAGACGGCGGCGGTGCGCCTGCTGATCGACCTGGGCGCCGACCCGCGGGCCCGCTCGCGGAACTCGCTCGACAACACCCCGCTGCACGCGGCGCTGGCCGGCAGCGCCGGACTGGACCTCGTGGACCGCCTGCTCGTCGCGGGAGCCGAGGTGAACGCCCTCGATGGCGCCGGCTTCTCGCCCCTCCATCTCGCCGCGATGCGGGGCGACCTGACCGTGGCGACCCGCCTCCTCCTGCGTGGCGCCGAGACGTCGACGCGGACCAAGGACGGCCAGACACCGGCCACTCTCGCCCGATCCCACGGCCACGAGCCGATGGCGCGATTCCTCGAGACCTGGTGGGGCGAGCGCGCCCGGATCGTGGCACGGCGAGAGCGCCGGCTGTCGCCGTGGACGACGCTCATCGAGAAGGATGTCGAGTTCGCGCCGGGCCGCCCGCCGGACACGTATCACGCCTTCGGCCCGTTCGACTGGGTCGTCGCCGTCGCCCGGCTGCCGGACGGGCGGATCCCGATCGTCCGGCAGTTCCGGCCGGGTATCGAGCAGTACACATGGGAGCTCCCCTCCGGCCTGATCGACCCGGGCGAGGACGCCGAGACCGCGTGCCGTCGGGAGCTGCTGGAGGAGACGGGACTCCGGGCCGAGCGTCTGACCTACTTGGGCGGCCTCCGACCGGACTCGGGCCGTCTCGATCTGATCCAGCACGCTTTCCGGGTGGAGGCGATCGGACCTGTGTCGGAGTTCGTGCCGGAGCCGGGGATTGCGGTGGAGTACGTCCAGCCCGCGGACATCCTGGAGCTGATCGGCCTGGGCAGCTTCTGTCAGCTCCATCACATCGCCGCGCTCTTCCTGGCGGGGGTGACGCCGCCACGCCCGGACTGAGTCTCGGGCGGGCGGTGTCCCGCACCGCGCTCGCGGGCAGTGTTGAGGTATAAGGAGAGCGAGGCGGCCGGGCCGCCGTGGAGGCGCAGGCATGCGGAGGGTGGCGCTGGTCGGGGCCGGGATGACGCGGTTCGGAGTCCGGAAGGCCACGTTCCGGGACCTGATCTGGGAGGCCGGCAAGGCCTGCTTCGACTCGATACCCGCGATCCGCCCGGCCGATCTCGAGGGAATCGTGGTGGGCTCGGTCATGCCCGAGCGCACGGCGTTCCAGAGCCACATCTCGTCGCTCGCGGCCGAGGCGCTCGGGATCAAGCCGAGCCGGCTCTCCGCCCGCACCGAGCACATGTGCGCGTCGGGGACGGTCGGGCTCCGCTATGCGTACGCGTTCATCGCCGCCGGCCTCGCGGACCTCGTGATGGTCCTCGGGGTCGAGAAGCTGAACGTCCCGACGGCGGACGAGGCCATCCTCAACATGGGCACCGGCGTCGACCGGGAGTGGGAAGCGGCCCACGGCCTCACCGCGCCGCCCTGCTTCGCCCTCGCCGCCCAGGCCCACATGGCGCGGTATGGCACGACCGAGGAGCAGATGGGGTTGGTCAGCGTCAAGAACCACAACCACGCGGCCAGGAATCCGTACGCCCACTTCCAGAAGGGCACGACGCTCGACCAGGTGCTCTGCTCCCGGATGATCGCTGCCCCCTTCCGCCTGTTCATGTGCTCGCCCATCACGGACGGGGCGGCCGCCGTGATCGTCGCGAGCGAGGAGCGGGCCCGTGACCTGACGGACCGGCCGGTCTGGATCCGCGGGACCGGCCAGGCCCTCGACGGCTTCACTCTCTCCTCGCTCCACGAGGACTACGCGCACTGGCCGGCGATGGAGCGCGCGGGCCGCGAGGCGTACCGGATGGCGGGCGTCGGCCCCGACGACGTGGACCTCGCCGAGGTGCACGACTGCTTCGCGATCGCCGAGATCATCGCGTACGAGGAGCTGGGCTTCTGCCCGAAGGGGGAGGGAGGCCGCTTCGTCGAGAAGGGGCTAGCCGACTACGGCGGGAAGGTCGTCGTCAATCCGCGGGGCGGGTTGATGGGCTGTGGGCATCCGCTCGGCGCCACCGGGATCGCGCAAGCCTGCGAGGCGTTCTGGCAGCTCCGCGACGAAGCGGGCGCGCGTCAGGTGGCCGGGGCCCGCCTTGCCCTCACCCACAACAACTCGGGCATGGGCGAGCACGTCGTCATGCTCTACGGGCGCGACTGAACCGGCGGCGCCGTCAGGTGGTCTGCGGGCCCGGGGCCGGGCGGCGCTGACCCCCTCGCCGCCGGCGGCGGCGCCGTCGGCGGCCTGGACCTGGCGGCTGGGGCCGGTGGCCGTCGCCTCCGGGCGCTCGGTTGCCGTCCACCTCCGGGGGTAGCTCCTCCTCGACCTCCGGCATGCGGTTGCCGTCGATCTCGTCCGACGGCTCCGACTCGTCGTCCGGTTCGACCAGCTGGTGCGGCTGGGGCTCGTCGGCCGGCTCGACCTCATCCGCCGGAGCGCTCTCGACCCGCGGCTCCTGGCGCGGGAGACTGGCCGCGTCGGCGAGCGTGATCGTGCCGGAGGGGCTCACGACGAGCTCCTTGATCCGGCGGAGCCGGGTGACCAGCCGGGGAGAGCCGGCCGGACGCTGGAACCCGCGGGCCTTGAGGGCGTTCGCCACGGCGTCGATGATCACGCTCTGCCGGGGGGAGGCCTCGACCAGCCCACGGACGACCGAAACCAGCTCGTCGTGGGGCGCCGTGTGCGGCGTCTCCGGGGAGGCGGCCGATGAGACTGGGGGCCGGGTCCGCGCCCCCTGCCGCCGCTCGGTCGGGCGGCCGGCGCAGCCGCGTGACGGGGGACATCTCTCGGCTCGGTGTGCCGAGCCTGGCCGCTGTGAGCGGAGTGAGGGGTGACGGGTCCGCGTCCACCGCGCCGCCGGCGCCGCCGGCGCGAGCCTGACGCGTCGACGCTCGGTGGGCGCTCGGCCAACACCGGCGCCGCCGCCGGCTCGTCCTGGACCAGCCGGCGATATGACAGGCGCCGGAACGCGATGCCCAGGCTCGCCGCCACGTCGCCCACGGCGTCGAACGCCCGGTCGTCCGACACGATCTCGATCAGGTCCCCGGGCCGGGCGGCGGCCAGCCAGATGCCGGCCGCCACGGCGATCCGGAGGTCGCTCCAGTCACGGACCCCTGTCGATGGAGCGCTGTGCACGAGGTGCGCCCCGCGCTGGGCGAGCAGCCGCGCCGCGTCCTGGCCCACCACCTTCCAGTTCGCGACCGCGACGAGCTCGGTGCGGCGGTCCCAGGGATCGACTGCCCAGATGGTCGATGACGTGGGCCAGGTGCTGCGCCTTGCTCGTGTTCTCGACGTCGAGGAAGATGGCGCGCCGGCCCGGCGGGCGCGGACGCTCCGGCTCGGGCGGGGGCACGCGCGCCACGAACGTGGTCTCGACCGCGGACAGCGGAATCGGCGGGAGCGACAGCGATTCGGGCTGCGCGTCGAGCGCGGGCTCCGGCGTGGGATCCTGGACGACCGGCTCGGGAGTGGGGACTGCCCGCTTGCGAGGTCGTGGGGTCGGCGGCCGGCGGGACGTCTTGCCTCGGGCCTTCTTCCGACCGCCGTCGCGACTGGCGCTGGTCGTCACTGTCGCCACAGTGTAACGCATGACGGTCCGTTCGTGCGCGGCTCACCCGGGGCCGCTGCCCCTGCCTGCTATACTCCCGCTCGTCATGCCGGACCCCGGCTCGCCGCCCGTCGGGTACCCCCTTCGCCTGCGTCACCCCCTCCTGCCCGAGGGCGCGTCTCTCCTCGGCGCCGGGCGGCCGAGCTATCCGGACGAGCCGCCGTCCCGCGACAAGGTGGAGGAGGGAGCCCGCGCCTGGCGGGAGGCGGGGGTCGGCCTGGTCGTGAGCCTCATCGAGGACTGGGAGGTCCCCCGGCGCGCCCCGGGCCTCTTCGAGGCGCTGGCCCGCGAGGGCGTCGACCTCACACGGTTCCCGATCGCAGACTTCGGCGTCCCGACGGACGTGCCCGCGTTCGGGCGCCTGCTCGACGAGGTCGGACGTCGGCTCGCCGAGGCGGAGTGCGTCCTCGTTCATTGCAACGCGGGCCTCGGGCGCACCGCGGTGGTGCTTGCCTCCATCCTGAAGGCGCACGGCCTCGCCGAGGATCCGGTGCGGGAGCTCCGGCGCCTCTATCGGCCGACGGCCATGGAGCACCCCGTCCAGGAAGACTTCGTCCGGCGTTTCGCCTTGCCCTGATGCCGGGGGCGAGGCCCCGCCCGGGCCTCCGGTCGCTCGTCCAGCTGCTCCCGTGGCTCTGGGTCGTCGCCTGCGCGGCGACGGCGGGCCACACACCCCCCTCGCACGGGTCGGCGACGGGTACCCCGATCTACGTCACGAGCAACGGGTGGCACACGGAGCTCGTCGTCGAGGCGGCGACGCTTCCGGTGAAAGGCTGGCCCCAGCGTGAGGCCTTCCGGGGCCGTCGCTACCTCGAGGTGGGATGGGGCGACCGGGACGCCTACCCGGCCGACCGCCTGACGGTGCGACTCGCCGTCAAGGCTGCCCTCGCGTCCCGTGGCAGCACGCTTCGGGTCTCGGGCTTCGACGAGCCGATCCCCGACCGATTCCGAGGGATCGAGGTCGTCGAGATCCGGCTGGCGGCCTCGGCCTTTCAGACGCTGGCCCAGTTCATCGAGGCGAGCCATGCCGTCGATCACGACGGCCAGCCGATCCGGCTCGATCCGGCGACGGCCGGATCGGCGACCTTCTATCTCGCCCGCGGCCGTTTCCACGCGCTGAACACGTGCAACACGTGGACCGCTCGGGCGCTCCAGGCCGCCGGCCTTCCGCTCTGGCCCGCCCTGACGTTCACCGCTCACCAGCTGATGCTGCAGGTCACTCCCCTGGGGCGGCTCGTCGCGACCGGCCCGGCTTGACGCCCTCGGGGTCAGGCCTCGGCTTTGACTTCCGACCGATCTCCCACGGCAGTGGTGGTGCCGCAGCGCGGAAGTCAAAGCCGAGGCCTGACCCCATCACTCGCGGTGATAGACTGCCGCCAGGGGACATCGGAGCCGATGAGCCAGCCGTCCCACGCGTCAGCGGGCGCCGAGGCCCGGCTCCCGTATCTCCGGGCGATCGATCCACTGCCGCTGGAGTCGCCGGAGTACAACAAGCTCCACGCCTTCTACGCCCACCTCGCCGAGGGTCGGCTCACCACGACCCGGTGTCGAGGCTGCGGCCGGATCGACTGGCCACCCCGCGGCTTCTGTCCGGCGTGTACCTCCGACGTCTTCGACTGGACGGAGCTGCCGCGCGAGGGGCGAGTCCACGGCTTCACGGTTCAGGAGGCCGGCGTGCCCGCTGGCTTCCCGCGGCCGCTCGTCCTCGCGGTCGTGGAAGTATCCGGGCTCCGCCTGTTCGCGCCGCTGACGCACGTCGACGAACCAGGCCGCGTCATGGTCGGCACCCGCGTCCGGTTCGCGCCGGTCCGCGTGGCGGACGACCCCGGAGGACAGGCGCGGTACCTCGTGGCATTCACGCCGGCCGACGCGGCATCATGACGGGAGCCCGCCCGCTCCGGGTGCTGATCGCGAAGCCGGGCCTCGACGGCCACGATCGTGGAGCCAAGGTGGTGGCGCACGCGCTGCGCGACGCGGGGATCGAGGTGGTGTACTCGGGGCTCAAGCGGACGCCGGAGGAGCTGGTGGCCGAGGCGGTGCAGGAGGACGTCGACGTGATCGGGCTATCGGTGCTCTCCGGCGCCCACCTCACGCTCTCGGGGCGCCTCCTCGAGCGGCTGCGCGAGGCGGACGCGGAGGACGTGGCCGTCGTGGTCGGCGGCACGATCCCGGCGGGCGACGCCGCGGCCCTCCGGGCGCTGGGCGTGCGGGCCGTCTTTCCGATGGGCACGCCGTTGCCCGAGATCGTGTCCTACTTCCGGTCGTTCCCACGGATGGGCGCGTAGCCCGCCGGCGGGAAGGGGGCAGGCTGATGGCCGAGGCGCGAGGCGAGAAGAAGCCGCGGGACGTCCGCTATCTCGACGGGATCGAGATCCGGCCGGTCTACGGCCCCGCCGATCTCGGAGGCTTCGACTACGCGCGGGACCTCGGAGACCCCGGCGACTACCCGTTCACCCGCGGGATTCACCCGCACATGTACCGCGCCCGCCCGTTCACGATGCGGCAGTACATCGGCTTCGGGACGCCGGCGGAGACCAACGCCCGCTTCAAGTACCTCATGGCCCACGGGCAGGACGCGCTCAACGTGGCCTTCGACCTGCCGACCCAGCTGGGCCTCGACTCCGACGATCCGCGCGCCGAGGGAGAGGTCGGGCGGGTGGGCATGGCGGTCGACTCGCTCCTGGACATGGAGGAGGCGTTCGACGGCATCGCCGCCGACCGTGTCTCCATCTCGTTCACCATCAACTCCATGGCGGCGTTCATCCAGGCGATGTTCCTGGTGGTCGCGGAGAAGCAGGGCGTCGCGTGGGACCGGGTCGTCACCACCCCTCAGAACGACATCCTCAAGGAGTTCATCGCGCGGGGGACGTGGGTGTACCCGGTGGACCCGTCGCTGCGCCTGGTCTGCGACATCGCCGAGTTCTGCGCGCGGCACGCGCCGAAGGTCAACCCCATCTCGGTGTGCGGCTACCACATCCGCGAGGCCGGATGCACGCCCGCGCAGGAGATGGCGTACGGGCTCCTCATCGTGGCCGCGTACACGGACCTGCTCGTGCGCCGGGGCCTGCCGGTCGACGACTTCGCGCCTCGCCTGTCGTTCAACTTCACGGCCTGGGGGCGGCTCTTCGAGGAGGTCGCGAAGTTCCGGGCGGGCCGGCGCCTCTACGCCCGGATGATGAAGGAGCGGTTCGGCGCCCGGAATCCCCGGTCGATGATGTTCCGCTCCCTGATCGGCGGAGGCGGCTCCGGCTTCACCGTGCAGGAGCCCGAGAACAACATCGTCCGGGGCGCCTACTACATCCTCGCGGCGGCGCTGTCCGGCTGCCAGACGAGCGCGCTCCCGACGTACGACGAGGCCTACACGATCCCGTCCCCCAAGGCGCAGCTGATCGCGCTCCGCACGATGCAGATCTGCGCGGAGGAGACCGGGGTCGCCGACACCGTCGATCCCCTGGCCGGCTCCTACTTCGTCGAGAGCCTCACGAACGAGATGGAAACGCGGATCCAGGCGGAGATCGATCGGGTCGAGCGGATGGGCGGCATCGTCGAGGCGGTGAAGGCGGGCACCATCCAGGCGGAGGTGGCGCGCCAGGCCTACCGGTTCGAGCAGATGATGCTCTCCGGGGAGTATCCCAAGGTCGGCGTGAACCGCCACGTCGCGCCGGACGCGACGCGCGAGGCGTCCGACGCGCTCGAGCTCTACGCCTTCGACCCCAAGGCGGCCGAGGCCCAGGTGGCCCGGCTCCGCCGCCTTCGCCGGGAGCGTGACCAGGGCGCGGTGGATCGAACCCTCGCGCAGCTCCGCGCGGTCGCCCGCGGCGGCGAGAACCTCATGCCGCCGATCCTCGAAGCGGTGCGCGCCTACGCCACGCTGGGGGAGATGGCCGCGGCTCTCCGGGACGTGTGGGGCGAGCACAAGGAACCGACCGGCTTCTGACCGGCACCGTGGAGACGGTCGAGGAGACCTGGCTCGGCTACAAGGGGCGGAGCTTCGAGCTGCTCGCCCTCGCCGACGGGGACCAGGTGCTGGACGTCGGCTGCGGGACGGGTGGGGATGCGCGAGCCATCGCGGGCCGGTTCCCGGGAGTGTCGGTCCTGGGGATCGACGCCAGCGAGGACAAGGTCCGGGAGGCGCAGGCGCAGAGCCTGGGCCTCCCGCGCCCCGTGGACTTCCGCGTCGGCGATGCCTACGCGTTGCCCTTCGACGACGAGACCTTCGATGCCTGCCGCGCGGATCGCGTGTTCCACCACCTGGTCGACCCGCGCCGGGCCCTCGTCGAGATGACGCGGGTGACGAGACCCGGCGGGCGGGTCGCGATCAGCGACACCGACTACGACACGCTCGTGGTCGAGGCGCCGGACCTCTCGCTCACGCGCCGGATCCTCGCGCACCACGTCGAGCGGATGGAGAGCGGCCGGGTCGGGCGCCAGCTCCCCGGGCTCTTGCGGGACGCGGGCCTCTCGGCGGTGGCCGTGACGCCGTACGCGGCCTTCGCGATCGAATACGACGAGGAGGTCCTGAAGCTCCGCGACAAGGCCGAGCGGGCCGCCCAGGCGGGCGCCATCACGCCGGCCGACGCCGCGCGCTGGGTCGAGAGCCTGGCCGACGCCGCCCGGACCGGCCGGTTCGTCTGCGTCCAGATCGTCCTCACCGTGAGCGGGCGCAAGGCGTGAGCGCGCGGACGGCCGCGGAGGTCTTGTCGCGCCCGGCGGCGCCGTACGCGACGCTCGCGCCCTACTTCGCCCAGCTGTTCGAGCCGTACGGGATCCGGCGGTGGTTCGTCGGCGCCTCGGGGCTGGTGGCCGCGGCCGGGCTCCGAACCGGGCGGCACCTCGACGTGGGGGCGGGAACCTGTCGCTACAGCCGATACTGGGCGCGCGCCGGCTTCCGGTCGGTGTGCCTCGACCTCCTCCATCAGATGCTCGCGCGGGCGCGGCTCGCAGGCACCGGGGGTCGCCTCGCCCGCGTGTGCGGGACCCTCGACTGCCTCCGCCCGGAGCCGGCCTTCGACCTCGTCACGGCGATCGACGACGTCGTCGCCTACGTGGGGGCGCAGGACGGCGGACTCGACCGCTTCCTGGGCCAGGTGTCGCCTCGCGTCCGGCCGGGCGGTCTCTTTCTCTTCGACTTCATCACGCCCGCGGGCCGGCGCCGCTACACGTTCCGCAATTCCCGGAGGATCCCGGCCGGCCGCATCGTGGCCGACAGCCGAGGGCGCTTCGACGAGGCCGCGCGGACGCTCTCGGTCGACCTCACGCTCGAGACGCCGGATCACGTCGCCCACGAGCGCCACGTGATGCGGCTCCACACGGTGCCGGAGGTCGAGGGCGCCCTCCGTCGCCACGGCTTCGAGATCGTCGTCGTGACCGATCTCTACGACGGCCCCGGGGTGTCCTTCCAAGCCGGCCGGCCGTCCTACGACGTCCTGGCCCGCCGGCGCTAACGGCTGGCCGGGCACGCCCCCTGTCGTGACGATCGTCTACATGGTCATTATCATGTGACCATGTACCTGAGGAGGGGACCATGAAGACGATGCCGGCCGGTGAGTTCAAGGCGCGCTGCCTCCGCATCATGGAGGAAGTGCGGACGAAGCGCGTGAGCGTGCTGATCACGAAGAAAGGGCGGCCTGTGGCCAAGTTGGTCCCCGCCGACGAGGACGCTGACGAGGTGTTCGGCCGTCTCCAGGGAGTCCTCGAGATCACCGGAGACGTCGAGTCGCCGGTCGTCGCGCCGGAGGACTGGAAGGCGCTCCGGTGATCTTGCTCGACACTCACGCACTGGTCTGGCTGGTCGCCGAGCCGGCGCGACTATCACGCGCGGCCACCGACGCCATCCGACGTGCTCGATCGACCGGCGGTCTCGCGATCGCGTCGATCACGGTCTGCAGTGACATCGACTGATGCTCCTCGACGGCGTGCGGGTGCTCGATCTCTCGCGCATGCTGGCCGGACCCTACGGCTCGATGCTCCTGGCCGACCTCGGGGCCGAGGTGATCAAGATCGAGGAGCCCGGGGGCGGAGACCCCATGCGCGCGATGGGCCCGCCCTTCCTCGGCGCCGAGCGCGAGAGCGCCTACTTCCTCTCGATCAACCGGAACAAGAAGAGCGTCGCGGTGGACCTCGAGACGCCCGAGGGCCGGGAGGTCTTCCACGACCTCTGCCGCGTGGCCGACGTCGTCTGGGAGAACTTCCGCCCGGGCGTGATGGCCCGCCTGGGCTGTGCGCCCGAGGTTCTGCGCCGGCTCAATCCCCGGCTGGTCGTCTGCTCGATCTCGGCCTTCGGCCAGGATGGGCCGTACCGGGAGTGGCCGGCGTTCGACCTGGCGCTCCAGGCCATGGGCGGCGCGATGAGCCTGACCGGCGAGGCCGGGCGGGCGCCGGCGCGGATGGGCCTCCCCATGGGCGACCTCGCGGGCGGGATGTTCGGCGCGCTGGCGGTCGCCGGCGCCCTGTTCCGCCGCGAGCGGACCGGCGAGGGGGCGCACTTCGACCTGTCCCTCCTGGACGGCCAGGTGTCCCTGCTCACGTACGTCGCCCAGTACTTCTGGGCGGACGGCCGCGTGCCGGGCCGTGTCGGCTCGGGCCACACGTCGGTCGTGCCGTACCAGGCCTTCGCGACGCGCGACGGCCACGTGGTCGTCGCGGTCTTCGCCGAGAAGTTCTGGGCGGGGTTCTGCCGGGCGATCGACCGCCCGGACCTCGCCGCCGACCCACGCTTCGATTCGAACCCGAAGCGGGTCGAGCGGCGCCACGACCTCGTCCCCGTCCTCGAGGCGGTCTTCCCGGCGCGCACGACCGAGGAGTGGCTCGCCCGGCTCCAGGGAGAGGGCGTGCCGGCGGCGCCGATCAACACGGTGGACCAGGTCGTGAACGACCCGCAGGTGCGGCTGCGGGAGATGGTGGTCGACCTCGAGCATCCGAGGCTGGGAACGGTCCTGACGCTCGGGACGCCCATCAAGGCCACGGGGACCCCGCCGTTCCGCCCGACGCCGCCTCCCGCGCTCGGCGAGCACACGGAACCGGTGTTGCGGGAACTGCTCGGCTATCCGCCGGACCGGATCGACGGGCTTCGCCGCGGGCGTGTGATCGCGTGACGCCCGAAACGGATGTCCGTGCAGGCGAAGCCCGCGTCGGCCGACCGCGCCCCCGGCTCGGCTGGTCGATGCTAGACTGCCCCGTGGAGCTTCGCCGTGGCCACCCGGATAACCCTGACCTACGCGGACTGACGCGGCGACTCCCCAACGACGGACGCCGGGCTACGAAGTTCACGAGGGGGAGCTCGCCGTGACGCCCGCACCCGGCACCCGGCATCAACAGGATGAGCCGCAACGATCCTCGTCCTGCTGCATGCTCGACGTGGCTGAGCCAGTGACCTTGGCGAGGTTCTGGTCGCGCCGAGCTCGACTGCATCCTGGGACGACACCGCAGCGTAGTGCAGCCGGACCTCGTGTTCGTGGCGCGGAACCGGCTCGCGGCCATCAGCGCGCGAGGCATCGAGGGGGCGCCGAGCCTGGTCGTCGAGGTGCTTTCCCCAGGCACCGTCAAGATTGACCGGGGCGTCAAGGCCCAGCTCTACGCGCGCCACGGCGTGCCCCACGTACTGGATCGTCGATTTGGACGCGCGTGGTGATCGAAGGCCCATGTCCTTCGCGGCGGTGCCTATGAGCCGGCGCCGGTCGCCTCGAGGGGGTACAAGCCCGAGCCGCGATTGCCGGTCCGTTCCCGGATCTCGCGCTGGCACTCCGGCCGTCCTCTGGCCGTGACGCCCGGTACGTTGACGCGCGGTGAGCCGACGCGGTCGCAGACCCTCAAACGGGTGGTCCTGCTCGTGTGAGTGGCGCGCGCAGACCGGGACGGACTGTAGCGATGCTGCCGGTCGCTGGAACCGGCCGAGGAGGACGCCTGAGACCCTCGTTCGCGCATCATCGTCCCGGCCACGCTCGACGAGGCGTGCCGCCTGCTGGTCGAGGAGCCGCGCGCGGCGGTCCTGGCCGGCGGCACGGATCTCATGGTCCACCTCCGGCAGCCGCAGCGCGAGAAGCGCCCGCCGGCGGTGGTCAACCTGAAGCGCATTCCCGGACTGGGCGCGGTCGAGGTGAGCGTCGACGCGATCCGCCTCGGCACGCTCGTCGACGCTCACCGCGCTCATGGAGCACCCGGTCGTCGCGGCCGAGTACCCGGTGCTGCCGTTCGCCGCGCGCTACATGGGCTCGCCGGCGATCCGTCACCTCGCCACGGTCGGCGGCAACCTCTGCAACGCCTCGCCCGCGGCGGATCTCGCCCCGGTGCTGCTCGTCCTGGATGCGGACGTCGGTATCGTCGGCACGGCCGGCGCTCGGCGGCTGCCTCTCGATCGCTTCTTCCAGGGTCCGGGGCGTACCGCGCTCGCGCCGGGGAGCTGCTCCAGTGGGTGGAGGTGCCACGCAAGCACGCGGGCTGGGAGGTCCGCTACGAGCGCCTGGACGTGCGGCGCGCCATGGACATCGCCATCGTCGGCGTCGCCCTCGCGCTCCGCCGGGAGGGCGCGCGCGTCACCGAGGCGCGGCTCGCTCTCGGCGCGGTGGCGCCGACGCCGCGGCGTGTGCCGGACGCCGAGGCGGCGCTCGTGGCCGGCGGGCTCGTCCCGGCTACCATCGAGCGGGTGGTCGAGCTCGCGACGGCCGCGGCCCGCCCGATCGGCGACGTGCGGGCGACGGCGGAGTACCGCCGCGAGATGGTGGGGGCCCTCGTCCGGCGGGCGCTCGCGGCCCTCGCGGCCGGACGCCTGACGCGCGTGGACGAGCGCCACTCGCTGGAGCTGACCGTCAACGGACGCCGGGTGCGCCGCGAGGTGCCCGGGTCCCGGACGCTGCTCGAGCTCCTCCGCGGGGACCTCCGGCTCTCGGGGACCAACCTCTCCTGCGACACGGGGGACTGCGGGGCCTGCACGGTGCTGGTGGACGGACGGCCCGTGACGGCGTGCCTCGTGCTGGCGCTCGACGTCGAGGGGCGCGACGTCACGACCATCGAGGGACTCGCGGCGCGGTGGCACGCCCAGTCGGGCGCCCGCCCCCCCACGCTCCATCCGGTCCAGCAAGGGTTCCTCGAGGAGGGCGGCGCTCAGTGCGGGTTCTGCACCGCGGGCATGATCATGGCCGCCGCGGGCTTCCTGGAGTCGAGCCCGGCGCCCGACCGAGGCGGAGATCCGCGCCGGTCTCGAGGGGAACCTCTGCCGGTGCACCGGCTACGTCAAGATCATCCGCGCCGTGGAGGTGGCGGCCGAGCGCATGCGGGCCCCGCGAGGGACGACGGCATGACGCGGTCACCGGGCCCCGGGTCTTCCGATCGGCCGTTCCGCGTGATCGGGACGCGTGTCGCCAAGCTGGACGCGGTCGAGAAGGTGACGGGCGCGGTCCAGTACATCCCGGACATCGAGGTCCCGGGCATGGTGTGGGGGAGGATTCTCCGCACCCGCGTCCCGCACGCCCGCATCACCCGGATCGACACGAGCCGGGCCGAGGCGCTGCCGGGAGTCCTCGGCGTGGTCACGGGCCGGAACGTCCAGCAGCGGCCGTTCGGCTACGCGAAGGACCACCTGGCCCTCAAGGGCGAGGTCGTCCGCTGCATCCGGGACGAGGTGGCCGCGGTGGCGGCGGAGACCGAGGAGATCGCCGCGGCGGCGTGCCGGCTGATCGAGGTCGACTACGAGGAGCTGCCCGCGGTGTTCGACCCGGAGGACGCCCTCCGTCCGGACGCGCCCCGGATCCACCCGCAGTTTGCCGGGAACCTCGTGAACTTCGCGTACAAGTTCACGGCCGGCGACGTCGACCGCGCGTTTCGCGAGGCCGACGCGGTGGTCGAGGGCACGTACCGGCTGAACTACGTCACCACGGCGTGTCTCGGCACGATGGCGGCGATCGCGCAGTGGGATCCCCGCGGCAGCCTCACGATGTGGTCCACCACGCAGATCCCGTTCCTCTACCAGAAGGACCTGGCGGAGGCGCTCGGGATCTCCGGCGACCGCATCCGGGTCCTCCAGCCGCCCGTCGGCGGCAACTTCGGCCGCGGCCTCGACCTCTACCCGATCGACATCATCGCGGCGCTCCTGGCGCGGCACGTCGGCCGCCCCGTGAAGATCGTGTTCGACCGGGAGGAGGAGTTCGTCGCGAGCCCGACCCGCGAGCCGTGCGCCTTCACGCTCCGCACGGCGGCCCGCGCCGACGGGACGCTGCTCGCCCGGGACGCCCGGGTCCTGATCGACAACGGCGCGTACGTGTCGTGGGGCTCGACCACGCCGTACGTGATGATGACGACGCTCGCCGGCTTCTATCGCTGCCCGAACATCCGCTTCGACACGGCCATCGTCTACACGAACAACGTCTACTCGGGCTCGATGCGCGGCTACGGGAACCTCGAGTCGACCTTCGCGGTCGAGGCGCAGATGGACGAGCTGGCCGAGCGGCTCGGGCTGGACCGCCTCGAGATCCGGCGCCGGAACGCGAACCGCCCGGGCGACGTCACGCCGCAGGGCCTCCGGATCACCAGCTGCGGATTCACCGAGTGCCTCGACGCGGCCGCGCGGGACATCCAGCGGCCGATCGATCGCCCGCTCCGGCCCGGCTGGCGCCGGGGCGTCGGCTACGCGGGCATGTTCCACGTGGGCGGCGGCGCCCGCGTGTACCGCTCGGACGGCTGCGGGGCGATCGTCAAGCTCGACGACTTCGGGAAGGTCACCCTGATCACCGGGGCCAGCGAGATCGGGCAGGGATCGGAGACGGTCCTGGCGATGATCGTCGCCGAGGAGCTCGGCGTCCCGTTCGGGCGGGTCGAGGTCGTGAACAGCGACACGGCGATCAAGCCGTGGGACGTCGGCGTGCATGCCAGCCGGACGACGTTCATCGCCGGCAACGCCGCGCTCCTGGCGGCGCGGGACGTGAAGGGACAGCTGCTCCGGCTCGCCGCGTCGCAGCTCGAGGAGCCGGCCGAGGGGCTCGACCTCGAGGACGGCGACGTGTACGTCACGGCGGCGCCCCAGCGGCGCCTTCCCTACGAGAAGGTCGTGCGCGCCGGCCACTTCCGCGAGGACGGCCGGATCCTGATCGGCCAGGCGTTCTACGACCCGCCGACCCAGATGCTCGACAAGGAGTTCCGGGGCAACGTGTCGGTCACCTACGGCTTCGCGGCCCAGGCGGCGCTGGTCGAGGTCGAGGAGGCCACCGGCAAGATCGAGGTGGTGCGCGTCGCCTCCGCGCACGACGTCGGGCGGGCCCTCAACCCCGTCGGCTGCGAGGGGCAGATCGAGGGCGGCATCCACATGGGCCTCGGCTACTGCCTGACCGAGGAGCTCCGGTTCCGGGACGGACGCGTGCTGAACCCGGGCTTCCTCGACTACAAGCTCCTCACGGCCCCGGACATGCCCGAGATCCTGATCACGCTGATCGAGACGGTGGACGAGGCCGGGCCCGTTCGGCGCCAAGGGGCTCGGCGAGGCGGGCACCATCCCCATCTCCGCGGCGGTCGCGAACGCGGTGAAGGACGCGACCGGGGTGCGGCTCACCGAGCTTCCGATGACGCCGGAGCGCGTGTACCGGGCGCTCCGGGCGGCCGAGCGATGATGACCCACTCGCGATTCCGCCTGAGGATCACCGCTTCGCGCCTGGCGGGGGGTGTATCCAACGATCCTCGCGCGGCCACCTGATGCCCTGGCGCCTCGTCGTCCGTTGGCACTCCAGCGCGGCTGCTCGCGGGCGTCGAGGATGGCTGCTTAAGCGATCGCGTCGATCGGCTCGCTGAGCCGCTCCCATCCCCGGCGGGTAACTCTTCGAACGCGAGGTCGCGGAGACTCCCGCGCGTGCGCCCCGCGTCGGGCCGAGCCGGAGAGGCGCGGGAACGCGTCCGGGCGGCCGATGGGCCGCGCTGTCACGATCCGGCCCGCGTGCCCCGGACCCCACATGGGATGCTGGTGCATGCGCACCGGATGTAGGCCGCCCGCCTCCACTCGGTGGGGGACGACGGCCGGAGGCGCCACCGCCGATGTGAGCGTAAGTCGCGATTATCACTGATCATTCGAGCTGTACCCGCGCTGCGGGCTGGCTCCGGGCACGGCCCTTGCGCTAGAGATCAGCATGATCGAGCATGGGCTCCGACCGCAGCTCCGCATCGAGCGAGTCAACCCCGGTCAGGCGCGCCTTCTGGTCCGGCCGGTCTCGCGCCCCGACCCTCGGGGTCGACACGATGAGCCCCGACGGGCTCCCCGAGGCGCTCCTCGAGGCCGCGCTTCACTACGCGCGGCAGGGCTGGCCCGTGCTGCCGCTCCACAGCGTCCGCGAAGGCCGGTGTTCCTGCGGCCGGGACTGCGACCGTGCCGCCGGCAAGCACCCGCGCTCCGCGCATCGGGGCCAGGGACGCGAGCGTCGACGAGGCAGTGGTCCGGGCCTGGTGGGCGCGGTGGCCCGATGCGAATCTCGGCCTGGCCACCGGACACGCCAGCGGCCTCGTCGTCCTCGACATCGACCCGGCCCACGGCGGCGAGGAGTCCCTCGAGGCGCTGGTCGCGCGCCATGGGCCCCCGCCGCGCGGTCCGATCGCGCGCACCGGCGGCGGGGGGCGGCACTTGCTGTTCGCGCACCCGGGATCCCGCGTGCCGTCGCGGTCCGGCGCGCTCGGATCCGGGCTGGACGTCCGCGGCGACGGCGGCTACATCGTCGCGCCTCCGAGCCGGCATCGTTCTGGTCGCCTCTACGAGTGGGACGCCGGGAGCCACCCCGATGAGGTTCCGCTCCCCCGGCGCCGGCCTGGCTCGTGGGGGGAAGGCCTACCGGCGGCGACGCCCCGAGCCGCCCGGTATCGCCGCTCGACGCACACGATCCCCGAGGGCCGCCGCAACGAGGCGCTCACGTCGCTCGCTGGCGCGATGCGGCGGCGCGGGATGACAAGCGAGGAGATCCAGCCGGCGCTGGCGGCGGTCAACGCGCGACGATGCGCCCCGCCGCTCGGCGAGACGGAGCTTTGCGCGATCGCGGCGAGCGTCGGGCGGTACCCGGCGGCGCCCGACCGCGCCACCGATCCGTCGCGGTCCGCCGATCCGGGCTCGATCGGCTGGCCGCTCCACGATGCCGGCGAGGCCTGGAGGTTCCCCGCCATCGAGCCGCTCGTCGAAGCGTGGTTGCCTCTGCGTGGCGTGGTCTGGTGGGGCGGGCCGCCGAAGCGAGCCAAGAGCCTGCTGCTCCTCTACGTGTGCCTGGCGATCGCCTGTGGCCGCCCGACCGTCGCGGGTCGCTTCCCGGTGCGCGCGCGTCCGCGGATCCTGTATGTCGCCCGTGAGGACGGCGGGGGGCGGCTCGAGGAACGGATCGAGGACATCGTGGCCCCGTGGGGTGTCCGGCCGCCACCCGGCGCCCTCCGGTTCGTGATTCGCCCCCGCCTGGACCTCGGCAACGCCGCGCAGGTCGGCTGGCTGCGCCAGACGTGCCTGGACCACGAGGTGACGCTGCTCGTGCTGGACACCTGGACCGCCCTGTCCCCGGGGGCGGACCCGCTCTCGGCGCGGGACCAGGCGCAGCTGGCGGCGACGGTGGTCGAGCTCAGCGAGGCGCTCGACGGCCTGGTGGTCGTCGTCGACCACAGCCGGAAGAACCGGCCCGAGGGGCAGCCTCTCTCATCGGCCGACATCCATGGCCCTTACGTCAAGTGGGCCGCCGCGGAGCATGTCGTGATGCAGGACGTCGTGCCGAGCCACCCCCGCCGCTTCGAGGTCCTCGTCGAGGGGAAGGACCTGGAGGCCGACCGGTTCTTCCTGGACGTGAGCCCCCGCGGCAGCGCCGAGGAGAAGTTCGTCTACGCGGGGACCGCGGCCGAGCTGGTCGCGGTCCGGCGGGCGCTCGGCGACGCCAACCGCCAGGCCGTCCTCGAGGTCCTGCAGGCCGGCGCGGGCCCCCTCGGCCTGGAAGACGTGCGCGACGGCCTCCATCGTGGCGGGTGCCCGCTCGGGCAGGCGACCATCCGGAGGCACCTCGCCGCGCTCGTCCGGAGTCGGGGCCGCCGAGCGGACCGGGAGCGGCAACCGCACCGTCTACCTCCCGCGCCGCGGGGACGAACGCTCCGCTCAGGGGCCGTCCGAGCGGCAGGACGAGGCGAGCCGGTGAATGGCCGTGCCGACACAGGCGGAAGTTCCGCTCACCCCGCGTGTGAGCGGAGAGCGGCGCGGGAGAGGGAGGGACCCCGGAGAGGAGGGTCCCTCCCCGGAAGCGGGGTTCCACCCACCGCTCCTTTCTCTATAAGAGTGGGCGGGGAGGTGAGCAGCACGGCCCCGACGGGCGGCGAAGGGGGAGCGTCTCCTCCGTGGGAGACCAACCGTGGGTGCCGCCGGGCGGTACCGTCGTTGTCCGCCGTCATCGCGCGCACCGGGACTCATCGGATAGACTGCTCCCGTGGAACTCCGGTTCTGTAGGCTATGCTGAACCATCTCGACTTGGGGCTGGCATAGGGCTCCACAGCCCGTCCTCACGATCATCCTGACCATCGCCCTTCTCGCCGCGCCACTCGCCGCCGAGGCGCAGCAGGCGGAAGTATCGCGCGCCTTGGTGTACTTCTCTTTGGCACCCCTGACACCGATGCCTTCCCCGCGATCCGTCGGGGGTTAGGCGCGTTGGGGTACGTCGAGGGACAGAACATCCTCTTCGAGCATCGCTACGCGGAGGGGAGGCCCGAGCGGCTCCCTGACCTGGCGGGGCGACCTCGTCCGCTCGAAGCTCGACTTGATCATCGCGGCCGACGGCGATCTCGCACCGGTCGCCAAGCGGGCCACCGGGACCATTCCGATCGTGATGATCACGAGCGCCGATCCGGTTCAAGGTGGTCACGTCGCCAGCCTCGCGCGGCCGGGCGGCAACATCACCGGCCTCACGATCATATCGTCAGACTGACCGTCAAGGGCCTCGAGCTTCTCAAGGAAGCGGCACCGGGCGTCACGCGCGTCGCGGTTCTCTGGGACCCAGACCATCCTCACGGTGAGTTCCCGGCGACCCCGGCTGCGGGCCGCTCGTGGGACTCCAAGTCCAGCCGATCGAAGTGCGGGGGCGCGACGGAATTCGCCGGCGCCTTTTCGGCCGTCGAACCGAGAACGGATGGAGGCGGTGATCCTGGTTTCCTCGAGGCTGATGACCCTGAACCGGGCCCGGATACTGGACCTTGCGGCCCTGAACCATAAGCTGCCTCGTGTCCGGCTGGGGCCCGTGGGGGGCGGCGGGTGGACTCCTGAGCTACGGGCCCGACCGGGACGCTGTGATCCGCCGCTCCGCCACCTATGTCGACCAGGATCCTGAGAGGTGCCAAGCCCACCGACCTCCCCGTCGAGCAGCCGACGAAGTTCGAACTGGTCATCAATTTGAAGACCGCCAGGGCGCTCGGGGTCACCATCCCGCCGTCGGTGCTGGCGCGGGCGGATCGAGATGATCGAAGTGCCAAGGGGATGCGGCCTGAAGAGCGGAATCGGATGCGCTACGTGATGTCCAGGGAAATCCGGAAGTTGCGTGCCCTCACTTTTCCACACGAAGCGGGACACCACCCGCATGTCACGGATGGGGCAGAAGGCCCCGGGAGGAGACCGATCATGCGAGTGAGCCGCCGAGCGTTCCTCAGGACGACCGGAACTGGCGCCGCGGCCCTGGCCGCAACTGGCCTCGGACGCCCCGCCCACGCCCAGAAGAAGCAGGTGGTGACGATCGCCTTCCCGGAGACGGTCACCTCGATGGACCCGCATCCCGCCCCGCGCAACAGCCCGCGGGAGTCGATGTACGAGTCGGTGTTCGACCGCTTCCTCCAGCAGGACCGGCAGGGCAAGTACGGGCCGAACGTCATCGAGAGCTGGCAGTGGACCGACGGCAAGATGGGCATGGCCGTCAAGGTCCGTCAGGGGATCAAGTTCCACGACGGGTCGGATCTCACCGCCGAGGACGTCGCCTTCAGCATGAACCGGCTGAAGGAGGTCTCGATCTACAAGGCGACCTACGCGCGGGTCAAGGAGTACCAGGTCCGCGACAAGGCCACGATGCAGCTCGTCTTCGAGCGCTTCGACCCCTCGTTCCCGCGCTGGCTCGGCTTCCTGGCCGGCTTCGTCGTTCCCAAGGCCTACTTCCAGTCCCTCGGCCCGGACGACAAGGCGCGCGGCGAGGAGTTCGCGCGGAAGCCCGTCGGCTCGGGGCCGTACCGGGTCGTGTCCTTCACGCCGGGGAGCACGCTGGTCCTGGAGGCGTTCGACCGCTACTGGAAGGGCGCGCCGCCGATCAAGCGGGCGGTCTTCAAGATGGTCACCGATCCGACGGCCCGGGTCGCCGAGATCGTGTCCGGCAACGCGGACATCGCGTCCGAGGTCCCGGTCGAGGAGTTCGGGCGGCTGTCGACCCAGCCCACCCTCAAGGGCGTGAAGCAGCCGGTCGCGGACATGGCGCAGATCTTCCTCAACCCGCGCTACGAGCCGTTCAAGAAGGAGGAGGTGCGCCTCGCGGTCCACCACGCGATCGACAAGAAGGCGATCGTCGAGAAGGTGCTCCTCGGGTTCGGCCAGCCGCTCTCGTTGACGGAGGCGCCGCTCTACGACGCCTACGACCCCTCGTTCACCTTCCCCTACGATCCGGCGAAGGCCCGCCAGCTGCTCCAGACGGCGGGCTACTCGGCCTCGAGCCCGCTCAAGCTCAAGGTCATGACGACCCGCGGCGTCCGGGCGAAGGACTTCGAGGTCATGTCGGCGATCACCCAGATGTGGAAGGACGTCGGCATCGAGGCCGAGCTCGAGGTCATCACGATCCCGCAGTGGTTCCAGTTCCGGACGGCCCGGGGGCAGGGAGGCCAGGACCTGGCGCCGCTCTCGCTCTACTTCTGGTCCAACCCGACCGGCGACCCGATCAACTCGGTCGGCTTCCAGAACAACGTCAAAGGCCCGTTCCGCGTGTGGGAATCGGAGGACCTCCAGCCGCTGATCGACCCGATCTTCGACGAGCGGGACGAGCCGAAGCGCATCGCGGCGGCGAAGAAGGCCGCGCGCTACGTGGTGGAGAAGGGCTACATCATCCCGCTCTTCCAGGTGGTCCAGCCGGTGGTCATGAAGAAGGACCTCGCCTACCAGCCGTTCCCGACCGGCGTGCTGATCCCGCAGGAGATGTCCTGGATGTAGGGCGCTCGGGCGCGCATGGCCGTGGAGGAGCCCCGGCGAGATCCGCGGGCACGCTGAGATGGCGGCGGTCGGTGGCCTCGCTGGCGAGGCGAGGTCACCGTCGCGCAGCCCTTCGTGGCCTCAGGCTGGCGTTCGCGACTCGACCTCCGCCTGCTCCAGCCAGAAGCCGCATGTCCATCTCGCGGTACATCGACGTGGCGGTGGTGAGATGCTCGTGCGCCTGCTGCGCGCTTGCCCGTGCGCCGGTAGAGCTTGCCGAGGCCGAGGTGGCAGTGGGCGACGAGGGGGCGCATGCCGAGCTCGCTCGGCGAGCACGAGCGCGTCACGGTAGTGGCCGTCAGCCATGCTCCGGGGGATCGCGACGGGCGGCGACGTCGCCGAGGAGACGGAGGGCCCACGCCTCGTAGGGGCGTTGACCGCGCTCGCGGGCAAGGGTCAGGGCTCGCCCGGCGACTTCGAGAGCGTCCTCGAACCGGTCGGCGAGGACATGCGCTTCGCCCAGATACACGAGGAAGAGCGGCTGGAGGACTCCGAGATCCGATGGTCTCAACGGCGCTCAGCGCGTGCTCCAGCAAGGGGATGCCCTCAGCAACTCGCCCCGAGAGCGCATAGGCGTAGCCCAGGCTCCCCGGTGACTTGCCCTGAAAAAGACGGTCAGATTCCACTCGCGAGCTCAGCGCGAGCCCGCGTTCGAGCAGGCGGACGGCGTGGCTGAGTTCTCCCCTGATGATGTGGAGATAGGCGAGAGTCCAGCACGGCGAAGGCCAGGCTATAGAGGGTGATCGAGCGCCTCGGCGAGGCGGATGCCTTGCTGGCCGTGGGCGATCCTTCCTTGAACTCGCCCCGGTCGGCGAGACACCCAAGTCAAATAGCAGCGGGCCATCACGGCAGGAAATCCGGCGAGGCCGAGGCGTTCCAGGCTGAGATCACCTTCAAGCAACTCCAGGACCTTCCGGAGAAGATCCTCGGCCTGTCGATAGTCGCCCGTGAAGAGGCACGCCATGCCGAGGTAGAGATTTGCCGTCGACCTGGAGCGGAACATCTCCAAGCGACTCGGCAATGGCCTGGGCGCTCTGGCCGAACGCGAGCGCGTCCGTCGGATGACCAGTCACGCCAGAGGTTGTGGCACATGATAGACGAACATCTGTCCGAGACGCCGTTGATCGTCGAGCGCCTCGGCCAGGCCTTCGACTTCGCGGAGACAGCCGAGGATCCGCTCGAATTCCCGAGCGGAAAGAGCGCCGTTCGCAGATCGAAGCGAAGATCGATGGCCTGCTCCAGCGTCTCGCGGGTCTCGGGCAGATGCCGCGAGGGCCGTCAGCGCCTGCTCGAAGCAGCTCGCCGCCTCCCGGTTGGCCGATCGCGCCAAGGCCTTGGCGCCGCCTGACGGAGGTACGTGACCGCCTTGCTCCCACAGCTCGCCACGGACGGCATGGTGGGCCAGTCGCTCGACGTGCTCGATCAGCCGGTCCGGATAGGCGCGCTCGATGGCGCCGACGATCCGCGCGTGCAGGGCCTGGCGCCGGTCCTGGAGGAGGCTGCCGTAGGTGACCTCATGGGTGAGCGCATGCTTGAAGGTGTACTCGGGATCCGGAAAGAGGCGCGTCTCGTACAGGAACTCGGCCGCCTGCAGATGCGCGAGCCCGCGCTGCACCGCCTCCTCCGGCCGCCTCGGCCACGGCGTGGAGCAGCACGAAGGGCACGTCCTTGCCGATGACGGAAGCCGTCTGGAGCAGCTGCTTGTCCTCCGGCGGGAGCCGGTCGATCCGGGCCGCCAGGATCACCTGCACGGTCGCCGGCACCTCGATCGCCTGGATCGGCCGGGTCGGGCGATAGGCGCCGCGCTCCCCGACGAGCGCCCCCGTCTCCACGAGCGTCCGGATGCTCTCCTCGATGAAGAGGGGGTTCCCGCGCTCTGACGAGGAGACGCTTGAGGGGCTCCAGCGCTGGGTCGTCGCCGAGGAGGGCCTGCAGGAGCTCGCCCGCGCTCTCGGGCGGGAGCGCGTCGAGCCGCAGCTGGCTGTAGTAGGTCTTGCGCCCCCAGCCATGCTGGTACTCGGGCCGGTAGTTGACGAGCAGGAGGACCCGGGCCGTGGGCAGACTCTCGACCAGGCCGTCGAGCAGCGCCTGCGTCTCGGCATCGATCCAGTGCAGGTCCTCGAAGACGAGGAGGAGCGGTTGCCCCTGGCTCTCCCGGAGCAGGAGGTGCTTGACGGCCTCGAGGGTGCGCTGCCGGCGCTGGGCGGGATCGAGCGCCTGCCAGTGGGCGTCCTCGACGGGGACATCGAGGAGCGCGAGCAGGGCGGGCAGGATCGGCTCGAGGGCGCGATCGAGCGTGAGGAGCTTGCCGGTCACCTTCTCGCGGATCTCGCGGGGGGTCTCGCGATCGTGCACCTTGAAGTAGGCCTTGAGGAGGTCGATGACCGGCAGGTAGCTGGTCGCCTTGCCGTAGGACACGGAGCCCGCTTCCAGGATGAGCCAGTCCTGGGTGCGGTGGGAGTGGGTGAACTCGTAGACGAGGCGGGACTTCCCCACGCCGGGTTCCCCCACGAGGGCGACGAGCTGGCCGTGGCCATCGTGGGCGAGGGCGAGCGCGCGGCGGATCTGCTCGATCTCGGCGTCCGGCCGACGAAGCGGGTCAGTCCCCGGGCGGCGGCAGCGTGGAGCCGGGTCCGCAGCGCGCTCGCTCCGGTGAGCGCGTAGATCTCCACGGGGTCCGGCAGACCCTTGACCGCGACCGGCCCCCGGGCCGCGACCTGCACGTAGCCTTCGGCGAGCTGAGGGTGGCGGGGGCGAGCAGGATCGTGCCGGGCGTCGCCATCTGCTCCATGCGGGCGGCGAGGTGGGTCGTCTGCCCGACGCCGTGTAATCCATGTGCAGATCGGACGCCGATGGCGCGGACGACCACCTCGCCGGAGTTGAGCCCCACGCGGATCTGGATGGGCACCCCGTGCGAGCGGAAGACGCCCTCGCGTACTGGCGACGGACTCCTGCATCCGGAGCGCCGCGTAGCACGCGCGCACGGCGTGGTCCTCGTGGGCGAGCGGCGCGCCGAAGAGGGCCATGATCCCGTCGCCCATGACCTGGTTGACGGTGCCCTCGTAGCGGTGGACGGCCTCCATCATCCGCTCGAGCACGGGATCGAGGATCTTGCGCGCCTCCTCGGGATCGCGGTCGGCGAGCAGCTCCATCGAGCCCTTGAGGTCGGCGAAGAGGACGGTGACCTGCTTGCGCTCGCCTTCGAGGGCGGCCTTGGAGGTGAGGATCTTCTCGGCGAGGTGCTTGGGGGTGTAGGCGTCCGGGGCAGGGGACGTGAACTGGCTTGGGAGGGCTGGGGAGCGCCGAGACGAGCGCCGCATCCTCCACAGAACTCGTCGCCGGGCTCGTTCGTGAACCCGCAGGATGGGCAGGCGGCCGCCAGCGCGGCGCCGCACTTCCCGCAGAAGCGGCGGCCCTCGCGGTTCTCGTGCCGGCACTGCTGACACGGCATGGTCACCGTCGGTAGGTCCCCTCGTCCTTTCGCCGGACGGCTTCGACGATCAACTCGTCCTGGCTGGCGCCGATCGAGTACAGCACTCGCCAGTCTCGCCCCGACCCAGATCCGGTAGACCTCCTCCTGTCCCTCGACCTTGTCGTAGCCGCGCGGCCGGGGGTTCGCCTCGAGATCGAGGATCGCCTTGACCACGGCAAAGAAGGTGGCGTCGTCGTCGATGCCGAGGAGCTCCTTCTTCGCCCGGCGGCGGATCCGGAGCCTCACCCGGCCCGGGTCTTCTTCAAGCGGGCCAGGCGGGCCTCGATCTCACGGATTGGCAGGGCGTCGATCGGCTCCCGTCGCCGGGAGCGCACCAGGGCGAGGTCCGGATCGCCCGGGCCAACGGGCTCGGGGCCGGAGGCCTCGAAGAACGTCTTGAGGGCGCGATCGACCAGCTCCCGCGCGGCCTCGGCCCGGGAGGGCTTCCGAGTGGCGAACCGGTAGTCGTCCAGGCGATCCATCAGGCCCTTCGGCACCTTGATGTTCAGGAACGGGCCGCTGCTCATGGGGGTGTCCTCCTTCGGCCTCCACAGGCTATCCTGCTTGTTGGGACAATACAATCGATACTGGCGATCCTCATGGGCGGGACTGCGTGCCCCGCTCCAGTGTCTCCGCGGAGGACGGTCTTGACACGTCTCGAGAATGCATATTGTATACAACCCATGAAGGCCGGAGCCCGCCGGCTCGCTCCCCGCGAACGCGCCGGGTTCCTCCGGGTCGTGACCCCGCGCCGCGATCGCCGGCGCGGCCGCCCCGCCGCGGCGAGGCGACCGCCGGCACGGGCCGCGCGCTCTTCCAGGAGCCCATCCGAAGGGAGACGCTCGAGGAGCTGGCCTACCGTCACCTCCGCCAGGTACTCGTCGAGGGGCGGCTCGCGCCCGGGGAGCGGATCGTGGCCAGCGCGGTGGCGCAGTCGGCCGGGGTGAGCCGGATCCCGGTCATGCAGGCGTTGCGACGGCTCGAGAGCGAGGGCTTCGTGCGGATCAACCCGCACAAGGACGTCGTGGTGGCGGGCCTCTCGCCGGAGGAGTTCCGGGAGCGGTTCCTGCTCATGGCGGCGCTCGAGGCGCTCTGCCTCCGCGAGGCGACCGGCCGGATCACCCCGGCGCTCCTCGCTCAGCTCCGCAGCCTCCAGCGCGACATGGGCGCGGCCCGGACCGCCGGCAACACGGCGCGCGCGGTGGCGGCCGACAGCGAGTTCCACCGGAAGCTCTGGGAGGCTTCCGGCCTGAAGCAGGTGCTGCAGCTCCTGCAGAACGTCTGGGACCGGGGCGAGTACTACCGCGTGATCATGCACGCGCGGCGAGGGGGCTTCGCGGCCGAGTCGCTCGCCGAGCACGAGGAGATTCTCCGGGCCCTCGAGGCGCGCGACTGGCCCCGGGCGATCCGGGCCGTCGAGACTCACCGCTTGCGGGCGATGGAGCGACTGGCCGGCACGACGTGACCCGATAGTAACCATCCCAACAGACCCAACAGAGGAGGACGCGATGGCTGAGCAGGGTGGGCGACCGAGTCGGCGGCAGATCCTCAAGGGCGGGGCGGCGTTCGGAGCGGGCGTGGGCTTCATCGGGGGCTGGCGCCGGGCCAGCGCCCAGGCGAAGAAGCCCCTGATCATCGGCCTCACCTGCGACGCGACCGGCACCTTCGCCGACAGCGGCCAGGCGGACCGGCGGGGCATGCTGCTCGCCATCGAGGAGCAGAACGCCAAGGGCGGCGTCCTCGGCCGGCCCATCGAGGCTCGCTGGGAGGACACCGAGACCGATCCGTCGGTGGCGGTGCGCAAGGCGCAGAAGCTCATCGAGCGGGACAAGATCGACTTCATGATCGGCGCCCTCTCGAGCGGCGTCGCCGCGCCCCTCTCGGAGCTGGCGCAGCGGTACGGGATCATCTACTTCAACTCGAACTCGAGCGCCGACACGGTCACGAACGAGAAGTGCCAGCGCGTCAACTTCGTGTGGGACGCGAACGGCTACATGTTCAACCAGGCGCTCGGGCCGATGGTCGCGAAGAACCTCGGCAAGAAGTGGTTCATCCTGACCCACGACTACGTGTGGGGGAAGAACGTCACCGCGGGAACCCGCAACGTCATGAAGACGGTCGGCGCCGAGGAAGCCGGCGAGATCATGATCCCCCAGGGGACCCGGGACTTCAGCGCCCAGCTCCTCCGGGTCCGGAGCGCCAAGCCCGAGGTGGTCTTCGCGAACGTGGCGGGGATCGAGCAGACCGCGCTCCGGGAGCAGGCCAACGAGTTCGGCTCGGACAAGGATGCGAACTGGGTGTTCCCGCAGCAGGACTATCCCGATCTGTTCGCGCTCGGCGCGAAGAAGGCCTTCGGCTACTTCACGACGACCTGGCACTACACGCTGACCGATCCCGGCTCGCAGGAGCTTCGTCCAGCGGTTCCGGAAGCGCTGGGCCGGCGCGCCGATCGAGGTGCCCGACAACGTCTCGTACAACGGCTACATCGCGACGCGCGAGCTGTTCCGCGCGATCGAGCGGGCGGGCACGACCCGGAACCACGAGGTCATCAAGGCCCTCGAGGGGCACGTGATCACGGACACCTTCCGCAAGCACCCCTCGACCATCCGCGAGTGGGATCACCTCGTGGGCCAGATGATCTTCCTCGCCCGGGCCAAGAAAGAGAAGGACATGAAGGAGAAGTACGACCTGATCGAGCTGATCGCGGAGATGACGCCGGCCGAGGTGTCGCCGCCGCGCGATCTCTCGAAGTGCAAGATGCAGTCGCTCGCCGACACCCCGGTCTACGGCGGGTAGGGGCCCGGACGACGCGGGTGGCGGAGGGCGACGGCCGTGAGGATCGTCGACCTCCGCCCCCGGGATCGGGCGCTTGGTTCGCCAGGTTGCACGGCTCCTCGTGGATGGCTTCCGCGAGCCGGAGCCTGACGCCTTCCCCGACCTGGCGAGTGCGCTGGTGGAAGTCCGCAAGTCGTTCGCCCCGGAGCGGCTGAGCCGGGCGGCCGTGGAGCCGCCCGGGACGGCGCTCGGGTGGATAGGCGGGATCCGCCTGTACCGGGGCCGGACGTGGGAGCTCCATCCGCTGGTCGTCCGGCCGGATCGTCAGCGCCAGGGGATCGGCCGGGCCCTCGTGCGGGACTTCGAGCGGCAGGTGAGGCGGCGCGGCGCTTCTACGATCTTCCTCGGGACCGATGACCTCGACGGGCGGACCAGCGTCTCCGGGGTCGAGCTCTATCCCGACGTGCTCGGCCAGGCGAAGCGGATTCGCAATCTCCGCGGCCACCCCGACGAGTTCTATCAGAAGCTTGGCTACGTCGTCATCGGGCTCCTGCCGGACGCCAACGGCCCCGGTCGACCCGACATCTTCATGGCCAAGCGGGTGGCGCGATGACGCCCGATTTGGCCGAACTGGCGACGCAGCTCCTGAACGGGGTCGTGCTGGGGCTGCTCTACGCCATCATCGCGCTCGGGTTCATGCTGATCCTGGGCACGATGGAGGTGATCAACTTCGCCCACGGCGTGCTGTTCGCCCTGGGCGGCTACTTCGCGCTCGCGCTCCAGCCCCACGTCGGCTGGTGGGGCGGCCTCCTGCTGGCGCCGCTCGGCGTGGGCCTCGTCGGGCTGGCGCTGGAGCGCGGGGTCCGGCGCACCTACGGGAAGGACCCGCTGTTCGGGCTCCTGTTCACCTTCGGCGCCGCGCTGGCGCTGGAGGAGGTGATCCGGATCATCTGGACCCCGCGGGGCTACACCATCGCCGTGCCCGAGTTCGTCGCCGGCCGATTCCAGTGGGGCTTTCTCGATCTACTCCCGGTACCGGATCCTCGTCGCGGTGCTGGCGGTCGTCCTCCTCGTTCCTGATGTGGTGGTTCATCGAGCGGACGCCGTACGGCGCCATCATGAAGGCCGGCGCCCACGACAGCGAGATGGTGCGGGCGCTCGGGATCGACCTCGGACGCATGCGGAGCCTCGTGTTCTCGCTGGGGACCGTGATGGCCGGGGTCGCCGGCGTCATCGCGGCGCCCATGTGGAGCCTCAAGCCCACCGTCGGCGCCGAGGCGGTCATGCCCGCCTTCATCGTGGTGGTCATCGGCGGGATCGGGTCGTTCTGGGGGGCCGTGGTCGGCGGCCTGCTCCTCGGCACCGTGAGCGGGCTGTCGAACCTCCTGGTCCCGCGGGGCTCGATCCTCGTGATGTACGTCCTGATGGCCCTCGTGCTGCTCTGGCGTCCCCGCGGCCTCATGGGCCAGAAGTCCGTCCTGGAGCTGTAGCGCTCTCGTGCGGGCCGCGCTCGACCGCTGGGTCCCGCCGCCGATGCTGGCGATGTTCGCCCTGTTCCTGCTCCTTCCCGCCGTTCTGCCGAGGCTCGGCTACACCTATCTCGGCACCGAGGTCATGATCTGGGCGATCTTCGCGCTCGGCTACAACCTGCTGCTCGGGTACACGGGCCTCCCGGCGTTCGGTCACGGGGCGTTCTTCGGGATCGGCGGCTACCTCCTGGGGATGACGCAGAAGTGGGTCACGGGCGGGCTTGCCCTCCCGCTCGTCGCCGCCGCGCTGGGGACGCTCCTCTTCGGCGCGCTCGTGGCCCTGTTCGTCGCCCGGCGGCGGGGCATCTACTTCTCGCTCCTGACCATCGCGTTCGGCGTCATGTTCTGGTTCATGGTCTTCGTCTTCGACGCGTGGACCGGCGGGGAGGACGGGCTGACCGGCATCAACCGCCTGACGCTCCTCGGCTACTCGCTGCGGGACAACGTGCCCTTCTACTACTTCGTGTACGCGTGGTTCGTCGGGGCGACCGTCGTACTGTGGCGGATCGTCCACTCGCCGTTCGGCCAGGTCATCCGGGCGATCCGGCAGAGCGAGAGCCGCGCCCGCGCGGTCGGGTACGACACGGCGCGATACAAGTGGGCCGTCTTCACGCTCTCGTGCGCCTTCGCCGGCCTGGCCGGAGGGCTCTACGCGCTGGCACGGTTCGGCGCCTTCGCGGAGCCGATGAGCCTCGCCCAGTCTGGGAACGTCGTGCTCATGTGCCTGATCGGCGGCGGGTTCGCGAGCTTCTACGGGCCGGTGCTCGGCGTGATCGTGTTCCTCGTCCTGCGCGACGTTCTGTCGACCATGACGGACCACTGGGTGCTCGCATACGGCGTGCTGTTCATGGCGGTGATCCTGTTCATGCCGGAGGGCATCCTCGGCATCGTCCGTCGGCTCCGCCAGCCCGCCGGATTCCACGACACGGGGGTGGCCCAGGCCGCACGCATCGACGAGCCGGTGGCGCCGGACCCCATCGGGAGGGGAGCGGGAAGCGTGACGGACGATCGGCCGGCCGCGCCGCCCGCCCTCGAGACGCGGGGCCTCCGGAAGGCCTTCGGCGGCCACGTCGTGCTGGACGGGGTCGACCTCGCCTTCGAGACGGGCCGGCTCTCGGCCTTGATCGGGCCGAACGGGGCGGGAAAGACGACCTGCTTCAACCTCTTGACCGGGCTTCCTCGCGGCGGACGGCGGCGAGATCCGCCTGAAGGGCGCGGACGTCACCCGCCTGCCACCCCACCGCCGGGCGCGGCTGGGGATCTGCCGGTCGTTCCAGATCCTCAATCTGTTCGACGACGACACCGTGCTCGAGAACGTGAGGGTGGCGGTGCCGGCCATGCGCGCGCGGGGCTTCGACTGCTGGACTCCGGCCGGCGCCTTGAGCGAGGCCGAGGACCGCGCGGCCCGGATCGTGCGGCTGATCGGTCTCGCCGGGCGGGAGGGCGTCGCCGCCCGCTACCTCTCCTACGGCCAGCGGCGTCTGCTCGAGATCGGCGTCGCCATGGCCGGCGAGCCGGAGGTGCTCCTCCTCGACGAGCCGACGAGCGGGCTCGGGGCCCGCCCGATGGAGACCCTGCGGGAGCTCGTCCAGCAGCTGTCCCAGCGGCTCACGATCGTCGTGATCGAGCACGACATGGACTTCGTGCTGACCCTCTCGCACCACGTGGCGGTGCTGCACCGCGGCCGGGTCATCGCGGAGGGGCCTCCGGCGGCGATCCGCGACCACCCGGAGGTCCGCGAGGCATATCTCGGGCGGCTGGGGGGCCGACCGCGGGTGCCCGGGCCTCGGGAGGGCCGCGCGTGACCGATTCGTCCGGGGTCCGGCCGGCTCTGCTCGCCGTCGAGGCGATCGACGCCTTCTACGGAGACGCACAGATCCTGCGCGGCCTCTCGCTCGAGATCCGCGC
Source organism: uncultured Candidatus Rokubacteria bacterium (assembly GCA_963799055.1). Taxonomy (GTDB): domain Bacteria; phylum Methylomirabilota; class Methylomirabilia; order Rokubacteriales; family DASRDR01; genus DASRDR01. The sequence goes on from CAWCVP010000012.1 coordinate 74,500, forward strand.
GGGCGAGGCGGTCTGTCTCCTCGGGCGCAACGGGCGCGGCAAGACGACCACGATCAAGAGCATCCTCGGCCTGGTCCCGGTCCGGCGGGGGCGGATCACCTTCGACGGGCAGGACATCACCCGGCTCCCGACCCATCTGGTCGCGCGCCGGGGGATCGCCTGGGTGCCGGACAACCGTCGCGTGTTTCCGACGCTGACCGTGGAGCGGAATCTCGCCATGGCGCTGAACCGGGCGCTCCCGCCCCGCCAGGCCGCGGAGGCGTGGACGCTCGCACGCGTCTACGAGCGCTTCGAGATCCTCGGCCGTCTCCGGCATCGGATCGGAGAGCACCTCTCGGGCGGGGAGGCGCAGCTCGTCGCGATCGCGCGCGCGCTCCTCATGCACCCGCGCCTGGTGCTGATGGACGAGCCGTCGCAGGGGCTGGCCCCGCGTATCGTCGAGGACATCATGGCGGTGATCCAGGAGATGCGGGACGAGGGGATCGCCATCCTCCTCGTCGAGCAGAACTCCTCGATGGCCCTCGGGCTCGCCGACCGCGCCTATGTCATCGACGACGGCCGCATCGTCCACACCGGTCCCGCTGCCGAGCTGGAGTCGAACTCGGCCCTGAAGCACCGCCTCCTCGCGGTCTAAGCGGGGTCAGGCCCTGACTTTTGCTCCCTGATGACTTCGGGAAGTCAAAGTCGGGGTCTGACCCCGAAGTTTGACTTTCGCTAGGTCAGGGGCCGGGCCGGAAGAATAGCCAGGTGACGGCGAGCGAACAGCGGGAGGAGGATGCCGCCGCTGTACAGCATGTAGCCGAAGAAGGACGGCATCCGCACCCGGGCGGCCTCGGCGATCGCCTTGACCATGAAGTTGGGCGCGTTGCCGATGTAGGTGTTCGCGCCCATGAAGACGGCGCCCATGCTGATCGCCGCCAGGATCGCGTGCGGTACGCCGACGACCTCGTCGGCCAGGCCGAGGCCCTGGGCGAGGGCGAGGAAGACGAGGTAGGTCGGCGCGTTGTCGAGGAACGACGACAGAGCGCCGGTCGCCCAGAAGAACTGCCACGGCTCCCGCACGCCCAGCTCGCCCCCGCGCGTCCGGAGGAGCTCGAGCGCCGGGATCATCGTGAGGAAGATCCCGAAGAAGAGGACGGCGACCTCGATCATCGGGTGAGGCGTGAACTCGTTGGCGCGATGGACCTCCTTCGGCGTCTGCCAGAGCGAGAGCCCGGTGAGCGCCAGGATCAGCGCTTCCCGCCAAGGGGCGTGGAGGAACGCGACGCCCAGCACGACCCCCGCGAGCCACACGAAGTTGAGGGTGCCGTCGAGCCGCAGGGGGCGGCGCTCCGCCTCGTCGCGCACGACCGCGCTGGGCCGGCTCCCACCCGTACGCCACGCGAGTCCCACACGAAGTAGGCGAGCAGCAGGACGGCCACGGAGAAGAGCCACTGCGGCAGGAGCCGGAAGGTCCAGGCGAACGGCACCCCCTGGAGGTAGCCGAGGAAGAGCGGGGGGTCGCCGAGCGGGGTCAGAAGGCCGCCGACGTTCGCGACCAGGAAGATGAAGAAGATCACCGTGTGCGTGATGTGCGTCCGCTGGCGGTTGGTCTGGAGGACCGGGCGGATCAGGAGCATCGACGCGCCGGTGGTGCCGAGGAACGAGGCGAGGACGGCGCCGGTGGCCAGGAAGGTCGTGTTGACGAGCGGCGTCGCCTCGAGGTCGCCGCTCAGGCGGATGCCGCCGGCGATCACGTAGAGCGCCGTCAAGCAGGAGCATGAAGGAGAGGTACTCCTCGGCGGTCTCGAGCAGGACGTGCGGGCGCCGCACGGCGTAGAGGCCGATCACGGGGAGCCCCAGGACGCACGAGAGGAGGAGCTTGTTCCGGTTCGACTCCCACCAGTGCGGGGTCCAGAGCGGACACATGGCGATGGCGAGGAGCATCGCCGCGAACGGAACCACCGCGTAGAGGGGCAGGGGACCGGCCAGCACCGGTCCCGAGGATATGCTTCTCGCGGGCGAGCCTGCAACCGGACCGCGGCGCGGCCGGACCGTGATGCAGCTTGCGGCGGTCGCCCAGCTGCGCTAGAGTCCGGCCAATCGTCGACATGCTCGCGGCGAGTTCCAGAGCCGAGTCCTCGTGATGTCTCTCCGCTTCCTGCTGAGCCGTCTCTTCCTGGCGCTGCTCTCGCTCTGGGGCGTGAGCGTGCTCGTGTTCGCGATCCTCCGGATCTTGCCGGGCGATCCCGCGCTCCTCATGGCCCCGGTCGGCTCGACCGCCGAGGACATCGAGCGCGTCCGGCGCGAGTTCGGCCTGACGGGATCCTGGTGGGCGCAGTACGCCGCCTTCTTCCTGAGCCTCTGCCGGGGCAACTTCGGTCGCTCGCTCTGGCTCCAGCAGGACGCGCTCCGCATCATCGTCGAGCGGCTGCCGGCGACGCTCGAGCTGGCGGTCACCGCCCTCGTCCTCGCCACGGGGGGCGGCGTCCTGCTCGGCGCCTGCTCGGTGTGGCGGCGCCGGAGCTGGCTCGAGTCGGGCGCGGTGTCGCTCGGGACGCTCGGCATCGCCGTGCCGAACTTCGTCTGGGGCCTCCTGCTCATCGTGGTCTTCGGGGCGATCCTCCAGGTCCTGCCCATCTCGGGCCGCATCGCGCCGGAGCACGAGGCGGCCGACGTGACGGGCTCGGTGCTCGTCGACGTCCTGCTGCGGCGCGATCCGGCCGCGCTGGGCTCCGCCCTCCTGCACCTCCTGCTCCCGGCGAGCGCGCTGGCGCTCCCGCTCCTGGCCGCCGTGTTCCGCACCGTGCGCTCGGATCTCCTCGGCGCGCTCCGGGAGGAGTACGTCGTCACCGAGCGGATGAAGGGGCTGGGCGAGGCGCGGATCCTGTTCTGGCGCGCGCTGCGGAACGCGCTCATCCCGACGGCGACGCTGGTCGGCGTCCAGTTCGGCTTCCTGATCGGCGGGACCGTCCTGATCGAGACGATCTTCGCCTGGCCCGGAATCGGGCAGCTCACGCTTCAGGCGTTCCAGTACCGCGACTTCCCCCTCATCCAGGGGATCGTGCTCGTCTATGCGGTCACGGTCATCCTGTCCAACCTCGCGGTCGACGTGACGTACGCGTTCCTCAACCCGCGCGTCCGCCTGGCGGCGTGAGGGTGCGCGGGTTGAACGGCAAGCTCTGGCTCGGCGGCGGGATCGCGCTCCTCGTGCTGTTCCTCGCCCTGGCGGGCCCGGCGCTCGCGCCCCACGACCCGAACCGGCAGGATCTGACCTCCGTCCGCCAGCCGCCCGTCTGGGCGGGCGGCGCCTGGCGCCATCCTCTCGGCACCGACAGCCTCGGGCCGCGACATCCTCTCGCGCCTCCTGTGGGGCGCGCGGGTGGCGCTGGTCGTCGCCGTGGCCAGCGCGGTCATCTCGGCGCTGATCGGGGTCCCGGTGGCGCTGGTCGCCGGCTACGCGCGCGGGCGGGTCGACACCGTGCTGATGCGCGTCGTGGACGTCTGGATGTCGATCCCCGCCGTGCTGCTGGCCATCGCGCTGATGGCGGTCCTGGGGCTCGGGCTCTGGAAGGTCGTGCTGGCGATCGTGATCGTGGACTGGACCCGCTTCGCCCGCGTCATCCGCGGCGAGGTCCTGGCGCTGCGTGAGCGCGAGTTCGTGGAGGCCGCCCGCGCCATCGGGCTCCGGCCGCTGCGCGTGATGGCCGAGGAGCTGCTCCCGAACCTCGTGCCCCTCATCATCGTGCTCGTGTCGCTCGAGATGGCCATCGCCGTCGGCGTGGAGGCGCTGCTGTCGTTCGTGGGGCTCGGGGTTCAGGCCGCCACGCCGTCCTGGGGCGCCATGATCGCCGAGGGGCGCGGCTATCTCATGGTCAGCTGGTGGGGCATGGGCGTGCCGATGCTGGCCCTGATCGTGGCGGTGGTGGGCTTCAACCTCCTCGGGGAAGGGTTGCGCGAGCGCCTCGACCCGCGGCTCCGGGCGACGCTGTGAGTGAGAGGTGCGAGCCGTGAGGCGAAACGAACGGCGGCACAGCGGACCGTCCGAGGCGGTCGTCGGTTGCAGGCCGGCGCGCTGTGCGCCATGGTGATCGCTCTGGCGAGCCTCGCCTTCACGGCGAGCGGCCTGGCGCAGCCGGCGGCGCGGGTCCCGCGAATCGGAGTCCTGGGCGTGGGCGATGATGAGAGCCGAGTGACCTCACGGTGGATGGGCTTTCTGGAGGAGCTCCGAGCACTCGGGCACGTGGAGGGGCGCAACGTCCTGATCGACCGGCGCTTCGCGGGAGGGGACCGCCAGCGCCTCCCCGGCCTCGCGCGCGACCTGGCTCAGCTCCGCGTCGATGTCGTTGTGACGACCGGCCCGAGCGAAACCCTCGCGGCCAAGCAGGCCCTGCCGACGACACCCATCGTGATGGTGGTCGTCCCCGATCCGGTCGGCATGGGCCTCGTGCAAAGCCTCGCGCGGCCCGGCGGCTACGTCACCGGGCTATCCGCGGTCAACAACGATCTGCGCGGCAAGGGACTCCAGCTCTTCAGGGAGGCGGTACCACGCGTGACGCGCGTGGCACTCCTGCAGACCCCGGCGGCCCCGATACGGGACGCCACGTTCCGCGAGGCCGAGCGCGCAGCACGTGCCCTGGGCTTGCAGATCCAAGCGTTCGACGTCCGGAACGCCGCCGAGCTGGAGGGCGCCTTTGCCCGGATGGTCCGCGATGGAGCCGAGGGGGTGGTCGTTCCCATCGAGGGCTTGTTCTTCAACCAGCGTGCGAGGATCGCGGAGCTGGCGGCCCGGCATCGCCTGCCAGCGTTGTACGACTGGCGCGAGTTCGTCGAGGCCGGCGGGCTCATGTCGTACGGACCGGTGGTCTCCGATCTGTTCCGGCGCGCTGCGGTATACGTCGACAAGATTCTCAAGGGGGCCAAGCCCGCCGACCTCCCGGTGGAGGAGCCCACGAAGTTCGAGCTGCTGGTCAACCTCCGGACGGCCCGTGCGCTCGGGCTGACGATCCCGCCGGCGCTCCTTCAGCGAGCCGATCAGGTGTTCGAGTGACGGCTCCGATCCTCGAAATCGCCGGGCTGACGGTGCGCTACGGCGCCCGGCTCGCGACGTGGGCGGTCGACCTCCGGCTCGGACCTGGCGAGGTGCTGGGGCTCGTCGGGGAGTCCGGCGCGGGGAAGTCGACGGTCGGCCGCGCCGTCGTCCGGCTCCTTCCGGAGCCCGGGCGGATCGAGAGCGGCGCGGTCCGGCTCGGGGGACGCGAGCTCCTCCGGCTGTCCGAGACCGAGATGCGGGGTCTCCGAGGGGCCGACATCGCGCTCATCCCGCAGGATCCGCTCTCCGCGCTCAATCCGGCCTTCCGGATCGGCCTTCAGGCGACGGACGCGCTGCGGATCCACCGCGGCCTCTCGCGGGCGGCGGCCCGCGCGGAGATGGCGCGGCTCCTCGCACGCCTCGGCATCGCGGACTCGGTGGACGTGCTCGAGCGCTATCCGCACGAGCTGTCGGGGGGCATGCGCCAGCGGGTCCTGATCGCCATGGCGTTCTCCTGCGAGCCCACGCTCGTGATCGCCGACGAGCCGACGACCGCGCTCGACGTCACCACGCAAGCGCAGATCCTGCGACTCCTCGAGGTTCTCCAGGCCGAGCGCGGCGTTGCCACGCTCTTCGTCACCCACGATCTGGGCGTGGTCGCCCACCTGGCCCATCGGGTGGCCGTGATGTACGCGGGCTGCGTCGTGGAATCGGCGGCGACCCCGGATCTCTTCCGCGCGCCCGCCCACCCCTACACGCAGGGCCTCCTGGCCCAGGTGCTGCGTGTCGACGTCCGCGCGGAGGCGAACGGCGCGCGCGACGGCCTCATGCCGGTGCTGACCGCACCGCCGGAGGCGTGCCCGTTCCGAGAGCGGTGCGCGAGGCGCATGGCGATCTGCGACGAGGCGATGCCGGCCGTCCGCGACGTGGCGCCCGGCCACGCGGTCGCCTGTCACCTCTACGAGGCGGCATGAGCGGCGCGACGGACGGCGTTCCGCTCCTCGAAACGCAGGACCTCCGGACGCACTTCCGTCACGGCGGCTGGCTCCAGCCGGCACGCACCCTGCGCGCCGTCGATGGCGTCAGTATCAGCGTGATGCGCCAGGAGACCGTGGGCCTCGTCGGCGAGTCGGGCTCCGGGAAGACGACGCTCGGCCGGACCATCCTTCGTCTCGTGGAGCCGACGGCGGGCAGGGTCTTCCTCGGTGGACAGGAGATCACCGGGCTGTCCCAGGCGGCGCTCCGGCCGCTCCGCCGGCGCATGCAGATCGTCTTCCAGAACCCGTACGCATCGCTCAACCCCCGGCGGCCGGTCGGCGCGATCGTCGGACAGCCTCTCGCCGTCCACCAGGTTCCGGGCGATCATGCCCGCATGGTCGGGGACCTCCTCGACCGGGTCGGGCTCCCGCGGGACGCGGCGCGCCGATACCCGCACGAGTTCTCGGGCGGTCAGCGCCAGCGCATCGCCATCGCGCGAGCCCTTGCCCTCCGGCCGGACCTGGTGGTTGCCGACGAGATCACGTCGGGGCTGGACGTGACGGTCAAGCTGCGAGTGCTCGGGCTCCTCCGCGAGCTCCAGGCCGAGTTCCGCGTCGCGTACCTCTTCATCTCCCACGACCTCGCGGTCGTCCGACAGGTCGCCGATCGGGTCGCCGTCATGTACCTGGGCGAGATCGTGGAGGAGGCGCCCACCGAGGCGCTCTTCGAGCGCCCGCTCCACCCCTACACGCAGGCGCTGCGGGCGTCGGTGCCGCCGCCGGACCCCACCGTCGTCTGGCTGCCTCCCGTGCTGCCCGGCGATCCGCCGAGTCCGATGGCGGTCCCGCCGGGCTGCCGGTTCCACCCCCGCTGTCCCATAGCCGAGGCCCGCTGCCGAACGGAGCCACCCCGGCTGCGAGCGCTCGGGCCGGGCCGCCGCGTGGCCTGCCACCTCGCGTCGTGACGCCATGACGGAAGAAGATCCGGTCCGGCGGGCGACCGGGCTCTGGCAGGAGGGCTGCCGGCTCCAGATGGCGGGGGAGCTGGATCGGGCGATTCTCGCCTACAAGCGCTCGATCGAGATCCACCCGACCGCCGAGGCCCACACGTACCTCGGCTGGACGTACAGCTTCCAGGGGAAGCTCGACGAGGCGACCGCCGAGTGCCTCCGTGCGATCGAGATCGATCCGGAATTCGGCAACCCCTACAACGACATCGGCGTCTACCTCATGCAGCAGGATCGTCTCGACGAGGCCATTCCATGGCTCATGAAGGCCAAGCTGGCGACGCGCTACGAGCCGCGGCAGTTCCCGTACATGAACCTCGGGCGGATCCACCTCCGGAAGGGGCGGTGGTGGGACGCGCTGCGTGAGTTCGAGGGCGCGGTGCGGATGGCGCCGACCGATGCCGAGGCGCGGAAGGCGCTCCACACGCTGCGGGGGCGGCTCAACTGATGGCCGATCGGGTGGCGCTCGTGACGGGCGCGACGCGCGGCATCGCCCGCGGCATCGCGCTGGATCTGGCGCGCCAGGGCTGGGCGGTGGCCGTCTCGTTCCGGACGGACGCGCGGGCGGCGAACGCGACGCGGGACGCGATCGAGGCCGCGGGCACTCCCGCGCTCGTCCTGCAGGCCGATCTGGCCGACCCCGCCGAGGCCCGGGCGCTCGTGGACCGTGTGGAAGCGACCTGGGGGCGCCTCGACGCGCTCGTCCACGGGGCCGGGCCCTATCACGAAGGGCCGCTCCTCGAGGAGACGCCGGAGCGCTGGCGGAGCGCCTTTCGCCAGAACCTCGACCCCCTGCTGTTCCTTGCGCAGGCCGCGGCGCCGGGGATGCAGGCCCGGCGCTGGGGCCGAATCCTCGGTCTCGGCCTCGCGACGGCGGACCGGCTCTCCGCCCAGCCCAACGTCACCGCCTACTACATCGCGAAGGCGGGTCTCCTCGTCCTGGTGCGGTCGCTCGCGAAGGTTCTGGCCCCACACGGCATCACCGTGAACGCGGTGTCTCCCGGGCATTCTCGAGACGCCGGGATACCCTCGACCGGACCTCGACGCCCTGCTCCAGCGGATTCCCGCGGGGCACCTCGGACAGGTCGACGACGTGGTCGCCGCGGCGCGCTTCCTCCTGTCCGACGAGGCCCGTTACGTCACCGGGGCCAACATTCACGTGAGCGGCGGCTGGGGGCTCTGATCCCGGAGGCTGGAGGGACTCGATGAGCGCTTCGTTTCGTCACCTCACCGTCGCGCGCGCAGGGGCGGTTGCGACCGTCGTCTTCGACCGCCCGCCCGTCAACGCGGTCACCCTGGAGGTCATCGACGAGTTCCTCCTGGCGGTCGCGGAGATCGGGGCCGACCGGGCCGTCCGGGCCGTGATTCTCACGGGCCGCGAGCGGCGATTCTGCGCGGGCGCCGACATCGCCATGCTGCAGGACCTCAGCCCGGAGCATCACCGGCGCGTCCGGCGCTGGGTGGACGTGCAGCAGGGTCTCGAGGCGATGGAGAAGCCCGTCGTCGCGGCGATCAACGGCTACGCGCTCGGCGGCGGGGCGGAGCTGGCGCTGGCCTGCGACGTCCGGCTGATGGCGCGGGGTGGGGAGATCGGGTTCCCCGAGATCCGGCTCGGCTTCTTTCCGGGCGCCGGCGGCACCCAGCGGCTCACCCGCCTGGTGGGGCCGGCGCGCGCCCTGCGGCTCATGATGGACGGCCGCCGGCTCGGCGCCGACGAGGCGCGCACCCTCGGGCTCGTCGACGAGGTCGTCCCGGCCGACCTTCTCCAGCAGACCGCCCGGGACGTGGCGGAGCGCCTGGCCGCGGGGCCGACCCGCGCGATCGGGCTCCTCAAGCGCTGCGTGTACCGGGGCCACGGGCGGCCCTTCGACGAGGGTCTCGCGCTGGAAGGCGAGGCGGTCATGGAGCTGATCCGCACGGCCGACGCGCGGGAAGGCATGGAGGCATTCCTCGCGAAGCGGCCGCCCGCGGTTCACGGGCGACTGACGTGCCCGCGAGAGTGCTTCGCACGTCGATCGAGGTGGTCGGTCTTGCCGCGATTCTGGCGCTGCACACGGTCATCGCGATCTTGTACGCGCTCGGGAGCACCCTCATCACCGACCCGACGCATCGTCTCGTCTACTGGGCCGTGATCGCGCTCGGCTACACGGCGATGGCGGTCGTCGCGGCGGGCCGCCGCCGGATTCTCGGTGATGTCCCGTGGCGGAGCACGCTCGACGCTTGGCTCATCGCGTTCCCGGTGACGGCGGCGGCGGTCGTCGCCCTGGTGAGTGCGAGGTGGCCGTTACGGTTGTCGGGATGGAACGCTCACGGCATGGGGGCGTCGGGCGGAGAAGCGAACTCCGTCTTCCTACCGTGGATCCACCTGGCGACCTGGTGGCTTCTGGCCACGTCGTGGCATCGCTGGCGCCAGGGCCGCGTCTAGCGCGCGGAAGAGTGCGGGCCGCCCGGCGGTCACGCTTCGGCGTCCATCGCGTTCGGCCGGAACTGGATGCTCATCCGCGGCCCCGCCCGCGCCGCCTTCGGCACCGCGTGCTGCCAGGTGCGCTGACAGCTCCCGCCCATCACCAGGAGGTCGCCCCACCCGAGATCGAAGGCGCGCGACGCGCCGCCCGCGGCGGGCCGGAGCAGGAAGCGTCGCGGCGCGCCAACGGATAGGATCGCGACCACCGTGTCGTCGACGAGGCGACCGAGTCGGTCGCCGTGCCAGGCTACGCTGTCACGCCCGTCCCGGTAGTACGCGAGCGAGATCCGGTCGAGCGCGAGCCCGTACCACTGGGTCAGGGCGGTGGAGGCCTGGGCGAGCACCGGATGGCCGGGGCCATCGTCCGGCAAGGTGGCGACCAGGCGCGGGACTTCGACGACCCGCTCGTACATGCGGCGTCGCTGGTGCTGCCACCGGGTCGTCGCGCGGAGGACCTCGAACAGTGCCTCGTGCCCGTCGAGCCAGCCGGGAAGGTGATCCACCCAGGCCCGGGCGTCCAGGGGGATTCGCCGCAGGCGCCCGAGCGCACGGTCGAGCCGCGGCTCTCCCGAGCCGAACAGGCTGGTCTGTTCTGCGAGGGTCGCCATGCCTGGAGTGTACTCATCACCTGTTGTGGGTCAAGCCGGTCAGGTGCGCGGGGCGGGTTCGGGACGGGGGAACGGGACTCAGAGCCCTCCGGCGACCGTCCGGGGCCCGAGCCCATCCAGGTCGTGGTCCGGCTTCCGCCCGGCGACCAGATCCGCCACGATCCGCCCGGTGCCGAAGGCCATCGTCCACCCCATGTGGCCGTGGCCGGCGTTGAAGTAGAGGTTGCGGTGGCGGCCGGCCCCCAGCACGGGCGGCCCATCCGGCGTCATCGGGCGAAGACACGCCCGAAAGTCGCCGCGCGCCCAGTCCGCGGCGGTCGGGAAGAGGTCCCGCGCGAGCCGCAGGATGTTGTTGAAGTCGCGCGGGGTCCAGCTCCGGTCGTGTCCCGCGAACTCCGCGGTCGAGGTGAGCCGGAGACGGTCCCCCTGGCGGGACCAGCCCACGAGCCATTGCTCGTCGACGCCCGGCACTGTCGGCGCGAGCCCGTCCGCCGCGAGCGGGAAGGTCGAGGAGTACCCCTTGGCCGGGTAGATCCCGAGCCGCACGCCGATGGTTCGCGCGACGAGCGGGGCGCTCACGCCGAGCGCCAGGACGTAGGCATCGGCCGTGAGCGTGCCGCCGGAGGTCACCGCGCCGGCGATGCGATCTCCCTCCGCACGGAGCGCGCTGACGCGGGTGCCGAGCTGCAGGATCACGCCCAGCTTTTCCTGGCAGATGCGGGCCAGCTTCTCGGTGAAGAGGCGGGAATCACCGCTCGTGTCGCCGAGGTCGCGCACGGCGCCGGCGATCTTCTCCTGCACGGGAGCGAACGCCGGCTCGAGCCGCGCGACCTGGGCGGGATCCAGCACTTCCTGGCGCTGCCCGTGCTCCGCGAGCAGCGCCATCTTGCGGACGCCCCGCTCGAACTCGCGCGGATCCCGGTACACGTAGAGCGCGCCCTTCGTCACCGCGTGGTACTCGATCCCCTCGGTCCGGACGAGATCGGTCATGAGGGCCTGGCTGTACTGGCAGAGGCGGAGCTTGACGAGGGTATTGCGCCGGGCGCGCGACGCCGCACACTCCCGGAGGAAGCGGAACCCCCAGGTGAAGAGGGCGGGGTCCAGCCGCGGACGCACGCGAATCGCGGTCTCCTGGCCGAGGAGCGAGCGGAGGAGCATCGCCGGGGCCTTCGGGGACGCCCACGCGAAGGAATGTCCCGGCGCGATCATTCCCGCGTTGGCCCCGCTCGCGTCCCGGCCGACACCCTCCTGCGCCTCGACGAGCGTGACCTCGTGGCCGTCCTTCGCGAGGTAGTACGCCGCCGTCACTCCCGCGATGCCGCCACCCAGGACGACGATCCTCATGTGGGCCTCCGGCCGCGAGGATACGGCGCGCCCGGAGCCGCCTGCAAGGCACGCCCCCCGGCGCCTGATGCAGTCAGAGCACTCGCCGGAAGAGATCGGGGTACGTCAGGACCAGTCCGTCGCCGTCGACCTCGATCTCGCGGGTGAAGCCCGAGGCCAGGGACTCGAACCGGTAGCGGCGCCCGGGCTCGAGGCACGTGTAGCGCTGGCGCTCGGCCGTCACGGTCACTTCGGGGAGCCGGACGTACACGACCAGGATCGTGTCGGATTCCCCGGCCCGCAAGCCCAGGCGCCGAATCGGCAGCGTGTTCGTGAACGGGGTGGCGGAGATGTCGACGTCGACCGCGCCGGCCAGATCGGGACGGCGCGCCCCCGAGCCGTCGGTCCACTGCGCCGCGTCGTTGCTCGAGAGCTCGAGCTCGGTGTCCTGACCGAGGAGGGTCAGCCGAAGACGCCGGACGCGCCACCCTGCGTCACAGTCGATCCGGTACCGGGCGGCGAAGGCCTCGCCGCTGTCGGTGCTGCCCAGGATCGCTGCATCGGCGTGGACGCCATCCGGTCGCTGTCTCGAGCACGAGGTGCTCGAGACCCTCCCCCGACCAGTCACGCCAGCGGACGACGACCCTCTCGCTCACGCCGTCATCATGGCCGGCCGACGGCGAGGAGCCGGCGCCCGACGCCGCCCTAGGCGAGGGCGGCGAGGCGGCGCGTCAGCTCGGCTTTCGGCGGGGCGCCGACCACGGTGTCGACGACCTGGCCGTCCTTGAAGAGGAGGAGCGTGGGAATGGCCTGGACGCCGTAGCGCTGGGCCAGGCCCGGCTGCTCGTCGACGTTCACCTTGGCCACGACGAGGCGCCCGGTCTCGGCCCGGGCGATCTCCTCGAGCACTGGGCCGATGGCGCGGCAAGGCCCGCACCAGGGCGCCCAGAAGTCCACCAGCAGTCGCGGCGTTGCGGCCACGATCTCGGAGAAGTTGCGCTCCGTCAGGGGGAGCGTCGCGCCAGTCACGTCCGTCATCTGATCCTCCTGGGCCGGGACGGGAACCGTCCGGTCTCCGGCGTCGCTGTTTGGACGCGATGCGACGGAGACGGGATTCTGCCGCGCCCCCTGACATACAATGGCCGCGGAGAGGGTGGCCAATGGACGCTCCCCCGGCACCGTCGCGCCCGTGACACGCCTGATGCCGTCGATGACCTCGGATCCGATCGGGTCCGCCTGACCCCGCCGATCGGGCCGTGTTCCAGCCTTCCGAGGAGACGCGCGGCCGGGACGAGCTCGCGGTCCTCCAGCTCGAGCGCCTCCGGAGGACCGTTGCGCGCATCGGGGCGCACAACGCCGGCTATCACCGTCGCCTCGGCGGGATCGGCCCTGGCGACCTCGCCTCGCTGGACGACCTCCGCCGGCTGCCGCTTCTCACGAAGGACGAGCTTCGCGATGCCTACCCCTATCGCATGGCGTGTCCCGGGGACGAGCCGATCCTGCGGGTCCACATGTCCTCCGGCACGACGGGCGCGCCGATCGTCAACCCCTACACCGCGGCCGACATCCAGCAGTGGCGCGAGACCATGGCCCGCTCGCTGGCCGCGGCCGGCGTGGCGCCGGACGACGTCATCCTCGTCACGGCGTCGTTCGGCCTGTTCACCGGCGGCTTCGGCTTCCAGTACGGCGCCGAGGCGCTCGGGGCGATGGTGATCCCGGTGGGCGCGGGGCGGACGGTCCTGCAGCTCCAGCTCCTCCGCGACCTCGGGGCGACCGTGCTGGCGGCGATCGCGACGTATCCGCTCCGCATGATCGAGGTGGCGCGCGAGGAGGGGTTCGACTTCCGGACGACGAAGCTGCGCGTCGCCGTGCTCGGCTCGGAGCCCTGGTCGGACGAGCTGCGGGCGCGGATCGAGAGCGAGATGGGCGTGCGGGCGCACGACCTGATCGGCATGACCGAGACGGGCGGCCCGGGCATGGGGATCGAGTGCGCCGCCCGGGACGGGATCCACGTGTGGGACGACCACTACCTGCCGGAGATCGTCGATCCCGCGACGGGCGACGTGGTTCCGGACGGCGACTGGGGCGAGCTGGTCGTGACCACCCTCACGCGGCAGGGACTGCCCCTGATCCGCTACCGGACGCGCGACGTCACCCGCGTCCGGTCGCGCGAGCGATGCCCCTGCGGACGGACCGGCGTCAGGCTCGACCGCTTCCACGGCCGGACGGACGACATGGTCATCTTCAAGGGGGTCAACTTCTATCCGAGCCAGATCGAGCGGATCCTCCTCCGGCAGCCGGGGCTCGAGCACGAGTACCAGATCGTGCTGGAGCGGGACGCCGCGCACGGCGACCGGCTCATCCTGTGCGTCGAGGCCGGACCGGGGTTCGACCGGCCCGCCCAGACCCGACTCTCGCGCGAGCTGAGCGACCGCCTGAGTCTGACGCCGGAGATCCGGCTCATGGCGCCCGGGGCGATCCCGCGGCCGCCCGGCAAGGCCGTCCGCGTCGTCGACCGGCGGTCAAACTCCGGGGTCAGGCCCTGACTTTCGACTTCCTGCCGGACGGACGAGAATTGGCGGAAAGTCAAAGTCAGGGCCTGACCCCAAGAAAGGGAGCGTCATGAAGAAGGTGGCACGTCCGGGAGGTGGGTCATGAGGGACGCCGTGTCCCCCGGGACGGCGTTGCTCGGGTTCGTGGCCGAGACGCCCTTCGAGGCGATCCCCGAGGCGGCCGTCGAGATGGGCCGCATCGCCATGCTGGACTGGTGGGGCGTCACGGTCGGGGGCGTCGACGAGCCTGTCGCGCGTCTCCTCCGCGAGGCCGCGCCCGAGCCGCCCGGGCCCGCGTCGGTCCTGGGCACGGGCCGGACGGCGTCGCTGGTCACGGCGGCGCTCTGGAACGGCACCGCCTCGCACGCCCTCGACTACGACGACACCGTGCTCGCGCTCCCGGGTCACGTGACGGCGCCGATCTTCCCGGGGCTCCTGGCGCTGGCCGAGACGCGGGGTGCGAGCGGGCGCGCGGTTCTCACGGCCTTCGTGCTGGGCGTCGAGGTCATGTGTCGAGTCTCCCGCGCGCTCGCCCCGGGGCACTACCGGGCCGGATGGCACGCCACGGCCACGCTGGGGCGGCTCGGCGGCGCCGCGGCGTGCGCCCGGCTGCTCGGTCTCGACGCCGCCGGGATCGACCGGGCGGTGGGACTGGCCGCGGCCCAGCTGGGCGGGATCCACGAGTCGTTCGGAACCATGGCGAAGCCCTTCCAGGTCGGTCGCGCCGCGGCGGACGGGCTCCTGGCCGCGCTCATGGCCGCGGGCGGGATGACCGGGCCGGCGGGCGTCCTCGATCGACCGGCCTGGGCGCGCCGACTCTCGCCGGACTGGGCGCCGGCGCGTCTTCACGAGAGGCTCGGCCAGGACTGGGCGGTGAACGAGGTCTTCTTCAAGCTGTTCCCGTGCTGCTTCGCCACCCACGCCGCTCTGACGGCGCTCCTCGCTCTGTCCCCGCGCCCCGACCCGAAGGCGATCGAGACGGTGAACCTCGAGGTGTGCCCGACCACCCTCCTCGTGGCCGACCAGCGCCAGCCCGACACGGGGCTCGGCGGCAAGTTCAGCATGACCTACTGCGCCGCGAGCGCTCTGCTCCGAGGACGCGTCACCGAGGAGCACTTCACGGCCGAGGCGGTGCGAGATCCGGCGGCGCGCGCGCTGGCCGCCCGCGTGCGCCTCGAGCCGCGCGCGGAGCTGGACGAGGCGGGAGCCCGCGCGGTGGTGCGCCTTCACGACGGGTCGACCCGAGAGATGGTCGGAGACCTCCGGCTCGGCCGCGACCCCGAGCGGCTCCGAGCCGACCTGGGCGCGAAGTTCCGGGCGCTCACCGAAGAGCGCCTCGGGCGGGAAGAGGCGGCGCGGCTTCACGAGGCCCTCGGTCGCGTCGACGAGGTGAAGGATCTGACCGAGCTGACCGGGCTACACGGACTTCGCGGGAGTTGATCGGACGGTTCGGATCGGAGCAGGACGGACATCGCCGGTGGCCGTCGACCTGACGCCGCTGTTCGCGCCGCGGCAGGTGGGCGTGCTGGGCGCCTCGCGGCACCCGGAGAAGCTGGGCCACCGCCTCCTGCAGAACCTCCTGTCGCCCGGGTTCGCGGGTGACGTCTTCCCCGTCAACCCGAGCGGGGAAGCCATCGCCGGCCGCGAGACGGTGCGTCGCGTCGAGGACCTGCCCGCGGGCCTCGACCTCGCGCTCGTGAGCCTGCCGGCGGCGGCGGTCCCACCCGCCGTCCGGGCGCTGGGCGCGCGCCGATGCCGGTTCTGCGTCATCCTCGCGTCGGGGTTCGGTGAGACGGGTCAGGCGGGACGCGCCGCCCAGGCCGATCTCGCGGCGGTCGCCCGGGCGACGGGCATGCGGATCATCGGCCCGAACTGCATGGGCGTCGTCAACGTCCCCGGCCGGCTCAACGCCTCCTACTTCTGGGACGTGCCCCGCCAGCCGGGCGGCATCACCTTCGTCTCCCAGAGCGGGGCCTACGGCGGGCTGTTCTTCCGGGAAGCGCGGGAACGCTCGCTCGGGGTCGCGAAGTTCGTGTCGATCGGCAACCAGGCCGACCTCGGGTTCGCCGACTGTCTCGCCTGGCTCGCCGACGATCACGAGACCCGGGTCGTGGGCCTCTTCGTCGAGGGGATCCGCGACGGGGCGGCGTTCGTCGCCGCCGCTCGGCGCCTCGCGCGGACGAAGCCGGTGGTGGCCCTCAAGGGGGGGCGGGCGGAGGCCGGCCGGCGCGCGGCGGGCACGCATACCGGCTCCCTGGCCGGAGCGTGGGAGACGTACCGCGCCGCGTTCAGGGCGGCCGGCGTCGTCGCGGTGGAGGAGACCGAGGAGCTGTTCGACGCCTTGGTGACGCTCGATGCTCACCGGGCGCGGCCGCCGCGGGGCGACGCGCTGGCCATCCTCACCATCTCCGGCGGGCCGTCGGTCGTGGCGGCGGACGCGGCCGAGGCGGTCGGGCTGCGGGTGCCCCCGCTTCCGGTCGAGCGCCGCGCGGCGCTTCGCGCGCACCTCCCCGCGTTCGGCGCCGACACCAATCCGGTCGACATGACGCCGCAGATGGAGCCGGGCGGGTTCGCGCCGAGCGTGCGCCTCGTTCTCGAGGCGCCGGAAGTCGAGGGCGCCGTCGCGATCGACATCGGCCTCGACCGGCCCGAATATGCCGATGCGCTCGCGTCGGCGCAGGCGGCGACCGGCAAGCCGGTCGTCGCCTGCACGGTGGACACGCCGGACATGGACCGCCGCCTCCGCGCGGCAGGCATCCCGCTGGTGCCGGGGCCGGAGCGGGCGGTGCGGGCGTACCGCGCGCTCGTGCGCCACGCGGAGCTTGCCCGGCGCGTCACGCGAGACGCCGAGCCGCGCCCGTCTCGTCCGCCGGCCAGGCTCCCCCAGGACGTCGCGGCCACCCGGGGTCCGCTCGCGCACGCCGACGCGCGGGCGCTTCTCGAAGCGTACGGGGTCGCGTTCCCGCGCGAGCGGACGGTGTCTACGCTCGAGGAGGCCCTGTCGGCGGCGCCGGAGATCGGCTACCCTCTGGTGGCCAAGACGGCGCGGCCCGACGTGCTCCACCGGACGGAGGTTGGGGGAGTCGTCCTGGGGGTGACCGACGAGGAAGCACTCCGGCGGGCCGTGCGCACGCTCGAGACACGTCTCGGACCGGGCCCGCTGCTCCTCCAGGAGGAGGTGTCCCGAGGGCTCGAGCTCCTCGTCGGAGGTCGCCGGGACCCGAGCTTCGGGCCCGTGGTGCTGGTCGGGCTCGGCGGGGTGCTGGCCGAGCTCCTCCGCGACGTGTCGATCGGGCTGGCGCCGCTCGCCCACGCCGACGCGCGTGCGATGCTCGTCGAGGGCCGACGGGCGGCGCTCCTGCGCGGATTCCGCGGGGCGCCGGCGGTCGACGAGGACGCGGTGGCCGACGTGCTCGTGGCGATCGGGAACCTCCTGGTCGACCACGCGGCGATCGCGGAGCTGGACGTGAACCCCCTGATCGCGTCGGGACGGCGGCTCGTGGCCGTGGACGCGCTGATCCTGGTGAACCCCGAGACGGAGGACACAGGGAGGGCTGGAGATGCGACCTGACGGACGTGACCTCGGACGACGGGACGTTCTGCGGGCCGGCCTCGCGGCCGGCGTCGTGATGGCCGGCGGCTTCCCGGCGCGCCGCGCGGCCGGCCAGGGGAAGGGCAAGGTGCGGTTCGCCTACCTCCAGCTCGGGTGGGCGGCCTGCGAGATCATCCACAAGGAGGATCTTCTCGGCAAGCGCGGCTGGCAGACGGAGTACAACGTCGTGCCGGGCTCTCCGGCCGGGCTCGTCAACACCTTCGCCGCCGGGAACGTCGACGCGATCGACATGTCGTTCGCGCTCTCGGCCAAGATGTTCGAGGACGGCGTCCCGGTGAAGGTCACGGGCGTGGCGACGGCCGTGCTGGGCGCCATCGTCGCCCGGAAGGATTCGGGCATCACCAAGGTCGAGGACCTCAAGGGCCGCAAGATCGCGGCGGTGGTCGGGACGACGACCTTCCTGGACATCCGCACCTTGACGCTCAAGGGCTACGGCTTCGACGTCCAGAAGGACACCCAGCTGATCACCGCCCAGGCGCCGCCGGACATGGCGACCATGCTCGCGAAGGGCGACGTGGACGCCGTGATCGCCTGGCAGCCCGTGTCCGACCTGATCGTGCACCGCGGGGACGGCGTGTATCTCGTCAAGCAGATCGACCTCTGGCGAAAGGCCACCGGGCGGCCGACCGGGTTTCCCGTCCACGTGTGCTACGTCGTGAATCCGAGCTTCATCGAGAAGAACCCCGCGTTCCCCAAGGACCTGAACGACGCGCAGCGCGAGGCGGTGGAGATCTGGAACGGGAACAAGGCCAAGGCGGTCGACATCGCCGCCGAGGTCACGAAGCTGCCCAAGCCGGTCGTCGAGTACGCCCACGGCCAGACCGTCCAGATGCTCCACGGGCTCTCGGACGAGCAGATCGAGACGCTGGTCGTGCAGCTCCGGCTCATCAAGGAGGCCGGGTTCCTGAAGTCGGACGTCTGGGACAGCCCCGACCGCATCAAGAAGAGTTGAAGTCCAGAGCGTGCAGGTGAAGACCCTAGGGCGCGAGCGGCGGTGGTAGTTTCGGACCAGAGGGTTTGGCGGTCCGGGCTGGAGGGGTTTCGCAGCACCGCCACGCGAGACATTCCTGGCACCGTTTCCTTGAGCAGCTGCATCCGCTTGGCGGTAAAATCCGGCGATAGACCGGTCAAGCCGGTCACGTTGTCCCCGGCCGCGAGGAACTCGTGACATACGCAGCATCCAGTGGGTCGGTATTGTCCGCCACCATGACAATGGGGATGGTCGTTGTCGCTCGCATCGGCGGCCGGATCGATGCCGACCCCCCAGTGACGATGACGTCCACACCGAGGCGGACCAGCTCGGCCGCGATGGCGGGGAGGTCAGCTTCCGTGGTCGCATGGCGATACTCTATGACGATGTTCCGCCCCTCGACGTACCCGAGCGCCCGCAGGCCTTGCCGGATTTGCTCGATCAGTCCGGGTAGGCCGGCGAAGGCGAATGAGTTCTTCTGGCGAGGCTGAGCCCCGCGACGCGCCCAACCGCTCGGAGCTCGGCGCCGCGGCTGGCCTGATGACCGCGTCGGGGGGACTCTCGGCGGCGGACTGGAGCGCGCGGCTCCGGCTGCCGTCGCTGATCGTCCTCGCCGTGCTCCTGGTCGTGTGGGAGGCGGTGTCGCGCCGCTACGGCGCGTACGTCATGCCGTCGCCCCTGGCGGTGGCCCGGGGCCTGGTCGACATCGTCGCCACCGGCGAGGTCTGGAAGCACACCGGCGCCTCCCTCTACCGGATCGCGATCGGGTTCGGGGGCGCGCTCCTTCTCGCCGTGCTCATGGGGCTCATGTCGTTCCTCTGGCGCCCGGCGCGGATCGCGGTCGCCGACGTCGTCACGGTCCTCAACTCGACGTCGGTCTTCGTCTGGATCGTCGTCTCGCTGATCTGGTTCGGGCTGACCAACATGGCGCCGATCTTCACGACGTTCATGATCACGCTGCCCGTGGTGGCGTCGAACGTGATGGAGGGCGTGGCGAGCGTCGACCGCCGGCTCCTCGAGATGGGCCAGGTCTACCGGCTGTCCGGCTGGGAGACGTTCCGCTCGATCGTGATTCCCTCGACGATCCCCCACCTGGTCGCGGGCATGAAGGTGGGCTTCGGGCTCGCGCTGAAGGTATCGGTCGTCGCGGAGATCTTCGGGGTGACCAGCGGCATCGGCTACGTCATGAACTACAGCCGCGAGATCCTGGCCACCCAGATGGTCTTCGTGTGGGCGCTGGTGATGATCGCCATCATGCTGGTCATCGACAAGCTCCTGTTCGAGTCGCTCACGCGCCGGATCGAGCGCTGGCGCTGACCCGGTCCGCGCCGCCGCGCGCCGAATGCTCGGCGCCGCTTGGCCGGTGCGGTACGATGTAGCCCCGATGAAGCTCGAGGTGCGCGAGGTCTCCAAGCGCTACGCCATCCCCGTGCTCGACGGCGTCTCGCTGCAGGCGGCAAAGGGCGAGTTCGTGTGCCTCCTCGGCCCGAACGGCTGCGGCAAGACGACGCTCCTCCGGATCCTCGGGGGACTCGAGCCGCCCACGGCGGGAGAGGTCCGATTCGACGACCGGCCGGTGGCCTACGGCGGCGCGAGCGACCTGCACGTCGGCGTGGTGTTCCAGGAGGATCGCTTGCTGCCGTGGCTGACGCTCGCCGACAACGTCGCGCTGGTGCTCCGGGCCCAGGGTCTGGACCGCGCGGCGCGCCGGGAGACGGCCCAGCGGTACCTCCGCTTCGTCGGGCTGGGGGGCTTCGAGGGCTACTATCCGAATCGGGTGTCCGGCGGGATGCGGCAGCGCGCGGCCATCGCCCGGGCCCTCGCGATCGAGCCGGACCTGCTCCTGATGGACGAGCCGTTCGGGTCGCTGGACGCCCAGAACCGGCGGATCATGCAGGCCGAGGTCAAGCGGATCTGGGCGGAGACGGGCAAGACCATCGTGTTCGTCACGCACGCCATCGAGGAGGCGGTCGCGATCGGCACGATCCTGGTCATGATGTCCGCGCGGCCGGCGCGCGTGCGGGAGCTGATCCGGAACGACGGCGGCCGCGATCGACACGCGCTCGTCGACCACCTGAACCAGTCGATCATGGAGGAAGTGGTGCGTCAGCAAGGAGACGGAGCTATGGGGTCGTGAGGGGCGGGCGTCGGATCCTTGGCGGGTTGGTCGTGCTCGGCGTGGGCCTGCTGATGGCGGGCTGCGCCGCCGAGCCCTTGCCGCGGCCGCCCATGCCACCCGACCTCCGCGTCGTGCCGCCGCCGTTCGGCGTGCCGCGCGAGCACGCCCGCTACTCGGGCCGGTGGATCGGCAAGTGGGACGAGCACCTCGAGCACATCCTGGTGGTCGAGCTCCAGGTGCCGACGAGCGACCAGGCTACCGAGGTCATCGCCGTCTACTCGTGGGGGGTCTCGGCGGAGCTCGGGGTCGGCGCCGCCGGGTGGTCGCGGGTGCGAGGGCGCATCCAGGACGGCGCGCTGTGGCTCGAGCTCACGCGGGTCCAGGCGACGGTGACGTACGCGCTCCAGCCCGACGGCACGCTGCTGGGCGAGTACCGGCGCGGCGAGATCGTCACGGCGCGCGCCCGGATGACGCGTGGGGCCCCGCGGGAGGGCCCGTGAGCGACGGGTCCGCGGAGCGTCTCGGCGCCCGGCGGACGTCGAGCCTTCAACCTCAGCTCCGGCGCAGGAGGGACAGCGGATGATCAAGCCGTACATGGCGGTCGGGCTCATCCCCACGGTGCGGGGCATCCGGAAGCGGCGCGACATCAAGATCAACCTCGAGCACCTCCACCACCTCGTGAAGGCGGCCGCGTGGCTCTCGAGCCTCTCGATCCCGGTGCGGCTCGTCGCCTTTCCCGAGGGGGCGCTGCAGGCCTTCAACGACGAGGTGCTGGACCTCGACCATGCGACCTTCGCCCGGGAGTGTGCGATCGACATTCCGGGGGAGGAGACGGAGGCGCTGGGCAAGATCGCCCGCGAGTACAACGTCTTCATCATCGCCCAGGCGAAGGCGCGCCATCCCGACTGGAAGGACCGCTTCTTCAACGTGGGCTTCATCCTGAATCCCCGCGGCCGCCTCATCCTCCAGCACTACAAGGTCTCGCCGCTCTTCCCGGTCGAGCACTCGGTCTGTCCGCACGACGTCTACGACTGGTGGGTGGAGAAGTACGGGCGAACCCTGCAGGCGTTCTGGCCGGTGGTCGACACCGAGATCGGCCGGCTCGGCATCATGATGGCCAACGAGGGCTCCTATCCGGAGAACGCCCGCGCGCTCGCGCTCAACGGCGCCGAGGTCGTCTACCGCGCGTCCTATCCGCACCCGGCGACCGGCAACGAGTACTTCGAGATCCAGAGCCGGGCGCGGGCGCTGGACAACAACATGTACGTGATCGCGCCGAACATGGGGACGTACTACCTCTTCCCCGAGGAGACCACGCCGATCGACACCTTCGGCGGGCGGTCGTTCATCATCGACTACAAGGGGCGCATCGTGGGACGCCAGGACTACGGCGCGGGCTCGACCTACGTCGCCGGGCCGGTCGACATCGAGGCCCTCCGGCACCACCGGGCGTCCGCGCAGTGGGACAATTGGCTCAAGGACGTCCGGACCGAGCTGTATGGCATGCTCTACGAGAAGCCCATCTATCCGAAGAACCTGTACCTGAAGCGCGAGCCCATGAAGCACGCCGAGTACCGCCAGAAGGTGATCAAGCGCCAGATCCGGCTCCTGCACGACCGCGGCGTGTGGAAGAAGCCGAGCGCGTGATGCGGTCCGGATCGCGGCCGCCCTTCCGCTCCCGCTTGCGGGCGGTCGTCGTCGTCGTGGCGGCGACGGCCATCGCGGCCGGTTGCGGCGGCTTCGACGGTCGCCGCTCGACGTGCCGCCCGGCCACCGCCTGGTGCTGGGGGAGATCGCCATCTCGGGGTTCGGCGAGCCGCGGGTGGTGCTCGACATCGCTCGAGACGACGGCAGCTTCCGCCACGAGCTCCCGGTCGATCTCAGCGTGAGCCCCTTCGTCATCACGCTGCCTCCGGGGCGATACCAGGTGACGCGGCTCCGGATCAACGAGAGCGGCCGGACGTTTCCCGAGGAGGCCTCCTTTCCGCTCCGGGTGACCTTCGAGGTGGGTGACGCGCCCGCCGTGTACGTGGGCCGGCTTCAGATCGAGCGGGTCGTCTTCGCCCGCCAGCTTCGGGTCACCGTCCGGGACGACTACGAGCGCGCGGTGCCCGAGTTCCGAGCGCGCTACCCCGATCTGCCGGCGACGATCGCCCGCGCGCCCATGCAGTCGACCTGAGGTCGCGGTGGCCATCACTCCCAGCGCGTCGTACAGCCTCACCATCCGGGCGGCGATCAAGAACCGACCCGGCATGCTCGGTCTGCTCACGGACGCGATGGCCTGGGCGGCGACGATCTTCATCGCGTCCGCGGTGAGCCGCAAGGAGCTTCACGAGGAGTACGTGATTCCCAGCGTGTTCAACAAGAAGGTCGCGCCGGCGGTGGCCCGAGAGGTCGTGCGCGCGGCCCAGAGCCGCGGGCTCGCGCGCCGGCGCCGCCGGGCGGCGCAGTCCTGACGACTGCGCCCGACCCACGAGCCATGTCTGACGCCTTCGCGGAGCTGGCCAAGCGCACCGAGGAGATCACGCCCTTCCTGGCGGTCGAGGTGTTCGAGCGGGCCCAGGAGCTGGAGCGGCAGGGGCACGAGGTGGTGCACCTCGAGTTCGGCGAGCCCGACTTCGAGACGCCCGAGGTCGTCCGCGAGGCCGCCGTCCGGGCGATCCGCGACGGCCGGACCAAGTACGCGCACAGCCTCGGCATCCTGCCGCTTCGCGAGGCGATCGCCGAGCACTACCAGCGGACGTATCGAGTCGCGGTGTCGCCCGACCAGGTCCTGGTGACGGCGGGGACGTCCCCGGCGATGCTGCTCCTCTTCACCGGGCTGCTCTCCTCCGGTGACGAGGTCGTCCTGTCGGACCCCCACTACGCCTGTTACCCGAACTTCGTTCGCTACGCCGGCGCCGTCCCCGTCTACGTGCCGACGCCGGAGGCCGAGGGCTGGATTCTCCGGGCCGAGGCGGTCCGTGAGCGACTCTCCGGGCGCACCCGGGCGGTCATGGTGAACTCGCCGGCGAATCCCACCGGCGTGGTGACGTCGGCGGACCGGCTCGCCGCGCTCGCCGAGCTGGCCGATCGGCAGGGCTGCTGGATCGTCTCGGACGAGATCTACCACGGCCTCAGCTACGAGGGGTCCGACCACACCATCCTCGAGTTCACGGATCGTGCCTTCGTCTTCAACGGCTTCTCCAAGGCGTACGCGATGACCGGGTGGCGCCTCGGCTACGTCATCGCGCCGAAGGCGTACGTTCGCACGCTCCAGACCCTCCACCAGAACTTCTTCATCTCGTCGAACGAGTTCGTGCAGTGGGCGGGCGTGGCGGCCCTGCGCGAGGCGTCGGCCGACGTTCGACGCTTCCGCGCGATCTTCGACGAGCGACGCCGCGTCATGATCGACGGGCTGCGGGCGATCGGGCTCGGCGTCGGCGTCGAGCCGACCGGAGCCTTCTACGTCTTCGCCGACGCCCGTCGCTTCACCGCGCGGTCGTACGACTTCGCCTTCGAGATCCTCGCTCAGGCCCGCGTGGCGGTGACGCCCGGGATCGACTTCGGGTCCCGCGGCGAGGGCTACCTCCGCTTCTCGTACGCGAACGGCCTCCCGAGGATCCGCGAGGCCCTGGCGCGGCTCGGCGAGTTCCTGCGCGACCGGCGGGCGCCGGACGGAGAGACCCCGGCGTGACGCCGCCCTGGGACGTTCGCCTCGCCCGGCGGCTCGTCCGCCCCCTTCGGCACACGCCCCTCACTCCGAACGCGCTCACCACCTTCGGGCTCCTGACCTCGCTCGCCGCGGCCTGGCTCATGGCCTCGGGCGACCGGTGGCGCAGCGCCTGGGGCGGGACACTCTTCATGGTTTCCGTTCTCGTGGACCACATGGACGGGGAGTTCGCCCGGCTGACCGGACTGACGAGCCGCTTCGGCCACTACTACGACCACGTCGCGGCGGGCCTCGGATACGTGAGCCTGTTCGTGGGGCTCGGGATCGGTCTGCAACAGGGGTGGCTCGGCGCCTGGGCGCCCGTCGCCGGCGGGATTGCCGCGGGGTCGATCGCGACCATCTTTCTGATCCGTGTCTTTCTCGAGGAGACCGCCGGCCGCGCGATGGTCGCGCAGGCGAGCTGGCGAGGATTCGAGCCGGAGGACGCGCTCTACGTCGTCGGCCCGGTCGCCTGGCTGGGCGCCCTGGCGCCGTTTCTCCTCGCGGCCGCCGTCGGCGCGCCCGTCTTCCTCGGCTGGGTGGTCTGGTGCGCGATCGCGCGGCGGTCGGCCACGGCCCCCGCCCACGGCGACCAGCGCCTCGGCTGAGCGCAGGCGGGGCGTTCCGGCAGGTGGCTGCCGTGTGGGCCGACTCGTTGCCGGACCGGCGGGGCGGTGGGCCCACCACCGGTTGACGGCCATGACACCGAGCCCTAGGCTCGGTCGAGCGGCCGACTGAGGTGATTCGACCGGCGGGCGCGCCAACGCGCGGGGGGCGATCATGGCCAGTGGGACGGATGGCGACCTGGTCGGGCACTTCCGGGTCGCATACGAGTCGGTTGTTCGATACCCCGTGCTGATCGTCCCGCCGCTCGCGGTCGGCGTCCTCGGGTTTGGCCTGCTGGCTGTCGTCTTCCTCGTGGTGGGCGGTGCGACCGTGATGGGCGCTCTCCTGGGTGGCCTCCAGGGAAGTGGCGAGCTGATCGCGGTTGCCGGCATCGCCGGGCTGATCCTCGCGATACTCGTGTTCGGCCTCGTGATGGGGCTCCTCTGGCTCCTCAGCTCGTGCATGGTCGTCGTCATGGCGCGTGAGGCCCTCGACGGCCGCGAGCCCGGCCTGGCCAACGCGCTCTCGGCCGTCCTCGGGCGTCTCGGGGTGGTCGTCGTGGCGTCCTCCCTCGTGACGATCATCGTGGGATTCGCGTTTCTCTTCCTGGTGATCCCGGGCCTCGTGGCGGCGGTGCTCCTCGTGTTCACGATGCCGGCGGTGCTGCTCGACGGCCTCGGCGCGGTGCCCGCGATGAAGCGGAGCGTCGCGACTCGTCCGGCGCCACCTCGGCCCCGTGATCGGCTTCGTGGTCGGATCGCTTCTCGCGCTGGTGGGCGTCGCGATCGCCTCCTGGATCCTGGGGTTCATCCCCTTCCTCGGGGCCTTGGCGTCGTTCGTGCTGCACGGAGCGGCGCTGAGCTACCTCACCGTCGTCGCCGTCCGCTTCTACCGGTCGCTCGCGACAACGCCCTGACCAGCGGGAGCCGGCGCGTGAGGGAGTCGCAGGAAGCGCGGCGCGGGCGAGCCCGCACCATCATCCGTCATCTCGAGCGCGCCTATCCCGACGCGGCGTGCGCGCTCCGGTTCACGACGCCGCTCGAGCTGCTGGTCGCCACGATCCTGTCCGCCCAGTGCACCGACGAGCGTGTGAACCAGGTGACCAGCGCGCTCTTCCGGAAGTACCGCCGGGCCGAGGACTACGCGGCGGCCGACCCGGCGATCTTCGAGGGCGAGATCCGGTCGACGGGCTTCTTCCGGGCCAAGACGCGGTCGACGCTGGGCATGGCCCGGACCCTCGTCGATCGCCACGGTGGCGAGGTGCCCACGACGCTCGAGGCGTTGACGGCGCTGCCGGGTGTCGGGAGGAAGACCGCCAACGTCGTCCTCGGCAACGCGTTCGGCGTGCCGGGGATCGCGGTGGACACCCACGTGTTTCGGGTGACGCAGCGGCTCGGGCTCGCGAAGGCCGAGGATCCCGACGAGATCGAAGCTCAGCTGGCCGAGGTCGTGCCGCGCGCCGGATGGACCCGTTTCTGCCACCTGATCCAGGCGCACGGGCGCCGGGTCTGTCATGCGAGGACGCCGGCCTGCCCGACCTGCCCGGTGCGCGCGCTCTGCCCCTGGCCGGGCAAGACGGGCGGCCAGGGAGCCACGCGTCCAGCGTCACGACCGCCGTCCCGTCGCCGGTCCTAGCGTCGGGAGAGCGTCCCGCCGGGCGCAAGATCCGGTGTCGGGGACCGCCAGTCCCGGGCGTGAGGTGTCTCGGGGGTTGACACTCCAGGTCGCCTCCGATAAGGTTACTGCTTGCGATTTGCGCCCGAGCGGTCCGCCCCGAAGTGGCCGTCCGCTCATCACTATCTCGAGAGCCTGGAGACGGACGTCGTATGCCGACGGTCATGCCGAAGAAGGAGTCGATGTCGCGGAGCTGGCACCTGGTCGACGCCGAGGGTCAGGTCCTCGGCCGGCTCGCCGCGCGCGTCGCGACCCTCCTCATGGGGAAGCACAAGCCGATCTGGGCGCCGCATGTGGACACCGGGGATCACGTCGTGGTGATCAACGCCGCGAAGGTCCACCTGACGGGTCGGAAGCTGATGGGCAAGCTCTACCGGACCCATTCCGGCTTCATCGGCGGCCTGAAGGAGACGCGGGCCGACACGATGCTTCGCACGCATCCGGAGCGCGCGGTCGAGTGGGCGGTGTCGGGGATGCTGCCCAAGACGAAGCTCGGACGCGCGATGGTGAAGAAGCTGAAGGTCTACCGCGGGGACGATCACCCGCATCAGGCGCAGCGGCCTCAGGCGTTGCCCGCCCGTAAGAAGGAGTCGTGATGGCGGAGCTCGTGCAGTTCTACGGGACGGGTCGGCGCAAGACGTCCGTGGCCCGCGTGTTCCTTCGCCCCGGTCAGGGGCGGATCATCGTCAACCGCCGGCCGTTCGAGGATTACTTCCCGCGCGAGACCCTGCGGCTGATCGTGACCCAGCCGCTCGAGCTCACGGGGACGACCTCCCAGCTCGACGTGAAGGTCAACGTCGGGGGCGGCGGGCTGTCGGGGCAGGCGGGCGCGGTTCGCCACGGGATCGCCCGGGCGCTCCTCGAGTTCAACACCGAGTTGAGGCCTCAGCTCAAGCGAGCGGGAATGCTCACGCGCGACCCGCGCATGAAGGAGCGGAAGAAGTACGGGCAGCCGGGCGCGCGCAAGCGCTTCCAGTTCTCGAAGCGGTAGTCCGGATCCCTCGGAGTCGAGCCCGGGAAGGTCCAGGCGGCCTTCCCGGTTTGTTTTTGGAGAGACGATGGTGAGCGGCGGCGACTTCGAGTGGACCGACGGCGGCATCACCGCGGTCCCCGGAATCCTCGCGGCCGGCATGCACGCCGGTATCAAGGCGACGCCGGCTCGAGATCTCGCCCTCGTGTACTCCTCGACTCCGGCGACCGCGGCCGGCGTCTTCACGACCAGCCGGATCCAGGGCGCACCGGTGAAGGTCACCCGCGAGCGTCTCCGGAGCGGCGTGGCCCAGGCGATCGTCGCCTCCAGCGGATGCTCGAACGTGGCGACGGGCGAGCAGGGGATTCGCGACGCGCGGGAGATGACGGAGATCGTCGGCAAGCACCTCCGGATCCCGGAGGAGCGGGTCCTCGTCGCCTCGACGGGCATCATCGGGCGCTACCTGCCCATGGAGAAGATCCGGCCGGCGCTGCCCAAGCTCGTGAAAGGCCTGTCCCCGCAAGGCAGCCGGGCGGCCGCCGAGGGGATCATGACGACCGACACCCACCCGAAGGAGGCCGCGCTCCGGGTGGAGATCGGCGGGCGTCGGGTGACGATCGGCGGCATCGCCAAGGGGACCGGGATGATCCACCCCTTGATGGCGACGATGTTCTGCTTCGTCGCGACCGACCTGGGCGTCGAGCGCGACGCGCTCCAGGGGGCGCTTCGCCGGGCGGTGACGGGCTCGTTCAACCGCATCAGCGTGGACGGGGACCGCAGCACCAGCGATACCGTCGTGATCCTGGCCAACGGTCTGGCCGAGAACCGGCCGCTGGCGCGGGGCGACCGGCGGCTGCGTCCGTTCCAGCAGGCCCTCGACGCGCTGACCCAGCGGCTGGCGGTCATGCTGGTCAAGGACGGCGAGGGCGCGACCGTCGTGATCGACGTGCGCGTCCGCGGGGCCAAGGCGCGCCGGGACGCGGAGACGGCGGCCCGCTCGATCGCGAACTCCCCCCTGTTCAAGACGGCCATGGCGGGCCGCGATCCGAACTGGGGCCGGGTCATGTCGGCCCTGGGGGCCTCCGGGGTCGCCCTCCAGGAGGATCGGGTCGCGATCTGGTACGGCGAGGAGCAGGTGGCGGCCGGCGGCCGGCTCCGGGAGGGCGTCCGCTGGGACCGCGTCAAGGCGGAGCTGGCCAAGCCCGAGGTGAGCGTCACGGTGGATCTCGGCCTCGGGGCGGCCCAGGAGCACATCTGGACCTGCGACCTGACCACCGACTACGTTAAGATAAACACGGGCACCAGCTAACACCACACACGCGCTCCGGGGTCGGTGGCGGTTCCACGGGAGTCCGGAGGGGCCGCAGGGAGCGCGGAGGCGAACCGACCGGGAGGAACCACTCGCGATGGCGCAGATCACCATGAAGGAGCTGCTCGAGGCCGGGGTGCACTTCGGCCACCAGACGAAGCGGTGGAACCCGAAGATGGCCAAGTACATCTTCGGCGAGCGCAACGGCATCTACATCATCGATCTCCAGAAGACGCTCAAGAAGTTCCGCGAGGCGCACGTGTTCGCCCGCGACCTCGCGGCCGGCGGGGGGACTCTCCTCTTCGTGGGCACCAAGAAGCAGGCGCAGGAGACGATCGCCGACGAGGCGACTCGCTGCGGCATGTACTACGTGAACCAGCGATGGCTGGGTGGGACGCTCACGAACTTCACCACGATCCGGAAGTCGATCAACCACCTGAAGCGCCTCGAGGACATGCGTGACACGGGAGAGTTCGAGCGCGTGACCAAGAAAGAGGCGGCCGGTCTCGAGCGGGAGCGCGGCAAGCTCGAGAAGTCGCTCTTCGGGATCAAGCTGATGGACGGTCTGCCCTCCGCGGTATACATCATCGACCCGCGGAAGGAGCGAATCGCGGTCGCCGAGGCGCAGAAGCTCTCGATCCCGATCATCGCGATCGTGGACACGAACTGCGACCCGAGCGGGATCGACTACCCGATTCCGGGGAACGACGACGCGATCCGGGCGATCCGGCTCATCACCTCGCGGATCGCCGATGCGATCGTCGAGGGGCGCGGTGTCTCCGCCAAGGTGAGCGGGGAGGCCGAGGCGCCGAGCGGGGAGTTCGAGGTGGCCGCGTCCGTCGGGGACGAGGCGGAGGCGGTCGCGGCGCAGCCCAGCGGCGTCTAGAGACGCCGCGAAGCCGGGTCGGGCAGTCCCGCGACGACGATTCGGATCGGCGACAGGAGGATCTCAGGAATCATGTCCACGACGGCGGAGAAGGTACGCGAGCTCCGGGACAAGACCGGAGCCGGCGTGATGGATTGCAAGGAGGCGCTGGCGGCCTCCGGCGAAGATCTCGAGAAGGCGGTCGACTTCCTCCGGAAGAAGGGGCTCGCCTCGGCCTCGAAGCGCGCGCACCGGCAGGCCCGGGATGGGGTGGTCAGCGCGTACATCCATGCCGGCGCGAAGCTCGGCGTCCTGATCGAGGTGAACTGCGAGACGGACTTCGTCGCGCGGACCGAGCAGTTCCAGGACCTGGTGAAGGGTCTGGGGATGCAGGTGGCGGCCGCCAGCCCTCGCTGGGTGTCCCGCGAGGAGGTGCCGGAGGACGTCGTCGAGCGCGAGCGGGAGATCTACCGCCAGCAGATGGCCGACCAGAAGAAGCCACCCCAGGTCCTCGACAAGATCATCGAGGGAAAGCTCGCCAAGTTCTACGAGGAGGCCTGCCTCGTGGACCAGGTCTACATCCGCGACGCCGGCGGCAAGCTGCGCGTCGCGGACTTCATCGCCCAGGTGAGCGCCCAGACCGGCGAGAAGGTCGCCGTGCGGCGCTTCGTGCGGTTCCAGGTCGGTGAGTGAGGCGAAGCCCCGGTTCAAGCGAATCCTGCTGAAGCTCTCCGGCGAGGCTCTGGCCGGCGAGCAGGGCTACGGCATCGATCCCGCCGTCCTGGACCGGATCGCGCGCGAGATCCGGACCATCCACGAGCTCGAGGTCGACACCGCGATCGTGATCGGCGGCGGCAACATCTTCCGGGGGCTCCAGGCGTCGGCCACCGGCATGGACCGTGCGTCGGCCGACTACATGGGCATGCTGGCGACCGTGATCAACGGGCTCGCGCTCCAGAGCACGCTCGAGAAGGCCGGACTGATGACTCGCTGCCAGTCGGCGATCGACATGCCGGCCGTGGCCGAGCCGTACATCCGTCGAAAGGCCATCCGCCACCTCGAGAAGGGGCGGATCGTCATCTTCGCGGCGGGGACGGGCAACCCGTTCTTCACGACGGACACCGCGGCCGCCCTGCGGGCCGTCGAGGTCGGCGCGGAGATCATCCTGAAGGCGACCAAGGTGGACGGCATCTACACCGCCGATCCGATGATCGATCCGCGGGCCGTGCGGCTCGACCACGTCACCTACATCGACGCGCTGAACCGGGGCCTCCGGGTCATGGACACGACGGCCATCTCGCTGTGCATGGAGAACAAGCTGCCGATCGGCGTCTTCAACCTGAACACTCCCGGGAATCTCCGGCGGATCGTCTGCGGGGATCCGAGCGTCGGGTCCTTCGTCAGCGACAGCGCGCCGTGATCGAGGTGAGGCCATGAACACGGCACAAGCCGTCCAGAAGGATGCCGAGACCCGGATGCAGAGCGCGCTGGACGTGCTCGGTCGCGAGTTCGCCGGCGTGCGGACCGGCCGCGCCAACGCGGCGATCCTCGAAGGGGTCCGTGTCGACTACTACGACACGCCCACGCCGCTCAACCAGGTCGCGAGCGTCTCCGTGCCCGACGCGTCGAACCTTGATGATCCAGCCCTGGGATCAGAGCACGCTGGTGAAGATCGAGCGGGCCATCCAGAAGTCCGATCTCGGCCTGACGCCGGTCAACGACGGCAAGGTGATCCGTCTGTCCGTCCCGGCGCTCAACGAGGAGCGACGCAAGCAGCTGGCGAAATCGGTGGGCAAGCTCGCCGAGGAGGCCAGGGTGGCGATCCGCAACGTGCGGCGGGAGGCGAAGGAGAAGGTGAAGGCGCTCCTCAAGGACAAGAAGATCCCCGAGGACGACGAGCGGCGGAGCGAGACGGAGCTCCAGAAGCTCACCGACCGGTTCACGCAGAAGGTCGAGGAGCTCCTGAAGAAGAAGGAGCAGGAGATCCTGGAGTTTTGACCGCCGACGCGCCCGGCTCGGCCGCGGACGCGCTCACCGCCGACGCCGCCGCGCTACTCGAGGCGATCCGCCAGCAGCCGCTGCCGCGGCACGTCGCCGTGATCATGGACGGGAACGGGCGGTGGGCGGGGCTTCGCGGCCTTCCGCGCGTCGCCGGCCACCGGGAAGGCGTCCGGGCGGCGAGGCAGACGGTGCGGACGGCCGGCCGTCTCGGCATCGAGTACCTCACTCTCTACGCGTTCTCGTCCGAGAACTGGACTCGGCCGGCGGCGGAGGTGAGCTTCCTCATGCGACTCCTGGAGAGCTCGGTCGACGAGGAGCTCCCCAGCCTGATGGAGAACAACGTACGGCTCCGGGCTCTCGGCGAGATCGACGGACTGGGCGAGGGCGTGCGGCGGAGCGTCGAGCGCGCCGTCCAGGCCACCCAGCGGAACACGGGCCTCACGCTTCTGATCGCGCTCAACTACGGCGGACGGCAGGAGCTGGTCCGGGCGGTGCGAAGTCTGGCGGCAAGAGTCTCTCGGGGCGAGCTGGCGCCCGAGGCGATCGACGAGGCGGGTGTTGCCGCCGCGCTCGACACCGCCGGCGTGCCGGACCCCGACCTCCTGATCCGGACGAGCGGCGAGTACCGGCTGTCGAACTTCCTCCTCTGGCAGGTGGCCTACACGGAGCTCCTCGTCCTGCCGACGCTCTGGCCCGACTTCTCTCCCCCGGACCTCTACGGTGCGGTCGCCGAGTACCAGCGCCGTTCTCGCCGGTTCGGGGGTCTCTAGGCGGCGGCCGGACCGCCGCGTCCCGGAGCTCGTGCTCGTACAGCGCGTCCTGAGCGCCCTCGTCGGGATTCCCGTCGTCGTCCTTGTCGTCCTGTGGGGCCCCGCGTGGCTCTACACCCTGCTCGTGCTCGCCTTCGCGCTCGGCGCCCAGCTCGAGCTCTATCAGATGTTCCGCGCGGTCAGGGTCGATGCCGACCGGGCGGCCGGGCTGGCCCTCGGCGCGCTCGTCGTGCTGGCCTTCGCGGCGGACCGCCCGGTGCTGCTGCCTCTCGCGCTGTCCCTGGCGGTGATCGTCGTCGTGGCGCTGGGGGTCCGGCGCGATGCCGGATCGGAGGGCGCATGGGCCGGCCTGACCCTGACCCTGCTCGGTGTCTGCTACTGCGCATGGCTGTTCGGCCATGCGATCTGGCTGCGCGCCCTGCCGGACGGTCGAGCCCTCACGCTGTTCGTGCTCGGTGTCACGTGGAGCGGGGAGTCGGCGGCGTACTTCGTGGGACGCCGGTTCGGCCGGCGGCGCCTGGCGCCGAGCCTGTCGCCGGGGAAAACGGTGGAGGGCGGCGTGGCGCAAGTCATCGCCTCGATCGCGGTGGCGCTGCTCGGCGCGCGTTTCGTGGGCCTCGCTCCTCCGGAAGCCGTGGCCGTGGGCATCATCCTCGGCATCGTCGGACAGTTCGGGGACCTGAGCGAGTCGTTTCTCAAGCGAAGCGCGGGCGCCAAGGACGCGGGGCACGTCATCCCCGGCCACGGCGGTCTCCTGGACCGCCTCGACTCCTTGCTCTTCAACGTGCCCGCCCTGTATTATTGGCTCTACTTCGTCGGAGCACACTGATTGCCGCTAACTGAGGCGCGATTACCCACGTGAAGACCATCACCGTGCTGGGGTCGACCGGATCGATCGGTCGGCGCACGCTCGAGCTCGTCGCCGCGTTTCCGGACCAGTTCCGAGTGGGGGGCCTGGCCGCGCGCGGGTCCGACGTGGCCCGGGTCGCCGAGCAGGTCCGTCTCCACCGGCCGGCGGCGGTCGCGCTCCTCGATCGGGCCGCCGTGGACCGCCTCGCCCGGGAGTTGACGCCGCCGCTCCCGGAGCTCTTCGGAGGCCCGGAGGGCCTGGCGGCCGTCGCCTCCGAGGTCCCGGCCGACGTCGTCGTGTCGGCGCTGGTGGGCGCGGCCGGGCTCGTGCCTACGCTGGCCGCGATCCGCGCCGGCCGCACCATCGCGCTCGCGAACAAGGAGACCCTCGTCATGGCGGGGGCCCTCATGACGCGCGCCGCCCGCGAGCACGGGGTGCGCCTGCTCCCGGTCGATTCCGAGCACTGCGCCATCTTCCAGTGCCTGGCGGGCTCGGCGCCGCGTGAGGTTCGCCGGCTCGTGCTCACCGCGTCGGGTGGGCCCTTTCGCGGGTGGTCCGCCCTGGCCCTCGAGAACGTGACCGCGGCCCAGGCCTTGCGCCACCCGACCTGGCGCATGGGCGCGAAGATCACGATCGACTCCGCCACCCTCATGAACAAGGGCCTCGAGATCCTCGAGGCGCACTGGCTGTTCGGCGTGCCCTTCGAGCGGATCGACGTGATCGTGCACCCCCAGTCGATCGTGCATTCGATGGTCGAGTTCGTCGACCGATCCGTGCTGGCCCAGCTCGGCATGCCCGACATGGGGATCCCGATCCTCTACGCGCTCACCTATCCCGACCGTCTTCCGTGCCCGGCCCCCGCGCTCGATCTGGTGCAGCTCGGCGCGCTGACCTTCGAGGCGCCCGACGAGGCGGCGTTTCCCTGCCTCGCCCTCGCCCGCCGGGCGGGGCGGGCCGGCGGAGCGGCGCCGCTGGTGCTCAACGCGGCGAACGAGGTGGCGGTCGCCGGGTTCCTCGAGGGCCGCTGCGGCTTCACGGACATCCCGCGGCTCATCGACGACGCCCTTGCCGCCCATGCCGGCATCGCGGCCGCCGACCTCGAGACGTGCCTCGACCTCGACGGGACCGTGCGCCGGTGGACGGAGAGCGCCTTGAGCGGCATCCCCGCCGGGTCGGTGAAGGGCTGATCGCCATGCGGTCGCGGCGCTCCAGCCTGACCCTGACGCTCCTCCTCGGCGTGCCGCTTCTCGCCGACGGCTGGTCGAGCGCCGCCCTCCTGGGTGGGGCCTTCGACTACGTGGTGAGCGCGCTCGTGGCGCTCGGCGCCCTGATCTTCATCCACGAGCTGGGGCACTTCATGGTCGCGAAGGCGATGGGCGTGGGGGTCGAGCGCTTCTCCCTCGGCTTCGGCCCGCGGATCTTCTCGTTCCGGCGCGGCGAGACGGAGTACTGCGTCTCGATCGTGCCGCTCGGCGGCTACGTGAAGATGACCGGCGAGGAGGCGCACGGCGAGGACGCGATCCACCCGACGACCGAGGCGCCGCCGATCGATCCGGCCAAGTCGTTCTCGACGAAGCCCCTGTGGGCCCGCTTCCTGATCGTGCTGGCGGGCCCGGGGATGAACTTCGTCCTGGCCGCCGTGATCTTCGCGATCGTGTTCGCCGCGGTCGGGCTGCCCGTGCTCGACCCGATGGTCGGGCGGACCCTGCCGGATTCCGCGGCGGCTCAGGCGGGGCTCCGTCCCCGGGACCGGGTCGCGGCGATCGACGGTCGGCCGGTGGAGCACTGGGGCGAGATCGAAGAGGCCGTGCTGCGCGCGGAGGGGCGGCCCCTCGTCTTCACGATCCTCCGAGACGGCGCGCGACAGGACGTGACCCTCACTCCTCGCAAGGTGCCGGCGCGGACGCCGTACAACGAGCCGACCGAGGCCTGGAGCATCGGCGCGCGCCCATACCTTCCGCCGGTCGTCGGCGAGGTGCGCGCGGGAATGCCGGCGGCCGAGGCCGGGCTCCAGCCGCGCGATCGGGTGGTGGCGCTCAACGGGCAGCCGATCGAGACGTGGGACGAGCTCGCGGAGACGATCTCGACCAAGGCCGGTGAGACCCTCACGCTCGGGATCGAGCGCGGGGGATCTCGCATGGACGTCACCGTCACCCCGAAGATCGAGGTGGACCGGGACCCGCTGGGCAACGAGACCCGGGTCGGGCGCATCGGCATCGCGACGGCCACGTCCCAGACGTTCAAGCGGCTCGATCCCGTGTCGGCCGTCGTGCGCGGCGTGGCCCGCACGTGGGACGTCACCGTGATCACGGTCGTGTCCATCTGGAAGCTGATGACCGGGACGATCCCGGCCTCGAACATCGGAGGGCCGCTCCAGATCAGCATGGTCGCCGGACAGCAGGCGCAACAGGGCGTCGTGTCGTACGCGTTCTTCGTGGCCCTGATCAGCGTCAACCTGGCGATCCTGAACCTCCTGCCCGTGCCGATGCTGGACGGCGGGCACCTCCTGTTCTTCGCCATCGAGGCGATCCTGGGTCGACCGCTGTCGCTGCGCAAGCGCGAGATCGCTCAGCAGATCGGGCTCGCCCTGCTGCTGCTGCTCATGGTGTTCGCCCTGTTCAACGACCTGACCCGGCTTCTCCCGCCGGTCGGGAAGATGTTCCGATAGCCGGATGGGCCAGTACGCGCGTCACGTCTTCGTCTGCACGACCGGCAGCACGTGTCCCACCCAGGGAGACACCGAGGCGTACGTCAAGCTGATGCGAGCCGAGATCGCGAAGGCCGGCCTCCACCTCGAGGTCCGGATCAACAAGGCCGGCTGTTTCTCCCAGTGCGGAAACGGCCCGATGATCCTCGTCTATCCCGAGGACGTCTGGTACACGGGGGTCCGGGCGGAAGACCTTCAGGAGATCGTCCAGTCTCACCTGATCGACGGCAAGCCCGTCGAGCGGCTCCTGTACCGTCCCGGCAAGCCCGGCCCGAACGTCGTCGCCAAGGCGTCGCACTGACCCCGGCGGCGGCCGTGGCCGCCGCCGCGTCCCGAACCCGAGGGAGCTAGGCCATGCGCTGGACCACGTCGTTCATTCCGACCCTCCGAGAAGATCCCGCCGACGCCGAGGCGGCCAGCCACCGCCTGATGGTTCGGGCCGGGCTGGTCCGTCAGCTCACGGCCGGCGTCTACGTGTACCTCCCGCTCGGCCAGCGGTCCATCGACAAGGTCAACGCCATCATCCGTGAGGAGATGAACGCGATCGGCGGCCAAGAGATCACGATGCCGGTGCTGCATCCCGCCGAGCTCTGGCAGCAATCGGGCCGCTGGTACGACATCAAGGACGAGATGTTCCGGCTCAAGGATCGTCATGGCCGCGACATGTGCCTCGGCATGACGCACGAGGAGGTCGTGGCCTGGCTCGCCTCCAAGGAGATCCGTTCCTATCGGGAGCTGCCGCAGGTCTGGTACCAGATCCAGACGAAGGAGCGCGACGAGGCGCGCCCGCGGTCGGGCGTGCTGAGGACCCGGGAGTTCTGGATGAAGGACGCGTACACGCTGGACGTGGACGAGGCCGCGCTGGCCGTCGCGTACGACCGCCAGAAGGAGGCGTACGTCCGGATCTTCCGTCGCGCCGGGCTCGCGTTCCACGTCGTCGAGTCCGACGTCGGCATGATGGGCGGCCTGGGCGCGCACGAGTTCATGGCGCCGAGCCCGGCCGGGGAGGACGAGATCGCGCGCTGCCCGTCGTGCGGCTACGCGGCCAACGTGGAGCTGGCCCGGTCGCGGCCGACGCCGCCGCGCCTTTCCGGCGAGCCTCGCGCGGAGGTGCCCACGCCGGGGGTCCGGACCATCGCCGACGTGTGCGCCCTGCTCGGGATCGACCCGGCGCAGACGATCAAGAGCCTGCTCTACGTGGGTCCCTCCGGTCCGCTGCTGGCGCTGGTCCGCGGGGACCAGCAGCTCCACGAGAAGAAGCTCGCCCGCCTCCTGGGCGGGGAAGTGCGCGCCGCGCACCCCGACGAGGTTCGCGACGCGCTCGGCGCGCCGGTGGGCTCGGTGGGTCCGGTCGGGGCCTCGGTGCCGGTCGTGGCCGACGAGGCTCTCGGCGAGGGCGACTACGTGTGCGGCGCCAACCGCGAGGGGGTGCATCTTCGCGGGGTCCGGCCGGGCCGCGACTTCACCGCCCGGTATGCCGACCTCCACGTGGCCCAGCCGGGAGACAGCTGCCCGGAGTGCGCGGGGCCGCTCGTCGTGGAGCGCGTCATCGAGGTGGGGAACATCTTCAAGCTCGGGACGAAGTACTCGACGGCACTGGGCGCGACGTACCTCGACGAGCAGGGGCAGGCGCGGCCGATCGTGATGGGGTCGTACGGGATCGGCCCGGCGCGGATCGTGGCATCAGCCGTCGAGCAGCGTCACGACACGGACGGCATCGTGTGGCCCTGGTCGATCGCCCCGGCGCAGATCCACGTCCTTCCCGTCAACGTCAAGCAGGCGCCGATGCGCGAGACGGCGGAGCGCCTGTACCAGGACCTCGGAGCCGCCGGGTACGAGGCGATCCTGGACGACCGCGACGATCGTCCCGGCGTGAAGTTCAAGGATGCCGATCTCCTCGGCCTCCCGATTCGCGTGACGGTCGGGGCGCGTCTCGCCAAGGACGGGATGGTCGAGCTGCGGACGCGGCGGGAGCGTCAGGACGTCGCGGTCCCGCCGGACGGCGTGGTCGCGGCGGTCCGAGACCTCGGCCGCCGCCTGGCCGCCGACCTCTAGCGCCGCCTCGCCGGCGGCCGAGGGGTTCCTCGACCCTCGGTATCGGGGTATACTAAGCGGCTGACTCAAAAGTGGGCCTAGCCCACTTTTTTGTTCGATGACGACGCGTACCGAGGAGGCGAGGCGTGGCGAGGAGCACCGACCTGGCGGGGCTGGAGGCGGCGGTGGAGTCCGCCGTGCTGCCGGCGGTCCAGGCCCACGGGCTCACGCTGGTCGACCTCGAGGTCCGGGGCGGCAGCCGGCGGATGGTGGTGCGGATGTACGTCGACAAGGCCGGGGGCGTCACGGTCGGCGAGTGCCAGCGGCTCTCGCACGAGGTCGGCGACCTGATCGACGTCTCCAACCTGGTGCCGGGAAGCTACGACCTGGAAGTGTCCTCTCCCGGGCTCGACCGTGAGCTTCGCAAGGACCGGGAGCTCCACTGGGCCGCCGGACGGACCGTGCGGGTCTGGACGCGGGAGCCCGTGGACGAACGCCGCGAGTTCTCGGGCCGACTGGTCGTCGTCGACGAGGCGGCCTTGACCCTGGCCACCGCCGACGGCGCCCTGCGCGTTCCGCGTACCCTCGTGACCAAGGCGCGCCTGGAGGTGGAGCCGAGAGGCTCCGCCTGAGCCATGAGACCGTCATGAACCGGGAGCTCAAGCTGGCGATCGAGCAGGTGGGTCGGGAGAAGGGGATCGCGACCGAGGTCCTCTTCGAGGCGCTGGAGTCCGCCCTCCTGTCCGCCTCGAAGCGGACGATGGGCGTGGGGGACAACACGCGCCTGACGCTGGACCGCGAGACGGGCGCGATCCGGGTGTACGCCGAGAAGCGCGTCGTCGAGCGGGTGACGGATCCGAAGCTCGAGATGAGCCTGGACGAGGCCCGCCGGCTCCGACCGGGTGCGGCGCTCGAGGACGTGGTCGAGGTCGAGCTGGAGATGAAGGAGCTCGGCCGAATCGCCGCCCAGACCGCCAAGCAGGTGATTCTGCAGCGGGTGCGCGAGGCCGAGCGCCAGGGCATCTTCTCCGAGTACAAGGACCGCGAGGGGACGCTCGTGCGGGCCCTCGTGCACCGGATCGAGAAGCGCACGGTGATCCTGGACCTCGGCCGGACCGAGGCGGTGCTGCCGGAGCGCGAGCAGATCCCCGGCGAGCGGTACATGGCCGGCGACCGGGTGCGCGCGTACATCATGGAGGTCAAGAACACGCCCAAGGGGCCCCAGGTGGTGCTCTCCCGCGCGCATCCCGGCTTCCTCGTTCGCCTGTTCGAGACCGAGATCCCCGAGATCGCCGAGGGGATCGTGCAGGTGCGGGGCGCGGCGCGGGAGCCCGGGGAGCGGGCCAAGCTCGCGGTCGCGTCGACCAAGCGGGACATCGATCCGATCGGCGCGTGTGTCGGGCTGCGCGGGACGCGGATCCAGGTCATCGTCAAGGAGCTCCGGGGCGAGAAGATCGACATCATCGAGTGGTCCGACGACCTCGTCACGCTCGTGTCACGGGCGCTGTCGCCCGCGAAGGTGAGCTCGGTCACGATCACCGGGGAGGGTGAGGAGCGCTCGGCGCTGGTCGTCGTCCCGGACAGCCAGCTCTCGCTGGCCATCGGCAAGAAGGGCCAGAACGCGAGACTCGCCGCGAAGCTGACGGGGCTGCGTGTCGACGTGAAGAGCGAGACGGAGCTGGCCGAGGAGCGCCGGCAGATCTGGAAGAGGAGCGGGCCCGCGGCCAGGCGGCGTTCGTCGAGATCGTCGAGATCGGCCCCGAGCTGGCTCCGCGGCTCGTGGAGCACGGCCTCTACTCGCCCGCTCGCATCCGCGCCGCCGGGCTCGAGCGGCTGCGCGAGGCGCTCGGCGACGAGGCCGAACGGGCGGAGGCGATCCTGGCGGCCGCCGTGGCCTGGCTGAGCGCCAAGGCTCTGGAGGCGGAAGAGGCCGCGGCCGCCGCGGCTGCTGCCGCCGCGGCGGCGCCGAGAGCGCTCCGGACGAGGTGGCCTCGGCGGAGGCCCCGCCCGCCGATGGGGTGGACCGATGAGCGTCCGCTCCCCGATGCGCACCTGCCTGGGTTGCCGGCGCGCCCGGCCACAGGCGGAGCTCATGCGGATCGTCCGGACCCCGGACGGAGGGGTCGAGGCGGACCTGCGCCGGCGTGCGCGGGGGCCGCGGCGCGTACCTGTGCCGGCGGGAAGCGTGTCTATCGGAATGCGTGCGCCGGGGCCGATGGCCCCAGGCGTTTCGAGTCCCGGCGGTGGCGACCCCGGAAGCGGTGGCGCGGCTGCGAGGGCTCTTGCGCGAGGAGCAGGGGGTTCAGTGACGACGCTCGAAGGGGGTAGGCGACATGGCCGGTAAGACCCGGGTTCACGAGCTGGCGAAGGAGCTTGGCGTCGCGCCGAAGCTCATCATCGACCAGCTCCACGGGATGGGCTTCAAGGAGCAGAGCTCGGCGAGCGCCATCGAGGATAGCCTGCTCGACAGGCTCCGGGAATCGCTCGGTGAGCGGGCTGCCGAGTATTCGCGGAAGGAGTCCGAGCGCCTCGAGACCGAGCGCGTCACGGCGCAGCGCGCCAAGATCGAGGCAGCCAAGGCTGCGGCCGCCAAGGCGGCGCGGACCCGGGCGAAGAAGGCTGCCGAGGCCGCCAAGGTCCCTGCGTGAAGGGGAAGACCACCACCAAGGGGAAGTCGGCAGTCAAGGCGGTCCCGCCCCCCGTCAAGACGAAGGCGCCGACGCCGCTCCGGCCCGGGTCTCAGCCGACCACGCCGGTCGAGACCGGCGCGCCGGCGGCGGCTCCGGTCGTCCCGGCCGCCGTCCAGCCGGCTCCGGCTCCTCCGGCCATCCGACCGGTGCCGGTCGAGCGGCCCGCCGCGGTTCAGAAGCCCCCAGCCGTCCAGGAGCGGCCCGCCGCCCCGCCCGCGAAGACGCCCAGCAGACCCATGGAGCCCGTCGCGCCTGCTGCACGCGAGGCGGCTCCCTCCGAGGTCGCCCGGCCCGCCGAGAAGCCCGCAGCGCCCCCGTCCAGGGTCGCCGAGCCGGCAGCTCCGGCGCCGACCGACGGCAAGGTCGTGCCCATGCGGCCGCGACGCGAGGACACGGCGGCCGCCCCGGCGGCGCCTGCGGAGGCGGACCGGGTCGTCGCCCCGGCCGCGACGATCGACAAGGTCACCGTGCCTTCCGAGATCCCGGCGGTAGCGGCGGCGGCGCCCGCTCCACCGGCGGCCGACGCCGGCCCGCGCGAGGTGCTCCGGCTCGCCGAGTCCGTCACCGTCGCCGAGCTGGCGGAGCGCATGCGCAAGAAGGTCGGCGAGGTCATGCGCGAGCTCGTCGGCATGGGCGTGATGGCGACGATCAACCAGCCGCTCGACGCCGACAAGGCCAAGGGCGTCGCGGCGCGATTCGGCTTCGACGTCGAGATGCGCTCGCCCGAGACCCTGGACCTGCTCGAGGAGGAGGCCGATCCCTCCCAGCTTCTCCCCCGGTCTCCGGTCGTCACCGTCATGGGACACGTCGACCACGGGAAGACGTCGCTCCTCGACGCCATCCGGAAGACCCGGGTGACCGAGCAGGAATTCGGCGGCATCACGCAGCACATCGGGGCCTACCAGGTGGAGACGAGCCACGGCAAGGTCACGTTCCTGGACACGCCCGGCCACGAAGCCTTCACCGCGATGCGAGCGCGGGGAGCGCAGGCCACCGACATCGTGATCCTGGTCGTGGCGGCCGACGACGGTGTCATGCCGCAAACGGTGGAGGCGATCAATCACGCCAAGGCGGCGAGCGTCCCGATCATCGTCGCCGTGAACAAGGTGGACAAGGCGGACGCCACTCCCGACCGCGTCAAGCAGGAGCTGGTGAACCACGGCCTGATCCCCGAGGACTGGGGCGGCCAGACGATCTTCGTGAACACGTCCGCCAAGAAGGGCACCGGGGTCGAGCAGCTTCTCGAGATGACGGCGCTGCAGGCCGAGGTCATGGAGCTCAAGGCCAATCCCAACCGGGCGGCGCGCGGCGTCGTGGTCGAGGCCAAGCTCGACCGGGGCCGGGGTCCGGTGGCCACCGTCCTGATCCAGCAGGGCACCCTCCACGAGGGCGACATCGTCGTCGTCGGTCAGCACTACGGCAAGGTCCGCGCGATGTTCAACGACCGGCGGCAGCGTGTGAAGACGGCGAGCCCCGTGGATCCGGTCGAGATGCTGGGCCTGTCGGGTGTCCCGTCGGCGGGGGATGTCCTGCGCTCGGTCGACGAGGAGCGCAAGGCCCGCCAGATGGCCTTGCGGCGCCAGGAGCTGGACAAGAAGGTCACGGTCAGCGCGCGCGTGACGCTGGCCGACCTGCACAAGCAGATCGAGGCCGGCGAGGTCAAGGAGCTGCGGGTCATCCTGAAGGGTGACGTGCACGGGTCGCTCGAGGCCTTGCAGGACGCGCTCGAGCGCGTCTCCACGGACGAGATCAAGGTCCGCGTGATCCACGGTGCGGTCGGGACCATCACCGAGACCGACGTCATGCTGGCGTCAGCCTCCAACGCCGTCATCATCGGCTTCAACGTGAAGCCGGAGCCGAAGGCGCTGCAGCAGGCGCAAGCCGAGCGGGTGGACGTCAAGGCGTACAACGTCATCTACGAGGCGATCAACGACGTGAAGGCGGCGCTCGCGGGAATGCTTCCCCCGATCATCCGGGAGGTGCCCCTCGGGAAGGCGCAGGTTCGCGCGCTGTTCCCGATCAAGGACGTCGGGACGATCGCCGGGTCCTTCCTGGCCGAGGGCAAGGCGACGCGGAGCGCGAAGCTGCGGGTGGTCCGGAACGGCCGGGCCATGGGGGAAGGGCAGGTCACCTCGCTCAAGCGCTTCAAGGACGACGCGCGGGAGGTCATTCAGGGTCAGGACTGCGGGATCGGGGTGGGCAGCCTCGACGTCCAGGTCGGGGACGTCCTGGAGCTCTACACGACGGAGGAGGTCGCGCGGACGCTGTAGCGGAGGGCCGCCAGGGAGAACGCCGGTGGTACAGGTCGCGCTCGGTCTGGTGGAGCTGCACTTCGGCGAGGTCGACTCGCTCAAGGGCAAGCGCCACGTGCTGCGTGGCCTGAAGGAGAAGGTCAAGCACCGGTTCAACGTGTCCGTCGCCGAGGTCGACCACGGCGATCTGTGGCAGCGGGCGACCCTGGCGGTGGCGTGCGTGGCGAACGATGCCCGGCTGGCCAACGAGGTCGTTTCGAAGGCCGTCAACTACATCGAGTCACTCTCCGACGGAGCGATCATCGACGTGCGCGTCGAGGTGCTCTGAGCGAGTCGGCCTTGACTTCCATGCCGTTCGACCACACCGAGGCCTGACCCCGTGAGACTCCAGCGAGTCAATCAGCTGATCCGGGAGGAGATCTCCCACCTCGTCCAGCGCGAGCTGAAGGACCCCCGCCTGGGCTTCGTGACGATCACCGAGGTCGACGTCGCCAAGGACCTCCGGACGGCGAAGGTCTACGTCAGCGTCCTCGGCTCCGAGGCCGACTGGCAAGCATCGCTTCAGGCTCTCGAGAATGCCCGGGGGTTCATCCGGAACTGGCTCACGCCACGCCTCCGCATGCGCGCCATCCCGCACCTCACCTTCCACCCGGATCGCTCGATGGCCCACGCCGCCCACATCCAGACGGTCCTCGAGGAGATCCGAGCTCGCGAGGACCGGCCGGCCGAGCCGGGCCAGCCGGAGCCACCGGCGTGAGCCGAGCCGCGATGACCTCGTCCGAGGTGCCCCGCGAGGTCGTGGAGGCGGTCCATCAGGGCCG
This sequence comes from uncultured Candidatus Rokubacteria bacterium, assembly GCA_963799055.1. GTDB lineage: Bacteria > Methylomirabilota > Methylomirabilia > Rokubacteriales > DASRDR01 > DASRDR01. The sequence goes on from CAWCVP010000012.1 coordinate 118,384, forward strand.
GCGCGCCCTCCTGTTCGCGCACGTCTATCCGGACGGGGACGTGCTCGGATCGCAGCTCGGACTCGGGCTCGCGCTGCGGGCGGCGGGGCGGGCGGCCACCTTCGCGTGCGCGCATCCCGTGCCGGATCCCTTCCACTTCTTGCCGGGGGCCGCGGACCTCGAGCAGTGGAAAACCGGCCGCGATGGGTTCGACCTCGTGATCACGCTGGACTGCCCCGATCCCGCTCGGCTCGGCGGCTTGCTCGAGGGCGCGCGGGCGCCGGGCGTCCGCGTGCTCAACATCGACCACCACGGAGACAACCGGCGCTATGGCGACGTCAACTGGGTGGACACCCGGGCGGCGGCGACGGGGGAGATGGTCTACGATCTGCTCCAGGCGGCGGCATTTCCGCTGACCGCCGACGTCGCGGTGAACCTCTACACGGCGATCGTCACCGATACGGGCTCGTTCCGCTACTCCAACACGACCCCGAAGACCCTTCGAGTTGCCGCGCACCTGATCGAGGCGGGTGTCGATCCCGCTCACGTCGCGACGTCGGTCTACGAGACACGCCATCTGGGCGGGCTTCGTCTCCTGGGCCAGGTGCTCCAGGGGATCGAGACCGACCTCGATGGATCGGTGGCGTGGCTGGTGCTCGAGCGCGCGCAGGCCGAGTCGCCGGACCTGCCCGAGGCCGAGGAGTTCGTGAACTACCCTCGCTCGCTGCGGACGGCGAAGGTCGCGGTGCTCTTCCGGGAGCTGCCGGATGCCGTCAAGGTGAGCCTGCGCGCGAAGGGCGAGGTCAACGTGGCTCGTCTCGCCGCCAGCCTCGGTGGCGGTGGACACCCGAACGCGGCCGGTCTGATCCTGTCCGGGGGGCTGGCCGAGGCGAAGACGCGGGTGCTCGGCGCGATCCGGGAGGCGCTCGCCGCGCGTCGGTGAGCGACGGGTCCGAGCGAGCGAGGTGGCATCCGTCCCGATGGTCCCGGACGGTCTCCTGCTCGCCGACAAGGGCCCGGGCGTCACATCGTTCCAGGTCGTCGCACATCTCCGGCGGGTGCTCCGCGTCCCCCGGGTGGGGCACGGAGGCACGCTGGATCCCATGGCCACCGGCCTCCTTCCCGTCCTCCTCGGCGAGGCCACCCGGTTCACCGCGTATCTCCAGGGCCAGGACAAGGAGTATCTGGCGACCGTCCGCCTCGGCGTCACGACGGACACCCTGGACGCGACCGGTACCGTGACGGCCGAGCGTGCGGTCCCGCCCCTGACCGCCGCCCAGGTGGAGGACGCGCTCGCGCGGTTCGTCGGGGAGATCGACCAGGTGCCGCCCATGTACTCCGCCCTCCATGCCGGCGGCCGGCGTCTTCACGAGCTGGCGCGGGCAGGGATCGAAGTCGAGCGAGCGCCTCGCCGGGTCCGCATCTACGCGTTCGATCTGCTCGAGTGGACGCTTCCGCGCCTCCGCGTCCGCGTGGCGTGCGGGTCGGGCACGTACGTTCGTAGCCTCGCCGCCGACCTCGGAGAGGCGCTCGGGTGCGGCGGCCACATCGAGGCGCTCGCGCGGACCCGGGTGGGGGCGCTGCGGCTCGAGGACGCCGCCCCGTGGGCAGCGATCCAGGAAGGCGACCCCGCTGGGCTCACCGCGCGCGTCCTGCCCGTCGACCGCACGGTCGCCCACCTCGCGGCGGTGTCCCTGTCACCGGAGGGCGGCCGCCGGCTCACCCACGGCCAGACCGTCCCTCTCTCCGACCTCGTCCCCCCCGGCGGCCCCGAGACATCCGGCCCGTGCCGGGTGTACGTGGACGCGCGCTTCGTCGGAATCGGCGAGCTGTCGCCACTCGGGCTCAGGCCCCTACGTCTCCTCCATGTGGATCGTCCGGGGCCTCGACCAGTATCCGCCTGACGCGCCGCCCAGCGTGGTGGCGCAGGGGACGTTCGACGGCATGCACCTGGGCCACCAGGCGGTGATCCGCACGGCGGTCGAGCGTGCGCGCGCGCTGGGAGTGCGCCCGGTCGCCGTGACGTTCGATCCGAACCCCTTGGCGGTTCTCCGGCCGGCCGAAGCGCCGACGGAGATCCTGTCCCTCGACGAGCGGCTCGAGCGAATCGCCGAGCTGGGTCCGGACGTGTGTCTCGTCATCCCGTTCACCGCCCAGTTCGCCGAGGTAGCGGCCGACGCCTACGTGGAGGACGTGCTCCTCGGACTTCTTCGGGCGCGGGAGATCGTCGTCGGCTTCAACCACGCCTTCGGACGCGGGGCGCAGGGGACTCCGGAACTCCTGGCGCGGACGGCCGGCTCCGTCGGGGTCCAAGTCCACGTCGTGCCGCCTCTTCGCGTGGACGGTCTCGCGGTGTCGTCGACGTCGATCCGCGAGGCTCTCCGTCAGGGTGACGTGCGGCAGGCGGCGAGCCTGCTCGGCCGTGCCTACACGGTGCGCGGGATCGTGGCGCGCGGGGCCGCCCGAGGGCGGACGCTCGGATTCCCGACCGCCAACCTCGCCGCGCCACCCGGCCTGGCGGTGGCGGACGGCGTGTACGCGGCCCGCGCCGGGTGGGACGGGGAATCCGCTCCCGCGGTCGTCAACGTCGGCGTCCGGCCGACCTTCGACGGTGCGACGCGTCTGGTGGAGGCGTATCTGCTCGATGCGTCTCCGGACCTCTACGGGCGCCAGCTGACGGTCGCTTTCGTCGACCGCATCCGCGGCGAGCGGCGATTCGACTCGCTCGAGGCGCTTCGCGCCCAGATCGTCGAGGATGTCGTCGCCGCGCGCCGGATCCTGAGCCACGCGTAGCGTCCCGGCGTGGAGCTCGGCGCCGCCAGATCGAGTCGTTGCTGGCGCACCGGTTGCAGGTCCAAGCCTCGCATGGTACGATGCGCGGGTTGAAATCGGGTTTACCTTTGCGTGGTGTCGATGAACCGTCCCAAGGGTGCAGTCACGGCCTGCACCAGGGGCGGCGATTGGGGGTTCCGCCCCCGGGGAGGTCCGAGGCATGACCGTGTCTACCGAGCGAAAGAAAGCACTGATCGACGGGTACCGGCGCCACGACGGCGACACCGGCTCCCCCGAGGTGCAGATCGCGCTCCTCACGGAGCGGATCAACGGGCTCACCGACCACTTCAAGTCCCACGTCAAGGATCATCACTCGCGCCGCGGACTGCTACGTCTGATCGGGCAGCGCCGCGGCCTCCTCGAGTATCTCAAGAGCAAGGACATCGAGCGCTACCGTCAGATCCTCGAGAAGCTCGGGCTTCGGCGGTAGGTCCCGGCGACGCCGGGGCAGTCTCGGTAGGACCCGGGAGGAACGTGACCTCTCCGGGCAGTGGCCGGTGGGGTGGGCTTGACCGTGTAGCCCGCCGTGTCCGGCACGAGAGGACGGCAAGGACATGTCGGCAGCCCATTCCACCCAAGTAGAGATCGGTGGCCGGAAACTCACCCTCGAGACCGGCCGAGTCGCCAAGCAGGCGGACGGCTCGGTCCTGGTCCGCTACGGCGACACGGTGGTCCTCGCGACCGTCGTGGCCTCGCGGTCTGCGGTCGAAGGGCAGGACTTCTTCCCCCTCAGCGTCGATTACAGGGAGCGGGCCTACGCCGGTGGCCGCATCCCCGGCGGCTTCTTCAAGCGCGAGGGGCGCCCGGCCGAGAAGGAGATCCTGACCTCCCGCCTCATCGACCGCCCGCTCCGGCCGCTGTTCCCCAAGGGCTTCCGCAACGAGATCCAGCTGATCGTGCTCGCGATCTCCTCGGACCAGGAGAACGATCCCGGCATCCTGGCCATGAACGGGGCGTCCGCCGCCGTCTGCGTGGCCGGGGTTCCGTTCCTGGGCCCCTTCGGTGCGGTGCGGATCGGCCTGATCGACGGCCGGCTCGTCGTGAACCCGGCCTTCTCCGACCTCGACCGGACCTCGCTCGACCTGGTGGTCGCGGCGACCGAGGATTCGGTGATGATGGTCGAGGCCGGAGCCAACGAGGTGTCCGAGGACACGCTGGTCGAGGCCATTGCGCTCGGGCACCAGGAGTGCCGGCAGCTGGTCCGCGCCCAGCGCGCCCTGGCGCAGCTGGCGGGCAAGGCGCGATGGGAGTTCGACGCCGCCGCGCACCAGGATCCCGCGCTCGAGGCGCAGGTTCGCGAGGCGACGCGGGGTCGGATCCGGGACGTCATCCGAATCCCGGAGAAGGCCCAGCGCGCGCAGGCGTTGACGAAGGTCGCGCAGGAGGTCCACGCCGCGGTCGATCCCGACGGGTTGCGCAAGGCCAAGGTGCGCGAGCAGCTCGACAAGATCGAGAAGCAGGAAGTCCGGCGGATGGTGCTCGAGGAGGGCGTCCGCATCGACGGCCGCAAGTCCACCGAGACTCGGGCGATCAGCGCCGAGGTGTCGTTCCTGCCCCGGACGCACGGCTCCGCGCTCTTCACGCGCGGGGAGACGCAGGCGCTGGTGGCCGCCACGCTCGGGACCAAGCAGGACGAGCAGCGGGTCGAGTCCCTGGAAGGGGAGACGACCAAGCCGTTCATGCTCCACTACAACTTCCCGTCCTTCAGCGTGGGGGAGATCCGACGCTTCGGCAGCCCGGGACGCCGGGAGATCGGTCACGGCGCGCTCGCCGAGCGCTCCGTCCTGCCCGTCCTGCCGCCGCGCGAGGGCTTCCCCTACACGCTCCGCATCGTCTCGGACATCCTGGAGTCGAACGGCTCCTCGTCCATGGCCACGGTCTGCGGCGCCTCGCTGGCCCTGATGGACGCCGGGGTGCCGATCAAGGCGCCGGTGGCGGGCATCGCCATGGGGCTCATCAAGGAAGGCGAGCGCTACGCGATCCTGACCGACATCATGGGGACCGAGGACCACTACGGCGACATGGACTTCAAGGTCGCCGGGACCGCCGAGGGCATCACCGGGCTCCAGATGGACATCAAGGTCGCCGGCGTGTCATCCGAGATCATGGCGACGGCGCTTCGTCAGGCGCGAGAGGCGCGGTTGTTCGTGCTCTCGCGGATGCGCGAGGCGATCGCGGAGCCACGGCCCGAGCTGCCGCCTCACGCCCCGCGCTTCGTGACGATCCGGATCAGGTCCGAGAAGATCCGCGAGGTCATCGGGCCGGGCGGCAAGGTGGTTCGCGGGATCCAGGACCAGACCGGCGTCAAGGTCGACATCGAGGACGACGGGAAGGTCACGCTCTTCGGCGCCGACGCCCGCATGGTCCAGCAGGCCGTCGACATCATCCAGGGGATCTGCAAGGAGGCCGAGGTCGGGCGGAGCCACTTGGGCAAGGTCAAGAAGGTGGTCGACTTCGGCGCCTTCGTCGAGATCATGCCCGGTACCGAGGGACTCCTGCACATCTCGCAGATCGCCGAGGAGCGGACGCGGCGAGTCGAGGACGTGCTGCGCGAGGGCGACCTCGTGCTCGTCAAGGTCATCGAGGTCGACCCGTCCGGCAAGATCCGCCTCTCCCGGCGCGCGGCGGTGAAGGACCCGGAGGCCGCTGCCCTCGGCGCGGAGCACCTCACCGGCCAGCCCGACGCGAACGCGCCGGAGGCGGTGGGTGGGGGTCGTGGTGACCGCGGCGGGGACCGGGATCGCGGTGGCGACCGGGGGCGCGGTGGGCGCTACCGGGACTGACGGCCGACGCTCGTCGGAGCTCGCGTGACCGACGCTACGGCGGGCGTGGAGGGCGAGTACCGCAAGACGATTCTCCCCAACGGGATCCGGCTCGTCACGGAGCGGATCCCGCACGTGCGCTCCGTCGCCGTCGGCGTCTGGGTCGAGACCGGTAGCCGGCACGAGCCCGTCGAGCGGGGTGGGATCTCCCACTTCATCGAGCACCTCGTCTTCAAGGGCACCGAGTCTCGGTCGGCCGAGGACATCGCCCGCGCGATCGACTCGGTCGGCGGCCAGATGGACGCGTTCACCACGAAGGAGCACACCTGCTTCTACGTGACGGTCCTCGACGAGCACGTGCCGCTGGCCGTCGATCTGCTCTCCGACATCCTTCTCCATCCCCGGTTCGACGGGGGGGACATCGAGCGCGAGAAGACGGTCGTCCTGCAGGAGTTCGGCATGGTCGAGGACACCCCGGACGACGTGATCCACGACCTGTTCGCCGAGCGGGTCTGGCCGGAGCACCCCCTCGGCCGTCCCATCCTGGGCGACCGCAAGGTGGTGCAGGCGCTCGACCGGGACACGGTGCTGCGCTATTTCCGCACGGAGTACTGTCCCGAGCGCATCACGATCGCGGCCGCCGGCCATCTCCGCCACGAGCAGCTGGTCGATCTCCTGGGGACGCGCTTCCTCGATTTTCGACAGCCGCGTCCCGTCCGCGTCGACGAGCGGCCGGCGCTGGCCACGGCGGTGGATCTGATCGAGCGCCCACTCGAGCAGGTGCATTTCGTGCTGGGCGGACAGGGGCTCGAGCAGAACGCGTCCGAGCGCTACGTGCTCTTCCTGCTCAACACCATCTTCGGGGGTAGCATGTCCTCGCGCCTCTTCCAGGTGGTGCGGGAGCGCGAGGGACTCGTGTACTCCATCCACTCGGGCAACGCGGCGTTCCGCGACAGCGGACTCTTCTACGTGTACGCGGGGACGGAGCCCGCCCACTTCCAGCGGGTGGTGGACCTGACGCTCCGGGAGCTCCGGACGCTGCGAGCCCACGGAGTCCTGGCCGACGAGCTCCGGCGGGCCAAGGACCACCTGAAGGGGAGTCTCATGCTCTCCCTCGAGTCGACGGGCAGTCGCATGACGCGGATCGCGAAGCAGGAGCTCTACTTCGGGCAGTCGTTCACGTTCGACCAGATCCTGGCGGACATCGAGCGGGTGACGATGGGCGACGTGGAGAGCCTGGCCGGTCGGCTGTTCGAGGGATCCTTGTCCCTCGTCGCTCTCGGACCCAAGGGACCGGAGGTGCGGGTCCCCGACGGCATCCGGATCTGAGGCGAGTCTCGCCATGATCCCGCGGTACGCTCGCCCCGAGATGGCCGCCCTCTGGGGCGACGACGCCCGGTACGCGCGCTGGCTTCGCGTGGAGCTGGCGGTGTGCGAGGCGTGGGCCCGCCGCGGTGTCGTGCCCACCGACGCCCTTACCCGGATCCACCAGCGAGCCGGCGTCGACGCCGGCCGCATCGCCACGATCGAGGCGCGCGTCCACCACGACGTCATCGCCTTCCTGACGGACCTCGAGGCCTCGATCGGCGCGGACTCACGGTTCGTGCATCTGGGGCTGACCTCCTCCGACGTGGTGGACACGGCCCTGGCGCTCGCGCTCGTCGAGGCTGCGGACCGGCTGATCGCGGGGGTGGACCGTCTTCGCGCGAGCCTGCGGCGGCTGGCCCTCAAGCACCGGGACACGCTCACGATCGGGCGGACCCACGGGATTCACGCCGAGCCGACGACGTTCGGACTGAAGGTCGCCGGCTGGTACGCCGAGGCCGGGCGGAGCCGCGAGCGACTGGTCCGGGCGCGGGAGGCCGTGCGGGTCGGCAAGATCTCGGGCGCGGTCGGCACGTTCGCCCACGTGCCGCCGGAGGTCGAGGAAGAGGTATGTCGGGCCCTCGGGCTCGAGCCCGAGCCGGTGTCGACCCAGGTCGTCCAGCGCGACCGCCACGCCGAGCTGGTCTCCACGTGCGCCATCGTCGGGGGGAGCCTGGAGCGGATCGCCACCGAGATCCGGAGCCTCCAGCGGACGGAGATCCTGGAGGCGGAGGAGCCGTTCGCCGAAGGCCAGAAGGGCTCGTCCGCGATGCCCCACAAGCGGAACCCGTGGCTGTGCGAGCAGGTGACGGGGCTGGCCCGCGTGCTCCGCTCCCACGCCGGCGCCGCCCTCGAGGACATCGCCCTCTGGCACGAGCGCGACATCAGTCATTCCTCGGTCGAGCGCATCGTGCTGCCCGACGCGACGATCCTGCTCGACTACCTTCTCGGGCAGGTGGTGCGAATCCTGGACGGCCTGCGAGTCTATCCCGACCGGATGCGCGAGAACCTCGACCGTTCGTACGGTCTGGTGTACTCCCAGCGCGTGCTTCTGGCGCTCACCGATGCCGGCCTCGCCCGCCAGGCGGCGTACGAGCTGGTCCAGCGGAACGCCATGCGCTCGTGGGAGGAGCGTCGCGCCTTCCTGGAATGCCTCGAGGCCGATCCCGAGGTCACCCGTCATCTCGGTCCGGAGGCTCTGAAGGCCTGCTTCGATCCCGGGTGGTACCTGCGTCACGTCGACGCGGTGTTCCGCCGGGTCGGGCTCACCGGGGAGGGCGCAGGATGAGAGCCCGGATCGTGGTACGGCTGCGTCCCGGGATCCTGGATCCGCAGGGAACGACCATCCAGCGGGCCCTGGAGGGCCTCGGCTTTCCCGAGGTGCGCGACCTTCGCGTCGGGAAGGTGCTCGAGATGACGCTCGACGAGACGGACGCCGCGCGGGCGCGCGAGCGGCTGGACGACATGTGCCGGAAGCTCCTGGCCAACCCGGTGATCGAGGACTACACGTGCGAAGTGGTGGAGGGTGACGAGCGCCGGCGCGCGACCTGAGCGCCGTCGTCTTGTGCGCGTGCGGGCCGCGTAGTAGAATTCGCGTGGGTGGTTCGGAGGGAGGCTTCATCGGGAGAGGAGGCTTCATGCGATTCGGCGTCGTGATCTTCCCGGGCACGTGGAGTGACATGGATTTCCACCACGTCATCTCCCAGGTGCTCCACCAGCCGGTCGAGTACGTGTGGCACCGGGACACCGATGTCGACCGCTTTGACTGCCTCGTCCTGCCGGGCGGGTTCTCCTACGGGGACTACCTGCGCGCCGGGGCCGTGGCGGGGCGCTCGCCGATCGTGGCCGCCTTGCCAGGCTTCGTGGCCCGCGGCGGGCTGGTCCTGGGAAGCTGCAACGGCTTCCAGATCCTGTGCGAGGCGGGACTCCTGCCGGGCACGCTCCTGCGGAACGACTGCCTCCAGTTCCGGTGCCAGTGGACCCACGTCGCCGTGGAGCAGACCGAGAGCCCGTTCACGCGGGGGCTCCGCCGGGGCCAGGTCCTGAAGATGCCGATCGCGCACGGGGAAGGGCGCTACCACGTCGAGCCGGGCCTCCTCCGCCAGCTGCGGGAGCGCGACCAGATCGTCTTCCGCTACGCGACCGAAGCGGGCGAGGTGACCAACATCGCGAATCCCAACGGCTCGGTCTGGAACATCGCCGGCGTGTCGAACGAGGAAGGCACGGTCGTCGGGCTCATGCCGCACCCGGAGCGCGCGGCCGAGACCAGCGTCGGCAGCACCGACGGCTTGCTCCTGTTCCACTCGGTCCTGGGAAGCCTCGTCGAGAACGGATCCGTACTGGGCCGCTAGGGCCGGGGAGGGGCGCGGATGCCCGTGATGGGGTCCGAGCCGAAGGTCACGCCGGACCTGGCCGTTGCCCACGGGCTCACGCGGGAGGAGTACGACCGCGTCGTGCGCCTGCTGGGCCGGGACCCGACCTACGCGGAGCTGGGGCTGTTCTCCGCGCTCTGGTCCGAGCACTGCTCCTACAAGTCCTCCCGCGTGCATCTCCGGCGCCTCCCCACCAAGGGTCCCCACGTCCTGCAGGGGCCCGGTGAGAACGCGGGCGTCGTCGACGTCGGGGGCGGACTGGCCCTGGCCTTCAAGATCGAGAGCCACAACCACCCCTCGTTCATCGAGCCGTTCCAGGGGGCGGCCACGGGGGTCGGCGGCATCCTCCGGGACATCTTCACCATGGGGGCTCGCCCCATCGCCCTCCTGGATTCCCTGCGTTTCGGTTCCCCCGACGACCCGTCGACCCGGCATCTCCTCGGCGGCGTCGTCGCCGGGATCGCCCACTACGGGAACTGCTTCGGCTGCCCGACGGTCGGGGGGGAGGTCGCCTTCGCTCCGGAGTACGCGCGGAATCCGCTCGTCAACGTCCTGTGTCTCGGCCTGGTGCCGAAGACCGGGATCTACCGGGCGCGTGCCGACGGGGTGGGGAACACGTTCGTGTACGTCGGCGCCAAGACCGGCCGTGACGGCATCCACGGGGCGACGATGGCGTCGGAGGCCTTCGACGAGACCTCGGCCGAGCGGCGGCCGACCGTGCAGGTCGGCGACCCGTTCACCGAGAAGCTCCTCCTCGAGGCCTGTCTCGAGGCGTTCCGGACCGGCGCGGTGGTGGGGATCCAGGACATGGGCGCCGCCGGGCTGGCCTGCTCGCTCTCCGAGATGCCGGCGCGCGCGGGAACGGGCGCGGACGTCGACCTCGACCGGGTGCCCCAGCGCGAGCCGGGGATGACGCCGTACGAGATCCTCCTCTCGGAGTCGCAGGAGCGCATGCTCCTCGTCGTCGAGCGAGGCCGGGAGGCCGAGGTCCAGCGGGTCTTCCACAAGTGGGAGCTCGACGCGGTCCCCATCGGTCGCGTCACGGCCGACGGCGTCCTCCGCGCCCGCATGCGGGGCGAGGTCGTGGCCGAGGTGCCGGTCACGGCGCTGACCGACGAGGCGCCGGTCTACGAGCGGCCGCGGGCGCGCCCCGACTGGCTGGACGGCGCGCGGGCGTTCGACCCACGGACGCTGCCGGAGCCGGACGATCCGGGGCAGGTCCTGCTCCGGCTCCTGGCGGCGCCGACCATCGCGTCGAAGCGCAGCATCTGGCGCCAGTACGACCACATGGTCGGCATCAACACGCTCGTGCTTCCGGGCTCCGACGCGGCGGTCCTTCGGATCAAGGGGACGCCGCGGGCCGTCGCCGTCGCCACCGACGGCAACGGTCGGTACGGGTACCTCGATCCGTTCCAGGGCGGGGCCCTGGCCGTCGCCGAGGCGGCCCGCAACGTGGTGTGCGCGGGGGGCCGGCCGCTGGCCGTGACCAACTGCCTGAACTTCGCCTCGCCCGAGCGACCGGAGATCATGTGGCAATTCGCGGAGACCGTCGACGGGATCGCCGCGGCCTGCGAGGCGCTCGGCATCCCGGTCACCGGAGGCAACGTCTCCTTCTACAACGAGACGCTGGGACGGCCGATCCTGCCGACCCCCGTCATCGGTGTCGTCGGGCTCCTGGAGGACGCGGAGCGCCGGACGACGCAGTGGTTCAAGGAGGACGGAGACGTCGTCGTCCTGCTCGGGGAGCCCGCGGGAAGCCTCGGGGGCAGCGAGTACCTCCAGACCGTTCACGGTCGGCTGGGTGGGCCGCTCGCTCCGCTCGACCTCGAGCGGGAGCGCGCGATCCAGGCGGCGTGCCTGGCGGCCATCGAGGCCGGATGCGTCCGGTCGGCCCACGACGTCGCCGAGGGCGGCCTGGCGGTGGCGCTCGCGGAGTGCTGCGTCAGCGGTCCGCGGCGGGTCGGCGCCACGGTGACCCTGCCGGATGGGGCGCGCGTGACGGAGGTCCTCTTCGGTGAGGCGCCGTCGCGCATCCTGATCACGGTGGCGCCGGGAGACGTCGAGCGCCTGGAGCGGATCGTGGGAGAGTGGGCGGTGCCCGTGGAGGTGCTCGGGCGCGTGGGCGGGGATCGGCTCGAGATGCGGATCGCGGCCCGCCCCGGCGTGTCGCTGTCCGTCGACGCCCTCGCAGACGCGTTCGAGAACGGGCTGACCCGGGCGCTGGACGCACGCCGCCACCGGCCGCCACAGGCCGAAGGCCGTCCGATCGCAGGTCCGATCAATGGAGGAGCCCAGTGAGCACGCCCTGGCTCGACGACGACAAGTTCCACGACGAGTGCGGCATCTTCGGCGTCTTCGATCACCCGGAGGCCGCGAACCTGACCTACCTGGGGCTCTACGCGCTCCAGCACCGGGGGCAGGAGTCGGCCGGCATCGCGGCGACCGACGGCCGCACGCTGCACGTCGAGAAGGCAATGGGGTGGGTGGCCGACGTGTTCTCACCCGAGCGCCTCCGGCGTCTGCCGGGCCGGGCGGCGATGGGGCATGTCCGCTACTCGACCGCCGGCTCCTCGACGCTCCGGAACGCCCAGCCCATCAGCGCCTCGTTCTCCCGGGGCCCGATCGCGCTCGGCCACAACGGCAACCTGGTCAACGCCGACGCGCTCCGCACGGAGCTGGAGGCCCTCGGCGCCATCTTCCAGTCGACGTCCGATTCGGAGGTGATCCTCCACCTCATCGCGCGGCCGCCGACCGCAGCAGCCTCGAGCGCACGCTGACCCAGGCGCTCGGCCAGGTGAGCGGCGCCTACTCCGTCGTCATGCTCACCCCGGACACGCTGATCGGATGTCGGGACCCCCACGGCTTCCGCCCGCTCGTGATCGGACGGCTGGGTCAGACGTGGCTCCTGGCCTCGGAGACCTGCGCCCTCGACCTCCTGGAGGCCGAGTACGTGCGCGACGTCGAGCCCGGGGAGATCGTGCTGATCGACCAGAACGGCCTGCGCTCGATCAAGCCGTTCCCGCCGAGGAAGCAGCTCCAGTGCGTCTTCGAGTACGTCTACTTCGCCCGGCCCGACACCTCGCTCTGGGGTCAGAACGTGTACCAGGCCCGGAAGGCGCTGGGCCACCGTCTGGCCGAGGAGCACCCCGTGGAGGCCGACATCGTCATCCCGGTCCCCGACTCGGGGGTCGGGGCCGCGCTCGGCTTCGCCGAGCGGTCGGGCATCCCGTTCGAGATGGGGCTCATCCGGAACCACTACGTCGGCCGCACCTTCATCGAGCCTCAGCAGGGCATCCGGCACTTCGGCGTGCGCATCAAGCTGAACCCGATGCGGGAGACGATCGAGGGACGGCGCGTCGTCGTCGTCGACGACTCGATCGTGCGCGGCACGACGAGCCGGAAGATCGTGAAGATGATCCGGTCGGCGGGCGCCCGCGAGGTGCACATGCGGATCTCGTCGCCGCCGATCCAGTGGCCCTGCTACTACGGCATCGACACCCCGACGCGCAAGGAGCTGATCGGGTCGAGCCACCGCGTGGAGGAGATCCGCCGGTACGTCGGCGCCGACTCGCTGGGCTACCTCTCGCTCGACGGAATGCTGAAGGCGGTCGGCGGGGACGGGGGCCGCTTCTGCCACGCCTGCTTCAGCGGCGCCTACGAGGTCGGGTTCCCGAGAGAGGACACGGCGCAGCTCGGTCTCTTCGACCCCGAGTGAGCCCCGCGCGCCGTTCCGCGCGCCCCCCGGCCCGGGCGCGCCTCACCTACCGGGCGGCCGGCGTCGACATCGACGCGGGCGAAGAGGCCGTCCGGCGCCTGGCGCCCTGGGCGCGGTCGACCTACCGGCCGGAGGTGCTCGGCGACATCGGCGCCTTCGCCGGCTTCTTCCGGATTCCCCGCGGCTACCGCCAGCCCGTTCTCCTGGCGTCGACCGATGGCGTCGGATCGAAGCTCCGCGTCGCGTTCCTCGCGAACCGCCACGACACCATCGGCATCGACCTGGTCGCCATGGGGGTCAACGACCTCCTGGTCCACGGCGCCGAGCCCCTGGTCTTCCTCGACTACGTCGGGACCAACCGCGTCGTGCCGCGCACGATCGAGGCCGTGGTTCGCGGGATCGCCGCCGGCTGCCGCGAGGCCGGGTGCGCCCTCATCGGCGGCGAGATCGCGGAGCTGCCCGACTTCTACGCGGCGGGGGAGTACGACCTGGCGGGCTTCGCGCTGGGGGTCGTCGAGCGGCGCCGCCTGATCGACGGGCGCGGCGTCCGCCCGGGCGACGCGGTGATCGGGCTGCTCTCGAACGGCCTCCACTCGAACGGGTACAGCCTCGCCCGCAAGGTCGTCTTCGAGCGACTCCGCCTGAAGGTCCGCGACCGCGTCGCCGGCCTCAACCGGACCGTGGGGGAGGAGCTGCTCCGTCCGACGCGGATCTACGTCAAGCCGGTCCTGGCGCTCCTGCGCGCGGGCGCGAGGATCCGGGCGATGGCTCACGTCACCGGCGGCGGGCTCACCGGCAACCTCCCGCGCGTCCTGCCCCCGGGCTGCCGCGCCGTGATCCGGCGTGGCACCTGGCCCGTTCCCGAGGTCTTCCGGTGGCTCCAGCGCCGCGGCCGGATCGACGAGGGGGAGATGTTCCGGGTCTTCAACATGGGGATCGGCTTCGTGCTCGTGGTGCCTGAGGCGGGCGCGGCCCGCGTGCTCGCGCGGCTCTGGAAGGAGCGCGTTCCGGCCTTCCGGATCGGGGAGATCCGCCAGGGTTCCCGCGGGGTGACGTACCGGTGACCGGCACGCACGCGTGGGCTCGTCGAAGCGGAGCCCTCGGGGTCGGCCTCCTCGCGCTCGGGAGCGCGGGCCTGCCTCCGCCGGCGCCGGCGGCCGAGCCGCGGGTGATCCAGTCGGAGCGGCATGCGTTCCGGGTCGTGGTGCTGGTCGAGGGCCTCGAGCATCCCTGGGGCCTGGCGTTCCTGCCGGACGGACGCCTGCTGGTCACCGAGCGGCCGGGCCGGCTCCGCCTGATCGCGAACGGGCGGCTCGAGCCGCAGCCGATCGGGGGCCTGCCGGCGATCGCGGTCCGCGGGCAGGGTGGGCTGCTCGACGTCGCCCTCCATCCCCGGTACCCGGAGACCGGATGGGTCTATCTCTCGTATGCCGCGCCGGGTGAGGGCGGCGCGGCTACCGAGGTCCTCCGAGGCCGGCTGCGCGGCGGGCAGACTCGCGGACGTCGAGGTGCATCTTCCGGCTCCAGCCGAAGTCGGGCGGCCGCCAGCACTTCGGCTCGCGCCTGGTCTTCGACCGCGCCGGACACCTCTACGTGACGCTCGGCGATCGCGGCGAGCGCCACGCCGGCCCAGCGCCTGGACGACCACGGGGCAAGATCGTCCGGCTCCACGACGACGGCCGCGTCCCGGCCGACAATCCCTTCCGGGATCGGCCGGGCGCCCGGCCCGAGATCTTCTCGTTCGGGAATCGGAACGTGCAGGGAGCGGCCCTCCACCCGGTGACCGGGGAGCTCTGGGCCCACGAGCACGGGCCGCAGGGCGGCGACGAGGTGAACGTGATCCGCGCCGGGCGGAACTACGGCTGGCCGGTGATCACCTTCGGGAAGGAATACGGCACCGGATTCCGGATCGGCGAGGGCACCGCCCGCCCGGACGTGGCGCTCGCCGCTGCACGTGTGGGTCCCTTCCATCGCGCCCTCCGGGATGGCCTTCTACGGCGGCGACCGGTTCCCGCGCTGGCGCGGGAACCTCTTCGTCGGGGCGCTGGTCGACCGGTCACTGGTGCGGCTCGAGCTGGACGGCGAGCGCGTCGTCCGCGAGGAGCGCCTCATGCGGGACGCGATCGGCCGGATCCGCGACGTGCGCTTCGGGCCCGACGGGTACCTCTACCTCCTGAGCGACGCGAGCAAGGGCGTCCTGGCGCGTCTCGAGCCCGACGGGGTCAGGCCTTGACTTTGACTTTCCGGCCGCCGCCGGGTGGGGATTGGCTGAAAGTCAAAGTCAGGGCCTGACCCCGGGGGTAGAATGAGCGCGCGATGCGATCGGGTCCTCTCATCCTCGGCGTTCTCGCCTCGGGCCGGGGGTCGAACCTCCAGGCCATCCTCGACGCGATCGACGCCGGGCGCTGCCCCGCCCGGGTGGCCGTCGTCGTCAGCGACCGGAAGGACGCCGCCGCCCTCGACCGCGCCCGACGGGCGGGGATCCGGGCCGTGCACGTCGATCCTCATGCCGCATCCGGACCGGACGGCCTTCGACGACGCGGTGGCGCGGGTCCTCGACGAGCACGCCGTCGAGCTGGTCTGTCTCGCCGGCTACATGCGGGTGCTGTCGCCGGGCTTCGTCCGACGCTACCCGATGCGCGTCCTGAACGTGCATCCCGCGCTCTTGCCGGCCTTTCCCGGGCTCCGCGCCCAGCGCCAGGCGCTCGAGCACGGCGTCAGGGTCGCCGGGGCGACCGTGCACCTGGTCGACGAGGGCGTGGACACCGGGCCCGATCGTGCTGCAGGCGGCGGTCCCGGTGCTCCCGGACGACACGGAGGAGACGCTGAGCCGCGCGGATCCTGGTCGAGGAGCACCGGCTCTACCCCGAGGCCATCCGGCTCTTCGCCGAGGGGCGCATCGAGGTGAGCGGCCGCCGGGTGCGGGTGCGAGGGAGGGCGCATGACGGCGGTTCGACGCGCCCTGCTCTCCGTCTCCGACAAGGCCGGGCTGGTCGACCTCGCCCGAGGGCCTGGTGGAGCTGGGGATCGAGCTCGTCTCCACCGGGGGGACCGCGCGGGTGATCGCGGCCGCCGGGCTGCCGGTCCGCGAGGTGGCCGACGTGACGGGATTCCCCGAGATGCTCGACGGGCGGGTGAAGACCCTCCACCCGGCGATCCACGGCGGCATCCTCGCCCGGCGGGACCTGCCGGCGCACGAGGAGGCCCTGGCGCGCCACGGGATCGGGCCGATCGACTGGTGGTGGTCGAATCTCTATCCGTTCGAGCGGACCGTCGCCCAGCCCGGGGTGCCCTTCGAGGATGCCGTCGAGCAGATCGACGTCGGGGGTCCGGCGATGATCCGCGCGGCGGCGAAGAACCACGCGGGCGTCGTGGTCCTGGTCGACCCGATCCAGTACGGGCCGGTCCTGGAGGAGCTCAGACGCTCCGGCGGGACGGTGTCGATGGACACGCGCCGGCGGCTGGCGCTGGAGGCTTTCCGCCGGACTGCCCAGTACGACGCGGCGATCGCCACGTGGCTGCGCGCGCCCGGCCCGTCGGCGACGCCCGCCACGGCCGACCCGCTGCGCTTTCCCCCCGTGATCCGCCTGGAGGTGGAGCGGGTGACGGCGCTCCGCTACGGCGAGAACCCGCACCAGCAGGCCGCGTTCTACCGGCCGATCAGCACCGTGCTCGGGATCGGAGGGCTTGGCGCGCTCCGGCAGCTCCACGGGCCCGAGCTCTCCTACAACAACCTCCTCGACCTCGCGGGCGCGCTGGGTCTCCTGCAGGAGTTCGCGGAGCCGGCCTCCGTCGTCGTCAAGCACACGAACCCCTGCGGGGCCGCCGTCGGATCCGACGTCGGCGCGGCGTTCGAGCGCGCCCGCGCGTCCGACCCCGTCTCGATCTACGGCGGAATCGTCGGCGTGAACCGGCCCGTCGACCGGCGCCTCGTGGACGCCTTGTCGGGGATCCTCCTCGAGATCCTCTTCGCGCCGGCGTTCGAGGCGGACGCGCTCGAGGAGCTCCGGCGCGCCAAGAAGAAGCTGCGCGTGCTCGAGGTGCCCGTCGGGCGGCCTCTGGCCGGCGCGTCGCCCCTCGAGATTCGCAGCGTCCCCGGCGGCGTCCTGGTCCAGGAAGCGGACCTGGCCGGCCTCGACCCCGTCACCCTGCGCGTGGTCAGCCGGCGTCAGCCCACTCCGGCCGAGTGGCGCGCCCTCCGGTTCGCCTGGAAGGTCGTCAAGCACGTGAAGTCCAACGCGATCGTGCTGGCGTCCGAGGACCAGGTGCTGGGCGTCGGCGCAGGGCAGATGAGCCGGGTGGACGCGGCGAGGCTCGCGGTCATGCGCGCGCGCGAGCACGGTCACAAGCTGTCGGGCGCGGCCGTCGCGTCCGACGCGTTCTTCCCGTTCCGGGACGGGCTCGACGTCGCGGCCGAGGCGGGCGCCACCGCGGTGATCCATCCGGGCGGCTCGATCCGCGACGACGAGATCGTGGTGGCGGCCAACGAGCACGGCATGGCGATGGCCACCACCGGGATTCGCCACTTCAAGCATTGACCGCGCCCGGGTGGGTCTTCACGGAGCGGGACGTCGTCCGGCTCCTGACGTTGACCCCGCGCCGGGCCGATCAGCTCCGGCGCCTGGGACTGCTGCGCGCGTCGGACCGGCCCGACCAGTACGACTTCCGGGATCTGGTCGCGCTGCGCGTCGCGCGGACGCTGCTCGATCAGGGGGTGACCGTCCGCCAGATCCGGCGGGCTCTCGACGCGCTCCGGCGCCTCGCCCCGGATTCGGAGACCCCGCTTGCCGAGCTGCGCGTCACGGTTCTCGACGGGGAGATCTTCATCGAGCGTGACGCCCGGCGCCTGGAGCCGTCCGGCCAGGTCGTGATGGAGTTCTCCGAGAAAGGGCTCGCGGAGGACGCCCGCGACTCGGCGCTCCGAGGGCTCGTGCGGCCGCTGACCCGGCCCGGCGGGGAGGCCGAGCGCTGGTTCGAGCTTGCATCCGAGCTCGACGGCGATCCTGCCCAGTGGAGCCGCGCGGTCGACGCCTACCAGCGCGTGACGACGCTGGCGCCGAACCATGGGGCGGCCTGGAACAACCTCGGTCTGCTCCAGCACCGAATGGGGCGGTACGAGGACGCCCGGCGGCACTACGAGGTGGCGCTCGTGGCGGACCCCACGCTGGCCGAGGCGGCCTACAATCTGGGATCCCTGCACGACGACCTCGGCGCGCCGCCGACCGCCATGATCTGGTACCGCCGCGCGCTCGAGATCCGTCCCGACTACGCCGACGCCCACTTCAACCTCGCCGCCGCGCTGGAGCGGGTCGGCGACGGCCCGGCTGCTCGGCGTCACTGGGCGCGCTACCTCGAGCTGGACCCGGACAGCCAGTGGGCGGAGATCGCCCGGGAGTGGGTGAGCGGCGAGGAGCCAGGGTAGCCGGTGGCGGGGCTCAGGGTCCTTCTCGTCGGAAGCGGCGGGCGCGAGCACGCGCTCGCCTGGAAGCTCGCCCGGAGCCCGCGGCTCGGGGCGCTCTACGCCGCGCCCGGCAATCCCGGCATCGCGGGCGTCGCCGAGTGCGTGCCGATCCGCGCCGACGACGTCGCGGCGGATCGCGGCGCTGGCGGACCGTGAGCGGATCGACCTGACGGTGGTGGGACCGGAGGGGCCGCTCGCGCTGGGTGTGGCGGACGCGCTCGAGGCCCGCGGCCGCCCGGTCTTCGGCCCCTCCCGCGCGGCGGCGGCGCTCGAGAGCTCCAAGGTCTTCGCCAAGGAGCTGTTCGTCCGCCACGGCATCCCGACGGCGCGGTTCGGCGTGTTCGACCATCCGGCGGCGGCCCGCGCGTTCGTCATGGAGCTCGGCGGGCAGGCGGTGGTCAAGGCCGACGGTCTGGCCGCCGGCAAGGGCGCGGTGGTCTGCCGTGACCCGGCCGAGGCCGATCAGGCCATCGGCGACATGCTCGAGCGCCGGGTGTTCGGGGACGCCGGGGCGCGCGTGGTCGTCGAGGAGCTCCTCGAGGGCGACGAGGTTTCGGTCTTCGCCGTGACCGACGGCCGCACGGTCTGTCCGCTCGCGTCGGCGCAGGACCACAAGGCCGTCTTCGACGGCGACCGGGGACCGAACACGGGCGGCATGGGCGCGTACTCCCCGGCCCCGGCGCTCGACCCGACGCTCGCGCGTCACATCACGGAGACCGTGCTCGCGCCCACGATCCGCGGGATGGCGGCCGAGGGACGGCCTTATCGCGGCGTGCTGTTCGCGGGCCTCATGCTGACGCCCGCCGGGCCGCGGGTCCTCGAATACAACGTCCGGTTCGGCGACCCGGAGTGCCAGGCGCTCATGCTGCGGCTGGCCGACGACCTCCTGCCGCTCTGTCAGGCCGTCGCGGAGGGGCGCGGGCTGCCGGCGTCGGTGGCCTGGCGACCGGAAGCTGCCGCGTGCGTCGTGCTCGCGTCGGGCGGGTATCCGGGCGAGTACGCGACCGGCCTGCCGATCGAGGGGATCGAGCGGGCCGAGGCCCGACCGGGCGTCACGGTCTTTCACGCCGGCACGGCCCGCCGCGACGGCGGCCTCGTCACCGCGGGCGGCCGTGTCCTTGGCGTGACCGCGCTGGGTGCCGACATACCCGCCGCCGTGGCGGCCGCCTACGCCGCGGCGGGGGAGATCCGCTTCGACGGGGTGCACTACCGTCGGGACATCGGCCACCGCGCCCTCCGGCGCCCATGAGCGGGCCGGATCGGCTCGTCGTCGACGCGAGCCGACCGGCCCCGGCGGCGGTCGAGGCGGCCGCCCGCGTCCTGCGGGCCGGAGGGCTCGTCGCGCTCCCGACCGAGACCTTCTACGGGCTCGGCGCCCATGCGTTCGACGAGAGGGCCGTGGCCCGGATCTTCGAGGTGAAGGGTCGGCCGGCCGAGAAGCCGCTCCTCGTGCTCGTCGACTCTTTCGACATGGTGGGGCGCGTTGCGCGCGACGTGCCCGACCTGGGGCGCCGGCTCGCGGCGCGGTACTGGCCAGGCCCCTTGACGCTGGTCCTGCCGGCGCACCCGGCGGTTCCGGCGGCCCTCACCGCGGGCACCGGGACGATCGGCGTTCGGCTGTCCGGCCATGCCGTGGCCCGGGCGCTCGTGGCGGCGGTCGGCGCGCCGGTCACGGCGCCGAGCGCCAACCTGCACGGCGGCGCGAGCCCGAGGACGGCCGACGAGGTGATCGCCGCGCTCGGGGGGGGCATCGACCTCGTGCTGGACGGCGGCGCGACACCCGGCGGGCCGCCGTCGACCGTCCTGGATCTGACCGGGGCGGGCCCGGCGATCCTTCGCCCCGGGGCGGTGGTCCTGTCGGCAGACGATCTTCGGGTCTGAAACCTGACCGGCCGTCGGGGCCGGGGGTGCTATCATGCATGCGGTTTCATCGATGCCCCGGGTTAGCGGTGTGATTCTCGCCGGCGGCAAGAGCCGGCGGATGGGCGGGTCCCCGAAGGCGCTCCTTCCGTTCGGCGGCCGGCCACTGATCGAGCACATAGCGGAGACGTTGCAATCGAGCTTGTCCGACTGCCTGGTCGTCACGAACACTCCGGATCTCTACGCCCGTCTCGGCCTTCCCATGGTGGGTGACGTGTTCCCGGAAGGCGGCTCGCTGGGTGGGATCTACTCCGGGCTCCGCGCCGCGCCCGGCGACGCGGCGCTGTGCGTGGCGTGCGACATGCCGTTCCTCTCGGCCCCGCTCGTCGCGTATCTGGCCGGTCGCGCCGCCGAGGCCGACGTCGTCATTCCCGACGCGGCCGGCGAGCTCCAGCCGCTCCACGCCGTCTACGGCAAGGCCTGCCTGCCGGCCATGGAACGGCGTCTTCGCGCGGGCCAGCTCAAGGTGGTGGGCTTCTTCGACGAGGTCAGCGTCGTCCGCGTCCCGGCGGCCACGGTGGAGCGTTTCGCCGATCCGAGCGTCGCGTTCATGAACCTCAACACCCCGGAGGATCTCGCGCTTGCCCGCGCACTCTGGGACCGGCGACCGGCCGGAGCCGGGCGGGCCCCGTCGAGGCCTGTCGCGGATGGGGACGGGACGGGCGGTTGAGGGACACGCGCGTCGCCGGTCTCGAGCTCGGCTCCCTCCAGGAGCTCAACGGGCTGCCGGCGCCGCTTCGCGACGGTCTCTACGGCCGGCTCATTCCCTCCGAGGTCTGCGCGCGCTTCGGCGTCGATCCGACGACGGGGCTCAACGCTGCGGGTCACCGTCTCCTCCGGGTCTTCGCACCTTCCGAGCAGAGCTGGGCCCGGATCGAGCTCCGGGCGTCGCGCGACGACCGCGATCCGCTGGTCCTCGTCGACGTCGAGATGGGGCCCTTCGCGGTTCCCGAGCTCTCCTTCGTCCAGGTCACCGATCCCGGAGCGGAGCGGTTCGGGATCGACCGGGACGAGGAGGGCCAGGACACGCTGTTCGGCACCGTGACGCGGAACCTCGCCGAGGAGCGGCGCGCGCTCGTGGCGGGGCTCGCCCCGGGCCAGGTGCGTCGGGGGCTGCGGTTGCTAGGCCGCGTTCTCGACGCGATGGACGACTTCTGCCGGCTGCTCGGCAAGGAGCTGTTCCTCGTGGAGCCCCTCTTCTACCACTCGGCGCTTCTCTACGAGCGGCATGGCTGCGACTACTTCCTGGGTCGCGAGCTGATGGAGGCGATCGACGGGGAGTTCCGTCGGGGTGGCCGGCTGCACCGTGCGCTCGACGGGTCCACGGCGTTTCGCGAGCCCGACTTCGCCTGGACGATCCGGGGGCGGAGCTGGGCCATTCACGACGGCATCCTGGGCGCCCTCGACGGCACGGCGTGGGGCGGCGTGAAGATGGTCCGGCGGGTCGGACGACCGGCGAGCGTGGCGACGTTTCCCACCGCGGTCTACTGAGCTCGCGTCACGACGGTGGCCAGGAAGCGCGCTCCCAGGCCCGCCGCGCCCCGGAAGCCGATGCCGAGAAAGCCGCCGAAGGTCGAGGTTCCTCCGACCGTCTACCGTCGACGCCCGAAGCACCGGCGCCGACCCGAGCAGGGGACCTAGAGCGCGTGGGCGACCGGACGCCGTCTCCGTGCGTGGTCGTCCACTACCACGAGATCAGCCTCAAGGGCGGCAACCGTCCGCTGTTCCTTCGCCGGCTGGCCCGCAACCTCATCGGAGGTGACGGCCGGGTGCGGCGTGCGGGGGATCCGGCGGCTGCCGGGCCGCCTGGTTCTGGACCTCGAGCCGGACGCCGACGTCGCCCTCGTGAAGGAGCGCGTCGCGACCGTGTTCGGGATCGCGTACTTCGCGCCCGCGCTGTCGCTCCCGCCGGAGTGGCGGGCCGTGCAGGCGGCGGTGCTCCAGCTTCTCGAGGGACGGAGCTTCGAATCGTTCCGGATCACCGCGCGCCGCACGTTCAAGGTCTTTCCCATGCCCTCCGACGAGATCAACCGGGAGCTGGGCGCCCTCGTCCTTCAGCACTTTCCGACGCGCGTGAACCTGAGCGAGCCCGCGCTGACCGTGCGCGTGGATCTCCTGCCCCGGGAGGCCTTCGTCTTCGTCGACCGGGTCGCCGGACCGGGGGGCCTGCCGGTCGGCGTGTCGGGACGCGTCGTCGCGCTGCTCTCGGGCGGGATCGACTCGCCGGTGGCCGCCTGCCGTCTCCAGAAGCGGGGCTGCGAGGTCGAGTTCGTCCACTTCCACTCCGTCCCGTACCTGGCCGACACCTCGCAGCGGAAGGCGCGGACGCTCGTCGAGCGGCTGGCGCGCCACCAGTTCCGGGCCCGGCTCTGGCTCGTGCCCTTCGGCGAGATCCAGCGGGAGGTCGTGCTCGGCGTGCCGCCGCCGCTCCGCGTCGTGGTGTACCGCCGCCTCATGGCGCGGATCGCGGAGGCGATCGCCCGAAGCGCGGGAGCGCTCGCCCTGGTCACGGGCGAGAGCCTCGGTCAGGTCGCGTCCCAGACGCTCGAGAACCTGGCGCGGACGACCGAGGTCGTCGGGATGCCGGTGTTCCGGCCGCTGATCGGCACCGACAAGGAAGAGATCATCCGCGAGGCGCGCGCCATCGGCACCTACGAGATCTCCATCGAGCCCGACCAGGACTGCTGCACGCTCTTCGTGCCGAAGCACCCGGAGACGCGCGCGGACGCCGGCGCCGTCCAGGCGGCCGAGCAGCGGCTCGACGTGGGCCGTCTGGTGGAGGCCGGGGTGTCGGGCGCCGTCACGGAGGCGTTCCGCTTCCCGTCGGTGGAGGCGGAGACGCCCGTCGGCGCCGGAGCGTGAGCCCCAGCACGGCCCCGAGCAGGAGCGTCGCCCCGAGCGTGCCGATCGGCCCCAGCCGGTCACCGAAGAACAGGACGCCGAGGAGCGTCGCCGTGAGGGGCTCGACCAGGGTCAGCACCCCCGAGACGACCACCGAGGTCGTCCGGAGCCCGAGGACGTAGAGAATGTACGCGACGGCCGTCGGCACGACCCCGAGATAGGCGAGGAGCGTCCATGCGCGCGCGTCGACCGGCGGCGCCTCCACGAAGAGCACCGGCAGGAGCGACAGCGCCGCGATCGAGAAGGTGAGCGCGGCGACGGTGAGCGGCGCCACGCGGCGGACGACGTCCTTCACCATCACGGCGTAGGTGGCGTACGAGACGCCGCCGCCCAGGGCCAGGAGGACACCCCCGACGAATCCCGGCGGAAGCCGGCCGAGCCCGTGGGGCCCGACCGTGAGGAAGGCGGCGCCCGCGATCCCGGCGCAGAGCGCCGCCCAGGTCCGGCCGTCGATGCGCTCCCCGAGCAGCGCGGCGGCCAGGACCGTGATGAAGATCGGGGCGCTGCAGATCGCGACCAGGGATCCCACCGCGACCGACGTCTTCGCCACGCCCGCGAAGTAGAACACCTGGAAGGCGCCCATCGCGAGTCCCGCCACCAGGAGGCGGACGCGCTCACCGCGATCGCCCACGCGCATGGGGCCCCCGAGCCACCGCGAGGCGACGCACAGGACGGGGGCGGCGATGGCGACGCGGAAGAAGCCCACCAGGAGCGGCGACACGGGGGACCCGCCGGCGTCGATCAGCTTCATCGTCGCCCCGGTCGTGCCCCAGGTCACGGCCGCGAGAACGATGAGGAGAGGTCCCATGCGTGGCTATCCGTGGCCGGCGCGCATTCTGGCAGCCCGCGCTATACTACGGCGCGGAGCGCTCCGATGGCGAAGAAGCGCGACGCGCGCCCGCTGGTCGGCCTGATCATGGGCTCCCGGTCCGACTGGGAGACGATGGCCCATGCGGCCGCCACGCTGTCGGTGCTGACCGTCCCACATGAGGTGCGCATCGTCTCGGCTCACCGGACGCCCGACCTTCTGTTCGAGTACGCCAGCTCGGCCGCGCGCCGCGGCCTCGAGGTGATCATCGCCGCCGCCGGCGGGGCGGCGCACCTGCCCGGGATGACCGCCGCGAAGACGCCGCTGCCGGTGCTGGGAGTCCCGGTGGAGTCGCGCACGCTCAACGGGCTCGACTCCCTGCTCTCGATCGTCCAGATGCCGGCCGGTGTGCCCGTCGGGACGCTCGCCATCGGCCGGCCGGGCGCGGTGAACGCCGCGATCCTCGCGGCGGCCATCCTCGGGGCGAAGCATCCCCGGTTCCGCGAGGCGGTCGAGCGCTTCCGGGCCCGGCAGACGCAGGCGGTGCTCGACACCGCCGACCCCCGCACGGCTCCGACGCCTCCCGCCGCGCCGCCGCGCTCGTGAGGGTCGGCATCCTCGGCGGGGGCCAGCTCGGCTGGATGCTGGCCCGCGCCGGCGATCCCTTGGGCATCCGCTGCCGGTTCCTGGATCCGTCGCCGGAGGCCCCCGCCGCGCGGGCCGGTGAGCTGCTCGTGGGCGCGTACGACGACCCGGAGGCGCTCGACCGGTTCGCGGACCGCCTCACCGTGGCCACCTACGAGTTCGAGAACGTGCCCGTCGACTCGGCGCGCCGCCTCGCCGGGCGGCTGGCGGTCTTCCCGCCGCCCGAGGCGCTCGAGGTGGCGCAGGACCGGGTGGCCGAGAAGCGGTTCTTCGAGTCCCTCGACATTCCGGTGCCGCCCTGGCGGGCGGTCGCGAGCGCGGCCGATCTCACCCGCGCCGTGACCGAGCTGGGGTGTCCGGCGGTGCTCAAGACGCGACGGCTCGGGTACGACGGGAAGGGGCAGGCGGTGATCCGGGAGCCCGGCGACGTCGCGTCGGCCTGGGCTCGACTCGGCGGAGTGCCCCTCGTCCTCGAAGGCTTCGTCCGGTTCGACCGCGAGCTGTCGATCCTCGCCGTGAGGGGACGGGACGGCGTCGTGGCCTCGTATCCCCTCGTCGAGAATCTCCACACCGACGGCATCCTGCGGCGGAGCCTGGCGCCCGCTCCCGGCGTGTCGTCCGCGCTCCAGGCGCGGGCCGAGGCGCACGCGCGGCGGGTCCTCGACGCGCTCGGCTACGTGGGCGTCCTGGCGATCGAGCTGTTCCAGGTCGGCGATCGCCTCCTCGCCAACGAGATGGCGCCGCGCGTCCACAACTCCGGGCACTGGACCATCGAGGGGGCGGAGACGAGCCAGTTCGAGAACCACCTGCGCGCCATCACGAGCCTCCCGCTGGGCTCGACGGCGCCGCGCGGCGTGAGCGCGATGCTGAACCTGATCGGCGTGGCGCCCGGCGCGAGCGCCGTCCTCGCGGTGCCGGGCGCCCATCTGCACCTCTACGGGAAGGCCCCGCGTCCCGGGCGGAAGCTCGGCCACGTGACGCTCCGCGCGGACGACGTCGCGGAGCTCGATCGGCTTCGCGCCCGCGTCGAGCCGCTGATCGCGCCGGATCCGCCCGGCGCCGGTTGAACGCCATGGACCGCGCTGCCGACTGGTCCCGCCGGGCCGCGACCCTGCTCCGCGACCAGCGCCTGACGCGGACGCCGATCGAGCCCTTGCCGGCGGACTGCCGGCCGCGGGACGGAAGGGGAGGGGTACGCGATCCAGGAGGCGCTCCACGGTCTCTTGACGGGTGCGGGACTCGGCCCGTCGCCGGCCACAAGATCGGCTGCACGACGCCGGTCATGCAGGCCTTTCTCCGGATCGACCATCCGTGCGCCGGCGGCGTCCACGCCGCCACCGTGCATCACGGCGCGGCGCGGGTGCCCCACCGGAGCTACGTGCGTGTCGGCGCGGAGTGCGAGATCGCCGTGCGGCTCGGCGCCGACCTGGCTCCGGCCGACGCCCCGTTCGACCGTGATCGCGTCGCGCCGGCGGTGGAGGCGGTCCTCGCCGCGATGGAGATCGTCGACGACCGCTACCGGGACTACCGGACGCTCGACGTGCCGACGCTGATCGCCGACGACTTCTTCAACGCCGGGTGCGTGCTCGGGCCGCCCGTCGCCCGCTGGCGGGATCTCGATCTGCCCGCCCTGCGAGGGGTGACCCGCGTGAACGGCGTCGAGGTGGGCCGGGGCGAGGGCCGGGCGGTCATGGGCCACCCCTTCGAGGCGCTGGCCTGGCTGGCGAACCTCCGCGCCGGCCTCGGCCTTTCGCTTCGCGCCGGCGAGTTCGTCCTGCTGGGGAGCGTCGTGGAGACGCGCTGGGTCGGGCCCGGCGACGAGGTGGTCAGTCGCGATCGAGGGGCTGGGGGAGGTTCGGGCGGAGTTCCCGGCCTGACGGTGGAGTCTCCGCGCGTCAGAAGACCGGCTTCTCGACGTAGCGCCCGAAGACCTCGCGGAGGCGCGCCACGATCTCGCCGAGCGTCGCGCGGGCCTTCACCAGCTCGATCGTGGTCGGCATCAGGTTGACGGCGGGGTCGCGCGCTTCGGCGGCCAGCCGGTCGAGGAGCGCGTCGACCCGCGCCCCGTCCCGGCGCGCGCGCACCGCCTTGCACGGCGGCGACCTGGCGGGCCTCGACGGCGGGGTCGACGCGGTGGATCGGGATCGGCGGCGGCTCGAACGGCTCGACGTGCGTGTTGACGCCGATGACGGGCTGGGCGCCCGAGGCCTTGCGCCGGGCGATCTCGTAGGCGTTGTCGGCGATCTCGCGCTGGAAGTAGCCCTCCTCGATCGCGCGGATCGTGCCGCCCATCGCGTCGACCTTCCGGAGGACCTCCAGCACCTCGGCCTCGATCCGGTTGGTCAGCGCCTCGACGTAGTAGGAGCCGCCGAGGGGGTCGATCACCTCGGGCACGCCCGTCTCCTCGGCGATGACCTGCTGGGTCCGGAGCGCCAGCTTCATCGCTTCCTCCGACGGGATCGCGTACGCCTCGTCCAGCCCGTTGGTGTGGAGCGACTGGGCCCCGCCGAGCACCGCCGAGAGCGCCTGGTACGCGGTCCGGACCACGTTGACCATCGGCTGCGCCTTGGTGAGGGTCGCCGCCGAGGTCTGGCAGTGGAACCGGAGCCGCATCGACTCGGGCTTCCGGGCGCCGAACCGGTCGCGCATGATCCGCGCCCAGATGCGCCGGGCGGCGCGGAACTTCGCCACCTCCTCGAAGAAGTCCTGCTGGGCGATGAAGTAGAAGGCGAGCCGGGGCGCGAACGCGTCGACCGGCACGCCCGCGCGGGTCACCTCCTCCACGTAGGCGATCCCGTTGGCGATCGTGAAGGCCACCTCCTGGACGGCGCTCGCCCCGGCCTCGGAGATGTGGTAGCCGCTGATGTTGACCGGGTTGTAGCGCGCCATGCGCTCCGCGGAGAAGACGATCATGTCCCGCATGAGGCGCATCGAGGGCCGGATCGGGAAGATCCACTCCTTCTGGGCGATGTACTCCTTGAGGATGTCGGCCTGGACGGTGCCCGAGAGGCGGTGGAGATCCAGTCCCCGCGACTCGGCGAGCGCCACGTACATCGCGAGCAGGATCCACGCGGTCGGGTTGATCGTCATCGACACCGAGATCCGCTCGAGGTCGATTCCCTCGAACAGCGCGGCGACGTCGTCGAGCGTGTCGACGGCCACGCCTTCCCGTCCGACCTCGCCGAGCGACCGGGGGTCGTCGGAGTCGTAGCCCATGAGGGTGGGCATGTCGAAGTCGACGGAGAGCCCGGTCTGGCCCTGGCCGATCAGGTAGCGGAAGCGCGCGTTGGTGTCGGCGCCGGTTCCGAAGCCGGCGATCTGGCGCATCGTCCAGGGCCGGCCCCGGTACATGGTGGGGTAGGGACCACGCGTGTAGGGATACTGGCCGGGCAGGCCGATGTCCTCGTACGGCGTGCCGGCGACGTCCTCGGGCGTGTAGACGCGCTTCCGCGGGAGGCCGGACGCCGTCCGGTAGTCGCTCCGCGACTCCGGCTGGCGCTCCACGAACTGGCGCAGCTCGGTGCCTTCCCAGGCTTCCCGCATCCGCCGGATCCGCTCGATCGCCTCTCGGTCGTACATCGCGCGAGCTCCTTCTCGACTAGCCGAACAGCGCGCCCTGCCGCGGCCGGGCCGGTCGGACCGGCGTCCTGCTCGCTCGCCCCTCGAGCTCGAGCAGGGCGACCTTGGCGGGAAGGCCGCCGCCGTATCCGACCAGCCGGCCATCGCTTCCGATGACCCGGTGGCACGGGACCACGATCGCCAGAGGGTTCTGCCCGTTCGCGGCGCCGACCGCCCGCATCGCCGCCGGCCGGCCGATCCGCCGGGCGAGCTCCCCGTAGGACACCGTCTCGCCGTAGGGGATGTCGCAGAGCGCGCGCCAGACCGTCTGCTGGAACGGCGTGCCGGCCGGCGCGAGCCGGAGGTCGAATCGCCGCAGCGTGCCGGCGAAGTAGGCGTCGAGCTGGCGGCTCGGCTCGGCGAACGGCGCCTTCGCCTCGATCCAGTCCGGATCCGGGTCGCGGCGATCGCGCCCGGACGGGAGCCAGACCTGCGTCAGGGCGTCTCCCGTTCCGACCAGCAGGAGAGGCCCGAGGGGACTCGGTAGCCGGGTGTAGTAGCTGATCGCGCTCACGGTGGCTCCCTTCGCTGAGGTGTCGGCCCGCGCGCGCTCGGTCCAGCGGGCGGGGGCTTTCATCTCATGACCCCGCGAGCCGACCGACGTGAAACGCCGCGGCCCGGGGCTGATCGACGGCCTTCGGCCTGTGGACTCATCGGCGAAGCCCCTGGTCGGAGAGCGCCTGGCGGTAGAGGTCGCGGTCGTCGACGACGCGCCGGGCCTTGAACTCCGAGCGGGGAAGGGTGCCCTGGGGGACCAGCTCGACGACGGGGTGGACGCCGATCCTCGCGCGGAGCCGCTCCCGCATCGTGGCCCGGAGGGCGTCCCGCCGGTCGCCCGGCTCGTACTCCGTCGTGTACTCGGCGCGCACCAGGAGCTCGTCCATCGCGT
This sequence comes from uncultured Candidatus Rokubacteria bacterium, assembly GCA_963799055.1. Lineage (GTDB taxonomy): Bacteria > Methylomirabilota > Methylomirabilia > Rokubacteriales > DASRDR01 > DASRDR01. The sequence goes on from CAWCVP010000012.1 coordinate 147,651, forward strand.
CGCGCCGGGACACCACGATCCGGAACTCGCCGCCGAAGCCGGGGACCGCGCGCAGCGCGTCCTCGATCGCGCTCGGGTAGACGTTCTCGCCCCGCACGACGAGCATGTCGTCGAAGCGGCCGTAGATCCCGGCCGGCAGGCGCGGGTAGGTCCGCCCGCAGGGGCAGGGGTCGCCGGTCCAGCGCGCGCGATCGCCCGACACGAGGCGGATCATCGGCTGGGACGTGCGCTCGAGATGCGTGTACACGGGCGTGCCCTCGCGACCGAACGGGACCGCACGGTGCGTCTCGGGGTCGCAGACCTCCGTGTAGACGAGATCCTGCCAGAGGTGCATGCCGGTCCGGTGCCGGCACTCCGCGTTGCTCATCCACGGCGTCATCTCCGCCATGCTGCCCATGTCGACGCAGATGCCGCCGAAGGTCTCCTCGATCAGCGCCTTCGTCGAGGGGATCCCGGCGCCGGGCTCGCCCGAGAAGAAGAGGATCCGGAGCCCCAGGCTGCGGGGGTCGACGCCCTCCCGACGGGCGGTCTCGGCGAAGTGGAGCGCGTAGGAGGGCGTCCCGTAGAACGCCGTGGGGCGGATCTCTCGCGCCCACTGGACGGCGGCCAGCGTCTGGCCCTGCACGCCGGCCCCGAACGGGAACATGGTCGCGCCGAGCCGCTCGCCGCCCTTGAGGGCGCCCCACGAGCCCATGTAGAGGCTGAAGAACGAGCAGATCAGGATCCGATCGGCGGGACGGAGGCCCATGCCCCACATGACCCGGGCGTGCGCTTCGCCGGTGCGCTCCCAGTCGTCGGCGCCCAGCCCGAAGACGGTCGGGCGACCCGTGGTGCCGCTGGTGCCGTGGATGCGGGCGACCGCGTCGTCGGCGATGCAGAGGTACTCGCCGAACGGCGGGTGCGCCGCCTGAGCCTGGCGGAGCTCGTCCTTGGTCACCACGGGAAAGCGCTGGAGATCCGAGAGGCTCCCGAGCGTGTCCGGGGACACGCCCGCGGCCTCCCACTTCCGCCGGTAGAAGGGGCTTCGCTCCCACGCGTACCGGACCTGCCGGCGGAGCTTGGCGAGGATCAGGGGGTCGCGCGCCTCGGGCGCCGCGCACTCGATCTCGGGCAGCCAGTGCTCGGCGTCGTCGGAGGCTCGATACGTGGGGTCGTACCGGGGCGGCCAGACCGAGAGGTCCACCCCGCGGGTTCGCCGGATCAGGTCGAGATCGATCATCGGGACGCCGAGGGGCCCGCGTCGCCAGGCACGCGGCTGTCAGCCGGCGCGCGCGGTCTCGACCAGGCTCCGCACCCCGGCGACGAGCGCGGCGGGGGGCGTCTCCTGGAGGAAGACCTCGGCCACGCCGGCCTCGCGGAGCGCCGGCAGGTCCTCGTCGGGGATGACGCCGCCGGCGACCAGCAGCACGTCGGCGGCGTCGCTCGCGCGCAGGAGCTCGAGGATCCGGGGCAGGAGGGTCATGTGGGCGCCGGAGAGGATGCTCACCCCGAGCACGTCCACGTCCTCCTGGACGGCCGCGGCCACGACCTCCTCCGGGGTCCGGTGGAGCCCCGTGTAGATGACGTCCATGCCGCCGTCGCGGAGCGCCCGCGCGACGACCTTCGCGCCCCGGTCGTGGCCATCCAGGCCGACCTTGGCGATCAGGACCCGGATGGGTGTCGCGATGGTCGATTCCTCCGTGGGGATGCGCCGGCCGCGCTCAGGGTTCGATGAGCTCCAGCATAGGCCGAAGGTCGGGACCCGTCCAGGCTGATCGGGGGCCGCCTGACCCAGGCTCAGCGCGCGACCGGTGCGCGGACCAGGCGTCCGAGCATCCAGACGTGCGTCGCGACGATGACCGGCACGATGAACGTCAGGAGGAGCGAGAGGGGAAGCTCCAGCAGCGCGCCCATGGATGCGGGGTCCCGGAAGGCGAGGCGGGCGGCGGTCAGCACGACGCCGAGGATGTCGAGGAGCCCGAGCACGTTCCAGACGAGGTAGGCGCGGCGGCCCCGGGCCGGGTCGGGCCGGACCAGGAGGACGAGGAGCAGGGCCGTGCCCGCCACCAGGATGTCCCCCCAGCCGCCCGGGACGGCGAAGGCCCAGGGCAGCTCGCCCCGTGCGTGCAGGACCAGGAAGTAGAAGCCCACGAAGCGCGTCAGGTGGAAGAGGACCAGCGCGCGCAGGTCGACGGCCCGCACGAACTGTCGGAGCGGCGACCAGGTCCGGCCGGCCACGAGCAGGGCGATCGTGGTCCCGACGAGGATCAGCTGCGGCGCCGGCGGCCGCAGGAGTCCGGAGCCAGCCGGAGGCGCCCAGCAGGATCGCGGCGAGGAGCCACGTGCCGGCGGCGACCAGAACCGGACCCGTGCCGGGCGGCGCTCCGCGTGCGCTCGCGGCCGGCTCGTTCCGTGTCACGTTCCGTCCTATACCACGGCCTCCGCGGAGCCCGCCACGCTCCGCGGCCCGCGACCCGACCCTTGCGGCGGGGGCGCCGGTTCCCTATGGTAGGGCGCGTGCCGGGCCAGGAGCTGCTCGACGGCGTCACGGTCCTCGACTTCACCCGCGTTCTCGCCGGGCCCTATTGCACCCGTCTCCTGGCGGACCTCGGCGCCCGCGTGATCAAGGTGGAGCAGCCGCGCGGGGACGACATGCGGGTCGCCCCGCTCCAGCTCGACCCGAGCCGGGGCGACCAGAGCTCCTACTTCGTGCGGGTGAATGCGGGCAAGCGCTCGGTCGGGCTCGACCTGGGACACCCCGCCGGCCGGGCCGTCGCGCTGGACCTCGTCCGGATCGCCGACGTGCTCGTCGAGAACTTCCGGCCTGGCGTGATGGCCCGGCTGGGGCTCGACCACGCCGCGACGTCCGCCGTGCGGCCGGACCTCGTGTACTGCTCCATCTCGGGGTACGGCCAGACCGGGCCGTGGCGGGACCGGTCGGCGTTCGCCCACGTCGTGCACGCGACCTCGGGCCTGATGCACCTCGAACGGGGCGCGAACGAGCCTCCGCGGGTGCTGTATCTCCAGGTGGCCGACATCCTGGCCGGCACGCACGCCTTCGGCGCGATCTCGGCCGCGCTCCTGCGGCGGGCCCGCACGGGACGCGGCGCCTACCTCGACGTGTCGATGCTGGAGGCCCTGATCGGAGCCGAGGACATCAGCTTCGGCAGCGTGCTCAACGACGGGCCGTCCTATCCGGGGCCCCGCAGCGGCATGGTGGTCGAGCAGGTCGGCGACGGCTGGCTGGCGTTCCAGATCGTCGGCGTCCTCGACCTCTGGCCGCGGCTCCTCGATCTGATGGGCCGGCCGGACCTCCCGCAGGACCCCCGCTTCGCGACCCCGATCGCCCGGCGCGAGCACTGGCCCGAGCTCCGCGCGATCATCGCGGGCTGGCTGAGGCGCTTTGCGTCGGTCGAAGAGGCCCTCACCGTGCTCGACGCGGGTCGCATTCCGTGCACCCGGGTGCTCTGGCCGGCCGAGGTGGTCTCGGCCCCGCACCTCCAGGCGCGCGACGCGTTTCCCTCCGTCCCCCATCCGACTCGCGGAGCGGTCAGGATCACCGCCTCGCCGTTTCACGTCGACGGAGAGCCGATGACGCCGCTGGGCCCGGCGCCGTACCGGCCCGGCGAGGACACCCGGACGGTGCTGGCCGAGCTCCTGGGCTACGGGCCTGACCGAATCGCCGGGCTGGCGCAGAGCGGAGCGGTCACCGGTCCCGATCTGCCCGGCCGAGCCCGGGGGCTGACCCCCTGGCCTGCGCTCACTCCGGCGAGTAGAATCGGCGCCGCAGCGCGACGCGTCGGACGCGCGACCTGCCCCTCACCCCAAGCCCGGACGGAGGCGACTCATGGCGAGCCTGACGGAGCGGATGCTGGGCGCGGCCAAGCTCGACGCCGCGACCTACGAAGAAGTCGAGGCCGACACCACCGCGACCTCGCAGGCCATGCTGGTGGTGGTGCTGTCGAACCTTGCCGCCGGCTTCGGGGCGTTCAGGGAGCTCGGGATCGGGGGCCTGCTGATGACGACGCTGGTGGCCCTCATCGGCTGGTACGTCTGGGCGTTCGTCACCTACTTCGTGGGGACGCGCTTCCTGCCGGGGCCGCGGACGCAGGCGGACGTGGGGCAGCTGCTCCGGCCGCTCGGCTTCTCGGCCGCGCCCGGCCTGATCCGGGTGCTCGGCGTGATCCCCGGTCTCGGGGGGGTGGTCTCGTTCATCGCCGCCGTGTGGATGCTGGTGGCGATGGTGGTCGCGGTCCGTCAGGGGCTCGACTACGAAGGGACGGGGCGGGCCGTCGCCGTGTGCCTCATCGGGTTTGCGTGCTACGTGGTCGTGGCGTTCGTGCTGGCAGCGATTCTCGGCGTGACCGCGGGAATGGTTGGGAGCTGACAGGAGGGCGAAGCGTGACGCTGCACGGGAATCTGATCAACGGCGAGTGGGTTGCCGGAACCGACGTCAACCGGGATGTGAACCCGTCCAACCTTCAGGAGGTCGTCGGCGAGTACGCGCGCGCGGACGCGGCGCAGGCGCAGGCGGCCATCGCCGCCGCCCGGGGGGCGTCTCCGGCCTGGGCCCGCGGGAACCTGCAGGAGCGCGCCGATCTTCTGGACCGCGTCGGGGACGAGATTCTCCGCCGGGCCGACGAGCTGGGGACTCTGCTCTCGCGCGAGGAAGGGAAGACGCTCCCGGAGGGCATCGGCGAGGCCAAGCGCGCCGGGTACATCTTCAAGTTCTTCGGGGGCGAGGTCGTCCGCCAGCGCGGGGAGCTGCTCGACTCCGTGCGCCCGGGCGTGTCGGTCGAGATCACGCGGGAGCCGATCGGGGTCGTGGCCATCGTCACGCCCTGGAACTTCCCGCTCGCCATTCCCGCCTGGAAGATCGCGCCGGCCCTCGCGTACGGCAACTGCGTGGTCTTCAAGCCGGCGGACCTGGTGCCCGGCTGCGCCTGGGCGCTGGCGGACATCCTCCGGCGGGCCGGCCTGCCGCCCGGTGTCTTCAACCTCGTCATGGGCCGGGGCTCCGCGGTGGGTGAGGCGCTGATCGGGTCGCCCGACGTCGACGGGGTGAGCTTCACGGGCTCGGTGGAGACGGGGCGCGCCATCGCCCGGAAGGTCGTCGCCCGGATGGGGAAGATCCAGCTCGAGATGGGCGGGAAGAACCCGCTGGTGGTCCTCGACGATGCCGACCTCGGCTGTCGCGGTGAACTGCGCGGTCCAGGGCGCCTACTACTCGACCGGCCAGCGGTGCACGGCGTCGAGCCGCCTCGTCGTCACCGAGGGGATCCACGATCGCTTCGTCCGGGCGATGGTCGAGCGCCTGGAGAAGCTCGTGGTCGACGACGCGCTCCGCAAGGGGACGGACATCGGGCCCGTGGTCGACCAGGCGCAGCTCGAGCAGGACCTGTCCTATCTCGAGCTCGGGCGGCGGGAGGGGGCGCGGCTCGCGTGGGGCGGCGACCGCCTGCGGCGTGAGCAGGAAGGCTATTACCTGGCGCCGGCGCTCTTCACGGACACCACGAACGCCATGCGGATCAACCGCGAGGAGATCTTCGGGCCCGTGGCGACCGTGATCCGCGCGCGCGACTACGACGAGGCGCTCGTCCTCGCCAACGACACGCCGTTCGGGCTCTCGTCGGGGATCGTCACCACGTCCCTCAAGCACGCGACCCACTTCAAGCGGAACTCCCAGGCCGGGATGGTCATGGTGAACCTGCCGACGGCGGGCGTCGACTACCACGTGCCCTTCGGCGGGCGGAAGGGGTCGAGCTACGGCCCCCGCGAGCAGGGCGCCTACGCCCGCGAGTTCTACACCACCGTCAAGACCAGCTACACCGCCTAGGCGGGGTCAGACTTTCACTTCCCGACATTTCGGGGTGCCGCGGGCCATCGCGCGCTGAAGTGTCGGGAAGTGAAAGTCTGACCCCCTAGCGCGGGGCCATGCGGATGGCGCCGTCCAGCCGGATCGTCTCGCCGTTCAGCATGGCGTTCTCGACGATGTGGCAGGCGAGCGCCGCGTACTCGTCGGGGCGGCCGAGCCGGGACGGGAAGGGGACCTGCTTGGCCAGGGACTGTCGGGCCGGCTCGGGCAGCATGCCCATCAGCGGCGTGTCGAAGAGGCCCGGGCGCGATCGTGCAGACGCGCACGCCCACCTCGGCCAGGTCCCGGGCGATCGGCAGCGTCATGCCGACGATGCCGCCCTTGGACGCCGAGTAGGCCGCCTGACCCACCTGGCCGTCGAAGGCGGCCACGGACGCCGTGTTGACGATCACCCCGCGCTCCCCGTCGGCGCTCGGCGCGTTCTGGGCCATGCGCGCGGCCGCGAGCCGGATGCAGTTGAAGGTCCCGATCAGGTTCACCTGGATGACGAAGGTGAACGACCCGAGGTCGTGCGGCCCTCGCCGCCCGTGCGTCTTCTCGGCGATGGCGACGCCGGCGCAGTTCACCAGCCCGTGGATCGCGCCGAACCGCCCGGCGGCCGCCTCGATCGCCCCGCCCACCTCGTCGGCGCTGGTGACGTCGCAGGGGGCGAAGAGGGCGTGCGATCCGAGCCCCGCCGCCACCTCCTGGCCGGCGGAGCGGCCGAGATCCAGGATGGCCACGCGGCCGCCGTGGGCAAGGAGTCGCTCGACGGTGGCGCGCCCGAGCCCGGATGCGCCGCCGGTGACCAGAAAGGTCGAGCCGTCGATCTTCATGTCGTGGATCCTCGGTGGGCTCGACGAGCCCGATCGGGTTGGACTCCGAACTTCGCGAGGACGCTAGCACGCGCCGCGCGCCAGGGTCAAGGCGCGCGACAGATGCGCGACAGACATCGGCCCTCCGTTTCGTGCCTCGAGCGCACGTGATAGGGTGACCGCGTCACGCGACGCGCTCCTCGCGCATGACGGACACCTGGCGACACTGGCGGTCTGAGGGGAGTCCTCCGTGCCCTGGCAGTCCTACCACTCGATCTGGGCGCTTCTGGTCTTCGGCTGGATCTGCAACTACGTCGTGCGCATGGCCTTCTCCCCGCTGCTCGAGCCGATCATGGCCGAGTTCGGCCTGAGCCACGCCCAGGGCGGCTTCCTGTTCTCGGTGTTCTTCTACGGATACGTGGCGATGCAGGTTCCGGCGGGGCTCCTGGGCGACCGGTTCGGCCGGAAGCGCGTCCTCGTCATCGGCATCCTGCTGGTCGCGGCTGCGTCCCTGGCCACGGGCCTGTCCGGGACCCTGGCCGCCCTGGTGCTGGCGCGCCTCGTCACCGGTCTCGCGCAGGGAATGTACTTCGCCAACGACCGCCCGATCATCGCGGCCGCGACCCCACCCGACCGGCTGGCGGTCGGGCAGGGGGTGTCGTTCTCCGGGCTGGGCGTCGGGACCGCGCTTGGCGTGCTGGTCGGGCGGCGCGCTGGGCGAGCTGATGCCGTGGCGCCAGGTGTTCCTGGTCGTCGCGGTGCTGCCGCTCGTGTCCGCGACCCTGATCGGCCGCCTGGTGCCTGACCCCGATCTCGGAGCGTCGGGCGCTCGCGCGTCCAGGGAGGAGGTCGCGGCCGTCTTCCGGTCGCGCGATCTCTGGCTCGTCGCGATCGCGGGCATCGCCCCGATCTGGACCCAGTGGCTCGTCGGAACCTGGGGACCCGCGCTGTTCGCCGAGGTCGGGGTGAAGGAGCTCGGGCGCTCCGCCGTCTACGCGAGCGTCCTCGGGATCGCGGCCCCCCCGGGTCTCATCACGGTGGGCGCCCTGTCCGACCGCCTGCTGCGGCGTGGGATCCCGCGCCGCACCATCATCGCCGGCATGATCGCCATCACCGCCGTGATGGTGGCCTGCGTCGGGGTGGTCGTCCAGGCCCGCGGGCCCGTCTGGCTTCTCGCGCTGGTCGTCTTCGTCACGAGCTTCTGCTTCTGGGGGACGTGGGCTCCCGTCTACGCCCTCACCGCCGAGCTCGCGCCGCGCCGGGCCATGGGCATCGCGTTCGGGGTGCTGAACGGTGTGGCGTTCATCGGCGCCCTGATCGCGCCGTACGTCACGGGCTGGATCAAGGACTGGTCGGGCTCGTTCGCCGGGGGATGCTACCTGGCCGCCCTCGTCCAGGTCGCCGCGGTCCCGGTGGCGCTCGCCATGGGATCCCGCCGGTCCGGGGCCATGCCGCCGAGCTCGCGGCCCTAGCGAGAGGTCCGCGCGCGGCGTGATGGGGCGGGGCCCGGGGAGCCGGGAGCCCGAATGTATACTGGCGCCGTGAGCCGCCAGGGTCGTCGCGCGGGTCTTCTCGTCGCTCTCCTCGTCGGCCTCGCGTGCCCGTGGGCGGCGGCGCAGGAGGTGCTCGACGCCACGCTCGACAACGGCCTGCGGGTGCTGCTCCAGGAGGATCACCGGAGCCCGATCGCCAGCTTCCAGGTCTGGTACCGCGTGGGCTCCCGCGACGAACGGGTCGGCCTGACGGGCCTGTCCCACTATCTCGAGCACATGATGTTCAAGGGGACGCCGACCTACGGGCCCCGCATCTTCTCGAAGCTCATCGAGACCGCCGGCGGTCAGGACAACGCCTTCACGAGCCGTGACGTCACCGCGTACCACGTGACCATCGCCGCGGACCAGCTCGACCTGGTGCTCGTGCTCGAGGCCGACCGGATGCGGCACCTCCTCCTCGACCCCCGGGAGGTGGAGGCCGAGAAGCGCGTCGTCATGGAGGAGCGCCGGACGCGCACCGAGGACGATCCGATCGGAGGCCTCGCGGAGCTGTTCGGCCTCAGCGTCTTCACGGCTCATCCCTACCGCCTGCCGACGGTCGGGTTCGCGCAGGACATCGAGCGGCTGTCGGCGGCCGACCTCCGGGTCTGGTACGACACCTTCTACCGGCCGAACAACGCCATCGTGGTGGCCGTCGGGGATTTTCAGGCGACGGAGCTCCTCGCGAAGATCCGGACGCGGTTCGAAGGCATTCCGCGCGGCCCCGATCCGCCGCCGGTGGCCGTGGTCGAGCCGGAGCAGCGAGGCGAGCGGCGCGTCTGGTTGCGGAAGGAGGCGCAGCTGCCCGTCGTGTTCCAGGGCTACCCGACCCCGAACCACCGCTCGGCGGACGCCTACGCCCTCGAGGTGCTCTCCACGGTGCTTTCGGGCGGCCGCGCGTCGCGACTCCACCGGCGGCTGGTGTACGAGGAGCGTCTGGCCCTCGAGGCCGGAGGGGACTACTCGCCGCGCACCCTTCACCCTGACGCCTTCACCTTCTACCTCACGGTGCTGCCCGGACGCACCGTGGAAGAGGCGGAGCGCGCGCTCGACCACGAGGTGGAGCGGCTCCGCACGGAGCTGGTCCTCGAAGAGGAGCTCCAGCGGGCCAAGAACCAGCTCGAGGCGGCCTATCTGTTCGGCCAGGATTCCGTCTTCAGCCGGTCGGCGACGCTCGCCCGCTACGAGCTCCTGGGCGGCTGGCGTCTCCGCGACGGTTACCTCCCGGGTATTCGCGCCGTCACGCGCGAGGACGTTCGGCGCGTGGCCGAGCGGTACCTCGTGGCCGAGCGCCGGACGACGGCGATCCTGGTCCCCGTCGCCGCGACCGGCCGGTAGTCCGGGCATGAGCCACTTCGGGCGGGCCCTGCGGGGCGTCGTGCTGGTGGCCGTGGTCCTGGTCGGCCTCGCCGCGGACTGACCGATGACGGCGTCTCTCGGCGACCTCGATCCCGAGGAGTTCCGGCGGTACGGCCACGAGGTGGTGGATTGGGTCGCCCGCTTCCTGGCGGCGCCCGAGGACCACCCGGTCCTGGCTCGGGTGAAGCCGGGTGACGTCCGGAGAGCCCTGCCGGCGACGGCGCCGGATGCCCCGGAGCCGCTCGACCGCATCCTGGCGGACTTCGAGCGCGTCATTCTCCCGGGGCTCACGCACTGGAACCACCCGGGCTTCTTCGCGTACTTCGCCATCAGCGGCTCCGCGCCCGGCATTCTCGGCGAGCTCCTGTCCGCGGCGCTCAACGTCAACGCGATGCTCTGGCGCACGTCCCCGGCGGCCACCGAGCTGGAGGAAGTCGTGCTCGACTGGCTGCGCAGCCTCCTCGGTCTCCCCGCTCCGTTCCGCGGCGTGATCTACGACACGGCGTCGATCTCGACCCTCTGCGCGCTTGCCGCCGCGCGCGAGGGGGCCGGACTCGCGATTCGCGAGCAGGGGATGGCCGGGCGCGGGGACCTGCCGAGGCTCCGCGTGTACACGTCCGAGCAGGCCCACAGCTCGGTCGAGAAGGGGGCGATCATCCTCGGCTTCGGGCTGGAGGGCGTGCGCAAGATCCGGACCGACGCCGAGTTCCGGATGGACCCGACCGCGCTCGCCCGGGCGATCTCCGAGGACCGGGCAGCCGGCTGGAAGCCCGTCGCGGTGTGCGGGACCGTGGGCACGACGGGCACGACCAGCGTGGACCCGGTGCCGGCCATCGCGGACATCGCTGAGCGCGAGGGGCTCTGGCTCCACGTCGACGCCGCCTACGGGGGCGTCGCGGCCATCGTGCCGGAGCGGCGGCACGTCCTCGCGGGCTGCGAGCGCGCGGACTCGATCGTGGTGAATCCGCACAAGTGGCTGTTCACGCCGATCGACTGCTCGGCCCTGTTCTGCCGGCGCCCCGACGTGCTCAAGCGCGCGTTCACTCTCGTGCCCTCGTTCCTCCAGACCCCGGAGGGAAGCGCCGTCGAGAACTACATGGACTGGGGGCCGCAGCTGGGACGCCGCTTCCGCGCCCTCAAGCTCTGGATGGTGCTCCGCGCGTTCGGTCGGTCGGGCATCGAGGCGCGGCTGTCCGAGCACATGCGGCTGGGGCGCCTCTTCGCCGAGTGGGTCGACGGCGATCCGGACTGGGAGCGCATCGCGCCCGTCCCGTTCAGCACGGTGGTGTTCCGGCTTCGACCTCGGATATGGGCCGCGGACGATCCTCGTCTCGACGCGCTGAACGAGCGGCTGCTCGCGGCGGTGAATGCCTCGGGCGAGGTGTTCCTCTCCCACGTGGTCCTCGGCGGGCGTTACACGATTCGCCTGGCCATCGGCAACATCCGGACTGAGGAGCGCCACGTGCAGCGCGCGTGGGAGATCCTCCGGGCCGAGGCGCTTCGCCTCGGCGCCCTCCCCACCCACGTCGCATGAGCGCTCAGACTTGCCCGTGCGCCGTCACCTCGCCATGGGCTGATCGATTCACGAGACGTCTTGCGTTCCGCAAGTTGCTGATTGAGGAACGGAGGAGGGTTCGCGTGAGCACGGGACGACTCGAGTGCCGGACGACGCCGGCCGCTGAAGGTGGGAGTGGAGCTGCCGATCGCGGTCGACAAGGGCCGCCACGGCACGCCGCGCTGGGGGGACGTCAGCCGGATGGCGCGGCAGGCCGAGGAGATCGGGTTCGACTCGGTGTGGATCGAGGACCACCTCGTGTTCCGGCACGCGGGGCGGCCCGCGCAGGGCGTCTGGGAGGGATGGGCGGTCATCGCCGCCGTCGCCGCGGTGACCTCGCGCGTCGAGATCGGACCGCTCGTCTCCTGCATGTCGTTCCGGAATCCGGCGTACCTGGCGAAGCTGGCCGACACCGTCGAGGAGATCTCGGGGGGCCGGCTGATCCTGGGGATCGGCGCCGGCTGGCACGAGCCGGAGTACCGGGCCTTCGGCTTCCCCTTCGACCACCGCGTGAGCCGCTTCGAGGAAGGGCTGCGCATCGTCCACGGGCTGCTCCGCCACGGCCAGGTGGACTTCGTCGGCCGCTATCACGAGGCGCGCGAGTGCGAGCTCCAGCCCCGCGGACCTCGCCCCGGAGGGCCGCCGATCCTGATCGGGTCGATCGGCGAGCGCATGCTGGCGCTCCTGGCGCGCTACGGCGACCTGTGGAACGCGTACTTCTCGCACACGAAGAACCGCCCCGACGGCGTGCCTCCGCTTCGCGAGCGAGTGGACGCCGCCTGCCGCGCTGCGGGCCGCGACCCGGCGACTCTTGGGCGCACCGCCGCGGTCTTCGTCGACATGGCGCCCGGGCAACGCGCGTCCCCGCCGCTGCCCGCGCACTGGACGTTCCCGTCTTTGTCCGGCCCGCCCGAGCGGCTGGCTGCCGAGCTTCGCGCCTACGCGGCGGAGGGAATCGGCCACGTGCAGCTCTGGCTCGAGCCGAACACGCTCGAGAGCCTCGAGGCCTTCGCCCCCGTCCTCGAGCTCCTGGACCGATAGTCCGATCGCGCGCGCCGGGCGCGCCGGGACCGCCCGGGGCGGAGCCGGTATAATGCCGCCATGCATCCGACTGTCGTGAGGGGCGCCATGCTGACCGCTGCCGTCGCGGTGCTGGCCGCGCCTGCCCGCCCTCAGACGCTGCCGCCTGTCGCCACGTCCTCGACGCCCGCCGGCTCGGCCGTCGGAACGCGGTTCACGCTGCCGACGGGGGTCGTGGTCCTCGTCGCGGAGCGGCCGGGAATCCCGATCGTCATCGTGCGGGCGTCGGTCGCGGCCGGATCGGTGCTCGACCCCCCGGACAAGGCGGGGGTCGCGAACCTGACGGCGCTGCTCCTCACCCGAGGAAGCGCGACCCGGACGGCGCCGGAGATCGACCGCGCCATCGAGTTCGTCGGAGGGAGTCTCGAGGGTGACGGCGGCCGGGACGCGAGTGAGCTGACGCTCTCGGTGCTCCGGAAGGACCTCGGGCTGGGCCTCGACCTCCTTGCCGACGCCCTCCTGCGGCCGGCCTTCCCGGCTGCCGAGTTCGAGCGGAAGCGCGAGGAGGTGCGGGCGTCGGTGCAGCGCTCGGAGGAGGATCCGGGCACCGTGGCGGCCCGCGCGCTCCGGCGGCTGGTCTTTCCGGCGCACCCCTATGGCCGCCCGGTCGAGGGGACCGAGACGTCGCTCCACGCCATCACCCAGGGCGACGTCCTCGCCTTCCATCGCGATGCCTACCGACCCGAGCGCACGATCATCGCCGTGGCGGGTGACATCACCGCCGCCGAGGTGCGGGCCGAGCTCGACACGCGCCTCGGGAGCTGGGCGGTAACGGCGCGGGCGCCGGCGGCTCCCGGCCCGGCGCCCCTCGGTCTTCCGTCACGCACCGAGATGGTCCAGCGCGCCCTGACGCAGGCCACGATCATGCTGGGGCAGGCGACCGTGACGCGGGGGCATCCCGACTTCTACCCCTTGCTGGTGGCAAGCCAGGTGGTCGGCGGGGGGTCGTCCTCACGCCTCTACACGCGCATCCGCGAGGATCGCGGCCTCGCCTACAGCGTCTACGCGCAGTACGTCCCGGCCCGCCTCGCCGGCTACTTCCTCGTCGAGCTCCAGAGCGAGAACGGTCGGATCCGCGAGGCGCTGGCCGTGGTGCGGGAGGAGCTGGTCCGGCTTCGCCGGGAGCGTGTGACCGAGGAGGAGCTGGCTCGGGCCCGCGCGTATCTGGTCGGCAGCTTCCCGCTACGGATGGGCACGGCGGCGGACGTGTCGGACCTCCTGGTCGCGATCGAGCGATTCGACCTCGGCCTGGACTACCCGACGACCTTCCGTCGCGCGGTGTCGGCGGTCACCGCCGAGGACGTGCTGCGGGCCGTCCGAAGCCACTGGGATCCGGACGTCATGAGCCTCGCATTGGTCGGCAACCTCCGAGAGGCCGGGATCGGAAGCCCCTGAGGGGGTCCCGTGAGAAGGAGCGACTGGCTATGAGGGGCGCACGGGAGTGCCGTGGCGGCGGCCAAGCGACTCAGCGTCCGGGGAGCTTCCGGGCCCGGGGCGGGGTCCTGGCGACGGCGGTCGCGCTGGGCCTGCTCGGAGCGCCGGGGTCCTGCCCCGCGCTCGTCGGGGACCTGACGCCGGCGGGGGTGCAGGAGGCGATCGACGCGGGCACGGCGTCGCTCACCCAGGACGATTTCGCGGAGGAATGGCAGCTTCTGCTGCCGAGTGGCGAGGAGGTCGCCGTCAGCACGCCGTTCTCCCGGCTCGCCCTCGCGGCGCGCCAGGCCGCCATGAAGGGCGAGCCGCTGACGGAGAGGAAGCAGAAAGAGCAGATCGACCGGGGCAAGGGGCGGATCCAGCTGCTGGTCACCATGTACGGCCGCGATCGGGACTTCGCCCGCTGGTATCAGCCCGTCGTCGTGACGGGTGGTCGTGAGATCAAGGCGACCTTCGTGCAGAACGAGCGAAGTCCGCTGCGTCTGCCGGACGGCCGCTTCGCCGCCCGGAACGTCTACGTCTTCGCGCTCGAGGAGCTTCCGAAGGGCGCCGTGACGCTGGTGGTGAGGGGAGCCCCTCCGGAGAACAAGGAGGTGCTGCGGGCTCCGCTGGACCTGGGCAAGTTTCGGTGACCGCCTGCCCGCCCCGTCCGTCTACGCCGGGCCGCATCGGCCCACATCTCGTGGAAGGAGATCGGATTCGATGGTGACGAAGGAGCGGTTCGCACAGGGGATGACGTTCCAGCAGTACCTCGACCAGATGACCACCAACAAGGACAAGTTCCTGGAGACCCTCGACGCCGTGCACGTCGCGCCGCCGGGCCGCGCCGCCTTCGCGAACCGCCGCGGCAAGCTCAACGTGCTGGTCCTCACCGAGGACTGGTGCGGCGACGCCCTGACGAACTTCCCGGTGCTCGCGAAGATGGTCGAGGGGCTTCCGAACGTCGAGATGCGGGTCTTTCTCCGGGACCAGAATCCCGACCTGATGGACCAGTACCTGAACCGGGGGATCTTCAAGTCGATCCCCGTCTTCGTCTTCTTCGACGGAGACATGAGGGAAGTCGCCCGCTTCATCGAGCGCCCGCCGAAGATCACGGAGTACATGGAGCAGAAGCAGCTCGAGCTGCGGCGCCAGATGCGCGCCGAGCACGGCCAGGAGTGGCGGCAGGCCGCCGCCGACGAGATCCAGTCCCTGCTCGGATGAACGTCGCGCACCTCCTGGAGGCGAGCGCCCGCCACCTCCCGACGCGAACGGCGCTCGTCTTCGGGGACCGCCGCTGGACGTACGCCGAGCTCGATCGCGAGGCCGGCCGGGTGGCGGCGGGGCTCGCTCGCCTGGGCGTCCGGGCGGGCCAGCGGGTGTGTCTGCACCTCGGGAACCGGCCCGAGTTCGTCCTCGCCTACTACGGCTGCCAGAAGCTCGGCGTGACCCCGGTCGCGCTCAACGTGACGTACGTGCGGGACGAGCTTGCCTACATCGTGCGGGACAGCGAGGCGGTCGCGATCCTGAGCGGCGCGCCGTTCGCTGCCCAGCTTCCGGAGCCGACGGTGACCCCGTCCGTCGCGGTGCGCGTGGGCACCGGCGAACCGGGGTCGCTGCCGTTCGACGCGCTCCTGGTCGACCCGCCGGTCCCGGCGCAGGACGGCGAGCGCGAGGACGTGGCGGCGATTCTTTACACCTCGGCCACCACCGGCCGGCCCAAGGGCGTGATGCTCACGCACGCCAACGTGGTGTCGAACGCCTACGCGACCGCGCACCACCTCCGGATGACGCCGGACGACCGGGGGCTCTGCGCGCTTCCCATGTTTCACTGCTTCGGCCAGAACTTCATCATGAACGCGCTCGTGGCGTCCGGGGGGACGCTCATCCTGCAGGAGCGGTTCGTGCCCGGCGACTTTCTCGACGCCCTCGCCCACCACCGCGTCACGATCCTCTACGCGGTCCCGACCATGTACATCGTGCTCTTGGCGAGCGGCCTGGCGGCGCACGACCTGTCGTCGCTCCGGCTCGCGTTCTCCGCGGCGGCCATGCTTCCGGGCGACGTCGAGCAGCGCTGGACCGCCGCCACCGGGCTGCCGATCTCCCAGGGGTACGGGCTCACGGAGTGCTCGCCGTTCGCCACCTACAACCACGAGCGCGACCATCGGCCGGGGTCCGTCGGCGCGCCCATCGAGAACGTCGAGGTGCGGGTCGTCGACGAGCACGACCGCCCGGTGCCGGACGGCACCTTCGGCGAGATCGTGATCCGGGGGCCCAACGTCATGCGGGGCTATCTCGGCAAGCCAGAAGACACGGCGGAGGCCCTGCGGGGCGGCTGGCTCCATTCCGGAGACATCGGCTACCGGGACGCCGACGGCTACTTCTACCTCGTCGACCGCGTCAAGGACATGATCAACGTGGCGGGCTTCAAGGTCTTCCCCCGCGAGGTGGAGGAGGTGCTGTTCGAGCACCCGGCGGTGGCCGAGGTCGCGGTGCTCGGTCGGCCGGACCCCATCAAGGGGGAGGTCGTCCGCGCCTGCGTCGTCCTCCGGTCCGGACACTCGACGACGCCGGAGGAGCTCATCGAGCGCTGCCGGGGCCGCGTGGCGTCCTACAAGGTTCCGGTGGTCGTGGAGTTCCTGTCGACCCTGCCCAAGAGCCCGACCGGCAAGATCCTCAAGAAGAATCTCCGCTAACGGCTCGCCGCGGCGCACCCGATGTGCTATCTCTCTAGGGGGCGCCCGGACGGCGCCGGGGGGAAACGATGCGACGATCCATGGTGGCGCTGACTCTGATGGGACTCTTGGCGGCAGGGACCGCGCTGGCGTCTCTCGCCGAGGCCCGGGTGGGCGGCGGCGGCTCGAGTGGCAGCCGGGGCTCGCGCTCGTACTCGGCGCCCCGTGCGCCCGCGTCGCCGATGACCCCCTCGAGCCCGGGGTCGGCGCAGCGGCCCGCCGCTCCCGGCGGCGCGGGCTCGCTCTCGCAGGCGCGTCCGAGCCTCTTCGGAGGGCTCGGCGGCATGCTGGGCGGCTTCCTCCTGGGTGGCTTCCTGGGCTCGCTCCTCTTCGGAGGGTTCGGTGGTCTGGGCGGCGGCTTCGGAATGATGGACCTCCTCGTGATGGGCGGGCTCGCCGCGCTGGCGATCTCGTTTCTGCGCCGGCGCGCGCCTGAACCCGCGCCGGCCTCGGCGTACGGGGGGAGCGTGGGGAAGGCGGTGGGCCCGGTGGCCATGCGGAGCGAGGCGGTGGCCCCGCCCGCGGAGGCCGGCCCCGACGGGGATCTCGCTCAGGGCGTCGAGCACATCCGCGGGATGGATCCTGCCTTCGATCCCGACCGCTTCCTCGGGAACGCCCGGGACCTGTTCCTGCGCCTCCAGATCGGCTGGTCGGCAGGTGACCTCGCTGCGGTTCGTGCGCACCTGACGGACGAGATGGCCACCGCGCTCGAAGGGGATCTGGCGAGGCTCCGCGAGCAGCGTCGGCGGAACCGCGTCGAGCGGGTCGCCGTCGAGTCCATCGCCCTGACGGAGGCGTGGCAGGAGTATGGCCGGGACCTCGTCACGGTGGAGATCCGGGCCAACGCCCTCGATACGGTGATCGACGAGCAAACGGGCCAGGTGGTGGAGGGGAGCGCCACGGTGCCGACCCGATTCGTGGAGTACTGGACCCTCGTCCGGCCCGTCGGTCCGAACCCCTGGAGGCTCGGCGCGATCCAGCAGCCGTCCGCCTGACGCGGCGTCGCGGTCCCCCGCGCCTCCGGGCCGTGCTACGCTCGAAGGTAGGGTAGTCGACCATGGCCCAGGTGAGTCTCCTGCTGGTGGACCTGGACCCGGACCAGAGGCTGGTTGAAAGCATTCGCCAGGCCCTCCACGGGCACCCCTACGACCTGCGGCTGGCCGGTTCACCGGCGCAAGCGCTCGAGGCGATCGGTCTGGGGGACATCGAGGCCGTCCTCGTGAACCTGGGCGCAGCGGATCGCGAGGGCCGGGCCCTCGTCGCCGAAGGCGTGGCTCGCTCGCCGGATCTCCCCCTGGTGGTCGTGACCGCGCCCGGTGGGCGGGCGGAAGGGCTCGCCGCCCGGGAGGCGGGGGCGTGGGACTACCTCGAGCCGCCGGCCGACCTTGCCCCGGAGCGTCTCGTCAGCGTGATCGAGGGGGTCCTGGAGCGCCGCCGACTGCGGAAGGAGCTTCGCGCCGCTCAGGCCGGGACTCCCGAGACCTTGAACCTCGAGGCCCGCGAGCGTCAGGCCATCCTGGCGGCTCTCGAGGCGACGCGGTGGAACAAGCAGGCCGCGGCGCGTCTCCTGGGGCTCCACCGGCCCACGCTCTACGCCAAGATGCGGAAGCACGGCATCCCGCAAGCGCGCCCGCACTGATCGGGTCCTGAGCCGAGTCCGCGCCTTGCGGCAGCCCGGACCGTGTGCCACAATGACGCGGGAACCAGCGGCCCCTCGCGGGGCCGCACGTGTTTCGGCCAATCCGTACTCGCCAACGGGGGCGGTCCATGACGACTCAGACGACCGATACCGGACTCCAGGACGTCGTCGTGTCGACGTCCGAGATCTGCTTCATCGACGGTGACCGTGGACGGCTTCTCTATCGCGGCTTCGACATCCACGATCTCGTCGAGCACTCCTCGTTCGAGGAGACGGCCTTCCTGCTCTGGAACGGTCGGCTGCCCAACGCGCGCGGAGCTCGAGGCCCTCCGGAAGGCCCTGGCGAGCCAGCGCCGGCTGCCGCCCAAGGTGCTGGCGCTGCTGAAGGGCTTTCCCCGAAAGTCGGACTCGATGGACGTCCTCCGGACGGCCGTGTCGACCCTCGGGCTGCTCGATCCCGATGCCGCTGACAGCTCCCGGGAGGCCAACCTCCGGAAGGCCGTCCGCATCCAGGCGCAGGTGCCCACGCTGGTCGCCGCGTGGAGCCGGATCCGCAAGGGCAAGGCCCCGATCCCACCCAGCCCGCGCCTCTCGCTCGCCGGCAACCTCCTGTACATGCTCCTCGGGCGGAAGCCGAGCGCCCTTGCCGAGAAGGCGATGGACACGGCGCTGATCCTCCATGCCGACCACGAGCTGAACGCGTCCACGTTCGCCGCCCGCGTCACGGTGGCAACCCTGTCCGACATGTATTCGGGGGTGGTCTCCGGAATCGGGACGCTCAAGGGCCCGCTTCACGGGGGCGCCAACGTCGGTGTCATGAAGATGCTGCTCGAGATGGGCGACGTGGAGCGCGCGGAGACATGGATCAAGAACGCGCTCGTGCAGAAGAAGCGGATCATGGGGTTCGGGCATCGCGTCTACCACACCGAGGATCCGCGGGCGACCCACCTCCGGCGCCTGTCCGAAGAGCTCGGGCGGGAGGCCGGTGACCTCAAGTGGTTCGAGCTGTCCCGCATCGTCGAGCGCGTGGTGAACGCCGAGAAGGGCCTGCACGCCAACGTCGACTTCTACTCCGCGTCGACCTACTACTCGATGGGCATCGATCCCGAGCTGTACACGCCGATCTTCGTGGTCTCGCGGGTCTCGGGGTGGACGGCGCACATCCTGGAGCAGCAGGCCCACAACCGCCTGATCCGGCCCCGCGCCGAGTATCAGGGCGCGCGCCAGGCGACCTACGTCCCCCTCGACCGGCGCTGACGGGTCCGGACGCGTCGGATGATCCGCTCCCCGCGCTTCCGGGGTCGGTGATGGCGCGGTTCACGAAGGGCCACGGCCTCGGCAACGACTACCTCGTCATGGAGGAGCGGGACATCGATTTCCCGCTCGGGCCGGCGGCCGTCCGCTGGATCTGCCATCGCAACTGGGGAGTCGGGTCCGACGGCATCCTCCTCCGGACGGCCTCGCCCGTCGCCGACGTGGGGCTCCGGATCTTCAACCCCGACGGGAGCGAGGCCGAGAAGTCCGGCAACGGCCTCCGGATCTTCGCGAAGTACCTGTGGGAGCGCGGCGGGATCCGAAAGTCGCCCATGCGGATCGAGACGAAGGGCGGCGTGGTCGAGGCCGTCTGCCACCTGGCCGGAGAGCGCGTGGACGAGGTGACGGTCGAGATGGGACACGCGACCTTCCGCGCGCCCGAGATCCCCATGCACGGGCCGGACCGAGAGGTCGTCGCCGTCCCCCTCCAGGTGGGCGACCAGTTCCTCCGGGTGACGTGCGTCTCGGTGGGAAATCCCCACTGCGTCGTCTTCACGGACCGGCTCGACGACGACGAGGTCCGCCAGCTCGGCCCGCGGATCGAGACGCACGCGGCATTCCCCAACCGCACGAACGTCCAGTTCGCGCGCGTCTTGACCCGGGATCGCGTGGAGATCCGCATCTGGGAGCGCGGCGCGGGGTACACGCTGGCGTCGGGCTCGTCGTCCTGCGCTGTCGCGGCGGCGGCGGTCAAGAACGGCCTCGCCGACGGACGGATCACGATCCAGAGCCCCGGGGGCGAGCTGGGTCTGGAGGTCCGGAAGGACTGGACCATCCGACTCCGGGGGCCGGTCGCCGAGGCGTGCGAAGGGGCGCTGGCGCCCGAGCTCGTCCACGCGCTCAGGGAAGGCGTCTCGCCGCCCTTCGAGTGAGGTGCCCATGCCCGGACTGATTCCCAAGACGGCGTTCATCGGCATCGACCACGTGGCCCACCTCGCGACCGGCGGGGAGGCCCCGGTCCTCCGCGCCAATCTCGAGGCCGCGACCCGGTTCCTCCTCGACAAGGGCGACGGCATGCCCGGGCGCGAGCGCTTCTTCATCACGGCGGACCGCGCCCGGACGGCCCTCGCGGCGCGACTGGGCGGTCGACCCGAGGACGTGGCGTTCCTCGGGAGCGCCTCCGAGGGCCTCCACGTGGCGTCCGAGGGCATCGACTGGCAGCCGGGGGACAACGTCGTGGTGAGCCAGAGCGAGTTCCCCTCGGTCCTGCTCGCCTGGCAACGGCTTCGCCCGCGCGGGGTCGAGGTGCGCCAGGTCGGTCGCGAGGCCGTGGTGGCCCCCGACGAGATCGCCGACGCCGTGGACGGGCGGACGCGCGTCATCGCCGCCAGCCACGTCGGCTATCTCACCGGGGCCCGCCAGGATCTGAGGCGCCTGCGCGTCCTCGCCGACCGCTCGGGCGCCCGCCTGGTGATCGACGCGTCGCACGCCCTCGGTGTCGTGCCCGTCGACGGCGCGCTCTGCGACGTGGTCGTGGCCTGCTGCTACAAGTGGCTGCTGGCCGTCCACGGCGTCGGCGTCTTCTACGTGAACAGCCGCCGCTGGCCCGAGCTGGCGGCCCCCTGGGTCGGCTGGCACTCGACCCACCGCGACGAAGACTGGCGGCGGCGCACGGACTACCGGATGCGGGACGACGGCTCGCGCTTCGAGGCGGGGAACCCGCCGTTCCTGCCCGTCTACGTCCTGGAGAGCGCGCTCCGCACCCTGGACGGCCTGGATGCCCGAGCGGTGGAGGCTCACGTGCTCACGCTCGGCGGGACGCTCCGGGCCGGGCTGGTGAAGCTCGGCCTCCCGGTTCTCACGCCGGAGCCGCCCGAGGAGCGCGCGGGCAACATCGTGTTCGCGAGCGACCGATGCCTCGAGGTGGAGCAGGCGCTCCGCGAGCTCGGCGTCCTCGTCTGGGCCGGCGATGGGCGCGTCCGCCTGTCCGTGCACGCGTACAACGACGAGGCCGACGTCGCGCGCGCCCTCGGGGCGCTGGCGGACCTGGCGGCACGCGGCGCCGTCTGACCCTCAGCTGATCGCATGTCGCCGGGCGGGACGGCGGTGCCTGGTACCGCGCCGGTCCTCGAGGCGCACCGCTTCGACGTCCTGGCGCTCGAGACCTTCCTGACCGGCCGGCTGCCCGGGTTCAGGGGTCCGCTCGAGATCCGGCAGTTCCTCGGGGGCCAATCGAACCCGACCTACCACGTCCGCGCGGCGAGCGGCGAGTATGTCCTCCGGCGCAAGCCTCCCGGCAAGCTCCTCCCCTCGGCCCACGCCGTCGAGCGGGAGTTCCGCGTGATCGCGGCGCTCCGCGGAACCGGCGTGCCGGTTCCCGAGGCCCTGGTGCTCTGCGAGGACCCGGACGTGATCGGGACCGCCTTCTACCTGATGGGGTACGTGCCGGGACGGGTCCTGCCCGAGCTGGCGCTGCCCGGCCTCGCGCCCGCCGACCGGCGGGCGCTCTGGGACGACGCCGTCGGGGTACTCGCGCGCCTGCACCAGGTGGACTGGCGGGCGGCGGGCCTCGCCGACTTCGGGAGGCCGGGCAACTACTACGCGCGGCAGCTCCACCGCTGGGTGGGGCAGTACCGCGCCTCCGAGACGGAGACCATCCCGGCGATGGAGCGGCTCATCGACTGGCTGCCCGCCCACGTGCCGGCCGACGACGCGACGACGCTCGTCCACGGGGACTTCCGGATCGGGAACACGATCGTCCACGCCACGGCCCCCCGCATCCTGGCCGTGCTGGACTGGGAGCTGTCGACGCTGGGCCACCCGCTGGGGGACCTCGGGTATCTCTGCACGGCCTTCCGGCTGCCGGCCGGGATCGATGGCCTGGCCGGGCTCGATCTGGCCGCCCTCGGGATCCCCTCGGAGGCGGAGGTGGTGTCCCGCTACTGTCACCTGACGGGCCGCGAGGGCATCCCGGAGTGGGAGTTCTACGTCGCCTTCGCGCTCTTCCGGCTGGCGGCGATCTGTCAGGGGATCATGGGCCGGGTTCGGGACGGCACCGCGAGCGATCCCGGAGCCCGCCGGCGGGGCGAGCGCGCGCGGCCGCTGGCCGAGGCGGCCTGGGCGGTGGTCGAGCCCGCGGCATGACCGATCCCACTCCTCGAGGAGGTGCGGGACTTCTACGAAGCCCATCACGAGGGGATCGAGGCGTCCCGCCGGCGGCATCACTACTACTACGCCTACCTGACCAGGGTCCTGCGCGCCCGCGTCCCGGAAGGGCAGCGGGTGCTCGATCTGGGCTGCGGCACGGGCGACCTCCTGGCCGCCCTCAGCCCGTCCCGCGGCGTCGGCGTCGACATCGCCCCCTCGGCGGTCGCGGCCGCCCGCCAGAAGCACCCCGGGAAGAACCTCACCTTCCTGGAGGGCGACGTGACCGACTCCCGACTGCTGGCCGAGGCGGGCGGTCCGTTCGACGCGATCCTGCTGGTCAACGTCGTCACCCACCTGACCGACGTGCAGCGCACGCTCGAGCGCCTGCACCCGCTCTGTCACGCCCGCACGCGCGTGCTGATCTACAGCTACAGCCGGCTCTGGCAGCCGGTGCTGCGGGCGGCCGAGGCCCTGGGCCTGAAGTTCCGGCAGCCGCCGGAGGCCTGGCTGCCTCCGGAAGAGATCCGTCACATGCTCGCGCTCGCCGATTTCGAGGTGGTGCGCAACGATTCCCACGTCGTCTTCCCCGTCCATCTGCCGGTCGTCTCCGAGCTGCTGAACCGATTCCTGGGCCACCTTCCCGTCCTGGAGCAGCTCTCCCTGATGTTCGGCATCATCGGGCGCCCGGATCCCCACCGTCTCGGCGCGCGCGCGGCCGCGCCCAGCGTGAGCGTCGTGATCCCGTGCCGCAACGAGGCCGGCCACATTCGGCCCCTGGTCGAACGGCTGCCGTCTCTCGGCCCCGGCAGCGAGTTCCTGTTCGTGGAGGGCAACTCGAAGGACGACACGGAGGCGGTGATCCGCACGGTCATCGAGGAGAATCCCGGCTTGCCCCTGCGGTTCCTCAAGCAGACGGGCACGGGCAAGGGAGACGCCGTGCGGCTGGGCTTCCGCGAGGCGAGGGGAGAGGTCCTCCTGATCCTCGACGCGGACATGGGCGTCGACCCGGCCGATGCGCCGAAATTCGTCGAGGCGCTCGTGCGCGGCAAGGGCGAGCTGATCAACGGCTCTCGCCTCGTGTATCCCATGGAGGGGCGGTCCATGGGGTTCCTGAACCTCGTGGGCAACAAGGCCTTCGCGTTTCTCTTCACGTGGCTCCTGGGACAGCAGGTGCGGGACACCCTCTGCGGCACCAAGGTCCTCTACCGGCGGGACTACGAGGCGATCGCCGCGAATCGCGCCTACTTCGGCGAGTTCGATCCGTTCGGGGACTTCGATCTACTGTTCGGCGCCGCGCGACTCAATCTCCGCATCGTCGACCTCGCCGTCCGCTACCACGCGCGCCGCTACGGCGAGACGAACATCTCGCGCTTTTCTCACGGCTGGCTGCTCGCGCGCATGAGCGTCTTCGCCGCCCGCAAGCTCAAGTTCATCTGACGTCAGCCGGGAAGGGCGCGGGGACGTCCGGTCCCGCGTCCGGAGTCCGCGGAGCTCGATTTCCTGCCGGAGTTCGGGCGCTGCCATGCCAGTCTGACCCTGCTTCGACGACGATCCCTCGAAGCTCATCGTCACCGCACGGGAGGAGAAATCGTGAAGGGACGTTCCTGGCTGGTGGTGCTCGCTGCCGCGGCTTTCCTCGCGGCCTGCTCGGACGCGAAGTCGATCGTCGGTCTGGATGAGGAGGACGAGGAGAAGATTGCCAGTGAGGCGCCACCCGCGACCCCGGCGCCCCGGCACCCCGGCGCCCTCGGCGCCCCCGAGCGAAAGCTCCGGCGGCGGATCGACGGCCTCGTCCATCGATCTCAACTCGGTCAAGTGGCTCCACACGAACGTGTCAGGCTGGGCCGAGACGTCTCGGATCACCAACGTATCGATCGGGAATCCCCCGATCTGCATCGAGCACACCAAGGCCGGACGATGGCCGGCGAAGGATGGGCTCGAGGGGAACCCGTGGATCTTCGTCAACCTGAACGGGCGGTGGCACGCCGCGACCTACGAGTGGCTTGCTTCCGGCCAGATCTGCAAGGGCATCCACGCGGGCAACATCGGGGAACACATCGGGGTCCCGCCGCTCGCCAGCTGGAGGCCGAGGTCGGGCGAGCTCGTCGGGTTCATGGTGTCGGCTCGCGCGCGGGCCGGTGGGGACACCGTTGTCCGAGCGCAGCAACGTCGTCATGATGCGTTGGCCCTGAGCGCGGTGACGCCCGCCCACTGACCGTCGCTCGGCCGGGGCCGCCCGCGGGCGGCCCTGGCCGGCTCAGGCGTGCTTCCGGAGCTCGAGGCGGCCGATCTGGCGGCGGTGCACCTCGTCGGGCCCGTCGGCGAACCGGAGCGTCCGTGAGTGGGCCCACCAGGAGGCGAGGGGGAAGGCCTGGCTCACGCCCCCGCCGCCGTGGAGCTGGATCGCGCGATCGAGAACCCGCAGCGTCATGTTGGGCACGGCGACCTTGATGGCGGCGATGGCCTGCTTGGCCGTCTTGTTGCCGACGGTGTCCATCATCCAGGCGGCGTGGAGCACCAGCAGGCGCGCCTGGTCGATCTCGATCCGCGACTGGGCGATGCGCTCGAGGGTGATGTCGTTCTCGGCGAGTCGCTTGCCGAACGCCACGCGCTCCTGGGCGCGGCGGCACATCAGCTCGAGCGCTCGCTCGGCGACCCCGATCTGCCGCATGCAGTGGTGGATCCGGCCCGGGCCGAGGCGCCCCTGAGCGATCTCGAAGCCGCGCCCCTCTCCGAGGAGCATGTTCGCCGCCGGCACCCGCACGTTCTCGAAGACGACCTCGCCGTGCCCGTGGGGGGCGTCGTCGTACCCGTAGACGGTGAGCATCCGGACGATGCGGACGCCGGGCGTGTCCCGCGGTACCAGGATCATCGATTGCTGCTTGTAGCGGTCGGTGTTGCCCGGATCGCTCTTGCCCATGAAGATGATCAGCTTGCAGCGTGGGTCGCCGATGCCCGACGTCCACCACTTTCTGCCGTTGATCACGTAGTCGTCGCCGTCGCGGACGATGCTCGCCTCGATGTTGGTCGCGTCCGACGACGCGACCTTGGGCTCGGTCATCGCGAAGGCCGAGCGGATCTTTCCGTCCAGGAGGGGAGCCAGCCACTCGCGCTTCTGCGCGGCGCTGCCGTAGCGGACCAGCACCTCCATGTTCCCGGTGTCGGGCGCCGAGCAGTTGAAGACCTCGGGCGCGATCGGCGAGCGGCCCATGACCTCGCACAGCGGCGCGTACTCGAGATTCGTCAGCCCGGCCCCGTGTTCGCTCTCCGGCAGGAACAGGTTCCACAGTCCGCGCTCTCGGGCCCTCGCCTTGAGGTCCTCGATGATCGGCGGCACCTGCCAGCGCGTCGGCCCCGAGTCCAGCTGGTCGAGGAAGGTCTGCTCGTTCGGATACACGTGGCGGGTCATGAAGTCCGTCAGGTGCTCCAGGTGCTCCCGCGTGCGCTTCGAGTACTCGAAGTCCACGGCACCGCCTCTCTCCGGCGCTCTCGCCGGCCCGCACCGATCCGCGTGCGCCCTACTCAACCACCCCCCGGCGGATTCCGCAAGCCGCGAGGCATCGCGGGTCGCGTCGCTCCCGGGGCGGACGGCCCGCCCCACGATTTGTCTAACCCCGCGTTTTGTCGTACCATCGGGCGATGCAACGTGGCAGGACTTTGAGCTTCGATCCGTCTCGAGGGGCGGTTCCGGCATGCAGGCCTCGCTGAGCGATCTTCTCCGGGGAGGGATCCCCGCGCTCCTGGTGCTGGCGGCCTCGATCGCCGCCATCCGGATCGTCTGTCGCCGCCCCGCGCTTCGCCGCCTGTCCTTCGCGCTCTCCCTCGTCGCGTTGACCGGGAGCCTGGCGCTCTTCCGGACCCTGGCGTCCGGGGACGCGGCGGTCGTGGAGCCGTATCTCCGGTTCCTGTTCCTCTTCTCCCTCGCCTACGGCGCGTTCAAGCTCATCGAGGTGCTGATCGTCGACGTTCTGCCCGGGCGGAGCGAGCTGCGGCAGGCACCGGCCATCCTGCGGGACGTCGTGGCCGCGGTGGTCGGGGGGCTCATCCTCATCGTGTTGCTCCGAGCCAGCTTCGGCGTGGACGTGGCCGCGCTCGTCGCCACCTCGGCGGCGCTGTCGATCGTGCTCGGTCTCGCCCTCCAGGAGACCCTGGCGAACCTCTTCGCGGGCCTCGCGCTGATGCTCGAGCGCCCGTTCAAGCCCGGTGACTGGATCCAGATGGGCGACCTGATCGGGCAAGTCCAGCAGGTGAGCTGGCGGGCGGTGCGCCTGAAGCTCATTCGTCAAGAGGACTACCTGATCGTCCCGAACAGCGTGGTGGCGAAGTCCCAGATCGTGAACATGAGCCAGCCGACGGCCCGTGCATGGCCACGCGGTGGAGATCAGCGCCCCCTGCGCCGAGCCCCCGGACCGCGTCCGGCGGGTGCTGCTGGAGGCGGTGGCCGAGGTGCGGGGAGTGCTGAGCGAGCCGGCGCCGCGCGCCCGGATCGCCCGGATCGACGCGCCCGAGGTGGTTTACCAGGTCGTCTACTACCTGGAGGACTACCCGCGGATCCACGACCTCCAAGGCGAGGTGCTGTCCCGCGTGTGGTACGCGTTCCGTCGCAACGGGATCGCGATGCCGTACCCGGCCAGCGACGTCTTCTGGCGCGACTCGGTCAAGGTCGCCGGCGAGGCGCGGGTCGTCGAGACGCAGCGCATCGCCGCGCTGCTGCACGGGGTCGACTTCCTCGAGGCGCTGTCGACGGACCAGCTGGAGCGGCTGGCGTCCGAGGCGCAGATCGTGCCGTACCCGGCCGGGAGTGCCGTGGTCTCCCAGGACGACGCGGGGGACAGCCTGTTCGTGGTGGCCGAGGGTCGGGTCGAGGTCTCGGTGCATGCCCCGGGCGGCGGCCCGGAGCGCCGGCTGGCCACGCTGGGGCCGGGAGACTACTTCGGCGAGATGTCCCTGCTGACGGGCGCGCCGCGGTCGGCGACGATCCGCGCCGCGCAGGAGGTCGGCCTGGTGATCCTGCGCAAGGACGCGCTCCGGCCCCTGCTCGTCGCCGACCCGACGGTGCCCGAGCGCCTCTCCAAGACGCTCGCTCGCCGGCAGGCCGAGCGCGACGACGCGCTCCATCGCACGGTGACCGCCGAGTACGAGGGACCCGGCGCCGATCGGGCCAGCCAGCTGCTCGGCCTGATGCGGCGCTTCTTCGGTCTCAAGAGCAGCGACCTGGCGGCACGCGGCTGACCGCGGACGAGAGGAGGCTGGATGGCGGCCGAGCAGAAGGCGGACCGCAGAACGCAGCCGCTGGACCTGCGGCTGTCGCTGAAGCTCAAGCTCACCCTGCTCATCACGACGCTGCTCGTGCTGACGGTGCTCTTGGTCAGCTTCTTCCTGGTGCGCCAGGAGCAGGAGAGCCTGACGAACGAGATGACGAAGCGGGGCCGCACGATCGCGAGGGACCTCGCGAACGCGTCGAAGAACCCGATCCTCTCGAACGACGACCTGACCCTGTCCCTCCTCGTCCAGGACGCGATGAAGGACCCGGACGTTCTCTACGTGGTCTTCGTCGACGCCGACGGGAAGGTGGTGGCGCACCCGGACCTCGCGCAGATCGGCCAGCGGGTCCAGCGGGCGACCGGCCTGCCCCTGGCCGGCGGCGACATCCAGGTCACGCCGTTCGTCGATCCCAAGCAGGGCAAGGTGATCGACTTCGCGGTGCCGCTCGTGTTCAGCCGGGTGTCGGTCGGCTCGCTCTACCTCGGCTTCAGTCGCAAGCCGATCGACATGGCGCTCGCCAGCGCCCGGAACTCCACCATCGTCATCAGCGCGGTGATGATCGTCGTGGGAGTCGCGGGAGCGCTGGGACTGGCTACCGTGCTGACGCGGCCCGTGATGCGGCTGTCCGAAGGCACGCGCGCGGTCGCCGAGGGGAACTTTAACATCCACCTGCCGGTTACCTCACGAGACGAGATCGGCGCCTTGACCGAGTCGTTCAACCAGATGGCGAAGAACCTTCGTGAGAAGGAGCTGATCAAGCGGGCGTTCACGCGGTACGTCGCTCGCCAGGTGGTCGACGAGATCCTCAAGGATCCCGAGAAGCTGGCCCTGAAAGAGGAACGCCGGGACGTCACCGTCCTCTTCTGTGACCTGCGAGGGTTCACGTCGCTGGCCGAGCGCCTGTCGCCCGAGGCCGTCGTGGCCGTGCTGAACGACTTTTACACCCTGATGGTCGACACGACGGCGAAGAACGACGGCATCGTGGACAAGTTCCTGGGGGATGGGGTGATGGCCATCTTCGGGGCGCCGATCATCCACGAGGATCATGCGGCTCGGGCCGTGAAGACGGCAATAGCGATGCAGGCGGGGGTGGCCGAGCTCTCGCGCAAGCGCGCCCGCGAAGGCCAGGACCCGATCGCCGTCGGGATCGGCGTCAGTGCCGGCGAGGCGATCGCGGGCACGGTGGGCACCGAGGACCGGATGGAGTACACGGTCATCGGCGACAGCGTGAACCTGGCGGCCCGGCTCGAGTCGAACGCCAAGCCCGGACAGATCCTGATCAGCCACCGCACCCACCAGAAGGTGGACGGGATCATCAACGTGCGCTCCCTGGGCGCGATTCGGGTGAAGGGCAAGGAGGAGCAGGTCGAGGTCTACGAGGTTCTTGGCCTGGCGCAGGGGGCGGCGTGACGTGCCCCAGAGGGGCCAACCTTCCCGAGGTCGCGCGCAGTGGTCGTGACGGAACGCGGGATGAAGGAGAGGTCGATGGCGGCGGTAGAGTTCGGACGGTTGCTCGTGCTCGGTGTCGCGGTTGGACTGCTGACGGCTTGCGCGGCCGCGCCTCCGGCCTCCACGGGGGCTCCCGCCCCGGCTCCGTCGCCACAGGCGCCCCCTCGGGTGGCCGCCCCGACCGCGCCGTCGGCGGCCCCCGGCCCCCCTCGGCCCCGGCGGCCCCGCTGGAGCCGCTGCCCGAGGCCTTCGAGTCGGAGGACTTCGTGGTGGTGCAGGCCAAGGAGGGCGACACGGCGGAGAGCCTGGCCCGGCGCTTCCTGGGCGACCCGGCGAAGGCCTGGCTGGTCGAGGACTACAACGGGGCGGCGACCTTCGCCGCCGGGCGCGAGGTCGTGCTTCCCAAGCGACCGTGGAACCCGTCGGGTGTGTCGCCCCGCGGGTACCAGCTCGTGCCGATCCTCTGCTATCACAACCTCGGCCCGCAGACCCGCGGCCGGCTCCTCATGTCGGCGAGCATGTTCGAGGAGCAGATGCGCTACCTCAAGCGCGAGGGCTATCACGTCATCACGCTCCGGCAGTTCCTGGAGTTCGCCTCGCTTCGCCGCCAGCTCCCGCGCAAGACCGTCGTGCTCACGTTCGACGACGGCTGGAGGTCCTTCAAGGAGTACGCGTACCCGATCCTGAAGGAGCTGGGGTTCCCGGCCACGCTGTTCATCTACACCGACTTCATCGGGGCCAGGATCGCGCTCTCGTGGCCCGAGCTGAAGGAACTGGCCCAGGAGGGGTTCGACATCCAGGCGCACTCCAAGTCCCACGAGGACATGCGCCGGAAGCCGACGGAGTCCGAGGAGGAGTACAATCGGCGGATGCAGGCCGAGCTGGTGCAGCCCCTGGCCATCTTCCAGCAACGTATCGGACAGCCGGCGCGGATCCTCGCGTATCCCTACGGTGCCCATGACGAGGAAGTGGTCAAGCGCGTGCGGGAGGCCGGGTACCTGGCGGCCCTGGATGTTCGCCGCCAGGGCAATCCTTCGTTCACGCCGTCGCTCACGATCCACCGGGCTCAGATCTACTCCGAGATGAGCATGGAAGACTTCGTCCGCCAGCTGACCGTGTTCAGCGAGGAGACGATCCGGTGATGCCTGGCCGGCGCGCCCGCCCGTTCTTCGCGGTCGTCCTGGCCCTGCTGCTGGGGGCCTGCGCCGCCACACCCCCGCCGGCGCCGCCGGCCGCTCCTGCGCCGCCGACCGCGGCAGTGCCCACGCCCGCTCCGGCGGCACCGGCGCCGGGGCCGACACCGGCGGCGCCCGCTCCCGCGCCCCTGTCACCCCGGCAGCAGCTCGCGGCGGGACGCCGGGACCAGGCGCAGCGCCTCGAGCGGAGCGGGGATCTGCGTCAGGCGCTCGACGAGTGGAAGATCGCGCTGACGATCGACCCGTCCGATGCGGCGGCCCAGGCCGGCCGCCGTCGGCTGGAGACCCGTCTGGAGCAATCGGTCAGCGAGCGGCTCGGCCAGGGCCGTGATGCCCTGACGAAGGGCGATCACCTGGAAGCTCGACGCCACTTCCTGGCGGTGCTCGCCATGGATCCGGCCAACCAGGCGGCCTTCTCGGCGCTCCAGAACGACGTCAAGGAGATCCGATTCGTGCCGCACACGGTGAAGGCCGGGGAGACGCTGGCCACCATCGCCGAGCGGTACTACGGCGACCGTGCCCGGTCGGAGGTCATCTGGGAGACCAACCAGCTGCCACCGAACCCGCGGCTCGCCGCCGGCATGCTGCTCAAGATTCCGGAGATTCCCGGCGTTCCGTTCGTCCTGCCGGAGCTGCGTCCCCGCCCGCCACCGGAGGCGGTGGCGCGCCCCGACGCGCCGGTGACCGAGCCGGCCCGGCCGGGAGCCACGACGGAGACCGTCGAGATCAACCCGCTTCTGGTGGGCGCCCGCGAGGCTCTCGAGAAGGGGGAGTATCAGGTCGCGCTGGCCGACGTCGACCGGGTGCTGGCGGGCAACGCCCAGAACCCCGACGCGGCCGAGCTGAAGAAGGCGGTCCTGTACGGACTGGGGAAGACGCAGCTCGGTCAGCGGAAGTACGACGAGTCCGCGCGGACGCTGACGCAGCTGGCGCGGCTGGCCCCGAACTACCAGGATTCGCCCGCGCTCTTGCGTCAGGCGAGGGAGCGCGCGGCCCAGCAGCACTACGCACAGGGCCTGCAGCTCTATCGCGAGGAGAAGCTCGAGGAGGCCATCGCGCAGTGGAAGTCGGTCCTCGAGTACGAGCCCGAGCACACGAACGCGAAGAAGAACATCGACCAGGCGGAGCGCCTGCTCAAGAACTTGCAGCAGCGCCAGCAGCCGAAGCGACCGTAGTCTAGCTGCCCGCCTCCGTCGCGACGATCGCCAGGAAGTGCTTGACGATCTCGGGGTCGAGCTGGGATCCGGCGCCCTCCTGGAGCCGCCGGGTGGCCTCTTCCGGAGAGAGCGCGCGCCGGTAGGGCCGATGGTGCGTCATCGCCTCGTACGTCTCGGCGACCAGGATGATCCGGGAGAACAGCGGGATCTCGTCGCCCCGGAGACCTTCCGGGTAGCCGCTGCCGTCGAACCGCTCATGGTGGTGCCGGACGGCACGCGCGATCTCCGCGAGGCTCGGCTCGATCCCGAACACCTCGGCCCCGCGGACCGGGTGGATCCGGACCTCCTCCATCTCGTCCTCGGCGAGCACCGAAGGCTTCCGGAGGATGTATTCCGGCGTCGAGAGGTACCCCACGTCGTGGAAGGAGGCGGCCACGAACAGAAGGAGACGGTCGCGGGGCGCCAGTCCCAGGGAATCCGCGATCCGCTCGCAGTAGGCGGCGACCCGTGACGAGTGGCCGGCCATGTACGGGTCACCCGCGTGAGTCGCGTCGGACAGGGCGCGTACCACGTGGAACAGCAGCTGCTCGCTGTCGCGATCGAGATCTCCCTGCTGCGCCACTCCGTCCCCTTCGCTGCCCGGCGCTCGCCCGCGGAGCCGGCGCCGAGGCCTGGCGGACACTCTAGCCCTGTCCGGCGACCGGACGCAAGGTAATCGGCACCCGGGTCTGCCGTGCGGTCCACCCGCCGGCGCGGCCTATAATACCGGCTGTGAGCGACCCCATCCCGGCCTGGGCGTGGGTCCTGATCGAGGACTACGTGGATCGCTCCCTCGAGACTCGCGGGGCGCCGAGCCCGACGGCCCGGGAGACGCTCGTCGAGGTGGCGCGCATGTGGCCCGATCTCTCGTGCACCATCCTCGTCCAGGAGCCGTGGCAGGGGACGGTCCGATTCAAGCGGCTCCTGCGTCTCCGCGGCGACGAGATGCGGCCGTTCCTCGACGCGCCGGTCGAGTTCATTCAGGATCGGTTCGGCGGCGGGAAATTCAAGCTGAACATCCACCACGGGATGCACTTCGTCAACACCAAGAACTTCAAGCCGGAGGGTCCGCCCCGCTGGCAGTCGGCCCCCGAGCTCCAGGAGGACTGAGATGCCCGAGGACTCGACGCGGCGGCTTCTTCGGGCCTTCGGCATCGCCGTGACGGACTGCGAGGATGCGCTCGGCGAGATGGAGACCTCGCTCCGGGGGGCGGGAGCCGGCGCCCCGCCGTCGGCTCCGATCGACGCGTACGAGCGAGCCGCTCGGGAGTCGACGCCCGCTGGGCCGAGCTCGCGGACCTGATCAGTGGCCAGCGGGTCCGGGCGCGCGAGGCGCTGCTGACGAGCGTCCGGACGCGCGGTGTCGCATGATCCGCGGGCGTCCATGATCCGCGACCGGCTGCTCCGTCCTCGCTGGCTGGTCTGGCTGGCCATCCTCTGGGGAGTGGCGACGGTCGCGACGCCGCGGCTCGGGGAGGCCCTGCCGCTCCCGCCGGTCCGCGCCGTCGACCGCGTCGACGACGTCGCGACCGCTCGCACCCCGCTCGAGCATCGCCTCGTCCAAGCGAGGCTCGCGGCCCTCGGCGTGTCGGCGGCCGACGCGGCGGCCCTGTGGGCGCGGCTCACCCCGGCCGAACGGACGGAGCTGGCGGCGCGGGCCGACGAGCTCGACGCCGGCGGCGACCCTGTTGCGGCGGGGGTCGCGATCGCCATCATCGTGGCGATGGTCGTGATCCTGGCCCTCGAGCTGATCGGCCGCCGCGTCATCTCGCGCCCTTGACCCCGAGGCGCGACGCGAGCGGCGCGCTCGTCTCGGTGCCCGCTCGGCCCGTTCGCATCGTGTCGCTCGTCCCGAGCATCACGGAGATCCTGTTCGCGCTCGGGCTCGAGGGCCGGATCGCCGGCGTCACGGTCTTCTGCAGCGAGCCTCGGCGTGAGGTCGCCCGGACCCCGAAGGTGGGGCGCGAGAAGGATCCCGATCTCTCGCGCATTCGCGCGCTGGCGCCGGATCTGGTGCTCGCCAACATGGAGGAGAACCGCCGCGACGTCGTCGAGGCCCTCCGAGCGGAGGGCGTCCCCGTGTGGGTCAGCTTCCCGCGGACCCTGGCGGAGGGGATCGGTCTCGTCCGGGAGCTCGGCGCGCTGACGGCCACGCCGGAGGCCGCCGAGGCCCTGGCTCGGCCCCTGGAGGCGGCGCTGGCGAGGAGCCTCGCGCGCGCCGCCGTCGGCCCGCGCGCCCGAGTGTTCTGCCCGATCTGGCGGGGGCCCTACATGACCGTCAACCGCGACACCTACGTCCACGACGTGCTCCGGACGTGCGGCGCGGACAACGTCTTCGCCGACGCCGCCGCCCGCTACCCGACGGTCACGCTCGAGGAGGTGCGTCGCGCGGCGCCCGACGTGATCCTGCTGCCGGACGAGCCGTACCGGTTCCGGGCGGTCCACCTCGCCGACTTCGCCCCGCTCGCGGACGTGCCGGCCGTCCGGTCGGGCCGCATCCACCTCATCGACGGCAAGCTGCTCAGCTGGTACGGGCCCCGGATCGCCGAGTCCCTCGAGCGCCTCCCGCCCCTCCTCGGCGGCGCCGCGCCGGCCCTCGCCTGACCCGGGCCAGCGGCGCGGCTTCGAGCACGAGCTCCACCTCCACCGGCATGCCTCCGGCGAGCGCCTGGGCGGGCCTCAGCCAGACCGCCGGTCGCGGAGTGGCTGGCAGCACGGCCGCGAGCAGCCGAAGACTGTCCTCGAGGATCGCGGGATCGAGACCCCGGGAAGTCGCGCTCACGAGGAATCCGGTCAGGACCACACACCGGAATCCGGTGAGCGACCCTACGGCGGTGCGAGCCGCGGCGAGCGCGTTCAGGGTGGCGAGCCGGAGCGCCAACCGGGCGTCGGTGACCGACAGCGATCTGCCCATGCGGCCCCGGTAGACGAGCCGTACCTCCGCGCTCGGGATCGTGGCCGGCGACGAAGAGCCGCGCCCCCGTTCGCACGACCGGGACGTACTGGTCGCGCGGGAGCGTGGGGGAGACGTTGTCGAGCGGGTCCCTCGGAGAGGGGCGTCGCCGGCGGCGAGTGGGACGCGTTGGGTGCGCCTAGCGGCGCCGACCCTTCGGCCGGCGGGCCGGACGAGGCGGGCGTAGGCGCGAGGTCCGGCGGGGTGCCTTCCCCCGCGCCGTCCGCGGCGCCCGAGACTTCCAGGATCATCTCGATCTCGACGGCGATTCCGAACGGAAGTGAGCTCATGCCGACCGCGGAGCGTGCATGGCGGCCGGCGTCGCCGAAGACCTCGACCATGAGGTCCGAGAAGCCGTTGATCACCTTCGGGTGGTCGACGAAGTCCTCGGTGCACTGCACCATGCCGAGCGCCTTCACGACCCGCCGCACTCGGTCGAGGCTCCCGAGGGCGCTCCGCGTCGACGCGAGGAGGTTGAGCCCCGTCAGTCGCGCCGCCTCCTGGCCTTGCTGGAGCGTCAGATCGCGGCCCACTCGACCCCGGTACACGACGCGGCCGTCTCTCAGGGGCCCGTGGCCGGACAGGAACAGCAGGTTGCCGGAGCGCGCGGCGGTGACGTAGCTGCCCATCGGCGTCGGTGCGGACGGGAGCTCGAGTCCGAGCTCGGTGAGCCGCGCTTCTGCTCTCATCGTCACTCCTCGTTGGCCGGAACGGTTCGTGGCTCGAGGGCCCGTCGGTGCGCCATCCTAGGAAGCGGCGGCGGAGGATGTCAAGCGAGCGTCTCGACGCGCGCGACGGAGGGCCAGCAGCACGGCGAGGCACGAGTCCCGCGAAGGCCAGGTACGTGACCGTGTCACCGACCTGGTCGGCCAGCCACCCGCAGAGCGGGGCCCCGACGGCGTGTCCCAGCGCCCACGCGAGATTGGCGAGCGCGATCGCCAGGACGCCGTCGAGGCCGGCGGCGTCGGCGGCCCGGGTGAGGAGCGCCATTCCGGGCACGAGCGTGGCGCCGAACGTGATCGCCGCCGCCACCACGAGCCCGGCGACGACCCACGGGACGGTCAGGCCGGCCAGACCCGCGAGAACGGCCACCGATCCGACGAGGCCGGCCCAGATCGGCGCGAGGGCGCCCTGGCGATCCGCCCAGCGGCCGAGCACGGGGTGCACGACGGCCTCCAGCGCGGCGGCGACCGCGTAGAGGGCGCCCAGCCGGCCGGCGTCCCAGCCGCGCGTCCCGAGCGAGA
This sequence comes from uncultured Candidatus Rokubacteria bacterium, assembly GCA_963799055.1. Lineage (GTDB taxonomy): Bacteria > Methylomirabilota > Methylomirabilia > Rokubacteriales > DASRDR01 > DASRDR01. The sequence goes on from CAWCVP010000012.1 coordinate 183,316, forward strand.
GTGGCACCAGGACCCCGAGGACCGCGAAGAGGAGCGGCGCGAGCATGATCAGGCCGAGCGGCACCCAGAGCGACCGGATGCCCAGGGCGGCGATCATCGAGACGCTCCGCGACTCGGCTTCGGGCTCCGGAAACGTCACTACGAGCACCGCCAGCAGGGCGCAGGCCGCGGCGACCGCGCCGAAGGCCAGGCCGGTGCCGTGCCACGCCGCGGCGGCGCCGAGCAGGGGACCCAGGAACGAGCCGGCCACCGCCGCGGAGATCGCGAAGCCGATCAGCTCCCCACGCCGGTCGGGCGGCGCGGAGCGCGCGAGCCAGCCGACGGCCGCCGTCCAGGAGCACGCGCTACCGAGGCCGGCGGCGAACCGGGTGAGCACGAGCGGGCCGAACTCGTTCGAGAAGCCGAAGAGAACACTCGAGATCGCCGTGAGGCCGAGGCCCAAGAGCAGCGTCGGTCGAAGGCCGAGGCGGGCGGCCAGCGCTCCGCTCGGGAGCGCGGCGACCAGGACGCCGGCCGCGAACGCGCCGGTCAGTACTCCGACGGCGCTCTTCGACAGACCGAGCGCCGCCCCGTACGCAGGCAGGAGCGGCGAGAGGACGGCGAAGAACGCCGTGTCGACGAGGACGACGGCGGCGACGAGCGGCATGAGTCGCACCCGGCCATTCTACCCGTCGCGCGCGCGGCGCCCACGCCGCCCACCTCCGTTTGACGGCGCCGGACCACCATGGTACGACCAGCCCCGTGTCAGAGCCGACCCGACCCGCCGCGGCCCGTGAGGCGGCCTCGGTCATTTTCGCGCGCGACATGCCCGGCGGTCTCGAGGTGCTTCTCCTGCAGCGCCACGCCGACAGCCGGTTCTCGCCCGGAGCCTTCGCCTTTCCCGGTGGACGCGTCGAGACCGCCGACTCCGCCCCGGGGGTGGAGGTCAGGTGCCGAGGGCTCTCGCGCGCCGAGGCCGCTCGCCAGATGCCGGACGTCCGGCCGGCGGAGCGCGCCATCGGATTCTGGGTGGCCGCGCTCCGCGAAGCGTTCGAGGAGGCGGGCATCCTGGTGGCGTACGGGCCGGCGGGACGTCCCGTGGACCACGAGGCTCTCGGCGACGTCCGCGCGCTGCGCGCCCGTTGCCGCGCGGACAGCGCCGCCTTCGGTCGCATGCTGGCCGAGCTCGACCTCACCCTCGCCACCGATCGCGTGGCGTACTGGGCCCACTGGATCACGCCGGAGGAGCGACCCGTGCGCTACGACACGCGCTTCTTCGTCACGCCGGCCCGGTCGGATCAGGCGGCGGAGCCCGACGGCCACGAGATGGTGAGCGCGCGGTGGATCGAGCCCGCAGAGGCGCTGGCCCGGCACCGGGCCGGCGAGCTCGTCCTGCCGCTGCCGACCCAGCGCATCCTGGCGACCGTCGCCGAATACCGCGGCGTCGACGCCATCTTGGCGGCCGCGCGCGGCCGCGAGATCCGCGCCGTCAGGCCGCGGATCGTGCGCGAGGCGGGCGCCGAGCGCATCCTTCTTCCCGGCGATCCCGGCTGGTTCTGACGCGAGTCGCCCGGCGCGATTCGGGTAGAATCGCACCAGGATCGTGACTCCACCCGCGCGAAGGAGCTCCATGGCGTCCACGTTGTCGCTGGCGCTCGGACTGATGCTGACCGGACTCCTGCTCGGTCTGGCGGGGGGACCTGAGGTCGGTCGGGCCGACGCGCAGTCGACGCCCTCAGCTCCGGCGCGCGCGGCGCCGAAGCCGGGACCGCACGCCCACGGGACTCCGAAGGGCTGGAAGTTCACCTGGCCGAAGGGCGACCCGGCGAAGGGCCGCGCGGTGTTCCAGAAGCTCGAGTGTTACAGCTGTCACGAGGTCCGGGGCGAGCGCTTCCCGGCTCCGAGCGACTCCGGGCGATCGGGGCCGGAGCTCTCGAGCATGGGCCCCCTGCACCCGCCCGAGTTCTTCGCGGAGGCGATCATCAATCCGGGCGCCGTGGTCGAGCGGGGCCGTGGCTACACGGCCGCCGATGGCTCGTCGAAGATGCCCGCCTACGGTGACGTCCTGACCCTCCAGGAGACGATCGACCTCGTCGCGTACCTGCGGCAGCTGCGCCCCCCTCCGGCCCCGGCCGGGGGGCACGGGGGCACACGACTCACTGAGAGTCACGCGGTCCCGCCGCCGGCGCCCGGGCGCGGCCGCCGGCCGGCCTCGCCCACGCGCACCAGGGCGGTGTAGAGGTGGTGGGCCTCGTGGAGCAGGAAGAACTCCAGCCATCCAGCCACGTCGAGCTCGCCGAAGGTCGGGTGAAGCCCGGTACGCGCGCACTCCTGCGGGGACAGGCGGCGCACCAGGGTGACCAGCTCGGCCCGAAGGGTCCGGAGACGCTCGAGGATGCCGTCGAGCGGGAGCGCCGCCCAGGTGGGCCAGTCGGGATCCTCCTCGGCGCGATAGCGGCCCAGGGCCGGGCGATCCTCCGCGAGCAGCCGCCGAAGGCGCTCGATGAACACGGCGTGGTGACGGGCCAGATGGGCGAGGTTCTCCCGCGCCGACCACTCGTCCGGGCGCGGGCGGGCCTCGAGGGCGGACGGCGTGGCTCGCGCGAGGACGAAGGAGAGGGCGTCGAGCTGGGTGTGGAGACGGTCGACGAGCGGGGCCGGGACACTCATGAAGCACCTCCTCCGCGGTCCCGATCAGACCACGCGCCGGACGAGCGCGAGCGTGACCGCGTGAATGCCGAGGGCGCCCGCCGAGGCCAGCGCATACGTGGGCGCGACCGCCAGGCGATCCAGCAGCCCGCTCACCATCAGGAGGAACGCGGCGAATCCGAACGAGCCCAGGACCATCCCGCGAAGGAGCTGCACGGCGGCCGCGGCGCCCTGGTCGCGGTGCGCGAACACGGCGAGGAGCGCGCCGAAGACCGGAATGGGCGACAGGCTACCGGCCAGGGCGGGTCCGAGCACCCCGGCTGCCGACGTGAGCAGGAGGACCAGCAGGGCCGCCAGCGCCATCCGCACGGCCAGATCTCCGGCGACCAGACGAGGCGCCGGGCGGGGCGGACCGTGGCCCACCATGGCGGCTCCCACCGCCGCCAGCACGACGCAGACGAGGCCGAACGCGAGTCCGAGGGGAAGCGTCACGCCGTCGAACGCGAGCGTCGAGGCGCCGAAGGCCGCGAGCGCGGCGCCGAGGCACGCGGCCCATGGCAGCCTGCGGGCCGCGATGCCGTAGGCGAGGCAGAACGCTGCGAGAGAGATCAGGCCGAAGAGGGTGCCGAGGGCGGCCCGGGCGGCGAACTCGGGACCGTGCTCGAGGGCGAGGATGAGGGAGACGGGGCCGGATGTCAGCGGGAGCCCTGCCAGCCAGCCACCCACCGCGGGACCCCAGCGACGGCCGGCGAGGGTCGCGAGCAGGATGAGCATCGGCGCCAGCAGGAGCTTGAGCAGTGTCGTTGTCGTCACGGGCTCCTACGGTCTCACAGCCGAGGGCAACGCACACCGCCTCGCTTGACACGGTCCGGACGACGGGCCACACTCCCTCCGCGTCCCGAGGAAGCCGGACGCCATCCGACACGGTGCCGACGAAGCGCGCCTCGCCTCCCGTGCCTTCCGCCCCCGTCGTGGCCGTCCGGAGCGATCGACACCTGGCGCTTCGGGCCGTGGTCGGCGTCGGTGTCGCCGCGGCGGCGGCCGCCGCGCTTCGGCTCCTCTGGGCCTCCCGGGACTGGCCGCTCGTCCACGACGCTCCGCTCATGCACTACGTCGCGTGGCGGATCCAGGACGGCGCCGCCCCCTATCGTGACCTCTTCGACATGAACTTTCCGGGAGTCTACGTCACGCACCTCCTGCTCCTTCGCACCCTCGGACCCGGGGACCACGCGTTCCGGGTGTTCGACGTGGGCCTGCTCGCCGCGACCGGTGCCGGGCTCTGGGCGGCCCTGAAGCGATGCGGCCCATGGGCGGGCCCGGCGGCGGCGGCGCTCTTCGCCCTCTATCACGTGGCGGGGGGGCCGTGGCTCGCCGGACAGCGGGACCTCATGCTGTGCACCCTCCTCGCATGGGGTGCGGCGGCCGCGATTGCCTCGGCGCACGCGACGGGGACCGAGCGCGTGCGCTGGACCGGCGCCGCGGCCCTGGCGGTGGGGGTGGCCATCTGGGTCAAGCCTCACGCCGGGCTGCTGGCGGCGCCGCTCGCCTGTTGGGCGTGGCGCGGTCCGATGCGGGGACGCGGCCTCGCGGCCGTCCTGACGGGGCTCGCGCTCCCGGCCATGGCGATGCTGGGGTGGCTCGGCGGGACCGGCGGCCTGGGCGCCTTCGCGGACATCACGCTCGGCTATCTGGTGCCGCTCTATTCCCGGCTGGGCCGGAGCGACATCCTCCACGAGATGGCGGTGCGGGACTACGGCGGCGCCGTGCTGGTGGGCCTCGCGAGCTGGGCCGGTCTCGGAGTCGTCGCGCTCGCGCGCGGACGGCGCTGGCCGGTGCTCGGCGTCCTGGCGGTGGGGCTCGCCTACGGCGTCGCGCACTTCTGGATCCAGGGGCGAGGATGGGAGTACCACTTCTACCCTCTGGCGCTCTTCGCGACGGCGCTCGGCGGGGCCGGCCTCGGCGCGGCGGCGACCGACCGCCGCCCTCTCCTCACGGCGACGCTCGTGCTCGCGTTGCTGGGCACCTCCGGGGCCCTGTGGACGAAGGGGTGGATCAACCTCACGCCTGACTGGATCGCGGCGCGGCTGGCGCGGGTCGATCACCTGACGACGGCGCTCCGTCCGATCGTCGAGGCCGGGGGGACGGTCCAGGTCCTGGACACGACGGAGGGCGGGGTCCACGCGCTGCTCCGCCTCCGCGCCCGCCAGCCCAGCCGGTTCATCTACGACTTCCACTTCCAGCACGACGTCGACCACCCGTACGTGCGGCGCCTGCGCGGGGAGCTGATGCGAGCGCTCGACGCGCAGCCCCCGGCGGCCGTCGCGCTCCTCGAGCACGGCTGGCCGGAGGGCGGGTACGAGCGTCTCGCCGGGTTTCCCGAGCTCCAGCAGTGGCTCCTCGCAGGCTACGGGCTCGCGGAGGAAGGTGACGGCTTTCGCCTCTATCGGCGGACCGAAGCCCGATAGGCTCGGGCGCGACGCCATCACGCGGGTCGTCGACTCCTACGACGACTGGGTGATCCGCGCGTACTCGCGCGCGCGCTTCATCATCCTGCGACAGCGGTTTCTCGACGAGATCGGTCAGTACCTGCCGGTCTCGGGGGACGTGCTCGACCTGGGCTGCGGCTTCGGGCTGTTCTCCCTCTACTACGCGCAGATCCGGCCGGGCCTCACCCTTCACGGCGTCGATCGGGATGCGCGCCGGATCGGCATCGCCCGGGAGGCGGGTCGGCGGCTGGGTCTGGCGAACGTCGACTACACCGTGGGCGACGCCCGCGCATTTCGCGCGGATCGCGTGTACGCGGGCGCCTACATGCTCGACATCGTCCACCACATCGAGCCCGAGGCCGTGCGGCCCCTACTCGCCGAGCTCCACGCCGCGCTCGCGCCCGGCGCGTGCCTCGCGGTGAAGGACGTCGACCGTCGGCCGGCCTACAAGCGCTGGTTCACCCACGCGCTGGACCTCTTGGTGAGCCCGGGGAGTCCGCCCCACTACTGGGCGGCCGAGGCCCTCCAGGCCGCGCTCGAGGAGACCGGGTTTCGGGTCCATCGACACGCGATGGTCGACTTCCTTCCGTACCCGCACGTGCTCTACGTGTGCCGGAAGCGCGGCTGACGCCGGGGTCGGTCAGGCGGGGTGGTCGGGATCGAAGAGGGGAGGCGCCGACAGCGCGTCCTCGAGGACCGGCAGGGTCACGTTGGCCCCGGTCAGTACCAAGACCACGCGCTGGCCGGCGAGATCGAGCCGTCGCGCCCAGGCGGCGGCCAGCCCGGCGGCGCCCGCCGGTTCGACGAGGACGTGGGCGTGCTCGACGAGGGCGCGCAGCGCCTGGAGCAGGGTGGCGTCGGAGACGGTGACGGCGTCGTCGACCCAGGTCCAGAGCCCCTCCAGCGCGAGCCGGGCGGGGACCCGGCACACGAGGCCGTCGGCGACGCTGTCGATCGCCCGCTCCACCGCCCGGCGGGCGTGAAAGCTCTCCACCATGGCGGGCGAGCCCGAGGACTGGACCGCGACGACGCGGGCGCGCGGCTGGAGGCCCTTGAGAGCGACCGCGCATCCCGTGACCAGGGTGCCGCTTCCCATCGGCGCGAAGAGGACGTCCACGTCGGGGAGTCGCTCGGCGACCTCGAGACCGACGGTCCCGGCTCCCTCCATGACGGCGAGGCTCTCCCCATCGTCCACGAAGAGAGCGCCGCGCGAGGCGGCGAAGCGCTGGGCGTCGGCCTTGGCTTCGTCGATGTCTCGGCCCGCCTCGTGGAGAGTCGCGCCCAGGGCCTCGATCATCCGCCGCTTGACCGGGTTCGCCCCGTGAGGCAGGAAGACGTGGGCGGGTATTCCCACCACCCTCGCCGCGGCCGCGACGCCCTGGCCGTGGTTTCCGGTCGACGACGTGACGGCCTCCGCGGCCGCGCCCCCATCTCGCGCCCGCAGGAGCGCCGTCAGCGCCCCGCGCAGCTTGAACGACGCGATCGGGCTGACGGTCTCGTTCTTGAGCCAGACATCGGCGAGGAGCGCGCGGGAGAGGAGCTCCGAGCGGACCAGCGGTGTCTCGGGAAGATGCTCGCGCAGGCGCGCCCGCGCCTTCTCGATCCCGGCCAGGTGGGGAAGCCGGATCGCGGCCCGCGGGCCGGATCGTCGCGGCTGGTCGGTCGCCTCGTCCATCGTCGTGACCGTGGAGTAGAATTCTCGCATGGAACCGACGCTCGGCGCCGCGCTTCGGAGCGCGAAGTACCTTTACCTCACCACCTACGGTGCCTCGGGGAGCTCCAGCACCGTGCCCGTCTGGTGCTGGTACGACGGCCGGGACGTCTACTTCACGACCGACCGCGCGAGCCTCAAGGCGCGCAGGATTCGGAGCACGGGGCGCGTCACCGTGCACGTGGGCGCCAAGGACGGGCCGGCCTTCGAGGGGCGCGCCGAGCTGGTCGAGGGCCGCCCCGACCTCGAGGCCGAGCTTCTCCGCGCCTATCATCGGAAGTACTGGATTCTGGTCCCGCTCTACATGGGCCGGTGGATCCGCCGCCGACTCGCCAGGGGCCAGAGCACCCTCGTCCGGGTCGCCGCGCGACCGGCCGCCTGAGCGCCTCATGGCGGCGCGACCGTTGGAGCTCCCGGTGTTCGTGCGCGGGCTCGTCATCGGCTTCTCCATCGCGGCGCCCGTCGGCCCCATCGGGGTCCTGTGCATTCGGCGGACCCTCGCCGACGGGCGAGCCGTCGGCCTGGCGGTCGGACTGGGGCGGCGGCCGCCGACGCCATGTATGGCGCGGTCGCCGGCTTCGGCCTGACGGCGGTCTCGACCCTTCTCGTCCGTCAACAGGACGCGCTCCGCGGGGTCGGCGGTCTGTTCCTGTGCTACCTCGGCGCCCGGACGTTCCTGGCCCGGCCCCCCGACCAGGCGGCGAGGGTCGGCGGTCGCGGCATCCTCGGAGCCTTCGTGTCGACGTTCGGGCTGACGCGAGTGGACGGGGCGGGGTGGGGGCGTTGACAGGCCGGGCGTCCGCTCCCTACCGTATGGCGATGAGTCACCGGGTGCCGTCCGTGCCGAGGCAGTTTCCGGGTGGTGTCCGATCACGCCATGCGAGGAGAGCCCGGTGACCGGGTCGGGTTTCGAGGAGCTGTCCCGCGCCCACGAGCGGACCAAGGCCGAGCTTGCCCGGGCGACGCGGGAGCTCCGGGAGCTGATCGGCATCGGCATCCGGCTCGCGGCGGAGCGTGATTCGGATGCGCTCCTCGACCTGATCCTGACGACCGCCCGCCAGATCACCTGGGCCGACGCCGGATCGCTCTATTTGGTCGCCGTCGACGGGACCGGTACCCGCTGCCTCCGCTTCCAGCTCGTTCAGAGCGACAGCCTCGCCGTGCCCCTCAAGGAGCACGCCATCCCGATCGATGACCAGAGCGCGCCGGGGTACGCGGCGCTGAGCGGCGAGGTGATCAACCTTCCCGACGCCACCGCCCCGCCGGCGGGCTCGCCGTTCACCATCGACCGAGCCTTCGACCAGCAAACCGGCTACCGCACCAAGTCGATCCTCGTCGTGCCGATGAAGACCCCGAAGGGTGAGGTGCTCGGCGTGCTGCAGCTCATCAACCGGAGGCCCGACCGAGCCCGGCGGTTCTCGTCGCTCGATGACATCGCCCGGGAGGCCATTCCGTTCTCCGCCCGGTCGCAGGATCTGGCAACCGCGCTGGCCGCCCAGGGGGCAGTGGCTCTCGAGAACAGCCGGCTCTACGCGGAGCTTCGGACGGCCCTGGCGACGGTCGAAGAGTCGCAGCAGCGAATCATCCGCACGGAGCGCCTCCGCGCGCTCGGCGAGATGGCGGGGGGCGTCGCCCACGACTTCAACAACGTCCTGGCGGTGGTCGTCGGTCGTGCCCAGCTCTTGCAGCGCCAGGTCGAGTCCCTCGATCTGCGCCGACAGCTCGAGGTCATCGAGCGGGTTGCCCAGGACGGGGCCCAGACCGTCCGCCGCATTCAGGAGTTCGCGCGGATGCGCCGGACGCGGCCCTGGCAGCGCGTGGACTTGGCCGAGGTGGTCCGCGAGGTCGTGGAAGCGACCCGGCCGCGCTGGAGCGACCAGGCGCAGGCGCGCGACGTGACCTACGAGATGCGGCTCGACCTCTCCCCGGTTCCCGCCGTGACCGGTGACGCGGCCGAGCTTCGGGAAGGTCTCCTGAACCTCCTCTTCAACGCTCTGGACGCAATGCCGCAGGGAGGGACGCTCACCTTCTCGACCGGGCTCGACGGCGACCGGGTTGTCTGCGTGGTTGCGGACACGGGCGTCGGGATGAGCGAGGAGGTGCGGCAGCGCTGCTTCGAGCCCTTCTTCACCACGAAGGCGGAGCAGGGGACGGGGCTGGGGTTGTCGATCGCATACGGCATCGTCACGCGCCACGGGGGGGAGATCGAGGTCTGGAGCCGGCCAGGCCAGGGCAGCCGGTTCACCGTCCGTCTCCCGATCGGGGTGGAGATGCCCGCCCCGGTCGCGGATCCCCCGATGCCGCGCCCGGGCCGCTCCGCGCGGATCCTCGTGGTGGAGGACGAGCCCGCGGTGCGGGAGATGCTGGTCGACGTGCTGGCCGGCCAGGGGCACGACGTCGTGGCGCGCGCGGACGGTGCGTCGGCCCTTGCTCGCCTCGATGGCCCGATGTTCGACCTGGCGCTCGTCGACCTGTCGATGCCGGGGATGTCCGGCTGGGACGTGGCCAAGGGCCTGCGCGAGGTCCAGCCGCAGCTTCCGATCGCGCTCGTCACCGGCTGGGGGGACCAGATCGACTTCGGCGAGGCGCGGCAGCGTGGAATCGACTACCTCATGGCCAAGCCCTTCAACGTCGACGACATGACCAGGCTCGTGGCCAGCGTCCTTGCCCGCACGCCGAGCGGGGACCGGTGACCAGCCAGAGGAGGAGAGCGATGATGCGCGCGTGGCCGGCGATCGCCCTGGCCGGTGTGGTGCTGGTGTGGGCCGGACCCGCGGGCGCCCAGGGCGCCGTGTGGATCCACGTGAGTGTGGACACGCGCGGCGCCACCGGGGAGCAGGTGAGCACGTTCCGGGCGTTCACCACGTCCGACCAGGGCGGCACACAGCGAGTTCCGGTCAATCGCCTGTGCGTGAAGGGCATCGCTCACCGGGTCGACGAGCGGTGCGTGGACAACGCCGACTCCGTCGAGCTGGTCGAGCGCACGACCGGACTGCCCGGCGTGGGAGGTCTCTGCGTCGAGGCGGTTGCGTCGGCCGAGTCGAGGGTAGGGCCGCTGTCGGCGACGGCTCGCGCCTGCCCCTGACCGCGGCGCCGCGACGGCGTCCGGTCGGGTCGGCCGGACGCTACTGGAGGCGGTAGAGTCGCGTCGCGTTCAGGTGAGCGATCCGCTCGGCGGCGGCCGGCGGGAGCTCCCCCAGGATCCGACGGGTCCAGCTCATCAGGCGGTCCAGCATCGCCGGCGCGAAGAGCGCGGGCGCCCATAGGTCGATTCCCGCCAGGAACCGGTCGGGCCGCTCGCTGAGGAGGGTCCGCCAGGCGGGCGCGAGCGGCCCCTCCTCCGTCGCGAGCGCGGGCGTGCGCAGGAAGTGCGTGCCCGAGAGGTCGACCTGCAGGTTGGCGTGCCGGGTGAGGAGCCCGGCGAGGAGGGACGGCTCGGCGCTTCCCGCGTGGGCCAGGACGAGCGTCGCCTTCCGATTCTGAGCCAAGGCCCGCTCGAGCTCAGGAACCAACCCCCCGGTCAGCTCGTCGTGCACGATCAGCGGCGCGCCGTGCCCGGCGCAGACGTCGAGCAGCGCCCGGAAGGGCGGCCCGTCGAGCGCCCGCCGGATCTTGCGAGACGCCTGGTGCACGTGGACCTCACCCGCGCCCCGGTAGCGGCCGCCCGCGAGATCCTTCTCGAGCCGCTGCGCCGCGTCGGGCGCGAGCGGATCCGGCACCGGCGCCACGGCGATCACGCGGGTCGGGTGCTTCTCCGCGGCCCGCGCGATCCAGGCCGGGTCGTCCTTCTGGACGCCACCCACCCCGAGGAGCGCGACCCGCCCGATCCGATGACGGTCCATGGCGGCGATGAGCGGCTCGATCGCGTCCGGCCCGTGGAGGTGCGAGTGGGCGTCGATGAGGGGGCCGGCGTAGGACGGCCCGGCCCAGGCGACCGCGAGCTGGCAGGACGCCGAGCGCGAGGCCGCCAAGCACGGTGCGACGCGTCAGTCCGCGGCAGCGCATGCCCGGAGCGTAGCGACCCAGCACGGTGGTGTCAAATCGCGTGATGCTTGGGGGAGCTCGACCGCCCGACGATGGGCGAGCGCATCGCGGCCAGCTATACTGGCCATGAGATCACACGCGATGGACTTCGCCCTCACGTCCGCCCAGGCCGACATCCGCCGCCAGGTCTCGGCGCTCGCCCGAGGCTTCTGCTGGGAGTACTGGCGGGAGAAGGACCGGAAGGCCGAGTACCCGAGCGAGTTCGTGCAGGCGTTCGCCGATGCCGGGTGGCTCGGGCTCGTCATTCCCGAGGCGTACGGCGGTGCGGGCCTCGGCGTGACCGAGGCGACCCTGATGCTCGAGGCGATCTGCGCGTCGGGCGCCGGCCTCTCGGGCGCCTCGCCGATCCACTTCGCCGTATTTCCACCGATGCCCATCATCCGGCACGGGAGCGAGGACCTTCGACGGCGCATCCTGCCGGAGATCGCGGCCGGCCGCCTGAGCCTCGCGTTCGGCGTCACGGAGCCGAACGCGGGGACGGACACGAGCCGCATCGAGACGTCGGCCCGTCGCGACGGCCGGGGGCTGGATCGTCCAGGGCCGCAAGGTCTGGACGTCCAACGCGCGACACTCCGCGAAGATGCTCCTGCTGGCGCGGACGACCCCGTACGACGCGGTCGGCCCGAAGAAGCTCGATGGGCTCACGCTCTTCGTCGCCGACCTGGACCCGGCGTCCGTCGAGATCCGCGAGATCGAGAAGCTCGGGCGGGCCGCCGTGGACTCCAACGAGGTCATCATCGACGGCCTGCGGGTGGCGGACGCGGACGTGGTGGGCGAGGTGGGCCGCGGGTTCTACCACCTGCTCGACTCGCTCAACCCGGAGCGGGTCCTGGTGGCCGGAGAGGCGGTCGGCATCGGGCGGGTGGCGCTCGAGCGGGCGGCCGCGTACGCGCGGGAGCGCATCGTGTTCGGGCGGCCCATCGGCCAGAACCAGGGGGTCGCGCACCCGCTGGCGCTCGCCTGGGCCCGGCTCGAGGGCGCGTGGCAGCTCACGCTCCGGGCGGCGTGGCTCATCGACCGGGGTGAGGCGTGCGGCGCCGAGGCGAACGCGGCCAAGGTCCTGGCGGCGGAGGCGGGCTTCGAGGCGGCCGACGCGGCGCTCCAGACGTTCGGCGGCTTCGGCTACGCGAAGGAGTTCGACGTCGAGCGCCTCTGGCGGGAGGTGCGACTCTACAAGATCGCGCCGGTGTCCCAGCAGATGGCCCTCAACTACCTGGCCGAGCGAGTCCTCGGCCTGCCCAAGTCGTACTGACCGGGCTGGCCGGCCGATGATGGGGCCGGCCCCGGCCGTCTGACAGGCATGAGCAAGCTCGGGAGCTGGATCGGACGTCACCGCGTCGCCGCGGGTTTCGCGGCCGGCGCGCTGCTGACGCTGGTCGCCGTGGCCGTGGTGGGCTACGTCGTGCTCGCCGATCAGCGACGCTCGGCGAGGGTCCTGGCGGCGGCGCTATCGCAGGCCCTCGCCCGCGAGGTGCGGATCGACCGGGTGACGGAGCTGAACCCGTCGCGGGTCGTCATGAAGGGAATCCGGCTCTCCAAGGAGCGGGGCTGGCCGGCGGACGTCTCGGCCGAGTCGGTCGAGGCCTCGGGGCCCGCTCCTGGCCGCGGCGCGAGGGGAGGCGGCGCCCGTCCGGCTCCAGGTGACCCGGCCGACGATCGCGGTCGCCGGCGGGGGCGCCGCGGGCGCGGCGGCGGTCGAGGGGCTCCGGCAGGGGCTCGCGACCTTCCTGACCAGCGCCGCCATCCTCGATCTCGGCGTGACCGGGGGCGTGCTGGAGGTGCCGGGGCCCACGCCCGAGGGCCTCACCTTCGATGCCACGCTTCACAAGGGGACCGGCGAGGCGCGCGGCGAGGTGCTGCTCCGCGACCGCGCGGGGGCGCGCTTCGGGCTCACGCTGGACGCGCGGCCCGAGGGGGACACGATCCGCCTGGCCCTTGCCGGGGAGGGTCGGCTCGACCCGCTGGCTCCGTGGGTTCCGCCGGCGCTGGTGCGCGCGGCCGGGACGGCCCCCCTGGACCTGCGGGTCCAGGTCGGCCTCGAGCCGGGCGATCGCCTCGCGGGACGCCTGAGCAGCCGGCTGGGGGATCTCGCGACCTTCGAGGGGACCGTGACGCTCCGCGAAGGGCTCCTGCGTCTCGCCGAGCTGCGGGGCACCGCGGATCTCGCGTTCGCCGCCGCGGCGGCGGGCCGGACCGATCCGGTCCGCGGCCGAGCGGAGCTCACCGATGGCGAGGTCTCCTGGGCGCCGGAGCGAGGCGGATGGCCGAGCGCACGCGCCGACCTGCGCATGGTGGACGCCACCCTGCCGGCCTCCCTGGCCGGGACCGAGGTCCGCGTCCGGGGCCTCGAGACCCGAGTCGCCCTCGAGCCACGCGAGGGCCGCGCCGCCGTGCGCGGGGAGCTTCACGGCGATCGCGTCGACGCGGCGGGCCTCGAGCTGGCCCCGGTGGCGACCACGTGGCTCGTGGACCTCGGCGCGGGGGGAGGCGTCACGCGCGCGGAGCTGTCCGGGCTGACGGCGCAGGTGCACGGTGTGCCGGTGCGGGGGACGGTCACGCACGACGCCGTGCGGGCGCGGACCGACGCCCGCCTCGAGACGGCCAGCGCGCGTCTCGATCCGCTCGTCCGGCGGCTCGGCGCGGGCTGGCTCGGTCCGTCGGACCAGCTTCAGGCGGGGAGCCTCCGCGTGGTCGCGACGGAGCTCGATCCGCAGGGGTGGAGCGACGGGAAGGTCGACGCGGAGGTCCGGGGGCTGGTCCTCCGGCAGCCCGACGGGGAGACGCGAGTGGACCACGCGCGAGTGCGCGGGACCGCCCGGGAGGGGCGCGCGGCCATCACGCTGGAGGCCGAGCAGGTCCAGGGGGCCGCGCCCCACCTCCAGGGCGTCCTGGCCCGCGTCGAGGGCTCGGCCGACGTGGTGCGGGCGGAGGCCGGCGCCGGCCTGGCTCGCGCCAGTCTGGTCACGCGTGACGCCCGGGGGCAGGAGATGTTCCAGGCCGATCTCGCGCGGTCGTCGCCCGGCGTGACCGGACCGGTGCGCTTGACGGCGCGAGTTCCCGCGCTGGAGCGCCTGGCCCCGCTCTGGCCGTCGGTCCCGCGCCAGGTGACCGGCTCGGCGGCCGTCGAGCTCGAGGCACCCGACGTGGGCTTCGGCGCCTACCAGGGGCGTCTGACGTTGAAGGTTCCCGGTGCCGAGCTCCTCGACGGGCGTCTGAGCCTGCGCGACGTCTCGGCCGAGGTGCCGGTCCGCCGGGGCGGCCCGCCGGCCGCGGGCCCCGGGCCGGGTGGACCGATCACGGTGGGCGAGCTGATCGGGTTCGGAGTGGTGCTGTACGACGTCTCGGGCCGCGCGCGGGCCGTCGACAACCAGCTCACGCTCGATGCCCTCGACTACGGGCTCTACTCCGGGCGGGGCCAGGGAACGATCGACGTCTCGCTGGCCGGCGACGGGCTCTCCGCGCGCGCGCGACTCACGGGAGAGAACGTGCGGATCGAGGAGTTCATGGGCGCCTACGGCGTTCGTGGCGGCACGATGACCGGGCTCCTGCGGTACGATCTGAACATGCGCTACCAGGGCGGCCGCCTTGCCGCGGACGGTCGGATGACGGTGCCGGAGGGCGGTACGGTCACGATCGAGCTGCTGGACCGGTTCCTCTCCTACGCCGACGCCGATCCGAGCGGCGTGGTGAAGCGCGCCCTCGGCAACCTCCGGGCCTTCGACTTCAAGTCGGCCGACATGACGGTGCGCACCGCCTCGGACGACATCCGGGTGAGTCTGAGCTTGCAGGGGCGGGAGCGGTTCGGCATCTTCCCGCCCCGTGTGCGGGAGATCAACGTGGTGGACATGCCGCTCGGCTTCCTCGCGCGGCAGTTCCCTAGCCAATGAGGTGGCGCCCGATGCGAAATCGCTCCAGAGCCCGTGCTTGCGGAGCCGTGCTGGCCATGCTGGCCACCGGCGCTGGCGGCCTGCGTTCCCGTGACCGTGAACATCACGTTCCCGCAGGAGCAGCTGGACAACGCGGCCCGGCAGATCGAAGAGAAGACTGCCCAGTCCGGACCGACCCCGGCGCCGTCCCCTGCGCCGGCGCCGCCCCCGGCCTCGACCTCCGGAGGGCGGACCGTCGACGTGAGGCCGACGATCGACACGCGTACGCCCGAGGTCGTGAAGGCGACCGAGTCCCGGCGCGAGCGGCGTCCCGAGCTGCGCGAGTGGAAGAATCGCGGGTGCATCGGCGAGACGAACCAGGGAACGGTCGTGGCGCGTCCCGGGGAGGGGTGCGGCGCGGCGGCGGCGGCCCTGATCCGCGCCGAGAACGCCGACCGCGCGATCATCTATGGGGCATTCATGAAGGAGAACAACATCCCGGCCGCCGACCGGCCGCGAGTGCAGAGTGCCTTCGCGAAGGCGCGTCAGGAGCGCTCGCGGACCAACGACTGGGTCCAGCTCGCTGACGGCCAGTGGATACGGAAGGAATGACCGTCGGCTTCGGGAACGAGGAGCGCCTGATGATGAGGGCACGTCGCGCGCGCCGTTTCGTCGGGCTCGTGCTCGTGGGGTGGATCCTGGGGGCCTGCGTTCCGGTGACCGTCAACATCACCTTTCCCCAGGAAAAGCTCGACGACGCGGCCAGTCAAATCGTGGACATGAGTCGAGACCCGGCCGGGGGGCCGGCAGCGCCCGGGAAGGGCCCCGCGCCCAAGCCGGGCTCGAGCCTCGAGCGCTGGCTCGCGCCCCGCGAGGCGACCGCCCAGGAGCCGCGCCTCGACGTGGCGCAAGCGCCGACGACGGACACGGCGGAGCTCCGGAAGCTGACGGAGTCGCAGAACCGGCGCCTGGGGGCCCTTCAGCCGTGGCTGGCGCGCGGCTGCATCGGCGAGAGCAACCAGGGCCTCCTGGAGGCCCGGCCCGGGCAAGGCTGCTCGGGTGAGGTGGCGCGGCTGATCGGGGAGGAGAACCGAGACCGGCAGGCGATCATCGACACCTTCATGCGCCAGAACCGCATGGCGGCCTCGGACGCCGGACGGGTGAGGGCGTCGTTCGCGAAGGCCTACCGCGACCGCGCCCAGGCCGGGC
Source organism: uncultured Candidatus Rokubacteria bacterium (assembly GCA_963799055.1). Taxonomy (GTDB): domain Bacteria; phylum Methylomirabilota; class Methylomirabilia; order Rokubacteriales; family DASRDR01; genus DASRDR01. The sequence continues at coordinate 199,260 of CAWCVP010000012.1, forward strand.
AATGGATCCAGTCCGACCAGGGAGACTGGGTCAAGAAGTAGCGCGCCGCTTCGAGCCCCCTCAGACGTGCGAGACGGACTCGCCGCCGTCCTCGCGCGTTCGCCGGAGGTAGCTCTCCAGGGCCTGGCGAGCCAGCTCGCGGGCCCCCAGCCCGAAGGCCAGCGACAGCGCGAGCACGGCCCCGCCGAACGCGATCCCGAAGACGAGCAGCACCATCTCCCGCGCGACGCCGAGCTCGGTCAGGGCGACCGCGCCGGCGACCGTGAGGACGAGCCAGCGGACGGCGGCCGCGAGCAGCGACGCGCTCGCCACCTGGGCGTTGACCGCGGTGATCAGGACGGCCTGCGCCAGGAACTGCGCCAGCATCCACCCCCCGACCACGACCAGCACGGCGACGATCACGTGCGGCAGGAACGCGAGCATGACGCCCGCCGCGCCCCTGCGTTCCCGGCATCTCCAGCGCCTCGACGGCCATGAGCAGCCCGACGAGGAGGATCGCCCAGTACACGAGCCGCCCGAGGAGCTCGGTGGGAGACGCCCGATGCCCCCCCCGCCGGGGGACCCCCAGTCCCCAGCGCGCGCAGCGCGCATCGAGGTCCGCCGCGCCCAGGACCCGGGTCGCCGCGCGCCGGACCAGCGACGCCACGGCCCAGGCGAGCAGGATCAGGGTGAGCGCGGCCAGCAGGCGGGGCGTCACGTAGAGGAGCCGCTGGCCCACGTCCCGCATCGCGTCGAGTACGATGTTGCTCCATTGCTGCTGCATCGCTACCTCCATCGCGCCGAGAGGACGGCCTTCTCGGCCTCGAAGGCCAGGCCTACCCGCTCGAGGGCCTCGACGGTCCTCGACGGTGACCCGCCCTGGGTTTCGAGGACGAACGCCGCGACCCGCCCGAGGTAGAGCGGCGTCAACGCCCGCAGGAGATGGTCCCGCGGGAGGCGCCGCTCGTGGTGGGCCACCGCGAAATCCCCGGCCACACGGGCCCACAGAGACGGTGGGAAGCGGAACTCGTCGGCTCCGAGGAGCCCCAGCGGATAGAGCTGACTGAGCGTTTCGTCCACCAGGATCTGCTCCCACACGGGGAGCAGGTCCTTCAGCCCGAGGTGGAACGCGCGGACCATCCGGTCGGGGCGGACGTCGCCGCCCGTCGGTGTCTCGGGGCCGGGCTGGCCTCGCCGCGAGACGGGCACACTTCCGCGGACCTCCTGCCACTCGGCGGGGTGGCGCTCCATGAGCCGGAAGAGCGGTCCCACCGCGTCGACGACCGTGTGCGCGAGATCGGCGGGCGCGGCGCCGGGATCGAGATGCTTCTGTCCCAGCTGCGCCTCGACGATCGAGTGGCGGCCGGCAAGGGCCACGCCGAGCAGCTGCATCTCCGCGCCGGGGCCGGTCGGCTCGTCGGCCCACTCGTCGGCGGCCGGCAGCGCCTCGAGCAGGGCGGCGGAGACACCGACGCAGCTTCCGAGGATCTCCTGGAGCCGCTGGCCGAACAGCGACCGGACGAGCGGGGCCAGGAGGTTCGTCGTGAGCGTCCCCTCGGTGGGCGCCCGCACGTAGACGGGCGACACGTAGTCGGCGGCTCCCTGGAGCGGGGGGTCGAGCAGCGCCTCGATCCAGCCCGGGACGATGCTGACCAGCCCGGCGTCCACGACGCCCGCCGCCCTCGCTCCCACGTGACGCGCGGCCGCCAGGGCCGCCACGACGGCGCGCCCCCGGCCGGGGAGACCCTTCAGGTGGATGCTCGCGAAGGGAACGGGCGGGCCGCCGGAGGGGCGGCCGTCCACGGCGTCGAGCGTGCCGTCCTGCGAGCCGCCGTCGACCACGAGGACCGCCGCCTTCCGTCCCGGGAAGCCTCGCGCCACGCCGGCAGCGACCGCGTCGACGACGCCCGGCGCGGCGCGCGCCTGGTTCAAGGCGGTGACGGCGACCAGGGCCTCGACCCGTCCCAGCGCCTCGACGACCGCGATGTCTTCGGGCGGCAGGATCGTTTCGAGCGTCAGGCCTTCGGCCACGCCGGCCCCGCTCCTCGCTACGCCGGTCATCCGGGCGAGGAGCGCCAGGTAGTCCCCGAGGTGACGGGGAAGGAGGAAGTTCCGGCGCACGTACTCGCGCGCGGCGCCGCCCAGCCGTGCGACCAGATCGGGGCTCTGCAGGAGCTGCCGGATCCGGAACGCCGCGCCCTCGACGGAGCCCACGGTGTAGCCGGTGACCTCCGACAGGACCTGCGTGGGGATCCCGCCCGCGATGCTGCCGACGACGGGCTTCCCCTTCCACATCGCCTCGGCCACCGCCAGGCCGAAGCCCTCCTGCTGGGGGAGGTGCAGGACCACCGTCGCGGCCCGCTGCAGCGCATTCAGCTCTCGGGCCGCGTCCGGCGGGACGACCAGCACGTGGATGTCCGGGTCCTGGCCGGCGGCCTCGCGCAGCTCGGCGAGCACGGCACTGCCCTCCGGGTTGTCCGTGGCTCCCCACCCGGCCAGGACCAGCCGGCACGGCACGTACTTTCGCGCGAGGCGGAAGGCGGTCAGCGCACGCTGAGGCTCGGTGGCGCGCGAGTAGGCGGCGACCTGCAGGAGGATCGGCCTGTCCCGCGCGATGCCGAAGCGGTCCAGGATCTCCCGCACCTCGGAACGCCCGAGGTCGCGGTTCTTCTCGGCGAGGGGGTCGATCGACGGGTGGACCACGAGCATCGGGACGCGGACGCGCTGCGCGAACTTCGGCATGGAGTACACCACGGCGTCGTAGTGCTCGAGGTCGCGACGCACGAGGTGCCACGCGCGCCGCCAGGGCCGGGAGAGGTCGGCATGGCAGCGCCAGACCCACCGACCCCGCTCCGGCCGGTGGCGCACCAGGGGCAATGCGGGCAGATCGTGGACCATCAGGAGGTCGGCGTCGAGGCGAAGCGTCGCCGCGTTCGTCGCGGCGGCCTCCACGTAGGAGACCAGCATGGCCTCCGTGATGGCGGCGGGGTGACCGGAGAGCGCGGCCTCGAGCGCCCGGGTCGCCCCGTAGAACGCCGGGTCGCCCACGACCACCTCCCAGGCCGCGTCGACGCCCAGGTCCTGGAACATCGGCACGAGCCGGGCCAGGATCTCCGACGACCCGCTGCCGTAGCGGCTCGCGTTGACGTGGACGAAGCGCCGGCCCTGGAGGCGCTCGGCCAGCTTCAGGAGGAGGTCGATCGCGCCGCGCGGCGCCACCTCCCGGTACTCCTCCAGCCGGATGCTTGTCGGACGGCCTTCGGCCTGTGGGGTCATCGACCCGCTCCGGCGGCGAGGGCCTCGTCGAGGAGCGCGAGGAGTCGGGCCCGAGCCTGCTCGAGACTGCCCGCATAGGGATTCACGGTCTGGACGCGGGCGGCCAGCTCGGGCAGGCCCAGCCCTTGCTCGAGCCAGGCCGCGAAGTCGTTGCGCCCGCGGCCGAGCCGGAGCCGGGACTCGACGAGATGGAAGTAGATGGCGCTCTGGTCGATCTCGAGGAGGGCGTCGCGAAACTCCTGCAGCGTCCGGACCTCGATGCCCACCGGGATCTCGACGATGCGGGACTGGATGAACTCGAAGGGATCGCCGTACACCACCTGCGGCACGATGCCGATCCGCCGGAGGTGCTCGTCGACCACGGAGACGAGCTCTTCCCGGAGGGCCTGGAGGGTCGTGAAATCGGCCGGGTCGACCATCGCCAGGCGCTCGCCCAGGACGCGATCCCGCACCTGGACGTCCACCCACGTGGCGAAGTCGTTCGGATAGGCGGCGGCCAGGAGCCGGGGACGCAGCAGGAAGCCGTGGGTGTGGTAGTAGATCGAATCGAGCGGGACCTCGTCGAGGAGCTGGGCCAGCTGGCGCTCGTTCTCGGCCCGGAGCCCGACGAACTCCTTGAGCTCCATGCAGGCCACGAAGGTGAAGGGGCCCTCGCCGGGCCGGAGCCGGCCGGCGGCCGGACCCGGGACGCGAGCCACCGCGCGCTCGAGGGCGGCCAGCGGCACGGCGACCCACTCCGGGCGGTGGCTGAGCTCGTAGCCGAGCTCGTAGAGCGCCTTGTCGAGCTCGAAGGCGCCCACCACCTGATCGAATCGCTCGCGCTCCTTCGGCACCAGCGTCGGGCCCCCCGGTCGGGCCGTCTCGCCGAGGTACGCGTCCAGGAACGCGGTGCGCATGCCCTCCTCCCACGCCTGCGCCCACGGCCGGAGACGCTCGGCCAGCCGGGCCTCGCGGGGGCTGGATTCGAGCCGGCTCGCGAGGGCGACCTGCGCGGCGTAGGCAAACGAGCGCAGCATGCCCGGCGACGTCCTTGAGCGCGCACTGTTTCAGGCGGCGCTCGGCGAGAGGCCGCGCGGGCTCGCCCTCGAAGTCCAGGATGGCCAGGCCGTCCGCCGTCCGGAGGAGCTGGCCGAGATGGTAGTCGCCGTGGATGCGGATCTTCATGATGTCGCCGGCGAGGAGCGCGTCCAGGCCGCGGAGCCCCTCCTCGAGCCGGGTGCCGTCGCCGGCGACGCGCTGCGCGACATCGTGGAGGGAGGACGGCAGACCGGCCAGCCCGGCCGCCAGGGCTTCCGTCGCCCGGCGGCCCTGAGCGCGCATCGTGTCCCCCCATGCCGCGACGTCACCCGCGTCGATCGGCTCGGGCGCCAGGGGGTCGCCCGGCGGGGCCGAGCCCAGCGCGCGGTGCAGGCGGCCGGTGAGCGCACCGATCCTGGCGCCCTCGTGGGCGTCGGCCGCCGCGAGGGCGCGGGCGAACACCGGGTCCGGCGACTCCGCCTCCCGGCCCTCGATCGCCGCCCCGTAGTACTCGACCAGCCGCTCGAGCATGGCCGTCCACGCGTCGCCCTGGTTCGGGACGAACTCGTGCAGCACGGCCAGCGTCGTCGGCTCCGCGCCCTCGGGCTCGTAGGCGACGGCGCCGGCGAGCCTGGGCGCGCCCGGGAAGGCAGCCCGGCGGGTGAGGAAGTCCGCGAGCTCGAGCTCCGGGCTCGGCCCGGAGTCGAGGCGCCGGAGGAGCTTGAGGATGGCGCGGCGGTCGTAGACGACCGACGTGTTGCTCTGCTCGCCGCCGATCGGCCGGCACTCCCGGGCGGCGCCCGGCAGGATCTCCGCCAAGGCGGGCGTCGCGGTGAAGCGGAAGGCGCCGGCTCGGCCGGGGAGGGTGACCCCGCTCCGGATGGCTTCGAGGAAGGCCAGGCAGAACGTCGAGTCGCTCATCGGGTCGACGAACGGCCCGTCGACCGGCCCCGCGGCGACAGGGACGCAGTAGCGCTCCCGGCCTCCGTCGGCGAAGAGGACGTCGAACAGCGCGACCAGCCCCGTCGTGCCCGGCAGGGCCGTCTCGTCCACGGGGAGCACCTCGGTCACGCTCCGGTTCTTGCTGCCGAACCATCGCCGGGTGGCCAGGGTCTCCCGGAGCGCCGCGGCGGCCTGGTCGACCAGCGCGCCGGGGGCTGTCGCCGAGGGAGCCTCGGCGGACGCGCGACCGCGGTTCGAGCGCCTAGCGCTCATGGGTCTTCACGACGTCCCGGTAGAGCGCGAGCGTCCGCCGCGCCACGGCCGCCCAGCTGAAGAGCGCCTCGGCTCGCTGCCGTCCCTTCACGCCCATCGTCCGGCGTAGCGTCGGATCGGCCAGCAGCGCGTTGATGGCCTGCGCCAGGTCGCGCGCGAAGGCCGGGGGGTCGCGGGGCTCGATGGTGCCGCCCTCCTCGACGAGCTCGACGGGGACCAGCCGACCGGTCTCCCCGTCCACGACCACCTCGGGGATGCCGCCGACCGCACTCGCGACCACCGGGACCTCACAGGCCATCGCCTCGAGGTTGATCAGGCCGAACGGCTCGTACACCGAGGGGCAGCAGAAGACGGCGGCATGCGAGTAGAGCTCCACGGCCGTCTGCCGGTCCACCATCTCCGGGATCCAGACGATGCCGGGCCGCTCGGCCTGGCATCGCCGGACGGCGGCCTCGACCTCCCGGGCGATCTCCGGCGTGTCGGGCGCACCCGCGCAGAGCACGACCTGTGCTTCCGGCGCGAGAGCCGGGATCGCGTGGATGAGGTGGAGGAGACCCTTCTGCCGGGAGATCCGTCCGACGAAGAGCACGTACGGGCGGCCCGGGTCGATCGCGAACCGCACCAGGCGCTCCCGGCCGGGCGCCGGCCGGTACGTGTCGGTGTCGACCCCGTTCGGGATGACGTGGACCCGCTCGGGCGCGAGGCGGAAGTGGTGAAGGAGGTCCCGTCGCATCTCGGCGGAGACGGCGATGACCGCCTCGGCGGCCTCGAGGGCCGAGCGCTCCGCCCAGGCCGAGACGTCGGCCCCGCGACCGAGCTGCTCGCGCTTCCACGGGCGAAGCGGCTCGATCGAGTGGGCCGTCACGACCAGGGGGATGCCGTGGAGGATCCGGGCCAGGAGGCCCCCGAAGGCGGCGTACCAGGTGTGGGAGTGCACGACGTCGGCGTCGGTCGGCGCGGACGCGAGGCTCAGGCAGACGCGGAGCGCGCGCACGGCCGGGGCGTACTCGACGGGCGGCTCGTCGGCCCCCGCGCCCGCCGACCCGTGACCGATGACGGCGAGCCGCCCGGCCTCGGCGACCTGGCGGCCGAAGGTCCGCACTTCCACGGTCGCGAGCTTGGCGAGCTCCCGGGCGAGGTATTCGACGTGCACGCCCGCGCCCCCGTAGACGTCGGGCGGATACTCCCGGGTCAGCAGGAGGATCTTCACCCGCTCGGCCTCAAACCGAGTCCCGCTCGATGCCGTAGGCCTCGGCGGCCCGGCCCGGCCGCTCGAGCCGCAGCCAGTAGGCTCCGTGGGGCGCCAGCGTCAGCGGGTAGGGACGCTCCGCCACCGCGGGGAAGCGAGAGCCACCCAGGAGCTCGGTGGGCACGGCGCCTCGGAACTCCGCGAGGTCGAGCTCCACCGCCTCCGCCGACGGCGCCAGGTTGTGGACGAGCAGCACGGCCTCGCCCCGGTACTCGCGGAGGTGCGCGAGCACGCGGGTGTTGGCGGAGGCCAGGAAGCGCAGGGTGCCGCGCCCGAAGACCTTCGATCGCTTGCGCGCGGCGACGAGCTTCCGGGTCCACCCGAGGAGCGACGACGAGGACCGGAGCTGCGTCTCGACGTTCACGGCCTGGTAGCCGTAGGCCGCATCCGCGATCACCGGGCTGTAGAGGCGCTCCGGCTCGACCCGGGAGAACCCCGCGTTCCGGTCCGCCGACCACTGCATCGGCGTGCGGACGCCGTGCCGGTCGCCCAGGTGGACGTTGTCGCCCATGCCGATCTCGTCCCCGTAGTAGATGATCGGCGTGCCCGGCAGGGTGAAGAGCAGGCTGTTCAGGAGCTGGATGCGGGCCCGGTCGTTCTCGAGCAGCGGCGCGAGCCGGCGCCGGATGCCGATGTTGAGCTTCATCCGGGGGTCCTGCGCGTAGGCGTAGTACATGAGGTCGCGCTCCGGATCCGTGCACATCTCGAGCGTCAGCTCGTCGTGATTCCGGAGGAACAGGCACCACTGGCAGTTCTCGGGGATGGTCGGCGTGTGCTGGAACATGTCGGTGATGGGGCGACGATCCGCGCTGAAGACGGCCATGTACATGCGTGGCATCAGGGGGAAGTGGAACGCCATGTGGAACTCGTCCCCGTCCCCGAAGTAGGGGCGCACGTCCCGCGGCCACTGATTGGCCTCGGCCAGGAGGACGCGCCCGCGGTACTGGGCGTCGAGGGCGGCCCGGAGTCGCTTCAGGAACACGTGGGTCTCCGGGAGGTTCTCGCAGATCGTGCCTTCGCGCTCGAAGAGGTACGGGACCGCGTCGCACCGGAAGCCGTCCAGCCCCCTGTCCAGCCAGAAGCGCATGGCGTCCAGCATCTCCGCCTGGACGGCGGGGTTGTCGTAGTTCAGGTCCGGCTGGTGGCTGAAGAACCGGTGCCAGTAATAGGCCTTCGCCTCCGGGTCCCACGTCCAGTTGGACTTCTCCGTGTCCACGAAGATGATCCGGGCATCCCGGTACTTCCGGTCGGTGTCGTTCCAGACGTAGTAGCCCCGGTGGGGAGAGTCCGGCGCGCTCCGGGCGCTCTGGAACCAGGGGTGCCGGTCCGACGTGTGATTGACGACCAGATCGGAGATCACCCGGATCCCCCGCCGGTGCGCCTCCTGGATGAAGGCCTCGAAGTCCCCCATCTTTCCGTAGAGGGGCGAGACGTCCCGGTAGTCGGCGATGTCGTACCCGTCGTCCCGCAGCGGCGACGGGTAGAAGGGCAGGAGCCACACGCAGTCGACGCCCAGCTCCTGGATGTATCCGAGGCGGTCGGTCAGCCCCGGAAAGTCGCCGACACCGTCGTCATTCGAGTCCTGGAACGCCTTGACGTGCACCTCGTAGAAGACGGCGTCCTTGTACCAGAGGTCATCCACGGGGGAACCCTTCCATGCGCCGCCCGGTAGGGAGGAGCCCGGAGCTCAGTAGCACGGCGTTCCGTAGGTGCGCTGGCCGAGGCGCTCGAGCCGGAAGATCGCCGCGGGCTCGACGCTCGGATCGAGGCGGATCCGCTGGGCCGGTCCCTTCCAGAGGTGGCGCGCGTCGGTGATCAGCTCGCGGGCCTGGAAGGACTCGTCGGGGCCGATCCCGAGGTCGGCGAGCGGCAGGCGCACCCGCGCCTCGTGCGGCGCGAAGGGATCGAGGTTCACCGCCACGAGCACGGCGTTCTCGCCGTTCACGCTTCGCTTCCCGTAACAGAGGACGTGCTCGTCGTCGCTCTCGTAGAAGACGAGGTTCCGGTACTCGTGGAGCGACCGGTTTTCCCGCCGGATCCGGTTGACCCGGGCGACGTACGCCTTGATGTTCCCGGGGGCCTCCCAGTCTCGGACCTTGACCTCGTACTTCTCGGAGGCCAGATACTCCTCGGTTCCGGGTATCGCGGCGTTCTCGCAGAGCTCGTAGCCGCTGTAGATGCCGTAGAGCGGCGAGAGGGTCGCCGCCAGCACGAGACGCATCTTGAAGGCCGGTGGCCCGCCCTGCTGGAGGATGGGAGGCAGGATGTCGGGCGTGTTGGTGAAGAGGTGTCCCCTGAAGTACTCGGCCATCTCCCCCTGCGTCAGCTCGGTCAGATAGTCGGCCAGCTCCTGCTTGAAGTTTCGCCACGTGAAGTACGTGTACGACTGGGTGAAGCCTCGCTTCGCGAGGGCTTGCACCACCCGCGGCCGCGTGAACGCTTCGGCCAGGAAGATGACGTCGGGGTACACGGCCTGGATCTCCCCGATCACCCAGGACCAGAACGGGAGGGGCTTCGTGTGCGGGTTGTCGACCCGGAAGATCCGCACTCCCTGCTCGATCCAGAAGAGCAGGATGCCCTTCGCCTCCTCCCAGAGCGCCTCGCGCTCCCGGCCGTAGAAGTTGAGGGGATAGATGTCCTGATACTTCTTCGGCGGGTTCTCGGCGTACTTGATCGTGCCGTCCGGCCGGTGGTGAAACCACTCGGGATGCTCGGTCACCCAGGGATGATCGGGCGAGCACTGGAGCGCGTAGTCGAGCGCGACCTCGAGTCCGTGGTCGCGGCTCGCCCGGAGGAAGGCGCGAAAGTCGGCCAGCGTCCCGAGGGCGGGCTCGATCGCCTTGTGGCCACCGTGCTCGTTGCCGATGGCCCACGGAGAGCCCGGGTCGTCCGGACCCGCCTCCAGCGCGTTGTCCCGACCCTTCCGGAAGCTCCGGCCGATCGGGTGGATCGGGGGCAGGTAGATCACGTCGAAGCCCATCGCCGCCACGTCGGGCAGGCGCTCGATGCAGTCCCGGAGCGTGCCGTGACGGCCGGGCACCCGACCCTGTGACCTCGGAAACAGCTCGTACCAGGCGGCGAATCGGGCGAGGGGACGGTCCACGACCACCTCGAGCTCGCGATCGTAGCGCGTCGCCGCGTCGCGGTCGGGATGGGCGTCGAGGATCTCCGCGACCTCCTCGTTGAGCAGGAGGCGCGCCCGGCGATCGGCGTCACCGGTCGCCTCGAGCTCGGCGAGGCGCGACTCCAGCCGGCGGCGATCGGCGCCGACGACGCGGGGCAGGGCGCTCCGGAGGAGCGCGGCGCCTTCGAGGAGCTCGCTCGTGACGTCCATGCCCGCCCCGAGGCGCTTCCGGAGGTCCTCGGCCCAGCTCCGGTACGCGTCGGGCCACGCCTCGAGCGTGTAGACGTAGCGCGTGTTCTCCTCGAGAGGGAACCGCCCCGCCCAGCGGTCGTTGCCGAGGGGCTCCATCGCCACCTCGTGCCACGCCGTGTCCTTCACCGTCCGGTAGCGCAGCACGGCCGCCAGGCCGCCGTGACCCTCCTGGAGGATGTCCGCCGTCACCTCGAGGGTGTCGCCGACCTCGCGCTTGACGGGGAACCGCCCGCCATCCAGCTCGGGCCGGACATTCCCGATCCAGACGCTGCGGACGTCGCCGCGCGGCGACCGATACGCCATGGCGCCTCGCTCCATTTCCTTGTCGTCAGCGGGGCCGCGCCGAGGCGCCCCTCGAGTCCAGAATAGCGCGATCCGTGGTCAGCCGGGTCAGCCGGCCGATCCGTCCGCGATGCTTCGCAACAGGGCGCGGACGTCCGCCACGCCGTCCAGGCGGACCGGCGCCCGGGTCAGCCCCGGGCCAACGTGGACCGCCAGGGCGTCGGCCGGCAGCGCGGCGAACAGGTCCTCGTCGGTCCGGTCATCGCCGATGGCGACCAGAAGCGCTCCGATCGGGGCGGCCGCGACGAGGGGAGGAACGAGGCAACCCTTGTGGACGACCCGAGGCAGCACCTCGATGACCTTCGAGCCGAGCAGGACCGACGTCGGCGCGCTCGCGAGGAGCGTGGCCAGCTCGAGCTGGAGCGCGCGGGCCCGAGCCTCGCCGAGGGCCGGCTCGGCGGCCCGGTAGTGCCACGCGACTCCCGCGTCCTTCTCCTCGACGAACGCGCCCGGCGTCCGCGCGGCGAATCGACGCATGCAGTCGAGGACCGTGGGGCGCCAGTCCTGTGACGGCAACGCTCGGGTGACCCAGACCGCTGCGCCGGGAGCGCGGGACGCGAGGCCGTGCTCGGCGTGGAGGCCGATCGGCAGGGCGCCGAGCCAGCCTTCCAGGGCTCCACGGGTGCGCCCGCTGACGATGTGGACCTCGGTGCCATCGGAGCCGGCAAGCGCGTGGAGCAGGGCGAGCAGCTCGTCGTCGGGTCGCGCGAGCGCCGGATCGTCGACGAAGGGGACGAGCGTGCCGTCGTAGTCCAGCAGGAGCAGGCGCGCCGGCGCGGCCCGGACCCGGGCCGCCAGGGTCAGGACCACCTCGGCGCCCGCCGGCGGGGCCGGGCCCATGGAAGCCTGCCCTCCCGACGTGAAGCGCTCGTGCGAGGCATTCATCCCGACAGCTTCGATGATAGCACCGGGGATCCGGAGGGCCGGCGATCGCCGGGCGTGACGGGCTTGACGCCTCGTCCAGGAAGGTGTTCTGTTCGCCTAGGCGGGGATCGGGTCCACGTCCCGGCGAGCGGACCCCCGCGATGCCGGCGGCGGCAGCGACAGGAGGAAGGTCCATGACGACGGTGGCGACGCGATGGCTGACCGAGGCGCAGGTCCGCAGCTATCGTAGCGACGGCTACATAGCGATCCCGCACGTGATCGACGCGGCGACACTCGCGGCGCTCCGAGCGGCGACGGAGGAATTTGTCGAGCGCTCGCGGGCGGTGTCCAAGAGCGACGCCGTGTTCGACCTGGACCCGCGGCACACGCCGGCCCGGCCCGTGCTCCGGCGGATCAAGAACCCGGCGGACAACCACCCGCTCTACCGGTGGGTCGCCTTCGAGTCGCCGATCCCCGACATCGTGGTCGAGCTCCTGGGACCGGACGTGAAGTTCCACCACAGCAAGCTGAACCTCAAGGGGAGTCAAGTGGGAGCGTCCGTCGAGTGGCACCAGGACGCCGCCTTCTACCCCCACTCGAACGACGACGTCCTGGCGGTGGGGCTCCTGCTCGACGACTCCACGCCGGAAAACGGGGCCCTGGCCGTCCTGCCGGGGAGCCACCGCGGCCCCATTCACACGCACTACGACGGCGCCGGCCGGTTCGTCGGGTCCATGCCGGCCGACGACATCGCGCGGCTGGACCGGGGCCACCACGCGCTCCTCGCGCTTCCCGCCGGCAGCATCCACATCCACCACTACCGCCTCATCCACTGGTCCGCGCCGAACACGTCGGCCTCCGAGCGTCGGCTCCTGATCAACGCCTACAGCGCCGCGGACGCCATCGACCAGGGGCCGGATCTGACCGACTCCCCCCTGGTCGGGACCATCGTCCGGGGGCAGGCAGCCCGAACGATCCGGCGCGAGGCGGGCGTGATGCCGATGCCGCCGGACTTCCGGCGCGGCTACACGTCGATCTACGAGCTCCAGTCGACGATCGACACGGGGGGCAGGGGAGGCGGCGGCATGGTGGGTGGCTGAGACATGTCCCCGCGTCGGCGGCTTCTGGGACCGGTGGGGCCATGCGTGAGTCCGCGTGTGCCGACGCACTCTCGACTCTCACCGGAAAGGATGGATCGATGAGCCAGAGATCGAACCTTGGAGAGTCCAGCCGGCGCTCCTTCCTGACCGGCCTCGGCGGCGCCGGCGCGGCGCTCCTCGCGGCCCGCGCGCCGGTCGCGAGCGCCCAGCCCTCCGCCATCAGGCGGGGCGGCACCTTCGTCCAGTCGATCAACTGGACGTACCCGAGCCTCGATCCCCATCTCTCCAGCCAGCCGTTCATGGCCGGCCACGAGGCCATGTACAACACCCTGGTCCGCTTCGAGCTGGCGGACCCCCGGACCGGGGAGCAGAAGATCGTGGGTGACCTGGCCGAGTCGTGGGAGCAACCCGACCCGAAGACCCTGATCTTCAAGCTCCGCCAGGGTGTCGCCTTCCACGACGGGAGCCCCTTCGACGCCGAGGTCGCGGCGTGGAACATGCTGCGCGTCCGCGACCACGCGAAGTCGCAGTGGAAGACGCAGCTGGCGGTGCTGGAGTCGGCGGAGGCCCTGAACAAGAGCACGCTCCGGCTGACGCTCAAGACCCCGAGTCCGGGCTTCCTGCGCAGCATGGGCTACGCGTCCGGCGCGCGGGTGTACATGGTCTCGAAGGCGGCGATGGACAAGCTGGGGGAGGACGGGTTCAACCGCGCTCCCGTGGGCACGGGCGCCTTCCGGTTCAAGCAGTGGATCACCGACGACCGCCTCATCCTGGAGCGCAACCCGAACTACTTCGAGATGGGGGCCGACGGGAAGCCCTTGCCGTACCTCGATGGCTTCGTGGGTCGCTTCGTCCCCGATCCCACCGTGGCGCTGGTGGACATGCGGGCGGGCGCCGTGCACCTGGTGGAGTGGGTCGCCACCAAGGACGTCGCCGCCATCAAGGCGGACCCGAACCTCGTGCTCTACGAGCTGCCCTGGGCTGGCCAGAACTACTTCAAGGTCGGCTTCAACTCCAAGGCCTCACCCTTCACCGACGTGCGGGTCCGCCAGGCGGCGCTGATGGGCATCGACCGGGCGGGGATGGCGAAGGCCCTCGGCTTCGGGGTCGGCGTGCCCCACTACTATCCCTTCTGGCTGCCGCGCACCCTCGGCTACGACGACAGCATCCCCAAGAACGAGTACAACCCCGCCAAGGTCAAGGAGCTCCTGACGGCGGCGGGCCATCCCGGCGGCGTCTCCATCGAGCTCAAGGTGATCGCCCGCGAGCCCGAGAACACGATCGGCGAGTTCGTCCAGCAGATGTGGGGGACCGTGGGCATCAAGACCAAGCTGGTCAGCCTGGAGCGCCTGGCCTGGATCGACGCTGTGCGGGCCAACAACTTCCAGGCCGCGTTCTGGCGGGGCGTCTTCCAGACCGTGGTGGACCCCGACGTGCTCAAGACGCGCATCATGTGCGGCGCCCCGGCGAACTGGGCGCAGATCTGCGACCCCGACATCGACCGGCTGATGAACGAGGGCGGCGCGACGCTGGATACCCGGAAGCGCCACGAGATATACCGCAACGTCTTGCGGCTCATCCAGGAGCGCGCCTACCTCGGGACCGGGATCGTCATGCCCCTCCTGATGGCGTACCGCAAGGAAGTGCAGGGGCTCACGTTCAACTTCCAGGTCCCCGACGTCAGCACCACCTGGCTGACCAGGTAAGCCCCGCCCCGCGCGGCGTTTGAGCGAGCCGGCCCGCTGCCAAGGGCCGGCTCAGCTGCGTCCGGACGGCGGCCAGCGCCGACGATGGCGCGTGGCGAGCGCCCGTGAGCGAACGCGAGCCGACCACGCCCGTTGGCCGCACTAGCTCTCGCCTCGCTGCCAGAGGTGCGGGTCCAGGGCGCGGCGCAAGCCGTCTCCCAGGAGATTGAAGGCGAGCACCGTGACGAAGATCGCCACGCCCGGCGCGACCGAGAGCCACAGCGCCTGCTGCATGTACTGGTAGGCTCCCTTCAGCATCGATCCCCAGCTGGGCGCCGGTGGCTCGATGCCGAGACCGAGGAAGCTGAGCGCGGCCTCGACCACGATGGCCGAGGCCACCAGCAGGGACGCCTGCACGACGATGGGCGCCGTCACGTTGGGCCAGATGTGGCGGAGCATGATGCGTGCGGGTCCGCCGCCGATCGCGCGCGCCGCCATGACGAAGTCGCGCTCCCGCACGGAGAGCGCTTGCCCTCGTACCAGGCGCGCGAACACCGGGGTGAACACGATGCCGATGGCCAGCATGGCGTTGGTGAGCCCCGGACCGAGGCTGGCCGCGATGGCCAGGGCCAGGACCAGGGTGGGGAACGACCACAACGCGTCGACCAGGAGCATGAGCAGGTCGTCCGCCCAGCCGCCGTAGTAGCCCGCCAGGAGTCCCATGAACACGCCCGCCAGCAGCGCGAATCCCACCGAGACGACGCCGGCCTGGACCGACGTGCGCGCCCCGTAGACGATGCGGCTCAGCACGTCCCGCCCGAGCTGGTCGGTGCCGAGCCAGTGCGCGAGGCTGGGGGCCGCCAGGATCCCGGCCGGTTGCATCTGGTTGGGATCGTAGGGCGCGATCAGGTCGGCGCCGAGGGCGACCAGCAGCACCATGGAGACGACCAGGAGCCCGAAGCCGGCGCCGCGAGTCGCGACGGCCCTGCGAAGGAGGGCCGCGAGCCGGTGTGGCCGGCTCGCGGCGAGCCACCCCGCCGACTTGGCCATCGGTGCCGCGCCCCCCACCGTTCCCTCTGTCCTTCCTCCGGCTACCGGTAGCGAATCCGCGGGTCCAGGAAGGCGTAGAGGACGTCGGTCAAGAGGTTGGCCGTCAGCACCGCCAGCGCTAGGATCAGCACCACCCCCTGCAGCATGGGGAAGTCGCGGAAGAAGATGGAGTCGGCAGCCAGGCGGCCCAGCCCCGGAAGCGCGAAGATCGTCTCCACGACCACCGCGCCGCCGAAGAGCCGCCCTGTCTGGAGCCCGAGAACCGTGACCACCGGGATGAGCGCGTTCTTGAGGGCGTGGCGTCCGACGACGCGCGCCTCCGGCAGCCCCTTGGCCCGGGCGACGATGACGAAGTCCTGCTGCAGGACCTCGATGAGCGAGGAGCGCAGCTGGCGCATGATCAGGGCCGAGAGCGCCATTCCCAGCGCGAACGCCGGCAACAGCATCGACTGGACGCTCGGCCACAGGCCCTGCGCGAGCGGCGCGTAGCCCGAGGGAGGCAACACCCGGAGCCACACGGCGAAGACGTAGATGAGCATGATGCCCAGCCAGAAATCGGGAACCGCCACGCCGCTCATCGCCAGGGCGGTGCCCATCTTGTCGGCCTTCGAGTTGGGACGGACGGCCGAGACGATGCCCACCGGGACCGCGATCAGCAGAGCGACCAGCATGGCCATCGCGGTCAGGTGAAGTGTGACCGGGAAGCGGGCCAGGAGTCCCTCCAGTGCCGGTTCACGCGTCCGGATCGACCGTCCCAGGTCGCCTCGGAGAGCGCGGCCCAGCCACTTCGCGTACTGCATGGGAATCGGCTGATCCAGGCCGAGCTCCGTCCGCATGGTCTCGTACATCGCCTTGTCGCGCATGTTCGCTTCGCCGATGTAGGCCAAGGCGGGATCGCCCGGCAGGAGCAGGGCCACCGTGAACGTCACCATCGTGACCAGGAGGAGCACCGCCACGAAGTAGGCGAGCCGACGCAGGACGTATTCGGTCAAGTCACGCTCCTGGCTGCCCTCGCCTCGCCGCCGCCTCGCGCGAGCGCGTCAGCGGCGTCCGGGCGGGGGCCACGACTCTTCCGGCGGGCGCATGATAGCACCGCGTTCGGATGACGTGGTCGACGCGCGGTCGGCGCGCCACGCTTCACGCGGTGCGCGTCCCGGGTGACAATGGTGTCGGATGAAGAGTTCTCGGCGGGTGGACGCGGCGCGGCGCCCGGAACGGGTGCGAGGCTCGGGCGCCGCCTGGGTCCGTGCCCATGGGCTCGAGGTGGCGCTCGCGCTGCCGCTGGTGGCGTACCTCCTCGTCCTCACCGCGGCGCCGATCGTCGAGACCGTGCGGCTGTCGCTCAGCGCGCCCCTGGACGGGGGGTTCCCTTCGCTCGGGCGCTATCGCGCCTTGCTGGGCTCGGACCTCTTTCGTGCCGCCTTCCGGAACACGCTGGTGGTGGTCCTGCTCTCGCTCGTTCTCGAGATCAGCCTGGGGCTCGCGCTCGCCCTGACGCTCCACCGGCGGTTCCCTCTCCGGGGCCTCGTGCGGACGCTGGTCCTGATGCCGCTCGGCGTGCCGACCGTGGTGTCGGCGGCGGTGATGCTCCTGGTGTTCACGCGGGCGGGCTACCTCAACGCGTTGCTGCTCACGGCTGCCGACGCCCTGACCGCGGCCGGGATCGAGTGGCGATTCGAGCCGGTGGGATGGACCGTGGCCGGTGGGCTTCCCACGCTCCTCACGGTCGCCGTGGCGGACACGTGGAAGGTGGTCCCGGTCGTCACGCTCATCCTCCTGGCCGGCCTCCAGACGATTCCCGTGGAGGTCGAGGAGGCCGCTCTGGTCGACGGGGCAACGGGCTGGGGGCGGCTTCGTCCACGTGGTGCTGCCGCTCCTCCTGCCGTACGTGACGGTGGCGGTGATCCTCCGTGCGATCGACGCGTTCCGCATCTTCGAGGTCGCGCTGGTCCTCGCCGGGCGGGTCGAGCCCGTGCTGGGCACCTTCATCTGGAGCCGCTACGCCCCGCCGGCGAGCGACCCGTTCACCGCTGCGGCGGCCTCGGTCGTCCTCTTCATCCTCGTCCTGAGCTTCGTGGCGCTCTACCTCCGGTTCGTCGCCCGGCGCCAGGAGGCGCTGGCGTGACGGAGAACCGGCGGGGCGGGTCGTCGTCGGACCGGCCTGGCCGGACGGCGCGCCTCGTCTTCGGTGCGTGGGTGACCGTCTGCGTGGTGGTCGCCCTGTTCCCGATATTCGTCCTGCTGACGGTCTCGGTGGCCCCGGGGGCGGCGCTCTTCGGCGAGCGGCCCGCCCTGATCGTCACCGACCCGACCTTCCGCTTCTGGCGGTTCGTCCTCGCGGGCGGCGAGCTCTGGCCGCCGCTGATCAAGAGCCTCGTCGTCGCCGGCTTGACGACGGCCGGCGCGCTCGCCATCGCCGCGCCGGGCGCCTACGCGATCGCGCGCCTGCCGACGCGGCTCCGCTACGGGGTCGTCGTCGGGCTGCTCGTGACGCGGATGTTCCCGGAGTTCGCGATCGGCGTGTCGGTCGCCACCCGCTTCGCTCAGCTCGGGCTCACGGACACCTACCTGGGGCTCACGCTCGCCCACCTCACCGGCGTCCTCCCGTTCGTGGCCTGGCTCCTGGTGGGGGCGTTCGAGGGAGTGCCCCGTGACGTGGAGGCCGCCGCCGCCATCGACGGCGCCTCGCGCCTCGCGACGCTCCGCCGCGTCGTCCTCCCGATGACCGCGCCCGCGCTGGCCGTCGCGGCGCTCTTCGCGTGGCTGTACTCCTGGAACGAGTTCCTCTACGCGCGGCTGCTCACCACCTCCCAGAACACGCTCCCGCTCCACGTCTTCCAGGCGATCGACCGGGGCACGCGCCAGCAGATGGCCGCCGTCGCGATCGTCCTGGTCCTGCCCATCCTGGGGGTCGTGGCCGTGCTCCAGCGTCACCTTCGCCCGGGCGCCCTGGCCGGGGCGATCCGGGGATGAGGGATGCCGTGACTCGGACCGTCGGGCGTCGATGCCTGGCCTGGATGGTCGTGACGGGCCTGGCGGTCGCCATGGCGAGCGCCTGCGGGCGGGCGGACGAGGCCGAGCGCCCGGCGCTCACGTTCAGCGCCTCCCTGGCCGAGGACGAAAAGCCGGCGGTCCGCGATGTGCTCGAGCGGTTCCGGGCGGAGAGCGGCATCGCCGTCACGCTCGTGGCCGTCACCGCGGCGGATCTGCCCGAGAAGCTGAAGGTCGAGGTCGGCGCGGGGCGTCCCACGATCGACCTCTTCGCCCAGGACAACCTCGCGCTCCGCGCCCTCGTGGACGGCGGGCTCGTCCAGCCACTGGACGACGTGGCCGTCCCCGAGGCGGTCCTTCCGGCGATGGTGCCGCCGCGGTTCGACGGGACGCGCTACTTCCTTCCGTTCCGCCCCAACGTGCAGGTGACCTACGTGAACCGGGCCCGTCTTCGGGAAGCAGGCGTCGCCCTGCCGCGGACCGTCACCGAGCTGCGGGCGGTGGCCCAGGCCTTCAAGGGGAAGCGAGGCGCTCCGAAGGTCACGCTCTCGCTCGCCGAGGGCGCGCCGACCGCCATCACGGTCTCCGAGCTGGTGCTGGGGTTCGGGGGCGATCCCGTGCTACTCAACGACGCGGGGTCGATCGCCGCGTTCGAGTTCCTCGCCGGGCTCTGGCGGGATGGGCTCCTGGCCCGCGAGAGCCTCGTCGCCAAGTACGATACGCAGGTGGACCACCTCGTCAGCGAGACGGCGTGGCTCGCGCCGAACTGGCCGTTCACGTCGGGCGTGCTGGCGAAGCAGGATCTGCTCGACCGCTTCGAGGTCTACGAGGGGTGGCGTGGGCCCGCGCGGGCCGCCCACGTCGTGGGCGGTGATGTCCTCGGGGTTCCGCGCGGTGTCACGGGGCCCCGCCGGGAGCGCGCGGTGCGGCTCGCCACCTTCCTCATGTCACGCGAGGCTCAGGAGCGGCTCGTCGCCGGCAACGCGTGGCCTGCCATTCGGGCCGACGCCTACGGCCAGGTTCCCGCGGCGCAGCGTGAGACGTTCGAGGCCGTGCGCCGGGCGCTCGACGACGGCTGGCACCGGCCCGGCGTTCCCTACTGGCCGGACGTGAGCGACGCGATGAACGAGGCGGTGCGCCGGATCCTCCAGGGCGGCGAGCCGGTGCGTCCCGTCCTCGACCGGCTGCACGCCGGCCGTCGCCGAGGCGGCGCGGCGCCGGGGCGCACCATATCCGCCCCCGCGCTGAGTCGGTCAGGGCGGCGAACCTGCTCCACGCCGGTGCTCGAGCAGGTAGCCGCATGCACCGAGATCCAGCGGAGCCGCCGATCATGTCAGCGCGCGCGGCCGTCGCGCTCTGGTGAGTCGGCTGCCGACGGACCGTGGTTCCGGCGGCTACCAGGCGGTGTAGCCGCCGTCGATGACCAGGACCGCGCCCGTCATGTAGCGGGCGGCGTCGCTCGCCAGGTAGACGGCGAGCGGCCCCAGGTCCTCGGGCCGGCCGAACTCCCCCATGGGGATCTGCGCCTTCAACGTCTCCATGATGGCCGGGTTGAGCTTGCTCCAGCGGAGGTTGGGCTCGGTCAGGAAGGCGCCGGGCGCGATGGCGTTGACCGTGACCCGGTGAGGCGCCCAGTCGGCGGCGACGGCCCGCGTGAACTGGATCACCGCGGCCTTGCTGGTCTCGTAGCTCCGTCCGCCGATCCCGCGGTTCGCGACCAGGCCCGAGATCGACGCCACGTTGATGATCCGACCGCCCTGGCCGCGCCGGACCATGGCGCCCCCGACCAGCTTCGTGCAGATGAACGTGCTCGTGAGGTTGAGATCGAGGATCTCCTGCCACTGCTCGAGATCGAGGTCCTCGGTCGGCACGTCGATCCGGCGGCCGCCGACGTTGTTGACGAGGATGTGGATCGGACCGTGCTGCTCGAGGGCCGTCCGGCACGCGCGCGCCGCCTCGAGCGGCTGACCGACGTCCGCCTGGATGAGGGCGGCCGTCCGGCCGCGCCGCTCGACCTCGGTGCCGGTCGCCTCGAGGCTCGACCGGTCGCGGCCGACCAGGATCACGTCGGCCCCGGCCTCGGCGAGGGCGAGCACCATCTCGCGCCCCAGTCCCCGGCTGCCGCCGGTCACGAGGCAGCGCTTGCCATCCAGTCGGAACCGGTCGAGCACCGCCATTGTTGGCTACTGGGGGCGCGCCATGAGACCGTTCAGCGCGAGCCGGCCGCCGTCGGCGTAGATCGTGGTCCCGGTCACGTAGGACGCGTCGTCGGAGGCCAGGAACACCGCGACGCTGGCGATCTCGTCCGCCTCGGCGATGCGCCCGAGCGGGGTCCGCATCAGGAAGCGCTCCACCATGCCCGGCATGCCGAAGAAGTTCGCGTTGATCGGCGTGTTGACGGTGCCCGGTCCGATGCCGTTGACCCGAATGCCGTGGGGAGCGAGGGAGACGGCCATGCCCTTGGTCAGCATGGCGATGCCGCCCTTGGACGCCGCGTAGTGGACCAGCACCGGGTGGGCGACGACGGCGTTCACCGAGCTCATGTTGATGATCGTCCCGCGGGAGCCCGCCTTGACCATCTGGCGCGCGGCGGTCTGGCCGCAGAGAAACGCGCCCTTGAGGTTCACCCGGATCACGCGGTCGAACTCCTCCTCGGTGAGGTCCAGGAAGGGGATCTCGGCCTGCACCGCGGCGTTGGCCACCATGCAGTCGAGGCGCCCGAAGCGCTCGACGGTGCGCTCCACCAGGCGGCGGACCGCGCCCGCGTCGCCGACGTCGGTGGGGACGGCGAGCGCGGAGGAGCCGAGCGCGGCCGCCTCGGCCTTCACGTCGTCGGCCAGCCAGTCGGCGAGCGCGACGTGCGCCCCCTCCTTGACGAATCGCTGCGCGATCGCGAGCCCGATCCCTCGCGCCGCGCCCGTGACGATGGCCACCTTGCCCTGGAGTCGCATCAACGGCCTTCCAGGAAGGCGATCGCCTCGATCTCGAGGAGGTAGTCGGGATGGGCGAGAGCCGGAGTGGTGATCAGGGTCGATGCCGGGAGCTTGGGTCCGAAGAACTCCTCGCGGATCGGAACCAGGTCCTGTCGGTAGCGGACGTCGGTGAGGTAGAAGGTCACCTTCACGATGTCGGCCATGGTGCCGCCTGCGGCCTCGACCATCGCCTTGACGTTCTTGAGCGTCTGGCGGGCCTGGGCGGGGAAGTCGCCGCGGCCGACGATCTTGCCCTTGGCGTCCTGAGCGATCTGTCCGGAGATGTAGAGGGTGGTGCCCGGGCCGCTCACCTTGACGCCCTGGCTGTAGGCGGGCGAGTCGAACACGGTCTTCGCGCAGTAACGCTGCTTGGGCATGGAAGCCTCCGGGTGTGAGGTGACGTGCGACCGATGCGCGCCGATTCTCGGCCAGGACGTCCCCGAGCGCAAGTCACGACCCGAGGCTCGCCATGGGGCGCGCGCCGTCGCCTGAGACGCGCGTTCTTGACCCTCCCATCGGCGTGTGCTACCACACGCCCTGACGATGGACTTCGCGTTCTCGCCGGCCGAGGAGGCGTTCCGGTCCGAGCTGCGGGAGTGGCTCGGGCGCGAGCTGCCCGCGCACCGCGCGGCGTGGCCGGCCACGGACGACGAGTTCACGCTCCACCCCGACCGGTCCTTCGACGCCTGCCTCGCCTGGCACAAGCGTCTCCACCGGGGCGGGTGGGTCGGGATCGCCTGGTCCGCGGGCCTACGGCGGGCGCGGCGCGAGCCTGGTCGAGCAGCTGCTCTTCCAGGAGGAGATGGTGCGGGCCGGGGCGCCGCCCGGCGTCAACACGATCGGTCTCATGCTGGCCGGCCCCGGGATCATGGAATGGGGGACCGAGGCCCAGCGGCGGCGCTTCCTGCCGCCGATCCTCGCTGCCGACGACATCTGGTGTCAGGGCTTCTCGGAGCCCGGGGCGGGCTCCGACCTGGCCGCGCTCGGCACGCGCGCCGTCCTGGACGGCGACACGTTCCGCGTCTCGGGCCAGAAGGTCTGGACGTCGAACGCCCACCGGAGCCACTGGTGCATCCTGCTCGTCCGGACGGACCCGAGCGCGTCCCGGCACGAGGGCATCTCGTGCCTCCTCGTGGACATGCGGACCCCGGGGATCACCGTTCGCCCGCTGGTCCAGCTGACCGGGGATGCCGAGTTCAACGAGGTCTTCTTCGACGACGTGCGGGTGCCCCGGGACCATCTCCTCGGACCGCTCAACGCGGGCTGGAAGGTCGCGATCACGGTGCTCATGTACGAGCGGACGGGCCTCGGGAGCCAGACGAACCTTCACCACTTCACGCGGTGCCTCCTCGACCTGGCCCGTGCCACCTCCCGCGCCGGCCGGCCGGCGTCCAAGGACCCGGTGGTCCGCCAGGCGCTCGCCCAGTGCTGGATCGACACCGAGGCGCTCCGGCTCACGAGTCTCCGCTCGGTGACGCGCCGCCTCCGCGGCGAGGCGCCCGGCCCCGAGGGCTCCGTGACGAAGCTCGCGTTCACCGAGGCGTACGTCCGCATGGCGGAGACCGCGAGCGGGCTCCTCGGGCTCCACGGGCAGCTCTGGCGGGAGACGCCGCTGGCGCCGGACGGCGGCCGCTGGGCGTTTCAGACCCTCTTCGCGCGCCGCTTCGCCATCGCCGGAGGGACGTCGGAGATCCAGCGCAACATCATCGGCGACCGCGTCCTGGGGCTGCCCCGAGCGTGAGCGACCGGCTCCTCGAGGCCGCGCTGGATGCGGCGCGCGCAGCGGGCGCGATCGCGCTCCGGTACTTCCGCGCCGACGTCCGCGTGATGCGGAAGGCGGACCAGACTCCCGTCACCCAGGCGGACCACGAGGCCGAGGTGGCCATCGTGGACCGCCTCCGGGCGGAGTTCCCCGACGTCGGATTCCTGGGAGAGGAGTTCGGCGCGCAGGGCCCGCAGGCGCGCCGCTGGATCATCGATCCCATCGACGGCACGAAGAACTTCGTCCGGGGGATTCCCTACTGGGCGACACTGCTCGCGCTGGAGGAAGAGGGGGACATCACGCTCGGCGTCGTCCACGCCCCGGCCACCGGCGAGCTCTACTGGGCCCGGCGCGGGGAGGGAGCGTGGCTGGACGGCGTCCGGCTCCGCGTCTCGTCGCTCGATCGGCTGGAGCACGCCATGCTGGTGCACTCGAGCCTCAACCTCCTGCGCCCGCTCGAGGGAGGGCGCTACTGGGAGGGGTTCGTGCGCCTCGTCGACCGGACCGACCGCCAGCGGGGCTTCGGCGACTATCTGGGCTACACGTTCGTCCTGCGGGGCCAGGCGGAGCTCATGCTGGAGGCGGACCTGAAGCCCTGGGACCTCGCCCCCTTCCGCATCCTCTTCGAGGAGGCGGGCGGGCGGTTCACGGACTTCGCGGGACGGCCGACGATCTACTCCGGCACCGCGCTCGCTTCGAACGGACGTCTCCACGCCGAGGCACTCGCGCTCCTGAACGGCGCCCGCGGCTGACGTCGGCTCGGTCCAGAGCCGTCGGCGCGCCGCATGGGTTCCGCCGCGGACGCCTCGTGCTAAGCTCGGCGAACCGAAGGAGGGCATGGCATGCGGGTGCCGTTGAACGTCTGGGATTTCCTCGAGCGGGGGGCCTTCGTGCACGGCGACCGCGTGGCGGTCGTGGACGAGCCCGGGCGCCCGGGCTCACTGGGTCGCCTGACCTACTCAGAGCTCCGCGCGCGAGCGCGCGGCATGGCCCTCGCCTTGGACCGCATGGGCATCGGGGACGGCGGCGCGCGTCGCCATCGTGAGCCCCAACGCCGCCCGCATGATGGTGGCCTTCTTCGGCGTCAGCGGCTTCAACCGCGTCCTGGTCCCCGCCAACTTCCGGCTCAACGCCGAGGAGATCCGGTACATCGTCGAGCACTCCGGCGCGTCGGTTCTCCTGGTCGATCCGGAGCTCGACGGGGCGCTCGCGACCGTGAAGGCGCGGCATCGCATCGTCATGGACGGGGTGCAGGACGCCGAGCTGTTCCGGGAGGCGCCCCCGGGCGTCGAGCCGCGCCGCCGGGAGATCGACGAGAACGAGACGGCGAGCGATCAACTACACCTCCGGGACCACCGCGCGACCCAAGGGCGTGCAGTCACGCATCGAAGCCTGTGGCTGAACGCGGCGATGTTCGGCTGGCACGTCGGCGTCAGCGATCGCGACGTCTACCTCCACACGCTGCCCATGTTCCACTGCAACGGCTGGGGCATGGTGTACGGGGTGACCGGCATGGGGGGTCGCCACGTCGTCCTGCGCAAGGTCGACGGCGAGGAGATCCTGAAGCGCGTCGAGGCGGAGGGGGTGCGGCTCCTGTGCGGCGCGCCCGCCGTCGTGGCGGCGGTTCTCGGCGCGGCCGAGAAGCGTGTCGCTGCCGGCCGGAAGGTGCCGGGACGGGGCACCGTGCGGATGGTCGTGGCCGGCGCGCCCCCGCCCTCGAAGGTGATCGAGCGCCTGCGGGAGGAGATCGGCTGGGAGTTCATCCAGATCTACGGCCTGACCGAGACGTCGCCGCTCCTCACGTTCAACCGGATGCAGGCCGAGTGGGAAGACCTCGCCGCCGAGCGAGCAGGCCCGGCTCCTCTCGCGGGCCGGAGCTCCCGCCATGGGCGTCCAGATCATCGTGGACGGCCAGGGTGAAGATTCTCGCGCGCTCTAACCACATTTTCGAAGGCTACTGGGAACAGCCCGCCGAGACCGCCAAGGCCATCGTCGACGGCTGGTTCCACACCGGCGACGGCGGCCACATGGACGGGCCGTACCTCGTCATCAGCGACCGGAAGAAGGACGTCATCATCACCGGCGGCGAGAACGTCTCTTCGATCGAGGTGGAGGACTGTCTCTTCCAGCATCCGGCCGTGGCCGAGGCGGCGGTGATCGGCGTGCCCGACGAGAAGTGGGGCGAGACGATCAAGGCGTTGGTGGTCTTGAAGCCGGGCGCGTCCGCGGGCGAGCGCGACCTCATCGACTTCTGCCGGAGCCGGCTCGCCCATTTCAAGTGCCCGACGTCCGTCGAGGTGCGCCGCGAGCTGCTCGCGGACCGCCACCGGCAAGCTCCAGAAGTTTCGGCTGCGCGAGCCCTACTGGCAGGGGCGCGAGCGCCGCGTGAACTGACGCGGGATCCGCGCGTCCCGCTCCACCGTGCCCGACACCGAGCGGCGGATCCTGAAGGGGCACCAGGCCCGGACGGCGCCCAGAGTGCCGGCGGGGCTCGCGCTCGTGATCGGGCTTCGGCCTGATCGCGGCCGGCGGCGGCCCTCGTCCTGGTCGGCGCCGGGATCCTGCGGCCGAAGCCCCGCGTGCCCGCCCCGGCCGCTGTCCCCTACGCGATCGGCGTGTTCTTCGTCGTCATGGGCGCCTGGCTGCTCGCGCATCGGATCGAGGACGGGCTCCGCGAAGCGCGCGCCCGGCGGCTCCGGCGGACGATGCCCGGCGCGCCGTGGCTCGCCGACCACCCCTGGGACCCCGCCGGCGCCTGGGACGAGACCGGCCGCCGGGCCGTCGCAACCGCGGCTCTGGCCGTGATCCTCGGGCGTGTTCCTCGTCCCCTTCAACTGGGTGGCGTTCTCGCCGCGCTCCGGGATCGATCTCTGGGGCCGCATCCTGTTCGTCGTCGTGACGGGCGATCTTCGACCTCCTCACCGTGGTCGTGGCCGGCTACGCGGCCTACCTCGGCTGGCGGCGGGCCCGCTTCGGGCCCGTGTTTCTCCGGTTCGAGCGATTCCCGCTCGCCCTCGGCGCCTCCGCGCGCGTCTGGCTGCGTGTGCCCCGGCCGCCGGCCGGCTGCCGGCTGGCCGCGACCCTGCGCTGCATCGAGGAGCGCTACGTGTCGGACGGCGACTCGACCTCCACGCGGAGCGAGCAGGTGTGGGCGGACACGCTGCCGATCGAGCCCGCCTGGGGGCAGGTCGGGGGCAGCTGGAACCTGCCGATCGGTCTTCGGCTGCCGGTCGGGCCCTACGAGACCCGGCTCGCCGACCGCCCCCCGCGGTACTGGGAGCTGGAGGTCCGCGGTGAGGCGCCCGGTGTCGACTTCGGCGCGACGTTCCTCATGCCCGTGTACGCGCCGCGGGCCGCCCCGTGATGGACGCGCGGCGGATGGCTCGGACGGCTCCGCAGGCGGTACGCCGAGCCTCCGCCCGGCGTGGCGGCCGAGCACCACCGGTTCTACTTCGCGGCCACCTACGGGTACCCCTGCGGGCTCCTGTGGCATTTCCTGTTCATCTTCCTCTTCTGGCGCATGGGAGCGGTGCCCCTCGCGCTCCTGAACGTGGGGGCCACCCTGGTCTGGGCGCTCGCGCTCGTGCTGCATGTCTCGGGAAGGCTCCGTGTGGCCGTCGTGCTGGCGGCGCTCGAGATCGTCGTCCATGCGGCCGCGTGCGTCGTGTTCATCGGCTGGGAGTCGGGGTTCCCGCTGTACATCCTGGCCATGGCGTCCGTGGTGTTCTTC
Source organism: uncultured Candidatus Rokubacteria bacterium (assembly GCA_963799055.1). Lineage (GTDB taxonomy): Bacteria > Methylomirabilota > Methylomirabilia > Rokubacteriales > DASRDR01 > DASRDR01. The sequence continues at coordinate 225,868 of CAWCVP010000012.1, forward strand.
GCGCCCTTGGGTGGCCTGGCCTGGAACGTGACCTTGGCGGCCCTCAACGCGGCGGCCTTCGTCTCCCTCCACTACCTGTTCGCCGACGCGTCGCCGAGGATCGCGCTCGCGCCGTGGGTCATGGACGCCCTCTACTACGGCAATGCGCTCTCCACCTTCTTCGTCATCTCCCTCAGCGCGGCGACCTACGACCGCGCCGCGACCAGCGCGGAGTCGGCGCTCGGCGCGGAGAAGGCGAAGTCGGAGGAGATGGCCGGGCTGCTCCGGAGGATGTTCGGCCGCTACCTGTCGCCGGAGGTCATGAGCTCGCTGATCGAGAACCCGGCGAGCCTCGAGCTGGGCGGGGAGAAGCGACGCGTCACCCTCATGATGACGGACCTGCGGGGATTCACGGCGATGTCGGAGCGCCTCGCGCCGGAGCAGGTCGTGGGCCTGCTGAACGGCTACTTCGAGGTCATGGTGGAGGTGATCGCCAGGTATCAGGGCACGATCAACGAGATCGTCGGCGACGCGCTGCTCGTGTTCTTCGGCGCGCCGCAGGACATGCCCGACCGGGCGCAGCGGGCGGTGGCCTGCGCCATCGAGATGCAGAACGCCATGGCGCGGGTGAACCGGCGGAACCGGCAGGCGGGGCTTCCCGAGCTCGAGATGGGGATCGGTCTGAACGACGCGGAGGTCGTCGTGGGCAACGTCGGCACCGCTCGCCGCAGCAAGTACGCCGCCGTGGGCAGCGGCGTCAACATGACGAGTCGGATCGAGTCCTACACCGTGGGCGGGCAGATCCTGATCTCGGAGTCGGTGCGCCAGGCGGCGGGCGAGGTGCTGCGCCTCGACGGCCAGCGCGACGTGCTTCCCAAGGGAGGGGAGTCGCCGCTCCGCATCTACGAGGTCGGGGGGATCGGCGGACGGTTCAACCTGGCGCTCGACGAGCCCGTCCCGGTGCTCGTCCGGCTGGCCGCGCGCATCCCGGTGCGCTACACGCTGCTCGAGGGCAAGGCGGCCGGGCCGGTGGACGGGGAAGGCTACATCCCGAGACTGGCGAGCCGCTCCGTGGAGCTGGTGCCGGACCGGCCGCTCGAGGCCATGGCCGACGTGAAGCTGAAGCTCACCGCGGCGGGCGACGCCCTCGCCACGCGCGACTTCTACGGGAAGGTGATCGGTGCTCCGGAGGGACGCGACGGCGCTGTCCTCGTGCGTCTCACGTCGACCCCACCCGAGATCGACGCCTTCCTGGAGGCCCTGCGGCGGTACGCGACGGGTCCGACCTGATCGGCGCCGTCTAGCGCTTGCCGCTCTCGAGGACCCGCACCGCGTATTGCGTGCGGATGGTCCGCCCGAGTCGGGGGTCGGCGAGCTCCAGCTCGTAGGCGTCGCCGTAGACCAGCTGGCCGTCCGCCGTCGGCACGGTGCCCGAGAGGAGGAGCACCCCGTCGAGGACGCGGCCCACGCGCCGGCGGACGCCGGCGAGAAGGGTGTCCGGTGCGAGGAGACTTCCCAGCCTGGCCTCCTGGTAGAGTCGCCGCTTGCGGCCGCTCCGGACCCAGGCCCGGATCTCGAGGTCGTCCCAGTGCGCCTCGACCTCCGCCAGGGGCCACACGGTCGGCGCCAGCACCTTGGGGCAGAGCTGCTTCGAGGCGAGGACCGAGTGGCGCTCGACGAAGCGGTCGGTCTGGTCGCTGGCGACGGTCACCCACGGCCCGCCCGGCCCGAGGATCAGCGCGAACTCGGCCTCGCCCGACGTGAACGGACCCTGGACTTCCACCACCTGCTCGACGGTCGCGAGGTAGGACGCGACCGCGAAGAAGACCGGCGCCTCCTGGGGCCGCGCGATGCCCAGGCTTTCCAGCTCGCGGATGTGCCGCTCGGCCTCCGCCTGGTCCCGGCTCGTGTAGCCGGCGCAGACGATGTGTCGAACGGTGAAGGACAGGCGATGTCGTGCCCGAGAGGCTCTCGACGATCAGGGGCAGCGCGGGCTGGAAGACCACCGGTCGTCTCTCACGCTTCCCCGGGCGCGGTCACGAGCCGTCAGACGAAGAGCGACACGCGCGAGCGGGCCGCGTCACCCAGGAAGGTCGCCACGCCACCGACCTCCACCCCGTCGATCAGCTCCTCGCGCGCGATACCCATGACGTCCATGGACATGGTGCACGCGATGAGCTTGACGTTGAGCTGTCGGGCCATGTCGAAGAGCTCGTCCACCGAGGCGACCTGCTTGTCCCGCATCATGGACTGGAGCATCGTGCGCCCCATGCCCCCGAAGTTCATCCGCGAGACGGGCATCCGACTCAGGCGGCTCGGGGTCATGAGGGTGAAGAGCTTCTCCTTGAGCCCCTTGCCTCGAAGGGTCGGCTGTTTCTTGAGCGCGGAGAGCCCCCAGAACGTGTAGAAGACCGACACCTCGAGTCCCATCGCCGCGGCGCCCGTCGCGATGACGAGGGCGGCCAGGTTCCGGTCCAGGTCGCCGGAGAACACCACCAGCGTGACCCGGTCGTCCGGCTGTCGCGCCCGCAGCTCGGCGAGGCGCTCGTCCACGTATGCGCGGACCGCGGGGTCGATCGTGAGCTCGGACGTCGTCACGGCGTCATGCCTTTTTCCTCACCAGATGCACGAACGTCTTCCGGCCCTGGTCGTCCTGGCTCTCTTCCTGGCTCACCAGCTCGTAGCTCGCGCTGGCCTTCATCCAGCCCTGGAAGTCCAGGACCGATCCGGGGTCGGTCGCCACGACCCGGAGGATCTCGCCTACCGGGATCGCATCGATCTCCTTCTTCGCCTTGACGATCGGCATCGGGCACTTCAATCCGCGCGCGTCCACGGTCCGGTACTCAGCCATGCCTCACCTCCTCGAGAGCGCGCACTGGTTCTTTCCGAGCTCGAGCTCCGTCAGCTCGGCCTCGGCGGCGGTCTCGCGGCCCAGGTTGATCGCCCGGATCCTCTCGTACTCGGGCGGCGCCGAGCCGGCCGCGTGCTCCGCCTCGCGGACGAACGCGCCGAGGTCGAGCCGCATGGCGCGGTTCCGGCGCCGGAGGTCCCGAGCGTGCCGGTGACGGCGCCGTCCGGGCCCGCGGCGGCGAGTCCGCTCGCATGAGCGGGCAGCACGACGACCGGGTCGCCCAGGGGCTCGAGCCGCTCGTGCAGCGTCCGGTGGAGATCCCGCGCCCACGCGGCCGCCTGGCCGCCCAGGTCCGGCCGCCCGACGTCATCGACGAAGAGCGTGTCGCCGGTCAGGAGGAGGGCGCCCGCGACCAGGAGGGAGGTACTGCCGGGCGTGTGGCCCGGGGTGCCGATCGGGACGATGGGCAGGAGCTCGAGCTGGCCCACCCGCACGGGCTGGCCGTGCTCGAGCGCTTCGACGCGGACGCTCCCACCCTCGAAGTCGCGAGGGCTCGCGTGGTAGGCCACTCCCGCGTCGCGCGCCAGCGCCGGCCCGCCCGAGACGTGGTCGGCGTGGAGGTGAGTGTCGAAGACCGCGCGGAGGCGGAGCCGCTCCCGCTCGAGGAGCGCACGGTAGGCGTCGAGCCCCCGGTGCGGGTCCACCACGACGGCCTCGTCCCCCCGCGCCACGACGTACGAGAGGCATCCCCGGCCGAAGCGGAGCGCCTGCCAGACGCGGGCTGACCCCTCGGCGGGGATCGGGTGCGCGGTCGTCGCCAGTCCCCAGGCGACCATGCCCCCGGCGAGGTTGATGGCGGCGACCCCCCGTCCGTTCAGGATCTCGGCCACGTAGGCGGACGAGCCGCCCTCGGCGCAGACGACCACGAGGTCGCCCGCGCGGCCGTGGATCCAGTCGGCGACCCGGCGGGCCGATGCTTCCTCGCGCTCGACGAACTCGAAGTACGGGAGGTTCAGCACGTCGACCGGGCGGGGGCCCTCCACCCGCCACCGCGCGAACTCCTCCGCGTTGCGGACATCGAGGATGCGAGGGGGTGCCGGTCCCGTGAGGCGCTGGTAGAGATCTGGCCGCGGCGAGATCGGTCATCCTAGACCCAGCCGCCCGCGAACGGGATCACCTGACCGCAGAAGAAGTCCGCTTCGTCCGAGGCCAGGAACACGCAGAGCTTCGCCGACTCCTCCGACCGCGCGAGCCGGCCGGCCGGCACGTTGCGAACCACCTTGGCGAGGCGATCCGGATGGCCGGTGACGTCCGGGCCGAAGTAGGTGGGGTTCTCCACGAAGTTCTGGGCGATCGCGTTGACCTGGATGTTGTGGCGCGCGACCTCCCGACCCACCGCCCGCGTGAGCCCGTTCGCGCCCGCCCGGGCGGCGGAGTACGCCGTGTAGTTGGGCAGGCCCGGGATCGCCACCGCCGACGTGATATTGACCACCTTGCCGTGCCCCTGACGCTTCATCACGCGGATGGCCGCGCGGAGGCAGAAGAACGGCTCGTCGTAGAGGTGGGCGGCCATCGACCGCCAGGTCTCGTCCGAGACCTCGTCGACCGGCCCCCCGACCGGGGCGTGGCTCGAGTTGTTGATCAGGACGTCCAGCCGTCCGTGGCGCTCCGCGACCGTCCGCACCACGCGGTTCGCCTCGCCGGAGACGGTGAGGTCGCCCGTCACTACCGACGCCTCGCGCCCGTGGGCCCGCGCCATCTCGAGCGCGGGCTGGGCGCGGGCCTCCGTCCGCTCGTGGAGCGCGAGGACGGCCCCCTCCTTCGCGAACTCCTCGGCGCAGGCCGGCCCCATGTACTGGCCGACGTTGGTGATCAGGACGACCTTGCCGGTGAGCCGCATACGGCGCCCGTATCGTACGGTGAAGGTGCGGTGGAGGCAATCGGCCGGTCTACGCCGCGGCGCCGCCCGGGCCGCTCGCGCCGCGCAGTCTCGCGTAGCGCCCCGGGGTGACGCCGAAGGCCGACCTGAACATGCGCGTGAAGTGCGCCTGGTCGACGAACCCCGCCGCCAGCGCGAGCTCAACCAGTGGGATACGGCCAAGGCGGGTGCGCGCGAAGTGGAGCCGCCGCACGAGGGAATAGCGGTAGGGGCTCGTCCCGTACAGCGCCCGGAACTGGCGGGCAAGCTCGTAGCGCGGTAGCCCGGTGATGGCCTCCAGCTCGACCGATCGCACGACGGCGAGCCGGTCGTCGAGGAGCGCTCGGGCCCGCTCGAGCGCGGCGTGGTCCAGGTGGCGGGGCGCGCGGGCCGCCGACGTGTCCCGATCCTCGGCGAGCAACCCCTCTGCCAGCCGAAGGACCAGCGCGTCGAGCCCCAGGGGCTCGGGGCCGAGCCGGAACGCGGCCGTGACCGCCCGCGCCAGGGCCGGGCTGTCCGACACGGGATCGTGGACGAAGGGAAGGGGACCCGGTCGGCCGCGGATCGCGCGGACGGCGCCGGCGATGCACGCCGGATCCACATAGGCGATGCGGTACCCGAATCCGGCCTCCGTTCCGGCGCGGCCGTCGTGGGCCTCGTCGGGATGGAGCACGACGACCTGACCGGGCGCGCTGCGCTCGACCCGGCCTCGATAGTCGAAGGTCTGCACGCCGGCCTCGGTGACGCCGATCGCGTAGGTATCGTGACGATGCCTCGCATAGGCCCGGCCCCGGAACCGGGCGCGCATGAGCTCGACCCCCTTCCCCGGTGAGCTCGTGGCGACCCAGTCTCCCTCCTCGCACGAACGTACAAGACCCTCGCCGGCCGGCCCCCCTAGGATGGGCGACATGCGACGAGTCTACCCGATGCGCGGCGGGACGCCGTGACGAGGGAGCAGGCGATCGCGTTCGTCTTCTTCGCGCTCGCCGCCGCCGCCACGCCCGGCCCGAGCAACGTGCTCCTGACGGCCACCGGGGCCCAGGTCGGGGTCGTGCGCGGCCTGCCCTGCCTGCTGGGGGTAGCCCTGGGCATGGCGGTCATGATGTTCGCCGTCACGTTCGGGCTCGGCAGCGTCATCCTGGGCAATCCACTGGTGCTCATGGGCGTCAGGTGGGGCGGGGCCGTCGTGCTGCTCTGGCTCGCGTGGCGGATCGCGACCGCTGACCGCGCTGGCGCCGCCGCGAGCGGCCGGCCGGTCGGCTTCGTGGGGGCGGCGGTCTTTCAGTGGGTCAACCCGAAGTCGTGGCTCGTCTCGGCCAGCGCCGCGGCCACCTTCCTCGGTGGGGAGTCCGGCCACGCGCTGTGGCAGGCCGCCGCCCTCGCGGTTCTGTTCTTCCTGGTCGCCCTCCCCAGCTGCCTTCCATGGCTCGCGTTCGGCGCCGTCCTCCAGCGCCTCCTGCGCTCCGATCACGCCTTCCGCATCTTCAACGCGGCGATGGGGATGCTGCTCGCCGCCTCCGTGTTCCTCATCCTCTGGTAGCCGGCCCGCGGAACCGGCGGGGCGGTGCGACGTCCGCCCAGCCCGCTACCGGGGCGACTCGAAGAGGCGGCGGAAGAACGAGCGGACCGCGGCGGCCGGGCCATGGTCGGGGCAGGACTCGCGCGGCTCGCTCGACGCGAGGAAGGCCTCGCGGATGACGATCGGACACCACGCCGTCGCCAGCCTGCCGTTGCCCCCGTCCACGTCCCGGAACGTGATCGAGGTCGGCGGTTCGAAGAGCTCGGCCGGGACCACCCCGAGGGCGGTGCGCATGAAGTCGGCCCAGATCGGCAGCGCGGCCTGGGCGCCCGACAGGCGCAGCACGTCCCGCTGGTCGAATCCGACCCAGACGAGCGCGATCAGCCGCGGCGTGTAGCCGACGAACCAGGTGTCGCGGCCCTCGTTCGTCGTCCCGGTCTTCGCCGCGACGGGGCCTTCGACCCCGAGGGCGCGCGCCGACGCGCCGGTGCCCCGGTCGATCACCCCCTTGAGGAGGTGGGTGATCAGGAAGGCCTCGTCCGGCTGGAGCGCGGCCGCGCGCTCGGTACGCGGCTGGCTGACGCCGCCCTCGCGATCGACGACGGCGCGCAGCCCGGTCGGCCGGATCCGCCCGCCACCACTCGCGAACGGCGCGTAGCCGGCGGCCAGCTCGAGCGGCGTCACCTCGAAGCTCCCGAGGACGAGCGCCGGCACGGGCTCGAGCGGGCTGGTGAAACCCGCCTCCCGCGCGGCGCGGACGACGGCGTCGTACCCGACGCTCTCCGCCATCCACACCGTCGCGGCGTTGAGCGACTGTTCGAGCGCCCGTCGCACCGTGACCGTTCCCTCGTACCGGTTCTCGTAGTTGCGCGGGGTCCAGGCGTTGCGGCCGGTGCCGATCGTCAGCGGCCGATCCTCGAGCAGGGACGCCGGCGTGAAGTTGGGCGGCTCTCCCCGTGGTCCGTGGCCGAGGGCGGCCAGGTACACGAACGGCTTGAAGGCCGAGCCGGGCTGTCGCCGAGCCCGCACGACGCGGTTGAACTGGCTCTGCCCGTAGTCGCGTCCCCCGACCATCGCGCGGATCTCCCCGGTGCGGGGATCGAGCGCGACGATGGCGCCCTGGAGCCGTGCCGCGGGGTCGGTTCGCCGGAGCGCGCGGTACTGTCCCTCCAGGCGATCGAGGCCACGGGCCAGGGCGGCCTCGGCCGCGCGCTGGAGGACCGGGTGGAGCGTGGTGTAGATCCGGAGACCGGCCGACGACGTCTCGTCGGCCGGCTGGACCTGCTCCACCTGGGCGCGCACCCAGTCGGCGAAGTAGGGTCCGAGGGCCCCCATCGCGGTTCCTCGCTGGACGACCAGCGGCTCCTTCGTCGCCTGGGCCAGCCGCCGCTCGTCGAGGAGCCCGAGGTCCTTCATCCGGCGGAGAATGATGTTGCGCCGCTCGCGCGCGCGCTCCGGGTGCTGGAGGGGCGAGTAGGTGTTCGGGGCCCTGATGATCCCGGCCAGAGTGGCGGCCTCGCCGAGCGTGAGCCGGTCGACTTCCTTGCCGAAGAAGCTTCGGGCGGCGGCCCCGACGCCGTAGACGGCGAATCCACCGTGCTGTCCGAGATAGATGCCGTTCAGGTACGCCGCGAGGATCTCGTCCTTCCCGTAGCGCCGCTCGATGATCAGGGCGAGCGCCGCCTCCTGGACCTTCCGTCCCCAGGTCCGCTTCGGGGTGAGGACGAGGTTCTTGACGAGCTGCTGGGTGAGCGTGCTCCCGCCCTGGACGAGCTCACCGCGTCTGACGTTGACCCAGAGCGCTCGCCCCACCGCCCGGAGATCGACACCGAGGTGCTCGTAGAACCGGTGGTCCTCGGCGGCGAGCACGGCCTGGACGAGGTGTTGCGGGAAGGTGGCGAGCGGGACGGGATGGCGGAGCTGGTTGGCGCCCTCGCCGAGCCCGGTGAGCGCTTCGGGCTCGAGCTCGATCTCACCGGACCAGCTCTCCGCCTCTCGTCGTCAGCTCGCGGATCCGACCGCCGTCCAGGGCGAGCCGAAGCTCGAGCGCCGGCCGCGATGCCTGGGGATCGTCGCGCGGGCGTAGGTGGAGGTCCCAGACGCCCGCCTCGCGGCGGAACTGGCCCGGCGCCGCCGGAGCGGCCCGCGTCTCACGGTACCCGAGGCGGCGGAGGGTGCCGCCGAGATCGGCGGCTTCGATCGAGACTCCGGGGGCCAGGACCTGGCCCGCCGCGAAGATCTGGGCCGCATCCTCCAGCCGCCCCAGGTCGACGCCGGCCGCCGTCCGCCAGGCCCACAAGCCGAGCGCCACGGGGGGGCCGATCGCGAGGACGAGCGCGACCGCCACCACCAGGCGGCGATGTCGCCGGACGGCGGCCGCGAGGCCGACGAGGCGGTCGCGCAGTCGCTGCGTTGGGAGATCAGGCGGCATCGTTGGGTTCACCGGCTGCTCTGGCTAGCAACGGCCATGCCTCGGCGGCAGGAGCCTTCGAGTGTGTAGCGCTTACCATGTCGAGGTTACGCGTGGTCACGGACCCCGATAGGTGATCCGATAGACCGCCCCGAGGCCGTCGTCGGAGAGAAAGAGGGCGCCGTCGGGTGCGACGATGAGGTCTACGGGCCGGCCCCAGCTGCGGGTGCCGGCGAGCCAGCCGGTCGCGAAATCCTCGGCGACCGGGGTCGCGCCGTCGAGGCGCACGCGGATCACCTTGTACCCGACGGGCTCCGAGCGGTTCCAGGAGCCGTGCAGGGCGACGAGGAGGCTGCCCTGGTACTCGGGCGGGAACTGGGTGCCGGTGTAGAAGACGAGACCCAGGGGAGCGGTATGGGCCTGGTAGAGGACGGTCGGCCGCTGGACGGTCCGGCAGCGGTCGCCCTCTCGGAGGTCGGGGTCCTGAAGGAGGCCCCGCGGCGGTCCAGTGGCAGTAGGGCCACCCGTAGAAGCCGCCCTCCTCGACGCGGGTGACGTACTCCGCCGGACGGTCGTCCCCTAGCCAGTCGCGCCCGTTGACGGTCGCCCAGAGCTCGTTCGTGCGGGCCGGAAGGCGAGTCCCACCGCGTTGCGGAGGCCCGTGGCGAACGGCATGCCCTCGCGCCCGTCGGCCGGGTAGCGGTAGATCGCGGCGCGGCGCCCGTCGCGCTCCTCGCAGTTGTTGCACGAGGACCCCACCGCGACGTAGAGGCGGCGATCGGGTCCGAAGGCGATCGTCCGGGTCCAGTGGCTTCCCCGGGGCGGGAGGTCCGGGACGACGATCGTCGGACTGCCCCGGACCCGGCGGGTGGCCGGATCGTAGTCGAAGCGCAGCACCCGTCCGGTCTCCGCGACGTAGAGCTGGCCGTCGAGGAAGGCGAGGCCGTGGGGGAGGTCGAGGCCCTCCACCACCGGGAGGACCGCGTCCGACCGGCCGTCCCGGTCGTCGTCGGGGAGCGCGAGGACGCGACCCGCGCGCGGCACCGAGACCAGGAGCGTGCCACGCGGGTCCAGCGTCATGAAGCGCGCGAACCCGAGATCGCGCGCGAAGACCTCGATCGCGAAGCCGGGGGGGAGCCGGATGGTCGTGAGGTCGGCCGAAGGCGCGGGTTGGGGCAGGACGCCGACGCAGCCAGCCAGCGCCAGCGCCGCAGCGTACGTGCGGCCGGCGCGGCGGAGCCGCCCGCGGGGCAACTCGGACGACCCCCGCGTCATGTCGAGATCCTTCACGTGCTTCTCATCTGCCAACGCTACCAGAACACCCCGCGCGCCCGCTACAATGCCGACCGATGACGACGGCGCCGCTCGATCCCTTGGCCCTGATCGTCGCGGACCGGGATCGAGCTCGGTCGGCGGGCGACCCGTTCGCCGACCTCTGCGTGCTGGCGACCGCCCAGGAGCCCGGGCAGCCGGGCGTGCGCCCGATCGTGCTGCGCGACGTCGGGCCGTCGGGCATCGGGCTCCTCATCAGCCAGGCCAGCCCGAAGTGGGCGCCGCTGTCGGCGGGGCACTACGAGCTCCTGCTCGTCTGGCTGACGATTCGCCGCCAGTACCGCGTGCGCGGCGAGCGTGGCCCCCATGCCCGAGGCCCTCGTCCAGACGTACTGGAGCCAGAAGGTCCACGAGTCGCGCCTCCTCGACCTCTACTACGCAACGTACGGCGTCCAGTCGAGCGTGGTCCCGTCTCGTGACCGATTCCTCGAGGGCATCGAGGCCCTGCGCCGCCAGTACCCCTCGCCGGACTCGGTGCCCCGGCCGGACCTCCTGCGGGGGGTGTACCTCGTGCCCGATCGGATCGAGATGTGGCGGGGATCCCCCGACCGCCTGCACGATCGCCGGCGATTCGCCCGGGACGGAGTGGGCTGGCGCGAGGAGACGCTCGTTCCCTAGGGTCCGCCCGGCCCGCCCGGCCGGCCCCCGAACCGGACCATGGATGAGCCGCCGCCGCGGTGCCCGATGCTATACTGGGCGCCGATTCGAGGAGCCCAGAGTCCACGTCCACCGAGGAGCGTACGTCCCGATGAGCCGGTCTCTCCTGGTCGTCCTGTTCGTGCTGGTGTCGTGGCCCGCCGGCGTGCAAGCGAGCGAGCTCTACGTCACGAACACGCATTCGGGCACGATCTCCGTCATCGACACGACCCGGGACGAGGTGGTGGCGACCATCCCGCTGGGCGGAGGCGTCCCGAACCGGGTCGTGCTGACGCCCGACGGCACGCAGGCCTGGGCCATCCACGACAAGAGCCGGGTGATCAGCATCGTGGACGTCGCGGCGCGCAAGGTCCTCCGGCGCGTGAAGATCGGCGAGTGGCCGTACAACCTCAGCTTCACGCCCGACGGACGGTACTGCTGGGTGCTCGACTGGGGCGACGTGTCGAAGCTTCTCATCTATGACGTCCAGAAGAACGCGCTCGACGGCGAGATCGAGGTCAGCACGTGGCCGGCCCACGGCATCTTCTCGCGCGACGGCAAGCTGTTCTGGGTCACCAGCGAGACGGCCGGCAACGTCGGCGTCGTGGACGTGCCCCAGCGGAAGATCGTCGAGGTGCTGCCTTCGAGCGGGGACGCGATGGGGCTCGCCCTGTCGGCCGACGGCCAGTTCGTGTACGTGGCGAACGGGGAGGACCGCACCATCTCGAAGGTCGACGCGCGCGCGCACCGGATCGTCGCCACCGGCAAGGTCAAGGGCGTGAACCACGACGTGGTCCTGACCCCGGACGGGCGGTCGCTCTACGTGACGATGCGGAAGGCGAACCGGATCGCCGTGCTCCGGGCCGAGGACCTCGAGGTCGTCACCGAGATCCCCCAGCCGGGCTACCCCGACCTCGTCGTGATGTCGAACGACGGCACGAAGGCCTACGTGTCGAACCGTCAGGCCAACGTGGTGACGGTCATCGGGCTGTCCGACCACCGAGAGATCAAGCGCATCCCGGTCGGCAAGGGCCCCCACGGGATGGCGCTCGCGCCGCCGACCCGCCAGTAGCGAGCGTCGCGCGGCCGGGCGCGTCGCGCCCGTGGCGTCTGCGACGATCCTCGGTTCGCTCCGGTAGCTTCTTCCACGCCTTGTAGTTCTTGCACGCGCATTCCTGCTTTCGCTGATGGTCCTCCCCACCACCGCCCACGACGGGCCCTGCGATGGACGGCGATCCTGTCTGCGGACGCGACACCCGTGAGGCGGAGAACGGACTTCTTCCCCACGCGGGTGCCGTGGCACCGCTGTTGCTCCTGGTATCAGTGGCCCCCGCCGCGCTGGCCGGCGTGCGCGCCAAAAGCGACGTGGGGCGACTCGTTGTCACCCGAGGAGGCAAGTCGCACATGCGCTGGATATCCATGCTGCTGATCGCAGCGTTCGTTGGCTGGGTGGGAGCCGTCTCCGCCCAGCAGGCTCCCGCCCCGCCGCCCCGCCCCGGCGGCGGCTCCCGCCATGGGAGAGAAGATGGCGGAGGGGAAGGTGAAGACCGTCGACCAGGCGAAGAAGCAGGTGACCCTGGAGGACGGCACGTCGTTCACCATTCCCGCGACCGTGAAGGTGGAGTGGGCGACCATCACGCCTGGCAAGACCGTCACCATCTCCTACGTGGAGGCCGGACAGCTGAAGACGGTGCGCAAGGTGGAGGTGAAGTCCTAACTCGTCCTGAGAACACGCTGGTCGCGCTTCCCGGGTCGCGCGCCTCGGGCGACCCGGGAAGCGCCCGGCCCGCGGAGGTGTGAGATGAATCGACGATTCGAGATCCGAGCCTCGCTCGCGTGTCTTGCATTGCTCGGTGCGTCGGGCACTCGCGATGTCCTCGCGCAGGGATTGCCGACGCCGGGCCCGGGAGGGTCCGCGTTCCCGCCGGCTGACGGCGGGAGTCTCGTCGTGCCGATGATTGCCATGTTCGTCGTCCTGATCGGCGCGCTCGTGCTGGCCGTCGCCCTCGCCGATCTCCGCCGCAAGCGCCGCGCGCAGGCGATCGCGATCGAGGGTCAGATCTCGGACGCGCTCATGCGGGAGCCGCGGCTCGCCGGCACGGTGCTCACGGCAGTGGCGCAAGTGCCGGTCGGAGCTCGGGGGGTTCCCAGCGTGGAGATCCGCGGCCAGGTCGAGTATCCCGACCTCCGCGAGGTCGCGGTGCGGATCGTCCGGCAGGAGCTGCTCCGGCACCACCCGGACGGGCGTGTCGAGGATCGGATCTTCGTCTCGCCGCCGATCCCGGCGGGACGCCACTGATCGCGAGCGCCTGCGGCTCGGCCGCCGCTCGCCCGAGGCTCAGCCCGCGGTCTCGGCGTCTCGGAGGAGCTGACGGGCGATGATGAGGCGCTGGATCTCGGACGTCCCCTCGTAGATCCGCGGGGCGCGCACCTCACGGTAGAGGCGTTCGATCGGGGAACCTCTGAGCACCCCCGCGCCCCCGTGGATCTGGACCGCCTGGTCGACGACCCGCTGGGCCATCTCGGTGGCGAACAGCTTCGCCATGGACGACTCGAGCGTGACGCGCGCCACGCCGGCGTCCTTCAGGCGCGCCGCCGAGTAGACGAGGAGCCGCGCGGCCCGAAGCTCCGTGGCCATATCGGCCAGCTTGGCCTGGATCGCCTGGAAGTGCGCGATCGGCTGGCCGAACTGCGTCCGCCGCCGAGCGTGCCCGATCGCGAGGTCGAGAGCCGCCTGCGCCAATCCGACGGCCTGGGCGCCCACCGAGGCGCGGAAGACGTCGAGGGTCCCCATGGCGATGCGCCACCCGCGCCCTCGTCCCCGAGCAGGTGATCGAGGGGGACACGGCAGCCATCGAACCGGAGCTCCCCGATCACGTGCGGGGCGAGGGTGTGCATGGAGGCTCCGGTGAGGCCCGGGGCGTCGCGCGGGACGACGAGGGCCGACAGTCCGCGGGTGCCACCCTCGGCGCCGGTGCGCGCGAACACCACGTACATCCCGGCGGCCGGCGCGTTCGAGATGAAGCGCTTGGCCCCGGTGATGACCCAGTGGTCCCCGTGCCGCTCCGCCCGCGTCGCGACCGCGGCCGCATCCGAGCCGGCGTCGGGCTCGGTCAGCGCGAAGGCCGGGACCGTCTCGCCGCGCGCCAGCGCCGGAAGCCAGCGGTGCTTCTGGGCCTCCGTCCCCGCGAGGAGAATGGGGTAGCTCCCGAGCCCCTGGATGGCGAACAGGCCCTCGGCCGGCGGGCACGTGCGGGCCAGCTCCTCGCGGACGAGACAGAGGGTGACCGACCGGAATGGCCCGTCGAGGCTGCCCCCGTAGGCCACCGGCACGAGCAGCGCGAACAGGCCCTGCTGGCCGAGGGCCCGCGCGAGATCCCAGTCGAGCTCGTCGCGCTCGCCCCGTGCCTCGGCCATCGGGTGGAAGATCTCGGCGCCCGCCCGGCCCACGGCGGTCCGGAGGGCGTGCTCGGCCGGAGAGAGGTCGAGGGCGCCGGCACGCCCGCCGTCATCCTCGCGAAGCGTCGTCGCCACGGCGACCGGCTATCGAGGGAGGGGGCCGACCGGGGGTGACGGGGATTCGCTTCCCTGGGGGAGGGCCACGGCGCGCCCCTCGACGTCGACGTAGCTATCGAAGGACAGCTTGTTCCCCTCGACCCGGAAGAGAGCCAAAGGCCGCGCCACCGTGCCATCGTCGCGGACCATGACGTCGCCCGCGTAGAGGGAAGGGGAGCGCCGCCCGACGAGGGCGGCACGGAGGCGCGATCCCGATAGGGCACCGCCGCGCAGAGCTCGAGGGACCGCGTCGGCCAGGAGCACCGCCGTCTCGTATGCGCTCGCTGCGAAGCGCGACGGAGGCTGGGCGTGACGGGCCTCGTAGGCCCGGGCGAAGCGGGCCCCCCGCGTGCCGGCCACGGGCACGAACGCGTCCGACAGGATGAGAGCGCCGTCGAGCGCGGGTCCCCCGGCGAGCAGCGCCGCCCGATCGTCGTCCACGGCCAGGATGCGCCCCGCGTAGCCCGCGCTGCGAAGGGCACGCGCGGCTTCCCCGAGCGCGGCTCCCTGGTACCCGAGCACGACCGCCTCGGGCGCGCTTCTGGCCACGGGGCGAAGGCGTGACCGGAGGTCGGCGGCGTCGAGCGAGAGGCTCTCGTCCCGGACGAACGACCCGCCCTGCTTCCGCCAGCGAGCGGCGGTGCCGGCGCGGACGGCGCCGCCGAAATCGTCGCCACCGGCCAGGAGCGCGAGGCGCCTGATGCCGAGCGCCCAGGCGTGCGCCGCCAGGACCTCGGCCCGTGCGGCGACCGGGGGCCTGAGGTGGAGCAGCGTCCGGCTCGCAGCGGGGAAGCGGTCGGTGGGGAGGCCCGCGTAGAGCAGGAGAACGTCACGCGCGGTGACGAGGGGGTACGCGGCCAGCGTCGGTGTCGGCGAGGCCGTCACGATGGCCATGACGCCTGACGCGAGGAGCCGGCCCGTCTCGGCTCCCGCCGTCCGGACG
>CAWCVP010000013.1:0-292649 GCA_963799055.1 uncultured Candidatus Rokubacteria bacterium
GTCGGCCCCCGAGATGCTGAGCTTCCTGAACCGGCTGCCGGTGGAGTTCCGCTGGTCCAATCGGTTCATCTTCCTGGATCCGGGAACGGCAGAGCGGGCGCTCAAGACCTATCGACGGAACTGGTTCCAGAAACGCCGCTGCCTCGTGGGCCTCCTCAAGGAATCGTTCAACTTCGGACCGGCGACCTTTGCCAACCGTGACGCCGTGGCCATGGCCGAGGACGCGGATGAGGCGGTGGGGGAGGCGAGCGCCAACGTGGTGCGGTTCGGGTACTTCACGTGCAAGCTTCTGTTGTTCGATCGTGATCGGGAGCGGCTCGACGGAACGGGGCGGGAGGTCCTGAAGCAGCTCCGACATCACGGGTTCGGTGCCCGGGTCGAGGAAGTGAACGCTCTGGAGGCCTGGCTGGGCTCGCTTCCGGGCACGGGCACCAGAACGTCCGCAAGCCTCTGCTCCACACGCTGAATCTGGCGGATCTGATGCCGTTGACGAGCATCTGGCCCGGGCTGGAGACGAACCCTGTCCTGCTTTCCACCGGAGAGTCCGTCGCTCTCTATGCGGCGACGGCGGGCGCCACCCCATTCCGGCTGAATCTCCACGTGAGCGACGTGGGCCATACCTTGGTCCTCGGACCAACCGGGTCGGGGAAATCGACGCTGGTCGGGCTCGTGATCGCCCAGTTCTTCCGGTACCCCGGAGCTCAGGTATTCCTGTTCGACAAGGACTACTCGGCGTACGTGCTCGCGCAGGCGTGCGGCGCCGAGTACTACGACCTCCTGGGGGAGGCCGACAGGGGCTCGGCTTCGCTCCGCTGGCGGGGGTGGACGCGCTGGTCGAGCGGCGCTGGGCCCAGGAGTGGCTGGAGGCCCTCTCGCCCTCCAGGGGATCCCCGGCACCCCGGGACAGCGCGAGGCGCTCCGCCGAGCCCTGGAGCTGCTCGCCGAGAGCCCGAGCCGCACGATGACCGACCTCGTGCACACGCTCCAGGACCACGAGCTGCGGGAGGGCTCTGCAGCACTACACGCTGGCGGGGGGCCTCGGGGGCCTCCTGGACGCGTCGGCCGACGGTCTGGGCACCGGCCGGTTCCAGGTCTTCGAGATGTCCCATCTGATGGCGTTGGGGAGAAGAATCTCGTGCCCTCCTGCTCTACCTCTTTCATCGGGTGGAGCAGCGGCTCCGGGACGAGCGCCCGGCTCCTGGTCGTCGAGGAAGCCTGGATCACCGCGCTGAACTCGCTGTTCGGGCAGACGATCGAGGAGTGGCTCAGGACGCTCCGGAAGAAGAACGCGGCCGTGGTTTTCGTTAGCCAGAGCGTGGCAGACGTGGTCGATTCGCTGCGGCGCGACATCGTCCTCGAGTCGTGTCCGACGAAGATTCTCCTCCCGAATCCCGAGGCGGAAAGCGAGCAGGTCCGTCGGCTCTACGAGAGGATCGGCCTCAATCGCCGGCAGATCCGGATGCTGGCGACGGCTGTCCGAAGCGGCAATATTACTACACGTCCCCTCTCGGACGGCGGCTCATCGGGCTCGGGCTCGGGGCCATGGCCTTGAGCTTCGTCGGAGTGGCGGGGCGAGAGGCTATCGTGCTCGTCAACGAGCTGGCGGCCGGCCATGGGAAGCGATGGCCGGCGAATGGCTGCGATGCCGCGGATTGGAGAGGCCGCGGAAGCCTGGAGCCGCAGGTCCTAGAGGAGGACCCTACCAGTCCTGACAACCTTCCTCCTGATCAGAGCCGCGAGCGCGCTGCTCAGGCTCGGGCGTCCTCGTCGGGCTGTTCTCAGTCTCGCGCTCCCGCGCGACAGACCGAGCTCCTGGCCTCCGGGGCGGCGCTCTTCGTGGCCCTGATCTCGGTGGCCGTGGCCGTGCTGACGTGGGCCCTCGTGCACGGTCGATGTGGTCGCTCGTCTACCTCGCCGGGCGCTGCGTCTTGCCCCACGGGCGGGACCGGAGAGGCCGCGGTCCACGTTCGCTCGCCTCTCGCGGGCGAGGCGCTGGTCGGCGTCGTCCTTCTGATCGTCGTCGTGACGCCGGCCGTGGGGCAGGAGGTCGTGCTCGATCCTACCAACCTCGTCCAGAACACGATCAGCGCCCTCAAGACGGTCGAATCGGTGATCAACGAAGTGCCCATGATCGCGAACCAGGTCAAGCAGATCCAGGAGCTGATCCAGAACGCGCGAACTACCCGGCGGGGATCTGGGACCGAGAGGCGCTTCCCGGCTGCTGCGCCTCGGGCGGATAATCGAGCAAGAGCAGGCCATCGCCTACGCGATGGCCGGCGTCGATCGCCTGTTCCGAGAGCGGTACCCGGGTATCGACCGATCACGGACTGGGCGGCGAGTACGATCGTTGGACGCGCACGACGCTGGACACCCTCCGGGGCAGCCTCGACGCCCTGCGCCTCCATGGCGAGGACTTCGCGGATGAGCAGGCGCGAATCGACCGTTACCGCCCTCAGCGACACTGCCGAGGGCCGGATGCAGGCCATCCAGACCGGGAACATGATCGCTGCCGAGCAGGTCCAGCAGCTCGTCAAGCTGCGCCAGCTCATGATGGCCCAGATCAACGCCCAGAACGTCTACATGGCCGACCAGACCAACCGAGAGGCTCAGCGCGCCGCGACCCAGCGCGAGTGGATCCGGAACGGCAACCGCGAAGCCCCGGGCCTCGAGTCCAGCAGCACGACCCGCCCAGCCTCCGGCGATAGGCTCGGCCATGAGACGCTGCGATGTCCTCCCGGCGCTCGTCTCGTTTTCGAGCCTGGCAGGCGGCGCTCGCGGTACGTCTGCCGAGGCCTGGAGTCGCTAGCGATCCGACGCTTCGCCGAAGTATCACAGCGGCTTCTGGGCCGGCCGAGGCGTCGAAGCAGAATCCGCTGTGGACGAAGGCCCAGACCTACTGCCGCGTGCCGGACCACAGGCCCGGCCGAACTGCCGGATCGTGGTGGCGGTCGATGTCACGGTCCGGATCCTCGCCGTGCGCCCGGACGATGACCTGAACGAGCGGGTGCGGCAGTGGATCCGCGGCGGCACCCAGGAGCTCGGGCTCCAGAAATCCGGAGCGGTGCCGCCGGACGTCCCGTCGGGGCTTCGCCGACGCCGAGGATGCCGCTCGCCGCCCGGGAGATAGCCAATGAGCTCCACCATCCTGAACGACATCGTCCGGGGCTACGAGTCGATCGCCGCCGCCTGGTTCACCGCGCTGTTTCCCATCGCGCAAGCCCTCTTCTGGACCCTCGTCGCCATCGAGCTCGTCTGGTCGGCGATGTGGTGGGCGATCGATCGCGAGGACGGGCTGACCGTCGTCACCGCGCTCCTACGCAGGTGGTGGCGGTGGGGTTCTTCTATGCGCTCCTGCTCAGCGGGAACACCTGGATCCCCGCGGTCGTCTCGGGCTTCCGGCAGGCCGGCTCGACGGCGTCCGGCTTGCCCGACCTCAACCCAACCGGCGTCTTCGACCAGGGCCTCGCACTCGCGAACGCGATCCTCAACGCCGTCGAGGGCCTCGGGCTGCTCGAAGGGCTCTTCCCCAGCCTCGTCGCCGTGTTCACGGCGCTCATCGTCGTGGTCGCGTTCGCCATCATCGCGGCCCAGCTCCTGGTCGCCCTGGTCGAGAGCTTCATCGTGATCGGGGCGGGCATTCTCTTCATCGGCTTCTCCGGGTCCGCTGGACCAAGTTCTTCACCGAGCGCTACCTGAGCTACGTCGCGAGCATCGGCGTCAAGCTCTTCGTCCTGTACCTGATCATGGGCGTCGGCGTGAGCATCGCCGCGCGGTGGATGCCCGTCATCGAGCGGGGCGGCTTCAGCCCAATCCCGTTCTTCTACGTGATGGGCGGGTCGCTGGTCTTCCTGTTCCTCACCTGGCACATCCCCTCGGTCGCCGGCTCGATGATGGCCGGCGCCGTCAGCCTCTCCCTCGCTGACGCCCTCGTCCCTCCCATCCCGCAGTCCACTCAGGCGCGCTGCTCGGCGGCTTGGCGCTCGGCGCCGGCCGCCGGGGCGCCGACCGTTTACGCAGCACCGCCTCGATCCACACCGCATCGTCGTTTCAACAATCCGGTGGGGAAGGCGGCCGGCCAAGAGCCAACGGTCCGCCTTCCACAGAGACAACTCCTGGCACCATTGGTTCCGCGCACACCGCGGCTTCAGCCGAGGGCCGGTCGGGCTCGACTACACGTGACGCGAGTTCTCTCGTCGAGTTACCCTCCTCCCCCAGACCGTCAGCCCGAACAGCCAGATGCTTCTACTGACGTCAGCAGCAAGGGTGAACGTCGCACCCCGCCAAACACCCCGCTGCCCAGTTGAGCGAGATATTCCGAATTTAGGTCCCGATCAGCCTACTCCGCCCCCCGCACGCTTCGCCCGCACCCGCCGTGGTCTACTCATTGTGGGTGTGACGACCGCTCCGCCAAGTGCCGGACCATCACTCTAAGTTCGTTGCCGTGTCCTCTCGCGGCACCCTAAGAATCCCTCCATTTGGATGGGTCTGAGCCAGGGAACCGCCGATCGCCAGGGGCAACCGAACACTGCTTTAATCGGTTGAGGTCTCCTGCCGAGGATTCGTGCATCTGTCAATCGGCCAGATTCTATGTGGCCTCCAGACAGCAATTTTACAGCCCTCCCGTATTCATGTATTCTTTATGGCCGACTGGAGGCTAAGAGAATATCTATGGCAACAGCGCAGATTAAGACAGCCGATGGACTGACCGTAAAGGTCGAAGGAACTCCCAAAGAAATCGCCGAGGTCCTGCGAGATCTAAAGGCGGCTCAGCGCAAATCAGGTGGCGCGCCTAGTCGAGCGCTGACTGCTCGGTCCGGTCCGGTTCAACTTGTTGACCTGATTGGATCTCTGATCGACGGTGGCCTGTTCAAGACACCGAAGGACCTCGCCGCCATCAAACTCGCCCTTGAGGAAATGGGTCGCCACTATCCCGTGACGACCCTCTCTGGCGCGATGCTTCGGCAGGTCCGAAGGCGAAAGTTGAGGCGCATCAAAAGGGACAACCGCTGGTTCTACACGCTGTAAAGGGAGGCGGGCGATGCGGGTTCAGATCACAATTACCGACGACCAAGGGCGTACCTTTAGCGGCGACACTGACTTACAACTGGCGAGCCGGAAGTCGACGCGGTCGTCGACTCCGCCTAGAGCACCACATCGAGTGGCACCATCCGCAACGCCGGTGTTTTCTCTGAATCCTCGCGCCTTCATGAAGAAATATGGGCGCGACGGCACCGGAGCGCAGAAGTTCACTTTGCTACTGGCGCGTCTTGCCAGTGGAGATCCCTCAAGAGAAGTTACTCTCGACGCGATCAAGAACCAGTGGGACAAGATGAAGGGAATCATCGGGAAATACAATCCGGCCTATTCAATTCGAGCGAAAGACGAGGATTGGGTGGACACGAAGAAGCAGGGGGTGTATGTGCTGAAGCCGTCGTGGAAGAATGTGTCCCGCAGCCACACTGAGCGATGGACATCAAAGGTCTTCGAAGGCTTCTCGTTGAGGGACCTCACCCGTTTCCAGTGAAGCACGTGACTGCGCTCTTGCAGCACTTTGAACGGTTGGTCGATGATTTCCGCGCAAACAAATGGGATGAGTGTACCAGCAAGGCTGGGAAGTGTGTCGAGGCTACTGTCAAGGCGTTCAGGGCGTCGCTGCCAATGTCACGGTCCCGACGGGACGGGCGTTCAAGGTCGACACCGTCATAACGCTCCTGAGGCAGACTCCCGCCGTTGCAGCAGATGAGGCGGTTATATTGACTATCCCGAGGTGCTGCACATTTGTCTACGAGATTGCGAGCAATCGTGGCGGTCGGCATGACCCTGACGGGGTGGATCCAAACGAGATGGACGCTGCGGCGGCGGTGGCGAACTGCTCCTGGGTCCTTGCAGAGATGGTTGGCGTCGCGCAGAGGGGGGCAGTGTCCCTCGCCGAGGCCCGGCAACTCGTTAAGTCTTTGGCGGAACGGAAGTACCCGTTCGTGGAGACCGTCTAAGGACGATTCTATCTCCACAAGAAGGGTAAGAGCGGCGTAGATGTCGCCTTGGCCGCACTCGTGACTCGTCATCCTACTGCGCATCTCTGAAGCAGGAACTGATCCAGACAGTGCGCCGCAACGGCTTCACCGAGGCAAATGCTCGAATGGTGGTGACCCGCCTAGGGCCGTCTCGTGGATGATGACGGAACCGGCAATCTGAGGCTCTTGGCGACTGGGAGGCAAAGAGCTGATGCAGTCTTGAGGGATGCCCGGCTTCAGTGATGACCGAGAAGCGTTGGTTAGGTTCTCGAGATCACGTATTGCAAGTTTGTCACTAGGCCTGCCGTATGACTTGACGATGGCCTTTCGACTTCAAGAGATCCAGGGTGTAGACATAGCCGGGACCCGTCCAGGAGACCTCGGGAAGTCGATCGGAAATCCCACCCAGCCAAAGAATTCGAGTTGCACCACTACCTGTGGTACGCCGACCTGGAGGGCAAGCCCGTGGATCGGGCGATACTTCTCGCCACGGACCTCCTCGATTAAGTACGCTCCGGGACGGCCCGGCGGCTGCAATATGGCCGCCCGCACGCTATCGAACTCGCGGCCATAAATCGCCCCCACCATGTGACACGCCAGAAACCATACGCGATCTTGAGGAGCGGTCCGTCCATCGCGACGATTCCGCCGAGCACCGGTCGAGGGTTCGCCGTGACTCCGCTTGATAGCCTGAACTCCGGCGCCAAGATCAATCATCGTGTCTTCTGGGCTTACTTCGAAGCGGCCGAGAATGGCCTCGATCTCGATCGGCTCCCCGGCCTTCAGAAAGCCAGGCTGCGAGCGTTCGTCTCGCGGCCGCTGTCGGCTGAATCAAGGAACCGTCTGCCCGTCGTGACGCTGAAACCTGAAACCTTCCCCCGCTTCACGACGCCGTGTACCCGGCCGGCATCGCTTTCCACGAAGTACGCCTGTCCCTCTGCCGGAAGCCGCGATGTCCGGAAGCTGCACCTTCAGGTAGTCCGCGGCGAGCCGTATGCGCGGATCCCGCTTCAGGCTTGCCTCTCCTCCATCAGGGAGTTGCATGGGGCACAGAGGAAATCAACCCGCAGACGGCCACCCAGGTAGCCCGGGATCACGTGCTCATCGGTGAGGGTTGTCTCACGGAGACAGAGAATGCATCGGCTACCCGGCCACTTCAGACGCGCGCGCGAATCTCCCACGGTCTCGAACGTCAGGAGCGGCCACTTGGGCCATGACGCCCCCGTGCATGGTGGTTGCCATTTGGTTGCCACCACTGGGGGTGAAAGGGGGGGGATTCCGGGTGTTTCGGGGTCTCCAACCCGTGGCGAGAAGCCACAAGAAAACGCTAGAATCCGCGCGATCTTCGGGTGGTGGCTCCAACGGGATTCGAACCCGTGTTTCAGCCTTGAGAGGGCCGTGTCCTAGGCCGGACTAGACGATGGAGCCGTCCCCACCACCGCAACAGACAATGAAAATGGCTGGGAGAGGAGGATTCGAACCCCCGCTACGTGGTCCAGAGCCACGCGTCCTACCACTAGACGATCTCCCAGCGCAGCCGCCATTGTAGCGACCGGCCCGGGCCAAGGCAAGCCGAGTCGGGGACGCGGCCGCCGGGGCCGGCGAGGCCCGGCCCGCCAAGGGGTTGCGGGCGCACCGGGGTGCCCGACGGGGTGCCGGCTCGGGCGCCGGCCCGGGCCGGGACGGCGCGGCGGCCCGGAATCCCCACCTTGCTATACTGGCGCGGGCCTTGCCCACGGCATGGCACGCTTCGACCTCGCTCGCCTCTCTCGGCGCCGCCCGTGACGCCGAGCCCGCCCGGCGCGCCGCGGCCCGGCTGACGCCTCGCCGCCCCCCTCGCGCCCGGGCGCCGCCGCCGGGAGGAGCTGGCTCCGCATGCACGCCTTCGACCTCGTCGTCTACCTCCTCGCGGCCGGCCTGGCGGTCGCCGCCTACCTCCGCGACCCGGGCCTGCCGATGGTCGGCCTCCGCGCCGGCGGGCCAGCTGTTCCTGGACGTGATGCCGCGGCTCGTCGGCGCGCTCATCATGACGGGGATGCTCCAGGTGCTGATCGCGCCCGAGTGGATCCGGCACTGGCTCGGCAGCGGGTCGGGGCATCGGGGGATCTTCGCCGGCTTCGTGGCGGGCATCCTCACGCCGGGGGGGCCGCTGGTGAGCTTCCCGATCATGGCGGTCTTCTACAAGGGCGGCGCGTCGCTCTCGGCCCTGGTCTGCTACATGACGAGCTGGTCGCTCTTCGGGTTCCAGCGGGTCATCGCGTGGGAGCTGCCCTTCATGGGGAGCGGGTTCCTCCTCGCGCGCGTCCTGCCGACGCTCGCGTTCCCGATCGTGGCCGGCTATCTCGTGCGGTTCATCTACGAGGACTAGGAGGTGACTGCTCGACCCGCGGGTCTGTCGCCGGCTCGCCCGGGCGCGGCTTCGCTCCGTCACCCGTTCGCCACAGGCCCGACGCGGTCGCGGCCCGATGCGAAGGGGTCCCACCGCTGTGCCGCGCCGGGGTCGAGCCGGCGCCACCCGCGGGCCTGCGACGACTGAGCCGCGCGATGAGCTTCCAGGATCTGCGCGAGTTCGTCGCCCTGCTCGAGAAGAAGGGCCAGCTGCGGCGCATCAAGGCGCCCGTGAAGCGGGAGCTCGAGATCACGGAGATCGCCGACCGCGCCGTGAAGGGGCCGGCGAGCCAGAACCATGCCCTCCTCTTCGAGCGGGTCGAGGGGTGCTCCATGCCGGTCCTGATCAACACGTTCGGGACCGAGGAGCGGACGGCGTGGGCGCTCGGGGTCGAGCGGCTCGACGAGCTCGGCGAGAAGGTGAAGGGGCTCCTCCAGCTCAAGATGCCGGGCTCGCTCCTCGAGAAGTTCCAGAAGGGCATGGATCTCCTCGACGTCGTGCGCGCGGGGCCGAAGGTCGTGAAGAGCGGCCCGTGTCAGGAAGTGGTCGAGACCGACAACCCGTCGATCGCCGGGCATGCCGGTGCTCTGGTGCTGGCCGAAGGACGCGGGGTACTACATCACCTTCCCGCTGGTGATCACGCGGGACCCGGTCACCGGGCTCCGGAACGTGGGCACCTACCGGATCCAGGTCCACGACGAGCGGACGCTCGGCCTCCACTGGCAGACCCACAAGGGCGGGGCCGAGCACGAGCGCGAGGCGCGCCGGACCGGCAAGGACCGCATCCCGGTGGCGATCGCGCTCGGCGCCGACCCGGCGACGATGTACGCGGGCACCGCGCCGCTCCCGCCGGGGCTCGACGAGATGCTGCTCGCCGGGTGGATCCGCGGGAAGGGCGTCGAGATGGTGAAGTGCCGGACGATCGACCTCGAGGTGCCGGCCCACGCGGAGATCGTGCTGGAGGGCTACTGCGACCCCGCGGAGTCGCGCGTCGAGGGGCCGTTCGGCGACCACACGGGCTACTACTCGCTCGCCCACCCCTACCCCGTCTTCCACCTCACCGCGGTGACGCGCCGCCGCGACGCGATCTACCCGACGATCGTCGTGGGGCGGCCGCCCATGGAGGACTACTGGCTCGGCAAGGCGACGGAGCGCCTGTTCCTGCCGATCATCCGGATGATGCTGCCGGAGATCGTCGACATGAACATGCCGGCCGAGGGCATCTTCCACAACCTCGTGATCGTCTCGGTGAAGAAGCGCTACCCGGGTCAGGTCCGCAAGGTGATGTACGGGCTCTGGGGGCTCGGGCTCCTCATGCTGGCGAAGAACGTCGTCGTCGTCGACGAGTGGGTGAACGTCCACGACCTCTCGGAGGTCGCCTGGCGCGTCACGAACAGCATCGACCCGGCGCGCGACCTGGTGGTCGTGGAGGGGCCGTCGGACGACCTCGACCACGCCGCGCTCCGCCACCGCTACGGCGGGAAGCTCGGGATCGACGCCACCGAGAAGCGGGCGCCGCTCGACCGCGTCGAGCAGCCGTGGCCGGAGGAGATCCGCATGTCCGACGAGATGCGGCAGCGCGTCGCCCAGCGGTGGCGCGAGTACGGCCTCGGGTCGTGAGCCCGCGCGGCTGAGCGTGCCGGGAGGCTCCGTCCGGACGTTCCTCCGCGCCGACCTGGGCGGTCGTGCTCGCGCCGGCCGTGCTCCTGCCGCTGCTCGGCGTCCTCGGGTTCCAGGCGACGCTGTTCCTCGCGTACCTCCTGGCCGTCGAGATCCCCTTCGCGCTCTTCCATCGCCTCGGCCTCCCGGTCGGGCGGCGGGGCGACTGGTTCGGCTATGCGTTCCCGAACGCCCTCGGCTGGACGCTCATCGTCCTGACGGACGTCGATCGCCCTCTACCTCCTCGGCAGCGCCGCGTCCGCCGCCTGGACGCGGGCGCGGCGGGGGCCGCGCGCGAGGGGCGCCCGGTGAGCGCGCTCCGGCACTTCCTCGACGCGATCAAGGTCGAGCACACCGTCTTCGCGCTGCCGTTCGCCTACCTCGGCATGGTGCTGGCCGCGCGCGGGTGGCCCGGCTGGCACGCCTTCCTCTGGATCACGGTGGCCATGGTCGCGGCGCGGACGACGGCGATGGCGGCGAACCGGCTGATCGACCGCCACCTGGACGCGCGGAACCCGCGGACCGCTGGGCGGCACCTCCCGCGTGGGCTGCTCGCGCCCCGCGACCTCACGGTGGCGGCGGTGTGCTCGGCGGCGGTCTTCTTCCTCGCGGCCTGGCAGCTCGGGCCGCTCTGCCTCGCGCTCGCGCCGATCGCGCTCGTCTTCCTGGTCGGCTACTCCTACACCAAGCGCTTCACCTGGCTCTCGCACTGGATCCTCGGGTTCACCGACGGCGCGGCGGCGGCCGGGGCCTGGATCGCGGTGCGCGGGACGATGGAGGCGCCCGCGTGGCTCCTCTGGCTGGCCGTCACCGTGTGGATCGCGGGGTTCGATCTTCTCTACGCCTGCCAGGACGTCGAGTTCGACCGGCGCGAGGGGCTCCACTCGGTCCCCGCGCGGTTCGGGATCCCCGCCGCGCTGCAGGCGGCGCGCGCCTGCCACGTCCTCACCGCGCTCGCGCTGGCCGCCGCCGGGTGGACGCTCGGGCTCGGCGTGCTCTACTGGCTCGGGTGGCTGGTCGTGGTCGGGCTGCTCGTCTACGAGCACTCGCTCGTGTCGGCGGACGACCTGTCGCGGCTCGACATGGCGTTCTTCAACGTCAACGGGTACATCAGCGTGATCACGTTCGTTGCTGCCGTGGCGGGCCTGTGGTACTGAGGCCGCTGGCTGACGCGGATCCGGCCCGCGGGTCCTGTCGCCGGCGCCACCCGCGGGACCGGAGCGCGTGACACACGCGCCAGTCCGGCCGTGGCGGGGACAAGGCGGCGCGCGTGCGGCAGATGTTCGCGCGGATCGCGCCGCGGTATGACCTCATGAATCGGCTCATGACGGGCGGGCGCGACAGCGCGTGGCGGCGCGCCGCCGCGCGCCTCGCGGAGCCGCCGGCGGGCGGCGCTCGCCCTCGATCTGGCGACCGGCACCGGAGATCTGGCGCTCGCGCTCCTGCGCGAGACGGGGGTGCGCGGCGTGGTGGGCGTGGACTTCGTCGAGGGCATGCTGCGCCTCGGCCGGGAGAAGCTCGACGCGCTCGGCGAGCGGCGGATCCGGCTCCTCGCCGGGGACGCGCTCGCGCTGCCGTTCGCGGATGGCGCGTTCGGCTGCGTCGCCTCCGCGTTCCTGCTCCGCAACCTGGCGGACCTTCGCGCGGGGCTGGCGGAGATGCGGCGGGTGACGGCGCCGGGGGGGAGCGTCGTCGCGCTCGAGATCACCCAGCCGACCTTGCCGGGGTGGCGGCAGGCGTTCCGGCTCTACTTCCACCGCGTCGTGCCGGCGGTGGGCGCGCTGATCGCGGGGAACCGCGAGGCGTACACGTACCTTCCCCAGTCGGTCGACCGCTTCGTGACGCCGGGCGAGCTGGCCCGGCTCATGGAGGCGGTGGGGCTCCGCGACGTGCGCGTCCGGCGCGTCGGCCTCGGGACCGTCACGATCCACGTTGGCCGCGTCGGCCACGCTGACCACGTCGGGCGCGCCCGCCCCGCGGGCGCCGCCGCCTGACCCGGAGGCTCCTTCGATGCCCTTCCTCGACACGAACGGCTGTCAGCTCTACTACGAGACCCACGGCGAGGGGCCGGCGCTCGTCTTCGCCCACGGCCTCGGCGGGAGCCACCTCGCCTGGTGGCAGCAGGTGCCGCACTTCCGCGACCGCTACACGTGCGTCACCTTCGATCACCGGGGGTTCGGGCTCTCGCGGGAGGGGCATGGCGGCCCCGGCCCCGACGCGTTCGTCGACGACCTCGCCGCGCTGGTCGACCACCTGGGCCTCGCCGACGTCCGGCTGGTGGCCCAGTCGATGGGCGGCTGGACCTGCCTCGGCTACGCGCTCCGTCATCCGGCGCGCGTCCGCGCCCTGGTCCTCGCCAGCACCACGGGCACGCTCGACGACCCGGAGACGCTCGCCCTCTTCCGCGCCCACGGCGCCGCGGCGCCCGAGGCCGCGGTCGCCGCGCGCGGCATCCACCCCGCGTGCGGCGAGCGGATGGCGCGGGAGCAGCCCGCCCTCCACTTCCTCTACCGGGAGATGGACGCCCTCTCCCACGACCTCGACAAGGTCGCGGTCCGGAAGAAGCTCGTCGCCATGCGGACGACGCCGCGCGCGGCGGTGGCGGCCCTCCGGATGCCGGTCCTCTGCCTCACCGGCGAGGAGGACATCGTCATCCCGCCGGCCGCCGTCGCGGTCCTCGCGTCGATCGTCCCGGGCGCGCGGCTCGCGCGGGTGCCCGGCGGCGGGGCACTCCGTCTACTGGGAGCGCCCGGTGGCCTTCAACCGGCTGGTGGACGACTTCCTCCGCGAGGCGGGCGCGGCGACCCCGGCCGCGTGACCGCGCGGTCCCGGGCTGGCGCGCCCCGCGGGGCGCGCCTATACTCCAGTCGGGCCGCGGCACCGCGCCGCGGCCGCGACGACCGATCCTCACGACGGACCTACTCGGGAAGGAGCCTGACGTGCGCGAGAACACGGTGAAGTCGATCTGGGCCAAGGGCGGGGTCGTGGTCAACGGGTGGCTGTCGATCCCGTCGAGCTTCTCGGCGGAGGTGATGGCGCACCAGGGCTTCGACTCCCTGGTCGTGGACATGCAGCACGGCGTGGTCGACTACCAGACCGCCGTGACGATGCTCCAGGCGATCTCGACGACGGGCGTCATCCCGTTCGCGCGGGTGCCCTGGAACGACCCGGCCCACATCATGAAGATCCTGGACGCCGGCGCCTACGGGATCATCTGCCCGATGATCAACTCCCGGAAGGAGGCCGAGCAGCTGGTCCGCACGTGCAAGTACGCGCCGAAGGGCTACCGGAGCTTCGGGCCGGTGCGCGCGTCGATCTACGCCGGCTCGGACTACGCCCAGCACGCGAACGACACGCTCGTCGTGATGCCGATGATCGAGACGAAGGAAGCCGTCCAGAACATCGACGAGATCCTGAGCACGCCGGGGGTCGACGCGATCTACGTCGGCCCGGCGGACCTCTCGCTCACGCTCGGCTGCACGCCGAAGCTCGACCAGACCGAGGCGCCGGTCGTCGAGGCCCTCGGGAAGATCCTGGCCGCCTGCAAGCGCCACAAGGTGATCGCCGGCCTCCACAACGCGACCAGCGGCTACGCGCTCAAGATGGCCAGCCAGGGCTGGCAGTTCGTGACGCTGGCGAGCGACAGCCGGTTCCTCGCCGCGCGGGCCGCCGAGGAGGCCGCCGCGGTCAAGCAGACGGTGGCGAGCGGGAAGCTCCCCGCCTACTAGGCCGCCCGGTGGTGGATCGCCGGTATGTCTTTGAATGCCGCGCGGGTTGTGACGGCCGCCTGCCCGGCGCGCCGAGGCTCCGGGTCCCTTTCTCCGGCGCAGGTCGCGAAGCGCTGCTTCGGCGACCCGTCGCGGAGGGGAGCCCGCATCCGCCTCGGCGCGCCGGGCAGCCGGCCGTCACTAGCGCGGGATCGCTCGCCACTCCCCCACCACTATCAACGTAGTAACAGGGCTCGCGGCGTGGACCGCCTCGCGCCGTGACGACGCAGCCGGTCGGCGACGTGCTGGCGCCGTTCCCGCCGGAGCGGACGTGGCTCCTGCCCGCGCTCCAGGCGGTCCAGGCGGAGCGCGGCTGGCTCTCGGCCGACGACCTCGCAGCCGTCGCGCGGCACCTTCACGTGCCGGCGAGCGAGGTGTACGGCGTCGCGACGCACTACCCCGAGCTGCGGCTCGCCGCGCCGGGACGGCATGTCGTCCGCGTGTGCGCGGGCGTGTCCTGCCGGGTGAACGGGAGCCTCGGGCTCCTGGCGGAGCTCGGGCGGCGGCTCGGCGTCGAGGCCGGGCGCACGACGGCCGACGGCGAGGTCACGCTGGAAGAGGCGGACTGCTGCTTCGTCTGCAGCGTCGCGCCCGTGGTCGAGGTGGACCACGCGTATCTCGGGGCGCCGACGGCCGACGCCGTGCTCGCCGCGTGCCGCGCGCCGCATGCCGCGCATCCGGCCGTGCCGTTCGGCGCGGCGATGACGGGTCCGCTCGCCGCGGCGACCCGCGACGCGCCGGCGGCGGCCGAGGGGCCGGCCGGAGCGACCGCCCGCGACCGGCTCGAGGGGCTCGTCGACTCGCGCGCGAGCGGGCCTGTCTCGGTCGACGACGCGGCTCCTCGTCGCGACGGGCTCCTGCGGGCTCGCCCGGGGCGCGGCGTCGACCCGCGACGCGCTCCGCGAGGCGGTCCGGCGCGCGGGGCTCGACGCCGTCGTCGAGGACGGCGCCTGCAGCGGCCTCTGCCACGCCCAGCCCGTGGTCGAGGTCCTGACGCCGGGCGTGCCGCGGCTCACGGTGGAGCGCGTCACCGTCGAGCGCGTTCCGGCTCTCCTGCCGGCTCCTGCGCGGGGCCGCCGACCACGGGCTCTCGGCGACGGCGTGGCCCCTGCGGCCCACCCGGTCCTCGGCGGCCAGGAGCGGGTGCTCGCCGAGCGCTGGGGCGCGCTCCGACCCGGCTCGCTCGACGACGCGCTGCTCGCGGGCAGCTACGCGGCGCTCGCGAGCGCGCTCGACGCGGGCGACCCGGGCGCCGTGACCGCGGCCGTGAAGGGCGCGGGGCTCCTCGGCCGCGGCGGCGCGTACTTCCCGGCGGCGGTCAAGTGGGAGGGCTGCCGCGCCGCGCGCGGCGCGCCGAAGTACCTGGTCGCCAACGGCGAGGAGGGCGAGCCCGGCATCTTCAAGGACCGCCACCTGATGGAGGCCGATCCCCACCGGTTGCTCGAGGGCATGCTCCTGGCGGCGTACGCCGCGGGCGCGAGCCGGGGCATCCTCTATATCCACGGCGAGGCCGGCCTCTCCGCCGCGCGGTGCGCCGAGGCCGTGCGGGAGGCGTCCGGCGCGGGGCTCCTCGGCTCGCGCGTCCTCGGCACCGACTTCGCCTTCGAGGTCGAGATCCGGCGGGGCGCGGGCGGCTTCGTCCTGGGCGAGGAGACGGCGCTCCTCGAGTCGATCGAGGGGAAGCGGGCGATGCCGCGCCCGAAGCCGCCATTCCCCGTCGAGGCCGGCGTCCACGGGCGGCCCACGGTCATCAACAACGTGGAGACGCTCTCCGCGGTGCCGCTCATCGTCGGCGGCCGGCCCGAGGCCGCGCGGACGAAGCTCTTCGGCCTCTCGGGCCACGTCGCGCGGCCGGGCGTCGTCGAGGCCGCGCCGCCGCTGACGCTCCGGCGGCTCGTCGACGGGCTCGGCGGCGGCCTCGCCACCGGCCGGCCCCTCGGCGCGGTGGTGATCGGCGGGCCGTCGGGGATCGTCGTCCCGCCGGCCTTCCTCGACCGGCCGCTCGAGCGGCCGACGCTCTCGCCGGGGACCGGCGGGATCGCCGCCCTCGACGACCGGGCGGACGTCCGCGACGTGGTCCGCACGCTCCTCGCGTTCAACGCCCGCGAGTCCTGCGGCAAGTGCACGCCGTGCCGCGAGGGCACGGCCCGGCTGGTGGAGCTCCTCGACGGCGTCGGCCGCGCGGGCGTCGCGGAGTCGCTGGGCCAGCTCCGCGAGCTGGCGGACGTGGTCCAGCTCGCCTCGCTCTGCGGCCTGGGCCAGGCCGCGCCCTTGTCGCTCCGCGCGGGGCTCGAGCACTTCCCGGAGCGCTTGACGGGCGCCCGCTGACGCATCCTCCCCGATGACGTCGGGCGCGGCCGGGGGACGCGGCCTCTGGGCCGCGGCGGCCGTCCCGATCGGCGCCGCCGTGGACGCGGCGCTCCTCGACGACGAGGCCTACGTCCGGACCCTCCTCCGCGAGTTCAACGCCGTCACTCCGGAGAACGCGATGAAGTGGGGGCCCGTGCATCCGGCCGAGCACGGGTGGGACTTCGGCCCGGCGGACCGGATCGTCGACTTCGCGGAGGCCCACCGCCTGCGCGTCCACGGTCACACGCTCGTCTGGCACGAGCAGCTGCCCGACTGGCTCACGCCGGCGCTGACGCGGCGCCGGGCGGCGCGCGTCCTCGCCGCGCACGTCGAGACCCTCGTGGGTCGCTACCGTGGGCGCGTGGCCGCGTGGGACGTCGTGAACGAGGCGGTGGGCGACGGTGGCCGGCTGCGCCCGAGCGTCTTCCTGCGCACCCTCGGGTCGGGCTACGTCGCGGAGGCCTTCCGCCTGGCCCACGCGGCCGATCCGGCCGCCCGGCTCTACTACAACGACTACGGCGCCGAGGGCCGCGGCCCGAAGTCCGACGCGGTCTACGCGCTTGCGCGGCGCCTCGTCGAGCAGGACGTCCCGATCCACGGCGTCGGGCTCCAGATGCACCTGCGCGCCACCCATCCGCCCGCACCCGACGCCATCCGGGCGAACGTGGCGCGGCTCGCCGCGCTCGGCCTCGAGGTCCGCATCTCGGAGATGGACGTGCGGATCCGGCGCGTCCGGCGGCCCGATCCCCTGGCCGTCCAGGCGCGCGTGTATCACGACGCGATCGCCGCGTGCGCGGAAACGCCCGGCTTCGCCGGCGTGACGTTCTGGGGCGTGAGCGACGCGCACTCCTGGATCGACGCCCGCTTCGGCGAGGACGATCCCCTGCTCCTCGACGCCGACTACGCGCCGAAGCCCGCCTACTTCGGGGTCCGCGCCGCCCTGGCCGCGGGTCGGCGATGAGGCCTCAGCGAGTCGCCCTGGGGACCGTCCTCGCCGCGAGCTCGCCGATCCGTGTCCCCATCGCGCTGCCGACCTCCGTCGAGTTGCGGTAGTGCACCCCGTCGTAGATGCGGGCCAGGGCGACTTCCCGGACGAAATCGCCGACGCTCGCCCCACGTGCGCACGGCGCCGCCGGCGGTCGAGCTGGCCGAGCTCAGCGTCGGCGACCGTCCGGTGCCGATCTCGGCCGCGAGCACGGCGCCGAGAGATGCGGAGACGATGCAATGGGCGCAGGGATACTCGGGGTGCATCGGGGTGTCGATGAACGGCGTCCAGGCGGGATCGCGCAGGTCGCCCTCGGCGTTGCGAATGGCCGTGACCGGGCGCCAGAGGTTGTAGGTGTACTTCGCGTCGAACACGGCGATCAGCGCGTCGTCCATCGCCATCGCCGCCACCGCCAGGAAGCGCGCGTTGTCGCTCTCGTTGCGGCCCGGCACGTTCGCGACCGAGCGCGCCACCGGCCAGTAGACGGCCGGGGCCGTCGCTTCCCAGAACTGGGCGATGGCGGTCTGCTCCGGCGTGCGCTGGGCGCTGGTCTTCCCGCCGAGCGCCTTGATCTCGGTCAGGTCGCGCTTCCACGTGTCACTCGTCAAGCTGGGCGGCGGGCCCGGACGGAACTGGTCGCCACTGGCCATCACCCACGGCTTCCGCTTGCCCCAGTGGGGGACGGCGGGAAAGACCGTCGGCACGTAGACGCCCGGGGTGGTGTGGGGTCGATACGTGTTGGGCGCCACCGCCCCGTCGTTCGCGCACGAGGCCACGATGGCCTCCGCCGCCTGCTCGCCGACCGCGATGCCAGCGGTCTTCGCGGGGCCGTCGGGCACCAGCTTCAGGGCGGCCTGGTAGTCCGCCTCGATCGCCGCCTGCTGGGTCGGCATGAGCTTCAGCAGGGCGGTCCGTGTCGCCGAGGCCACGGCCGCGTCCAGCGAGGCGCCGGGCGCGGCGCTGACCTTCGCGCGAAACGCGGGGTACCGCCCGGTGACCGCGTTGACGGCGTCGAAGACCGAGACCTGCACGATCGCCATCATCCTCACGGCGATGGGCGTCGACGGATGCCGGGACGCGATCGTCGCGGCCTTCTCGTTCGCGTCGGTGACGACGTCGGCGTGAGCCCACGGGGCGCCGACCAGCGCCATCGCGGTCAGGAGCCCGATGACGATGCGGAATGACCCACCTGTGGTCCTCATGGCGTGTCCTCCTTCGCGAGCCCTCCGGTTCGCGGACTAGGCGTTGACGTCCAGGCCGAGGGCCAGGCGCCCCGAGTAGAGGAGCTGCGCGCTGCCGCGGACCGGGTGATAGCGGGCGCCCTGCACGTCGCGGAAGAGCCGCTCGAGGCCCAGCTCCCGGAAGAAACCGGCGCCGCCGGCCACCTCCATCGCGACCTCGACGGCCCTGATCGCCGCCCGGCCGGCCACCGCCCGGCCGATCAGCACGTCGTTCGTCGTCTCGAGCGCCATGTGTCCGGAGCGCGGCCGCGTCGATCATCTGCCGCAGCGCCATCCGCGCGGTGGCCAGCTCCGTCTCCATCAGACCGACCAGCTCCTGGGTGCCGGCGTCGTGCCGTCGGCTGGCCGCCTGGCGAAGCCCGAGCGCGCGGGCGGCCTCCGCGATGCCGACGTAGACCGAGTAGATCAGCGGCAGCGCGATCGTCGCGACCACGTGCCACACCGGGCTCCACCGTCCCGCCGGACGGCGGACGCCGATCGCGGCGTCCGGCACGAACACGCCCTCGAGCACGACGTCGTGCGAGCCCGTTCCCCGCATGCCGAGCGAGCGCCAGTTGTCCTTCACGTCGAGGCCGGGAGCGTCGAACGGGATCGCGCAGTGCAGCACCGTCGGGCCGTTCTCGGGGTCGTCGTGGACCGCCATGGTCATGAACAGGTCTCCGACCGGCGAGCCGCTGGCGAACACCTTGCGACCGGTGACGCGGTAGCCGCCGTCCACCTTCTCGGCGCGACCCGACCCCGCCAGCCAGTCGGATCCGCCGCTGGTGACGAGGATCAGCTCCTCGGCGGCCACGCGTCGCAGAAAGGGCTCCGTCGGGGCGCCCTCGTGGCGCCACCGCCAGGCGGGGATCGCGACCTGGTGGGTGTGCATCGCCAGCGCGAGGGCGGTGGAGCCGCAGTATTGCGCGAGCACGCGCAGCATCGCGCACAGGTCGGCGTGCGTCGCGCCGCCGCCCCCGAGCTCGGCGGGCACGCCCGCCGAGAAGACCCGGCGCTCGCGCAGGTCGCGATAGTTCTCGGCGACGAAGACGTCGCCGGCATCGTGCGCGGCGGCACGAGCCGCGAAGCGCGGCCCGACTTCTCGAGCCATCGCGGGCCAATCGAAGCGCACCCGGTCACCGGTCGGCGCGGTCTGGGAACCAGACATCGTCACCCCTCCTGCCGTCCTCGCGAGGGCCCGGCCCCCGACGGCCACAGAGTGCGCAACCGCGCCCACCGCTGCCAAGCCCAGAAAATGGACTTGCCACGGCCGACGGGAGGCGCCTAGAGTTGGCCAGCATGACGGGCTACGGACAGTTCTGCCCCATCGCCGTGGCGTGCGAGACCTTCGCCGAGCGCTGGACGCCCTTGATCCTGCGAGAGTTGCTGGGCGGCGCACGGCGATTCAGCGAGATCCGCCAGTGCATCCCGCGCATCTCGCGGACGCTGCTCGCCCAGCGGCTGCGCGAGCTCGAGGACGCGGGCGTCGTCCAGAGCCGGCCGCGGGCCCGCGGCCGGGGTCGGGAGTACCAGCCGACGCGGGCGGCGGAGGAGCTCCGAGAGGTCCTGGAGCGGCTCGGCGAGTGGGGCCAGCGGTGGGGCACCGGCCAGTTCGACCCCGAGAATCTCGACCTGGCGCTGCTCATGTGGAACGTCCGCCGGCGAATCGACCTGCAGCGGCTTCCCCACCGCCGCGTGGTCGTTCGCTTCGATTTCCGCGCGTTCCCTCCGCGTTGCCGCGGCTTCCGGACGTGCTGGCTGATTCTCGAGCCCAAGGGCACGGACCTCTGCCTGAAGGATCCAGGGTTCGACGTCGACCTGGTCGTCACCGCCGACGCCGCGGCCATCGCACAGGTGTGGACGGGAGCCATCACGTTCGCGCAGGCGGTGCGGGCGGGCGGTCTCGCGATGGAGGGCCCACGCGATCTCGTCCGGGCGTTCCCGACCTGGCTCCTCCTGAGCCACTTCGCCCACGTCGAGCGACCGGCGCGCGCAGGCTGAGCTCGAGGCCGCGGCCGGGCCCCGGACCCGGGCTAAGATAGGCCCATGCGGCTGACCATCGACGCTCGGCCGGTGGAGGTGCCCGAGGGGGCGACGGTCCTCGACGCCGTCAACCGCCTCGGGATCGCGCTCCCCCAGCTCTGCAAGGACCCGGACCGGCCGCCGCTCGGCGCCTGCCGGACGTGCCTGGTGGAGGTCGAGGGCCAGCGCGGTTTCCCCGCCTCGTGCCACCTGCCCGGCCGCGAGGCCATGGTCGTCCGCACCGACACGCCGGCGGTCGTCCGCATGCGCCGGGGCGTCCTCGACCTGACGCGCTCGATGCTCGAGGAGGGCGACGGGCGCGACGGCTTCGGCCAGCTCGGCGAGGCGGCGGCGCGCCACGGGCTCGCGCGGCCGACGTGGGCGCCGCTCCACCGGCACGCCGTCGACGACTCGAAGTCGTTCTTCGTGCTCGACCGCGCGGCCTGCATCCTCTGCGGCCGCTGCACGACGGCCTGCGACGACGTCCAGCGGATCGGCGCGATCAGCCTCCTCGGGCGCGGCCACGCCGAGCGCGTCGGGGTCTTCGGCGACGGGCTGATGGCCTCGTCGATCTGCACGTCCTGCGGCCAGTGCGTCGCCACCTGCCCGACCGGCGCGCTCCGCCCGAAGGAGACCCCCGCGGCGATCGTGCGGCGCGTCGAGACCACCTGCCCCTACTGCGGCGTCGGCTGCGGCATCGTGAGCGCGGTGCGGGACGACGGCCGGCTCGCCGTCATGGCCGACGACGTGCCGCGGAACCGCTCGAGCGAGGGCATGCTCTGCGTGAAGGGCCGGTTCGGCACGGGATTCGTTCACGCGAAGGACCGCATCGTCCGCCCGATGGTCAAGAGGGACGGCCGGTGGGAGACCGTCTCCTGGGACGCGGCCCTCGACGCGGCGGCGGCCGGGCTCGCGCGCCATCGGGGGCGGTTCGGCGCGCTCGCCTCGGCCAAGGCCACCAACGAGGACGGCTACCTCATCCAGAAGCTCTGCCGCGCCGTGATGGGCACGAACACCGTCGACCACTGCACGCGGCTCTGCCACTCCCCGTCGGTGGAGGCGATGCTGACGTCGATGGGCTCCGGCGCCACCTCGAACTCGTACGTCGACTACGAGGAGGCCGGGTGCCTCATGGTCGTCGGGGCGGACGCGAGCGCCAACCACCCGGTGATCGCCATCCGCTTCCGCCGCGCCCACGCGCGCGGCGCTCGCATCATCGTGGTCAACCCGAAGCGGATCGAGCTGTGCGACTACGCCCACGTGTGGATCCGTCCGCGCGCGGGGGCGGACGTCGCGCTCTTCAACGCGATGGGGCGGGTCATCCTCGACGAGGGGCTCTGGGACGAGGCCTTCGTCCGATCGCGCACCGAGGACTTCGACGCCTGGCGGGCCGCGGTGGAGCCCTACACCCCGGAGCGCGCCGCGGCGCTCACGGGCGTGCCGGCGGCCGACATCGTCCAGGCCGCCCGCTGGTACGCGCGGCCGCCCTACGCGGGGTCGTGCCTCATCTGGGGGATGGGCATCACCCAGCACACGAACGGCACCGCGAACGCCCACGCGCTCCTGAACCTCGCCCTCGTCACCGGGCAGCTCGGGAAGCCCGCGAACGGGATCTCCCCGCTCCGCGGCCAGAACAACGTCCAGGGCTGCGGCGACGCCGGGTGCATCCCGACGAACCTCCCCGGCTACCAGCGCTACGACGACGCCACGCTCGCGAAGTTCGAGCGCGCGTGGGGCATCCGCCCACCGGCCGAGCCCGGCCTGGTCGTGACGGACATGGTGGAGGGCTGCCTCGACGGACGGATCCGCGCGATGTACGTGGTGGGCGAGAACCCGCTCCTGTCGGAGCCCGACCTTCATCACGCGCGGAAGGCCCTCGGTCAGCTCGACTGCCTCGTCGTCCAGGACCTCTTCCTCCACGAGACCGCGGAGCTCGCCCACGTGTTCCTCCCGGCGGCCGGGTTCGCCGAGAAGGAGGGCACGTTCACGAACTCCGAGCGCCGCGTCCAGCGCGTCCGCCGGGTGCTCGACCCCGCCGGCGATGCGCGGCCGGACTGGTGGATCACGGCGGAGCTGGCGAAGCGCCTCGCGCGGCGGGTCGGCCTGCCGGCCGAGGGCTTCGACTACCGGGATGCCTCCCAGGTCTGGGACGAGATGGCCGGGCTGGTGCCCTTCCTCGCCGGGATCTCGCACGCGCGTCTCGACCGGGAGGGGGGGCTCCAGTGGCCCTGCCCGGCGCCCGATCACCCCGGCACGCCGTATCTCTACGGGGAGAGCTTCCCGCGCGGCCTGGGGAAGTTCGTCCCGGTCACCCAGGGCGAGCGGGCGGCGGAGCTGCCGGATCCGGACTACCCGTTCGTCCTCAACACCGGACGGCTCCTCTACCACTGGCACGGGGGGACGATCACGCGGCGCGTCCCGGGGCTGCTCGAGCTCGAGCCGCGGCTCCGCGTGGCGATCCACCCCCTGGACGCGCGGCGCCTCCGGCTCCACGACGGCGACCCGGTCCGGCTCACCTCCCGGCGGGGGGAGCTGGAGGGGTACGCGCGGCTGACCGAGGACGTGCGCGCCGGCGAGGTGTTCGTGCCCTTCGTGAAGCTCGCCGAGTCCGCGGCCAATTTCCTCACGAACTCCGCCCACGACCCGACGTCGAAGATCCCCGAATACAAGGTCTGCGCCGTGCGCGTGGAGGCGGTGCGCGCCGAGGCGGAGAGCCACTCCACCGCGGCCGCCCGTCCTCGCGCCTGACCCAGGCGGGGAACACACCTCAGAGCGGGCGGGCGAAGGAGAGCTCGTGCCCGTCCGGGTCCGTGAGGTGGAAGTAGCGTTCGCCCCACTCGGCGTCCCGGGGCGGACCTTCGGGCGATAGCCCGGCGGCGCCCGCCCGGGCATGGAGGAGATCCACGTCGTCGACGTGGATGATCACCCGGCCCCACCAGCTCCACCGGGCCCCCGCCGGCGCCGCGATGAGGTTCAGGTAGCCCTCGCCGACCGCGAACGACGTGAACGCCGCCGTCTCGCCGCCCGAGACGCGGTCGAAGCCGAGCGCGCGGTAGAACCGCACGGCGCGCCCCATGTCGCGGGTGGCCAAGGTGACAGCGCTGATCGCGCGGAAGCGGGGCGGGGCCACGCGGCATTGTAGCTCGCCGCGGAGGCGACCGAGCCCTAGCCCGCCGCGCGGCGGGCGGTCACCCGACGACGGCGTGGCCCACCCCTCCCCCTTCTAAGTGCGCGGATCCATGGCCTCGCGTGAGGGGGGTGCATGGGACATCCCCGTCATTCGTCGGAAGGGAAGCGAAGGGAGGTCTCCATGACGAACACTGGCATGCGGTGGATCTCGGCGGTCGCGGGCCTCGTGCTCGCGTCGTCCCTCGTCACGGCCTGCGGCACGCTGGGCGGCGCGGCGGTGGGCGCCGGCTCGGGCGCGGCGATCGGGGCCGGGACCGGGTACGGCGCCGGCAAGGGTGCCCTCATCGGCACGGGTGTCGGCGCGGCCGCCGGCGCGATCTACGACGTCTCGAAGCGACGGTGACGGGCGACCGCATCAAGGCACGGCGGCGGCAGCCCTAGTCCGCGCAGTGACGAGCCACCCGGTCGCCCGCCGAGCGGGCGACCGGGGCCTGCGGCGTTTCACGCTTCCGCCCGGCCGGGGTCTCACTCGGCGTGGTCGACGATCCACACCATTCCACCCGGGAGGGACAGATGAGCGACAAGGCCACGCTGCTGCGCGACGGGAACGAGGCGTTCAGGAGCTCCACGGGGCGATCGACGGCCTGGCGGAGGCCGACATGCGGGAGATCTGGTTCGGCACCTGGGGCGTGCGGGAGATCCTGATCCACATCGCGGGCTGGCACGAGGCCATGACGCCGGCCCTCCGCCGCATCGCGAAGGGGCGAGGCGCCGTATCCGCCGGGCGCCTACGACGACGCGGACGCGTGGAACGCGCGGTTCGTCGAGGGGCAGCGGGGCGTGAAGGCGGTCGACCTCCTGGTCCGGGTCGACGCCACCCACCGGGCGTTCGTCGCCGCGGCCGACGCGGTGCCGGAGCCGCACTTCGAGCCGGGCGGAGCGGCCCGGGACGTGTTCGACGGCTCGGGCCCCGCCCACTATCGCGAGCACGCGGCCCAGATCCGGGAGTGGCGCCAGCAGGCTCGGCTAGGGGGTCAGACTTTGACTTCCGGACAATTCTGCAAGCGCGCGACGGCGCGGCCGAAAATTGTTAGGAAGTCAAAGTCTGACCCCGGACTGGCGCTCTGCCCGAGCCTTGGGGTATCGTGCCGTAATTCATCGGGGCTGCGCGGGGAGTCCAGGCCGCGCCCTACCCAAGGAGGGTTCGGGACCATGACCATGAGATCCGCGGCGGTCGGCGGTGCTGGCGGCCGGGCTCGTCCTGTCGAGCCTGGCGAGGCCCAGGAGAAGGTGCAGCTCTCGATCGGGACCGGCGGGACGGGCGGCGTCTACTACCCGCTCGGCGGCGGCATCGCCAACGCGCTGTCGAAGAGCGTGCCGGGGATGTCCGCGACCGCGGAGGTGACGGGCGGCTCGGTCGACAACCTGAAGCTCGTCGCGAGCGGCAAGCCCTATCTCGCCATGACGATGGCCGACGCCGGGCAGGACGCCTTCCGCGGCGAGGACAAGTTCAAGGGCAACAAGGTCCCGCTCCGGACCCTCATGATCATGTACCCGAACCGCATGCACGTGGTCACCATCGAGGGGACCGGCATCAACACGCTGGCGGATCTCAAGGGCAAGCGCGTCTCGACGGGCTCGCCGGGGAGCGCCACCGAGGTCATGGGCTTCCGGGTGATCGAGGCGGCGGGCCTCGATAAGGACAAGGACATGCGCCGCGAGCGGCTCGGCGTCGCCGAGTCGGTGAACGCGATCAAGGACAAGAAGATCGACGCCTTCTTCTGGGTCGGCGGGCTGCCGACGGCGGCCGTCACCGACCTGGCGAACACCCCGGGCGTCCGGATCAAGCTGATCGACCACGTCCAGGTGGTGGCGCCCATGAACAAGAAGTACGGGCAGCTCTACTCCGAGGACACCATCCCGAAGGCGACCTACAAGGGCATGGAGACCGACAACAAGAACGCCACGGTGTGGAACATCCTCGTCTCGCACGAGAACATGAGCGACGCCCTCGCGTACAGCATCGTGAAGACGATCTTCGAGAAGCGCGAGGACCTGATCGCCGTGCACCGGGAGGCGGAGAACTTCAAGCTCGAGCTGCAGAAGGCGGCCGCGACGCCGATCCCCTTCCACCCGGGGGCGCTGAAGTACTTCGCCGAGAAGGGCGTCAAGGTCAACTGACCGCGCCGCCATGGTGGCGCCGGAGGAGCCAGCTCCCGCCGAGCCGGTCGTCGTCGACGAGCAGGCGCTCCGGCGCGCCGAGGCCTACGTCGAGGAGGAAGAGGGCGCCGCCAACCGGCTCCACGGCGCCCTCGGCGGCGCCGTGGCGGCGCTGGCGGTCGCTGATGTCGCTGTTCCACCTGTACGCGGCGTACTCCATCGTCCCGACCCACGCCCTCCGGGCGATCCACGTCGCCTTCGTCCTGGCCCTGTCGTTCCTCGTGTTCCCCGTCGCGCGGCGCTTCCGCCACCGCGTCATGTGGTGGGACTGGCTGGCCGGGATCGCCGCGGTGGTCGTGGTGGCGTACATGCTCCACGGCGGCGACGACTTCACCGACCGCAACACCTCGCCGGACACGTGGGACATCGTGCTCGGCGTGACGCTGATCGTGCTGATCCTCGAGGCGATGCGCCGGACCTCGGGCTGGGTGATGCCGGTGGTCTCGCTGGCCTTCGTCGCCTACGCCCTCGTCGGCCCCTGGCTCCCCGCCCCCTGGACCCACAAGGGCTACGACGTCGGCCGGCTGGTCGGCCACATGTACATGACGCTCGAGGGCATCTTCGGCGTCGCCATCGACGTCTCCTCCTCGCTCATCATCCTGTTCACGATCTACGGCGCCTTCCTCCAGTTCTCCGGCGCCGGCAAGTTCTTCCTCGACTTCTCCTTCGCCGCGATGGGGGGCAAGCCCAGCGGGGCCGGGCGCACCATCGTCCTCGCCTCGTTCCTCCTGGGCGGGCCGTCGGGCAGCGGCGTGGCGACCACCGTGACGATGGGATCGGTCGCCTACCCGATGCTCGCGCGGGCCGGCTACGGGAAGGAGGCGGCGGGCGGGCTCCTGGCGGCCGGCGGGCTCGGCGCCATCATCTCGCCGCCGGTCCTCGGCGCGGCGGCGTTCCTCATCGCCGAGTTCCTGAAGATCTCC
Organism: uncultured Candidatus Rokubacteria bacterium; assembly: GCA_963799055.1. GTDB lineage: Bacteria > Methylomirabilota > Methylomirabilia > Rokubacteriales > DASRDR01 > DASRDR01. Next base: position 26,678 of record CAWCVP010000013.1, read on the forward strand.
TACCTCGACGTGCTGCTGATGGCCGTCATCCCGACCGGCCTCTACTACTTCGCCCTCTTCCTCATGGTCGAGATCGACGCGCGCAAGTTCCGCATGCACGCCGTCGCCATCGAGCGCGCGGAGTCGATCGGGCAGCCTCACGCGGCGCTTCTGGTTCCACTTCCTCTCGCTGGTGTCGATCGTCGCCTTCATGCTGATGGGGTTCTCGCCGGTGCTGTCCGTGTTCTGGGCCACGGTGGTCGCCTTCCTCACGAGCCTCCTCCGGCCCGAGAGCGCGATGCTCTCGTACGACCTCTTCCGCGGCCGGGGGCCGATCGTCCCGCAGGTCCTCCGCTCCAAGCTCGTGCAGGCGCTCGAGGGCGGGTCGATCGGCATGCTGAACGTCGGCGCGACCTGCGCCGGCGCGGGCCTCATCGTCGGCGTGGTGACGCTCACCGGGCTCGGGCTGAAGTTCTCCGCGATCATCCTCGACTATGCCGGCGGGTCGCTGCTCCTGACCGCGATCTTCACCGCCCTCACCGTGTGGATCGTGGGGCTCGCGGTGCCGGTGACGGCCTCCTACATCATCTGCGCCGTGATCGCCGCGCCCGCCCTGATCAAGCTGGGCGTCCCCGACTTCGCCGCGCACATGTTCATCTTCTACTACGCGGTCCTGTCGGAGGTGTCGCCGCCCACCGCGCTGTCGCCCTTCGCGGCGGCGGCGATCACCGGCGGCGACCCGTACCGGACGACGCTCCAGTCGTGGAAGTACACGATGCCGGCGTTCCTGGTGCCGTTCATGTTCGTCCTGGATCCCGTCGGGCCAGGGGCTCCTCCTCACGGGCTCCATCAAGGGGCTCGGGCAAGCCGACTGGGGCGCGATCGGGCTCGTGACCACGACCGCCGCGATCGGGATCTCCGCCCTCGCCGGCGGCTTCCAGGGCTGGCTCCTCCGGCGGACGACCGGGCTCGAGCAGGCGATGCTCGTCGTCGCCGGCCTGGCGCTGGTCTACCCGCGGCCCCTGTTCGATGCGATCGGCGTCGGGCTCTTCGCGCTCGTCCTCGTCCTGCAGTACGCGCGCCGCGCCGCGCCCGCCCGCCTCCCGGCCTGACGCCGCCGTCACGCTCGTCGCGCTGTCGCTCGGGCGACAGCGTGGCGTCGCGGCCTCTCGTAAGTGCGCGCCATTGCGATGACGCGGCCACGTCGCCTCGCGGGCACGGAACTTGCCCCGCTTCGTTGGCAACAAGAGGAGGGTCCTCGATGACGAAGCAGCGGACGCGATGGATGGCCCCGCTCGCGGGGCTGGTGCTGGCGTCGTCCCTGGTCAGCGCCTGCGGCACGGTCGGCGGCGCCGCGGTCGGCGCGGGCTCGGGCGCGGCGATCGGAGCCGGCACGGGGTACGGCGCGGGCAAGGGCGCGCTCATCGGCACGGGCGTGGGCGCGGCGGCCGGCGCGGTCTACGACATCATGAAGAAGAACTGACGGAGGGCGCGATGAAGAGGATCTGGACCCAGTTCGGCATCGCCCTCGTCGCTCCGATACTCCTGTGGAGCGGAACGGCCTTCGGGCAGGCCGCGAAGCCTCCCGTCCACCAGGGCAGCACCCCGAGCAGCGTCGAGGGCCAGGTGGTCAAGATCGACAAGCCCACGGGGCGGGTGACCATCAAGGCGTCCGACGGCTCGACGCACGAGTTCACAGGCGTCCAAGGAGACGCTCGACGATCTGAAGGTGGGCGACCGCATCGAGGCGCGGCTCCGCCAGTAACGCGGCGGAGCCACACGGTCCCAGGCCTTAACCGGCTCGGGGCCGAGCGTGACCGGGCGACGGCACTTTTGACTAGGGAGAGCCGACGCACGGTCTGGAAGGCCCGGCGGATGACGCCGGGCCTTCCTCTTTTTCGGGGCCCCTAGCTCGGGCGCGTGAGGTAGGGCACCCACCGGGCGAGCACGGCGGCCAGCGTGCCGTCGCGCCGCCAGACGGCGAGGCTCTCGTTGACCTGGGCCAGGAGCTCCGGGTCGCTGCGGCGCACGCCCCAGGCCAGGTGCTCCTTGTTCAGGAACTGCCAGATCCCGGCCAGGTCCGCCTCGTTCGCGGACACGAGCCACGCGATCGAGGGTGCGTCGTGCACGAACACATCGACCGTGCGGCGTCGGAGGGCCAGCGCGCCGTCGCTCGCCACCGTGAGGAGCACCCGCTGCGCGTTCGGGAAGTTCTGCTGCACGAAGACGTCGCCGGTCGTCCGCTCGATGACGCCCACCGGGACCTGCGCCTGGAGCAAGACCTCCTGCGAGGGGTAACGCCGGGCATCCTCGGCGCGCACCGCGGCCACCAGGCCGGCCTCGAGATACGGCTCCGTGAACGCGATCCGCACGGCCCGCGCGTCCGTCACCGACATCCCCGACATGATGATGTCGGTCCGCCCGGCGAGGAGCGCGTCGATCTGCTGGTCCCACGGCACCTCGACGAAGTGCGCGGGCCGGCCCAGCCGGGTGGCCAGGAGGCGCGCGAGCTCCGCCTCGACCCCCGCGACCTGGCCGGCCTGCCGGAAGACGATGGGCGGATACGTCGACGTGACGCCGACCTTGAGGGCGTTCGGCGGGATCTCGACCGACTCGGGCGCCCGGTAGTAGTCCTGGACGCAGCCCGCCGACACGGACACGGCGACGAGCAGCGGGACGAGCCGCAGGAACCGATGGACCATTCGACGCCCCTCTCCCGGCACGGAGGCCATGGTGATCACCCGGCAGCGATCATAGCAGCCGGGGCCGGGGCGCGTGCCTAGTCCATAGGCAGGGTGCCCTCTCCGGCGTCACCGGACGCCGGCCCGGTCGCCGCCGGCCGCCGGGTCGGTCGCCTGGAAGTGCCGATCATCGCTGGCCGTGGAGCCCTTCCGGCACTCGCCGCCCGCGCCGGCATCCCCCTTGCTACCCTTCCGCGCCGAGTCACGAGACGCCGTCGCGCTCGGCCGGCGACGGCGCCCGCTCGAGATGCCCGTCCTCGCCCGGTCCCCCGGGAGGCGGGGCGACCACTGACCCGAGGAGGACGCGATGAAGAAGGTCGAGGCGATCATCAAGCCGTACAAGCTCGACGAGGTGAAGGACGCGCTCACGGGCATGGGCGTGATCGGCATGACCGTGTCGGAGGTGCGTGGCTTCGGGCGGCAGAAGGGCCATACCGAGCTCTACCGCGGCTCCGAGTACACGATCGACTTCCTGCCCAAGATCCGCATCGAGATCGTCGTCGCGGACGGGATGGTCGACAAGGTCGTCGACACGATCGCGGCGGCGGCCCGGACCGGCGCGATCGGCGACGGCAAGGTGTTCGTCACGCCGGTCGAGGCGGCCGTTCGCATCCGGACCGGCGAGCGCGACGAGGCGGCGCTCTAGCTCGAGGGTGTGATGACGCGGTCCACGAATCGACAGCCAGCCCGCTCGGGCTACTCAGGAGGGCCAATGGTGTCTCGATCCCGTCGAATGCTCGTCGCCTCGGCGTTCCTCTCCATCGTGGCTCTCGCCCTCGGTGCCTCCGATGGGCTGGCGCAGCAGGCGCCCGCGCCGGCGCCGGCCCCGGCCCCCGCCGCGGCGCCCGCGCCCGCGGCGCCCGCGCCGCCGGCGCCGAAAGTCGACTCGGGCGATACCGCCTGGGTCCTCACGTCCTCGGCCCTGGTGCTCATGATGACCGCGCCGGGGCTCGCGCTCTTCTACGGCGGCATGGTGCGCCGGAAGAACGTGCTGGCCACCCTCATGCAGTCGTTCATCCTGATGGCCCTCATCTCGGTCCAGTGGGTCCTCTTCGGGTACAGCCTCGCGTTCGGCCCCGATCTGGGCGGTATCGTCGGGAGCCTCGAGTGGATCGGGCTGTCGGGCGTCGGCGTCGAGCCGAACGCCGACTACGCGGCGACGATCCCCCACCAGGCGTTCATGGTCTTCCAGCTCATGTTCGCCATCATCACGCCCGCCCTGATCACGGGCACGTTCGCCGAGCGGATCAAGTTCTCCGCGTTTCTTCTCTTCTCGCTCCTGTGGGCCACGCTGATCTACGCTCCGCTCGCTCACTGGGTCTGGGGCGTCGGCGGCTGGATCCGGGCCCTCGGGGCGCTGGACTTCGCCGGGGGCACGGTCGTCCACATCTCGTCCGGCGTCTCCGCCCTCGCCGCCGCGCTCGTGATCGGCCGACGGAAGGGCTACGGCCGCGAGCCGATGCCGCCCCACAACCTGCCATTCACCGTCATCGGCGCGGCAATGCTCTGGGTCGGCTGGTTCGGCTTCAACGCGGGGAGCGCGCTCGGCGCCGGAGGCCTCGCGGTGACCGCGTTCGTCACCACGAACACGGCGGCGGCCGCGGCCACGCTCGCGTGGATGTTCGCCGAGTGGGCGATCCGCGGCAAGCCGACCGTCCTCGGCGCCGCGTCCGGCGCCGTCGCGGGGCTCGTCGCCATCACGCCGGCCGCGGGCTTCGTCGGGCCGGTCTCGGCGATCCTGATCGGCATCGGCGGCGGCGTGCTCTGCTTCGCCGCCTGCAACCTGAAGTCGAAGTTCGGGTACGACGACAGCCTGGACGTCGTCGGCGTCCACGGCATCGGCGGCACCTGGGGCGCGATCGCGACCGGCCTCTTCGCCTCCAAGGCCATCAACGAGGCGGGCGCCGACGGGCTCTTCGCGGGGAACCCGGGGCTTCTCGGCTCCCAGCTCCTGGCGGTGGTGGCGACGTGGGTGTTCGCGTTCGTGGGCTCCGTCGTCCTGCTCAAGATCGTCGACGCCGTGGTCGGGCTCCGGGTCACCGAGGAGGACGAGTTCGCCGGGCTCGACATCTCGCAGCACTCGGAGAACGCGTACGCCCTCGAAGGCGGGTACGGCGGCGTGAGCGCTCACGTCGAGCCCCCCGCGCGGCGGGAGGGGGCGCCGGTCCTGTCCTCGCACCGTCCGTAGCGCGAGGATCATCGACGTCAGGCCGTGGCCGGCCGCCGGGGGTGACTCCGGCGGCCGGCGCCGTCTTACCGCAGGTAGGCGACGGCGAAGACGCCGATCATCGCCAGGACGAGGGCGAGCCGGCCCGCCGTCCCGAGCAGGAGACCCAGCCACGCCCCGAGGCCGGCGCGACCCGCCTGCCGCACGTCGCGGCGCGCGATCAGCTCCGCCGCGAACGCGCCGAGGAACGGCCCGACCAGGAGCCCGACGAGGCCGAAGAACAGCCCGCCCAGCGTGCCGAGCAGCGCGCCGAGCACGCCCCACCAGCTGGTCCCCAGGCGCCGAGCCCCCACCGCGGTCGCGGCGACGTCGAGGGCGTACGACGCCGCCGTGAGCGCAGCCAGGACGGCGAGGATCCCGAAGCCCACCCGCGCGAACCCGTCGATCCAGGCGGCGAGCACGAGGCCGGCGAGCACCAGGATCGCCCCGGGCAGGCCCGGCAGCACGGTGCCGGCCACGCCGACCAGGACCAGCCCGATGGCGAGGACCCAGAGCATGAGGGCGCCGGCCGACCCCTCCATCGGCAGCTCAGCGCCGGAGCGGCGTCACGACCTCGTTCCAGAGCCGGCGGGCGCCCGCCGCGCTGTACGGGATCGGGCAGGTGAAGATGAGGTGGGTGGCCCCCGCCGACACGAACTCGCGCCCGAGGGCCACCAGCTCGCCCGCGCCGTTCTGGAGGGCGTCCGGCCCGAACTGGATGGAGCGCTCGACGGCCGCCGGCTCGCGGCCGGCTTCGCGGCAGTAGCCGTCGAGAAGCTCCGAGAGGCGACGGAACTCCGCGGGCGTGCCCTTGGACATGTTCCACTCCTGGGCGTGGCGCGCGACGATCCGGAGGCCGACCTTCTCCCCGCTGGTCCCGAGGACGAGCGGCGGATGCGGCCGCTGCACCGGCTTCGGCTCGTGGAAGGCCTCGCGCACCTGGTAGTGGACGCCCTCGACCGTCGCCCGCGTCTCGGTCCAGAGCGCCCGCAGGATCCGGCAGGCCTCGTCCAGCCGGCGCATGCGCTCGCCGAGGGGCGGGAGCGGGAGGCCGTACTGCCGGTGCTCGTCCTCGTGCCAGCCCGCGCCGAGACCGACCTCGACCCGGCCGCCCGACACCACGTCCACGGTCGTGGCGATCTTCGCGAGGACGGCGGGATGGCGGAACGTGTTCGCGGTCACCATGAGGCCGCCGCGGATCCGCCGCGCCTCGGTGAGGAGCGCCGTCAGGATGGTCCAGCCCTCGTCCTCGTGGCGGGCGGGGTCGTTCTGGTTGAGGAGGTGGTCGTGCGCCCACGCGGTGTCGAACCCGAGGCGGTCGGCCTCGAGCCAGGCGTCACGGATCTCCGCATAGGTGCCGCCCATCTGGGCGACCTTCAAGCCGAACCGGAGGCGCTTCGAGGGCACGGTCGTCTCCTTCTCGAGATGGCTCAGACGCGTGTGAGCTGCGAGAGTCCGGGCAGGCGGCCGAGGAGATTGCCGGTGAGGCCGCCGTCGACGATCAGGTCGTGGCCGTTGACGTACCGGGCGTCGGACGAGAGCAGGAACGCGATGACCGCCGCCATGTCGTCCGGCACGGCCACGCGCCCGAGCGGCACGAGGTCGTCCCGCTCCTTGGCGATCCCGGGGTCGGCGTAGACGCGCACGCTCATCCCGGTGCGCGTCATGCCGGGCGAGATCGTGTTGACGCGGATGCCGTCCCGCCCGAACTCCTGGGCGAGCACGCGCGCCAGCATGATGACGGCCGCCTTGCTCGGGGCGTAGGCGCCGAGGCCCGCGTGGACGTGGGTGCCCGACATGGAGCCCACGACCACGATGGCGCCGCCCGACGTCCGGAGCGCGGCATGGGCGGCCTTCGCCAGGAGCCAGGTCGCCCGGGTGTTGACGGCGAAGAGCCGGTCCCAGTCCTCCACCGCGTACTCGACGAGCGGCCCGGGCCGGTTGATGCCGGCGTTGCTCACGAGCCCGTCGAGCCCGCCGAAGCGGGCGACCGCCTCCCCCACGACGCGCCCCGGCGCGTCGGGCGTCCCCATGTCGCCCTGGAGCGGGAGCGCGTCGGCGCCCAGCTCCCGCAGCTCGGCGACGAGGCTCTCCAGCTGGGCCGGCGCCACGACGTCCACCGCGGCCACCTTGGCAGTCCGGCCCGCCGCCTTGGCGTCACGCGCGAGCCTGACACACGTGGCACGGCCGATCCCGCTCGCCGCTCCGGTCACGAGCACCCGCATGCGTCTCTCCCTTCCAGGTGAAGTGCGCCAGGAACCAGGTCCGTCGGTCAGCCGAGCCAGCCGAGCAGGCACTCGGCGAGCGCGCGCGGGGCGTCGAAGGTCACGTGGTGGTGGGCGCCCGGGATCTCCTCGAGCGTCGCCGCGGGCAGCACCTTGGTCATGCGGAGGGCGACGTCCCGGTCGAGGATCGTGCTGTGCTCGCCCCGCACCACCAGGGTCGGCACGGTGATCGCCGGCAGCAACGGCCAGCAGTCGACCGGGATTCGCGTCCGCTCGCAGGCCGGATCGAAGCGGTAGCGCCAGCGGCCCGACGGCAGGCGCACGAGGCCCCGGCGCGCGATGCTCCGGAGGAGCGCGGGCGAGGCGAGCGTCTCCGATGGGCGCAGCCGGAAGCGGGCCAGCGCGGCGGCCCGCGTCGGGAACTCCGTCGGCGGGCCCGGGGCGCGGCGCTGGAGCGCCCGGAGGCGCTCGAGGTTGACGTGGGGCCGCGCGTCGAGGACGACCAGGCGGGCGAGCCGGTCCGGGTGCCACCCGGCGAAGGCCATCGCGCAATGGCCGCCCATGGAGTGGCCGGCCACGATGACGTCCTTCAGCTCGAGCCGCTCGATCACCCCGATCAGATCGGCGGCAAAATCCTCGCTCCGGTAGGCCGGAGGCCGGGGCCACGCGCTCCGCCCGTGGCCGCGCCAGTCGAGAGCCAGCACGCGCAGGCGGTCCGGCGAGATGTGGCGCGACGGGGTCCCACCAGTGCGCGTGCGCGGCCGCGCCGTGGAGGGCCAGGAACGGCTGGCCGTCACCTCCCCAGTCGCGATAGCGAAGGCGGAGGCGGCCGACGGTGACGAAGCGGTCCCGAGGTCTCGCGGTGGCCGGACATCCCTCCGATTATGCCGCGACCCGACCGATCGTGCCGGGAGCGGATCGAGCCGGCCGGCTGGGCCGCCCATCGGCCTCCCACGGAGGCCGCGGTCTACCCGCATCAGCCGTATCCTCCACCGCACGCGGGGCACACCGGAGGTACGGGCTGCCCGCGAGACGAGGCCGCAGAGGTCGCAGACGGCGACCTCCTCCGGGCCCGATCCGGACGAAGACCGTGCCTCGACGCGACGGGGCAGCGCCGGCGCAACCTCCGGCGGCGCGGGCGCCGCCGACGCGAGGTCGACGGACGCGGCGACGGGGGCGTCAGGCCTCTGCTGACCGGCACCCTGCTGCGTCGCGCCCGACGCCACGAGGGCTACGCGACCTCTTCGAGCACCGGCTCGAGATCCGGCGTCGCATCCTCGGCCGGCGCGTCGTTGACCTGCGCCCAGACGCGGTAGAGCTCGGCGACGGCCTCCCGCCAGCGGAGGAGCGTCCCGTCCGCCGCGCAGAGCTCGGCGTAGAGCGTCCCCACCTCGCGCTCCGCGCGCTCCATCGCGTCGCGCCACGCGGGGTCCTGCGCCACGAGGCGCTCGACGCTTCCCGAGCGATAGCCTCGTCCCACGGCGCGGGTGACAGCCTCCAGATCGCCACTCGCCATCGTCTCCAGCAGTCCTGCGCGCTTCATCGGCCACCTCCTCGTTGCCCTGACCAGCCTCGGGCTCGTCTGTTCACGGTGGATGCTAACATCTGTTTAGTGCTCTGACAATCCGCCATATCTTGTAGCTGAGCAATCGACGTGCCACGACCCGAAGTATTCACGGGGATCCTGCGGGCCCATCGGCCCTGATCGCCGGGTGGCGTACCCTGTGGAGACCATGGCGCCCACCGCCGAGCCCACGGTCTGGCTCGTCTTCCTCGCCAAGGCGGTGCGCACCTTCTGCTACGGCTACCTCGGGGTCCTCCTGCCCCTCCACCTCGCCGCGCTCGGGCTCGGCCCGACCGGCATCGGGGTGGCCGTGACGCTGACGCTCGGCGCCAGCGCGCTCCTCACCCTGCTCATCCGGCGGCCCGCCGAGCGGCTCGGGAGCCGGGCCGCCCTCGTCCTGCTCGCGGGGCTCACGGTGGCGGCCGGCGTGCTCCTCGCGACGGCGCGCACGCCCGCCCTCGTCGTGCTGGCGGCGATGCTGGGCAACGTGGCGGTCAGCGCCGGCGAGACCGGGCCGTTCCTGTCGATCGAGCAGGTGCTCGTCGCGCGGGCCGCCGCCGGCCGGGATCTGACGCTCCGCATGAGCCTCTACAACCTCGTGGGATACGTCGCCATGGGCCTGGGCGCCCTCGTGGTCGCGGTGCTCCCCGGGAGCAGCTACGGGCCGCTCTTCTGGCTGTTCGCGATCTCGGGGGTCGTCCAGGCGCTCTTCTACCTGCGGCTGCCGGACGCGCCCGTCCGGCGCCCGGGGAGCGGCGTCCCATCCTTCCCGTCACGCCGCCTGATCTACCGCATCGCCGCCCTCTTCGCCCTCGACTCCTTCGCGGGCGGCTTCGTCCTCCAGAGCCTGCTCGTCTACTGGCTCTACGCGCACTTCGCCCTCACCCCGGCCGCGATCGGCTCGGTGTTCGCCGCGGCGCAGCTCTTGACGGCGTGCTCCGTCCTGCTCGCCGTGCGGGCCGCCCGCTGGTTCGGCCTCGTCAACACCATGGTGTTCTCGCACCTGGCCTCGAACGTCCTCCTCATCGCCATGGGGTTCGCGCCGACGGCAGGCGCGGCGGTGGGCCTCCTGCTCGTCCGGGCCCTCCTCTCGCAGATGGACGTGCCGACGCGCCAGGCGTTCCTGATGCTGGTCGTGCGGGACGACGAGCGAGAGGCGACGGCCACGGTCACCAACGCCGGCCGGACGATCGCCCAGGCCGTGAGCCCGACCTTGACCGGCTACGTGATGCAGGCGGTGTCGCTCTCCGCCCCCTTCGTGCTCGGGGGGCGTGCTGAAAATTGTCTACGACCTGCTGCTCTACGACACCTGCCGCCGTGCGATGCCGGTCAGCGCGCCCGAGCGCGCGGACTGAACCGCATCATCACGCGGTCGACGAGACCGGGCGACACGGCGTTCGCGAGGAAGAGGAGCCGGGCCGGCAGGAAGGGGTGCACCTCGGCCCGCGGCCGGCGGATGGCGCGGACGATGGCGCGGGCCACGTGGTCGGCGCTCTGGATGGGCCCGCCCCGCCCGGAGACGCCGAGACGGTTCAGCTCGATGTCGTGGAACTCCGTGGCGGTGCCGACCGGGCAGACGCACGTCACGTGGATCCCCGTCCCCCGGAGCTCCATGCGCAGCGTCTCGGAGAACCCCACCAGGGCGAACTTCGACGCGACGTAGGCCGCGCGGAAGGGGCTGGCGCGCTTGCCGAGCACCGAGGCCACGTTGACGATGTGGCCCCGGCCCTGCCGGCGCATGTGCGGGAGAGCGGCCAGCACGCCGTGGACGGCGCCGTGGAAGTTCACCCGCATGAGCCGCTCGTACTCGGCCGGCGTCGTCTGCTCCACCGGCGCCAGGACGCCGACGCCGGCGTTGTTCACCAGGACGTCGAGGCGCCCCCACGCGGCGACGGTCCCGTCGACCAGCTCCCGGATCGCCGCCTCGTCGGCGACGTCCGTAGGGACGACGCGCGCCTCGCCGCCCGCGGCCCGCACCTCGTCGGCCACCCGGGCCAGCCGGCCCGCCCGCCGCGCCGCCAGCGCGACGCGCATCCCCGCGCGGGCGCACTCGACCGCGGTCGCCGCCCCGATCCCGCTCGACGCCCCCGTCACGATGACAACCAAACCCGGGGTCAGGCCCTGACTTCTGATTTCCGAGACGTCGCTGAGACAGTCAAAATCCGGGCCTGACCCCGTTTACCGGGTTGTGGCGGTGAGGCCGGCGTCGATGACGAGGACGTGGCCGGTCACCCAGCGGGATTCGTCGCTCGCCAGGTAGACGGCGCCCCAGCCCACGTCCCACCCCGTCCCTTCGGTGCCGAGGGGGCTCGCCTTCCGGCGGCGCTCGCGGGCCTCGGGACCGAGGCCCTCGACCATGGGCGTCCAGACGGTGCCGGGCGCGATCGCGTTGATGCGGACCCCCTGAGGGCCGAGCTGGACCGCCACCGACCGGACGAAGCCCTCGATGCCGGCCTTCGCCGCCGCGTAGGCCGTGCGGCCGTGTCCCCGGTGCCCGGCGATCGACGACACGCAGACGACCGAGCCGCCGCCGCGCCGGACCATCGCGGGGACGGCCGCCTGCGTCGCGAGGAACACCGACTTGAGATCGACCGCGAGGACCTCGTCCCACTCCTCCTCGGTCGTCTCGAGGAGGTCCTTGCGGGACTCGATGCCGACGTTGTTGTGGAGGACGTCGAGGCCGCCCCAGCGGGCGACCGCCGCGTCGACCATGGCGCGGCAGTCGTCGCCCCGCGTGACGTCAGCCTCCAGCGCCGCCGCCTCGCCGCCCTCCGCCCGGATCAGGGCGACGGTCTCCTCGGCCCGCGGGAGCGCCCGGTCGACGCAGAGGACGCGCGCGCCCTCGCGCGCGAAGAGGATCGCGGCCGCCTTGCCGTTGCCGAGCCCGGGACCGCGCGAGCCCGCGCCGGTCACGATCGCCACCTTCCCGCGGAGCCGGTCGCCCATGGTCCGCCGAGCCTAGCCCGGCCTCCGCGGGACCGTCAAGGACACGACCGCGGCGGCAGCCGAGGTCGAGTGGACGGGGCTGAGCGGAGGACTCCGACTGCACGTCGGCAGGGCGCTCGGATCCGTCGCCGCTGTCGGAGCTCACGACCGGCAGCGCCTCCCGGGACCCACGGCACCGAGCCGAGAAGGAGCGTCCATGATCGACTGGATGACTCTGCTGCTCCCGCTGGCCGTGCTGGCCATCGTCGCGCTCTTTCCCTTCGTGGGCTGCGGCGAGCTCTCCCTCTGAGAACCCCCTGCCCAACCTCCCCCTCCGGCCCCGGAGCCCGAACCCGGAGTTGATCCCCCCGCGGGGGCCAGGGTCTCAGGCTTCGAAGCGGACGGAGCTACGCGGGGACGACCGCCTTGATCGACGCGCGCACGATCTCCAGCACGCGGTCGATCTGCTGCTCGGTGATGACCAGCGGCGGCGAGAAGAAGATCTGCTCGGCGACGGTGCCGTCCGGCACCGGGTAGCTCCGGATGCGCGTCGCGAGCCCGCGCTTCTCCATGTCCCGGCGGACCCGGAGGCCCACCTTCTGATCGGCCGGGAACCCGGCCTTGGTCGTCCGGTCGGCGACGAGCTCGACGGCGGCGATGAGCCCCTTGCCCCCCCGCACGTCGCCGATGGCCGGCAGCTCCTTCTGGAGCCCGAGGAGCCCCTGGTAGAGGCGCGTCCCGAGCTTGGCCGAGCGCTCCCAGAGCCGCTCGCGCTCCATGATCCCGATGTTCGCCAGCCCGACCGCGCAGCACATCGGGTGCCCCGAGTAGGTGGCGGCGTGCATCCACCGGTCCTCGGGCTTGACCGTGTTCATGGTCTCGAAGATGTCGCGCGAGACCACGATGCCCCCGAGCGGGGCGTAGCCCGACGTCACCGCCTTGGCGAACGACTGGATGTCCGGCTGGACGTTCCAGTGCGTCAGCGCGAACCACTGGCCCGTCCGGCAGAACCCGGTGATGACCTCGTCGGCGATGAACAGCACGTCGTGCTTCGTGCAGATCTCGCGGATGCGCGGGAAGTAGTCGTCCGGGGGAACGATCACGCCGCCCCCACCGATGATCGGCTCGGCGATGAACGCCGCCACGGTGTCGGCGCCTTCCCGCAGGATCGCCTCCTCCAGCTCGCGGGCCGCCGCGTGCCCCACCGTCTCCCCCGGCCGGGCGCCCTGGAAGCGATAGGGATACGGTGCCTGGATGTGGTAGAAGCCGGGCACGCGCGGCTCGAACATCTTCCAGAACTGCGCCATGCCGGTGGCGCTCATCGCCTGGAGCGTGACGCCGTGGTACGCGTTCTGCCGCGCGATGACCTTGACCTTGTTCGGCTTGCCCTTGGCCTTCCAGTAGAAGCGCGCGGTCTTGAACGCGGACTCGTTGGCCTCGGCGCCAGCGGTGGTGAAGTAGACAGCGGCCATGTTGGGATAGGAGAGGCTCACGATCTTGGAGGCGAGCTCGACGGCCGGGACGTTCGAGTATGCCGACGTAGTTCGAGTAGTAGGCGAGCTTCTTCATCTGCTCGAACGCCGCCCGCGCCAGCTCCTCCCGGCCGTGGCCCACGCTGACGTTCCAGAGGCCGGCCAGCCCGTCGATGTACTCGTTGCCGTGGACGTCCTTGATGACCGCGCCGTGCCCTTCCACGATCACGAGCGGCTCGGCCGCCTCGGACGAGTGATGCTGCGGGTGGATGAGGTGGGCCTGGTCGTTCTTGATGAGATCGGCTGCCGCTATCGTCATCGGGAGTCCTCCAAGCTAGGGGTTGCCGCGCGCGCCCGCGAGGTGGGCGCGCCAGTCGCCGGACTCGACACGAGGCCCGCGGCCGGCCGCGGGCCCGAATCGCTCGTTGTACGCGTACACCCAGGCGTCCCGCGTCGGCCCGCCCGCGGTCTCCACCGGCACCGTGCGCCGCACGTAGAGGCTCCGCGTCTCGTCAGCCGGATCGCACCACTCGGCCTCATCGAGCTCCGGGAGGCGCGCCGCCAGATCGGGGACGCGGTAGAGCTCCCCGGTGACCCAGCCCCGGTCGTCCAGGACCACGCCGGGATAGTCCCCGAAGTGATAGAGGGAGCCGCGGATCCGTCCGCCCCCCTCGAGGACCGCCGCGCCGAGGAGCGGGCGGCGCGAGAAGCCGGTCATCAGCGTGCCATAGGCGAAGAGCCGATCCGGGCCCGGAGCGGGAGCGGGATCGGCCGCCATCACGGCGGTCATTGTAGCAGCGGGGTCACATCGCGTCGAGGCGAGGCGGCGGACGCGTCGACCGCGGGCGGTTGACGCCGCGCCCGCCAGTCGGTATTGACTACCAGACGCCGGGGCAACGGACCCCGCGCAAAGGAGGAGCCATGACGATCCACGCTCGTCTCGCGCCAGCGCTCCTGGCCGGGATGCTGCTCACCGCCGCATCCCTCGCGGGGGCCCAGCCGGCCGGCGAGGGCACCAAGTTCTACCGGGAATACCGGGCGGCCTTCGCGAAGGCCAAGGCCATCGAGGACGTCCTGCCGTACCTCTCGAAGGAGCGGGCCGAGATGGTGCAGCAGACGCCGAAGGACGACCGCGTCAAGATGTTCGGCATCATGAAGGCGATGGACGTCAAGGACGTGAAGGTGCTGAAGGAGTCGAAGACCGAGACCGGCTACGTGCTGGAGGCGACCGGCAAGGGCGGCATGGGTCCCGGGGAATCGAAGGGCATCGATCAACATCGTGCGCGAGGGCGGGAAGCTCAAGCTCGACCGGGAGAGCTGGAAGCAGTAGGGCCCGCGCGCCCGCGCCGTCCCCGATCATCCGGCGCCCGGGGCCGGAGGCGCGGGGGCGGCGTGGTCGTCGTGCTCGTCGGCGAACTCGATGGCGATCCGGCGCCACTCCTCGCGCACGTCGAGGAAGGCGTCGACCATGTCGGGGTCGAACTGGGTCCCCCGCCCCGCGACGATCGACTGGACGACCTCGTCGTGCGGGAGCGCGCCCTTGTAGACCCGCGGGCTCGCCAGCGCGTCGTAGACGTCGACCAGCGAGACCAGCCGGCCCGCGATCGGGATCTGCTCCCCCCGGAGCCCTTCCGGATAACCGCTGCCGTCCCACCGCTCGTGGTGCGAGTACACGATCTCCTTCGCCAGCCGGAGCAGGAAGTCGTCCCGGACGCCGACCCGCTCCTCCGCCCGCGCGATGACGTCCCGCCCGTACACGGGATGCCGTGACATCTCCGCGCGCTCGTCGTCCGACAGGGGGCCCGGCTTCCGGAGCGTCCGGTCCGCGACGCCGACCTTGCCGATGTCGTGGATCGGCGCCAGCCGCGCCACGAGGTCGATCGTCTCCGGGGTGAAGAAGTCCCGGAACTTGGGGCGGGACGACAGCGCCTCGCCGAGGACCTGCGCGTAGCGGCTCGTCCGGATGAGGTGCGCCCCGGTCTCGAAGTCGCGCGTCTCGGTGAGCGAGGTCAGGGCGTGGAGCATCATCTCGCGCGCGGTCCGGAGCTGGCGGGTGCTCTGGTCGGCCCGCCGGCGCTCCGCGACGAGCCGGTGGAGGGCCGCGATGCCCAGCGCCCCGGCCAGGGCGAGCGTGGGGAAGAGGGGCGAGACGTAGAGGCCGCGGGTGGCCAGGAGCCACGCCGCGCCGAGCCAGAGGAAGGCCCCGCCGAGCAGGGCCAGGGGCAGGTTCCAGGCCCAGCCGAGCGCCGCCACGCCGAGCGCGACCGCGAGCGCGGCGACCAGCACGAGCCCGAGCTCCGCGGCGGCGGCGCCCGCGGGGCGGCGGAGGAAGTCCCCGCGGAGGAGGTTGTCGGCGAGGGTCGCGTGGACCTCGATTCCCGTCAGGAATGCGCCGAGCGGCGTCGCGACCAGGTCACCCAGGCCGAGCGCGGAGACGCCGACGAAGACGATGCGGCCCTCCAGCGCGCCGGGCGGGACACCGCCCTCCAGCACGTCGACGGCCGAGAAGCGCGGGAAGGTGCCCGGGGGCCCGCGAAAGCGCACGAGCAGGCTCCCGTCGGACTCGAGCGGGAACGCCCTCTCGTCGAGCCGGAGCGTCGGGCGCCCTCCCGGCGGGTCGACCACCGCCAGCTGGCGAGCCGCCAGCGCGGTGCGGATCGTCGCGAGCGCGAGGCCCGGATAGAGGTCCCCCCGGAACTCGACGATCTGGGGCATGCGCCGGAGAATCCCGTCCGGATCGGGCGACGCGTTCAGAAAGCCGGACGACCGCGCGGCCTGGGCGAGGGGGACGAGGCTGCAGACGACCCCCGTGGCGCGGGGGACTCCCGGCGCGCCATCGGCCGGAGCCGCGCCCGGGCTGCGCGCCAGCCCGATGCGCACGAGATGGCAGGGACGGTCGACGGCCGGGCCGAACGTGAAGGCGAAGCCGATCACCGACGGGCTCTGCCGGAGCGCCTCGGCGAGGGCGGCATCCCGGACGGAGAGCGGGGCCGGGTCGCCGGGAGGGGGCGAGCCCGACGGCGCCGGGCCCGTCCCGTCGGGCTCCGCGAAGATCACGTCGAGCCCGATGGCGGCCACGCCCATCACCCGGAGGCGATCGACGAGGCGGGCAATCCGGTCGCGGGACCACGGCCAGCGGCCGATCGCGGTCAGGCTCCGCTCGTCGATCTCGACGAGCGCCAAGCGATCCGACGGGGGACGCAGCGGCGCCGCGGTCAGGAGGCGGTCGTAGACGGCGAGCTCGATCCGGCCCAGGAGCCCCGGACGGTAGACGTGGAGCCCGGCGACGACGGCGGCCAGCGCGAGACACGCGGCGACGAGCCGGATGGGCGACAGCCCGCGGCCGGCCGCGGCCCCCAAGGTGGTCATCGGGAGCCATCGTACCCCACCGGGGCCGATGATTGACCCGAAGGCGGCCGTCGCGGTACCGTGAGCTTGTCTCCATGCTCGGAAACGAGGCCGTCCGACGCTGGGTAGACGACGCCGCGCGGCTCTGCCGCCCCGATGATGTCGTCTGGTGCGACGGCTCCGAGGGCGAGCGCGAGCGGCTCACCGAGGCGGCCGTCCGCCAGGGGGAGCTCATTCCCCTCGACCAGCGGAAGCTGCCGGGCTGCTACCTCCACCGGAGCGCCCCCAACGACGTCGCGCGGACCGAGCACCTCACCTTCATCTGCTCGCCCGACCAGGAAGACGCCGGCCCCACCAACAACTGGATGGCGCCGGCCGAGGGCTACGACCGGCTCGGCAAGCTCCTCGATGCCTCCATGGCCGGCCGCACCATGTACGTCATCCCGTTCCTCATGGGCCCGCCCGGCTCGCCCTTCAGCCGGGTGGGCGTCCAGGTGACCGACAGCCGGTACGTCGTCCTCAACATGCGGATCATGACGCGCATGGGGCAGGTCGCCCTCGACCACCTGGGCGACTCGGACGACTTCACGCGCGGCCTCCACTCGACGGCGGATCTCGACGTGGAGCGCCGGTTCATCTGCCACTTCCCGGAGGACCGCACGATCTGGAGCGTGGGCTCCGGCTACGGCGGGAACGCCCTCCTCTCGAAGAAGTGCATGTCGCTCCGGATCGCGGGGGCCATCGGGCGGCGCGAGGGGTGGCTCGCCGAGCACATGCTCATCGTCGGCATCGAGAGTCCCGACGGCGAGATCACGTACGTCTGCGGGGCCTTCCCGAGCGCGTGCGGCAAGACGAACCTCGCGATGCTCACCCCGCCGCCGTCCATGAAGGGCTGGCGCATCCACACCGTCGGCGAGGACATCGCGTGGCTCCGGCCCGGCCCGGACGGGCGCCTCTGGGCCGTCAATCCCGAGAACGGCTTCTTCGGGGTGGTGCCCGGGACCAACTCCCACACGAACCGGAACGCCACCGAGACCATCCGGCGGGACACGATCTACACGAACGTCGCCTTGCGGCCCGACGGCACGGTGTGGTGGGAAGGCCACGACGACCCGCCGCCCGCGTCCGCCACCGACTGGCGCGGCCGACCCTGGACGCCGAAGAGCGGCGAGCCCGCGGCGCACGCGAACAGCCGCTTCACGGTGCCGGCCTCGCAGTGTCCGACGCTCTCGCCGGCGTTCCAGTCCCCCGAGGGCGTCCCGATCAGCGCCATCCTCTTCGGCGCCCGGCGGCGCGCGCTCATCCCCCTCGTGTTCCAGGCCTTCAACTGGCAGCACGGCACGTTCCTGGGCGCGACGCTCGCCTCCGAGACCACGGCGGCGGCCACCGGCGCCGTCGGCGTCGTGCGGCGCGACCCGATGGCCATGCTCCCGTTCTGCGGCTACAACATGGCCGACTACTGGGGGCACTGGCTCGAGGTGGGGAAGCAGCTCACCCAGCCTCCGAAGATCTTCCGCATCAACTGGTTCCGCCGGGACGCGGGAGGGCAGTTCCTCTGGCCGGGCTTCGGCGAGAACCTGCGGGTCCTCCAGTGGATCGTGGAGCGGTGCCGGGACAGCGGCCACGCCGAGGAGACGGCCATCGGCTACCGGCCCGCCCCGGGCGCCATCGACACCGCCGGCCTCTCCATGGCGCCGGACGCCATGTCGGAGCTGCTCCACGTCGATCGGGAGGGCTGGCAGCAGAACCACCGGAGCCAGGCGGAGTTCTTCCAGAAGTTCGGCGACAAGCTCCCGCGCGGGATCCGCGCGGAGTGGGAGGCGCTCGGCAGCCGCCTCCGCGCCCGCTGACGCCGGCGGGCCCTCACTCCAGTCGGTAGCGCTTCTCCCGGACGAAGGCGCCGAAGTCCGCGCGCTGCGGCTCGCTGTACTGCCGCGCCTTGTCCTCGGTCCAGCCGTAGCGCTCGGCGGTGCCGAAGCGCTCGGCCAGGCGCTGCCGGCGGTACGGGCGCTCGCGGATCCGCCGCTCGTCGTAGCGGTCCAGCTCCCGGTCGACCCCGGCGGCGTCGTAGCGGCCGGCGTGCACGGTCGCGTCGAGCGCGAGGCGCGGGCTCGGCGGCTCGTTCGCCTCGGGCCAGCCGAGCGTCAAGCCGGCGATCGGGAACACCCAGTCGGGCAGCGCGAGCCGTTCGGCGACCGCCGCCGCGTGGTTCCGGATCTCGCTGATGGGGCAGGTCCCGAGGCCGGCGAGCCCGGCCGCCTGGACGAACGTCGAGAGCACGATCGCGCCGTCGACCGTCGCGTTGAAGAACGCGTCGAGGTGCTCGTTCGGGAACGCGCGCCCGCGCCGCGCGAACAGCCGGCGCAGGCGGAAGCCGTCGCCGCAGAAGACCAGGAACTCCGGCGCGCCGGCGATCCACGGCGAGCCGGGGAAGAGCGCGTCGATCGCCGCCCGGTCCCGGCCCGGCTCGACCCGGACCACGCTCGCCTGCTGGAGGTCGCTCTTGGTGGGCGACGCGAGCGCCGTCGCGCAGAGGAGCCGCAAGAGCGCCGCCGGGACGGGCTCGGCGCGATAGCGCCGGCAGACCGACCGCTCGTTCATGACGGCCAGGGCGTCCGCCTCCGGCAGCTCCGTGGGGACGTCCACGGTCTCGCCGTAGCGACGGTGGATGGCGGCGGCGATGCGAGTCGACGCGGAAGTGCTCATCGCGGGACTATAGCGCGCGCACCGGCCGTGGGACAATGCGCCCGATGGCTTCGAGCGCTCGGCCGGTGACGCCCGACTTCCTCTACGGCACCGCCTGGAAGGAAGACCGGACCGCGGCCCTCACCGAGCTCGCCCTCCGGATGGGCTTCCGGGGCATCGACACCGCGAACCAGCGGCGCCACTACTTCGAGGCCGCCGTCGGCGAGGGGCTCGCCGCCGCGTACCGCGCGGGCGTGGTGACGCGCGCCGACCTCTTCCTCCAGACGAAGTTCACCTACCGGGACGGCCAGGACCACCGGCTCCCCTACGACCCCGGGGCCGATCTGGCCACGCAGGTGGCCCAGTCCCTGGCGAGCTCGCTCGAGCATCTCGGCACCGACCACGTCGACAGCTTCGTGCTCCACGGCCCCGCCGACGGTCACGGCTGGAGCGAGGACGACCGGGAAGTCTGGGCCGCGATGGTGAGGGAGCGCGACGCCGGCCGCACCCGCGTCCTGGGCGTGAGCAACGTCTCGCTGCGGCACCTCCGGCAGATGGTCGCGGAGGGGGCCGAGCGCGCCGGCCTTCGTCCAGAACCGCTGCTTTGCCCGCCTCGGCTGGGACCGCGAGGTGCGCGCGCTCTGCCGGGATCTCGGGGTCGTCTACCAGGGCTTCTCGCTCCTCACGGCGAACCCGGGGGTGCTGCGCCATCCCCTGGTGGCGGGCATCGCCGCGCGAAGCGGGGCCACGCCGCCCCAGGTCGTGTTCCGCTTCGCGCAGGCGGTCGGGATGCTGCCGCTGACGGGCACCTCCGACCCCACGCACATGACGCAGGACCTGGCGAGCCGCAGCCTGGCGCTCTCCGACGAGGAGGTCCGCGCCATCGAGTCCCTGGCCGGCTGACGTCGACGGCGCGCCCACGCGCGTCCCCGCCTCTCTCTGGCCAGCCCGGTTCGCGTGGGCTATGCTGTCCCTGGACGCACGGGTGGTGCCGAGTGACGGTGCCGCGCCGCGTGAACCGCACGGGGGCTCCTTCATGCGGAGAGTGCCGCTCTACAGCAGCGCGCGTCGTCCCGGGCCGGCCGCTGCCCCCGGCGTCCGCGCGCCCGACGATCCGCCTCCGCTCCCGGCGGGCTCCCCCGCGGCCACGTCGCCGGACCAGCCTGCTCGCCGGCGGTCCCCCTGGTCCTGGCGCGGATTCGGCCGGCGCCGCGGGCTCATCCTGACCGGCGCGGTCGGCCTGCTCGTCCTGATGGCCGTGACCCTCCAGGCGGTGCGGACCCCGCCGCCCCGGCGCATCACCCAGCAGGACATCGACGCCGCGGTGCTGCACACGCTGGCGACCAAGTCCCTGCCCTCCCGCGCGGCCAAGGCGTACGCGGTCATCCGGCCTTCCGTCGTGGAGGTGCGGGGGTGGAAGGACGACGAGGGCGCGAAGAAGGGCACCGGGAACGACGTCGGCACCGGGGTCGTCATCGTCGACAAGGGCATCATCCTGACGAACCTCCACGTCGTGTCGGAGGCCAAGCGCGTGGAGGTCGTCTTCGCCGACGGGCTCACGTCCGAGGCGACGATCATCTCGGTCAAGCCGGAGCACGACCTGGCCGTGCTCCAGGCGAAGACGATCCCGGACGATCTCGTCCCGGCGACGCTGCGCTCGACCCGGGGCCTCGCGCCGGGCGACGAGGTCGTGGCCGTGGGCTTCCCCTTCGGCATCGGGCCGTCCGCGTCGTCGGGCGTGGTCTCCGGGCTCCGGCGCGAGTTTCACTCGCGGCGTGGCCAGCGGCTCCTGACGAACCTCATTCAGTTCGACGCCGCGGCGAATCCGGGCAACTCCGGCGGGCCCCTGGTGACGATGGACGGCGAGGTGATCGGCATCGTGACGGGCATTCTCAATCCCACCGACCAGCGGGTGTTCGTCGGCATCGGGTTCGCGGTGCCGATCGAGAACGCGGCGTCGGCCGTCGGGCTGTCCCCCTTCTAGCGGGGCGGGAGGAAACGGGACCGGTGGAGACGCTGGAGCGGGACCGCAGCGAGATCGCGGTGCTCATGGAGCGGATCCTCTACGAGGTGAAGAGGATCGTCGTCGGCCAGGATCACTTCCTCGAGCGCGTGCTCGTGGCCGTCCTGGCGCAGGGGCACCTCCTCGTCGAAGGCGTGCCGGGCCTGGCCAAGACGTTGACCGTCAAGACGCTCGCCCAGACCGTGCGCGGCGCGTTCCGGAGGATCCAGTTCACTCCGGACCTGGTCCCCGCCGATCTCGTGGGCACGCGCGTCTACAATCAGCGGACCGGCGAGTTCACGACGTCGCTCGGCCCCGTCTTCACGAACCTCCTGCTGGCCGACGAGATCAACCGAGCGCCGGCGAAGGTGCAGAGCGCGCTCCTCGAGGTGATGCAGGAGCGCCAGGTCACGATCGCCGGCGAGACCCATCGGGTCGCCGAGCCGTTCGTGGTGATGGCCACCCAGAACCCGATCGAGACCGAGGGCACCTATCCCCTCCCCGAGGCGCAGGTCGACCGGTTCATGATGAAGGTCCTGGTCGGCTACCCGAGCGAGGAGGAGGAGTTCGTCATCGTCGACCGGGTGACGGGCCCCGCGACCACGGTCGCGCCCGTCGCCACCACCGAGCAGCTCGGTCGAATCCAGCGCGAGTGCCGGACCGGCTACGTGGACCCCTCGGTCATCCAGTACGCCGTCCGGCTCGCCGCCGTGACGCGAAGCCCGGCGCGGTACGGGCTCGGCGACCTCGCGCGGTACGTGTCGTACGGCGCCAGCCCGCGGGCCTCCATCCACCTGATCGAGGGGGCGCGCGCGCTCGGATACCTCCGCGGGCGCGCCTACGTCCTGCCGGAGGACGTCACCGACCTCGCGCCCGACGTGCTGCGCCACCGGCTGGTCCTGTCCTACGAGGCCCTCGCCGACGGGATGACCGCCGATCAGCTGATCCGCCGGATCCTGCACCACGTGCCGGCTCCCGAGAAGCCGCTGGCGACCCATGTCCGAGTCGGCGCACCATCCTGAGGAGCTGCTGCGGCGGCTCGAGTGGACGGTGATCCGGCGCCTGGACGGGCTCCTGCAGGGCGACTACCGGACGCTGTTTCGCGGCGCCGGGCTCGACCTGGCGGACCTGCGCGAGTACCAGTACCACGACGACGTCCGGCACATCGACTGGAACGTCACGGCCCGCCTGGGAACGCCCTACGTGCGCGAGTACCACGAGGACCGCGAGGTCACCGCGTGGTTCCTGCTCGACGTGACGGCGTCCATGGACTTCGGCTCGCGGGGCGCTCCCAAGCGGTCATGCGTCGGCCGAGCTCGTGGGCGTTCTCGCCCGTCTGCTGACGCGCCACGGGAACCGCGTCGGGGCCCTGCTCTACGACGGCCGGCCGGAAGAGCCGATCGCCGTGATCCCGCCGCGAAGCAGCCGCCGCCACGTGCTCCACATCCTCCACCGGCTGCGCGCCCGCCCGGACGCGACCCGGCCGGCCGCCACGAAGCTGGCCGACCTCCTGCGGCTGGCCGCCCAGCTCGTGCGGCGCCGCGCGCTCCTCTTCGTCGTCTCCGACTTCATCAGCGTGCCGGGCTGGACCGCGCCCCTCGGCCACCTCGCTCAGCGCCACGACGTGGTGGCCGTGCGGCTCCTCGACCCGCTCGAGACCGAGCTCCCTGACCTGGGGCTCGTCGTGGTCCAGGACGCCGAGACCGGCGAGCAGCTGTTCGTGGACACGCACGACCGCGCGTTCCGCCGGCGCTTCGCGGCCGCCGCCGTGCGGCGGGACGCGGCCCTCCGCGCGGCCTTCGCCGAGGCCGGCGTGGACGCCCTCGAGCTGTCGACCGGCGACGACCTGGTCGAGGCCCTCTCGCGGTTCGCCGATCTCCGGAAGCGGCGCGCCCGGCTGGCCGGGGGCGGCGGGCTGCCGGACGACGGGACGCCCGGACGCCGGCCGCTTCCCGCTCCGGCGCGGAGCGCGTAGGCCGGCCCGCCAATGGCGACGCCATGACCTTCATCTGGCCCGACATGCTGTGGCTGCTGCTGGCGGTGCCGGCGCTCGTCGGCGGGTACGTCCTGCTGGTGCGCCGGAGGAAGAAGGCCGCCCTCCGGTACGCGAGCCTGAGCCTCGTGCGGGAGGCCCTCGGCCCGGGTCAGGGCTGGCGGCGCCACCTGCCGCCGCTCCTCTTCCTGCTCTCGCTCGTCTCGATGCTCCTCGCGGTCGCCCGGCCGAGCGCCGTCGTCACGCTGCCCTCCCACCACGACACGGTGATCCTCGCCATGGACGTCTCGGGCAGCATGCGGGCCACCGACGTCCTGCCCAACCGGCTGGTCGCCTCCCAGGCCGCCGCCCGCGCCTTCGTCGCCGAGCAGCCGCGCCGCACCCGGATCGGCGTGGTCGCGTTCGCGGGCACGGCGGCCGTCGTGCAGGCACCCACCAGCAACCGGGAGGAGATCCTCGCCGCGATCGACCGCTTCCAGGTCCAGCGCGCGACCGCCATCGGCAGCGCGATCCTGGTCTCGCTGAAGATCATCTTCCCGGACATCGAGTTCGATCTCCGCTCGTCGGACCCGCGGCCCGACTCCGGGAAGATGGGCACCCCCCTCGCCTCGGGGAGCCGAGCCCAGCCGGCCGGCGTTCCAGCCGGTGCCGCCGGGCTCCTACGAGTCCGCCGTCATCATCCTCCTGACCGACGGCCGGACGACCACCGGCCCCGATCCCGTCGAGTCGGCCCGCATGGCCGCCGAGCGCGGCGTGCGCGTCTTCACGGTGGGCGTGGGCACGAAGGAGGGCGGCACCCTCTCCTACGAGGGCTGGTCGATGCGCGTCAGCCTCGACGAGGAGGCGCTCAAGGCGATCGCCTCCACGACGCGGGCCGAGTACTATCACGCGGGCACCGCCGCGGATCTGATGAAGATCTACCAGCGCCTGAACGCCCGGGTCGTGATGGAGCGGAAGGAGACCGAGATCACGGCGCTGTTCGCGGCGGCGGCGCTCGCCTTCGCGCTCGCCTCGGCGCTCCTGTCCGTCCTCTGGTACCACCGGATCCTGTAGCCCGGCGGCGCCGCGCCGGCCGGACGAGTCCTAACGCCGCGGAGCTGCGTGCCGTCGAGCGCGGCTAGCGGCGGATCGGCGTCGGCGGGCGACCGAGGGCGCGAGGACTGCGGCGCGCCGCACTGCCCGGGCTCCGACCCGGAGCCCGTCCCCGGCGGG
The DNA here is from genome assembly GCA_963799055.1 of uncultured Candidatus Rokubacteria bacterium. Taxonomy (GTDB): domain Bacteria; phylum Methylomirabilota; class Methylomirabilia; order Rokubacteriales; family DASRDR01; genus DASRDR01. The sequence goes on from CAWCVP010000013.1 coordinate 51,030, forward strand.
GGCCGTCAGCCGAGACCGCGGCGCCAGAGGAGCACGAACAGGGCGCCGAACCCCACCGCCGCGAGGATCTGGTCCCAGCTCACGGGTCTGCGCTCGCGCCGCCGTCGGTGCCCGTCCCGTCGACCGCCCGCAGCACGGCGTCGACGAAATCCGCCTCCGGCACCGCCCCCTCGAACGACACCCGGTCGTTGACGACCGTCTTCGGCACGGCCATGACCATGTAGCGCTGCGCCAGGTCGGGGAACTCGTTCGCCTCGACGCAGTCGCCGCGGATCCACGGGGAGGCGATGGCGAGGTGATGAGCCAGGCGCACGGCCCGGGGGCAGTGCGGTCAGGTGGGCGTCGCGAAGACCTGGATGTGGACGCGCTCCTTCAGCTGGGAGAGGCGCTCGAGCGTGGCGGCCTGGAGCGACGGGGTGCCGGACGAGGCGGCGATCATCGAGTCGATCAGGTTCGTGAACTCGTAGCCCATCGGAATGCCGAAGAAGCGGATCCCGTAGTCCTGGGCCCCCTCGACGACGATCGCCGGCACGCGGTCGACGCCGTAGGCCTCCGCCCGCGCCCGGTCGATGTGGAGGTTCAGGATCTCCACCGTCACCTGGTCCGAGCACTCGGCGACCTCCCGGACCAGCCGCTCGGTCTCGAGCGAGTACTCCGACGCCCCGAGCTGGGTCGTGAACACGACCAGCTTGACCGGCCCCGCGAGCTTGGCGAGCTCGGTCTTGACCGCCGTCCGGTCCCGGTCCGTCAGGATCGCCATGCGCATGCGCTCCGGATCACGCGGTCGGTGGACGCGCGACGTGTCACCCGAGGCTCCCGAGCCCGCGCTCGATGCGCGAGAGCGCCTCGCGGATGGTCTCGCGCGAGGCGGCGTAGGACAGGCGGAGGTACCCCTCGCCGTGCTCGCCGAACGCCGTCCCGCCCAGCACGGCCACGCCGGCCTGCTCGAGCAGGTGGGTGGCGATCTCCTTCGAGGGCCGCCCGAGCGCCTTCACGTTCGGGAACACGTAGAACGCGCCGCGGGGCCGGGCGCAGCTGACGCCGGGGATCCGGTTGAGCCCGTCCACGACGAGGTCGCGCCGCTGGCGGAACTCCTCCACCATCTGCTGCACCGGGGTGTCGTCGCCGCGCAGGGCGGCCAGGCCGGCGTGCTGGATGAAGGTCGCGGTGCAGGAGGCCGAGTTCGTCATGAGGCGCGTGAGGTGGTCGGCGAGCGCCTTCGGCATGACGCCGAACCCGAGCCGCCAGCCGGTCATGGCGTAGGTCTTCGAGAACCCGTCCAGGATGATCGTCTGGGGCTTCATGCCGGGCAGGCTCGCGACCGACGCGAACTCGCCCTCGTAGAGGAACCGCCGGTAGATCTCGTCCGACAGCACGGGGACTCCGTAGTGCCGCGCCAGGTCGGCGATGCGGCCGACGTCGTCCGGCGACAGGACGCCGCCCGTCGGGTTCTCCGGCGAGTTGATGATGATCAGCTTGGTCTTCCGCGAGACGCGCCGCTCGAGCTCCCGCAGGTCGAAGCCGAAGCCGCTCTCCTCGAGGAGGGGGATGGGGACCGGGACCCCGCCCACGAAGTTGATCACCGACTCGTAGATGGGGAAGCCGGGGTTCGGGTACACCACCTCGTCCCCGCGATTCGTGAGCGCCATGATGACGAAGAACATGATGGGCTTGGCCCCGGGCGTGACCACCACCTCGTCCGGCGCCACCGGGACCCCGCGGGTCTTCTCGATGTGCTCGGCGATGGCCTCGCGCAGCTCGGGAAGCCCGGCCGACGGGCCGTAGTGGGTGGCTCCCGCGTCCAGCGCCCGCTTGGCCGCCTCGCGGATGTGCGCCGGCGTGTCGAAGTCGGGCTCGCCGATCTCGAGGTGCACGACCGACTTGCCCTGGCGCTCGAGCGCCTTCGCCCGCGCCAGCACCTCGAAGGCGGTCTCGGTCCCGAGCCGCCCCATTCGCTCCGCGATCATGGACTCGATCATCGCCGTCACCCTCCGTACCGCGCAATCTTACCTGCGGTCCCGCGCGCTCTCAAGGCGCCGCCTACGGCACGGCGAGGCCGGGGCGCGGGGCCGCGCGCTGGCGAACGCCCCTGCCACCACCAGACGAGCAGGGCGACCAGGGCCCCGGGGATGAAGACCCAGTAGGGGGCGGGGCGGGCCGGGTTCGGCAGCTTGAGCTCGGCGATCGTGTAGCCCTGGTCGATCCCGAGCTTCCGCGCGAGGCTGCCGAACTTCACCGCGGCGACCTGGATCTCCTCTCCCTGGGGCACCAGCGTCACGCCCGCGTTCCGGATCCGCTCCCGGCCGTCCCGACCCGGCCCCATCGGCAGCGCGACCACCTTCCGGACCTCATCGCCCTCGACGTTCTCCCCTCTGATACCCAGCACCAGGAGCTGGTCGGGCACGAGCGTGTCGGCGACACGGTAGATGTCCTTTGCCGGCGCGCTCACGTACTCCGGGTGGAAGCGGTCGATCACCCAGTCGGGCCGGAAGAAGAGGAAGGTCGCCACGAGCAGGAGCGCGATCTCGAGCGCGTTGCAGCGGGTCCGGAACCAGGCCATCGTCGCCGCCGCGAAGAGGAGCGACGCCACGGTCGCGGTGACGGCGACCAGGGTCACCTCCCACCACGAGTGGACGCCGATGAACAGGATCTGCGGGTTGAAGACGAACACGAACGGCAGCACGGCGGTCCGGAAGCTGTACCACGTGGCCTGCATGCCGGTGGCGTTCGGATCGTCGCCGGAGATCGCCGCCGCCGCGTACGAGGCGAGGCCCACCGGGGGCGTGACGTCGGCCATGATGCCGAAGTAGAAGACGAAGAGGTGCACGGCGATCAGCGGGATCACCAGGCCGGACTGGGCCCCGAGCTCCACGATCACCGGGGCCATGATCGTCGCGACCAGGATGTAGTTCGCGGTGGTCGGCACGCCCGCCCCGATCAGGAGGCAGACGACGGCGGTGAGCACCAGCATCACCAGCACGTTCCCGCCCGAGACGTACTCCACGAGCTCCGTCATCATGAAGCCCATGCCGGTGAGCGTGATCGCGCCCACGATCAGCCCGGCGCTGGCCGTCGCCACCCCGATGCCGATCATGTTGCGCGCCCCGAGCACGAGCCCCTTCCAGAGGTCGCCGAGCCCGCGCCGGAGCGCCGCGCGGACCTCGCCCTGGCGCCGGAGCAGCGCCAGGAGCGGCGGCTGCACCACCACCGTCGCCATGACCGTCGCCGTGGCCCAGAACGCCGACAGCCCGGGAGACAGCTCCTCGACCATCAGGCACCACAGGAGGACCACGAGGGGGACGAGGAAGTGCAGGCCCGCGCGCACCGTCGGCCACAGCTCCGGCAGCCGGATGACCGGCGCGCTCGGATCGTCCATCGGCAGGTCCGGGAAGCGGGCCGAGAAGGCCAGCAGCCCGAGGTAGCCGCCGGCCGTGAGGATCGCGAGCGACCCAGCCGGCCGACTCCCCGAAGACCCGCTGCACCCCGGTGACGACGTAGTAGATGACGACGACGGCGGCGAGCGTGCCCGCGGCGCCGAGCGCGCCCTCGATGAGCCGCTGGCGCCGCCGCGGCGGGCCGTGGCGCGGGATCGGCTTCAGGTCGTACTTGAGCGCCTCCAGGTGGACGATGTAGAAGAGCGCCACGTAGGAGATGATGGCCGGCAGCGCGGCGTGCTTGATGATCTCCGAGTACGGGATGCCGACGTACTCCACCATGAGGAACGCCGCCGCGCCCATGACGGGCGGCATGAGCTGGCCGTTGATCGACGAGGCGGCCTCGATGGCGCCCGCCTTCACGCCCGAGTAGCCGGTCCGCTTCATCATCGGGATCGTGAAGATGCCGCCGGAGACGACGTTCGACACCGAGGAGCCGGAGACCACCCCGTTCAGCGCCGACGACAGCACCGCCACCTTGGCCGGGCCGCCCGCGGAGGTGGCCGAGCAGCGCGGTCGAGACCTGCATCATGTAGTTGCCGGCGCCCGCGATGTCGAGCAGCGTGCCGAAGAGCACGAACAGGAAGATGAACTGGACCGAGACGCCGAGCGCCACGCCGTAGACGCCCTCGGTGGTGAGCCACATGTGCGAGACCATGCGCGACAGGCTCGCGCCCTTGTGCTGGATCACCTCGGGCATGTACGGGCCGGCGAAGATGTAGGCGAGGAAGACGCCGGTCGTGATCAGCATGGCGGTGCCCATGGCCCGCCGCGTGGCCTCGAGCATGATCGCGATCCCGACCAGCCCCACCACCATGTCCAGCGTGGTCGGCTGGCCCGGCCGCAGGGCGAGCTGGTTGTAGAAGACATAGAGATACGCGCCGCAGAACGCCCCTACGGTGGCGAGCACCCAGTCTGCCCACGGTATCCGCTGGCGCGACGACGACTTGAACGCCGGGAACGCCATGAACGCCAGGAAGATCGCCAGCGCGAGGTGGATCGCGCGGGCCTCGGTGTCGTTGAAGATGCCGAACCGCAGGACGAACGGGAGCGGCGAGGCGTACCAGACCTGGAAGATCGACCAGCCACCGGCCAGGAGAGCGAGGAACGTTCCGACCCGCCCGCCCGGGTCGCGGCCGCCGATGTCCGCTTCCTTGACGAGCTGATTCAGCTGGTCGCTGGTGTACGCCTTCGGCGTCTCGGCCTCCATCCACCCTCCTCAAGCGAGACGGGCGGAAGGCAGGTGCCTTCCGCCCGTCCGCAGGGCGCCCCGACGGGCGCCGGTCCGTCGGCCTCGGCTTACTTGAGCCAGCCCTTCTCCCGGTAGAACTTGGCCGCGCCGTCGTGGAGCGGCGCCGAGAGCCCGTTCGTGATCATGTCCTCCGTCTTCAGCACGGCCAGGGCGGGATGGAGCTTCTTGAACTCGTCGAAGTTGTCGAACACCGCCTTGACCACCGCGTACACGACGTCGGCCGGCACCTTCGACGAGGAGACAAACGTCGCCAGCACACCGTACGTCTGGGTCGGCTCCGGATTCGCGGGATACAGGCCGCCCGGGATGGTCGCGGGCGCGTAGTAGGGCCGCTCCTTGACCAGCTTGTCGACGGCGGGCCCTGTCAGGGACACGAGCTTGGCGCCGCAGCTCGTGGTCGGATCCTGGATGTTGGCCGACGGGTGCCCGACGCCGTAGAAGAAGCCATCGATCTTCCCGTCGCAGAGGGCGGGGCCGTGCTCGTCGGCCTTGAGCTCCGAGGCGAGGGCGAAGTCCGAGAGCTTCCACCCCAGGGCCGCGAGCAGCTCCTCCATCGAGGCGCGCGTGCCGGAGCCGGGATTGCCGACGTTGAACCGCTTACCCTTGAAGTCGGCGAACGCTCCTGGCGTTGAGCTCCTTCCGGCCGAGCACCGTGAAGGGCTCCGGGTGCAGCGAGAAGACCGCGCGAAGGTCGCCGTAGGCGCCGGCGTCCTTGAACTGGCCGAGGCCCTTGGCGGCGTTGTAGTGCACGTCGGACTGGGCGACGCCCATGTCCAGCTCGCCGGCCTTGATGGTGTTGATGTTGAACACGGACCCGCCCGTCGATTCGACCGAGCACCGGATGCCGTGCGTCTTGCGGTCCTTGTTGACGAGCCGGCAGATCGCGCCCCCCGCGGCGTAGTACACGCCGGTGACGCCGCCGGTCCCGATCGTGATGAACTTCTGCTGCGCGGACGCCTCCGGGACGAGCGCGCCGAGCGCGACCACCGCCAGGGCGGCGGACCAGGCTGCCAGTTTCCTCATGTTCACTTACCTCCTCGGTGTGGTGATCTCTCCGACGGGGCGGACTAGCCTGCGATCCATGGGGGAAGCGGCCGCGCGCCGATCGTCGCCACGGATGGTAACACCTCTGCCCGCCGCCACAAGGCGGGCGTACGGGCCGGAAGCGGGTGAAGGCCGCCGGGGCGGCGCTAGAAGCGGAGGGTCGCGAGGACGATCGCGGTCGCCTGGACGTTGTTCGCCGCGTGGGCCAGGATCCCCGGCAGGAGGCTGCGCGTCCGCTCGTAGGCCACCGCCCAGAGCACGCCGCTCATCAGGACCGAGCCGAAGCCCACCGCCCCATAGCCGTGCGCCAGGGCGAAGATCCCGGCGCTGACCAGGGTCGCCGCCCCCGGGCCGAGCCGGAGCCGGAGCGTCCCGTACAGCACGCCGCGGAAGAGCAGCTCCTCGAGGACCGGGGCGAGGACGCAGCTGTCCAGGACGTCCACCGCCACCTCGCCCGGCGTGCCCCACACGAGCCGCTCCTGGAAGCCGTCGGACCAGTGAGGCGCGAGCCCGAGGCGCGACCCGACGAAGTCGAGCACGAAGTCCCCGACGGTGGACACGGCGACGAGCGCGAGCGTGACGCGCGCCACCCTCGCGGGCCCTCCCTGCTCCGGGGAGACGCGGAGGCCAAACGTCTCGGCCACCGACGACCCCGAGCGCCGGCAGTACCAGAACACGTACCCGAGGAGCGGCACCGCGGACAGGAGCGTGATCAGGAGACTCGACCACGCGGTGTCCGGGAAGAGCGGCCACAGGAGGGCCACGCCCACGAGGCCGACGGCGCCGCGCGCGAAGAGCCCCACCCCGTCCGCGAAGGCCCAGCGGGGGGGAATCGGCGCGGCGCCCACCCGCGCGGCGCGGAGCCCCGGCGCCCGCGCAAACAGCGCGAGCGCGGCGGCCCCCAGGACCACGAGCAGGATCTCGACGCCGAGGATCGCGCGGAGCCGCCAGAGGAGCCGCGGTCCCGCGCGCCTGGGTCGCCCGCTCCGCCGCCGCCGCGGTCTCCGGATCGCCGAGGCGCGACGCCAGCCGCGCCAGCAAGCGGTCCGTGAACCAGCCCGCCGGCAGCTCGCGCCGGACCGCATCGATGGCGCCCCGGAGCTCGGCGGGCGAGGGTGGCGTCCGGTCGTACGCCGCGCGAGCCCATTCCGCGAGACGCGCCACCGGGGGGTCGGTCGGCGTCCAGGCGTCGAGCGCCGCCTGGACGGATTCGTGCTGCTCGTCCTCCGCGAGCAGCACGACGCGATGGAGCTCGGCCACCGGGGAGCTCTCCTCGCGCACGAGCTCCTCGTACCAGAGGATCGCGTCGCCTCGGGCCTCGGCGTCGGAGGAGAGCGCGAGCGCCAGAAACCGGCGCTCCCAGACGGGAGCCGTCCCGAGCGCGGCCCGGAGGTCCATCTCGCGCGTGACCACGCGCTCGAGCGATTGCTCCGGCCGGTCGAGCAAGTCGAGCCCGTGCGCCGGCCAGAACAGGAGGGCGGCCAGGCCGGCCAGGAGCCCGAGGGCGACGCCCGTCACCCACCGGTTGAACCGCGGCGACCCGTCGATCGGCTCGGCCGGCGCCTCTCCCCCGGACTCGGCGGACATGCGGCGGCAGTATACCGCGGCGCGATGACCGGACGCGGTCCGGCGCCCCTTCTCCTGGCGCACGGGCCGCAGTACGATTCGAGCATGCGCGCGCGCCGCCGCGGCCCCGCCCCGTACCTCCTGGCGGCGCTCATCCTCGTGGGAGCGGGCCCTTCGCCGGCCGCCGCCTTCGATCTTCAGGGGCATCGCGGCGCGCGCGGGCTCGCGCCCGAGAACACCCTCGCCGGGTTCCGAAGGGCCCTCGAGATCGGCGTCACCACGCTGGAGCTCGACCTCGGCATGACGCGGGACGGCGTGCTGGTGGTGTCCCACGATCAAGTGCTGAACCCGGACGTGGTGCGCGGGCCCGACGGCCGGTGGCTCGCCGCGCCGGGGCCGGCGCTCGGCGCGCTCACGCTCGCCGAGCTTCGGCGCTACGACGTGGGCCGCCTCGATCCCAAGAGCCGGTACGCCCAGCAGTGGCCCCAGCAGGCGCCCGCCGACGGCGAGGGCGTCCCGACGCTCGCGGAGGTCGTGTCCCTCGCGCGCGCCTCCGGCCGGAACGTGCGCCTGAACGCCGAGACCAAGCTCCGGCCCGATCGGCCGGCGGAGGCGCCGCCGCCCGAGGTGTTCGCGAAGGCCGTCGTCGAGTTCTGGCGGGCGCAGGGCCTCGCGGCGATCGCCACCGTGCAGTCGTTCGACTGGCGCACGCTCGTCGAGATCCGGCGGCTCGCCCCCGAGATCCGCACGGTGTGCCTGACGATCCAGCAGGCCGGCTTCGACAACGTGCAGCAGGGCCGGCCCGGCCCCTCGCCGTGGACGGCCGGCCTCGACGTCGACGACCTCGCGGGCTCGGTGCCGCGCCTGGTGGAGCGCGCGGGCTGCGCGGTCTGGTCGCCCTTCTTCCGGGACCTGACCCCCGAGCGCGTGCGGGAGGCCGGCGCCCTCGGCCTCGCCGTGATCCCCTGGACCGTCAACGACCGGGCCGACATGGTCCGCCTGATCGACCTCGGCGTGGACGGGATCATCACCGACTATCCCGACCGCCTCCGCCAGGTGATGGCGGACAAGAACCTGCCGCTGCCCTAGCGGCCACGCGATGCGATCGGGGACGGGGGCGGCGCGGCGTGAGTGACTCGCGGGACGGCGCGCGCGCCGCCCGCGAGCGGGCGCGGCGGCTCCTCGAGGCGACCGACCTCGTGGACCTCCACATCCACGTCGGCGCCGCGGTGGCGCCGCACGTGCTTGTGGGAGATCGCCCACGACCACGGGTTCAAGCTGCCGGTGAAGACCTACCCGGAGTTCCAGGACCTCGTCTACGCCGATCCGGACCGCGTCACCTCGCTCGACACCTACCTCGACATCCTCCACCGCTGGACCGAGCGGATCCAGTCGTCGCCGGCGGCCATCGAGCGGTCCGTCTACTCGATCATCGGCAAGGAGTACCGCTCCTCGCGCGTGTCGACCATCGAGCTGCGCTTCAACCCCATGAAGCGGAACCTGGGCGGGGAGCGGGACCTCGACCACATCATCGCCGCCGCCATCCGGGGGATGGAGCGCGCCTGCCTCGCCTACGGGATCCGGGCCGGACTGATCTTCTGCCTCGCCCGCGAGTTCGACTACGAGCTCAACGACATCATCGTCCGCAAGGCCGAGCGCTACCGGGACCGCGGCGTGGTGGGCATCGACCTCGCCGGACCCGAGCAGCACACGCTCGAGTTCGGGGGCGACGTGGACCGCTATCGCGACCTCTTCGCCCGGGCGCGCGCCGCCGGGCTCGGCACGACCATCCACACCGGGGAGACCTCGCACACGGGCGCCGACGGCGTCTTCGCCGTGCTCGAGAAGCTCCAGCCCGACCGCATCGGCCACGGGATCGCCGCCGCGCGCAGCGAGGAGCTGATGCGCCGCCTCGGCGACCAGGGCACGGTGCTCGAGCTGTGCCCGTCGTCGAATCTCCGCACGCGCGCCGTCTCGGGCTGGGACGAGTTCCGGGAGGTCTACCAGCGCCTGCGGGACGCCGGCGTGCGGACGACGATCAACACCGACGGCACCTACCTGCTCCGGACGACGCTCCGCCACGAGTTCGAGCTGCTCCTGGCGCACGACGTCCTGAGCCTCGACGACGTGCCGCGCGTCATCGAGACCGCCCGGCAGGCCAGCTTCGTCCGGTAGCGGCCCCCAACCCCAAACAACGGAGGAGCACGTGAAGCGCCAGGTCATCAGCACCGACAAGGGTCCCCGGACGGGTCTCCCCTACTCGCAGGCCATCCGTCACGGCGACCTCGTCTTCGTGGCGGGCCAGGTCCCGCTCGACCCCAGCACCGGGCAGGTCGTCGAGGGCGACATCCGCGCCCAGACGCGCCAGGTCCTGGAGAACATCCAGGCGATCCTCGGGGCGGCGGGCACCTCGCTCGCGCACTCCGTCGAGTGCCTCTGCCTCCTCAGCAACATCGGCGACTTCGCGGCGTTCAACGAGGTCTACAAGGGATTCTTCCCGACGGATCCGCCCGCGCGGACGACGGTCCAGGCGGTGCTGCCGCGCCCGGGCTTCCTGGTCGAGATCCGCACGGTCGCCGCGATGCCGCCGCCGCGCGCGGCGAAGCGCGCCGCGAAGCCGGCCCGGCGGGCGCCGGCCAAGCGCGCCGCCGGTAGACGGCTAGCGGCCGCGGAAGACCGGGGGGCGCTTCTCGGCGAAGGCCCGCACGCCTTCGGCGAAGTCCTCGGTGTGCCCGCTCTGGGCGATCGACTGGCTCTCGTGCTCCATCTGGGTCTCGAGGCTCTCGGTCGTCGAGAGATGCAGGAGGCGCTTGCCGCGCCCGAGGGCGAGGGTCGGCCCCTGGGCCAGCTCGGCGGCCAGGCGTCGCACCGCGTCCGGGAACTCCGCGTCGGCCACGACGCGCGTCGCGAGCCCCCACTCCACGGCTTCCTTCGCGGTGAGGACGCGGTTCGTGTAGAAGAGCTCGACCGCGCGGCGGATGCCGCAGAGCCGCGGCAGCCAGTAGGTCGAGGAGCCGTCCGGCGTGGCGGCGATGCGGGAGTACGCCATGGTGAACCGGGCCGACTCGGCGGCGATCACGAGATCGCCGGCCAGGGCGAGCGCGAGCCCGCCGCCGGCGGCCACGCCGTTGACGGCCGTGATCACGGGCTTCGGCGTCCGCACGAGGCGGGAGACCACGCCGTGGATGTAGGTGGTCAGCTCCTTCAGGAGCACCCCGATCCGCGGCAGGTCCTGCGCGAAGTCCTTGACGTCGCCGCCGCCGCAGAAGGCCTTGCCCGCGCCGGTGAGGACGACGCAGCGCACCGCCGGGTCCTCGTCCACCGCGAGGACCGCCCCGAAGAGCTCGCGCGCCAGCGCGAGGGTGAGGGCGTTGTACGCGTCCGGCCGCGCGAGCGTGATCGTCGCGACACCCTGGGCCACGTCGAGCCGTATCGTGTCGTAGGGCATCCCATCTCCTCGCTTGGGGTCCGACCCCTCGGGCGCCGAGTGGAGGTCCGGTGCGGCGCCGAGGCCTGACCCCGGCGCGCCCCAATTCTGCCACGCCGCCGCGCGCCGGTCAGGATGACGGGTCCTCGGTTCGGGGTAGAATGGGCGCCGTGACCCAGCGCGCGACCTGGCTCGTCGCCGTCGTCCTGGTGGTCGGCCTCCTGATCGTCGGCGGTCTCGTCTCGATCCGGGTCGACCTGCACCCGCCGCGGTGGGCGGCGGCCGAGTTCTGGACCAACGCGCCGAAGGACGGGCCGCTCCAGCCGGCCTTCCAGCTCTGGGTCGACCTCGCCAAGGCGGCCCGGCCGGCCGTCGTCAACGTCAGCACGCAGGGGCGCGGCGCCGACCCGCGGGCCGAGTTCTTCCGCCGCTTCTTCGAAGGGACGCCGCCGGGCGGGCAGAAATCGAGCCTCGGCTCCGGGTTCGTCATCTCGACCGACGGCTACGTCGTGACCAACAACCACGTCGTGGCGGGCGGCGGCGACATCAGCGTGCGTCTCTCCCGGGGCGGCGAGTATCCCGCGCGGATCGTGGGCACCGACCCGCCCACCGACCTCGCGCTCCTCAAGATCGACGCGTCGAAGCTGATCGCCCTCCCGCTCGGCGACTCGGACCAGCTCGAGGTGGGCGAGCCCGTCATGGCCATCGGCAATCCCTTCGGGCTCGACCAGACGGTGACGACCGGCATCGTGAGCGCCAAGGAGCGCTTCATCGGGAGCGGCCCCTACGACGAGTTCGTCCAGACCGACGCGTCCATCAATCCGGGCAACTCGGGCGGGCCGCTGATCGACAGCCGCGGCGCCGTGGTCGGGATCAACAGCGCGATCTTCTCCCAGTCGGGCGGCTCCATCGGCATCGGCTTCGCGATCCCGGTGAACCTCGCCAAGACGGTGCTGCTCCAGCTCCGGGACCGTGGCGGGGTGGTCCGCGGGTACCTGGGCGTGTCCGTCCGGCCGGTCGCGCCGGACGCGACCGAGGCCGAGCAGAAGGGCGTCGCCGTCGAGAGCGTCGTCGAGGGCGCGCCCGCCGAGCGGGCCGGCGTGCGCAAGGGCGACGTCATCGTCGCGGTCAACAACCAGCCGATCGTCACGCCGCCGGAGCTGACCCGGCGCATCGTCGGGATGGCGCCGGGCACGCGCGTCGAGCTATCGGTGGTCCGCGACGGCAAGTCGCTCAAGATCCCGGTCGAGCTCGGCCGCCGCCCCGAGCCGCCGTCCCGCTGACGCCCGCGCCCGAGGCCCGTCGGCCGCGCGGCCCGCGGCGTCAGTACTCCGGCGGGGCGTAGACGGTGAGGAAGAAGAGCGGGTGCGCGCCCACGCTCCGCACGTGGTGGAGCGTGCCGGCGGGGATGAGGACGAGCGCGCCGGGCCCGACCGTCACCGGCTCGGCGTCGAGGCGGACCTCGGCCTCCCCCTCGATCACGTAGACGATCTGGTCGGCGGCGTGCGTCTCGGCCGGACCGGCGTCCTGCCCGGGCGCCACGGTCATGACCGCGGTCTGGCTGCGCGCGGTCTCCTGCAGCACGCGGAAGTAGTCGCCCCGGTGGTCGCCGGGCCGGACGACGAGCGCGCCGCGGCGGAGCGGACCCTTCTTCATCGCGTGCACACGATCTTACCGCCGATGTTCTCGCAGTTGGCCAGGCTCTGCCAGGGCCACGCGCGCGCCACGGGCCCGCGCGAAGGTCCACCCGCCGGTCCTCCGGTGCTCATGCGGATCACCTGCATCGCTACGCGGGCGTCCCGGCGAGCCCGCCGGACGGCACCCGGGGCAGCCCCGCGAGAAACTCCCGGATCGCGGCGTTGACCGCCGCGGGCTGCTCCAGCTGGGGGAAGTGCCCGGCGTCGGCGATCTCGACCAGGCGCGCCCCGCCGATCGCCGCCGCCAGGAGGCGGCCGGAGGCCACGGGGGTGAGGCGGTCCTCGGTCCCCGCGACGACGAGCGTGGGCGTCCGGATGGCGCCGAGCCGCGGCCGCACGTCGAACCGGTCACACGCCAGGTAGTCGCCCAGCGTCACCAGCGGCGCGCCCGCCCGGAGGACGCGGTCCACCATCGCGACGCGATCCGGAGGCGTCGCCGCCGCGTACGAGAGCCTCTCGATCAGGCCGAAGCCCTCCGCGGGGCGCTGGCGCAGGAGCTCGAGGACGCGGGCCAGCACCTGGAGCCGCGCGCCCGTCCCGACGAGGATCAGGCCCGCGAGACGCTCCGGCCGCGCGAGCGCGACGGTCTGAGCGATCGCGCCGCCCATCGAGTGGCCGACGACCACGACGGGCTCGTCGCCGAGGGCGTCGAGGAAGCCGTCGACCCAGTCCGCGTAGGCGGCGATGCTCTGACTGCCGCGGCCCCGCTGCGGCCCGTGACCCGGCAGGTCGAGCGCCACGACGCGCGCCAGGTCGGTGAGCCCCTCGAGCTGCGGTTGCCAGAGATCCGCGCTCCCGCCCGCCCCGTGGATCAGGACGAGCGGCGGCTCCCGACCCTGCCTCGAGCCAGGCCGCTTCGCGGCCCGCGATGGACCGAGTGCGCCGGGGGAGCCCCGTCACAGGCCCGCGCCGCGCGCGGTGATCGGCCAGAGGGCCTCGACGCGGCCGCGGCGGACGGCGACATACCAGTCGTGGAGGTTGATCGTCGGGTCGCAGTGGCCGGGGACGAGCCAGACCCGGTCGCCGAGCGCGAGCCCGCGCCCGTCCGCCTCGAGCCGAAGCACGCCGTGCTCGTCGGAGGCCCGCTGGTACTCGACGCCCGCGAGGTCCCGCACCCGGGGCATCCCCTTGTCGACCGAGAGGGCCTTGAGGCCGGCATCGACCACCGCGCGGTCGGCGGTGGGACGACTCATCACGGTCGCGAGGACGTAGAGCGACTGCTCGAACTCCCTCGGGAACCCCTCGACCAGGCCGTACTCGACGTCCATGAAGCAGTAGGAGCCGGCCTGCACCTCGGTGTAGACCCCGCTCGCGGCCTCCCACCGGTACGTGCCGGTCCCCGCCCCGCTGACGGTCTCGCACGGCAAGCCGTGGCGGGCGAGGAGGTCGACCGTCTGGCGGACCTGGTCGATGGACACCTCCATCGTCGCGCGGCGCTTCTCCTCCTCGTTGATGTGCTGCGCGCGGCCGTGGTAGGCCTGGAGGCCCGCGAACCGGAGGTTCCGCTGCGCCGCCACGTGGCGCGCCAGCCGGAGGGCCGGCTCTCCCGGCAGGACGCCGCACCGGCTCATCCCGACGTCGATCTCGACGAGCACCGGCAGCCGCACCCCGAACGCGCCCGCCGCCTCGTCGAGGTCGCGGACGTTGTCCGGGTCGTCGGCGCACACCGCCACCTCGGCCTGCCGCGCGAGCCCGACCAGGCGGGCGATCTTCCGGGCGCCGACCACCTCGTTCGACACGAGGACGTTCCGGACGCCCCCGTACACCATGGCCTCGGCCTCGCTCACCTTCTGGCAGCACGACCCCACCGCGCCCCGCGCGATCTGGTGGAGGGCGACGACCGGGCACTTGTGCGTCTTGGCGTGGCCGCGGAGGCGCACGGGAGTGCCGGCGAGCGAGGTCGCCATCCGGTCGAGGTTGCGCTCGTAGGCGTCCAGCTCGACCACGAGGGCCGGGGTGTCGATGTCGGCGACCGGGGTCCCCACGTCGGCGGGCGGGCGCGTCGTCACCGGCGGGTCTCCTCCGCGGGCAGGCTCACAGGCGCGGAAGCACCTCGTCGACGAGCAGGCGCATGGACCGCGTCCAGAGCTCGCGCGGCTCCCACTCGTGGCCGATGACGAGGAGCGTGCCGAAATCGCCGACGTCCTCGCGAAGGGCTCGAATGCGCCGGACCACCTCGTCGGGATCGCCCACGAGCCACGTGTTGTCGGCCAGGTACTCGAGCGTGACCGCGCTGTCGGGCATCGCCGGATCCTGCTTGAGGACGTCGAGGCCGCGTCCCTTCTTGACCAGCGGGAAGAAGTAACCGGTCCAGTCGCGCCCCATCGGCCCGGCCAGCGCCTGCCGGCGCGCCTCCGCCGACGTCTCGGCGACGAGGACGTCGCGGGCGATGCGCCAGGTGGCGCGATCGGCCACCCGGCCCCCTTGCCGCGCCCCCGCCTCGACCGAGCTCCAGTGCGTCTTGAGGACGCGCGGCGGCACGAAGTTGATGCTCATCGGGATGTAGCCGCGCTCGCCGGCCAGGACCAGCGTGTCCGACTTCTCGGTGACGCCCGCCACGGCGATCGGCGGGTGCGGCCGCTGGTACGGGCGGAAGTGGAGCCGGAGCGCGATGTCCTCCTGCGGCTCGGGGACGCGGAAGCGCCAGCGCGGCGCCTCGTAGACGCCGGGCTTCGGGTCGTTCCAGAGGTCCAGGATGAGATCGAGCGCGGCGCGGGTGACCGTGCGGTGCTCGCCGCCCTTCGCGTCGAGCTCGAAGAGCTCGAGGTCGCCCGGGAACCCGCCCGAGCCCACGCCCCAGAGGAAGCGGCCCTGCGCCATCTGGTCGAGCTGCGCGATGCGCTGGGCCAGCATCAGGGGGTTGTGGTTCGGCAGGCACGAGACCCCGGTCCCGAGCTTCATCCGCCGCGTGACGCCGAGCGCCTGGGCGATGAAGAGGTCGGGGCACGGGATGTTCTCCCACTCCGCCGTGATGTGCTCGCCGACCCAGGCCTCCTCGAAGCCCAGCTGGTCGAGGAACACCAACTGCTCGAGGTCGTCCGCCATCGTCCGCCCGGGATCGGCCCCCGGCGGATGGAGGGGCATCGTGAAGTAGCCGAGGCGCATCGAGGCCTCCCCTCGCAACGCGGGCCGGCTCGGGCCGGCCCACGCGTGACCCGGCTAGCCTACCACGCCACCGCCACGCCGTCGGTGACCCGGCTCTCGCCGTCGGGCCCGCCTCGCCTGACGGACCCGGCGCCGATGCGGTAGACTGCGCGCAGTCACGATCGATCACCCGCATCCGGAGGAGCGACCGTCATGGCTGAGACCGGCAGGCTGGCCGCGTGGATGGGCGTGGGCAAGGGCTTCGAGATCCGCGAGTACCCGGTGCCGGACCCGAAGCCCGGCGCGGTCCTCATCAAGGTGGCGATCGCGAACGTCTGCGGCTCCGACATGCACTACTGGAAGGGCGAGCAGGACATGGAGAAGCGGGGGCGGAAGCTCCCGCTCAACACCGGGCACGAGCACATGGGCACGATCGCCAAGCTCGGCGCCGGGGTGACGACGGACTCGTCGGGGCAGCCGCTCCGCGAGGGCGACCGCGTCATCTACCGCTACTTCCTGCCCTGCGGCCGCTGCCGGGCCTGCCTCCGCCGGCAGTTCAAGTCGTGCCCGACCCGGCAGTCCAACTGGTCGGTGCCGTGCGACGTGTGGCCGCACTTCCAGGGCGGCTACGGCCAGTACTTCTACCTCGGCCCGAACCACGCGATCTTCCGGATCCCCGACGAGATCACCGACAAGATGGCCGCCGGCATCAACTGCGCGTTCACGCAGGTCCTCGCCGCGACTCGACATCGCCGGGTTCAAGGCCGGCCGGACGGTCGCGATCCAGGGCGCCGGGCGGGCTCGGCGTCTACGCGTGCGCCGTCGCCCGCGAGATGGGCGCGTCGCGGGTGATCGTGATCGACGGCGTCGACGAGCGGCTCCAGCTCGCCCGGGACTTCGGCGCCGACGAGACGGTCGACCTGCGCGAGTGCCCGACGCCCGCCGCGCGGATCGAGCGCGTCATGGAGCTCACCGAGCGGTGGGGCGCCGACGTCGTGATGGAGCTGGTGGGCAACCCGAACGTCGTCGACGAGGGCCTCCGCATGGTGGCGCCCGAGGGCACCTACCTCGAGATCGGCAACATCAACGTCGGCTGGGAGACGCGCTTCGACCCCGCGTGGATCCTCTTCGGCAACCGCCGGATCATCGGCGTCGCCCACTACGAGGCCGAGCACCTGAAGGCCACGCTCGACCTCATGATCCGGACGCGCGAGCGGTATCCCTACGACCGGATCCTCTCGCACACGTTCCCGCTCGACCAGATCAACGAGGCGTTCCGCCAGCAGGAGGATGGCCATATCACTCGCGGCGCCATCGTGCCCGCCTAGCCGTTCGCGCCGAGCCACGGACGCCGGGCGCACCAGCTGATCGTCGTCGTGGCGCCGTCGCGGAGGTGAGACGCGCGGTCGGTCCCTATCTCGGCATCGACTTCGGGACGACCAGCACCAAGTCCGCCCTCATCGACGTCGAGACCGGCGCGCTGACCGACGTGCGCCACCATGCGGCCATCCCGGCGAGCCCGGGACGGCCGGGCCGCTTCGAGGTGCCGCTCGAGGCGATCCGAGACCGCTTCCTCGACCTCTGCGCCGGCTACGCGGGCGAGCTCGCGTCGCCCCTCGCCGGCATCGTGACGTGCGGCGAGATGCACGGCTTCGCGCTCGTCGACGACGCGGGGCGGCCTCGATCCCCCTACGTGAGCTGGAAGGACGAGCGCTCGCGCGAGCCGATCGCGGGCGTCGACAGCGTCACCCTCGTCACGCGCGCGCTCGGCGACCGCTTCCGGGCGATCACGGGCATGCGGGCGCGGCCGGGCCTGCCGCTCATGAACCTCGTCCACCTCCTGCGGGAGACGCTCGCTCCCCGACGGACTGCACGTCGTCTCGCTGCCCGACTGGCTCGCCCGCGCATGCGGCGACCCGACCGGGCTCGGGCACCCGACCATGCTCGCCGGCATGGCGCTCTACGACCTTCGGACGTCGCGGAGCTCGGACGAGCTCGTCGCCCTCGTCCGGGAGCTGACGGGCCGCTCGGTGCGGCTGGCCGCCCCGGCCGAGGTGGGCGCGGTCGCGGGGACGTGGCGGCACGAGGGCCACCGGGTCCCGATGCACGTGGGCGCCGGCGACCACCAGACGACGCTCCTGGGCGCCGGCGTGACGGCCGGGGACTGCGTCTCGCTGAACCTCGGCACCGGGTCCCAGCTCGCCGTCCTGGACCGCGCGAGCGGCGACGACGCCGTCGAGCGCCGGCCGTACTTCGACGGCGGCATGCTGCACGCGATCACGCACATCCCGGGCGGCCGCGCGCTCGCGACGTTCGTCGGCTTCCTCGAGGACGCGGCGCGGGCCGGCGGCGCGCCGGCGCCCGACTTCTGGCGGGAGCTGGCCGCGCTCGACGCCGCTGACTTGGCCTCGGCCAGCCTCGACGTCGACCTCGCCGTCTTCCAGGGCGCCTGGGGGTACGCGGACGGCGGCCGGCTCGGCCGCATCGAGGACGGCACGCTGACCGTGCGGAACTACCTCGCATCCGTGCTGCGCGCGTTCGTCGCGCAGTACGCCGCGCTCCTGCCGCGACTCGACCCCGGGCGCCGGCTCGACCGGATCGTGCTGAGCGGCGGGCTCGCGCGGCGGCTGCCCGCGCTGCCCGGCCTCCTGGCGGCGGCGACCGGCTACACGGTCACGCCGCCGACGGTCTCCGACGAGTCGCTGCTCGGTCTGCGGGCGCTCGCGCTGGTGGCGAGCGGGCGAGCGCGAACGGCGGCCGCCGCCCAGGCCATCTTCGGCCGAGCCGCCGCCGCGAGCTGACGCGGCGGACGGGCCGCGCCGCTAGCGTCGAACCCGCGCGGCCACCCGCGTCAGGAAGCGCTCGAGCCCCGCGAGGTCGTAGGGAGGGCGGGCCGCGACGATGAAGTGCGTCACGCCGACGGCGACGTACTCGTGGAGCCGATCGACCGCCCGGCTCTCGTCGACGGGGAGCAGCGACTCCCAGACCCAGGCCCGCAGTCGCGCCTCGAGGTCGGCGGCCGACACGCCTTCCCCCTCGAGCCGCCGGCGCTCGGCCAGGAGGTTCGGGTTGCTCATGCGGACCATCGCCTCCCACATCGCCTCGGCCTGCGCCTCGCTCCGCAGCACCACGGAGACGCGAATGTCGTCGGGATTGCGGCCGACCGCGCGGCAGTGCTCGCGGAGCACGCCGAGCTTCCGGGCGAAGGCGCTGGGCCCGACCTCGCCGTTCCACTCGTCGGCGTGCTTGGCGACGACCCGGAGCGTCAGCTTCTCCCCGCCCCCGCCGATGAGGACGGGCAGCCGCCGGCCGCCGTGGGGCTTGGGCTCGCACAGCGCGTCGGCGAGATGGTAGAAGCGGCCCGCGAAGCTCGGGCGACGCTCGGTGTGGAGCAGGCGGATCACCGTGAGGGCCTCGTCCAGCCGCTCGATGCGGTCCCGCATCGTGCCGAACGGGAGGGCGTAGCCGTCGTGCTCGCGTCTGCAGCCACCCCGCGCCGAGCCCGAGCGTGAAGCGCCCCTCCGCGACGTGGTCGAGGCTCGCGGCCATGTTGGCCAGGACCGCCGGGTGTCGGAACGTGTTGCTGAGCACGAGGGGCCCGATCCCGATCCGGCGCGTGCGGGCGGCCACCGCGGCCAGCACGGTGCCGGCCTCGAAGCAGGGCCCGGTCGGGTCGCCGTAGCCGGCGTAGAAGTGGTCGGGCACCCACCCCGTGTCGAAGCCCATCTCGTCCGCGCGCTGCCAGACCTCCAGGAGATCGGGCCACGTCGTCTGGGCGACGCCCGGTGAAGACCCCGAAGCGGATCGGATGCGGCGGAGCGCTCATCGCCGGTGTCCGTCCGTCAGCCGGCCGCTTCGCGGAACCGCTCGAGCCCGGCAAGGAACGCGTCGATGGTGGCGCCGCCGCCCCAGGCGATGACCTCGGTGACGCCGGCGTCGCGCATCCGGGACAGGTCGCCGCGGATCTGGGCGGCGCTGCCGCACAGGAGCCCGCGCGTGCGCGTCGTCGAGGGCCGCGTCGGTGACCTGGGCGCCCGTCAGGTAGATGACCTCGAGCCGCGCGGGGTCGCGGCCCGCCTCGCGCGCGAGCGTGCGGAGCTGGATGACCATCTGCCCCAGCGCGGGGAGGGGCACGCCCGACGGGAGCCACCCGTCGGCGAGCGCCGCCGCGCGGCGGAGCGCCGGCGCCACGTAGGCCGCGAGGTAGAGCGGCGGGTGCGGCGACTGGACGGGCTTGAGCCCGACGATCGAGCGCGCCACGCGGAAGTGGCGGCCCTGGAACTCGACGGGATCCGGCCCCCACAGCGCCTTGAGGACCCCGATGAACTCGTCCGCGCGCGCGCCGCGGGCCTTCGGGTCGGCCCCGACCGCTTCCAGCTCGTCCACGGACCAGGCCTGGCCGAGGCCCACGCGGAGCCGTCCGCCGGACAGCACGTCGAGCGTCGCCAGCCGGCGGGCGAGGACCACCGGGTTGTAGAAGGGCATGTTGAGGACGCTCGTCCCGAGCGTGATCCGCCGGGTGTGGGCGGCCGCGAACGTCAGCGCCTCCACCGGGTCCATCGACCGCTTGAAGTACTCGGGCAGGACCCCGTCGGCGGTGGCCGGGTACTGCGAGCGCGGCGCGACGGGCGCGAGGAGCCGGTCGGCCACCCAGGCGGAGTGATAGCCGAGCGCCTCGGCGCGCTGCGCGCTCCGGCTCAGCGCGTCGGGTCCGGCAAGCGGTCCGAGTGTCGGCAAGGCGAAGCCGAGTCGCATGAGGAAGCCTCCGTTCCTGGATCGAGTCGGGCGACGTCGCGGCCGCCTCGCCTTGACAGGCGCGGACCGCTGTCCCAGACTAATCGCCGCACGTGTTCGTCGTAGTTGGATCCTAGCATGCCAAAGGAGGGTGTCATGGACGACACTCGGTCCGCGCCGCGCGCCGGCGCCGTCTCCCGCCGTACCGTGCTCCGTATCGGGGGCGCTGCCCTCGCCGGCGCCGCCACGGGCCCGTTCGTCTTCACGCCCGCCCGCGCCCAGGGCTTCAACTGGAAGCGCTTCCAGGGGAAGGAGCTCTTCTTCCTCTTCTACAAGCACCCGTGGGTCGACGAGATGGTGAAGCACATCCCCGAGTTCGAGTCCATGAGCGGGATGAAGGTGAAGTACGAGATCCTGCCCGAGGTCCAGGGGCGCCAGAAGCTGGTCGTCGAGATGACCGGCGGCTCCGGCGGCGTCGACGGGTTCCACTCCTCGACCCACGTCGAGAAGCGCCGCTTCTGGAAGTCCGGCTGGTACCACCCGATCAACAAGTTCCTCGAGGACGCGACGCTGACGCCGCCCGACTTCGACTGGAACGACATCCTGCCGGGGGCGAAGCTGGCGGTCCAGCAGCCCGACAAGACGATCAGCGGCATCCCGACCTTCGTGGATCCGTTCGTCCTGTTCTACCGGAAGGACCTCTACGACCAGAAGGGGTGGAAGGCGCCCAAGACCCTGGCCGAGATGGAGAGCCAGGCGAAGGCCCTCCACGGCCCGCCCGGCATGTACGGCATCGTCTACCGCGGGCTCAAGAACGCGAACGCGACGCCGTGGGCCTACATGCTGTTCGCGATGGGCGGCGACTACCTGAAGGACGGCAAGTCCGCGATCAACACCGCCGAGTGGACGAAGACCATGGACCTCTACGCGGGCATGCTCCGGCAGTACGGCCCGCCGGGGGTCGTGAACTTCAACTGGTACGAGTGCTCGGCCGCCTTCATGCAGGGCCAGGTGGGCATCTACTTCGACGGCGTCAACTTCGCGAACCAGTTCGAGGACCCCGCGAAGTCGAAGATCGCCGGCAAGGTCGCCTACGCGGTCCTGCCGTCCGGCCCCGGCGGCCACCACACCTGCACCTTCACGAACGCGATGGCCGTCTCCTCCCAGAGCAAGAACAAGGAGGCGGCGTACCTCTTCTGCTGCTGGTCCACCAACAAGCAGAACGCGGTGCGCGAGCTCCTCGCCGGCGTGGGCGTCGGGCGCGCCTCGGCGTGGACGAACGCCGAGGTCAAGGCCAAGCCCAAGATGCCGCAGAGCTGGTACGACGCGTATCTCGAGTCGCTCAAGATCGGGAAGCCCGGCCTGCCCGAGATCGTGGGCGTGACCGAGTATCGGGACATCATCGGCGTCGCCATCCAGAAGGCGATCGAGGGCACTCCCTCGGCGCAGGCGCTGGCGGACGCCCACAAGGACTTCCAGGACCTTCTGAACCGAACGGAAGGCTAGGCGGCGGCCCGCGAGCGGCGGGTCCTGCACCGGGCTGACCCCGGCCGCGCGACGTGGACCCTGACGAGGGTGACGTCGCGCGGCCGGGGTCGGCCCCGGGGCCACCCGCCGGGCGCGGATCCCGCGCATGCGGAGAGCGCACGTGACCCAACGAATCCTCGACCCCGCCCTGCTCGCCGAGCTCGCCTCGGTGGACACCCCCACGATCTGCAACGCCATCGAGGCGTTCAAGGCGCGCGACGACAGCGAGGGCTTCATGGGCGCCCGCGTCCGCTGCCTCACGCCCGAGCTCGGCGTGATGGCCGGCTACGCGGTGACGGCGACCTGCGACAGCATGACGCCGGGCCAGCCGCGCCGGCGCGAGGCGTTCATGAAGCTCTGGGACACGCTGGCCGCGGCGCCGAAGCCGGCGGTCCTCGTCTTCCAGGACGTGAGCCCGGCGGCGGCCCAGTCCGTCCATCTCGGCGACGTGATGGCGACGATCGCGCGTGCGGCTCGGCGCGCTCGGCCTCGTCACCGACGGGGCGGTGCGCGACCTCGAGGGGATCCGCCCGCTCCGCTTCCACATCTTCGCGCTCGGCGTGGCGCCGTCCCACGGGACGTTCAACGTCCTCGACGTCGGGGTGCCGGTGACCGTCGACGGGGTGCGCATCGCGCCCGGCGACCTCGTCCACGCCGACGCGAACGGCGTCGCCACCGTGCCGCTCGACATCGCCGAGCGCGTCTACGCCCAGTGCCGGAAGGTCCACGAGCAGGAGCGCGCGATGCGCGAGTACGTCACCGGCCACACGTTCACCCTCGAGGGCTTGCGCGAGCGCGTCCTCGGGCGCTCGTCGCACTGACCGCCCACCGCATGCGCAGGCTCGACGGGCAGGTCGCGATCGTCACCGGCGCCGGGAGCGGGATCGGGCGCGCCACGGCCCTCCTGCTGGCGGCCGAGGGCGCGACGGTGGTGGTCGCCGGCCGCCGGCCGGGGCCCCTCGACGCCCTCGTCGCCGAGATCGCCCGCGCCGGCGGCCGCGCCGACGCGCGGACGGCCGACGTCGGGAATCCCGCCGAGGCCGCCGCGCTCGCGCGGGGGACCCTCGAGCGTCACGGGCGGGTGGACATCCTCGTCAACAACGCCGGCTCCTCGAGCCGCGTCCGCAACGTCCGGTGGGTCGGCCTCGAGGAGTGGGAGCGGGTCTTCGCGGTCAACATGACCGGCGTCTACGCGCTCACGCAGGCGGTCCTGCCCGACATGATCGCCCGCGGCGGGGGCACCATCGTCACCGTCTCCTCGGCCGCCGCGCTCCGGCCCGGGCTCCTCGGCGGGGCTCCCTACAGCGCGGCGAAGGCCGCGGTGCGGAACCTCATGGGCCACGTCCACACGGTGCTCCGCGACAAGGGGATCCGGGCGACGACGATCCTCCCGGCGGAGGTCGACACGCCGATCCTGGACAACCGGCCGCTGGTCCCCGATGCGCGGGCCCGCGCCACGATGATGCAGCCCGAGGATGTCGCGGCCGCCATCCTCCTCTGCGTCACGCTCCCGGCGCGCACCGTCGTCGAGGAGATCGTGATCAGCCCGACCATCGCGCGCGATCTGAGCGCCGACCTCGCGGTCGCGCGCGATCTCGGAGGACCTTCGGCCGCGCCCTAGCCGCGGCCGGCCGCCATCCTCCGCACCCACCACGCTCGACGCAAAGGAGGACCCGATGTCCGACGTAGAGACGACTCCGACCCCCCGGACGCTCTCGCGCCGCACGGTGCTCCGATTGGGCGGGACCGCCGCCGCCGCGGCCGCGACCGGCCCGTTCGTCTTCACGCCCGCCCGCGCCCAGGGCTTCAACTGGAAGCGCTTCCAGGGCAAGGAGCTCTACCTCCTCCTGACCAAGCACCCCTGGATCGACGTCCTCGAGAAGAACATCCCCGAGTTCGAGTCGCTCTCGGGCATGAAGGTCAAGTGGGAGACGCTGCCCGAGATCCAGGCCCGCCAGAAGATGACGGTCGAGATGACCGGCGGCTCCTCGGGGATCGACGCCTTCTTCACCTCGCTCCACGTGGAGAAGAAGCGCTTCTGGAAGGCGGGCTGGTATCACCCGCTCAACAAGTTCCTCGACGATCCGACCCTGACCAGCCCCGACTTCGACTGGAAGGACTTCACCGACGGCGCCCGGGCCGGCACCACCCAGTCGGACGGGAGCATCTCCGCGCTGGCGGCCTTCGTGGACGCGAACGTGCTCTTCTACCGGAAGGACGTGTTCGCCCAGAAGGGCGTCACGCCCCCGAAGACGCTCGCCGAGCTCGAGCAGACCGTCGCCAAGCTCCACGCCCCGCCGGGGATGTACGGGATCGTGCTCCGCGGGCTCAAGAACGCGAACGCGACCCAGTACCCGAGCGTGCTCTTCCAGATGGGCGGGACGTACCTCACGGCGGACGGCAAGGCGGCCCTCGACACCAAGGAGGGCGTCGCCGCCATGGACTACTACACCCGCATCCTGCGCAATCACGCGCCGCCCGGCGTCGTGAACTTCAACTGGTACGAGGCGTCCTCGGCGTTCTTCCAGGGCCAGGTGGCGATCTACATGGACGGGGTCAACTTCGCGAGCCAGTTCGAGGACCCCGCGAAGTCGAAGGTCGTGGGCAAGGTGGGCTACGCCATGCTCCCCTCGGGGCCGGGCGGCCACTTCTCCCCGATCTACATCACCGGCATGGCCGTCTCCTCGGCGAGCCGGAACAAGGAGGCCGCCTACCTCTTCGCCCAGTGGGCGACCAACAAGCAGAACGCCGTCCGCGAGCTGATGGCCGGCGTGGGCGTCGGGCGCACGACCGCCTGGGACCACCCCGACGTGAAGGCGAAGCCGAAGATGCCGGTCGACTGGTACCAGGCGTACCAGGCCTCGCTCAAGATCGGGCGCCAGGGGCTGCCGGAGATCGTGGCGGTCACCGAGTACCGGGACATCATCGGCGTGGCCATCCAGAAGGCCATCGAGGGCGCGCCGGCCGCCCAGGTGTGCGCGCAGGCCCAGAAGGAGTTCCAGGAGCTCCTCGTCCGGACTGAGGGCTAGGCGAACTCCGGACCCGAAGGAGGCCATCATGGGACGCGTGAAGTCCACCACCTCGAACTCCTCACTCGCCGGGCCGACGGTCTCGCGGCGGGCGGTGCTCCGCGCGGGCGCCGCCGCCGTCGCGGGCGCCGCCACCGGCCCGTTCGTCTTCACCCCCGCCCGCGCCCAGGGCTTCAACTGGAAGCGCTTCCAGGGCAAGGAGCTCTACCTGATCCTCTCGAAGCACCCCTGGGTCGAGGTGCTCGAGAAGAACATGCCCGAGTTCGAGTCCTTGACCGGGATGAAGGTCAAGTGGGAGACGCTCCCGGAGATCCAGGCTCGCCAGAAGCTCGTGGTCGAGATGACCTCCGCCTCGGGCGGCGTCGACGGGTTCTTCACCTCCCTCCACGTCGAGAAGAAGCGGTTCTGGAAGGCGGGGTGGTACGAGCCGCTCAACAAGTACCTCCAGGACCGGACCCTGACGCCGGCGGACTGGGACTGGGACGACCTCGCCGGCGGGGCGAAGTCGATCATCACCCAGAAGGACGGGACCATCTCGGCGCTGCCGGCCTTCGTCGACGCGGTGATCCTCTTCTACCGGAAGGATCTCTACGCCGCGAAGGGCCTGAAGCCGCCGAAGACCCACGCGGAGTGGGAAGCCCAGGCCAAGCAGCTCCACGGCCCGCCGGGCCTCTACGGGGCCGTCTTCCGCGGGCTCAAGAACGCGAACGCCACCATGTTCAGCAACACGCAGTTCAACTTCGGCGCCGACTTCCTCACGAAGGACGGGAAGGCCGCGCTCGACACCAAGGAGACGATCGCCGCCCTCGACTGGTACGCCGGGACGCTCCGGAAGTACGGCCCCCCCGGCGTCATCAACTTCAACTGGTACGAGTGCTCGGCGTCCTTCATGCAGGGCCAGGCCGCGACCTACTTCGACGGCATCAACTTCGCCAACCAGTTCGAGGACCCGGCGAAGTCGAAGATCGTCGGCAAGGTGGGCTACGTGGTGATGCCGGCGGGCCCCAGCGGCTCCTACTCCTCGCTGTACGGCACGGGCATGGCGGTGTCCTCGCAGTCCCGGAACAAGGAGGCGGCGTTCCTCCTGGCCCAGTGGGCGACGAACAAGCAGAACGCGGCCCGCGAGCTGCTCGCGGGCGTCGGCGTGGCGCGCAACTCGCCGTGGAGCAACGCCGAGGTCCTGGCGAAGCCCAAGATGCCCGCGGACTGGTACCAGGCCTACCAGGACTCGCTCAAGATCGGGCGCCTCGGGCCTCCCCGAGATCGTCGGCGTGACCGAGTACCGCGACATCATCGGCGTCGCGATCCAGAAGGCGATCGAGGGCGCGACATCGGCGCAGGTGCTTGCCGAGGCGCAGAAGGAGTTCCAGGACATGCTGAACAAGACCGAGGGCTGAGCCGTTCATGAACGGCCCCGCCGAGACGACCTCCGGCGCGCGGGCAGCGGCCTCGGCCGTCGTCCGCTCCCGCGCGCCGCGGCGTCTCGGCGGCTGGGGCCACCGGAACGCGCGGTGGCTCTTCCCCGCCCCGGCCGTCCTCCTGGTCGCGGTGATCATCGTCTACCCGATCGTCTACACGGTGTGGATGAGCCTCCAGGACTGGTTCGCCTCGAGCGTGACCCTGCCGAAGTTCATCGGGCTCGCCAACTACCAGAAGATCCTGGTCGGCGACCCGCGCTTCCGGGAGGCGGTCGTCCGGACGCTCTACTTCACCGGGCTGGTCATCGCCGGCGAGACCGTCCTCGGCGTCGCGATGGCGCTCCTCTTCAACCGGGAGTTCTGGGGGCGCGGGCTCCTGCGCACGCTGGCGATCCTGCCCATGGTCGCGACGCCGGTCGCCATCGGGCTCGTGTTCGTGATGATGTACCACCCGACGCTCGGCGTGGCGAACTACCTGGTCACGCTCACCGGCCTGGCGCCGTTCAAGTGGACCTACTCGAGCGCGACGGCGATCTACGCGCTCGCGCTCGTGGACATCTGGCAGTGGACGCCCCTCATCATGCTGATCGCGCTGGCCGGCCTCGCCAGCCTGCCCCAGGAGCCGTACGAGGCGGCCCGCATCGACGGCGCCACCGCGCTCCAGTCCTTCTGGCACATCACGCTGCCGCTCCTCCGGCCGGCCATCGTCGTCGCGATCCTCTTCCGGGCGATCGACGCGATCAAGACGTTCGACATCATCTTCATCATGACGCAGGGCGGCCCGGCCAACTCCACCGAGACGATCAACATCCTGCTCTTCAACCAGGCCTTCTCGTACTTCAACATGGGGTACGCGTCGTCGATGGCGGTGGCGCTCTTCGCGGTCGTGATGGGCGCGTCGCTGATCCTCATCAAGCTCAGGCGGACCGCGGCATGGTGAGCGGTCGGCGGCGGCGGACCTGGGTGCGCACGGCCGGCTTCTACGGGCTGGCCGCGCTCTTCATGCTCCCGACGGTGTTCGTCTTCTACTGGATGATCACGCTCTCGGTGAAGCCCCAGGTCGAGGCGACCGCCTACCCGCCGTCGTTCTTCCGGTTCAGCGTGACGGGGGCCGGCTACCGCGAGGTGTTCACCAAGTACCCGTTCCTCCTGTACACGTGGAACAGCCTGGTGGTGGCGCTCGGCTGCACCGCGCTGGGGCTGGCGGTGGGGCTCCCCGCCGCGTACTCGATCGCCCGCTGGCGCCAGCGGCGCCTCGCGCTCACGATCCTCGTCGCCCGCATCATTCCCGGCATCTCGTACCTCATCCCCTGGTACATCTTCTTCCGGCACCTCCGCCTGGTCGACACGCACGCGGCGCTGATCCTCACCCACCTGATCGTGGGCCTGCCGATCATCATCTGGGTCATGATCGGCTTCTTCGAGGACGTGCCGCCGGATCTGGAGGACGCCGCGCTGATCGACGGCTGCTCCTACTTCGGCGTGTTCTGGCGGGTGGCCTTGCCGCTGGTGCGGCCCGGCGTGGTCGCGACGGGGATCCTGTCGTTCGTCTTCTCCTGGAACAACTTCCTCTTCTCGGTGATCCTCGCCGGCCGCCAGACGCGGACCCTCCCGATCGCGGTCTTCAACATGATCTCCTACGAGGAGATCAACTGGGGCACCCTGGCGGCCGCCGCGACGATGATCACGCTGCCCGTGCTCATCCTGGCGCTGATCGTCCAGCGCCACATCGTGACGGGGCTGACCTTCGGGCCGTCAAGCAGTAGGGAGGTGACCCATGGCCGAGCGCCACGCGGCGTTCGTCGGCTCGGTCCCCGCCAACTACGACCGGTACCTCGGGCCGCTCCTCTTCCACCGCTTCGCCGACGATCTGGCCGCCCGGTTGCCGGTGTCGGCCGGGACGCGAGTGCTGGAGGTGGCGTGCGGCACCGGCATCGTCACCGAGCGCCTGGTGCGACGCCTCGGCGGTGACGGCACGCTCGTCGCCACGGACCTCAACGAGCCGATGCTGGCCCACGCGCAGGCCCGGATCCCGGGGAGCCCCGGGCTCGAGTGGCGCCAGGCGGACGGGACGAGCCTCCCCTTCCCCGATCGCTCCTTCGACGCGGTGGTCTGCCAGTTCGGCCTCATGTTCTTCCCGGACAAGGCGGCCGGAGTGCGGGAGGCGTATCGGGTCCTCCGGCCTGGCGGGACGTACCTCGTCAGCGTGTGGGACGCCATCGAGCGAAACGCCATCGGCCGGATCACCCACGAGACCATCGCGACGTTCTTCCCCGCCGATCCGCCGCAGTTCTACACGGTGCCGTTCAGCCTGCACGACGTGGCCGCGTTGCGGCGCCTGCTGGAAGCCGCGGGGTTCGCCGAGATCCGGTCGGAGTCGGTCGAGACCGTCGGCGAGAGCCCCACGGCCGAGGACGCTGCCCGGGGGCTCGTCGAGGGCAACCCGGTCCTCGGGGCCATCATGGAGCGCCGGCCGGACGCGCTGCCCGAGATCAAGGCCGCCGTGGCGCGGAACATCGCCGCCGAGCTCGGCGACCGCCCGGTGCGCTGCCGCCTCCGGGCCCACGTGTTCACGGCGCGCCGGCCGGAGGTCTGACCCTCCGTCGACCGCGGACCGCGCTAAGCCAAGGCCGGTGAGCTTCGCGACGACGTCAGGCGGGATCGGCAGGGCGCGGAGCCGTGCGCCGGGCGCCTCCGGCCGCGCCACCCAGGCGCGCACCTCGAACCCCTCCGCGCAGGGCCGGCCACCGACGGCGATCTCGTGCTCGACCCGGAACGTCTTGTCCTTGACCCAGGCGACACGCGTCCGCACCGTCACGGCGTCGCCGTAGCGGACCGGGGAGACGAAGCGCGAGCCGGCCTCGAGGATGGGCACCCCGACGATCCCGTAGCGAGGGAACGCCTCGGCCCACGTGAGGCCGAGCGAGGCGAAGAGGGCCTCCGTCCCGATGTCGTACCACTCGAAGAAGCGCGGGTAGAAGGCGATCCCGGCGGGGTCGGCGTCGCCCCAGCGCACCTGGACCGTCGTGGTGTGCTCGACCACGCGCCCGAGCCTATCATGGCGCGGCCACCGCACAACGCGCACCGCGTGATCGCGCGACACGCGGTCTCAGTGTCGGGATTCGCACGGGCTCGGACACCGGAGGACCCGGAGCTCCGGCCAGTGATGCTAGACTGAGCCAACTCGGGCACCGTCCACTCCCGGGCCCGGCGGCGGGACCGCACGCCGTGCGTCCACACCAAGATTCGTGCTCCGGAGGGCCAACGATGTGGCACGGCCGCACCTTCGTCACGCTTCTCGTTCTGGTCGTCCTCGCGGGCCTCTCCGACGCGCTTGCTCAGACGCCTGGTTCGATTCCGGCGTTCCAGACGACCGACGCAAACAAGGACGGGCAGATCGATCGAGGCGAGTTCCAGGGCCGCGTGCTGTACGAGTTCTCCTCCCGGGATCAGGACAAGGACGGCTTCCTGACCCGGAACGAGTTGCCCCACTTGCCGGCGGAGGCCATTCGAGCGGCCGACGGGGACTCGGACGGGAAGCTCTCCGCGATCGAGTACATGAACCAGCGCCTCAAGGAGTTCGCGGCCGCGGATCAGAACCGCGACGGGGTCCTCACGCAGGCGGAGGTGGACATGCACCCCGGGCTCGTGCTCTTCCGCTGGTAGCAGGCGAAGGGAGACGGTCATGAGCCAAGGACGACCTTCTGCGGCAGGCCGACGAGGACTTCGGCGCGCTCAAGCGCGCGCTCGTCGGACTGGACGACGAGGCGATGCGGCGGCCCTGGTGCGGCGTATGGGGCGTCCGCGAGATCCTGGCCCACATCGTCGGCTGGCAGCGCGAGATGATCCCCGTGCTGGACCGCCTGGCCCGGGGCGAGCGGCCCATCCCCGAGGGCGTCAGCTACGAGAACTTCGACGCCTGGAACGCGCGCCACGTGATCGCGCGGCGCGGCCTCACCGTGGCCGGCATCCGCGCGGAGCTCGAGGCGTCCCACCGCGAGTTCCTGGCGGCGGCCCGCGCCGTCCCCGACGCGCGCTTCGGCCCCGACAAGACGGCGACGCGCGTCGTGGACCTGAACGGCCCCCATCACTACCGGGAGCACGCGGCCGAGATCCGCGCCTGGCGCCGGCGCGCGGGCCTGTGACCAGGCGGGGCGTGGGCGGCATTCTCGTGCTCGCTGGCCTGCTGCTGCCCGCAGAATCCCTTGCGGACGCGAAGGCTGGTGAACGGAAGGCGCAGCTCTGCTTGCTCTGCCACAAGGCGGACTATGCGAACGCGCCGAGGTCAGTCATGCCGTTGCTGGAAGCGCAGCCGTCCAGGTATCTCTACGCTGCAGATCAAGGCCTTCAAGGAGAAGCGGCGGTCGGGGGCCGCGATGCCGACGAACGCCGCCAACCTGACCGACCGGGACATGCGCGACATCGCCGACTGGTTCGCCGCGCAACGGCCGATTCGAGCCGCCTACCCGCTCGACCCGGCGAGGGTCGCCGGCGGGACGGGCGACGGCTGAAGCGCTGAGGTGCGCCACGTGCCACCTCCCCGCCTTCCAGGGCGCGGGCGACGTCCCCCGTCTCGCGGGGCAGACGCCCGGATACGTCAAGGGCGCAGCTCGAAGACATGGCCGCCGGAAAGCGCCCCCACGGAACGGGCCAGCGCGCCGCGCCCCCCGCGTCGCTGAGCGAGCAGGAGATCGAGGGCCTGGCGCAATTCCTCGCCTCGCTGGAGTGACGGCCGTGACTGGCCACGGCAAGACCGGGCTCCGACGCGGTCGGTGGGCGGGCCCGGACGGCAGGTAGGACGCCGCTACCGGAGTCCGCGGCGCTCGTCGCGGCGGAGCTTGTACTCAATGGTACGAATGCTCGGTCTCCTTTATGTAGGGCTAGGTGGCGAGTACTTCGAGGATCAACTTGCAACTAGTTGAGGAGGGAAGTGAAGATGTGGAAGGTGGGACGTGGTCGGCGTGTGGGGCGCCCGGGAGATCCTAGCCCACATCGCCGGGTGGCAGCGGGAGATGACGCCGGTGCTCGAGCGCCTGGCGCGCGGCGAGCGGCCCATCCCCGAGGGGGTCAGCTACGAGGACTTCGACGGCTGGAACGCTCGCCACGTGGCCGCGCGGCGCGGGCTCACCGTGGCGGGCATCCGCGCAGAGCTCGAGGCGTCCCACCGCGAGTTCGTCGCGGCGGCGCGCGCCGTCCCCGAATCCCGGTTCGGGCCGGACAAGACCGCGACGCGCATCGTGGACCTCAACGGCCCCCACCACTACCGGGAGCACGCCGCCCAGATCCGCACGTGGCGGCGGGCCGCCGGCCTCTAGCCCGAAGCCTTCCGCCGCCTGGTCACGTACCGCCGGGCGCCAGCAGCGCGTCCCGGACACCCTCGAGCGGCCGGGGGTAACGTACTAATCCGACTCCCAGATCAGGACACCACCGGCCGGGCGCGTGAACCTCCCGCGGCTGGCCGGCGTGGTAGGGTAGCGGATCATCCATGGACCCAGCAGCCGGTAGACCGACCACCCCCTTCGAGCCGTTCGCGCGAGCAGCGATCGAGCAGTCGATCCCGGAGCGGTTCCAGAGCCGGGTGCGCCGCCATCCCGATCGGCTGGCGCTGGCGTTCGGCTCGGTCGCGCTGAGCTACGAGGCGTTGAACCGCACGGCCAACCGGATCGCGCACGCCGTCCTCGAGCGCCGCGGCGCCGAGGAGGAGCCCGTCGCGCTGGCGATACGCCAGGGACCCACGCTGGTGGCCGCCATCCTCGGCGCGCTGAAGGCCGGCAAGGTGTACGTGCCGCTGGAGGCGACCTGGCCCGCCGCGTACCTGGGCGGCCTCCTCGCCGAGGCGGGCGTCCGTCTGGTCCTCGCCGACCGGAGCGGCGCGGAAGCGCTGGCGGGACTCGGCACCGCCGAGGTGCTGAGCGTCGAGGCGTTGGATCCGGCCGGGCCGGACCAGGACCCCGGGCTCCGGCTCTCTCCCGACCGCGGCGCCTATGTCTACTACACGTCGGGCTCCACCGGCCGACGCAAGGGCGTGCTGGACACTCACCGCGGCGTGCTCCACAACGTCATGCGCTACACCGAGTCGCTGCGCATCGGCCCCGACGACCGCATGACGCTGCTCCAGTCGCCGAGCTTCAGCGGCGCCGTGTCCAGTCTCTTCGGAGCGCTCCTGAACGGGGCCGCGTCCTTCCCCTTCGACGTGGCGGCC
Organism: uncultured Candidatus Rokubacteria bacterium; assembly: GCA_963799055.1. Taxonomy (GTDB): domain Bacteria; phylum Methylomirabilota; class Methylomirabilia; order Rokubacteriales; family DASRDR01; genus DASRDR01. The sequence goes on from CAWCVP010000013.1 coordinate 83,444, forward strand.
GATGGCGTCGACGGGATCGCGCCCTGGCTGCGGGCGCACGCCATCACGATCTATCACTCGGTGCCGGCCCTGTTCCGCGCCGTGGCGGGAAGCGGCGTCGAGCTGCCCGCGCTCCGGCTGATCCGCCTGGAGGGGGATCGGGCGTCTCCGCGAGACGTGGAGCTGTTCCGCCGCCATTTCCCGCGGGCCGTGCTCGTCAACGGGCTCGGTCTCGACCGAGTGCGGTCTCGTCCGGCAGCTCTTCGTCGACGCCCACACGCTCGTGCCGGGTCCGGTGGTTCCCGTCGGCTATCCCGTGCCCGACATGGAGGTGCGGCTGCTGGACGCGGAGGGCCGGGACGTCGGCCCCGGCGACGTGGGCGAGATCGCCGTGCGCAGCCGGTACCTCGCGGCGGGCTACTGGCGCCAGCCCGAGCTGACCGCCGAGCGATTCCGTCCCGACCCCGCGGGGGGCGGAGTCCGCGTGTACCGGACGGGGGATCTCGGACGGCTTCGCCCGGACGGCTGTCTCGAGCATCTCGGCCGGACGGACTTCTTGCCGAAGGTGCGGGGAGCGCGCGTCGACGTGGCCGAGGTCGAAGCCGCCCTCCTCGCTCACGAGTCCGTGGCCGAGGCGGTCGTCGCCGTCCGCGAGGACGAGCCGGCGACCGCGCGGCTGGTCGCCTACGTCGTGCCCGCTCCTGGCGCTCGCCCGACCGTCTCCGCCCTCCGCCGGCATCTCGTCCTGCAGCTTCCCCCGGCCTGATGCCGTCCGACTACGTTCTCCTGGCGGCACTCCCGCTCGACGCCAACGGCAAGGTGGACCGCCGGGCCCTGCCCGCGCCGGACGAGGCCGCCCGGAGCAGGATCGACCCTCCCGTGGCCCCGCGCACGCCCGTGGAGGAGCGACTGGCCGCCATCTGGGCGAAGGCGCTCCGGCGGGATCCGAGTCGGTGTCGAGGACGACTTCTTCGACCTCGGCGGGGACTCGCTCCGGGCCGCGCAGATCACGAGCCGGGTCCAGGAGGACTTCGGCGTCGACGCTCGCGGCGAGGGACATCTTCGAGGCGCCCACCGTGGCCGCGCTGGCGCGGAGGATCGCCGTCGAGCCGGGCGTCTCACCGCCCGACCGCGAGCCCGCCGACAACCCGGCCACGCTCGAGAGCTTACTCGCCGACCGCGCGCGGCGCCGCCCGGATACGGCCGCCCTGGTGGCGCTCGAGGGAGCGCCGCTGACCGTCCGCAGCGCTGGGGCGCCAGATCGCCACGGTGCGCTGGACGCTCCGCGCGTGCGGGATCGGGCGCCGGAGCCGGGTCGGCGTGGCGCTGCCCCACGGCCCGGAGCTCGTCGTCGCGCTGGCCGCGGTGGCCGCCGCCGCGACCGCCGATTCCCCTCAACCCGGCGTGGCGCCGCCCCGAAGTCGAGGCCTATCTCCGTGCCGCGTCGGTCGACGTGCTGCTGCTCTGGGCCGATGGCCTGGAGCCCCCGCGAGAGGCCGCGCGCGTCCTCGGCATCCCCGTGATGGAGGCGCGCCCCGTGCCGGGCTTCCGGCCGGCGCCTTCACGCTCGACGGACCGGGCGTCGGCCCCCCCGTGACCGACGAGCCGGCCCGGCCCGACGACGTCGCGCTGGTCATGCACACCTCGGGAACCACGGCCCTGCCCCAAGCGCGTGCCCCTCACGCACGCCAATGCCGTCGCCGGCGTGAGGAGCCTCGGGTCGACGCTCGCGCTCGGTCCCACCGACCGCGGCCTCGCCGTGATGCCGCTCTTCCACGTCCACGGCCTCATGGTCGCGCTCGGCTCGATCCTCACGGGAGGCAGCCTGGCCTGCCCGCCCGCCTTCGATCCGACGAGGTTCTTCGAGTGGGTCGTGGCGCTGCGCCCGACGTGGTATTCAGCGGTCCCCGCGGTGCATCAGGCCGTGGTCGACCCAGGCGGCCTTCGCCCCCGCCGGCGTGCCGCGAGGCTTCCTGCGGCTGGCCCGGTCCGCCTCGGCGCCGATGTCGCCGGAGCTGGCGGCCGAAGTCGAGGCCACGTGGGCGTCCCGGTGGTCGAGGCCTATGGCATGACCGAGGGCGCGCACCAGATTGCAAGCAATGCCCTGCCGCCCCGCGCGCGCAAGCCAGGCTCGGTCGGCCTCCCCGCCGGTGCCGAGGTCGCTATCGCCGACGAGACGGGCCGGAGGCTCTCGCCGGGCGAGGGCGGCGAGATCCTCGTCCGGGGGCCCGGCCTCACCGCCGGCTACGAGGGCGACCCGGCCGCCACCCGGGCGGCCTTCCGCGACGGCTGGCTCCGGACGGGGGACCTCGGCCACCTCGACGGGGAGGGCTACCTCTTCATCACCGGGCGCCTGAAGGACTTGATCAACCGCGGCGGAGAGAAGATCGCGCCGCGCGAGGTCGAGCAGGCGCTCGCCCGGCATCCGGCGGTCGCCGACAGCGTTGCCTACGCGACTCCGCACCCCACGCTGGGCGAGGACGTGGCGGCGGCGGTGGTCCTGAGAGAGGGCCGCCCGGCCTCGGAGCGGGACATTCGGGAGTTCCTCGGCACCCAGCTGGCGCCGGTCAAGGTGCCGGCCCGGATCCACTTCCTGCCGAGCTGCCGCGGGCGGCCTCGGGAAAGATCAGTCGGCGCGAGCTCGCCGCCGCGCTCGAGCAGCCTGTTCAGCCCCTCGCGCCGGCGCGCGACGCTTCCGGCCACGCCCACCGAGGAAGCCATCGCCTCGGTCTGGGCGCGAGTGCTGAGACGGCCGCCGTCGGCATCGAGGACGACTTCTTCGCGCTGGGCGGGGATTCGCTCCAGCGCCGCGATGATCGTCTCGCGCATCGCCAAGTCCTGGGCGTGGACCTTACCATCGCCGCGCTGTTCGATCGACGGACCGTCCGGGAGCTGGCCGGCGCCGTCGGCGAGAGCCGGTGTCCCGGGGGCTCCGAGGCGATCGCGCCCTCCCCGCCGGCGCCGACGTACCCGGTCTCCTTCGCTCAGCAGGGCCTGTGGTTCCTGGATCAGCTCGCCCCCGGGAGCGCGACCTACAATGTCCCGCTCGCCATCCGCCTCCGGGGGCCGCTCGACGCGGAGGCGCTCCGGCGGAGCCTCGAAGCGGTGCTGGCCCGCCACGAACCACTCCGTACCAGGCTCGTCGCCGAGGAGGGAGAGCCGGTACAGATGATCGACCCGCCGCTCCCCTGTCGCTTCCCGTCGTGGACCTCCCCGCGCTGGAAGGCGCGGCGCGGCGCGCGCTCGACCTCGGCCGTCGGCTCGTCGGCGAGGCGCGGCGCCCCTTCGATCTCTCCCGCGATCTCATGCTGCGCGCCACCCTGTTCCGTCTGGGTTCGGCTGACCACGTCCTGCTCCTGGTGGTGCACCACGTCGGCGACCGATGGCTGGTCCATGGGCCTGATGCTGGACGAGGTGTCGGTCTTGTACGCGGCGCATCGCCAGGGGTCGCCAGCCCGCCTGCCCTCGCTCGCGGTGCAGTACCGCGACCATGCGGTCAGACAGCGCATGCGGTCGCGCGACGAGATGGGAAGCGCACCTCGAGTGGTGGCGGCAGTCCCTGGCGGGGGCTCCGCCCCTGTTGGACCTGCCCGCTGACCGCCCGCGCCCCACGGTCCAGACCTTCACGGGAGCCCGGCAGTCCATTGCGCTGGCGGTGCCGCGGGAGCGCGTGCGCGCCCTGGGGTCGCGAGTCGGCCGCGTCACCGTTCATGATGTTCCTGGCCGGCTTCCTGGCCCTCCTCCAGCGCTACACGGGGCGCGACGACCTCGTGGTGGGGACGCCGGTCGGCCGGACGCCGCCTCCTCGAGACCGAAGCTCTCATCGGCTTCTTCGTGAACACCCTGGCCCTCAGGGTGAACGTCGGCGGCAATCCGAGCTTCCGTGAGCTGGTGGCCCGCGTCCGTGAGGTGGTGCTGACCGCGCAGGTCCACCAGGACCTGCCGTTCGAGAGGCTCGTCGAAGATCTCGATCCGGCCCGAAGCCTGGCCTACATGCCGCTGGTGCAGGTGACGTTCGCGGTCGAACACCGACGCGGCGCCCCGCCTGCGCCTGCCGGGTCTCGAGGCCGAGAGCGTGGCGGTGGACCCGGGCACGGCGCAGGTTCGACCTGTCATTGACGGTGCTCGAGAAGGCGGACGGCCGCACGCCTGACGGTCGAGTACCGCTCCGACCTCTTCGCGTCGGACACCATGACACGCCTCCTGGAGCACTACGGCATCCTGCTCGCCGCCGCGCTCGAGGCGCCCGAGCGCCGGCTCTCGTCGTTGCCGCTGCTCGGCCCGGAAGAGCGGCGCCGGCTCCTCGTGGATTGGAACGCCACGGCGCGTCCGTTCCCGCACGACCGGGCGATTCCCGAGCTGTTCGGCCAGGTGGTGACCCGGCAACCGCAGACGGTCGCCGTGGCCGACGACCACCGCGTTCTGACCTACGCCGAGCTCGACCGAGAGGCCAACGACTGGCCCATCATCTCCGGCGGCTGGGCGTGCGCCCCGATGAGGCGGTCGGGGTGTGCCTGGAGCGCTCGTGCGACGCGGTCGTGGCCTGTCTGGGCGTCCTCAAGGCGGGAGGCGCCTACGTGCCGCTCGACCCGGGCTACCCTCGAAGCCGGCTGGCCTTCATGCTCGAAGAGGCCGGCGCGCGGGCGGTGGTGACGCGCCCGGGGTTCCTCGGCATCCTGCCCGCCACCGCCGTACGCACGGTGTGCCTCGATCCCGGCGGCGCGGCTCTGGCCGCGGAGCCCGACCACGACCCACAGAGCGCCGTGGCCGGGGAGCATCTGGCCTACGTCATGTTCACCTCGGGCTCCACCGGCCGGCCGAAGGGTGTCGCGATCCCCCACCGGGCCGTCGCCCGGCTCGTCGTCAACACGGACTACGTGAGCCTCACCCCGGCCGACATCGTTGCCCAGGCTGCCAACGCGTCCTTCGATGCCGCCACGTTCGAGGTCTGGGGAGCCTTGCTGAACGGCGCGCGTCTCCAGGTCCTGCCCACGGATGCGCCTGCTGGCGCCGGCCGAGCTGGCCGCGCGGCTGGCCCGGCACCGCATCACGACCCTCTTTCTCACCACCGCGGTGTTCAATCAGATGGCAAGGGAGATCCCGGAGGGGCTCGGGGAGCTCCGCCATCTCCTCTTCGGCGGCGAGGCGGCGGACCCGCACGCCGCCGCTCGGCTGCTCGAGCACGGGTTCGCGGGGCGGCTCTTGAACGTGTACGGCCCCACCGAGACCACGACCTTCGCCACGTGGGACCGGGTCGTCGCTGTCCCGCCCGGCGCCACCACGCTGCCCATCGGCCGGCCCATCGCCAACACCGAGGTGTACATCCTGGACTCGCGGCGGCGACCTGGTGCCCGTCGGCGTCCCGGGCGAGATTCACATCGGAGGACCCGGACTAGCCCGAGGGTACGTCAATCGCCCTGACCTCACGGCTGAGCGCTTTGTCCCCACCCCTTCAGTACCGACCCGGCGCCCGGCTGTACCGGACCGGCGATCGGGCCCGCTTCCTGGCCAGACGGGCGGATCGACTTCCTCGGTCGGCTCGACGAGCAGGTGAAGATCCGCGGCCACCGCATCGAGCCGGGGGAGATCGAGGCCGCGCTCGCGCAGCATCCGGGGGTGCGCGAGGCCGCGGTGGCGGCCCGCGACCACGCGGGCCGGGCCGGCGTGCTCGTGGCGTACGTGTTTTACCACCCCGAAGCCGCCGGGCAAAAAAAAAAAAAAAAAAAAAAAAAAAAAAAAAAAAAAAAAAAAACGACCCCGAACGTCGGATCGACGACCTCTCGCTGCTGACCCCGCGTGCGCGGGAGGTGCTTCCCGAACGCGACCGCGTCGCTGGACGGCAGCTGGAAGGGGCCCGTGCACGACACGGCTCACGCTCCACGCGACGGCGACACCCGGCGGCTCGCCATCGAGGCAGGCGGCGAGCGCTGGACGTACGGCGAGCTGGAGTTGCGGAGCAACCAGCTCGCCCATGCTCTGCGCGCCGCCGGCCTCGCCGCGGAGGACGTCCTCGCGATCCACGCTCACCGAAGCGCGCCCCTCGTCTGGGCCATCCTGGGCGCGCTGAAGGCGGGCATCGCCTACATGATCCTCGACCCCGCGTACCCGGAGCGGCGGCTGGTGGACTACGTGGAGATGGCGGGACCGCGTGCGTGGATCGAGATCCACGGCGCCCCGTCTCTGCCCGCTTCGCTCGCCGCCCGCGCGCGCGCGGCGGTGTGGTGGGGACGCCTCGGCCCTGGACCCGTCGCCGACGTCCTCGCCGGACCCCCCCTCGATGCGCGGGCGGCAGATCCCCCCGGGATCGAGATAGGCCCCACAGCCTGGCGTTCGTCCAGTTCACTTCAGGGTCGACCGGGCGGCCGCGAGGGGTGCTGGGCGTCACGGCCCGCTCTCGCATTTCCTGCCATGGCAGACGGAGGCCTTCGGGCTTTCCGCGGCGGACCGCTTCAGCATGGCCTCCGGCCTGGCTCACGACCCCCTCCAGCGAGACATCTTCACCGCCCTCTGGGTCGGCGGCCCGGTGTGCATCCCCGATCCGGCGCACATGGCCACGCCCGGATGGCTGTCGACGTGGATGAGCGCGTCCGGCATCACCGTCGCCATGCTCACGCCGGCGATGGCCCAGCTCATGGCCGCCCCGACCGGCGACGCAGAGGACGAGGGCCGGGTCCCCGCTGCGCTGCGTCTTCCTCGTCGGCGAAGCCTTGCGCCGGCGCGACGTGAGCTATCTCCGGCGCCTGGGGCCGGCCGTGGAGGTCGTGAACCTCGACGGCTCCACCGAAACGCAGCGCGCCCTGGGGTACGTGGCGGTGACCCGGGAGGAGGCCGCGATGCGGAAGGAGGTGATCCCTCTGGACGGGGCATGCCGGACGTCCAGCTCCTGGTCCTCGGGCCCGCGGGCCAGCTGGCGGGGATCGGCGAGCTGGGCGAGATCTTCGTGCGGAGCCCCCATCTGGCGCGCGGCTACCTGGGCGAGCCCGCCCTGACGGCCGAGCGCTTCGTGGCCAGTCCCTTCACGGGACGCCCCGACGATCGCCTCTATCGCACCGGGGACCTCGGCCGCTACCTGCCCGATGGCGAGGTGGAGTTCGCCGGGCGCCGGGACAACCAGATCAAGCTTCGCGGATTCCGCATCGAGCTGTCCGAGATCGAGGTGAACCTGGGTCAGCACCCGGCCGTGCGCGAGGCGGCGGTGGCCGTGCGGGCGGATGGCGAGGGCGCCTCGGAGCTGGTGGCCTACATCGTTCCCGCCCACGAGCCAGCTCCGGCCGTGGCCGAGCTCCGGCGCCACGCGCGACCGGCTGCCCGACTACATGGTGCCCGCGCGGTGGGTCGTGCTCTCCGCCCTGCCGCTCACGCCCAACGGCAAGGTCGACCGTGGCGCCCTCCCGGCGCCCGATCGGGGACGTGCGGAGCAGGAAGGCGCCGTACGTGGCCCCGCGGACCGCCATCGAAGCGCGACTCGCCGCAATCTGGGCCGAGGTGCTCAAGCGCGACCAGGTCAGCGTCGAGGACGATTTCTTCGATCTGGGCGGGGATTCGCTCCGGGCCACCATGGTCGCCGCCCGCGTGCGGCGAGCGTTCGGGGTCGAGTCGGCCCTCGTGGCGCTGTTCGAAGGGCGGACCGTCGCCAAGCTGGCCGTGGCCATCGCGGAAAGCGTCCCCCGGGATCCCCCTGAGATCAGCGGCGTCGTGGCGAGCGCCCCTGCGAGTCCGCGTCCGGGGCCGCTCTCGCAGGATGGGCCTCAGGTCCTTCCGACCCGGCCGCGAATTCGTGATTCGGCGCACCCAGGACCGCCTGTGTTCATGAGCTCCATCGATCCGGCCGGACGCGCCTGAACCATGTGCGGCATCTGCGGCGTCGTCTACGCCGACCCCGCGCGGCCCGTCGACCGGGCTCTCCTGCGCGGCATGACGGAGAGCATCCGCCATCGCGGACCGGACGGGGAGGGGATCTACTCCGCGCCGGGCGTCGGGCTGGGGGTGCGGCGACTCAGCCATCATCGACCTGGCGACGGGCGATCAGCCGATCTCGAACGAGGACGGGACCGTCACCGTCGTCGGCAACGGCGAGGTCTACAACTTCCGGGAGCTCCGCCAGGAGCTCGCCGCCGGCGGGCACCGCTTCCGCAGCGGCTCGGACATCGAGGTCATCGTCCACCTCTACGAGGAGCTGGGCGTCGACTGCGTCCAGCGCCTGCGCGGCATGTTCGGCTTCGCCCTGTGGGACGCCCGCCGGCGCCGGCTCATGCTCGCGCGCGACCGCTTCGGCATCAAGCCGCTAGTCTACGCGGCGACCACCGAGGGCCTGTACTTCGGCTCCGAGCAGAAGGCAATCCTGACCACGGGTGCGGGTAGAGCGGCGGCTGGACGTCGAGGCGCTGCGGGACATCCTGACGATCGGGTTCGTCCTGGCCCCGAGAACCCTGTTCGCCCCGATCCGGCAGGTCCTGCCAGGGCACTACCTGCTGTACGAGACGGCGTCGTGTCCATCGCGCCAGTACTGGGACCTCCGATTCCCGGCGGCGGGCGACGGAGGACGCCGGGCTGGAAGGCCCGGACGAGTGGGCGGACCGAGCTCCGCGAGAAGCTGGAGATCGGTGCGGCTGCACCTCCGAGCGACGTCCCCGTCGGAGCCTGGCTCAGCGGCGGCATCGACTCGAGCGCCGTCGCCAGCCTGATGCGCGACGCCGCCCCGCAGCCGGTGCCCACGTTCACCATCGGCTTCGAGAATCCGCAATATGACGAGGCGAGCAAGACCGGCTCCTGAGCGATATCCGGCGTATGGCCTCCGCAACCACCGCGCGGTCTGCAGGATCAAGGACTTCGAGCGGCTTCGGCGGGCGGTGTGGCACGCCGAAGACCCCCAGACCGCCGGCCTCGAGATCCCTCGCCTGGTCCTCTCCGAACTGAGCGCGCGTCATGTCAAGGTCGTGCTGAGCGGGGAGGGCTCCGACGAGGTCTTCGGCGGCTACACAGCGGTTCGTCGATCACAGCTCTTCCATCCCCTGATGAGGCTCCCGCAGGGCATGCGCTCGTGGCTGGGCCGGGCTATCTCCACTGTGAGACGCTGGTGGCCAAGGGGAGCGAGCCTGCGGCGCGCGCCCTCGCGCCATGGGCCTCGCGCGCTACGGGCAGACGCTCGACACCAGGAACAGGTGCTTCACGTGCGCCTGCTCTCCGCTGAGGTCCAGCAGGCGCTGGCGCGGGAGAGGGACCAGGGTGTGCCTCTTCGTCTGCCCGAGGACTTGAAGCAATGGCATTCTTTCTCGCAACTGCTCGACCCTCGAGACGCGCCTCCGCCTGCCGAACTTCGTCAACCGGCTTCTCGACTCGGCCTCCATGGCCTACGGCCTCGAGGTGCGCGTCCAGTTCCTCGATCATGAGCTGGTGGAGCTGTGCGCGCGGATTCCTCCGCGCTGAAGACGTGCGGGGTCACAGGAGAGGTAAGATCTCCGGCATGCCATGCGCCAGGACCTGCCGCTGGAGACCGGGCGAGCGGAAGAAGCGCGGGCTCGCGTCCCTGCTGCAGCCGGTGGCTGCGCGATCCTCTGGATTTCCGCCGTCGAGCTTCTGTTCGGCGGATCAGGTCCGCCGGCGCGGCTACTTCGACCCCGGGGTGGTGGCCGAGATGCTCGAGCAGCACTGCGCCGGCCGCGCCGGGCACGGGGAGTCCCTGCTCGGCGTGCTCGCAATTGACCTCTGGGACGACCTCTTCATGAAACGTGGGCCCGGGCATGGCCCTGCCCGCCTGACGCGGCGGGCCGGAGGTCAGCGGGGCTCGGCGAGGAGCTCGGGGAGCAGTGCTGTTGCCGAGTTGGCCGTGGCCCTCGCGGAGAGCCCCGGTGACCGCGGGGAGCTTCTCCAGCGGAGGCCGCGGCGCTCGTCGCGGCGGAGCTTGTACTCCACGGAGTCGACCAGCGCCTGCCAGGAGGCGTCGATGATGTTGCAGGCGACGCCGACCGTCCCCCACGTCTCCTCGCCGTCGGCCGAGGTGATCAGGACGCGCGTCTTCGCCGCCGTGCCGCTCGCCTCGTCGAGGATCCGCACCTTGTAGTCGACGAGGTGCATCTCCCGGAGGTTCGGGTAGAACTCCTCCAGCGCCTTCCGGAGCGCGTGGTCCAGCGCGTTCACCGGGCCGTGGCCGGTGGCGGCGGTGTGCTCGGAGGTCCCCTCACCTGGACCCGGACCGTCGCCTCGGCCGGCGGCCCCGCGTGCCGCGGTCCGCCTCCGAAGGCCCGGGAGACGCTGTGGCCGCCTCGGCCTCACCGCGCATGTCCACGAAGAGCATCTCCGCCTTGGAGATGCTCTGCCCGCGCCTCAGCCGGCGAATCAGCGCATGAAGCCCTTCCAGGACGGCGCGCTCGCGGGACTCCGCGGCCGGCACTGCTTCCAGCAGATCGTGGACCGCGATCTCGAGCGACTCGATCGGCGTGCCGCTCGGGATGGACAGCAGGAGGCGCCCGGGAGCCAGCTCGACGAGCCGAAGCCACGGAATCTCCCGGAGATATCGGCTTGCCCCCACGAGGATGATCCCGATCCCCGGCAGCATCTCCACCACTTCCACCAATCGACTATCGGCCCCGTCCGTCGAGGGCACGGCGGCATCCGTGACCCTGACGACGGCGCGGGCGCGGTCCCGATCGACCGCCGCCAGGAGCCGGAGCGTGCGCTCGGGCAACGTGATGGTCACCGGACGCCGGGCCTCGCGGAACTTCGGCGGCCGGCCTGTCCGGCCCTTCGAGCGGTCGGTTGCGCCGTCCATAATTAACGCATAGTATATCTGTCATATGGCATATTTCTATGTTGAAAGTCCATAGACGACCTCCGCGAGACCTGCGATCCGGCTGTCCCGACCGCGGCTCACTGCCGGTGACCCTACCATGCCGCGGACGCTTCCCGCGGCGGCTCCTTGCGAGCGGCGCGCTCAGCGAGGCGCACCGGCGCTTCCCACCCCGGCCGAAATGATGCGGCGACCGCTGCCGTTCTACGCGGGGATATCGGTCGGCCTCATCTACCTGGCCGTGCGCTACTGGCTCGCCACCACCCCCGTTCTCGCCGAGACTTACTACGACGAGGCCCTCACCGGGCTGATGGGCCTGGCCATCCTGCGCGGTGAGCCGCAGGTGTTCCAGTGGGGTCAGCCCTATCTCGGTGCCATCGAGGGCTACGTCGCCGCGCTCGGCTTCTGGATCGCGGGTGCATCCACCCTGGGACTCCGGATGGCGGAGGTCGTGGCTGCCCTTGGGTGGGTATGGGCGGTCTGGAGCGTCACCCGTCGGATCGCCGGGGAGCCCTGGGGATTCGTCGCGGGCCTGGCGGTGGCGCTGCCTCCGGTCTTCCTGGCCTTCGCCCAGCTGTCGGCGTACGCGCAGAGTCTGTCGGTCACGCTGGGCGCGGTCGCTATGGCCGCGGGGGCAGCCCTGCTCGATTCGCGGATCGGGGCCCGGGCGCGCATGGGCACCTGGATCCTCCTCGGCGTGGCCGCCGGGCTGGGTTGGTGGGCCAGCCAGATGGGCGTGATGTTCCTGGCGGCGGTCGGCCTGGTACTGCTCGTGGCGCGACCGCGCACGTTCCTCGGCCCGGGACCGTACGTCGCTCTCGGTCTCTTCGTGGCGACGAGCCTCCCCTTCTGGTTGTGGAACGTGCAGCACGAATGGGCCACGTTCCGCCACCTGATGAGCTGGGGCGAGCCCCTCCCTCCTCGGTGGTCGACGCGCGTCGAGCGCGTGGCCGAGACGCTCCTCCAGACGCTGCAGGGGGCGTTCTGGGACGGCAAGGCTGTCCGGCGGCCACCGAGCGTCGTGTGGCTGGGCTGGATCGCCGTCGCGACGTTCTACGTGCCAGGGGTGCTGCTCGCCGTCGTCCAGGTGGCCCGGTGGGTCGGGCGCCTGCGGCGACGGGAGCGCCCCTGGCAAGGGCCGCTCGATCTCGTCGCGCTCACGTTCTGGCTGACGGTGGGCGCCCATGCCGCGACCTGGTTCGGGACATCCGGGGTCCTGCGATACGCCATGACGTTCTACGCGACGCTCCCCGTCCTGGGGGCCGCGGCGCTGGCGACGATCGCACGCCGCCGGCCGGCTCGCGCGGCCGTGGCCGCCGCCGCCGTGGTCGCGATGTTCGGGTACCACGGGGCCACACACGTGCTCTTCGTCCGCCAAGCGGCCGCCGCCCCCTGGCGGCCCGTGGATACCGCGCTGGACGCGTTGAACCGGCTGGGCGTGCGAGCCTGCTATGCCGACAGCCGGATCGCCCAGGTGATCACGTTCGAGTCGCAGGAGCGCATCGTCTGCGCCGACTTCCACGGATTCCGCAACTACGCGTTCCTCCAGGTGGTCGACGAGGCGGCAGATCCCGACACCGTCGCGATCGTCACGCACGCCCGCCTTCGGAATCCGGCCCCGCAAGTGATGGCGGCGGCCCTTCAGCGTATCGGCGCCGGGGCGCAGGTCGAGCGCGCGGGCGACTACGAGATCTTCTACCGGTTGCGGCCCCCCGACCCCCGCGTGCGGCCCCTCCCGCCGAGCTCCTGGCACGCGACCGCCTCGGCGGGCTCGGAAGGCGCCGAGCACGCCTTCGACCGCAAGGTCTGGACGCGCTGGATCGCGCGGCACGCTCAGGACGCCTGGCTCCAGGTGGATCTCGGACGCCCGCACCCGCTGGCCGGGCTGACACTCGTGGTGGCGCCGTTCACCCCGGAGGCGCCCAGCCGCCTCCGGGTCGAGACTTCCCTCGACGGGCGCGTCTGGAACCTGGTCATGGAGGACCTGGAGCTCATGAGCGGCGTCCACTGGTGGAAGGGCCACGCGCGGGCTGACGAGGGCGGGCGAGCCGTCGTGCGCATCGCCCCGCAGATCGCCCGCTATCTCCGGCTCCGTCATCCGGGAGCCGAGCGCTCGGGAAAGCCCTGGAGCATCGCGGAGCTGTTCGTGTACGAGGTGGCGGACGTCGCATGGGTGCCGCCGACGGCCGCCAGCGCCGCGCTGCTCGAGGCCCGGCAGGCGCTGGCGCAGTGGAAGGACGATCCGGCCGGGCCTCATCCCCGGCGAGCGCCCGTCACGTACGCGCATCGCCGGGCTCAAGTATCGTGGGCCACCGTGTTCGCCGCCGCCACCCGAGCGACCGACACCGCTCCGGAATGGGAGGAGGCCCACGAGCTGTACGGGTATGCGCTCTGGCTTTCCCGGTGGTCGCCCCTCGCGGACCTGGCCCTGCAGCAGGCATGGGCGGACGGAGCGTGGACGGAAGTGCTGCGCTGGGCGGACGTGGCGGACGTCCAGGAGCCGGCCGTCTGGCGATCGGGTCGAGCGGCGGCGCGCGCGGCGGCTCTGGAGGCGCTCGGGCGATCCGGTGAGGCGGCGGTGGTTCGCGCCAGCGTCGCCGAGCGCCCGTTCCCGCTTCACGTCGGGTTCGGCGACGAGGTCCAGCTCCTCGCCCTCGACGCGCCGCCAACCGCGCGCCCCGGCGAGGCCGTCACGGTCCGCTGGGCATGGCGCGCGCTCCGGTCAATGCGGGACGACTACTCGGGAGTCCTCCACCTGGACCAAGACGGCACCCGCGCCCGGTTCAGCCACGCCCAACGCCTCGGCCACGCGTTCGGCAGCTCGTGGTGGACCGTCGGCGAGCGCATCGAGGAGACCTTCAGGCTCACGATTCCGCCGGATGCGGTCCCCGGTGCCTATCGCCTGCGTCTGGAGATCCTGGCCACGAACTCGAGGCGGCACCCCCGGGTGAACGACGCGGACCACCCCGGCACCGGGCGCTACACGACGGCCCCACTCGCCACGCTCACCGTGACCCCGTAGCTTCCCTCGCGGCGGGGTCCGCGAGTCGACCGCGATTCGAAGGCGCGCGCGAGCGCGCGGCGCCGCGGCGGGCCGGGCCCGGCCAGGGCGCCTCGGCCGCGCTACCGGAGTCCGCGGCGCTCGTCGCGGCGGAGCTTGTACTCCACCGAGTCGACGAGCGCCTGCCACGAGGCGTCGATGATGTTGCAGGCCACGCCGACCGTCCCCCACGTCTCCTCGTCGTCGGCCGATGTGATCAGGACGCGCGTCTTCGCCGCGGTGCCGCTCGTCTCGTCGAGGATGCGCACCTTGTAGTCGACCAGGTGCATCTCCCGGAGGTTCGGGTAGAACTCCTCCAGCGCCTTCCGGAGGGCGTGGTCCAGCGCGTTCACCGGGCCGTTGCCGGTGGCGGCGGTGTGCTCGGAGATCCCCTTGACCTCCACCCGGACCGTCGCCTCCGCGAGCGGCTCCCGGTCGTCGCGGCGGGTCTCGACGATGACGCGATAGCCCTCGAGGTCGAAGTAGGCGCGATGGTTCCCCAGCGCGCGCTCCATGAGGAGCTCGAACGAGGCCTCGGCGCCCTCGAACTGGTAGCCCTCGTCCTCGAGCCGCTTCAGGGTCTCGAGGATCCGGCGGACCTCCGGCGTGTCCTTCTCGAGATCGATCCCGTACTCCCGCGCCTTCCAGAGGATGTTCGATTGCCCGGCCAGCTCCGAGACGAGGACCCGGCGGTGGTTGCCCACCAGCTCGGGGACGATGTGCTCGTACGTCTCGGGGTGCTTGAGGATCGCCGAGACGTGCATCCCGGCCTTGTGCGCGAAGGCGGAGTCCCCGACGAACGGCTGGTGCTGCCAGGGCGGGCGGTTCGCCAGCTCCGAGGCGAAGCGCGCCACGTCGCGCAGCTCGCGGAGGCTCACATCCGGGACCGACTGGAGCCCGAGCTTCAGCGCCAGGTTCGGGATGATCGACACGAGGTTGGCGTTCCCGCAGCGCTCCCCGAACCCGTTGAGCGTCCCCTGGACGTGCTCGGCGCCTTCCTGCACCGCCGCCAGCGAGTTCGCGACCGCGCACTCGCCGTCGTTGTGGGCGTGGATCCCGAGCGGCGTCCGGACGTGCCGCCGCACCTCGCGCACGATCTCGGCCACCTCCGACGGGAGCGTGCCGCCGTTCGTGTCGCAGAGGACGAGGCACCGGGCCCCGGCGCGCTCGGCCACCCGCAGCGTCTCGAGCGCGTACTCGCGGTCGCGCTTCCATCCGTCGAAGAAGTGCTCGGCGTCGTAGATGACCTCCTCGACGTGCCGGGTGAGGAACGCCACCGAGTCCGCGATCATGAGGAGGTTCTCCGGCAGGGTCGTCTGGAGGGCGTGCGTGACGTGGAACGGCCAGGACTTGCCGAAGATCGTGGCCACCGGCGTCCGCGCCTCGACGAGGGCCTGGAGGCTCGGGTCCGCCTCGGCGGTGACTCCCGCCCGCCGCGTCGCCCCGAAAGCCGCCACCCGCGCGTGCTTGAGCGGCACGTCCTGGATGCGCCGGAAGAACCGCATGTCCTTCGGGTTCGACCCCGGCCAGCCGCCCTCGATGTAGTGGACGCCGAGCGCGTCGAGGCGCTGCGCCAGGCGCACCTTGTCCTCCATGGAGAAGGAGATGCCCTCTCCCTGGGTGCCGTCCCGGAGCGTCGTGTCGTAGATCCTGATCAGGCGCGCCATGGCGGGCCCTCCCTGACCCCTGGAGGGCCCGATGGGGACCCTCACGATATCGGCCGCTCGGCGCGCGTGTCAAGAAACCGGCTGACCGCCGTAAGATGCGCCTGGGAAGACGGCCGTCCCGGCCCCACGCGGCTCGCGCGGCCAAAGTGCCAGAGAAATGGGGCCGCGGGGGAGATGCGCGCCGAGCGAGGCGGATGCCCGCCGGACGAGACGCGGCGCCCGCGCCATCTGCCAGGGCGCTCGTCCGTCTGGCGCGGGGGGCCGGCTCCGGGTGGGGTCGGGCAGGCGGCCTTCCCCGCGCCGGACTTGTTGCGGTGTCCAGGGGGTGCGTTACCTCCAACGCACCGAGAACGGGCTACCGGACGGCGGCGGACGCCGACGCGAGGAGCCGAGGAGGAGACCACGGCCCGGCCGAGGGCCAGACCCGGAGTGGGGACCAGGGCTCGAGAGCCACGCGGTGAGGAGCCGTCGTGAAGGAATGGCGCGGAGTGCCACTCTCAGTGTTCGAATGCGCGGGCCTCGTGACGCGAACGTGCGGGGCTCGGCGGGCGGGGCCCCGGGCGTGACACCCGAGAGTGAGCATTCGGGCCTACCCGCCGATGGCCGGATCGCATACGAGGCATCCCCGGAGATCCGCGATGTCCTTGCCACGATCGGGCGAACCGAGGACATCACGCTGTCTCCTGACAACACGCGCCTGGCCGTCCTCGATACCTCGCCAGCCGACTCTTCCTGTTCTCCATTCGAAGAGACCGAGCTCCCTCGACTCCCGGGATCACCGTCGCCGACTACTCCGTCGTCTCGCGACAGCCTAGGAAGCCGCGCGGCTCGCGTTACTGGAACGGCCACATCGTCGCGCCAACAGGCCCGACGTCGTCGTCCGCGGGATTCCCCGAGAGGATCCGCTGGGCATGAGCGAACTGGTCGACGCCCGTCGAGATGATCAGCGGACAGGTGGATGGTGCGCGCGAGAGTCAAGTCCCCGGGATCCGTGGCGGCCTACCCGGTGGCGGCCGGCCGCCACCGCGTGCTGGTCTGTAACAACCACTGGAACTTCATCACCTCGCACATCATTCACGTCGGGCACTCGATCAGGGTGAGACACGAAGGAGTGCTCCTGGAGCGCGCCCTCAAGCTCCCGGATGGGATCGCTCTCAGCGCGGACCACGACTGGATCGCCATCAGCAATCACGCCGTGGGCGAGGTCCTCGTCTACAGGAACACTCCCGACCTGAACCGCCAGACCCCCCCCGCGGCGGTCCTGCGCGGTCTCGTGTGCCCACACGGCCTTCGATTCGCTTCCGACGGCAAGCGCCTGTTCGTGGCCGACGCGGCGAGTCAGTACATGCACGTCTATGAGCGCCCGAACGGCGAGTGGGGCGGAACGCACGATCCGAGCAAGTCCATTCGCCTGCTGGATGACGAGTCGTTCTACCTGGGCCGATTCGACGCGCGAGAAGGGGGCGTCAAGGGCATAGACCTAGACCGCTCCAACACCGTGCTGGTCACTACGCGTTGGCACGACGTCCTCGCCTTCTACGAGCTGCGTCGCCTCCTGGCCACGCCCAGCAAGGTCGATTCCGACGAGATCGCCGCCCTCTGCGACGACCGGGATCGATCGCTCCAGCTCCAGCAAGGGTACGTCCTGACCGGCAGTGGACTCTCGGGACGCGGGCCCGGCATCTCGAAGGGCTCCACGAAGATGGAGCGCACGGCTCAAGCGGACGGCACGTCTCGAGAAGAGGACATGGCGTCTGTACCTGCGGAACCGGTGGTCGACAGAGACCCTGCTCGATCCGTCGGGCCCCGTGTTGTCACTCACCACTTACGGTCATCGACTCGGGCTGGTCTTCTACACGATCGAGTCGATCGGCCTGGGAAGCAGGAAGCCGTCGCGCATCACGCTGTGGCTCCAGGACGGGGAAGCGGTCTCGAGCCCGCCCGCGACTCTCCGACGTCTCCAGGCGAGGGGGCTGGAGATCGGCCTCTCGGAGGCTCTTGGCCCCCACACCAAGTACTATCCGTACGTCGCGCGCGAGGAGGAGTTCGCGACGCCGCTCGTCACGGCCGACGATGACGTGCTGTATCCCAGGGATTGGCTCGAACGGCTGATCGAGGCGTACGAAGCCCACCCCTCGGCCATTCACTGCCATCGGGCGCGTCGGATAGGCATGAGGAACAATCGCTTCCTGCCGTACAAGGACTGGGGGCTCTGCTCGAGCACGTCGCCCAGTCACCTGAACTTCATCCTCGGAGTCTCCGGCGTCATCTACCCGCCAGCGTTCCAGCAGCACCTCAAGCGCCTCGGTAGGTCGTTCGAGCACTGCTGTCCGAGGAACGATGACATCGGGCTGACGGTCAACGCGCTTCGCGCAGGATTCAAGATCGCCCAGGTCAGAGACGCGTCGGGGTGGTTCACGAGGATACCGGGGTCGCAGACCGCCGAGCAGCCACTGTGGCATGGCAACGTGCTTGCCGGTGGCAATCAGCGCCAGCTCATCCAGACCTTCTCGGCGCGGGATCTCGCGGCGTTACAGGCGCATCTTCGGTCGGAAGGGTCAGCGTCGGGGGCGCGCGGCGGGGGGTGCGGAGGGCCGGCGTACCGGCTGAACCGGGCGATCCGGCCATGACGCCGGTCGGGGGCCCCGGGGGAGCGCACCGCGCGTGTTCTCCGTCAGGAGGCGGGGCGGGGGCGATCGAGGACTTCCCGGACCTTCCGGAGGAGACCGTCCGAGGTGAACGGCTTGGGCAGGAGCGTCGCGTCGGCGCCGAGGTCGGTCTGGGCGGAGCGGAGCTGGTCCGCCGTGTAGCCGGACACGTAGAGGAGGCGGATCCCCGGGTCGCGCGCGCGGAGTCGGGTGGCCAGCTCGGGCCCGCTCATGCGCGGCATGATCACGTCGGTCACGACCAGGTCGATCGGATGGGTATGGTCCTCCACCAGGGCGAGGGCCTCCAGCCCGTCGCCGGCCACCAGCACCGTGTACCCGCCCTTGGTGAGGACGCGGTGCATGAGATCCCGGAGGGCCACCTCGTCCTCGACGAACAAGACGGTCTCCCGCCCGCCGGGCCGGAGGGGCTCCCGCGGCGCGGCGCGCTCGGCCGCCGGTTTCGCCTCCACCCTCGGCAGGTACACGCCGAACGTGCTGCCGTGGCCGGGCTCGCTGGTGACGCCGATGTAGCCGCGGTGCTGCTTCACGATGCCGTAGACGGTCGACAGCCCGAGCCCCGTGCCCCGCCCGGGCTCCTTGGTGGTGAAGAACGGCTCGAAGAGGTGCGACAGGACCTCGGGGCCCATCCCGCACCCGGTGTCGTGGATCGAGAGGCAGACGTGCGCGCCCGCCGTCGAGCCCGGGTGCGCCGTCACGAAGGCCTGGTCGAGGACGACCGCCGCGGTCTCGAGCACGACGCGGCCGCCCTGCGGCATGGCGTCCCGCGCGTTGACCGTGAGGTTCATGACGACCTGCTCGATCTGTCCCGGGTCCGCCGACACGCGGCCGGCGTCCGGGTCGAGCCGGAGCTCCAGCTGGACGTGCTCCCCGATGAGCCGGCGGAGCATCGTCGCCAGGTTGCCGACCAGCGTGTTCACGTCGATCACCTGCGGCTGGAGGAACTGCCGGCGGCTGAACGCGAGGAGCTGGCGCGTCAGCGTGGCCGCGCGCTCGGACGCCCGCCGGATCTGCTCCACGTCGTGGGCCAGGGCGTCCCCCTTCCGGAGCACGCTCTTGATGAGGTCGCTGTGGCCCATGATGACGGCGAGGAGGTTGTTGAAGTCGTGGGCGATCCCGCCGGCCAGGCGCCCGACGGCCTCCATCTTCTGGGCCTGCCGGAGCTGGGCCTCGAGGCGCTTGTGCTCCGTGGTGTCCTCCAGGATCGCCAGCGTCCCGATCTCGGCGCCGGCCGCGTCCCGGAGGAGCGCGAGCGAGAAGCGGCACTCGACCCAGCGTCCGTCTCGGGCGAGGATCTCGGCCTCGTGCTCCCGGATGCGCTCCTCCTGGCGGAGCCGCTGCATCAGCGTCCGCGCCGACTCGAGCCCGCCCCGCTGGTAGCCGGAGACCGGCCGGCCCAGGACCTCGTCGGGGCGGTAGCCCAGGAGCTCCTCGGCGCGCGGGCTCCAGTACGTGATGTGGCCCCGCATGTCGGTGGTGACGATCCCCGCCGGCGAGTGCTCGGCGATCGAGCGGAGGAAGTCGCGCGCGCCCCGCGCGTCCGCGTAGAGCCGCGCGTTCCGGATCGCCAGCGCGGCGTGCCCGACGAAGCTCTCGAGCAGCTCCCGGTCCTCGGCGTCGAGGTCGAAGGGCGCCCGCCCGTTCATCGCGAGGACGCCGAGCAGCGACTCCTGGTGCACGACCGGCACGATGTACGCGCTCCGGAGGCCGTGCTCCTGGAACCAGTCGGCCGCGAGGACGCGCCCGTCGGCGAAGACGTCGGGCACGATCACCGCCTGGCGGTGCGTCGCGACCCAGCCGGGCAGGCCCTCGTCGAACCCGATGCGGCGGCGGGGATACGTGGCGGCGAGCTTGCCGTCGGAGAACGCGCGCGGCTCGAGCGTCCGCGCCGACTCGTCCGCCACCCAGAGCCCGACGGCGGGCGCGTCCATCAGCTCCGCGGCCGCGCGCGCGATCTCGCTCAGCACCGCGTCGAGGTCCAGCGACGCGGCGATGAGCCCCGACAGGCGCGTCAGGCCCCGGAGTCGGGCCAGCCGTCGGTCGGCGGCGTCCTTCTCGCGGCGGAGACGCTCGACCTCGGAATCTCGGGTCACGCGTGCCCCGACCGCGGCGCCGGCATCAGTACGCGCGCGCCGCGCATCCGAAGTGCCCGCACCGGCACCCTGCCGCCTCTTCCGCCGCCCGTGCGCAGGCCCGGCAGCAGTGCTGGCGGCCGGGGTCCACCCGGCAGCTACAGGCAGGGTTCGCGCACCCGCCCGCGACGATCTCGGGGGCCGCCTCCATCCCCCCGGGGAACTTGGGCTGCGGGGGCGCGACGACGCTCACGCGCGCGCTCCCTGGCGTGGAGTGCCGCGGGACGGCGAGCGCGTGACAACTCCGGGCGCTCGTTGCCAGGCCGCCCGGGGTAGCCACGCGGCGAGCCCGCGGCGGCTCCCGGAAGCCGGTTGGGCCGGAACTGATCGGAAACACGCGCGTTCCGTCATGCCGTCTTCCCTCCGCTCATCCGGCCGCCAGCGCGCCACGCGCCTGCGCCCTGGTGGGCACGAACATTGCTCGACTCGTCCGCCAGGTACAAGGATATGGGTTCCTCGATCCTAGACGGGCCTGGTTTCTCGAGCTGCCGCGTATGCGGATGGGCCACGCTCCCCGGCTCCACGCTCTGCGTGGGATGCCTGGACATCCGGGAGTGGAGCCGCGTCAACCGCGCGTTCTGCGATCTGCTCCATCGAACCCAGGCGTTCGATCGCGCTACTCACCACGCCCGGATGTACGAGTCCGCGGGTTTCGCGCTGACCGCCTGACCCTCAGACGACCCCGCCGGCGCGGAGCTCCGCGACGGCTTCGGCCGAGTATCCGCCGAGCTTCGTGAGGATCTCGTCCGTGTGCTCGCCGAGCAGCGGTGCGGGCGCGGAAGCCTCGGCGGGCGTCCCGTGCAGGCGAATCGGCGGTCCGACCATGCGCATGCGTCCCGCCGTCGGATGGTCCACGCTGACGATCGCGCCGCGCGCCCGGAGGTGCTCCGACTCCAGCGCCTCGCCGACCGACTTGATCTTGCCGGCCGGGACTCCCGCGCGCTCCAAGCGTCCGAGCCAGTCCCCCGCCGGCCGCGTCCGGAAGACGGCGGCCAGGAGCGGCACCAGCTCGTCGCGGCGCTCCACCCGCTTCGCCTCGGTGTCGAAGCGCGGGTCGCTCGCGAGCTCCGGACGGTCGATCCCCTGGCAGAAGCGCGTCCAGAGGGAGTTGTTCGCGACGCCCACCGTGAGGTAGCCGTCCGCCGCCTCGAAGACCTCGTACGGCACGATCGACGGATGCTGGTTGCCCCGCCGCTTCGGGCTCACGCCCGTCGTCAGGTACCCCTGGCCCTGGTAGGTGAGGAGCGCCGCCATCACCTCCAGCATCGCGATCTCGACCTTCTGGCCCACGCCCGTGCGGTCCCGCGCGAAGAGCGCGAGGACGATGCCGTGGGCGGCCATCGTGCCGGAGGCGAGGTCGGCGATGGAGTTGCCGACCTTCACGGGCGGGCCGTCGGGGAAGCCCGTGAGGTCCATGATCCCCGACTCGCCCTGGACGATCAGGTCGTAGCCGGGCCGGCTCGCCTCGGGCCCCGACTCGCCGAAGCCGGAGATCGAGGCGTACACGAGGCGCGGGTTCAGCGCGTGGACGGCCTCCCAGCCGAAGCCGAGCCGCGCGAGCGTGCCGGGGCGG
This sequence comes from uncultured Candidatus Rokubacteria bacterium, assembly GCA_963799055.1. Taxonomy (GTDB): domain Bacteria; phylum Methylomirabilota; class Methylomirabilia; order Rokubacteriales; family DASRDR01; genus DASRDR01. Next base: position 105,287 of record CAWCVP010000013.1, read on the forward strand.
AAGTTCTCGAGCAGCACGTCGGCGCCCGCCAGGAGCTTCCGGAGGATCGTCTTCCCCGCCTCCGCCTTGAGGTCGAGCGTGAGGCTCTTCTTCCCGCGGTTGACGCTCATGAAGTAGGTCGACTCGCCGCCGGCGAAGGCGGGCCAGGCGCGGGTGTCGTCGCCCTTCCCCGGCTCCTCGACCTTGATCACCTCGGCGCCCATGTCGGCGAGGAGCATCGTCGCGTAGGGGCCCGCCAGCACGCGGGTCAGGTCGATGACGCGGACGCCGTCGAGGGGCCTCATGGGGTCCTCCGGAAGAGCCGCTTGGCCGCGCTCTTGGCGAACGCCGAGACCCGACCCGTCGCGGTCTCGGCGCGGCGCCGCCAGAAGAGCCCCGCGCGCTCGGCGAGGCTCAGGGTCGAGAAGTAGTAGATGTCGTCCACCGCCTCGATCGCGACCCGGGAGCCGGGACGGAGCCCCTTCGTGTCGGTGCCGTGGCAGAAGAACTTCGCCCCGCCCGGCAGCTGGACGAGGGCCAGGTGGAGCGGCGAGGTGAACCCGGTCGGGGGGGAGTAGAGCGTCGTGAAGGAGACCACCTCCCCGCGGGCCGCCAGCGTCGTCGCCGTCATCGGCGTGCCGTCGTCGGGGCAGTATCGCGCCGGCGGCGCGCAGGTCCGCCGGCAGCGGGGGCAGCGCGACGCGGAGATCACCCCGTCCGGCGCGGCCGCGGTCGAGAGCGGCTGGCCGAGCGCGCTGCCACCCCCCTCGGGCGGCTGGTCGGCGCTCATCGAGCTACCCTCCGACGGCCTTCGGCCTGCGGGGCTCTGCGGGAACTGCTCGGAGCTCACGCGGCCTCGAGGAGGGTGACCCAGTTGGACGTGGCGAGCCCGCCGATCGACTGCGCGAGCCCGATGCGCGCCGAGACCTGGCGGCCGGTCGCCTGGCCGGTCAGCTGCCAGTAGAGCTCCACCACCTGGGCCAGGGCCGTCCCGCCGAGGGGATGCCCCCGCGCCTTGAGACCGCCCGACGGGTTCACCGGCAGCCGCCCGTCGAGCGCCGTCTCGCCGTGAGCGACCATGCGGGCCGCCTTCCCCACCGGCGCGAGCCCCGTGTCCTCCATCGAGAGCAGCTCGAAGGGCGTGAAGGCGTCGTGGAGCTCGGCCACCTCCACCCGCTCCGGCCCGAAGCCGGCCATCCGGAAGGCCGCCCGCGCCGCCTCTCGCGTCGCGCGAAACCCCGTGAAGTCGTCCCGGTACCGCAGCGCGAGATAGTCCGCGCCCTGCCCGATGCCGGCGATGCGCACGGGACTCCGCTCGTCCCTGATGACGACGGCCGCCGCGCCGTCGGAGATCGGGCAGCAGTGGTAGAGGCGCAAGGGGTCCGCCACGAGCCGGCTCTCGAGGACCGCCTCGAGCGTCACCGGCTCCTGGAAGTGGGCGAGCGGGTTCCGGGCGCCGTTGGCGTGGTTCTTCACGGCGACGAGCGAGATGTCCCGGAGCGTGGCGCCGGTCCGCGTCATCCAGGCCCGGGTCACGATGCCGGCCAGGGCCGGCATCGTCGCCCCGTAGGAGCGCTCGTACGGGTCGATCGACCGCCCGATCAGCTCCGAGACCCGGGGCGTCGGGAGGTGGGTCATCTTCTCCCCGCCGACGACCAGCACGGTCCGGTGGAAGCCCGCCGCGACGGCCGCGTACGCGGCGAAGAGCGCGGCCGCGCCCGAGGAGGTCGCCGTCTCGGCGCGGAGGCTCGGCACCCGCGCGAGGCCGAGGTGGGTCCCGACGAGCGAGGCGAAGTTGCCCTCGCCGACGAACTCCTCGGGGTTCATCGCGGCGACGACGAGAGCGTCCGGCCGCTCCAGGCCGGCGGCGGCGAGCGCGCCCCGGCCGGCCTCCGCCATGAGATCGGGCAGGGACTCCTCCCGCCGCCCGACCCGGGTCATGGCCGCCCCCGCGATGTAGACGCTCACGCGCGCCCTCCAGGGCGGCGAGTCGCTCGCCGCCTGAGGGTCAGCGTACCATCGAGCGGGAGGGCGCCGGACGACGCTCGGCGATCCCGACCCGAGCCCGGGTCTGCTCAGCCCTCAGCGTATGCGAGGCGTGCGGGGACGGTCAACGCGGCGGAGCGGGACTGCAGTGGAGGGAAAGTCCACGTAGATCGTGCACTCGTTGCTCACCACGTCGCCCTCGATGGGGACGGAGGGCCGGTGGGTTATGGCGGATGGCCGATGTGGACGAACACACGGTAGGTTACCGGGGACTGCGTGCTGCCGACGGAGCTCGCCCGCACCGTTGTGCCGGCGGTCATCTCGACGCTGCCGATCGACGTCTCTGTCACGAACGACTCGCTGTTGAGGTCCTTCTGGAAGCGAAAGCCGGTCGAGCCCGGCAGTGGGGTGGAGGGGCTCGCGCTCCCCCCCAGGCGGAGGTTGAAGCTGGCGTGACGGTCCCGTTCCAGTCCTTCTCGTCGTTGTTCGTGACGTGGCTGCCGCAGGGGTACTCGGTACCGTTCGGAGCCAGGAAATTGATCGTGACCGACATCGCCACGTCCTCGCTGGCGATGTTGACCGTGGCCGTGCTGGCTCCACCGAGAGAGTAGGCCGCAGGATTGGGCGAGAGCGCGAGCTCGACGGTCTCGGACGGTTCGGACTCGCTGTCGTTGGTCGGAGTCACCGTGATGCTCGCCGAGGCCGCGCCCGCCGGGATCGTCACGCTCGTCCCGATGGCGCTGTAGTCCGAGCTCGACGCCGTCCCGCCGACGCTGAAGGACCACCGTGAGCGGCGCGCTCGTGCTGCCCGTGCGGCTCACCTGGAAGGTGCCGGTGTCGGACGGGCTCTCGGCTGCGCTCGAGTCCGGGGCGGCGATGGTCACGACGGGCAGAGCCGGATCCGGCGGCGGAGGCGGCGGCGGAACCGGCGGCGAGCCGCCGGGCGGCGAGGCAGCCTTCGGGGCGCCGCCCGTCGTCCCGCCATTCGCCGCCCCGCCCTTCGCCGGGGCGACGTCCAGGACGAGGTCGAGCTCGTTGGTCTGGTTGACCGGCGTCTCGGCGATCCCGGACCCGCGGGTCTTCTGGGGGAGGCTCTCCGCGAGGGCGGCGAAGACGCAGAGCCGCGATCGCCCCGAAGGGAGACGCGGCTGGAGGACGACGCGCAGGCGGTTCCCCTCCAGGTTTGCGGGGGTGATCGGCGTGGTCGCCACGATCGGACTGCTCCCCGGCGCCGCGCAGGTCTCCTGCGGCAGCCGCAGCCGTCGAAGGGCCGCCGTGGCACCGACCACCCGCTTGGGCTCCGACACCGTGACCGAGATCTCGAGCTTGAACGGACGGTCGTCGAGGGGGCGCTCGAGGGTGCGCGCCTGCAGGTTCGAGATCACCACCGGCTGAGTGGGTCCGGTCCCGCCCGAGCCGTTGCAGCCCGCCAGGAGCAAGCCGACAGCGAACGCGATGACGACGACGCGCCCCGTGGCTCTCATCGGCCCCGTCTCGACGCCGCCGGTGCCGGGATCCTCGGACTGCAGGCTCATCGAGCGAGGCTAGTTGCTCCCGAGCTGCCGGCACTACTGTCAATGTTGACAGGTCCGGAGGGGTGACCACTCCGGCGCCCGAGGCCTCCGAGGCCGCTACAGGCCCCCGGAACTCCCCGAAGTCTACTTTGCCCTGTCTCGGTCGATCAGGACGCGGCGCAGGATCTTGCCGGACAGCGACTTCGGGATCTGGTCGATGAACTCCACGTCGCGGATGCGCTTGTGCGGCGAGACCCGCGACGCCACCCAGGTCATGAGCGCGTCCGCCGTGGTGGCGCGGGACGCCTCGTCGGGCTTGAGCACCACGAAGGCCTTGGGCACTTCCCCCGCCTCCTCGTCCGGCTTGCGGACGACGGCGGCATCGAGCACGGCGGGATGCGTCTGGAGGAGCGCCTCCAGCTCGGCGGGCGCCACCTGGAGCCCCTTGTACTTGATCAGCTCCTTGGTGCGGTCGACGATGTAGAACCACCCCTCCTCGTCCACGTACCCGACGTCGCCGGTCTGGTACCAGCCGTCCGGGTCGATCGACTCCGCGGTGTCCTGCGGCCGGTTCAGGTAGCCGCGCATGATCTGGGGCCCGCGGATCAGGAGCTCGCCCTCCTTCCCCGTGCCCAGCTCGGCCCGCGTGACCGTGTCGACGATCTTCACCTCGGTGGCCGGGACCACCTGGCCGATCGAGCCCGGCTTCGACGGGGCGTTGCGTGTCGGGCTCAGGTGGGTGACGGGGCTGGCCTCGGTCATGCCGTACCCCTGGACCACGGGGCAGCCCAGCTTCCCCGACAGCGCCCGCGCCACCTCCTCGCCCAGCGGCGCCGCCCCCGAGAAGACGAGGCGCACGCTCGTCAGGTCGAACTGCGAGACGGCGGGATGCTTGACCAGCCCGAGCACGATCGGCGGGACCAGCGGCAGGATGGTGACGCGGTGCTTCTGGACGAGGCCGAGGAACTCCATCATGTCGAATCGAGGCATGGTCACGAGCGTGCCGCCGCCCGCCAGGGCCAGCTTCATGATGACGACCATGCCGTAGATGTGGAAGAAGGGCAGGACCGCGATGACCACGTCCGGCTCGCCGAAGCCGTCGAAGCCCGGCATCTCCTGGCACTGCCGAAGATTCGCGACGAGGTTCCTGTGGGTGAGCATGACGCCCTTCGGCAGCCCGGTGGTGCCGCTCGAGTACGGCAGCGCCACGAGATCCCGCGCGGGATCGATCGCGACCGCCGGCGGCGCGGACGAGCCCTGCAGCAGCTCCGCGAAGGACCGCGCGCCCGGAGCCTCGCCACCCAGCAGGAAGATCTCCCGGATCCCGGCTCGGGCGGCCGCCTCGCGCGCCTTCTCGATGAACAGGGGGATGGTGACGAGGAACCTGGCGCCCGCGTCCCGGAGCTGAGTGGCCAGCTCGTCCGCCGTGTAGAGCGGGTTGACCGTCGTGTTGATCCCGCCCAGCGAGGCGACTCCGTTGAAGACGATGGAGTACTCCGGACAGTTCGGCGCGTAGATGGCGAGCACGTCACCCTTCCGGAGCCCGGCCTGGTGAAGACCGGCGGCGGCCCGGCGGATGGCGTCGCGAAGCTGGCGGTACGTGAAGCTTCGCCCGGTCGGCCCGTCGACGATCGCGGGTTTGTCGCCGAGCCGCTCGGCGTGACGGAACACGTACTCGGTGACCGAGACGTCGGGAATGTCGAGGGTCGGGCGCGCGCTGCGAATGATCATGGGGCTCCCTCATTTATGGAGATCGGTGCGAGTCGGAGGCTAGCGCCGGGCCGACGGTGCGGTCAAGGGCCTGCCTGTTTTGGTGCTGCCTGTTTTGCTGCGCGCGGGGTTGACCGGGGGGCCGGGCCGGGAGAGCATTCGGGGAAAGAGCCCGCTCGCGACCACGCGGAGCGCGAGCAGCGGCCGGGAGGGACCATGGCGGACGGTGTGGCGTTCATCGACGGCGAGTACGTGGCGGCTCACGAGGCGCGGATCCCGCTGTTCGACCTGGGGTTCACGCGGGGCGACGCGGTCTACGACACGGTCTCGGTCTGGAAGGGCCGCTTCTTCCGCCTGGACGACCACGTCGCCCGGTTCCTCCGTTCGTGCGCGGGCGCCCGGCTCACGTGCCCGCATCCGCCGGAGGAGCTCAAGCGCATCCTCGCAGAGTGCGTCCACCGCGCGGGGCTGGAGGACGCCTACGTCCAGATGATCGTCACGCGCGGCGAGTTCGTGTCGGCGACGAAGCGCGACCCCCGCCTCTGCCGGAACCGCTTCGTCGGGTTCGCCCTCCCCTACATCTGGATCGTCCCGCCCGAGCGTCAGGAGGTCGGCATCGACCTCGCACTGGTCGACAATCGCCGGACGCCCAAGGAAGCGATCGACCCCCGGGTGAAGAACTTCAACTGGATGGACCTCCAGCGCGGCCTGTTCGAGGCCCTCGACCGGGGGGCCGACATGGCCGTCCTGTGCACGCCCGACGGAAACCTCTCCGAGGGGCCGGGATTCAACCTGTTCGTGGTGAAGGACGGCGCGCTGTCGACGCCGCGGAGCAACGTGCTCGAAGGCATGACGCGCCAGACGGTCCTCGATCTCGCGCGGGAGCTCGGCGTGCCTGCCCGGCAGGCAGACCTTCCGCCCGACGCGCTCCGGACGGCCGACGAGGCGTTCCTCTCGTCGACCGCGGGCGGGATCATGCCGGTCGCGCAGGTGGACGGGCGGCCGCTCGGGTCCGGGCGGCCCGGCCCCGTCACGACACGCTTCCGGAAGCTCTACTGGGACAAGCGCGAGGCGGGCTGGCTGGGAACGCCGGTCAACGAGCTGGTCGCAAGTCCCCGCTGACCCAGGCGCGCGCCGCCCCGAGCGCGTCCGCCCATCCCCCGCCGGCGGGCCCCCGAACCGCAGCGCCGACATACGGGGCTGGGCCGAGGTCGCATGCGGGCGCCATCCGCCCCTATTCCGGCTGGGGTTGTCCCATCTATAGCGCATGGCGCGCGGGAAGAACATGAGTCTGGCTCCACTCTTGGCCGCGTGCGTCGGCGCCGCCTGGCTGTCGCTCCTCTGGTGGCGGATCGAGGCCGACCGGTGGATCGGGCACTATTGCCCGGACGAGTACTGCACGTACGCCGATCACCTCCGGGCCGTGCTGTTCGGGGGCGGGCCGGCCGCTCGACGCCAGCTGGCCGAGTTCGTGGCCACCTACATGCACGCGCACAACCCCCTCGCCCCGTTGCTCCAGGTGCCGCTCGCCGCCGTGACTCCGCACCCGATGATGGCCTATGTCCTGGTGAGCGCCGGAGCGAGCGTGCTCGCCTGCCTCGCGCTGCGGCACCTCCTGCTCGGCAGCGGGTACTCGCCGTGGCTCGTGGCGCTCCTCCCCGCCGCCCTCGCCACGCACGTTCTCACAGTGCGGGCCTTCGCCCGGCCGCAGACCGACGCACTCGGCCTGCTGGCGACGGTGGCGGCGCTGTGGGCGCTCGAGCGCGCGCATCAGCGTCTCACTCCGGGCCGTGCTCTCACCCTCTTCACCGCTCAGTTCGTCGGTCCCTTCGCTCGAATCTCGTTGATACCCATGCTCGGAATGCCGGCCCTGGCCGCCCTGACCTCGCCCGGCCCATGGGAAGGCCGCCTCCGTGCAACCCTCCGGGCCGGTGTTCTCTTTGGCCTCCTGCCCGGTCTCCTCTACCTTGCCCTCCACGCCGCCCTCGGGACCCTCCAACTGGACCTGATGTGGGCGTTCGCCCAGCGGGCGGAGATCGTCGCGGACTACACGTGGGGTCGCGCACTGTCGAGTATCACGTTGGCCCTGCAAGGCTATGGGGTCATCCTGCTCGCCGGCGCGTCCGTGGCCCTCTGGCGCGAGCCGCGGGTGCGAATCCACGTCCTCTGGATCGCCCTGTACGTCACGGCCATGGGCTTCGGGAGAACCACCCTCCAGCCGCGCTACTTCCTGCCAATCGTGCCGAGCATAATCCTGGTCGCGGCGCCGGTCCTGGCGGAGTTCGAACGGCGCCGCCCATGGAACGCGCGGGCCCTCATCCTGCTGTTCATCGTGGCGAACGTGCTGTACGTCACGCCGGTGACCCACGACGTCCGCGCGGCGTCGCGCCTCCTTCAACACGACCTCCGGGTCGGCCTGACCCCGCCGCCGCTCCCGGTCGGTTTCGTCGCGGTGCCCGCCAGGGAGCTGACGCTGACGGCGGTCGAGACGTCCGACCGGATCCGCCTCGCGGCCGACGGCAACCTCGAAACGGGGTGGGGGACCACGAAAGCTCAAACGGTCGGCAGCTACGTCGAGCTGGATCTCGGTCGAGTGCGGAAGCTCGGCGGGCTCGCGCTCTCGTCGACGCTCGACGAGTACCCGCGAGCCTACGCGATCGAGGTCACCCTCGACGGCGAGTCCTGGCAGCGGGTGGCCATGGATCGTGGCCAGCGCGGCTACGGGGGCTTCCTCTTGCCCGTGCCGAGGCTTGTCGTCCCACTCCCCGATATCCCCGCCCGACGCCTGCGGGTCGCCCTCACGGGCCAGCACCCGGCCCGGTGGGCCATCCAGGAGGTGGCTGTCTACGCGCGATCCGACTGACCGATTGCCGGTCCCCGGAGAGCGAGAACGTCCCGTCGCCATCCGGAGGAGCTGAAGCGCATCCTCGCCGAGTGCGTCCACCGCGCCGGGCTGGAGGCGCCTACGTGCAGATGATCGAGGCGCGGGGCGAATTCGTCTCGATGACGAAGCGCGATCCTCGCCTCTGCCGGAACCGCTTCTTCGGGTCCGCCCTTCCCTACATCTGATCGTGCCGCCCGAGCGGCAGGAGATCGGACCGCGCCGCGCGGCGCCCAGACCGGCAGCCGGTCGTGTCAGTCGAGGATGCGCTCGGTGACGTACTTGTGGGTGGCGCTGTAGTACGTCCTGAAGAAGAGCATGCTCGGCGTCCGGTACTCCACGAGCGTCGGCACGTCGTAGTGCGTCCGCTCGAGCTCGATCTTCCCCCGGTCGTTGTCGTAGAAGAGGGTGGCGGGGATCTGCCGGACGCCGTAGTCCTTCGCCAGGCGCTCCGACGTCGCCCGGTCGACCACGGCCGCGTCGCTCGCGCGATACGCGTAGAAGGCGATCTTGCTGCTGAAGTCCTGGGCGAGGTACCGCGCCAGCGTCGCCAGGTTGCGAGACTTCTCGTCCTGCTCCGCGTAGAAGACGACGATGACCGGCCGCGGGCTGCCGTCGACCTTCGGGCGATAGTCCGCGTCGGTGATGTCTGCGAACGGGGTTCCGCGCAGGATCGCGCCCACCGGCTGCCGGGCGATCCGGCGCACCTCGCCCATGTCGATCGCGACGGCGTGGCCGAGCGTGGCGGCGGCGAGCACCGACGCGGCGAGCAGCCAGCGGCCCGACCAGCGTCGTGAGCTCCGGTCTCGGACGCGCGCGCGGCGTGATGACGCGTCGCGGGCGCGGGGAGCGGGCGCGCGCCCGCCCATCGGCACCGGCCTAGCCGACGTCCCCGTCCTCGCGGAGGCGCTTCCGCAGCTCGCGCACCTGCTCCGGCGAGGCCTCCTCACGCGGGTGCTGGCGGCGGTCCTCGATGACCTTCACGCCGCTCTCGTGGCCCATGAGGGCCCGGAGCTGCTCGATCAGCTCCGGGTGGCCGCGCGCCACGATGAAGGTCGCCTGGGAGTGCTCCGGCCCGCGCCATGGTCGGCCGCCCGCAGCCGGACCTCGCTGGCCTGGAACGGCTCCTGGGACGATTCGCCCAGCGCGTCCACGGCGTCGCCACAGACCCCGCAGGTGACCCTGAGCCACGGATGGGTGCAGCGCTGACCCGGCTCCGCCACTCGCGGCCTCCTCGCGCGGCGCGGCGCCGCGCTCCTCGCCCGATCCCCTCGCACCCGGACTCGGGCACCGCCCCCAGCGGCGCCCGCCGCGCCGCCCCACGGCTGGCGCGAGTGTAGGGACGGCCCCCGGCAGGTGTCAAGATTGCTGTCGCTCGCCGCGTGTTGGACCCGATCGGCGCGGTCATCGTCGACCTCCGGTGCCGTCGCGACTTTGACGCTGGCGCGCCGCCGCGCGTCAGGGCACCGGGATGCCGCGCCGGGCCAGCTCGGCCTCGAGGTGGAGCGGCCGCGTGCCGACGGGCTTGCCCTCCGGGACCGTCCAGAAGACCTCGAACTCGAGCCCGTCGGGGTCCTTCGCGTAGAGCGACAGGCTCACGCCGTGATCGGACGAGCCGACCAGCGCGCCCGTCTCGGTCAGGCGCCGCCGGGCGCGCCAGAGGTCGGCAAGCTCGCCGACCTCCCACGCGGAGTGGTACATGCGCGCCACCCGCTCGTCGGGCGGCCGGACGCCTTGCTGCTCGAAGAGGCCCAGGTGATGGTCGTCCGCGCTGCCGGGAATCTTCATGAACGCCGCGTTCGGGTACCGGACCGTGACCTCGAAGCCCAGCACGTCGCGGTAGAAGCGCACGCTGCGCTCGACGTCGGACACGAAGAGGACCAGGTGCTGCAGCCGCCGGAGACCGATCCCGTCGCTGGTCACTGGGGCCCCTCGCTCCGCAGTGAGTTGATCGGACGCCGGCGTGCCTCACGCGCCCGTCGCGCAGCCGGACGGCCTCGCGGTCGAGCTCGGCCAGGGTGGGCCGCCCGATGAGGGCGAGGGTGCGGTCGATCTCCCGCGAGAGGATGTCGATCGCCAGCTCCACGCCCCGCTCGCCGAGGGCGGCCACGCCGTAGTTGAACGCCTTGCCGATCATGCACGCCCGGGCGCCCAGCGCGACCGCCTTCACCACGTCCGAGCCGCGGCGGACGCCGCCGTCCAGGATCACCTCGGCGCGCCCCGCGACGGCGTCGACGATCTCGGGCAGGACGTCGATCGGCGACGGCGCGTGGTCGAGCTGGCGGCCGCCGTGGTTCGACACGATGATCGCCTCGATGCCGCGCTCGACCGCCAGGCGGGCATCGGCGGCGGACATGATGCCCTTGAGCGCGATCGGCCCGGGCCAGAGCGAGCGGTACCAGTCGATGTCGGCCCAGCCGATGGCCGCGCTGAACTGCTTCGTGGTGAAGGCGGCCAGCGAGATGGCGTCGTGCTCCACGCCCGGCATCCCGACGAAGTTGCCGAAGGTCGGCCGGGGGTGGGTCAGGAAGCCGCGGAGCCAGGAGGGGCGGCGCAGCGTGTCGAGGACGTTCCGCGCCGTGATCCGCGGCGGCAGGACGAGCCCGCTCCGCACGTCGCGCTCCCGCTGGCCCAGGACCGGCGTGTCGACGGTCACCACGAGGGCGCGGTACCCGGCCGCCTTCGCGCGCTCGATCAGCATCCGCACGATCTCGCGGTCGCGCCACACGTAGAGCTGGTACCAGATCGGACCCGTGGCGGCCTCGGCGATCTCCTCCATCGGGCAGATCGACATGGTGCTGGCCGTGAAGATGACGCCCTTCCGGCCGGCCGCCCGCGCGGCCACGGCCTCGCCGCGCGGCCAGAACATCCCGGTGAAGCCGGTGGGGGCCAGGATCAGCGGCGAGTCGACCGGGATGCCGAGGACGGTCGTGGACTGGTCGCGGCGGCTCACGTCCACCAGCGCCCGCGGCCGGAACCGGTAGCGCTGGAAGTCCGCCGTGTTGGCGCGCATGGTGACCTCGTCCTCGGCGCCGCCGTCGATGTAGTCGAAGAGCGGCCGCGGCAGCCGCCGCCGGGCGGCCGTCCGGAGGTCGTCGATCGTGACGATCATGGGATGAGCTTACAACCTGGGAAGCACCCGGAACATGGGCTTGCAGTACACTGTCTCCGTGGCCCAGCACCCTGGCGCCGACGAGGCCGTGATCCGGGACTCCCTTCGCCGGCAGATCGAGGACCCCGAAGACCACGACGTCGGTCTCATCGAGGAGTGCCTGAGCCTCACGCCTGACGAGCGCCTGCAGAGGCTCACGAGCTGGGTCGCCTTCGTCGCGTCGGCGAGACCGATCGACGGCCTGGCCGCGGGTGGGCGAGACTAGCTTCCAGCCCGCCGAGATCATCGCGGCGCTCGAGCGCCACGAAGTGCGATACGTCGTCATCGGCGGCCTGGCGGCGACGCTTCACGGCTCTCCCCTGATGACCACCGACGCGGACATCTGTCCCGCTCGCGAGGGGGATAACCTGCAGCGGCTGGCGCGAGCCCTGGTCGAGCTTCGCGCGCGAATCCGCACGCCCGGCGTGCCCGAAGGCCTCGCCTTCGCCTGCGACGCCGCGTTTCTCTCCCGGATCGAAACCACGCTGAACTTGACGACGCGATTCGGAGACCTCGACCTGTCGATCCTCCCGTCCGGCACGAGCGGCTTCGAGGATCTCCGTCGGCACGCGGTCAGGATGTCCCTGATGGGTCGCCCCGTCGCAGTGGCCTCGCTCGCGGACGTCATACGGTCCAAGGAGGCCGCCAACCGCCCCAAGGATCAGATCGCCCTTCCTGCCCTGCGTCTGTTGCTGAAGCGGCCTGGAGGCGGAGGGCAGCGACCGGTAGGGGACCTCCTGGCAAACGGTTCCTGCCCGGACCTGGTGCGCTGAGTCTACGGGTGACCTTGGTCTGTCCGTCGACGGCCCGAGCTCACGGACTCCTCTTGCGGGCGGCTTTGCGCTTCGCGGACCGAGCCACCCGCTTCCGACTCCCGGGCCGGGAGGCCTTGGCGCGGGCCTTCAGCAGGCCGCGGATGTACGACGCCTCGCCGGCGTGCTGGTGGCAGTCCGCCAGGATGCTGAGGAGCCGCACGCCGACGGTCGGCCGCGGCGTGTACCAGGGCTCGTCGAGCTCCCGGTCGAGGTCGGCGGGCGAGAGCGCGGCGAGGTACTGCTTGGTCCGCTCCGTGACGGCCCGCAGGTAGTCGAGCTGGACCTTCGCGCTCGGCGAGCGGAACGCCTTCACCTGCGCCGCCGTGTGCCCGTAGCCCGAATCGTCGTGATCCGGCGGGCGGCCGAACTTCCGGTGCCAGCCGTCGCGCGTCCAGAGGTCCGCCTCCGGCTTCCTCATGAGGTCGGCGATCTGGCCGTCCTGGACGCGCGTGAGGTGCCAGACCGTCCAGCCGAGGGGATTGCAGCCAGGCCGGGGCGGCCAGTCGAGATCGGCGGCGCGGACGCCCGCCAGCGCCTCCTCCGCCAGGTCCGGCAGCCGCTCGAAGCCGTCGACGATCAGCTCCCGCCACTCCACTGACGTCCCTCCTCCGGCGCGCCCCGGGCGCTCGCGCGTCGTTGATGGCGCGAGTGTAGGAACCGGCTCCGCCGCGTGTCAAGGCGACGTCCGCGACGCGGGTTGACAGGCTCCGGACCGCGCGCTAGGGTCGGCCCACGCGTCACGGTCGTTCCGCGCCCCCGGCGCGGGCATCCCGTCATTCACCGAGCGGAGGAGCGCATTCATGAAACGACTCGGGTTCGTCGTCCTGCTGGCCTCGCCTCGTCCTCGGCGCCGGCCCGGTCCTGGCCGCCGACTACGTGATCAAGCTCGGGCACGTGATCGCCCCCAGCGAGGCCATCCACCAGGCCTTCGAGCGCATGGGGCAGCGCGTGAAGGAGCGCACCAACGGCCGCGTGGAGATCCAGGTGTACCCGAACTCCCAGCTCGGCTCGAACAAGGACACGTACGAGCAGGCCCGGATGGGCGCGCCGGTCATGGTGCACATCGACCCCGGGTACGCCTCGGAGCTGGGCGACACGGACATCGCCATCCTCGGGGGCCCCTTCCTCTACGACAGCTGGGACCAGGCGAAGAAGATCATCGCCTCGCCCCTCGTCCAGAAGGTGAACGACAACATCCGCACGCGCGGCAACCTCCGCATCCTGTCCTGGGGGTACTACTTCGGCTCCCGGCACGTGATCAGCGACAAGGGGTACCCGAGCCCGGCCGAGATCAAGGGGCGGAAGGTCCGCGTGCCGCCGAACCCGATGTGGGTGGAGACCTTCAAGTCGATGGGCGCGGTCCCCACCCCGCTCCAGTGGTCGGAGGTCTACTCGGGCCTCTCGCAGGGCGTCGTGGACGCCGCCGAGGCGCCGCTGTCGACCCTCTACGGCTCGAAGCTCTTCGAGGTGAAGAAGGTCGTGACGCTCACCGGCCACTTCAAGGCCGTCACCGGCGTCGGCATCGGCGAGGGGTACTTCCAGTCGCTCCCGAAGGACATCCAGCAGATCCTCCAGGAGGAGGCGGAGGAGGGCGGCCGCTGGGTCGCCCCGATCACGCTCCAGAAGGAGGACGAGTACAAGCAGATCCTCACGAAGGCGGGCGTCACGTTCGTGCAGGCCGACGCCGAGGCCTACCGGAAGGCCACCGCGGCCACCTACAACGCGTTCCCGAAGTGGTCGCCCGGGCTCTACGACCGGGTGCGCGAGGTCCTGAAGTAGCCCTCGCCGGATGACGGAGTCCGCGCGGGGCGCGCCGGCGCCGCGATCGGGACCGGCGCGCCCCGGCCTCGGCCGGCTCGTCCTCGACCGCGTCGAGGATCTCGTCGGCGGCGTCGCCTTCGTCGGCATGACGGCGATCGTCTTCGTCAACGTCGTCTCGCGCTACGTCTTCAACGATCCGATCCCGGGCGCCGACGAGCTGGCGACCCTCTGCTTCACGTGGGCGGTCTTCGTCGGCGCCGCCGCCGGCGTCCGCCAGCGCCTCCACATCGGCATCGAGTTCGTCGTCAACTGGTTCCCGCCCCGCGGCCGGGCGGCGATCGGCCTCCTGGTGGTCGTCCTCATGGCGTTCTTCGCCGGGATCGTCGGCGTCTACGGGGTCAAGCTGATGCTGAGCGGCAACTTCAAGCTGACGCCCGTGCTCCAGTGGCCGTACACGTGGGTCTACCTCGCGGTCCCGGTGGGCGCGGCGCTGATGCTCGTGCGCCTCCTGCCCATCGCGGCCGAGCACCTCGCCCGGCTTCGCGGCGCTCCCGGCGGCAAGGGCGAGGTCACATCGCGAGCGGCGCCACTGTCGTCATGATGACGCTGGTGTTCGTGGCCATGGCCGGGCTCCTGGCCATCGGCGTGCCGATCGCCTTCACCCTCGGCCTCGCGAGCGCGATCTTCTACCTGTCGGCGCCGGGCATCTCGCCGGCCTTCCTCGTCCAGCGCATGGTGGCCTCGACGGAGTCGTTCCCGCTCCTCGCGGTGCCGTTCTTCATCTTCGCCGGGGCGGTGATGACCCGGGGCGGCATCAGCCACCGCATCCTCGGGCTCGCCGACGCGCTGGTCGGCCACCGGGTCGGGGGGCTCGCGCAGGTGAACGTGGTCAACAGCGTGTTCATCGGCGGCATGTCCGGCTCGGGGAACGCGGACGCGGCCATCGACGCCAAGACGCTGGTCCCGGTCATGGTGCAGAAGGGGTACTCGAAGCCGTTCGCGGCGGCCGTGACGGCCGCCTCCGGCGTGATCGCCCCGATCATCCCGCCCGGCATCGGGCTCCTGATCTACGGGTTCATCGCCGACGTCTCGGTGGGCCGCCTCTTCATCGGGGGCATCGTGCCGGGGCTCCTCCTGGCGCTCGGCCTCATGATCGCCGTGCACGTCGTCTCCACGCGGCGCGGGTACGGCCGGCAGCGGCCGCACCGGGCGCCGCTCCGCGAGATCCTCCGCCACGCGCGCCAGGCGTCGTGGGCCCTGTTCCTGCCGGTCCTGATCCTCGGCGGGCTCCGGGGCGGCGCCTTCACGCCGACCGAGGCGGGGGCGGTCGCCGCGGTCTACGCGGTCCTCATCGGCACGCTCGTGTACCGGGAAGTCTCGGTGCGCGACCTCTGGCCGATCGTGCTCGAGTCGCTGGCGGCGACGGCGGTGGTCATGCTGATCCTCGGCGCGGCCAGCGCGCTCATGTGGGCGCTCACGTGGGAGCGGGTCCCCGTGAAGATGGCCCAGGCGCTCTTCGCGGTCTCGGACAACCCCTACGTCCTCCTGCTCCTGGTGAACGTCCTGCTCCTGATCCTCGGCTGCCTGATGGAGGGGACCGCGCTCCTGATCATCCTGACCCCGATCCTGGCGCCGGTCTTCTTCAAGCTCGGCGTCGATCCGGTCCACTTCGGCCTCGTGATCGTGCTGAACCTGACGATCGGCGCGGTGACGCCGCCGGTCGGCACGATCCTCTACACCGTGTGCGCGATCGTCGGCGTGTCGGTCGAGGAGCTGACGCGCGAGCTGGGCCCGTTCCTGCTGGCCCTGGTCGTCGTGCTCTTCGTGGTGACCTACGTGCCGGCCACGGTCCTCTGGCTCCCGAACCTCGTGATGGGGAAGTGACGCCGCCACGCGCGAAGGCCGGCGACGACCGAGCCTGCGGTCCGGGCGCTGCTATCGACCCCCAGACCGTTCGGGGCGGTGGCCGCGAGACGGCCGGCGGGGCTCGGGAACGAACGTCTCGGCGAGGTGGCGGTCCAGCTGCACGCTGAGATCCGACGGGAGCCCATCGACCATGCCGCTCGCCCCCAGCAGGGGATCGGGTTGTAACGACCGGGTGAGCGCACGGACTGCCACGCGGACAGCCTGGGACCTGGTCCAGCCGCGCCGGAGCGCCCAGGCGTCGAGCCTCTCGAGCTCGGCTTCCTCCAAGTGGACCCGCAATGGCCGCCTCACGAAGCAAATGTTACTCGGACCCAGGGTGATCACCACCGCGCCGCGGCCTGCTGACGGTAACCCGCGCTCCTGACCAACTCCTGCCGGTCACTCCGCGGCCGCGCGCGCGGGCACGGCGATGTCGGCCATCCCGGGCCGGACAGGCGGCGGACCCGCCAGGCCGAGGTCGCGGATCAGGCGCGCGAGGTAGGTCCGCTGGAGCCCGAGCAGGCGGGCCGCCCGCGTGCGGTTCCCGTTGGTGCGCCGGAGCGTCGAGGCGAGGAGGCCGCGCTTGAACTCCTCCACCGCCAAGTGGTACGTGCGCGCCGGCTCCCGCGCCACGCCGTCGACGAGCCCCGTGTCCCGGATCTCGGCCGGCAGGTCGCGCGGCGTGACGTCCGGCCCGTCGGCGAGGACCGCCGCCCGCTCGATCACGTTCTCCAGCTCCCGCACGTTGCCCGGCCAGGCATAGCGCCGGAGGCACGCCAGCGTCTCGGGCGTGAGGTCGCGCAGCTCGCGCTTCAGCTCCCGCCGGTAGCGCTCGAGGAAGTGCTGGGCGAGGGCGGGAATGTCCCCCGCCCGCTCGCGGAGCGGCGGCAGGGTCAGGCTCACCACGTCCAGGCGGTAGTAGAGGTCCAGGCGGAAGAGGCCGTCCCGCACGGCGGCCCGGAGGTCGCGGTTCGTCGCGGCGACGAAGCGGACGTCGGTGCGGATCTCCCGCGTCCCGCCGACGCGCTCGAAGGTCTGGTCCTGGAGGACGCGCAGGAGCTTCGCCTGGAGCGCGGGGCGGATGTCGCCGATCTCGTCGAGGAAGACCGTCCCGCCGTGGGCGACCTCGAGCTTCCCGCGCTTCTGCTGGTGCGCGCCGGTGAAGGCGCCCTTCTCGTGGCCGAACAGCTCGGACTCGAGCAGCTCCTCGGACAGGGCCACGCAGTTCACGACCACGAGGGGCTGGTCCCCGCGGCGGCTCCACCGGTGGATCGCCCGCGCGACGACCTCCTTGCCCGTCCCGCTCTCGCCGAGGAGGAGCACCGTCGCGTCGCTCGGCGCGACGCGGCGGGCGACGGCGAGCGCGGCGCCCATCTGGGGGCTGTCGCCGACGATCGCCGCGTAGCGGTCCCTCACCTCGGAGGAGAGGAGCGCGTTCGCGTCGCGGAGCGCCTGGCGCTCCTGCGCCTTGGCGAGCACGATCTCGAGGTGCCGGGCGTCGACCGGCTTCGTGACGAAGTCGTACGCGCCCTTCTTCATCGCCTCGACCGCCCGGGCGATCGTCCCGTGCCCGGTGATGACGATCACGACGACGTCCGGCATCTCCCGCCGGATCGTCTCCAGGACAGCCATGCCGTCCATGCCCGGCAGGACGAGGTCCAGCAGCACGATCGCGGGCGCCTCCTCGCGGCAGAGGCGGAGCGCCTCCGGGCCGCGCTCCGCGACCGTCACCTGGTAGCCCTGCGCGCGGAGCCGGTCGCCCAGCGCCTCGCAGAAGTCGGGATCGTCGTCGACCAGCAGGACGCGCGCGGATGGAGCCATGGGCATGTCCTCAGTCGCGGTCGAACGCCTGGGCCGTGAGGCGCAGGAGCTCGCCGGGGTCGAAGGGCTTCAGCATGAACTCGTCCGCCCCCTGGGCGCGGCACGCCTCGCGGAGCGGACGGTTCGGGGAGCCGGTCAGCACGATCACGCGGGCGTCGGGGGCCGCCTGCCGGATCGCCGGCAGGGCCTCGAAGCCCCCGAGCCGCGGCATCTTGAGGTCGAGGATGATGCAGGCGGGGTGTGCCTCGCGCACGCGGGCGAGGGCCTCGACGCCATCCCGCGCCGTGAGGACGCGGTAGCCGGCGGCGACGAGCCGGTCGGACACGATCTGGAGCAGGTCCGCCTCGTCGTCCACGACCAGGACGAGTCGATCGCCTGCCGCGGCCGGCCTGTCGTCAAGGCGCGCCGGGCTGGTCACGCCGGCGACCCCGTGGGGTCCGGGGCCGCCGGAAGGAGCAGCACAAAGGTC
This sequence comes from uncultured Candidatus Rokubacteria bacterium, assembly GCA_963799055.1. GTDB lineage: Bacteria > Methylomirabilota > Methylomirabilia > Rokubacteriales > DASRDR01 > DASRDR01. The sequence goes on from CAWCVP010000013.1 coordinate 123,279, forward strand.
GCCCCGCCGCTCAGCGCTTCCTCCACCCAGATGCGGCCGCCGTGGAGCTCGACCAGGTGGCGCGCGATCGTGAGGCCGAGGCCGGTGCCGGAGGGCCGCCCCTCGACACGGCCCACCTGGTAGAACTTGTCGAACACCCGCTCGCGCTCGGCCGCCGGGATGCCGGGTCCGGTGTCCTGGACCGCGATGCGCACCCACTCTCCGGCCCCACCCGCCGTCACCTCCACCTGGCCGCCCGGCGGGCTCCACTTGATGGCGTTCGCGAGGAGGTTCGTCAGGACCTGGTGCACCTTGTCCGGGTCCGCCCAGAGCGGCGGGCAGGCGGCCGCGTCGGCCATCAGGCGCACCCGTCGCGCCGCCGCAACATGGCGGAGGCCGTCGGCCGCATCGGTGACGACGTCGGCGACCGACAGGGCCTGCGGCAGGAGCTCGATCTTGCCGGACTCGATCCGCGTCAGGTCCAGCAGATCCGACACCATCCGGCCGAGCCGGTCGGCGTTGTCGCGGACCCGCCCGAGATAATGGTGGGGCTTGTCGGCGAGCGGGCCGGCCACGCCGTCCAGCAGGTTGTCGACGTAGCCCTTGATCGCGGCCAGCGGACTGCGCAGCTCGTGGGAGACGTTGCCGAGGAAGTCCGACTTGAGCTGGTCGAGCTCGCGCAAGCGCGCGTGGGACGCCTCGAGCTCCCGGTACGTGGCCTCCAGCTCGGCCGTCCGCTGGCGCACCTTCGCCTCGAGCTGCGTCGCCGACTCCTGGAGGCGCCGGTAGAGGTGGGCGTTCTGGACCACCACCGCCACCTGGGCCGCGAACACGGTGACCAGCCGCACGTCGTTCTCGGATAGCCCCCCCGGCTTGTTGGCGATCGAGATCTTTCCGATGAAGCGGCCCTCGTGCACGAGCGGGATCTCGGTCAGGTTGTAGACGCCGAACGGGCGCAGGAATGCCCGCTGCTCCTCGTTGAACTCCTCGGTCCGCTTGTTGACCATCGGGCCCTGGTGGCGGAAGTTCCAGGCGGGCCGGAGCGCGTCGGCCGGATAGCGGACCTTCTTGAGCAGCTCGTCCGCGACGTTGTGGCCCGGCCACTGGCAGACGAACTCGCGCGTCTCCGGCTCGTAGAGCGAGATGACGCACTTCTCGCAGCCGATCAGCTCGGCGAGCCGGCGGGTGAGGCGCCCGTAGGTCTCGCGGATGTCGGTCATGGCCTCGAAGGCCCGGGAGACCTCCTCGAGGCCCTCGAGCTCTCGGTAGCTCCGGCGGGGCCGGAGCAGCCGCCGGAACGCCCTGGAGGGCGGCAACGAGGCGGGTCATGCCGGGGCCCCGCCGCGGTTGACCCCGCTGGCGACGCCCCGCGGCCCGGCTCGCCCTACTCGGTAGTATCCAAACGCACGAGGGGCGTCACCTCGCGGTGACGCCCCTCGCTGCCCAGCGGATCGGCCGCCCGGCCGGCCGTAACCCTGGCCGCTACGACTTCGTGGCGGGCTTGGCCTCCGGGTGGTCCTTGAACCAGTCCTTGTTGAGCGCGATGTACTGCTTCCACTGATCGGGTGTCTCGTCCTCGGCGAAGATCGCCTTGACCGGGCACACCGGCTCGCAGGCGCCGCAGTCGATGCACTCCTCGGGGTGGATGAACAGCATCTGGTCACCCTCGTAGATGCAATCAACCGGGCAGACCTCCACGCAGGCCTTGTCTTTCACGCCGATGCACGGCTCGGCAATGATGTAGGGCATCGAGTCCTCCCCCGAGGTGGCGTTCGGAGCGTCGGCAGCGTTCCGCGATCCCAGGACGCGGAACAACCCCGCGCCGGACCGAGCATCTTCTACTATGCGGTGGACCCCGTGTCAAGCTTACTGCCCGAGGTCCAACCCCTCGGCCCGACTGCCCCTTTCCCCCTCGCGGCCACTCGGCGCCGCTCACCGTCACCGTCACTCGGGCCACGTTGCTCTGTGCCCTTGCGATGCCGACGCGTATCGAGAAGTGCAACGCGGGTGCCACGGGATGTGTCACCACGATTCCGAGCGGATACGGCGAGTCCTGCGTCCACGGAGCCTCGAACTGCACACTTTCGTGTGCACCACTGCACTGTTTTGGCTGCACCCCACCCGGAGCCGATCTCCGGCCGACAAGTGACATCGGAATCCGGTAGCGGCTCGAAGTGACGGTGGGCATTTCACCGCGTCAGAACGCGACGATACGAGTCACGGGGGACCGCGCTCTTCGGAGCGGCCCGCGCGTGACTCCGGCTCTCGCGGGCCGCATCACGGACTTCCTTCAGTGCACAGGAATCAGTGCAGTCCTCCCACGCCGAAGAACGCGATGAGGCCTCCAACATCAGCTCAACCACCCGACTTGCCGTGCATTTCGACGTCGATGGCTGGACGACCCCTGGCTGATCTTCTTCTTGGCCCTCTTCTTGCCTCCCGCCTCGGCGCGGTCAGGCCGTACGCTCCGCCGGCATCGCACTCGGACCGGGAGGACGATCCCATGCTCTCCACTCCGCGCGGCGTTCCGAGGACGCCGGGTCGCGTGACCCGGGCAGGCGCGATCGCCGGTCTGGTCCTGACGCTCGCCCTCGCCGCTCACGCCGGGCCCGTCTTCGGACCCAAGGAATACGTCGTGACGCCGGGTCTCCCGCTCCCTGCGATCGAGCGTTTCCCCGCCTGCCGGCCGGAAGCGGGAGGCCGGATGCGCATCGAGAACGGCGCCGGCGGCCACGGCAGGGTCACCCTCGCGGTCGTGGTGCTGAACCATCGGGAGACCGTGGTCATGCTGGAGGCGCCCGGGCAGCCCCGGATCCGCGAGCGCGCCGTCCAGCTCGCCGCCAACAACACCCTCCTCGTCTGGATGATCGGTCCCCCCGGCGCCGCCCTCGGGGTGTCCGTCGCCAGCGCGGGAGCGTGCCTGGAGGTGGCGATCACAAGCCCGGCCCCGGGCGCCTCGGTGCCCGAGGGGCCTGTCCTCGTGCAAGGGACGGTGACGGCCTCCAAGCCAGTGGGGGTCAGCGTCAATGGCTTTCCCGCCAACTCCGCGGCCGCGCGCGCGGGCACGGGGGCGCCGGCCAGCCCGGCCGGGACCGGCGGACCCGCCAGGCCGAGATCGCGGATCAGGCGCGCGAGGTAGGTCCGCTGGAGCCCGAGGAGGCGCGCCGCGCGGGTGCGGTTCCCGTTGGTGCGGCGGAGGGTCGAGGCGAGGAGGCCGCGCTTGAACTCCTCCACCGCCGAGTGGTACGTGCGCGCCGGCTCCCGCGCCACGCCGTCGACGAGCCCGGTGTCCCGGATCTCGGCCGGCAGGTCGCGCGGCGTGACGTCCGGCCCGTCGGCGAGGACCGCCGCCCGCTCGATCACGTTCTCCAGCTCCCGGACGTTGCCGGGCCAGGCGTAGCGCCGGAGGCACGCCAGCGTCTCGGGCGTGAGGGCGTGCAGCTCGCGCTTCAGCTCCCGCCGGTAGCGGTCGAGGAAGTGCTGGGCGAGGGCGGGGATGTCCCCCGCCCGCTCGCGGAGCGGCGGCAGGGTCAGGCTCACCACGTCCAGGCGGTAGTAGAGGTCCAGGCGGAAGAGGCCGTCCCGCACGGCGGCCCGGAGGTCGCGGTTCGTCGCGGCGACGAAGCGGACGTCGGTGCGGATCTCCCGCGTCCCGCCGACCCGCTCGAAGGTCTGGTCCTGGAGGACGCGCAGGAGCTTCGCCTGGAGCGCGGGGCGGATGTCGCCGATCTCGTCGAGGAAGACCGTCCCGCCGTGGGCGACCTCGAGCTTCCCGCGCTTCTGCTGGTGCGCGCCGGTGAAGGCGCCCTTCTCGTGGCCGAACAGCTCGGACTCGAGCAGCTCCTCGGACAGGGCCACGCAGTTGACGACCACGAGGGGCTGGTCCCCGCGGCGGCTCCAGCGGTGGATGGCCCGCGCGACGACCTCCTTGCCCGTCCCGCTCTCGCCGAGGAGGAGCACGGTCGCGTCGCTCGGCGCCACGCGGCGGGCGACGGCGAGCGCGGCGCCCATCTGGGGGCTGTCGCCGACGATCGCCGCGTAGCGGTCCCTCACCTCGGAGGAGAGGAGCGCGTTCGCGTCGCGGAGCGCCTGGCGCTCCTGCGCCTTGGCCAGCACGATCTCGAGGTGCCGGGCGTCGACGGGCTTCGTGACGAAGTCGTACGCGCCCTTCTTCATCGCCTCGACCGCCCGCGCGATCGTCCCGTGCCCGGTGATGACGATCACGACGACCTCCGGCATCTCCCGCCGGATCGTCTCCAGGACGGCCATGCCGTCCATGCCCGGCAGGACCAGGTCCAGCAGCACGATCGCGGGCGGCTCCTCGCGGCAGAGGCGGAGCGCCTCCGGGCCGCGCCCCGCGACCGTCACCTGGTAGCCCTGCGCGCGGAGCCGGTCGCCCAGCGCCTCGCAGAAGTCGGGATCGTCGTCGACCAGCAGGACGCGCGCGGATGGAGCCATGGGCATGTCCTCAGTCGCGGTCGAACGCCTGGGCCGTGAGGCGCAGGAGCTCGCCGGGGTCGAAGGGCTTCAGCATGAACTCGTCCGCCCCCTGGGCGCGGCACGCCTCGCGGAGCGGACGGTTCGGGGAGCCGGTCAGCACGATCACGAGGGCGCCAGGCGCCGCCTGCCGGATCGCCGGCAGGGCCTCGAAGCCCCCGAGCCGCGGCATCTTGAGGTCGAGGATGATGCAGGCGGGGTGCGCCTCGCGCACGCGGGCGAGGGCCTCGACGCCATCCCGCGCCGTGAGGACGCGGTAGCCGGCGGCGGCAAGCCGGTCGGACACGATCTGGAGCAGGTCCGCCTCGTCGTCGACGACCAGGACGAGTCGATCGCCGACTGCGGCCGGCCGGTCATCAAGGCGCGCCGGGTTCGTCACGCCGGTGCTTCCGTGGGGTCCGGGGCCGCCGGAAGGAGCAGCACAAAGGTCGCCCCGCCGCTCGGCGCTTCCTCTACCCAGATGCGGCCGCCGTGGAGCTCGACCAGGTGGCGCGCGATCGTCAGACCGAGGCCGGTGCCGGAAGGCCGCTCCCCCTCGACGCGGCCCACCTGGTAGAACTTGTCGAACACCCGCTCGCGCTCGGCCGCCGGAATGCCGGGTCCAGTGTCCTGGACCGCGAGGCGCACCCACTCTCCGGCCCCGCCCGCCGTCACCTCTACCTGGCCGCCCGGCGGGCTCCACTTGATGGCGTTCGCGAGGAGGTTCGTCAGGACCTGGTGCACCTTGTCCGGGTCTGCCCAGAGCGGCGGGGAGGCGACCGCGTCGGCCACCAGGCTTACTCGCCGCTCCGCCGCGACATGGCGGAGGCCGTCGGCCGCATCGGTGACGACGTCGGCGACCGGCAGGGCCTGCGGCAGGAGCTCGATCTTGCCGGACTCGATCCGCGTCAGGTCCAGCAGATCCGACACCATCCGGCCCAGCCGGTCGGCGTTGTCGCGGACCCGCCCGAGGTAATGGTGGGGCTTGTCGGCGAGCGGGCCGGCCACGCCGTCCAGCAGGTTGTCGACATAGCCCTTGATCGCGGCCAGCGGACTGCGCAGCTCGTGGGAGACGTTGCCGAGGAAGTCCGACTTGAGCTGGTCGAGCTCGCGCAGGCGCGCGTGGGACACCTCGAGCTCCCGGTAGGTGGCCTCCAGCTCGTGCCGTCCGCTGGCGCACCTTCGCCTCGAGCTGCGTGGCCGACTCCTGGAGGCGGCGGTAGAGGTGGGCGTTCTGGACCACGACCGCCACCTGGGACGCGAACACGGTGACCAAGCGCACGTCGTTCTCGGACAGGCCTCCGGGCTTGTTGGCGATCGAGATCTTCCCGATGAAGCGGCCCTCGTGCACGAGCGGGATCTCGGTCAGGTTGTAGACGCCGAACGGGCGCAGAAATGCCCGCTGCTCCTCGTTGAACTCCTCCGTCCGCTTGTTGACCATCGGACCCTGGTGGCGGAAGTTCCAGGCGGGCCGGAGCGCGTCGGCAGGATAGCGGACCTTCTTGAGCAGCTCGTCCGCGACGTTGTGGCCGGGCCACTGGCAGACGAACTCGCGGGTCTCCGGCTCGTAGAGCGAGATGACGCACTTCTCGCAGCCGATCAGCTCGGCGACCCGGCGGGTGAGGCGCCCGTAGGTCTCCCGGATGTCGGTCATGGCCTCGAAGGCCCGGGAGACCTCCTCGAGGCCCTCGAGCTCCCGGTAGCTCCGGCGGGGCCGCAGGAGGCGGCGGACGCCGTGGAGGGCGGCAACCAGCCGGGTCATGCCGGGGCCGCGCCGCGGTCGAGCCCGCCGGCGACGCACGGGCGGCCAGGCCCGGCCTACTCGGTAGTATCCAAACGCACGAGGGGCGTCACCTCGCGGTGACGCCCCTCGCTGCCCAGCGGATCGGCCGCTCGGCCGGCCGTAACCCTGGCCGCTACGTCTTCGTGGCCGGCTTGGCCTCCGGGTGGTCCTTGAACCAGTCCTTGTTGAGGGCGATGTACTGCTTCCACTGATCGGGCGTCTCGTCCTCGGCGAAGATCGCCTTGACCGGGCACACCGGCTCGCAGGCGCCGCAGTCGATGCACTCCTCGGGGTGGATGAACAGCATCTGGTCACCCTCGTAGATGCAATCAACCGGGCAGACCTCCACGCAGGCCTTGTCTTTCACGCCGATGCACGGCTCGGCAATGATGTAGGGCATCGAGTCCTCCCCCGAGGTGGCGTTCGGAGCGTCGGCAGCGTTCCGCGATCCCAGGACGCGGAACAACCCCGCGCCGGACCGAGCATCTTCTACTATGCGGTGGACCCCGTGTCAAGTTACTGCCCGAGGTCCAACCCCTCGGCCCGACTACCCCTTTCCCCCTCGCGGCCACTCGGCGCCGCCCACCGTCGCCGTCACTCGGGTCACGTTGCCTCGTGCCCTTGTGATGCCGACGCGTATCGAGAAGTGCAACGCGGGTGCCACGGAACCTCTCGCCACGATTCCGAGTGGATACAGCAAGTCCTGCGTCCACGGGGCCGCGAACTGCACACTTTCGTGTGCACCACTGCACTGTTTTGGCTGCACCCCGCCCCGAGCCGATTTCCAACCCACGAGTGACATCGGAATCCCGGTAGCGGCTCGCAGTGAGGATGGGCATTTCACCGCGTGAGAACGCGATGATGCGAGTCACGGAGGACCACGCTCCTCGGAGCGGCCCGCGCGTGACTCGGCTTCGCGGTCCGCCTCACGGGCCTCCTTCGGTGCACTGGAAACAGTGCAGGCCCTCCCGCTCGGAGAACGCGAGCGGGCCTCCGACCTCGTCACAACCACGCGACGTATCGTGCGTTTCGACATCGATGGCTGGAGGACCCCCGGCTGACCTTCCTCTTGGCCCTCTTCTTGCCATCCGGCTTCGGCGCGGTCAGGCCATACGCTCCGCCGTGCATCGCACTCGGGCCGGGAGGACGATCCCATGCTCTCCACTCCGCGTGGCGTTCCGAGGTCGCCGGGTCGCGTGACCCGGGCAGGCGCGATCGCCGGTCTGGTCCTGACGCTCGCCCTCGCCGCTCACGCCGGGCCCGTGTTCGGACCCAAGGAGTACGTCGTGACGCCGGGTCTCCCGCTCCCCGCGATCGAGCGGTTCCCCGCCTGCCAGCCGGACGCGGGCGGCCAGATGCGCATCGAGAGCGGCCCCGGCGGCCGCGGCCGGGTCACCATGGCCGTGGTGGTGCTGAACCAGCGGGAGACCGTGGTCATGCTGGAGGCGCCCGGGCAGCCCCGGGTCCGCCAGCGCCCCGTTCAGCTCGCCGCCAGCAACACCCTCCTCGTCTGGATGATCGGCCCGCCAGGCGCCGCCCTCGGGGTGTCCATCACCAGCGCGGGGTCATGCTTCGAGGTCGCCATCACCAGCCCGGCCCCGGGCGCGGTCGTGCCGGAGGGCCTGCTTCTCGTGCAAGGGACGGTCGCGGGTCCGCCTGACCTCGGAGTGGCGGTCAACGGAATCCCGGCAGCGATCCACGGCGACGAGTTTCTGGCGATGCTTCCGGTCGTCCCTGGGCCGACCGAGGTTGTGGCCGTTGCGACGGCACCCGACGGGTCCAGTGTCGAAGTCCGACAGCCCCTCACGGTATTCGAGGCCGCGGAAGCGGTGGTGCGACTGCTTCCCAACCCGCCGGGCGGTGTGCCTCCCCTGTCGGTCGGCTTCTCGCTTTCGAGCCTGGTCGGGCTGACCGACGTGAAATTGGACGTCGAGGGCAACGGTTCGATAGAGTTCGAAGGACCGAGCCTGGACGGTGAGACGTTCACGTATGACCAGCCAGGTGTGTACCAGGCGACGGTACACGCGACCGGCGTCGATGGGCAGGTGCGCTCAGCCACCACCCTCGTCGAGGTATACGATCGTACGGCGCTGGACCGGCGCCTCCAAGCGGTCTGGGGCGGCTTCAAGGATGCTGTACGGCTGGGGGATGTAATGGGCGCTGTGTCCCTTCTCCACAGCGAGTGTCGGGACGCCTACGCCGATCAGCTCAGGCTGCTACGGCCTCAGACGCTGGCCGGCATAGACGCGTACTTGACCTCCATCCAGCTCGTCGAGGTCGGGCCGCGGGGCGCCGAATACGAAATGCTCCGCGACCGGGACGGCACGACACTCTCTTTCGCGATCTGGTTCCGCATCGACCAAGACGGGATCTGGCGACTGTTCCGCTTCTGACCATGAGGCGGCCGCGAGTGACCTCGCTTCTTGCCATCGCGCTGACGGTCTTCGGAGCTGCTGAAGCGCCCGCCCAGGTGCCTTCATCCGTCGAGGCGCAAGCCATCTGGGATGCGTTCTGGGCACGCGTTCTTGCCGGTGACCTCCGCGCTGCGTACGGCTACGTGCATCCAAGTCGACTAGGCTTCCCGCTACAGCGGCCCGTGGAGCAATTACAGGAGATGGCCCGACAGATGCAGCATTGCCGCCTTCGCCCCGACCCCTTGCCGGCCAGCGGCGAAGACGTCCTCTTCGAGGTCCGTTGCGAGCATGCGGGCGAGAAAGTGGACCTCCTCGTTGGCTTCCGCCAGGACTCCAACGGCGCCTGGCGCTTGACTGTCATATAGATCATGGATTCGGACCACCGGCCCGCCTCCTCGTCACTGTGATCGTCCTCCTCATCATCGCGGCCGACACGCCTGGCCACGCCTCTGAGAAGTGGGGGCCATTCACGGGCCAGCTCGTGGACGAGGCCACGGGGAAAGGGATTCCAGGAGCTGCCGTCATCGCCATTTGGTGGAAGAACGAGCCCAACCCCATCCAGATGAACCGCTCCTTCTTTGATGCCGTCGAAGCGGTCACGGACTCCGATGGACGCTTCGAGATTCCCCGCTACCCCAAACCGCCCTTCTTTGACTTCCAGATCCTCCCTGTCGAAATCACATACTTCGCGCCAGCATACCTAGCTTTGAAAAAGGACATCGCACCGCCAGACGGTCAGCCGTTCATTGCTCCCACCAGAGTCCTCATGGAACGGCTTCATACTCGAGAGGCACTCATCGCGAAAGAGCCGCAGTGGCCCTGCAACGGTGCCGTTGGAGAAGATGAAAGCCTTCACCAGAGCCGTCAATGTCGAACGCGCAATGTTGGGCCTATCACCAATTCCGATCCCCGCCGAGGAGACGAAGCCGTGAACCTGCGACTCGCCATGGCAGTCGCGATTCTAGCTACCAGCCTAGTCATGTCCTCCGAGAACGGTTTCGGCGCTAAATCAGCCGACTCACGCGATCATAAACGAAGACGCCGCACGGCAATCAACACTGAACGTCAGCTTGAAAAGACTCGGGCTACCCGACGGTCAAGAGCAGGTGTTCCGAGGGAAGACTGTTCTCGTTTGGCTACGGGAGGGGGGAGTTCGCGAGGACGATAGCGTTCGGTTTCTTCGACACTTCCACGATCCGCTCAAGGCATGGACGAGCGCCGGACTTGACTTCTTCGGGCAGCATCAGTCGTCGACTCACTGGATGCAGAGGCCGTTCGATTGCACCAGTGTGAATTTGACCGATCCGAAGGAATGGAGCTGGAATGCCGCCCGCTGCTACTTTTATCACGCATTGACGTCTTCCAGCTCTGGGAACCGCGACACAGCGTGGACACACGTGTTCCGGGCTGTCGGCCAGGCAATGCACCTCGTGGTCGATGCCTCGGTACCGGAGCACACGCGGAACGACCCGCATCCTCTGGGTGGCCTCTTCGGAAGCTATGAATACTGGGTGCAGAGTTTGCACACCGATGCTGACCGAGAACAACACTTCGTAGCGAAATACCTCGCGACGCCGGAGCGGCCTGCTCCTGACCTGTTCGACGCACCGACCAACGACCTCGCAGCTCCCGTCCCCATCGCGCGGCTTATCGACGCAAACGTCTACACGGGAACCGATCCGAACGTCACCCTGACGCCCGCCGTCGGCATTGCCGAGTTCGCGAACGCGAACTTCTTCAGCGAGGACTCGGGGTATCGTCGACTCTTCGCACCGAACTATCCCCATCCCAGCGCGGAAGAGCTTCTGCCTAGCAGTCGCACGGTTCCACACGGTTCGAGAATTCGCGCCTACTACAAGAAGGGACCTGAACGACGGACTGTTCGTCGATCCGGTTCTGGCCGAGTGCGCCATGGATGCCGCATTCCGCGATGATGGCGTCCCCACACCTCAGTACAAGTGCACGGACGCGAATGTGTGGGAGCAAGCCGCCCTCGCCATGCTGCCACGGGCTGTGCACTATGCAGCCACCCTTGTCGACTACTTCTTCCGCGGGCGTCTCGACGGGAAGTTGCTGCCTCCCGCGCTTGCTGGGGCATCCCCGCGGCTCCGGATCATGAACCCGCTTCCCTCCGACGGCCGACCGGGCGAGCGGATGGTCGGCACGTTCGAGGCGTACTACGACGCCGCCGACGGCACGCGCGTGCCGGTGGGACGGTGGGAGGGCCGGGACCTGAAACCTGGAGCGGCCACAGAGGTGACGCTGGCCGAGCGACCGATGGGCGCGCCTCCGCCAGTCGAGCCCGGACGCTACCTGCTAGTGTTCCGCGGTCAGATGGGCAATGAGCCGGAGGCGGTGGCCGCGATCTGGCTGGATGGGCGGATCTGGACACTCACTCTCGGCGCAACCGCGTACGAGCACGACTGGACGGTCATCATGCCGCCGTTCATGACGCCGCAGACCTTTCCCGCCGGTCCGACGTATTCCCGCGAGCTGGCCAGCGTCGATTCGGCCATGCAGTCCGAGGGGGGCTACGTCGTGCAGTCGAGCGTAGTGCACCAGCGATCCACAATTTACCCTTACACGTGTCAAGGGCCGGACTACGCGCCGGTTTTCCTGGGAGCACCGTTCCGCGGGGATCATCACCGCTACAGCGCCATCTACCGGGGCCCCGCCGTCGCCTGGGGCGACCAAGCAGTGCTCAGCGTGACTGGCTCCGGTGCGAACGAGGACTCCATCACGCCGATCGTCATCGAGGTTGTCAGGTTTGTCCCTCCCGGATCCCTCGAGGAGCTGCAGAGCTATACCTACGAGAACCCCCCGGAGGTCGAGGGCATCCTGTACGAGACAGTGGCGTCGTCCAGCCAGTCGTGGGTTGACGTGGGCCCGATCGCTCTGAATGGAGCCACGTTCATCGGAATTCGGGTACGCCCGCTACCCGAGTACGGCACGAGCGTCCCCGAAACGCACCGCGGCAGCCCTCTCGACTACACGTGCTTCCAATCCCTGTTGCGGTACGGCGACCTCCCGATACGTAGCGCGAGCAGCGGTTGGTGGCGCGGCGATCGGCGCGATCGAGCTCCGGATTCCGGTCAGCCCTTGATCCTCTATCCGGAGGGATCGCTACGCTACAGCCGCCGCCCAGGCCGTGGCCTCCGCACACGCGGCCGCCAGGTCGTCCAGCGCGTCGGCGAAGAAGTGGTCCGCGTCGAGCACGCGGAGCCAGGGCCGCTCCGGTAGGCTCGCCGCCAGCGCCTCGAGCTTCGCCGGGTCGGAGTACTCGTCGCGCGCGCCGCTGATCAGCGCCACGCGCCCGCGGATCCCCGCCAGGAAGCCGTAGTCGTAGCGCGCCACGACGGGGGCGACGCCGAGGTAGAAGCCGACGCCGGGATCGGCCGCGGCGGCGCGGCCGCCGACGTGGCTCCCGAACGAGTAGCCCGCGACCGCCACCAGCCCCGGCGAGCCGTCGAGCGCCGCGCGGAGATGCGCCAGCGCCCCCGCGACGTCGGCGACCTCGGTGCGCCCCTCGCCATGCACGCCCTCGCTGGCGCCGACCCCCCGGAAGTTGAACGCGAGCGTCGTGAAGCCCGCCGCGTGGAAGGCCGCCTCGACGGTCAGGATCACCGGCGTCAGCATCGAGCCGCCGTAGAGGGGATGCGGGTGGCAGAGCACGACGCCGCGGGCGCGGTCGCCGGGGGTGAGGCGGCCCTCCAGCTGGAGGCCGTCGGCCGACGGGAAGCGGATCAGCTGCGCGCCGCGGGGAAGGCGGAAGGCCATCGCGCTCCGGGCCGGCCGGCGCCCTACAGCTCCGCCAGCCGGTCGTTCTCGGCGTAGTCGACCGGGCAGTCGACCAGCGCCGGGACCGGCGAGGCGAGCGCCGCCTCGAGCGCCGGCCGGAGGCCCGCGGCGGACTCCACGCGGATGCCGCGGCAGCCGAAGGCCTCGGCGAGCGCGACCAGGTCGGGGTTGCCGAGGTCCACGCCCGCGGTGCGGCCGAAGCGCTTCTGCTGCTTCCAGCGGATGACGCCGTAGCCGTCGTCCCGCATGATCAGGACCACGAAGGCCAGCCCGAGGCGGCGCGCGGTCTCGAGCTCCTGCACGTTCATCAGGAAGCCGCCGTCGCCGGTGACGGTGACCACGCGGCGGCCGGGGTCGGCGAGCTTGGCCGCGATCGCGCCCGGCAGCCCGATCCCCATCGCGGCGAAGCCGTTCGAGATGATCACCGTGTTGGGGAGGCGCGCGTGGTACGCCTTCGCGACCCAGAGCTTGTGGGCGCCGACGTCGGAGACGACCAGGTCCTCCGGCGCCAGCACGGCCTCGAGGTCCGCCATCACCCGCTGCGGGAGGAGCGGGAAGGCGTCCGAGCGGCGGCGCGGGTCCACCGCGCGCGGCGACGGCGGCCGCGCCTCGGGGCGCACGCCCACGAGCGGCGCCAGGAGCTCGAGCGCCTCGCGCACGTCGGCGACGACCTCGACCTCCGGCTGGTAGCGCGCGTCGACCTCGGCCGCCGTGAAGTCGACGTGGACCAGCCGCGCGTGGCCCGCGGGGTTCCAGCGGGCCGGCCCGTACTCGACCGGGTCGTAGCCCACCGCCACGACGACGTCCGCCTTGGTGAAGCCGGCGCGCTCGATGTCCTCGGCGAGGAGCCCGACCGTCGTGACCATGAGCGGGTGGTCGGCGGGCAGGACGCCCTTGGCCATGAACGTCGTCACCACGGGGATCTGGGCGCGCTCGGCCAGGAGGCGGAGCTCCTTCGCGCCGTGCCCGCGGATCACCCCGTTGCCCGCGAGGATCAGCGGGCGCTCGGCCTGGTTGATGATGTCCGCCGCCCGGGCGAGGGACGGCCGGTCGGGCGACGGGCGGCGCGGCTGGTAGGCCCGGAGGGGCTCGCCCTCGGCGGGCTCCTCGGCCACGTCCTCCGGCAGCTCCAGGTGGCAGGCCCCCGGCTTCTCCTCCTGGGCGATCTTGAACGCCTTCCGCACCACCTCGGGGATGACCACGCCCGTCTCGATCTGCGTGTTCCACTTCGTGAAGGGCCGGAACGCCTCGACGATGTCGACGTACTGGTGGGACTCCTTGTGGAAGAGCTTGCGGGCCAGCTGGCCGGTGATGGCCACCACCGGCGCGCGGTCGAGGTTCGCGTCGGCCAGGCCCGTCGTGAGGTTCGTCGCCCCGGGCCCGAGGGTGGCGAGACACACCCCCGCGCGCCCGGTCAGCCGGCCCCAGACGTCGGCCATGAAGGCGGCCCCCTGCTCGTGCCGGACCGGCACGAACTGGATCGTCGAGTCGAGGAGGGCGTCGTTCAGGTCGAGGGTCTCCTCGCCGGGGACGCCGAAGACGTAGCGCACCCCCTCGCGCTCGAGGCAGCGGATCAGGAGCTGGGCACCGGTCACGGCTCGATCCTCCCCGGCGGCCGCGGGCCGGCCGCCGCGAGACGATGATCGCAGCCCCCGTCCCTTTTTGCTAGACTGTGCGGCGCCGTGACGCCCCTCCTGGACGTGCGACACCTGAGCACCCAGTTCGCGACCCGCGGCGGAATCGTCCGCGCCGTCGACGACGTGTCGTGGGACGTGCGCCCCGGCGAGACCGTCGCGCTGGTCGGCGAGTCGGGCTGCGGCAAGAGCGTGAGCGCGCTCTCGATCATGCGCCTCGTGTCCGCCCCGGCCGGCCGCATCACGGCGGGCGAGATCTGGTTCAAGGGGCAGGACCTCCTCCGGCTCCCCGAGGAGGCGATGCGCCGGGTGCGCGGGCGCGAGATCGCCATGGTCTTCCAGGAGCCCATGACCTCGCTGAACCCGGTGCTCACCGTCGGGCGCCAGCTCACCGAGGGCCTCGAGATCCACCTCGGGGCCGACCCCGCGCGCTCCCGCGCCCGCGCCGAGGAGCTCCTCCAGCTGGTCGGCATCCCCGACCCCGCGCGGCGCCTGGCCCAGTACCCGCACCAGTTCAGCGGCGGGATGCGCCAGCGCATGATGATCGCGATGGCGCTCGCCTGCGAGCCGTCGCTGGTCCTCGCCGACGAGCCGACCACGGCGCTCGACGTCACGATCCAGGCGCAGATCCTCGAGCTGATGAAGTCGCTGTCGCGCCGCCTCGGCATCGCGATGCTGATCATCACCCACAACCTCGGCGTCGTCGCGCGCTACGCCGACCGCGTCAACGTCATGTACGCGGGGCGCATCATCGAGCAGGGCACGGCCCGCGAGATCTACGCCCGGCCGCGGCACCCCTACACGCTCGGCCTCCTCCGCTCGGTCCCGCGGCTCGACGAGGCCCGGCGGGCGCGGCTCGACCCGATCGAGGGCCAGCCGCCCGACCTCTCGCGGCTCCCGCCGGGCTGCGCGTTCGCCCCCCGCTGCGCCTTCCGGGTGGACCGGTGCCTCGCGGAGCGGCCGGAGCTCCGCCCGGCCGGCGACGACGGCCACGTGAGCGCGTGCTGGGAGATCGAGCGCCTGGTGGAGCAGCGGGCGACCGTCGAGGCGGTCCGGTGAGCGGCCTCGCGACGGCCTCGCCGGCCGGCGCGGCCCGGGTGCCCGCCGTGGGCGAGACGCTCCTCGAGGTGCGGGACCTCGTCAAGCACTACCCCGTCTCGAGCGGCTTCTTCGGGCGGCAGGTCGGCGTCGTGCGCGCGGTCGACGGCGTGAGCTTCACGATCCGGCGCGGCGAGACGCTCGGCCTGGTGGGCGAGTCCGGCTGCGGCAAGACGACCACGGGGCGCTGCGTCCTCCAGCTCGAGCGGCCGACGAGCGGGTCGGTGCGCTTCGAGGGCCAGGAGCTGACGACCCTCGGGCCGGCGGCGCTCCGGACGGTCCGGCGGCGGATCCAGGTGATCTTCCAGGACCCGTACAGCTCCCTCAACCCCCGCATGACCGTGGGCCAGATCGTGGGCGAGCCGCTCCTCGTCCACGGGCTCGTCCGGGACGCGGCCGCCGAGGCGGCCCGCGTGCAGGAGCTCCTCCGGCAGGTGGGCCTGCTGCCCCAGCACGGGCGGCGCTATCCCCACGAGCTGTCGGGCGGCCAGCGCCAGCGGGTCGGCATCGCGCGCGCGCTCTCGCTCGAGCCCTCGCTGATCATCTGCGACGAGCCGGTGTCCGCGCTGGACGTCTCGATCCAGGCGCAGATCATCAACCTGCTCGAGGACCTCCAGCGGGAGCTCGACCTCACCTACCTCTTCGTCGCCCACGACCTGTCGGTCGTCCGCCACATCTCGGACCGCGTGGCGGTGATGTACCTCGGCCGGATCGTCGAGATCGCGGACCGGCAGACCCTCTACGAGGCGCCGCGCCACCCGTACACGAAGGCGCTGCTCTCCGCCGTGCCCATCCCCGACCCCGAGGTCGAGGCGCGGCGCGAGCACGTGGTCCTCGCCGGCGAGGTGCCGAGCCCGCTCCGCCCGCCCTCGGGCTGCGCCTTCCATCCGCGCTGCCCGATCGCCGTCGACGACTGCCGGCAGACGCGGCCGGAGCTGCGGGAGCTCGAGGCCGACCAGCGGGCGGCCTGCCACCTGGCCTGACAGGGCCCCGGTCCGGTGGTCGGACCTTGACAGGATCGACGACGCCCGGCTAGGCTGATTTCATCCACTCTGGAGGGCCGTCTCGGCCCGGGCGGCGACAGCCGTTCCGACCCAGGCCGCTGGCGGCCAGGGCAGTCGACCCCGGCCCGGACGTCGCGGCGTGATCCTGGCCCCGTCGTGGGTGGGCGAGAGCCGCAGCGCCGACCGGCAAAACCCGAATACCGGTTCCGAGGAGGAGTCTAGCGATGAGACGATCCAGGACGCTGACCGGCTCGATCCTGTCCGCGCTGCTGATCGCGACGCTGCTCGTGCCGACCCTGCCGGTCGGCGCGCAGCAGCCGCGGATGGGTGGCGAGCTGATCTTCCCCGTCCCCTCGGAGCCGCCGTCCTACGACGGGCACCGGGAGGAGACCTTCGGCCTGATCCACCCGTTCGCCCCCTTCTACAGCACGCTGCTCCGGGTCGATCCGACCGACCCCAGCGGCACCAAGCCCGTCGGCGACCTCGCCGAGAGCTGGACCATCGCGCCCGGCGGCCTGATGTACACGTTCAAGCTCCGCAAGGGCGTCAAGTTCCACGACGGGGTCGAGATGACGTCGAAGGACGTCAAGGCGTCCTACGACAAGATCATCTTCCCGCCGCAGGGCGTCGGCTCGAGCCGGAAGGGCCAGTACCGGGCCGTCGAGGTGGTCGAGGCGCCGGATCCCCAGACCGTGCGCTTCCGCCTGAAGTACCCGGAGAGCTCGTTCATGCTGGCCCTGTCGTCGCCCTACAACTTCATCTACCAGGCGGACATCCTGGCCAAGGACATCCACTGGCACGAGAAGAACGTCATGGGCACGGGGCCCTTCAAGTTCGTCGAGCACGTGAAGGGCTCCCACGTGCTCGGGAAGAAGAACCCCGACTACTGGGACAAGGGCAAGCCCTATCTGGACGGCTTCCGCGCGGTGTTCGTGCCCTCGTCCTCGGCGCAGGTCGCGATGGTCCGCGGCGAGCGGGCGCACATCCAGTTCCGCGGCTTCAGCCCCGCCGAGCGTGACAGCCTCGTCCAGGCGCTCGGCAACAAGATCACGGTCCAGGAAAGCCCCTGGGACTGCATCCTGATGGCCGTCATCAACCACGAGAAGAAGCCCTTCGACGACAAGCGCGTCCGCCGGGCGCTCACGCTGGCGCTCGACCGCCACCAGGGCTCCCAGGCGCTGTCCAAGATCGCCATCGTCCGGGACATCGCCGGCATCCAGGTGCCGGGGACGCCCTACGCGACGCCGCCGGCCGAGCTGGAGAAGCTCGCCGGCTACAGCCGCGACATCAACGCGTCTCGGGCCGAGGCGCGGCGCCTCCTGAAGGAGGCCGGCGCCGAGGGGCTCACGTTCACCTTCAAGAACCGCGGCATCCCGATGCCGTACGAGCCGCTCGCCATCTGGATGATCGACCAGTGGCGCCAGATCGGGCTCAACGTCAACCAGGAGGTCATCGAGGCCGCCGCCTACTACACGCCGCTCCGGGCGGGCGACTTCCAGGTGGCGATGGACTTCCAGTGCGGCTACATCGTCGAGCCCGACCTCGACATCTACAAGTTCATCTCGAACGACAAGAACCCGGCGAACTACGGGCGCTACACCGACCGGGTGCTCGACGACCTCTACGACAAGCAGGCGCGGGCGGCCAACCCGGAGGAGCGGAAGGCGCTCCTCCGCCAGTTCGAGAAGCGCCTCCTCGACGAGGAGGCCCACTACCTCCTGACGCTCCAGTGGCACCGCATCATCCCCCACAACAGCAAGGTGAAGGGCTGGCAGATCACGCCGAGCCACTACCTGAACAACCAGCTGGACACCGTCTGGCTGTCCGAGTAGCGCTCGGGGGTCAGGCCTTGGCTTCCCATGCAGTCGACGCGGGACGGACATCCCGAGATGGATGGCCGAGTCAAGGCCTGACCCCGTGACCCGCTACCTGGTGACGCGGGCCCTCCTGATGATCCCCACCCTCCTGGGGGTGGCGGTGCTGGTGTTCGTCCTGCTGCGCGTCCTGCCCGGCGACGTCGTCGAGATGCGCTTCGCGAGCGGCCAGAACCAGTTCGTCGACCAGAAGATGCTCGACGCCGAGCGCGCCAAGCTCGGCCTCGACAAGCCGATCTGGCAGCAGTTCCTCGTCTACCTGGCCGGCCTCGTCCGCCTCGACTTCGGCCGCTCGATGTGGACCGGGTCGCCGATCAGCGAGGAGATCAAGCTCCGGTTCGCGCTCTCGCTCCAGCTCGCCCTGATGGCCACGCTGGTCGCCACGGTGCTCGCGATCCCGCTCGGCATCGTCGCCGCCCTGCGCCAGGACACCTGGGTCGACTACTTCGTCCGCATCTTCTCGATCGCCGGGCTGGCCATGCCGTCGTTCTGGCTGGGCATCCTCCTGATCCTGGGGCTCCTGGTCGTCTTCAAGTGGCTGCCCCCGATGGTGTACACCCCGTTCTGGGTCGACCCCTGGCAGAACCTCCAGCAGCTCATCTGGCCGGCGGTCGCCGTCGGGTATCGCTACTCGGCGGTCGCCACGCGCATGACCCGGTCGACCATGCTCGAGGTGCTGCGCGAGGACTACATCCGGACGGCGCGGGCCAAGGGCCTCTGGGTGAAGCTGATCCTGACCCGCCACGCGCTGAAGAACGCGATGCTCCCGGTGCTCACCGTGATCGCCCTCGAGTTCGCGTTCCTCCTCGGGGGGCTGGTCGTCACCGAGCAGGTCTTCAACCTGAACGGCCTCGGGCTCCTCTTCGTGCAGGCGATCGCGCACCGGGACTACACCCTCACCCAGGCGCTCGTGCTCTTGGTGGCCGGGACGTTCATCGCCGTCAACTTCCTGGTCGACATCGCCTTCGCGTGGATCGACCCGCGGATCCGGTACCGCTGATGGGGCGCGCCTGATGGCGGTCAACCCGCCGGCCGGCGTCCTGGTCGACGTCCCCGCCGCCGAGCCGGCAGCCCGGTGGCTCGACGGGACGCGCGAGTTCGTGCGCCGGCGCCCGCTCGGCGCGCTCGGCGCCGCCTTCATCGTCCTCATGGCGGTCGTCGCGGTGCTCGCGCCGCAGCTGTCCACGCACCATCCGCTCGCGACCGACTACGCGGCCATGCTGGCCCCGCCGAGCGGCCAGCACTGGCTCGGGACCGACGCCCACGGGCGCGACGTCTACTCGCGCCTCCTCTACGGGTCGCGGACCGCGCTGTCCGTCGGGCTGATCGCGTCGGTGCTGGGCGCCTCGCTCGGCGCCATCCTGGGCGTCGGGAGCGCCTACTTCGGCGGCTGGCTGGACCTGATCCTCCAGCGGTTCATGGACGTGTTCCTGTCGCTCCCGCTGATCATCCTCGCCCTGGCGGTGGTGGTGATCCTCGGAACGGGCGCCTTCAACGTCATCCTGGCCATCACGATCCCGATGATCCCCCGCTGCGCGCTGGTCGTCCGGTCGAGCGCCCTCGCCATCCGCGAGATGCCGTACGTCGACGCGGCGCGCGCGGCGGGGTTCGGCCACACGCGCATCATCCTCCGCCACATGCTGCCGAACGTGATGGCGCCGTACCTGATCCTGCTGACGGCCTTCCTGGGCCAGGCCATCCTGGCGGAGGCCTCGCTCTCGTTCCTCGGGCTCGGCGTCCAGGAGCCGACCGCGGCGTGGGGGCTCATGCTCCGGGGGGCAGCGGTGGAGTTCGCGGAGACGGCCCCCTGGATGGGGATCTTCCCGGGTCTGGCGATCAGCCTGGCGGTGTTCGCCTTCAACCTCTTCGGCGACTCGCTCCGGGACGCCCTGGATCCCCGGCTGCGCACGCAGTAGGCAGAGCTCCGGGTGGAGTGGGGCGAAGTTCCCTGCCCGTGGCAAGTCCTCCCTCCCCACGCGGTCTCTCCTTCCGTCCTCGCCCGGCGCTTTCAGGGCGATTTCGTGTGGCACGCCAGTTGCTCATCCTCCTGAGCACAATGGACACGAACGGCTCCGGCACCCCGGTGGCTCCTCGTGATCAAGCCGGAGCAGCGTGAGCTCTTCGAAATTCTCCGGGAGCGGCTGGACGGATCAGGCGTCGAGGTGATGATCGACCGCCGGCGCCGGGAGCGGCGGCGCGGGAGCTTCGGTCCGGGCATGGACCGCCGCCAGACTGACCGGCGGCGCCAGAGGCCCGTCGCCCACGTGGCGGTCGCGGCCGCCCCCGAGGACACTCGCATCGAGCCAGCGGCCGAAGGAGCCGTGCGCGCGTCGAGGCGGCGCGCCCGCGGAGGACGCGCTCGCTCAGCGGTGCCCGACCTGCGCGGAAGCCGTCGAGCTCGAGATGCCGCGCTTCCCGCATCCGCCCGCGCGCGTCGAGATGGAGGTCGGCCACCTCACCGGGAACGGCCGGGAGGGCCACCACTACGTGGAGATCGCGGCGTTCACGGTCTCGGGCCGGCTCCTGCTCTCGCAGCGCGTTCCGGCCCGCCGGCCCGCCGCCCGCTAGCCCTCCGGTAGCCGCGCCGCGCGCGGCCCGGGGCGCTACAGCTGGAAGTGGCAGCGGGACGCGCCGGCCGCGACACTGCGCGCGTCATCGGTAGAAGCTCCGCGTAGAGCTCCGCGATGCTGCGTCCGACGGCGGGCCACGTGAACCGGCGGGCCCAGTCCACGGCGCGGACGCCGAGCGCCCGGCGGCCTGCGTCGTCGGCCAGGAGGCCGGCGATCGCGCGCGCGAGGACGGCCACGTCTCCCTCGGGAACCAGCCGGCCGGTCACGCCGTCCTGCACGGTCACGGTGAGGCCGCCCGCCCGCGACGCGATCACCGGGACTCCGGACGCCATGGCCTCGAGGGCGACCATCCCGAACGACTCGTAGCGAGAGGGCATCAGACACAGGTCCGCCGCCGCGTAGTAGTCGGGGAGGACGTCCTGCGGCTGGGGCCCGCGGAAGTCGACCCACGACGCGACGCCGAGATCCTGCGCGAGCCGCCGCAAGTGGGCGCTGTCGCCCGGGTCCCCCTTCGTGCCCCCGACGACGAGCAGCGTGAGCCGCGCCGCCGCCAGGCCGTCGGACCGGAGCACCGCGAGCGCTCGCAGCAGGGTCTCGAGCCCCTTGATGGGCGTGAGCCGGCCGACGAACAGGAGCACGTGCTCGGCGTCCAGGCCGAGGCGCGCCCGCGCCGGCGCGGCGGGGCGCGGGCGGAACAGCTCGACGTCCACGCCGCACGGGATCACCGCCACCCGAGCCGGGTCAGCGCCCACGTGCCAGACGAGGCTCGCGCGCTCCACCAGGTTCGACGCGACGATCCGGTCGGCCGCCGCGGCGATGCGCACCTCGGCCGCCAGGCGCTCGGCGGGCTCGGTGTCCCCCGAATCCCCGGCGACGGCGTTCTTGATCGCGCCGAGCGTGTGGAACATGTGGACCAGCGGCACGTCCCAGCCGCGCGCGAGGTCCATCCCCGCCAGGCCCGAGAGCCAGTAATGGCTGTGGACGAGATCGTAGCGCACGCCCTCCCGGGCCCGGAACGCCTCGACGCCCGCCGCGAAAGCGGGCAGGTGCCCGGCCACGGCCGCTCGCGCGATCGGCCGGGCCGGCCCGGCGGGGACGTGGACGACCCGCGCGCCCGGCCCGAGCCGCACGACCTCGGGGATCCCCGGATCCTGGCTCCGCGTGAAGACGTCGATCGCGAAGCCCAGCGGCCCAGCGCGCGCGACACCTCGCGCACGTAGACGTTCATCCCGCCCGTCTCCTTGCCGCCGAGCGCGGCGAGCGGGCAGGTGTGGACCGAGAGGACGGCGAGCCGCGTCGCGGCGCCACGCGAGGTGGGCGCGACCGGCGTCACGGCCGCTCCAGGGTCACGCGGAGGACCTCCGTCGGCACGGCGCCGAAGCCGTACTTGTACGGCTCCTCGCCGCGGAGGAAGTCGTAGCGCCGGAATCCTCGCGCGATGGCGTCCTCGATGGTGCGCGCGATGAGCACGACGCCGGGCGACATGGCCCGGGCCTCCGGATCGAAGCCCGAGTTGTAGAGATTCACCGCTCCGCCCTGCTCGAGGCAGAGCAGCGCGGCGGCCGGCCGCTCCTCGAGCCAGAGCATCCAGAGGGCCGCCAGCCCCGCCGCGGCCAGCTCCCGCCCCATCTCGCGAAAGAAGGCCTCCATGGGCTCGTCCATGAAGCGCGCCTTGCCCACCTTGGATCGTCGATGCAGCGCGACGAAGCCGTCCATGAGCGCGGCCATGGCCGCCGGGGTTCGCGCCACCTCCACCCGCGGCTGGCCCGCCTCGGCCCGGCGCATCTTCCGCCGGAGCTCGTGGCGATCCTTCCCGGAGAGCCCCGCCAGGTAGGCGTCCCAGGTGGCCGGCAGCTCGATCACCGGGCACCGATCCTCGACCGCGGTCCGGCTCGCGAGACCGGCGGACGGCGGCGAGGCCAGCCAGGAGCGCGGGCGTCGGCGACGCGGCGGGCAGCGGCCGGAGGTCCGCGATCCGCCACGGCAGCTCGGCGAGCGCGGGCAGCATCGCCTTCCAGACCTCCTCCTCGCGTCCCGCCACGGCGATGAGGTCGAGGTAGTCGGCGACGTCCGTCCCGCCGACGAGGCGGACGACCGGACCGTCGGGGGAAGGAAGCTCGTAGAGGGGCAGCAGCCCCGACCCACTCCCCCTCGCCGTCCTGCGCGGCGAGGAGGTGCAGGGGGCCGGTGCCGAAGGCGCGGTACCACGCGGTCTGGAACTGCCAGGTCGCGAACGGAACCGGCGCGCGACAGCGCTCGACGAGCCGGTTCCACCCGGCTTGTCCAAGCCCCGGGACGTCCCAGTCGGAGAAGTGCTCGACTCTCACGACCCTCCCACTCCTGTCAGGGCGCCGGGAGCCGGCCCCGCGCGCGGCAACACGGTCCGTCGGCGGACCACATGTATCCCCCGTTGGGACGGACGGGGGCCCCCGGGGGGTTCGGCGTGGCGCCGGTCAGAGGTCGTCGCTCCCGGCCTCGGAGGGGGTCTCCGAGCCGCCGCCCGACTCCTCGTCCATTGCCTCGTCCACCGAGTCCCCCCAGTCGTCGCCGAGGTCCTCCCCCATCTCGCTGCCCATCTTCTTCATCCAGCGGGCGACGCTCTTCGGGTCGTTCTCGTCGATGTCTCCCATGCTGGACGGGTCGGCCAGGGAGTCGAGCCGGTCCTCCTCGGACCGAACCGTGGCGAACCGGGACATCAGGCGGCGGAGCTTCTCGCCCCCACACCGGGGGCACTGGGGCGGGGTCGGGTCGGAGATCCGCATGACGAGCAGGCTGACGGCGCGGCGGCAGTCGGCGCAGTGGTACTCGTAGATCGGCATGCCAACAGGAATTCTAAGAGGGGGTGGGAGGGTGGTCAAGCGAGGGCGCGCCGGGCGCCGGCGCGCCCCCTAGCCGGCTACCACCCGCGGTGCAGCAGGCTCACCATGAGGCCGAAGGACATCGCGACCGCCGCGATGTACGCCAGGACGACCTTGCTCAGGCCGCTCTCCGCGGGCCGCTGCGCCGCGACGCTCACCGGTCGCTTGCTCCACGGCCGGGTCGACCGCAGCTCGGCCGGATCGAACCCCCGCTCCCTCCAGGGACCTCCCATGGCCGCCACCTCCTCCCGCCGGTCGAGACTCGGGAAATCGGGCATGCCTCACTGACGGTCAAGCAACCGATATGCCAGATAGGCGAGCCAGGGACCTCTCTCGGACGCGACAGCGGTGAGCGCTAGCTACGGCGCAGGCTTGCGGCACCTTGCGGGCATGCCACGGCACCCGCGGCGACACGGTCCGCGCCAAGCCCGCGGGGTCGTCGGGCTGCCAGAAACCGTCACCCTGACGCACCCAATTGGGGGCGTGGCAGGGAGCCCCAGCCGGGCTCAGCTAGTCGTCGGTGGGACGGACCATGCGCTCGGGCCGCACCTCGCGGTCGAACTCCTCGGCCGTGAGATAGCCGAGCGCGACCGCGGCCTCGCGGAGCGTCGTGCCCTCCCGGTGGGCCTTCTTGGCGATCTCGGCCGCGCGGTCGTAGCCGAGCCGGGGGGCCAGGGCCGTGACCAGCATGAGCGAGCGGCCGAGCTGCTCCCGGATGCGCGGCAGGTTCGGCTCGAGGCCGCGGGCGCAGTGCTCCTCGAACGAGAGCGCGGCGTCGGCGAGGAGGCGGATCGACTGGAGCACGCCGTGGATGATGAGCGGCTTGAAGACGTTCAGCTCGAAGTTCCCCGAGGCCCCGCCCACGTTGACGGCGACGTCGTTCCCGAGGACCTGGGCCGCCACCATGGTCAGCGCCTCCGACTGCGTCGGGTTCACCTTGCCCGGCATGATCGAGCTGCCGGGCTCGTTCTCGGGGATGGTGATCTCGCCGAGTCCCGAGCGGGGCCCGGACGCGAGCCAGCGGACGTCGTTGGCGATCTTCATCAGGGCCGCCGCCAGCGTCTTCAGGACGCCGTGGGCAGCCACGAGCGCGTCGTGCGCGGCCAGGGCCTCGAACGGATTCTGGGCCGGGACGAACGGGTGGCCCGTCAGCTCCGCGATCCGCTTCGCCGCGGCCACGCCGAATCCGGGCGGGGCGTTGAGGCCGGTCCCGACGGCGGTGCCGCCGATGGCCAGCTCGTGGAGGTGCGGCATGGCCGCCTCCAGGTGCGCGAGGCCGTGGTCGAGCTGGCTCACCCACCCCGAGATCTCCTGGCCGAGCGTGAGCGGCACGGCGTCCTGGAGGTGCGTCCGCCCGATCTTGACGACGTCCCGGGTGGCGTCGGCCTTCCGGGCGAGCGTGTCCCGGAGGCGCCGGATCGCCGGGAACAGACGGTCCCGGCACTGCTCCACGGCCGCGATGTGCATCGCGGTGGGAAACGTGTCGTTCGACGACTGGCTCCGGTTGACGTCGTCGTTCGGATGGACGAGGCGCGAGCCGAGCTGCGCCCCCCAGGATCTCGGTCGCGCGGTTCGCGATCACCTCGTTGGCGTTCATGTTGGTCTGGGTGCCGCTGCCCGTCTGCCAGACCACGAGCGGGAAGTGGTCGTCCAGGCGGCCCGCGATCACCTCGTCCGCCGCCCGGACGATCGCCCGCGCCTTGTCGTCCGGCAGGAGCCCGAGGTCCCGGTTGACCAGGGCGCACGCCTTCTTGAGGACGCCGAAGGCGCGGATCATCTCGCGGGGAAACCGCTCCCCGCCGATCCGGAAGTGCTGGAGGGAGCGCTGGGTCTGGGCGCCCCAGTAGCGGTCGGCGGGAACCTCGATGGGCCCCATGCTGTCGCGCTCGATCCGGGTCGGGCCCGACGCGTGAGGACCGGGCGCGGTCGGCTCCATCGACGCTCCCCGCCCCGACGGCCGTCAGATGGCCAGGCTGCCGCCGCCCTCGCGGCGGTAGGCATCGGGGTCCAGGATAACATTCAGGCACGCGACCCGGCCCGAGCCGAGCGCGCGCTCGAGGGCGGGGCGCAGGCGGCGCGGGTCCTCGATCGTCTCGCCCTCCCCGCCCAGCGCCTCGACGAGGCGGTCGTAGCGCGTGAAGGGCAGCGCCGTCGCGACCATCCGCTCGCGGCCGTAGAAGGCCTGCTGGACCGAGCGGATCATCCCCCACCCGCCGTCGTTGCCCACGACGCAGACGAGCGGGAGCCCGAAGCGCACGGCCGTCTCGAGCTCCATGCCGTTCAGCCCGAACGCGCCGTCCCCCGACAGGAGGAGGACGCGCCACTCGGGATGGAGCGCCTTCGCCGCCAGGGCGAAGGGCGGCCCGACCCCGAGCACGCCGAGCGGTCCCGGATCGAGCCACTGGGCGGGCCGCGACAGCGGCACGATCTTGGAGGCGCACGTCACGACGTCGCCCCCGTCGGCGACCAGGCACGTGCGCTCGTCCATCACGGCCGCGAGCTCGGCCGCGAGGCGGTAGTGGGTGATCGGCGTCTGGTCCGACGCCGCGAGGTGGGCCTGCTTGGCGCGCTCGGCGTCCTCCTTGTCACGGAGGCGGCGCCGCCATTCGGCGCTCCGGGCGGGCAGCCCCGCGGGCACCGCCGCGTCGAGGGCGTCGAGGGTCCGGCCGACGTCGGCGGCGAGGCCCGCGGCGAGCGTCCGGTTTCGCCCGAAGTCGGCGCCCTCGGCGTCCACCATCACGACCTGCGCCCCGTCCCCGAAGACCGGCGCCTGGCCGTATCCGAGCCGGAAGTCGAGCGGCGTCCCGAGGACGAGCACGACGTCCGCCTCCCGGAGCGCGAGCCCGCGCGCCAGCTGGAACGCCATCGGGTGGTCGTGCGGGAGGCACCCCCGCCCCATCCCGTTCGTGAAGACCGGCACCCCCGCCCGCTCCGCGAGCGCGGCGAGCGCGCCCCACGCGCCGTCCCAGTAGACGCCGCTCCCGGCCACGACGGCCGGGCGCTCGGCGGCGGCCAGGAGCGCGGCGACCCGCTCGATCGCGCCCGGGTCCGGAGCCGGGCCGGCCGCGCGGGCCGGGCGGCGGAAGGGGCGCATCGTGCTCGTCGACGGTCGACATCAGGAGGTCGACCGCGATCTCGACGAAGACCGGGCCCGGCTGGCCGCTGAGGGCCACGTCCACGGCGCGCGCGAGGTACTCGGGGATGAGGCGAGGCTCCGGCACCGCCCACGCCCCCTTCGTGATGGGCCGCAGGAGCGAGACCTGGTCCATCTCCTGAAGGGCGCCCCGGCCCCTGAGCCCGAGAGGCGAGCCGCCGCCGATCAGGAGGAGCGGGCTCCGCGCCGCGTGGGCGTTCGCCACCCCCGTGACCGCGTCGGTGACGCCGGGCCCGGGCACCACCACCGCGACGCCGAGGCCGCGGGTGAGGCGCGCCCACGCGTCCGCCGCGTGCGCCGCCGCCTGCTCGTGCCGGACGTCGATGATGCGGATCCCGTGTCGGAGGCACGCGTCGTAGATCGGGAGGACGTGGCCGCCGCAGAGCGTGAAGATCGCGCCCACGCCCTCGCGGGCGAGGACCCGCGCGACCAGCTCGCCCCCGGTCAGCTCGGCCATGGTGGTCCGCTCCCCGTGACGTGGGGCAGGATCTCCGTCCCGAAGCGCTGGAGCTGGTCCCGCACGCGTGCCGCGGGCACCGTGAAGTAGATGACGAACGTCCGGACCCCGGCGGCCGCGAACTCGGCGAGCCGCTCGAGACAGGCGGCGGGGGGCCCGAGCAGGCAGTACTTCCGGGCCAGCTCGTCGAACGGCTGGTTGTACTGGCGGGCGAGGAAGCGGGCGGCCGTCGCCCGCGCCGTCTCGACGTCGTCGTCCACGACCGTGAAGAGGACGTGGGCGGCCTCGAAGCTCCCGTCCGGATCGAGGGGGCGCCCGGCCTCCCGGGCGAAGTCCCGGATCTTCTCCAGGCTCGCGCGGAACCGCTCGGGAGTCACCAGATAGGCCACCCAGCCGTCGCCGATCCGCGCCGCGCGCCGCAGCGCGAAGTCGGACCGTCCGCCGATCCAGATCGGCGGGCCGCCCGGCTGGACGGGCTTGGGCTCGAGAGTGACGTCGGCGAAGCGCGTGAACCGGCCCTCGAACGAGGCCGGCGACGGCCCCCAGAGCGCCCGGCAGACCGCGATCCCCTCGTCCACGCGCGCGCCGCGCTCCCGCGGGGAGACGCCGGACGCCTCGAACTCCTTCGGGAACTCCCCGCCGACGCCGACCCCGAAGACGACGCGGCCGCCCGACAGCACGTCGAGCGACGCGACCATCTTCGCGGCGACCGTCGGGTGCCGCAGCGCCAGCAGGTACACGCACGGGCCGATCCGCACGCGCCGGGTCAGCGCCGCCACGTAGGCGAGCGCCGCCAGCGAGTCGAGCGTCGGATTGTGGAAGGCGACGTGGTCGCCGATCCAGACCGAATCGAACCCGAGCGCCTCGGCGTCCGTGGCGAGCGGCCCGAGAAGCTCCGCGCGGTGGGGAACCTCGACGCCGAACCGGACGCGGCGCTCGGTCACTCTCATGAGCTCATCGGCCCGCGCCAGCACCGACTGCGGGATCGTCAGGCCGAGCGCCTTCGCCGTCCTCAGGTTGATCTGCAGCGCGAACCTCGTCGGCTGCTCGACGGGCAGGTCGGCCGGCTTGGCGCCCTTCAGGATCTTGTCCACGAACGTGGCGGCCCGGCGGCTCATGTCGGTCCAGTCTGCCGCGTAGCCCATCAGGGCGCCGGCCGCGACGACCTCCCTCCCCTGCACGATCACGGGCAAGCCGTCGCTTCAGCGCGAGGTCCGCCAGCCGGGCCCCGTGCGTCGGCGAGAGGGAGTCGGCAATAGGAGGAGCGCGTCCGCGCGCTCCCTCGACATCGCGGCGAAGGCCCGATCGAAGTCCTGCGGGCCCCGCGCCTCCAGAGGCTGGAGGCGGACCCCCAGGGTCCCGGCCGCGACCTTCAGCTCCTTGAGGGTGGGCTCCACGCGCGGATCCGGGGCATACAGCACCGCCACCCGGGCGAGCGTCGGCAGGATTTCCTTGAGCAGCTCCAGGCGCTTCGCGCTCAGCTCGAAGCTCAGCGTCGTGAGCCCCGTGACGTTGCCGCCCGGCCGGGCGAGGTCGGCCACCAGTCCCATCTCGACGGGGCGATCCCCGAGCGCCAGCACGATCGGGATCGTCGCGGTCGCCCGCCGCACGGCCTGCGCAAGCTCCGTCCCCCAGACGACGATGACGTCCGGCGTCTGCCTGACCGTCTCCGCGACGAGATCGCCAAAACGGTCCGTCTTTCCCTCGGCGTATCGGTACTCGACGGTGATGTTCCGGCCCTCGGCGTACCCCAGCTCGCGCAGGCCCTGCCGGAATCCCTCGATCGGCGCGAAGCCCGGCGACGCCACGATCAGCGCCGCGATCCGCGGCACCTTGCCGGGCTGCTGTGCTTCGGTCGCGAGAGGGGCGGCGGCCAGGCCGACGGTCAGGGCGACGGCGCGGACGAGCCGAAAGGCGCGCCCGGCGCTCACCGCGGGAAGGCGTCGCGGACGCCGCCGTCGACCGTGAGCGTGCAGCCGGTCGTCTTGCCGGCGCGGTCCGAGGCGAGGAACAGCACCGCCTCGGCGACGTCCTCGGGCAGGACCGAGACGCCGAGCAGGTTGCGCTTCCGGTAGAAGTCCTCGATCTCCTCGACGGCGATCCCCTGGGCGCGGGCCCGCTCCTGGCGCACGTCCGGGGACCAGAGGCCCGAGTCGCGGAACACCGCGTCGGGGTTCACGATGTTGACGCGGATCCCGTGCGGCCCGCCCTCGAGCGCCGCCACCTTGGCGAGCTGGGCCTCGGCGGCCTTGGAGGCGCTGTAGGCCGAGAAGTCCTTGCCCGGCGACATGACGTTCTTGGTCGCGACGAAGACGAGGCTCCCGCCGAGCCCCTGGGCCTTCAGGACCCGGAGCGCCGCGCGCGTCACCAGGAAGTGGCCGGTCGCGTTGACGGCGAAGCTCCGCTCCCAGTCGGCGAGCGCCATCCGGTCGATGGCCGCCGCGTGGGCGATGCCCGCGTTCGACACGACGATGTCGAGGCCCGCCGTACGCGTCGACCGTCGCCGCCACCGCGGCCTCGACGGAGGCCTCGGACGTCACGTCCAGCCGGAGCCCGAGCGGGCGCGCCGGCCCCGCGTCCGCCGCCGCCTCCTCGGCCACGCGCCGGGCGCCCGCCTCGTCCAGGTCCGTCACCACGACGTGGGCGCCCTCCTTGGCGAGCCGCCGGGCCACCGCCCGTCCGATGCCGCTGGCGCCGCCGGTCACGAGCGCGACCCGCCGCGCCAGCTCCTTCTCGGGCGGCGCCATCTGGAGCTTGTAGAGCTCGAGCGGCCAGAACTCGACGTTGAACGCGTCCTGGGCCGAGAGCGAGGCGTAGGGCGCGAGGGCCGACGCGGCGCGCAGGACCCAGGCGGTGTGATGGTAGATGTCGGCGACGATCCCCGCCGTCCGCGCGTCCTTCCCGCTGGTGAACATCCCCAGCCCCGGCAGGAGGACCACGCGGGGATAGGGGTCGGTGAGACGCGGGGCGGGGAGCGCCGCGGCCCCGGCGCCCCCGTGCCCGGCTGCATGAGCTCGCCGTGGCGATGCGCCTCGAAGTAGGCCGTGTAGTCGCGCACGAAGCCGTCGACCGCCGCGCGCGTCGCCTCGATCACCGCCGCCGGCGAGGCGGGATCGGCGAGCGGGACGAAGCAGGGCAGCCGCTTCGAGTAGATGGTGTGGTCGGGCGTGGACGGTCCCACCTGGGTGAGGCGGGCCGCCTCGGGGGCGCCGACCAGCTCCAGGACATCCGGGGCATCGTCGAAGCGCAGCACGACGCGCCGATCCCGTCCCAGCATCCCCCGCAGGACCGGCGCGACCTCGCGGGCCACGCGCCGCCGCGTCTCGGCATCGGGGGCCGCCACCGCGGGAGCGCCGAACACCCGGCGGCCCCGCGCCGCGTCCTGGAGGCGGCCTTCCGCGCGCGTGACGAG
Organism: uncultured Candidatus Rokubacteria bacterium; assembly: GCA_963799055.1. Lineage (GTDB taxonomy): Bacteria > Methylomirabilota > Methylomirabilia > Rokubacteriales > DASRDR01 > DASRDR01. The sequence goes on from CAWCVP010000013.1 coordinate 153,790, forward strand.
GTCGATCGTCGCCAGGTACGCGTCCTTGAGCGTCGGCCCCCACGTGCTGAGCCCGTGCTTCTCGAGGACGATGGCCCGCGCCTCCGGCCGCGCCCGGATGGCCGCCCAGACCTCCTTCGACAGCCGGAAGCCGGGCCGCCGGTACGGCACCCAGATCGTCTCCTTGCCGAAGAGGTCCTCGACGACGGCCCGGCCCCGCTCGTTGTTCGTGAGGCCGACGATCGCGTCGGCGTGCGTGTGGATGACGGCCTCCGCGTCCAGGAACCCGTGGAGGAGGGTCTCGATCGACGGCCGCGGCGACCCGGGCTCCTGGAGGCAGCGCGCGAGATAGTCGACCATCTCCTGGTCGCCCATGTCGGGGCGCTCGAGGAGCGCGAGCACCTCGGGAAGGCGCACGCCGGGGAAGTCCCGGCGCGTCACGCTCTTGAGATCCGAGCCGCTCCCCTTCACGCGAAGGACGCGGACGGGGCGGCCGAGGAGATCCGGCTCCGCGAGCTTGACCGAGGTGTTTCCCCCGCCCCAGACGGCGAGGGACGTCTCGGCGCCGACCCAGCGCGAGACCTGCACGAGCTGGTCGACCGGGTCGAGCCCGCGCACGGCTTCGTCCTGGTAGCGGCTCTCCATGGGCCGCTAGTCTCTCACGACCCGGGCCGCCAGGTCGGATCGTCCAGCGGCACCGTGAGCCACGACACGATCGCGGCGAGAGCCCGGTAGGCGTCGAGACGCGCGGCGTCGCTCCCGGCCGCCTCCGCCTGCCGCACGATGTCGTCCATCTGGCGCACGACCACGGGACCCGTGTAGAGGAGCGCCTCGCTGCCCGACGCGCAGTAGCGCGCGAGGACGAACGCGACGAGGGCGCCGACCGGGATGTCCTTGCGGCGCCCGAGCTCCTCCAGCGTCGGCATCGGATCGATCGCCGAGTACTCGGCGACCAGGCGGCGGAAGCCCGCATCGGGATCGTCGGGCGGCCAGCTGCCGCGGTACGGCTCGAGCGTGATCGTCGCTGGGCGCATGGCTGGGTCCCTTCCTGGACGGCCCCCTCTACGCGCGGGGGAGCCGGCCGTGCCACGACCGGTGGGGCCGCCGCGGTCCGCGCCTACCCTAGCCGAGCGGGGATCGGTACGCGCCCCGCCGGCCTCTTCATCACTTCCATGCCGTCCTCCATCGTGAGCAAGGGCGTGGTCTTCAAGCCCTCACCGCGCCCCCGGCCGAGATGGCGACGGAGAAGGCGGCCGCGCTCACGTTGTCGGGCATCTCGAGGATGGCGACCACGTCGTACTCGCCGAACGCCATCCACTTGCTCAGGATGTGTCCCCCCAGGCGCTCGGCGACCGGCTGCACCGCTTCCAGGCGGTTCTGTGGCCGGGCCGCCATCGCTTCCCAGGCCTCGGGCGTGTACGCGAGCTGCACCAGGTAGTAGGCCATGCTTCGTCTCCTTTCTTCGAGGCGGCCAAACTAGAGCCGCATGTCCATCTCTCGGGCGAGCGCTCGCGCGCGGGCGAGGTGCTCGTCGGCGTCTCCTCGGTCGCGCGCCCGCCGGTAGAGCCGCCCGAGACCGAGATGGCACTGGGCCGCGAGCGGCCGCATCTCGTGCTCACTGGGCCAACGCCAGGGCCTGACCATAGTAGCCCTCGGCGGCGCCGACGTCTCCAGGCTCCTGGTGGAAGGCGATCTCGCCCAGCAGCCGGAGGACATGCGCCTCGTTGCCTTGCTCCCGGTGCCGTCGCGCGAGCTCGAGGGCACGTCGAGCGGTCGCCGCCGCCTCGTCGCGCCGGCCCGCCAGCAGGTAGGCTTCGCCGAGCCAGGCCATCTCGCCCGCATGGTTCACGACGACCCGGAGGGACGCGGCCCGCGCGGTCGCCTGTTCCAGGAGGTCCACCCCGCTCGCGATCTCGCCGGAGAGCGCATAGGCCTGGCCCAGGCTCGAGGCGACGTTGGGAAACCACGCCGTCGAGGTTCCAGGTGCGGCAGAGAGCCAGGCTTCGCTCGAGGAGGGGGACGGCCTGCTGGAGATCGCCCCGGTGGAGGTGGAGAAAGCCGAGGCTGTACTGCGCGACCGTGAGGGCGAGCGGCTGGTCCACCAGCTGCGCGATGCGGACGCTCTCGTCGCCGCAGGCCGTCCCCTCGCCGAACTCGCCGAGCTTGGCCAGGGACCAGCACCAGCCAGCAGCGACAGAACACCGAGGCCGGCCCCGGCAGACCGAGGTGCCGGTGGGGGCGCTCCCCGTCGAGAGACGCGAGGCTGCGTCGGAAGAGGTCCGCGCCGAGACGATAGTTCCCCAGCGCGTGATGGGCGGACCCGAGGTACGCCTGGGTCAGCACCTGCAGGTCGGCCTCGCCGAGATCGATCGCGATGTCCAGCGACCGCTTCCCGAGCTCCAGGGCTCGATCCTGGTCGCCGAGGAGCGTGAAATCCCGGGCCATGTAGGCGGAGATCCAGGCCAGCCTCCGCTGGTCGCCGAGGGCCCGGGCGATGGGCTCGACCGCCTTGAGGTGGCTCAGGTCTTGCTCGATCTGCCCGAGGGGGAAGAGGGCGTTCCGCAGCTCGAAGCGGAGATCCACGGCCTGCTCGAGCAGCTCTCGCCGCTCCGGCAGCCGCGCCAGGGCGGCGATCGCTTCGTCGAACCAGGCGGCGGCGTCCCGGTGCGCCGACCGGGACAGCGCCTGGAGCCCGGCGCGGCGGGCGTAGTCGACGGCCTTGTCCCACGCCTCCGCGCCGATCGCGTGGTGCGCGAGCCGCTCGACCAGCTCCTCCCGGCCTTCCCGCTGCCAGCTCTCGAGGACGTCGACGATCCGGGCGTGGAGCGCCCGCCGTTGCCCGGGCAGGAGGCTCGCGTACGCCACCTCGTGGGTCAGGGCGTGCTTGAAGGTGTACTCGAGCTCGGAGGCCGACCGGGTCTCGAAGAGGAACTCCGCGCCCCGGAGCCGGACGAGACGCTCTCGCAGGGCCTCGTCGGGCGGGTCGAGGGCCGCCTGGAGCAGCAGGAACGGAACTCTCCGCCGCCCGATGACGGCCGCGGCCTGGAGCACGCGCTTGTCCTCGGCCGCCAGCCGATCGATCCGGGCCATGAGGACTTCCTCGACGGTGTCCGGGACCGCGGGCACCGAGGATCCCGGCCCCGGGCTTCCTCCCTCGGTGACGGTCCGGGCCAGCTCCTCCGCGAAGAACGGGTTCCCCTCGGCCTTCGCGACGATCATGTCGACGGTCGGCGCGTCGACCTCGGCCGCCCCGATGACGTCGCGGACCAGACTCATGCTCTCCGGCGAAGAGAGCGGCTGGAGGGCGATCTGCGTCGCGTACGACTTGTCCATCCAGGGCGGGCGGTAGCCCGGCCGGTGAGTGGTGACCAGCAGGATCCGCGCGCCCGCGACGACCTCGACGAACGTCGCGAGGTACTCCTCCGACGTCCGGTCGATCCAGTGCAGATCCTCCACGACCAGGACGAGCGGCGAGCGGCCCGCGAGCCGCCGGCTCAGCTCGCGCAAGGCCTCGAAGGTGCGCGCCTTGACGACGTCGGGGCTGAATCGGACCATCACCTCCCCGCCCTCGCCGGGGTCCAGAAGGTGGAGCAGATACGGAGCGGCCTCGAGGGCGTCCATGCCGGAGCGGTCCAGGACCGAGCGCAGCTTGTCGCGGACGCCGTCCGGCCCGTCGGTCTCGACGATGCCGCAGGCCGCCCGCAGCACCTCGACGAGGGGCAGGCAGGGAATCGGCGTGGCATAGGGAAGACAGTGGCCCTCGAGGTAGAGAATCGGCTGGTCGGGGAGGCCTCGGTGAAGCTCCCCGATCAGCCGCGACTTGCCGATGCCCGCCTCGCCGGCGACCGCCACGACCTGCCCCTGACCGCGCACGGCGGCGGCCAGCCGGCTGCGCAGGAGCTCCAGCTCATGGCTCCGGCCCACGAAGCGGGTGCGACGGCCCCCGGCGTCCTCCCCCCGCTCGAGTCCGCCGAGGTGGAACGCGGAGCGGCGCCCGGGACCGGCACCGATCGGGGTGAGGTCGAACCCTCGGGCGAGGAACCTGGCGGCCGGAGCGCTGACGACGAGCGAGCCGGGCTCCGCACCCTCCACCAGCACGCCCATCGCGCCCAGCACCGCGCGCTTGTCCTCCGTGTCCACCAGCGAGGCGTCCAGCAGCCGCCCGAGGAGGAAGGACCCCAGGTCGATGGCGATCCGGAGGCCGGGCCGTCGGGCCGGCGTCGGCGGTCTGCTGGGCCGCCCGCTGCATGGCGAGGGCCGCCAGGGCCGCGCGGCGCACGGGGTGCTCGACCGGGTCGAGCCCGAACAGGGCGACGAATCCGGCAGCGCCGAGCTCCTCCACGCGGCCGCCGAACGATCGGACCTTGTCGACGAGCGTGTCGATCATCCGCCCGGTATCGAGGGGGCCGGCGTCGCGGTCCGACGCCAGCCGCGCCAGCAGGACCGCGAGGCGCCGCCGCTCCCACCGGATCGCGACGGGGCCCGATGATCCGCCCGCGGGCGCGCTCACGGTGGGTGGCGCCGGCGGGGCCGGGGCACGGCCGCCCGGCGCCTTCCGGCGACCCCGACCGCGACGGCGCGACCGCGCGTCGAGCACGACGCGGCGGGGCGGGCTCGCCCGGGCGGAGCCCGTGCTTCTCCATGCGATAGCGGATCGTGTTGCGCGAGATGCCGAGCCGCGCCGCCGCGCGCGAGACGTTCCAGCCGGTCGCCTCGAGCGCCTCCTGGACGTGGGCCCGCTCGGCGGTGTCCACCACGGCGGCCAGCGTGGGCGGGGCGGCCGCCTCGTGCGGGAGGTCGGGGACGGCCGGGGCGGGCCGCCAGGCCGGACAGGCCCAGGACGTCCGCGGTCACGACCGGCGCCTCGGTGAGCAGCGCCACGCGCTCCATGGTGTTGATGAGCTCGCGGATGTTGCCCGGCCACCGGTAGGCGACGAGGGCCGCCCGCGCGTCGGGCGCGAGCGTCTTCGGGGGGAGCCCGTAGTCGGCGCACGCGCGCGCCGAGGAAGTGCTCCGCCAGGAGCAGGATGTCGCCCTGTCGCTCCCGGAGGGGCGGCAGCGTGAGCGTCAGGACGGCGAGCCGGTGATAGAGGTCCTCGCGGAATCGCCCCGCCTGGGTCGCCGCCTGGAGATCGAGGTTGGTCGCCGTGATGACCCACACGTCGACCGGCTCGCTCTGCGTCGCGCCGAGGCGGCGTACCGTGCGCTCCTCCAGGACGGTCAGGAGCTTCGCCTGGAGGCCCTCGGGGAGGAGGCCGATCTCGTCCAGGAAGAGCGTGCCTCGGTGGGCGGCCTGGAACAGCCCGCGCTTCGCCTGGCGGGCATCCGTGAACGCGCCCCGCTCGAAGCCGAACATCTCCGCCTCGAGCAGGGTCTCGGGGATCGCCGCGCAGTTGATGTCGACGAAGGGGCCGGCGGAGCGCGGGCCGGCCTTGTGGAGCGAGCGCGCCACGAGACCCTTGCCGCTCCCCGTCTCCCCCTGGATCAGCACCGGCGGCAGCCGCCGGACCGTGGACGCCCGGGCGACCAGGCGAGCGATCCGCTCCCGGACGGCGACGATCCCGGGGCTCTCGCCGACCATCTCCATGGACAGGCTCATCCCAACCGCATCGTGCCCCCCTCGCTGGTGGTGGTCAAGTTACCACCACCACCACCGGCAACCACCACGGACGAGCGCATCTCAAGTATCTGTTTCAATTGATGTTCACTCCTGGCACCCGCCTTGCCCTCACTCATGGTCGCGGAGCAGTGAACCCCCGAGACGAAGGAGTGAGCCATGAGCGGGAGACGGTATCTCCGAATCGGAGTGGGAGCGGGTCTGGTGATCGTCGGGACCATGCTGGCCGGCAACGTGGCGGCCGTGGCGGACCCGGACGGCCCCTGGGCGCCGGCGATCCAGCAGGTCGACGCCGCGCTGGCCCGGAAGGAGTACAGCGCCGCGCTCCGTGCCGCCAACGACGCGTACAGCCTGGCCCTCGGGTCGACCCGCTGGGACGGCATGGTCTCGGCCGGCGATCTGTACCGGCGCATCGGCGATGCCACGGGGCTCAAGCGGTCGTTCGAGGCCAAGGCTCGCGAGGCCTACCAGAAGGCGTACTTCCGGGCCCGCCAGCAGGCGTCGGTCGAGGGCGTCCTCCGATCCGTGGAGGGGTATGCGGCGCTCGGCGACACGCAGATGGTCGGGGTCGGGCTCCGGGTGGCCGAGCGGCTGGCGGCCCGGGATCCCGAGGCCCTGGCGGACGTCCGGGCGTTCCGGAGCCGGATGGGCGACCCGAGCCTCACCGCCGGCGAGATCCGGCAGTGAACAGGGCGGCGACGAGGGAGACGGCCGTGACCGAGCGAGCGGCGACAACGATGCGCGACGCCAGCCTCACCGCCTCCTGGAGCGGCCACCTTCGGAGCGTCGACCGCGCGCTCGGACAGAGCGACCTGGCCGGCGCGCGTCGAGCCTGGGAGAACGCCCACCTGGCGGCGGTCGAGAGCCTGAGCTGGGAAGGGCTCATCGCCACCGGCCACGCCTGCCTCCGGGTCGGAGGCGCGACGGGGGCGCGGCCCGCGGCCGAGGCCACGGCCCGGCGCGCGTACTTCGCGGCCCTCTACCGCGCGTGCCGGGAGAACTCCTTCGACGGCATCCTGCGCGCCGCGGAAGCCTTCGACGACCTGGGCGACCGGGAAGTCGTCGAGGAGTGCCTCGGGCTCGCGGAGCTGCAGGTGGACGGAGACACGGCCCGCCAGCGCCTCTCCGCCCTGGTGGGCCGCCTCCAGGGCAGGGCCGGAGCGTCGCCGCGTGACTCGCGGCCGCGGAATCCGTCGCCGCCCCGAGGGAGGCCGAGATCCGCCGCGCCGACGCGACTCGGCGCTACAGCACCTTTCGCGGGTCCAGGGCGTCCCGCAGGCCGTCGCCGATGAAGTTGATCGACAGCACCGCGAGGAAGATCGCCGTGCCCGGGAAGATGGCCCAGTGCGGCGCGAAGTCGAGGTTGTCCTTGGCGTCGAAGAGGATCCGGCCCCAGGTCGGGATGTCGGGCGGGAATCCGAGGCCGAGGAACGAGAGGGTGGACTCGAGGATGATCGCGGCCGCCACGTCGAGCGAGGCCGCCACGACGACCGGGCCCATCGAGTTCGGCAGGATGTGGCGGACGACCTGCCGCGAGGTCGACACACCGAGGGCCCGGGCCGCTTCGACGAACTCCTTCTCGCGGAGCGACAGGAACTGGGCGCGGACCAGACGCGCGACCGGCATCCAGCGGAGACAGCCGATGACCCCGACGATCAGCACGAAGATGCCCAGCTCGGTCCCGAGCGTCCGCTTCATCGCGTCCCGGAACAGGTAGACCGTCAGGAGGAAGAGCGGCAGCTGCGGGAGCGATAGAAACAGGTTGGTCACCTGCATCAGCGCGTTGTCCACGGCGCCACCCACCTGACCGGCGGTGGCTCCGATCGTCGTCCCGACGATGACGCTGATCAGCATCGCCACGACCCCCACCGCCAGGGAGATCCGGCCGCCGTAGAGCATGCGCGCCAGGATGTCCTGACCGAGGTCGTCGGTGCCGAACGGGTGCGCGGTCGAGGGCGTCTTGAGCTTGGCCCGGAAGTCGATCTCGTCGATGGGCACCCGGTAGACGAACGGCCCGGCCACCACGCCGATCACCATGGCCGCGAGGATGAATACCCCCAGCATGGCGAGCCGGTGGCGCCCGAACCGGCGCAGCGCCTCGCGCCACAGCGAGTCGGCCCGGCGCGCTCGCGACCCGGGGGATCCCCGCGATCACCGCCTCGGACGTTGCGCCGTTGCCTGCCATCCCTGCGGCTCTCAGCGGAACGCGATCCGGGGATCCAGCCAGCCGTAGATGAGGTCGGCCAGCAGGGCGAACGTCACGACCAGGACCGAGAACACGAAGGCGATGGCCATCACGACGGGCGTGTCGTTCGCCAGGATCGCCGAGATCAGCAGGGAGCCGATCCCGGGGACGCGGAAGATCTGCTCGGTGACGACGGCGCCCGTGAAGATCTGCGGGACCTGGATCGACAGCAGCGTGACGACCGGGATCAGCGCGTTCCGGATCACGTGCTTGACGAGCGTGATCCGCTCGGCCAGCCCCTTGGAGCGCGCGGTCCGGATGTAGTCGAGCTGGATCACGTCCAGCACCGAGGACCGGACGAAGCGCGTCATCTGCGCGCCCTGGGCGAGCCCCAGCACCGCGATGGGCATGATCCCCTGCTTGAGGTTCTCCCAGATCCACCGGAGCCCGGTCTCCTGGATGTCGGCCCGGTAGATGAAGGGCAGCCAGTCGAGGTAGATGCTGAAGAGCAGGATGAACAGGAGGCCGGTGAAGAACGTGGGGAGCGAGAACCCGATGAGCGCCAAGGTGGTGGCGATCTGGTCGAAGAACGAGTAGGGCCGGCGCGCGGACAGGACTCCGACGGGCAGCGCGACGGCGAGCGCCAGCACCTGGGCGGAGCCGAGGACGAAGAGCGTCGTCGGCAGGCGCTGGAGGATCAGCTTGTCGACGTCGATGCGGCTGGCGAAGGAGAAGCCCCAGTCCCCCTTCATCATCGACCCGAACCACCGCACGTAGCGCACCATGATCGGGTCGTCCAGGCCGAACTGCTTCCGGAGGTTCATCCGAACCTCGGCCGGGACGTTGGGGTTGGTCGCGAGCTCCTCGAAGGGGTCGCCGGGGGCGAGGGCCAGCAGGGTGAAGAGGATGAGGCTGATCCCGGCGAGGACGGGGATCGCCGTGAGCACCCGGCGGAAGACGTAGGTCTTCATGGGCTCAGACCGTGAGGTCCCGACGTCTCCGCGTCGGGCCGGCGAGTCGTCGGAGTGTCACGGTCCGCCCCACGGGCTAGGCTTCCCGATACCAGCGAGCCAGGTTCCAGAAGCTCGAGTCCCAGCCGCTGATCTCGGTGCCCCTTGAGCTTGTGGGACACGCCGGAGACCAAGTTCCGCCAGACGAGCGGGATCACCACGCCATTCTGGACGACGAGGTCGTTCATCCGGATGAACAGCGCCGCCCGCTTGACCGGGTCCATCTCGGTCTCGGCCGTCTTGTAGAGGCGGTCGAACTCCTCGTTGCGCCACCGGGTCGTGTTGCGGCCGCCCCACTTGTTCTCCTTGGTGGCCACTTCCCACGACGCGAACACCCGCATCGACGGCTGCGGGTCGACGTCGAACTGCCAGGCGTACATCTGGAGGTCGGCCGTGAAGTGGCCGATGTTGTCCGTGTTCCCCGGGTCGGACCCGAAGAACACCGAGGCCACGACCGTCTTCAGCTCGACCTCGATCCCGGCCTTGGCGGCCGCCTGCTTGATGATGGCCTGCTGCTTCTGCCGGGTGGGGTTGATCGAGGTCTGGAGCAGGAACTTCAGGCGCTTGCCGTCCTTCGCGCGGATGCCGTCGGCCCCCCGCTTCCACCCCGCCTGCTCCAGGACCTGGCCGGCCTTGTCGGGGTTGAACTCCCAGCGGGTGTTCTTCGACTGGAACCGCAGCGGCGCGTTGACGTAGTTCCCGCTGGCCTGACCGCCGCGCCCGTACAGCTGCTCCTGCATGGACGCCTTGTCGATCAGCATCGTCAGCGCGGACCGCACCGCGGGGTCCGACAGGAGGGGGTGCGTCGTCTTGAGGCTGGACCGCTCGCCGTCGACCTCGGTCCAGGGATCGGTCTGGTTCAGGTTGATGTGCTCGATGTTCCCGGCCACCGCGAGGTCGACCTTGCCCTTGCCCCCCTGCTCCAGGCGCTTGAGGATGTCGTCCTCCACCTGGAGGTTCCAGGCGAAGTCGTACTCGCCGGTCTGGATCACGGCCCGGGCCGCCGAGGCGGCGTCCCCTCCGCCCTTCATCTCGAGCCGGTCGAAGAACGGCCAGTTCGGGATGTGATAGTTCGGGTTCAGCTCGGCTCGGACCACGTCGTTGGGCTTGAAGTCCACGTACCGGTAGGGGCCAGTGCCGACCGGCTTGAGGTTGGCCGGCGCCTCGCGGGCCTTGGCGCCCTTGAACGGCTCGAACACGTGCTTGGGCAGGATGGTGCCGTTGTAGCCGCAGAAGGCAGTCGCCCAGAACGGCGTCGGGCGCCGAGAACACGACCTTGACGGTGTGGCTGTCGAGCTTCTCGACGCGCGCGACCGGCCGATAGGCGCCGGAGCTGGTGGCGTTCGCCGCGGGTCGCTCGCGTACTCCCAGGTGAACACCACGTCGTCGGCGGTGAGAGGCTTCCCGTCGTGGAACTGGACGCCCCGCTTGAGCTTCCAGGTCACCGAGAGGCCGTCCCTGGCGACGCCGCCGTTCTCCCGGCTCGGGATCTCGGCGGCGAGCATCGGCACGAGGTTCCCGTCCGGATCGAAGCCCGGCCAGCGGCTCGTAGAAGATCCGGGAGCCGTCGAGGTCCTTGACGCCGACGGAGAGGTGGGGATTCACCATGCTGACGGCCTGCCACCAGAGCACCTTGAGCTCGCCCCCGCCGCCCCGCTTCGCCGGCGTGAACGCGGGCTTGGCCTGGGCCCCCGCCTCGCGCGGCACCCCCGCCACGTCGAGCATCTGCGCGGCGAGCGGCGCCGTCAGGCCCGCCCCGACCATGAGCCGCGTGAACTGGCGGCGCGAGATGCGGCCGTCCTTGACCCGGTCAATCCAGCGCCGAAGGTCCCGCTCTTCCATCCGTGCTCTCCTACGAGTCAGACCTTGACCCTGACTCCCGCTCAGGCTTCGCGGTACCAGTGGGTGAGGTTCCAGAAGCTCGAGTCCCAGCCGCAGATGTCGGTGTTCCGGAGCTTGTTCGAGATGGCGGAGATGTTCGCCCGCCAGATCATCGGCACGATGACGTTGTGCTGGGTGAGGAGGTCGTTCATCCGGATGAAGTGCGCGGCCCGCTTGACCGGGTCCATCTCGGACTCGGCGGCCTTCCAGCCGCGGTCGTACTCCTCGTTGCGCCAGCGCGTGTTGTTCCGGCCGGCCCACTTGTTGTCCTTCGACGCGATCTCCCAGGAGACGAAGGGGTCCATGAACCGCTGGGGCTCCGGCCCGGCCGTCATGTTGAACGCGTACATCTGGAGGTCGGCCCAGAATTTCGAGGAGGTATCCGGGTTGCCCGGGTCGCTTCCGAAGTACACGGAGGCGACGATCGACTTCAGCTCCATGTCGATCCCCGCCTTCGCCGCCGCCTGCTTCACGATGGCCTGGGTCTTCTGCCGCACCGGGTTGATCGACGTCTGGTAGAGCATCTTGAGCCGCTTGCCGTCCTTCGCGCGGATCCCGTCCGCGCCCCGCTTCCAGCCGGCCTGGTCGAGGACCGCGTTCGCCTTGTCGACGTTGAACTCCCAGCGGGTGTTGGGCGAGCGGAACCGGCTCGGCGCGTTCAGGTAGTTGGCCGTCGGCTGACCCTGGCGCCCGTAGAGCTGCTCCTGGATCGACGCCCGGTCGATGAGCAGCGCCAGCGCCTGGCGCACCGCCGGGTCGGCCAGGAACGGGTGCTGGGACTTCGGGCTCGAGCGCTCGCCGTCGACCTCCGTCCACGGGTCGGAGAAGTTCATGAGGAGGTGCTCGATGCCCGCGGCCGGCGCGATGTCGGTCCGGCCCTTGCCCCCCTGCTCCATCCGGCGGAGCACGTCGTCCTCGACCTGGATGTTCCAGGCGAAGTCGTACTCGCCCGTCTGGATGACCGCGCGGGCCGCCGACACGGCGTCGCCGCCGCCCTTGAGCTCGAGGCGGTCGAAGAACGGCCAGTTGGCCTCGTGGTAGTTGGGGTTCAGCTCGGCCCGGATCGAGTCGCCGGGCTTGAAGTCGACGATGCGGTACGGGCCGGTGCCGACCGGCTTGAGGTTCGCCGGCGCCTCGCGCGACTTCGCTCCCTTGAACGGCTCGAAGACGTGCTTCGGGATGACGCAGAGCGTGCCGCCGAAGGTCTGGAACCAGGCGGGGTTCGGCTTCTGGTAGACGATCTTGATCGTGTGGGCGTCGAGCTTCTCGATGCGGGCCACTTCCTTGTAGGTGCCGGCCGAGATGGCCGTCGTGGCCGGATCCGCCGCGTACTCCCACGTGAAGACGAAGTCGTCCGCCGTGAGGGGCTTCCCGTCGTGCCACTGCACGTTCCGCTTGATCTTCCACGTGACCGACAGCCCGTCCCGCGCGACGCCGCCGTTCTGGAGGGTGGGCACCTCGGCGGCGAGCACCGGGACGAAGTTGCCCTCGGGGTCGAACGAGATCAGCGGCTCGTAGAAGATGCGCGACCCGTCGCCGTCCTTGACGCCGATGGACAGGTGCGGGTTGAGGATCGTGGGCCCCTGCCACCAGAGGACCTTCAGCTCGCCCCCGCCCCCCCGGCGCGCGGGAGTGAACTTGGCCTGCGCGGAGGCCCGGCCGGGGAGCCCGGCCGCCGCCAGCACCTGCGCGGCAAGGGGCGCCGCCACCCCGAGCCCCGCCAGCATCGTGGTGAACTCGCGCCGGCTGAGCGTGCCGTTCTTGACCCGGGCGGTCCACTCCCGCAGCTCGCGCTCATCCATGGTGATCCTCCGTGATGAATCCAGTAGCGGTCGGGCAGGGTGCGCCGACGTCACGGCGGCGACATGCCCCACCGCGCTCACGCGGGCTCCTCGCCGGGCCAGCATCGGTGACCGGCCGGTCGTGAACAGCCGGCCGGCTGACGCGGGACGCGCTCCGTCGAGCCCCGTCCCGCGCCAGCCGGCCGAGTACGAGCTACGCCTCGCGATACCAGTTGGCCAGGTTCCAGAAATCGCCGTCCCAGCCGCTCTGCTCGGCGTTGCGGAGCTTCGACGCGATGGCCGCCACGCGAGGCCGGAAGACGACGGGGATCACGACGATGTCCTGGATGACCAGGTCGTTCATCTTCACGAACAGGACGGCCCGCTTGACCGGATCCATCTCGGCCTCGGCGGCCCGCCACGTCTTGTCATACTCCTCGTTCTTCCAGCGGGTGATGTTCCGGCCCTGCCACTTGTTCTCCTTCGTGGCGGCCTCCCACGAGCAGAACTGGTCCATGAACCGCTGGGGGTCGGGCTGGGTCATCGTCGTCGTGTACATCTGGATGTCGGTGCCGAAGTTCGGGATAGGTGTCGGGGTTCGCCGGGTCCGACGAGAAGAACACGGACGCCGTGACCGACTTCAGCTCCATCTCGATCCCCGCCTTGGCGGCCGCGGCCTTGACGATCGCCTGGGTCTTCTGGCGCGGGGCGTTGATCGAGGTCTGGTAGAGGACCTTGAGGCGCTTGCCGTCCTTGACGCGGATCCCGTCCGACCCCTTCTTCCAGCCGGCCTGCTCGAGGATCTGGCTCGCCTTCTCGACGTTGAACTCGTACTTCGTGTTCTTCGACACGAACTTCGACGGGGCGTTCAGGAAGTTCGCGGTGGCGATCCCCGTCCGGCCGTAGATCTGCTCCTGGACGGACGCCCGGTCGACCAGGAGGTTCAGGGCCTGGCGCACGGCGGGGTCGGTCAGGAACGGGTGCTTGCGTCTTGAGGCTCGACGCGCTCCCCGTCGACCTCGGTCCACGGATCGGTGTTGTTGAGCTGGATGTGCTCGATGTTGCCGCCGAGCGAGATGTCCACGCGGCCCTTGCCGCCCTGCTCCATGCGCCGCAGGATGTCGTCCTCGACCTGCATGTTCCAGGCGTAGTCGTACTCGCCGGTCTGGATGACGGCCCGCGCGGCCGACACCGCGTCGCCGCCGCCCTTCATCTCGATGGTGTCGAAGTGGGGGCGGTTCGGCGCGTGGTAGTTCGGGTTCAGCTCGCCCTTCACCATGTCGCCCGGCTTGAAGTCCGCGATACCGGTACGGGCCGGTGCCGACCGGCTTGAGGTTGGCCGGCGCCTCCCGCGACTTCGCGCCCTTGAACGCCTCGAAGATGTGCTTCGGGATGATCTGGCCGGTCGGGCCGCAGAAGGGCGCCGACCAGAACGGCGTCGCGTTCTTGAACGTGATCTTGACGGTGTGGCTGTCCAGCTTGTCGATCGGACTTGATGTCGGCGTACTGCCCGGTCGTGACCGCCGCCGTCGCCGGGTCGACCGCGTACTCCCAGTTGAACACGACGTCGTCGGCCGTGAACGGCTTCCCGTCGTGCCACTGCACGTTCCGCTTCAGCTTCCAGGTGACCGAGGTGCCGTCCTTCGCCACGCCGCCGTTCTGCAGGGTGGGGGTCTCGGCGGCCAGGACCGGCACGATGTTCCCGTCGGGGTCGTAGGACGCCAGAGGCTCGTAGAAGATCCGGGAGCCGTCCTGGTCCTTGGTGCCGCTCGCGAAGTGGGGGTTCAGAAGGGTGGCGCCCTGCCACCAGAGCACGCGGACCGGCCCGCCGCCGCCGCGCTTCGTCGGCGCGTAGGTCCCCTTGGTCTGCGCCTGGGCCACGCCCGCGGACGCGAGCATCTGGGCCGCCATCGGCGCCGTCAGCCCGAGGCCGACCACCATGCGGGTGAACTCGCGCCGGGTGATCGTGCCGTCCTTCACCCGCTCGATCCAGTGCCTCAGCTGACGCTCTTCCATGCTGTCTGTCCTCCCGGGGTCTCGGAGTCCTGAATGTGGTCCGCGCGCGACGGACGGGGCAGCTCACCCCCGGCGCGCGGAAAGGGAGCCGCGGTCGTGGCCCGATCTTAAGCCGGCCCCCGGCAGGGGTCAAGCGACGCCCGGGGGGCCCGCGCGCCACCCGGGCCGGCGGCGCGCGTCCTCACGGAACCGTCCGGAACCCCGGCGGGGCCGGCCCGTTCCGCAGGAGCCGGAGGAGCTGGGGGTCCCGCCAGTCCCAGAGCCGGTCATGTGCCTGGTCGACGTTCCGGGGGCTGGTGTTCCACTCCACGTCGCGCGGCGAGGGGAAGTGGAAGGCGCCGACCGCCTCGACCGCGACGGAGGCGGCGAAGGTGGCCAGCAGGAGGGCGCGTCCGAGCCGCGACCCCCACGCCGCCGGCCAGATCGGCACCAGCCCGAGGACGAGCGCCGGGAGGACGTCGGCGACGAGCCGGGGGCCGAAGGAGTGCCCCCCCACCAGACCGAGAACATGGCGATCGTCCCGATGCCCACCGCCGTCACCGCCGCCGCGCAGGCGAGAAGCCCGCCGCGGCGCCTCGCGAGCCAGAGTCCGAGCCCCGCCGCCGGGAAGAGGAGCACGGGCGCGTAGACGAAGAGGCCGCGGCTCGGGCTGACGAGCACCCCCAGGAGGCCCTCCAGGAACGACCCGCTCCACGCCGAGGCCACGCCGTGGTGCGCGGCGTGGGTCCGGTGGAGCTCCGTGTAGCCTCCCTGGAGCGTGCCGAACGTCGCAAGGTTGTGCGTCGCCACGGCGGCGCCGACCACCCCGAGCGCCGCGACGAACGCGACCCCCCGCCGGCCCAGGCGGCCGAGGGCAAAGACCGCAAGGACGGCCGCCACGAAGATCGTCGAGGGCCGGCTCGCCACCATGAGCCCGGCCCCCAGCCCCGCCACCGCGGCCCCCCAGCGCGCCGTCTCCGCGCGGAGGAGCCCCCAGAGCGCCACCGCCAGCCCCAGCTGGGCCGGGGCGTGCCCCCACAGCCCCTGGCTCGACACGGCCCAGGTCGGCGTGGCGACCGCGTACACGACCGCCGTCGCGATCGCGCTCGCCTCGCCGGTCCCGATCCGGCGCCCGAGATCCCGGGCCGTGAGATACACGAACACCACGGACAGCGCCGCCATCAGTGACGCCGCGAGCTTGGAGAGGGCGTTCAGCACCACCCAGCTGTTCCCCGCTCCCAGGAGCGCGGGACCCGCGTAGACCGGGAGCGCCAGGAGCGCCGGTGCGATGGGGTAGCTCGAGCGATGGTGCGACCCGACGCGCTGGACCCAGTAGGGGAGCGGCGCGGCGGCCGGCCAGTCCCGGAACAGGCGATCGAGATCGAGCCGCCCGTGCTGGATCACCTCGTGCGGGAGCACACGGGCCGGAATGGTGTCGGCCGAGCTGACCTCGCGGACGTTCGCGTTGTAGAGGACGAAGCTTCCGACCGCGAGTGCCAGTGCCGCGCGCGCGCCGCGGCCGGCGGAGCTCACTTGACGACGACGAGCAGGTCCCCGGCGTTCACGGCCTGGCCCGGCGCGACGTGGACCTCGGCGACCACGCCGGCCGACGTCGCCCGGAACTCGTTCTCCATCTTCATGGCCTCGAGCACGACGAGCCCCGCCCCGGGCTCGACCGGCTGGCCGACCGTCGCGAGGACCGCGACGACCTTCCCCGGCATCGGCGCGACGAGCCGCTGACCGCGCGCCGTCGGCCGGCCGGGCGGCGGCGCGACCCCGGCGCATCGGATCCTCGATCTGGACCCGGAACGTCTCGCCGTCCACCACGACGTCCGTCTCGTCGCGGCCGTCGCCGAGGTCCACGAGATACGAGACGCCGTCCAGCAGGACCGAGCCCGGTCCGCTCCGGGGAAGCCGCGCATCCACGGCGACGGGCTGGCCGTCGACGCGCACCTGCAGGCCGCCCGCCGGCTGGTCCTCGACCTCGACGACGAACGCCGTCCCCTCGACATGGACGGTGAAGCGCGAGGGCGCCCCGCCACGAGCCGGGAGGCCATCCGCGACGGTGGTCACCGTCGAGGCGAGCCGGAGCCCGGCCGGCCCGCCATCGCCCAGCGGGAGGACGCGGCCGGGGCGGGCGGAAGAGAGGGCGCCTGGGCGCGGGCCCGCAGGGCCGCGGCCACCGCCGCGACGCGGGCGCGCTCGGGCGAGGGCGCGGCGAGGCCACGGCCGCCGGGGAAGGCTCGCTCGACGAACGCCGTCGACAGGCGCCCCGCGAGGAAGTCCGGATGCCGCATCACCGCGCGGTGGAACGGGATCGTGGTCCGGACCCCGCCGACGCCGAACTCGGCCAGGGCGGCGCCCATCCGCCGCACGGCCGCGTCCCGATCCCGGCCCCAGACGATGAGCTTGGCCATCAGCGGGTCGTAGTGGAGCGGCACCTCCGCGCCCTGGTAGACGCCGGCGTCGACCCGGACCCAGGGCCCGGCGGGGGCGCGCCACGTCGAGAGGCGCCCCGGGGACGGGACGAACCCCGCGGCGGGATCCTCGGCGGAGATCCGGCACTCGATCGCCCAGCCGCGCGCGACGACGTCCGCCTGAGCGTATCCGAGCGGCTCGCCGGCCGCGAGGCGGAGCTGCTCCCGGACCAGGTCGATCCCGGTCACCAGCTCGGTGACCGGATGCTCGACCTGCAGGCGCGTGTTGACCTCGAGGAAGTAGAAGCGCCGCTCGGCGTCGACGAGGAACTCGACGGTGCCGGCGTTCTGGTATCCGGCCCCGGCCAGGAGCCGGCACGCGGCGGCCCCCATCTCGCGCCGGAGCGACTCGTCCACGACCGGGGACGGCGACTCCTCGACGAGCTTCTGATGGCGCCGCTGGATGGAGCACTCGCGCTCCCCCAGGTGCACGACCCGGCCGTGGGCGTCGGCGAGCACCTGGATCTCGACGTGGCGCGGCTCGACGATCGCCTTCTCGAGGTAGACGGCCCCGTCGCCGAACGCGGAGGCCGCCTCGGAGCGCGCGAGGCGCAGCGCCGACGCGAGCTCGGCCGGGGTCGCGACGAGCCGCATCCCCTTCCCGCCCCCGCCCCGGGCCGCCTTGATCATCACCGGGAAGCCGAGGTCTCGCGCGGCGCGCTCGGCCTCCGCATCCGATCCGACCGGATCCTTGGTGCCCGGCACGACCGGCACGCCGGCTTCGAGCGCCGCCCGGCGGGCGGCCGTCTTGTCGCCCATCCGCGCGATCGCCTCCGGCGGCGGCCCGACGAAGACGAGCCCGGCGGCCCGGCACGCCTCGGCGAAGCGCGCGTTCTCGGAGAGAAAGCCGTAGCCCGGGTGCACCGCCTCGGCGCCGCTCCGGCGCGCGACCTCGATCAGCCGCTCGATCACGAGATAGCTCTCGCTGGCCGGCGGGGGTCCGATCGGGTGGGCCTCGTCGGCCAGGCGGACGTGCAGCGCGTCGCGATCCGCCTCGGAGAACACCGCCACCGTGCGGAGGCCCGCCTCCCGGCACGCGCGGATCACGCGCACCGCGATCTCGCCCCGGTTGGCGATCAGGACCTTGGCGAACACGTGGCGGTCCCGCTCAGCGGGGCAGGGCGCGTAGCGCCTCCTCGAGGAACGAGCCGTCGACGAGGTCGCGCGGCTGGAGGGGCGCCGTGATCATGCCGGCCTTGTGGTACCAGGCGAGCTGCCGGCCGATGTCCGCCACGTCCAGCCGGCCGTCCCGGTCCTGGTAGGGAAACCCCACGCGCACGACGTCCGGCGTGGCGCCCGTGTACCGGGCGGTCACCGCGACGGCCTCCTCGTACGCGGGCCCCGTCGGGGGCTTGCCGTCCTTCGGCGCGAGCGCGGCGTCGAAGTAGAGGCGCGCGGCCTTGACGTACCCTTTCATGAAGGCCACCGCGCGCTCGCGGTCCTGCGCGAACGCCTTCGAGTAGAAGATCGCCGCGACCTGGTAGGGCAGCTTGTCCCCCACCCAGAAAAGGATGCGGCCGAAGCCCTTCTCGACGGCGGCGCTGGCGAACGGCTGCGGGATGAGGATCGCGTCGACGCGGCGGGCCTCCAGGGCCTCGGCCATCGCGCCCAGCGTGCGGAGCGGCGCCGGCTCGACGTCGGCGAGCGTGAGCCCCTCCTGCTCCAGCAAGTTCCCCAGCATGTAGTGGAACGTGGACCCGAGCTGCGTGAGGCCGACCTTCTTGCCCTTGAGATCCCGCACCGACCGGACGGGGCCGTCCTTCTGCACGAGGAGCGCGGTGAGCGGATACCCGGGCCACTCGCGGCCCTTGTCGGCGACCACCCACACCTTCTCGCCGCCGGCGACCACGTTGAAGAGCCCCGCGGTGAGCCCCGTCGCGCCCACCTCGATCTCGCCGGCCGCGATCGCCACCGCGATCGGCTGCGCGGCCTGGAAGTAGACCAGCTCGGGGTCGATCCCGAACTCCCGGAAGGTCCCCCGCTCCACGCCCAGGAAGATCGGCGCCGACGAGGTGAGCTTCAGCACGCCGACCTTGACCTTCTTCCCCTGGGCCGCCACCGGCGCGGCCGTCGATCCGACCAGGAGCAGCGGCGAGGACGGCCAGCGCGCCGAGGGCGACGCCGACCAGGCGCCCGAGGCGAGGACCCGCCGCGCGCTCGGCTAGCGCGCATGGATCTCGATCGCCGGGAAGAAGTACGGGATCTCGAACGCCGCCGACTGGGTCGAATCGGACCCGTGGATGACGTTCGCCTCGATCGACGCGGCGAACTCGCTTGCGGATCGTGCCCGGCGCCGCCTTCGCCGGGTCGGTGGCGCCCATCAGGTCCCGCAGCCGCTGGATGGCGTCCTCGCCTTCCAGCACCATCGGGATGCACGGGCCGGACGTCATGAACTCGGCAAGGCTCCGGAAGAAGGGCCGGTCCTTGTGGACGATGTAGAACCCGGCCGCCTGGGCCGGCGTCAGGTGGACCAGCTTGGCCGCGAGGATGCGCAGGCCCGCCGCCTCGATCTTGGCGATGACGCGGCCCGCCACGCCCTTCTCGACCGCGTCCGGCTTGATGATCGTGAGGGTGCGCTCCAGCGCCATCGCTCGTCCTCTCTCCGGGGGTTCAGCGACCGACCACGCGCGCGACGGTCGCGCCCATGTCGGCCGGGCTCCTGACGGTCGTGATGCCGGCGGCCTCCATCGCGCGCATCTTCTCGGCGGCGGTGCCCTTGCCGCCCGAGATGATGGCGCCGGCGTGGCCCATGCGGCGGCCGGGCGGCGCGGTCTGCCCGCAGATGAAGCCGACGACGGGCTTGGTGACGTGGGCCTTGACGAAGGCGGCGGCCTCCTCCTCCGCGGTGCCCCCGATCTCGCCGATCAGCATGATGGCCCGGGTCTCGGGGTCGGCCTGGAAGAGGCGGAGGACGTCGACGAAGCTCGTGCCGTTCACCGGGTCCCCGCCGATGCCGACGCAGGTCGACTGGCCGAGCCCCCGCTGGGTCAGCTGGTGGACGACCTCGTAGGTGAGCGTGCCGCTCCGCGAGACGACGCCCACGCCGCCCTCCCGGTGGATGTGGCCGGGCATGATGCCGATCTTCGCCTGGCCCGGCGTGATGAGCCCGGGGCAGTTCGGCCCGAGGAGCCGGGTCGGGCGGCCGGCCAGGAACGCCTTGGCGCGCACCATGTCGCCCACCGGGATCCCCTCGGTGATGCAGACGACGAGCGGCACGCCGGCCGCCGCCGCCTCCATGATCGCGTCGGCCGCCGCGACGGGCGGCACGAAGATCAGGGCGCAGTCGGCGCCGCCCTCCCGCACCGCCTCGTCGACCGTGTTCCACACCGGGAAGCCCTCGTGGACCGTGCCGCCCTTGCCCGGCGTCACCCCGCCCACGACCTGGGTCCCGTACTCCTTGCAGCGGAGGGCGTGGAACGTCCCCTCCTTCCCGGTGATCCCCTGGACCACCACCCGCGTCCCCCGCCCGACCAGAATGCTCACGGGGTCAGACTTTGACTTCCCGACATTTCAGTCGGGCCGGCCGTCCGACGCGAATGTCGGAGCGAAAGCTGATCCCGAAGTCAAGGCCTGACCCCGCCGGCGAGGGCGACGACCTTCTGGGCGCCGTCGCCCATGTCGTCCGCGCTCGTGAAGTTGAGGCCCGACTCGGCCAGCATCTTGCGCCCGAGCTCGACGTTGGTGCCCTCCATCCGGACGACGATGGGCATGCGGACGCCGAGCTTGCTGACGGCCGAGATCAGGCCGGCGGCGAGCCGGTCGCAGCGGAGGATCCCGCCGAAGACGTTGATGAACACCGCCTTCACGCTCGGGTCGGAGGCGAGGATCCGGAAGGCGCTCTCGATCTGCTCGGGCGACGCCCCGCCGCCCACGTCGAGGAAGTTCGCCGGCGCGCCGCCCGCCAGCTTGACGATGTCCATCGTCGCCATGGCGAGGCCGGCCCCGTTGACCATGCAGCCGACGGTGCCGTCGAGCTTGATGTAGTTCAGCCCGTGCTTCGACGCCTCGACGTCGAGCGGGTCCTCCTCGTTGACGTCGCGGAGGGCCACGACCTCGGGGTGCCGGAAGAGGGCGCTGTCGTCGAAGTTGAGCTTGGCGTCCAGCGCGAGCACGCGCCCGTCCCGCGTCACCACCAGCGGGTTCACCTCGGCCAGCGAGCAGTCCTTGGCGAGGTACGCGCGGAAGAGCGACTGGATCAGCCCGACGCCGGCCTTGAACTGGTCTCCCGAGAGGCCGAGGCCGAAGGCCAGGGCGCGGGCCTGGAAGGCCTGGAGCCCGAGCGCGGGGTCCGCCCACTCGCGCGACGATCCGCTCCGGGTGCGACGCCGCCACCTCCTCGATGTCCATGCCGCCGGCCTGGCTCGCCATGACCACGTGCGCGCCGCGGCCCCGGTCCAGCGTGACCGCCAGGTAGAGCTCGGTCGCGATCGCCGAGGCCTCCTCGACGAGGACCTTCAGGACGGTGATGCCCTCCGGCGGCGTCTGGGGCGTCTTGAGCCGCATCCCGAGGATCTGCCGCGCCGCCGCCTCCGCGCCCGCGGCGTCGTCGGCCAGCTTCACCCCGCCGGCCTTGCCCCGCCCGCCCGCGTGGACCTGGGCCTTCACGACCACCCGGCCCCCGAGGCGCTCGGCGATGGCGCGCGCCTCGTCCGGGGTGGCGGCCACCTCGCCCCGCGGCACGGGGACGCCGAACTCGCGGAGGAGCGCCTTCGCCTGGTACTCGTGGATCTTCATGGCGTCGCGAGAGTCGGCGGCCCCGAGGTCGAGCCCTTACTTCCCGCCCAGCTTCCGGACGACCCACATGACCGGGTCGTAGTGGTCGTCGACCACCCGCTCCTTCAGCGGGATGATCGCGTTGTCCGTGATCTTGATGTGCTCGGGGCAGACCTCGGTGCAGCACTTCGTGATGTTGCAGAAGCCGATCCCCGCGCGCGTCCGGACGAGCTCGCGGCGGTCCTGGGTGTCCAGGGGGTGCATGTCCAGCTCGGCCAGCCGCACGAAGAACCGCGGCCCGAAGAACTCGGGCTTGTTCTCCTCGTGGTCCCGGATCACGTGGCAGACGTCCTGGCAGAGATAGCACTCGATGCACTTCCGGAACTCCTGCCCGCGGTCGATGTCCTCCTGCATCATCCGGTGCGTGCCGTCGGCCTCGGGCGGGCCCGGCCGGAACGCCGGGATCTGGCGCGCGGCCTCGTAGTTGAACGACACGTCGGTGACCAGGTCCTTCACGACGGGGAACGCCTTGAGCGGCGCGACCGTGATGGGCTCGCCCTCGGGGAAGATCTCCATCCGCGTCATGCACATGAGCCGGGGCTTGCCGTTGACCTCGGCGCTGCACGACCCGCACTTCCCCGCCTTGCAGTTCCAGCGGACCGCCAGGTCGTTCGCATGGATCCCCTGGATCCGGTGGACGACGTCGAGGACGACCAGCCCCTCCTCGAACGGCACGCGGTACTCCCGGAACTCCCCGCCCTCCGCGTCGCCGCGGAAGACGTGCATCGTGATCTCTCGCGTGGGCGGCGCGGGGGCCGCCGAGACCGTCTGGGGCGTCATGTCTTCTCCTCGAGAAGCTTGCGCAGCTCGGGCGGCATCGCGGGCAGGGGCTCCTGCGTCACGGTCAGCTGCCCGTCCCGCATCCGCACCACCACGTTGACGCTGCCGAAGTGCGCATCGGGCTTCGGATGGTCGTCCCGGGTGTGTCCGCCCCGGCTCTCCTTGCGCTCGAGCGCCGCCAGGGCGATCGCGCCCGAGACCGCCAGGAGGTTCTGAAGGTCGAGCGCCAGGTGCCAGCCGGGATTGTAGGTCAGGCTCCCCTCGACGCGCACCCGGCTGGCCCGCTCCTCGAGCCGGCCGATCTGGACGACGGCTTCCTTCAGCTCCGACTCGGTCCGGATGATGCCGACCAGGGTCTGCATGACCTGCTGCAGGTCCTTCTGGATCTCGTAGGGGTTCTCGCCGGTCCGGCGCTGGACCGGTTCCAGCACGTCCCGCACCGCCGCCTCGACCTGACCCGCGTCGACGGCCAGCAGGCCCTTGGCGGCGCGCGCGTGCTCGGCCGCGTAGTGCCCCGCGCGGCGACCGAAGACCAGGAGGTCCGACAGGGAGTTCCCGCCCAGGCGGTTCGACCCGTGCATGCCGCCCGCCACCTCGCCGGCGGCGAAGAGTCCCGGCAGGCCGACGGCCGCCGTCGTGTCGGCGTCCACCCGGACGCCGCCCATCACGTAGTGGCAGGTCGGACCGACCTCCATCGCCTCCTTCGTGATGTCGACCCCGGCCAGCTCCTTGAACTGGTGGTACATCGAGGGGAGCCGCCGGCGGATGTAGTCGGGCGAGCGCCGCGTGTGGATGTCGAGGAAGACGCCGCCCCGCGGGCTGCCCCGGCCCGCCTTGACCTCGGCGTTGATCGCCCGGGCGACCTCGTCCCGCGGCAGGAGGTCCGGCGTCCGGCGGTTGTTCTTCTTGTCCTCGTACCAGCGGTCGGCCTCGGCCTCGTTGTCCGCCGTCTCCGCCCGGAAGAAGTCGGGGATGTAGCGGAACATGAACCGCTCGCCCTTGCTGTTCCGGAGCGTCCCGCCGTCGCCCCGGACGCCCTCGGTGACGAGGATGCCCGCCACGCTCCGGGGCCAGACCATCCCGGTCGGATGGAACTGGACGAACTCCATGTCGATGAGGTCGGCGCCCGCGCGCAGCGCCATCGCGTGGCCGTCGCCGGTGTACTCCCACGAGTTCGACGTGATGGCGTAGGACTTGCCGATCCCGCCGGTCGCGAGGACCACCGCCGGCGCCTTGAACACGATGAACTTCCCGCTGTCGCGCCAGTAGCGCGACCATGCCCGCGACGCGGTCCCCGTCCTTCAGGAGGCGGTTGACGGTGCACTCCATGAAGACGTCGATGCCGAGATGCACCACCTGCTGCTGGAGCGTCCGGATCATCTCGAGGCCGGTCCGGTCCCCGACGTGCGCGAGCCGGGCGTAGCGGTGCCCGCCGAAGTCCCGCTGGAGGATGCGGCCGTCCTTGGTCCGGTCGAACAGGGCGCCCCACCGCTCGAGCTCGAGGACCCGCTCGGGCGCCTCCTGGGCATGGAGCTGCGCCATGCGCCAGCTGTTCAGCATCTTGCCGCCGCGCATCGTGTCGCGGAAGTGGACCTCCCAGCCGTCCTCGGGCCACACGTTCCGGAGCGCCGCCGCGATGCCGCCCTCGGCCATGACCGTGTGGGCCTTGCCGAGCAGCGACTTGCAGACGATGGCCGTCCGCATGCCCTGAGTCGCCGCCTCGATGGCGGCCCGGAGGCCGGCCCCGCCCGCCCCGACCACGACGACGTCGTACTCGTGGACCTCGTGCGCGTGGCTGCTCATGCGGCTCTCCTCGTCTCCCTTCTCAGAACACGAGCCGGAAGTCCCGGATGACGCCCATGGACACGAGGCGGATGTACACGTCGGTCAGCCCCACGCTGAACAGGGAAAGCCAGGCGAACATGGGGTGTCGCTCGTTGAGCCGGGTGACGAGCTTCCACAGCGAGTAGCGCGTCGGCGCCTTCGAGAACTGGTTGACCGCTCCCCCGCAGAGGTGGCGGCAGCTGTGGCACGAGAACGTGTAGCCGGCGAGGAAGGCCACGTTCAGCCACATGACGAGCGTCCCGACGCCGATCCCGAAGCGTCCCCCCGGGAACCGGAACGCCAGGAGCGCGTCGTAGGTCAGGACGACGATGAAGAGCACCGCCACGTAGAAGGCGTACCGGTGGAGGTTCTGGAAGATCAGCGGGAAGCGCGTCTCCCCCGTGTAGCCCGGACGCACGTCCGTCACCGCGCACGCCGGCGGCGCCCCCCAGAAGGACCGGTAGTAGGCCTTGCGGTAGTAGTAGCAGGTCAAGCGGAAGAGGCCGGGTCCCCACAGGATGAGGAACGCCGGCGAGACGACGCCGAGGATCGGGAGCGCCGGCATCTTGCCGAAGAGCGGCAGGGTCACGTGCTGGCAGTCCGTGGACAGGCACGGCGAGTAGAGCGGCGAGAGATAGGGATCCGCGAAGTAGTGGGCGTTCTGGAGGGCCGCCCACGTCGAGTAGACGATGAACGCGCCCAGCACCAGGACGATCAGGGCCGGCTCGACCCACCAGTAGTCCCAGCGGGTGGGGCCCGCGATGCGGGCCCGCCCGGCCGCCGCCGGGAGCCGGGTCGCCGTGATCCCCGTCGCCTGCGCGCGATGACCCGATGCGGCCACCTCTCGTCCTCCTCAGATTCCCAGCTTGTCGGTGAGCTCCCGCACGGCGGCGGCCGACCGCTGGAGCGCCGCCGACTCCTCATGCGCGAGGGTGACCTGGACGATCTGCTCGATGCCGCGCCGCCCGAGCTTCACCGGCACGCCGACGTAGAGCCCCTTCACGCCGTACTCCCCCTCGAGGTACGCGGTGCACGGCAGCACCTTCTTCTTGTCCCGGAGGATCGCCTCGACCATGTCGACCACCGAGGCGGCGGGCGCGTAGTAGGCGCTGCCCGTCTTGAGGAGCCCCACGATCTCCGCGCCGCCGTTCGCCGTCCGCTTCACCAGGGCCTCGATCCGGTCCTTGGGCAGGAGCTCGGTGATCGGGATCCCGGCCACCGTCGAGAAGCGCGGCAGCGGGACCATGGTGTCCCCGTGGCCGCCCAGCACGAAGGCGGTGACGCTCTCCACCGAGACGTCGAGCTCCTGCGCGATGAACGTCCGGAACCGCGCGGAGTCGAGCACCCCGGCCATCCCGATGACGCGCTGCTTGGGGAAGCCGGACCGGCGGAGCGCGAGCTGGGCCATGGCGTCGAGCGGGTTGGTGACCACGATGAGGATGGCGGTCGGGGAGCGGCGCGCGGTCTCCGCGACGACCCCGCCCACGATCTCGGCGTTCTTCAGCAGGAGGTCGTCCCGGCTCATGCCGGGCTTCCGCGCCAGGCCGGCGGTGATCACGATGAGGTCGGACCCCGCGGTCGGCTCGTAGTCGTTGGCGCCGGTGATCCGGCAGTCGTACCCGTGCACCGGGCCGGCCTGCAGGAGGTCGAGCGCCTTGCCCTGGGGCAGGCCCTCGACGACGTCGGTCAGCACGACGTCGGCCAGGTGCCGCTCCACGATGTACTGCGCGGTGGTCGCGCCCACGTTGCCCGCGCCCACCACCGTCACCTTCGGTCTCGCCATCTCGCCCTCCCGGGGTCAGACTTTCACTTCCCGACATTTCCGCCCGGCACCGGGTCGACGGCGCCGCTGCAGAGCCGGGGCACAACATCGAGACCACCGCTCGGACCCATCGAAATGTCGGGAAGTGAAAGTCTGACCCCGGAAGTCAAGGCCTGACCCCCTTCATCTGCTCGATGATGGCGGTGGCGAACTCGGAGCACTTGACCTCCTTCGCGCCGTCCATCAGGCGGGCGAAGTCGTAGGTCACCACCTTCCGGGCGATCGTCGCCTCCAGGCCCTTGACGATCCGGTCGGCCGCGTCGGCCCAGCCCATGTAGCGGAGCATCATCTCGCCCGAGAGGATCACCGAGCCCGGGTTCACCTTGTCCTGCCCCGCGTACTTCGGCGCGGTCCCGTGGGTCGCCTCGAAGAGCGCGTGGCCCGTCTCGTAGTTGATGTTCCCGCCCGGCGCGATGCCGATCCCGCCGACCTGGGCGGCCAGCGCGTCCGACAGGAGGTCGCCGGTCAGGTTCGGCCCCGCGATGACGTCGAACTCGTCCGGCCGGGTCAGGATCTGCTGGAGGAACGCGTCGGTGATGGCGTCCTTGATCAGGATCTTTCCGGCCGGCGGCTTCCCGCCGCACTCCTCCCAGGACACCGTGCGGTCGGGGAACTCGCGCTTGGCCAGCGCGTAGCCCCACTTCATGAACATCCCCTCGGTGTACTTCTGGATGTTCCCCTTGTGGACGAGGGTGATGTTGCGGCGGTTCTGCTCGATCGCGTACCGGATCGCCGCCCGGATCAGCCGCTCGGAGCCCTCCATCGAGATCGGCTTGATCCCGATGGACGAGGTCTTCGGGAACCGGATCTTCTTCACGCCCATGTCGCGCGTCAGGAAGTCGACCACCTTCTGGCACTCCGGCGTGCCCGTGAGCCACTCGACGCCGGCGTAGATGTCCTCCGTGTTCTCGCGGAAGATCACCATGTCCACCGCCTCCGGCCGCTTGACCGGGGACGGCACGCCCTTGAAGTACTTCACGGGCCGGAGGCACACGTAGAGGTCGAGCTCCTGGCGCAGCGTGACGTTCAGGCTCCGGAAGCCCTCGCCGACCGGCGTGGTGAGCGGCCCCTTGATGGCGACCAGGTACTGCCGGATGACGTCGAGCGTCTCGGGCGGCAGGAGGTTCGGCGGGCAGTCCGCGCCGTAGACCGCCTGCGCCTTCTCGCCCGCGTAGACCTCGGCCCACGCGATCCGGCGCTTCCCGCCGTACGCCTGCTCCACCGCGGCGTCGAGGACCCGCACCGACGCGCGCCAGATGTCCGGCCCCGTCCCGTCGCCCTCGATGAAGGGCACGATCGGGTGGTCGGGGACCTGCAGCTTTCCGTGGGAGATGGCGATCTTCTCGCCGGCGGGGATCTTCACACGACCTGGCATGCTGCCTCCTCGGGGCGCGGGCGCCGCCCGCGCGCCGTCCGGTTCCCTGATCGAGCCGGGGTGAGCGTCGCCTCGACGAGCCTTACGCGAGCGCGTTCAGCGCCGACCCGGCGCGGAACCAGCCGACGTGCTCCTCGGTCAGGCTGTGGCGGGCCTGGATCGTGACGGTCCGGCCGTCGGGCTTCGAGATCCGCACCTCGACGGGCCGCCCGGGCGCGAGGGCCTGGAGGCCCACCACGCTCACCCGGTCCGCCTGCTCGAACAGGTCGTAGTCCTTGGGGTCCGCGAACGTCAGGGGCAGGATCCCCTGCTTCTTCAGGTTCGTCTCGTGGATGCGCGCGAAGCTCTTGACCAGGACCGCCCGCGCGCCCAGATACCGCGGGGACATCGCCGCGTGCTCGCGGCTCGACCCCTCGCCGTAGTTCTCGTCGCCGACGACGACCCAGGCGACGCCCTTCGCCTTCCAGTCCCGCGCGGTCTTCACGAAGGACGCGCCCGTCTCGCCGGTGAGCACGTTGACGCCCTTGCCGGCCTCGCCGGTGAAGGCGTTGACCGCGCCCAGGAACATGTTGTCGCTGATGCGGTCGAGGTGCCCCCGGAAGCGGAGCCAGGCGCCGGCGGGCGAGATGTGGTCCGTCGTCGTCTTGCCCTTGGTCTTGACGAGGATCGGCAGGCGGTCGAAATCCTTGCCGTCCCAGCGCGGGAACGGCCGGAGGAGCTGGAGGCGCTCGCTGTCGGGGCGGATGACGACCTCGACGCCCGCGCCGTCGCCGGCCGGCGCCTCGTAGCCCTCCTCGCCGCGCGCGAAGCCCTCGCGCGGCAGCTCCTCGCCCTCGGGCGGGGTGAAGCGGAAGGCCTTCCCGTCCGGCGTCGTCAGCGTCCCGTGGACGGGGTCGAACTCGAGCGAGCCCCCGAACGCCAGCGCGGTGACGATCTCCGGGCTGGTCAGGAAGGACAGGGTCGCCGCGCTGCCGTCGTTCCGGCCCGGGAAGTTGCGGTTGAACGACGAGACGATGGTGTTCGCCTCGTCCTTGCCGACGTCACCTCGGCGCCACTGGCCGATGCACGGCCCGCAGGCGTTGGCCAGGACCGTCCCGCCCATCTGCTCGAACGTGGCCATGATCCCGTCGCGCCGGATCGTCTGGTAGATCCGCTCCGACCCCGGCGTGACCAGGAACGGCGTCTTGGCGCGCAGCCCGGCCCGGAGGCCCTGCATGGCCACGTGGGCCGCCCGCCGCATGTCCTCGTAGGAGGAGTTCGTGCAGGAGCCGATGAGCGTCGCCTTGATCTCGGCCGGCCAGCCGTTCGCCCGCACCTCGGCGGCGAGCTTCGAGACCGGACGGGCGCGGTCGGGCGAGTGCGGGCCCACGATGTGCGGCTCGAGCGTCGACAGGTCGAGCTCGACGACCTCGTCGTAGTGGGCCCGGGGGTTCGTCAGGACCTCCGGGTCGGGGACGAGGTGCTCGCGGTGCCGCTCGGCGAGCCGCGCCACGTCGCTCCGGTCGGTGGCCTCCAGGTAGAGCGGCCATCCGGTCGTCGAAGGCGAACACCGAGGTCGTCGCCCCGAGCTCCGCGCCCATGTTGCAGATCGTGCCCTTGCCCGTCGCGCTGATCGACTCCGCGCCGGAGCCGAAGTACTCGATGATCTTGTTCGTGCCGCCCTTGACGGTGAGCAGCCCGCAGAGGTACGTGATGACGTCCTTCGGCGAGGTCCAGCCCGAGAGCTTGCCGGTGAGGTGGACGCCGATCAGCTTCGGATGGAGCACCTCCCACGGCAGGCCCGCCATGACCTCGCCGCAGTCGACGCCCCCGACGCCGATGGCCAGCATGCCGAGGCCGCCGCCGTTCGGCGTGTGGGAGTCGGCGCCGATCATCAGGCCGCCGGGGAACGCGTAGTTCTCCAGCACCACCTGATGGATGATCCCCGAGCCCGGCTTCCAGAACCCGATGCCGTACTTCCGCGACGCCGAGTGGAGGAAGTCGTAGACCTCGTTGTTCTCGGTGACGGCGCGCTTCATGTCCTCGGTGGCGCCGGACTGCGCGCGGATCAGGTGGTCGCAGTGCATCGTCGAGGGCACCGCCACCGTCGGCTTGCCGGCCTGCATGAACTGGAGGAGCGCCATCTGGCCGGTCGCGTCCTGCATCGCCACGCGGTCGACGCGGAGCCGGAGCGTGGCGCGGCCCCGCTCCCACGTCTGCGCGCCGAAGTCGTCGGCGTGCGCGACCAGGACCTTCTCGGCCAGGGTGAGGGGGCGCTTCCACTCGCGGCGCGCCCGGGCGAGGCGCTCCGGCATCGCGGCGTAGAGAGCGCGAATCGCGTCGATCATGGCGGGGCTCCCCAAAGTAATCGCCTCCCGCCCGCATGGACAGGAGGCGCTCTCGACAGCGCCCTCATGCTACTGCCCTCGACGCAGAGTGTCAAACCGGGGTCAGACTTTGACT
The DNA here is from genome assembly GCA_963799055.1 of uncultured Candidatus Rokubacteria bacterium. Lineage (GTDB taxonomy): Bacteria > Methylomirabilota > Methylomirabilia > Rokubacteriales > DASRDR01 > DASRDR01. Next base: position 183,731 of record CAWCVP010000013.1, read on the forward strand.
TCTAAACAATTTCCCCCGCCCCGGAGCCGCCGGCATGTCCCGTGCTAGACAGGCATGGCGCGCCGCCCAAGACTGTTCGCGCCCGGGCTCCTCTATCACGTCATCGCGCGAGGAAACCAGCGCCAGGCAACGTTTCTCCGCGACGTCGACTACGATGCCTATCTTCACCGTCTTGCGCTGTATCGGGCTCGGTACGGGGTGACGTCTCCACGCGTACTGCCTGATGCCCAACCACGTCCACCTACTGGCCCGCACTGGGGCCTCGCCGCTCGCCAAGTTCATGCAGGGTCTCCAGCAGTCGTACACGCAGTGGTTCAACCGCGTTCACGAGAAGGTGGGGCATGTGTTCCAGGGTCGATACCGGGCCATCGTCTGTGACTCGGACGAGTATCTCGTGACTCTGGTCCGCTACATCCACCTGAACCCGGTCCGAGCAGGTCTCGCGTCCCGACCCGAGCTCTATCGCTACAGCGGCCACCGGGCGCTACTCGCCGGTCGGCGACACGGCCTTGCTTGACCCCGACCCTGTACTCCGTCTCCTGGGCGGCCCGGACGCGTATGGGCGCTTCACTCAGGAGGGCGCCGGCGAAGGCACATCAGGCCCAGCTCTACGAGGCGAAGGAGCAGCAGGTCCTCGGCGATCGACATTCGCCGGATGCGGTTACCGGACAGGCGGGACGTGACGCGCCCCGGCATCTCGCGAGGCGTTGGACGAGGCGCTATCTCGCCTGGAGACGCGCGCTTGGACTCGGGGCCGGTGTCGCCGCGGGCCGCGATCGGCGGCACGATGTCTGGCGACCGCGCGCGGGTTGCTCGCGCTTCGTTCTGGTCCGACGGCGCGGCTACCGGCTGACCGACGTCGCCCGGACTGCTTGGCCGCGACCCGGCCACCCTCAGCGTCACGGTCGGGCGGCTCGCTCGCCGCCTCGGCACGTGACGAAGACCTCGCGGTGACGGCTCAGCGCGGCTCGAGAAATGTCTAGAAGTCAAAGTCTGACCCCGGCGGCGCGCTCCCGCACTTTGGCGATGGAGCGGAGCTTGATGTCTTCGTAGCCGCGGATCGATTCGGGGAGGCGGGCCAGCTCGACCGCCCGCTCGTGGGCGTCGGCGCCGAGGCCGTCGAGCGCGGCTGGACACGAGCTCGCGGTACCAGGGCACGAGGCGCCGCTCCTCGCGCCTCACCTCGGCGTACCCGAAGGGATCGAACGCGGTCCCCCGCAGGCGCCGGAGCGCCCGGAGCGCGCGGAGGGCCGGCGCGAACCACGGCCCCAGCCGGAGCTTCCGGCGGAGGCCGAGCGCGCGGAGGAGCGGCGGGTGGAGGTGCCAGTGACACCCGGCGGGGCGCCGCGAAGAGCCCGCGCATCCCCGCCCGCAGCACGGGCTTCAGGTGAAGCCGCGCCACCTCGTACTCGTCCTTGTACGCCATGAGCTTGTAGAGGTTCCGGATCACGGCGTGGGTGACGTCCTGGCGCCCCGGCGCCATCGCCGCCTCGCGCGCCGCCACGACCAGGACGAAGTCGACGTAGGCCGCCGCGTAGGGGACGTCCTGGTAGTCGATCAGCTCGCCGATCCGGAAGGCGAGGAGGCGCCGCGACTCCGCGTCGAGATGCCCCACGCGATCGAGCAGCGACACGTAGGCGCTGGCGTCCCGCCCGGCGAGCCGCTCGAGCGCCGCGGCCCGCTCGGTCTCGAATGACGATGCCGGCGGCTCGACGAGCGCGCGGACCCGATCCGGGTCGGCCCCCCAGAGCCGCCCGTACCGGAAGGCCTGGAGGTTCTGCTCCACCGCGACCCCGTTCAGGCGGACGGCCCCCTCGATGGCCGCCGCCGTCAGCGGCAGGAGCCCGGCCTGGTAGGCGACGCCCAGCACGAGCATGTTGGTCGTCATGTAGTCGCCGAACAGGCCCTCGGCCAGCTGCCGCGCGTCGACGGCGACGTTGGCGTCGGCGCGCGTGTGGCGGTCGATCTGGGCGCGGATCGCCGTCGACCGGCGGCGCGAAGTCGACGTTGCGCACCATCTCGCCGCTCGGCAGGACCGACGCGTTCACGACCGCCACCGTCCGCGCGGGGTCGCAGCGGTCGAGGTTGACGCGCGTGCCGGCCGCCAGGAGGTCGAGCGCGAGGTAGAGGTCGGCGCGGCCGAGCCCCACCTTGTTGGCGGCCACGCTCTCGTCCGGCGCGGAGAGGATCAGGCTCGAGAGCACCGGCCCCCACTTCTGGGCGGCCCCGGTCTGGTCGTAGCTCACCACGCGGAGCCCGTCGATCAGCGCCGCCCAGGAGAGCAGCGCGTTCATCGTGATCACCCCGGTCCCTCCGACGCCGGGGAGATAGACGTGATAGGGACGGTCGAGCCCCACTCGCTCGGCCGGCTCCGGGACCGCATCGGCCGCGAGGACCGGGGGCGTCGGCCGCCGGTAGCCGGTCCCCGGCTCGGTCTCGACCGTCACGAACGACGGGCAGTCGCCGCCGAGGCACGAGAGATCCTGGTTGCAGGACGACGCGTGGACCCGGGTCTTCGGCCCGAGCTCCGTCTCGACCCGGTGGAGGGACATGCAGTTCGTCAGGGCGCCGCAGTGCCCGCAGCCCTCGCAGACCTCCTCGTTGATGACGACGAAGCGGTTCGGCACCGGCACCTGCCCGCGCTTCTGCCGGCGGCGACGCTCGTTGGCGCAGAGGCCGTCGTGGATCGAGCGCGGTGACCCCCGGGGTCGCCGCGAGCTCCTTCAGGACGACGTCCTGCCGCTCGACGGCCTCCACGCGGGCGTTCCCGGCGAGGGCGGCGCCGCGGTACGCGTCCGGATCCTTGGTCAGGACCACCGTCGTCCGCACGCCTTCCAGCTCGAGCATCCGCGTCAGCTCCGGCACGGGCTTCCCGCCGACCATCTCCTGGGCGCCGGTGTTCGCGACGAAGCCGTTGTAGAGGATCTTGAAGGTGATGTTGGCGCCGGCCGCCACGCAGAACCGGATGTTGAGGAGCGAGGAGTGGAAGAGCGAGCCGTCGCCGACGTTCTGCACCATGTGCGGGCGGTCGGTGTACGGCTGGAGCCCGATCCACGGAAGCCCCTCGCCGCCGAGCTGCGTCATCGAGACGATGTGGCGCTCCGGCTGCTCGATGATGGAGGCGAACGAGTGGCAGCCCGGGCTCCCCCACGCCAGCTCGCCCGGGAGGAGCCGCGTGCCGACGTTGTGCGGGCAGCCCGAGCAGTAGTTCGGCGTCCGCCCGGGATGCGTCTCGTACGCCCGCGCGCGCACCGCGCGGATCGCGTCGAGCCGGCCGCGGATCCGCGCCGCGAGGTCCGGGCGGCCGTCCGCCAGCCGGAGGAGGCGCGGCCCCAGCCGCTCCGCGACCAGGTCGGAGTCCATGCCGCCCTGGATGGGAAACAAGGGCGCCCCGGTCTCGTCGGCCTTCCCGAACACCCGCGGGCCCTGCGGGAGCCCCGCCAGCGCCTCCTTCACCTGGGTCTCGAGGAAGCCGCGCTTCTCCTCGACGACCACGATCTCGTCGAGCCCACGCGCGAAGCCCCGGATCGCCTCCGGATCCAGCGGGTAGATCAGCGCCGTGCGCAGGAGCCGCACCCCGAGGCGCCGCAGCGCCGTGTCGTCGAGCCCGAGGTCGTCGAGGGCCTGGCGGAGGTCGGCGTAGGACTTGCCGGCCGTCACCAGCCCCACGCGGTCCCCGGGGCCGCCGACCTCGGCCCAGGCCAGGCTGTTCGCCCGCGCGTAGGCCAGCACCGCGCGGTGGCGCTCGTAGTAGAGCTGGCGCTCCGTCTCGATGTTGAGCCCCGGGAAGAAGGTGAAGTCCGTCGCCTTGCGGAAGGGCTTCCCGTCGATGAGGAGCTCCGGCACGACGATGCCGGGCTCCTCGGGCGACACGTGGACGGTCTCGCCGCCGTCGGCGAGCTGCCCGACGAGCTTCATCGCCACCCAGCAGCCGGAGAAGCGCGACAGCGCGATCGCGTGGAGGCCGAGCGTGAGGAACTCCCCCGTGGACGCCGGATAGAGGATCGGCATGCCGTGCCCCACGAACGCGTAGTCGTCCTGGTAGGGCATGGTCGAGCTCTTCGCCTCGTGGTCGTCGCCGGAGAGGACCACGACGGCGCCGTGCCGGCTGGTCCCGGCGAAGTTCCCGTGCTTGAGCGCGTCGCCGCTCCGATCCACGCCCGGCCCCTTCCCGTACCAGAGACCCGACGACCCCGTCGTAGCGCGAGTGGGGATAGCGGTCGAGCATCTGGGTGCCGGACAGGGCGGTGGCGGCGAGCTCCTCGTTCGCGCCCGGCACGTGCCGGACGTCGTGCTGGCCCAGGATCGCGCGCGCCTGGCGGAGGGCCAGGTCGTAGCCCCCGAGGGGCGAGCCCGGGTAGCCGCTGATGAACGTCCCGATGCGGAGGCCCGCGCGGCGGTCCCGGCGGCTCTGGTCGATCGGCAGGCGCACGAGCGCCTGCATCCCGGAGAGGTAGACCGCCCCCTCCTCGCGGAGGTACCGGTCGTCGAGGCTCAGCGTCTCCATGCCGCCATTATGGGGTCAGGCCTTGACTTCGACTTCCCGACCAGTTCGTGCAACGGCACGGGAAATTGTCGGGAAGTGAAAGTCTGACCCCGCCTAGAAGAACGCGGGGTAGGGCTGGCCGTCCTCGGGCTCGGGGGCGGCCTGGAGGAGGGCGTACTTGCCGGCGTAGAAGAGGAGGGGCGCCGCCGGGTCGTTGACCGCCATGCGCTCGACCTCGCCGACGTAGAGCGTGTGGTCGCCGCAGCCGTAGCGGTGCTTGACCCGGGCGGCGATGACCACGGCGGCGCGGGCGAGCACGGGGACGCCGCCGAGCTCGCCGAACGCCGGCGTGAAGCCCGCCACGGTCTGGCCGGCGAAGTGACGGCTGGCCGGCTCCTGGGCCTGGTCGAGAATGCTGATCCCGAATCGCCGGGCCGTCTTCAGGCGCGCGTGCATCCGCGCCTTCTTCCCGACCGACACCACCACGAGCGGGGGCGCGAGGGAGCCCGACATGAACGCGTTGGCGGTCATGGCGTGGGGCCGCGCCCGCGGGCCCGTCGACAGCACGATCACGCCGGTGGCGAAGCGGCCGAGCGCGGCCCGGAACGCCCGGTCGTCGAAGCCGCGCGGCATCAGCGCAGCGCGCTGAGGCCGCTGGTGTTGACCAGGTCCTTCGCCTTCCAGCCGTCGAGGTCGTACTCGGCCATGCACGTCTCGGCGAACTGCTTCCAGCGGTCGTACTGGCCGGAGGCGAGGGCGCCGAAGAGCGCGTAGCGCCGGATCTCCTCGTGGCTCCCGGAGTAGTTGATCTCGTACAGCTCGTGGCGGCCGCCGAACTCGGTCCCGATCGCGTCCCACAGGAGCTTCATGAGCTTGACCCGCTCGACCGCGTCGACCCCGCCCGAGCCCCGGAGGTAGAGGTCGAGGTACTTGCGCAGGTCCGCCGATCTTGAAGTCCTTCGCGTGCGAGTTCAGGTAGATGAGCCCGCTCGCCACGGTCTTCTCGATGAGGTTCTTCACCTGGACGTAGGCCTCGGGCGCCAGCACCTGGTAGGCCGCGGCCGGCTCCATGCCCGGCAGGACGCAGCCGCCGGTCCACGGATCGGCCGTCTTCGCCATGGCGTCGGAGAGCCCCCAGATCATGTTGCGCCAGGCGATGACCTCGCCGATGTTCGCCTCCACGCCCCGGAACGTCGCGGGAGCCGGTGATCTCGGTCGCCTTGATCAGGAGGCCGGTGATGAAGTCGAGCTTCACGGCGAGGCGCGTGCAGCCGTGGATGAGGGCGCGCGGGAAGGAATCCCGGTCCGCGGGAAGAAGTTGTTCGCCTTCTCCACGTCCCCGTGCACGAACACGTCTTCCCAGGGCACGAACACGTTGTCCATCACGAAGATGGCGTCGTTCTCGTCCAGCCGGCTCGAGAGCGGGTAGTCGAAGGGGCTCCCCAGCACGGCGGCGCGGAGCTCGTTCGAGACCCGGCAGATGAGCTTCACGCCCTTGGCGTTCGTCGGCACCATGAACACGATCGCGAAGTTCTTGCCCTGCACGGGGATGAGCCCGTGATGCGCGACGAACGTGAAGTGCGTCAGCGCCGAGCCCGTCGCCACGACCTTCGCGCCGGAGACGTAGACGCCGGCGTCGGTCTCCTTGGTGACGCGCGCGAAGATGTCGGTGGGGCCGCCGGGCGCGCCGGGCGCCACGTTCCGGTCGACCGGCGGATGGATGATCGCGTGGTTGATGAACGGCACGCGCTCCTGCGAGTACCGGTACCAGCGCCGGGCGTTCTCCTGGTAGGGCGCGTAGAAGTCGGCGTTGGCCCCGAGCGTCCCCAGGAACGCCGCTTTGTAGTCGGGCGAGCGCCCCAGCCAGCCGTAGGTGACGCGGGCCCACTGAGCGATCGCGTCGCGGCCGGCGACCTGCTCCTCCACGTTCCTCGGCGCCCGGAAATAGCGGTGCGTGAACCCGCCCCACTCGGTGGGCTCGGTGAGCACGTGCTTGCCGCTCTTGTGGTCGTCGTGGAGCGCGTCGTAGAGGCGCGCGAGCATCCGGGCGCAGTTCTGGAAGGCGGGGTGCGCCGTGATCTTCTTCACGCGCTCGCCGTAGATCCAGACCTCCCGGTCGTCGTCGAGACTGTCGAGGAACTCCTTGCCGGTGTACGGGAGCGGCGCCGAAGTCGTCTTCGCCGGAGCCTCCCCTGCCCGCTTCGTGGTCTTCGGCTTCGAGGACGTAGCCATGTATCACACCCTCCTCAGGGGAGCTGGACGATTCTGGCGGCACTCAGTAACACCCGGGAGCACGACACGGTCAAGAGCAAAGATGGGGCAGACCGCGCTGGTGGACGTGGAGGATCTTCCCGGTGGCGGTCGTCAGCGGCGGTCGACGCTCGATGCGCGGCAAGCCTTCCCCCCGCCACCGGAGGGCGGTCAGGCGCCCCGACGCGGAGAGGCCGGACACGGCGTCGAGGAAGGCGTCGCGAACCGTCGCCTCGTCGAGCCGGCCGAGCGCCGGGTGGATCAGGATGGCGAGGGACGGGCCGCCGTCGGTCGTGCTCTCGACCAGCTGGTAGCTCGTGGGCCCGCCGCCGAAGCGCCTCGGCAGGATCTCGTCCAGGATGCGCACGACGTCCGCATCGGTCACCGTCACCCCGCCCGCCGTGAGCTTCTCGAAGCTCCGGATGGTGTGGAGGTGGGTCGTCCAGCCCAGGCGCTCCAGCGGGCAGCCGCAGGACCGGCGCTCCAGCACCGCGCGGTCGCCGAGCGAGACGTTCAGCAGCACCAGCGGCGCCTCCAGCCGGAGGGTGGTGACGAGCAGGCCGTCGGACGGGACGCCCGCGACGTCCAAGCCGGGACCTGGCTGCACGAGGGCGTGGCGATCGTGAAAGACGTGCGTGTCGTCGGCCGCGGCGGGCGTGCCGCACGCTCCCCCGATCGGCCCGCACTCGACGGAGGAGTACTTCGGGTGCGCCGTCGCGCCTGTCTTCGCGATCAGGGCGAGCCGGACGGCGGTCAGCGGCTCGCCGACGACGGTGAAGTGACTCCCGGCGATGTCGCGCCCCGCCGCCGCTGCGGCCTGGCAGAGTCGAACCGCCGAGCTGGGAAACGTCTCGACGTGAGGCGTGCCGCCTCCCTCGTGGACCTCTCGCATCCATCGCACGATCGGCAAGGGATCGTCCGGTGGCACGTGAACCGGGCCGGGCAATCGCCGGCCGGCGAGCCTGGCGCCGACGCGGAGCCCTCGGCCACTCCAGCGGTACGCGGCCGGCAAGGACGGCGACGCCGGATCGACCTGGGAGAACCAGCGGACCGGCCACATCCCACCCGCGCAGAACTGGAGCATGTTGACGATCGGCGCCGAGCCCGGTACGACCCACAGCGCGTGGCGCCACCTCGCGCCGCCCAGGGCGGCGAGCGCCAGGTAGCGATACACTCCGCGGTCGCGTACGGTGCGGAGGTCCATCGGCACGAGTGCCTGCGACCCGCGGCTCCCGCTGGTCCGGCCCATCACCTGCGCGCGCGTCGCGGCGTTCCTGAGACGCGCCGGGTCGATCGTGAAGACCGTGCTTCCCCGCCGCACCGGCGCGCGCCCCTTGAGCTCCGCCACGGTCAGGTACACGCCCCGGCGCAGGAGATCCCGGAGCGCGCCCTCGATCCCCTCCGTCGCCACCAGCCCCGCGAGATCCTCGATCTCGCACCCGACGCCCTGCAGGAGCACCCGGTACGGACTGTCCCGGCGCTCGTAGATCGCCCGTCGGGCGAGGGTCAGGAACGCGGCCTCCCGGTCGGCCAGCCGCTCGCGCACGAGGGCGCGCGCCTCGGCGTCGGAGAACGGGCGGCGGAGGAAGGCCGGGACCCGGCCCAGGAACCGCAGCCCCGTGTAGAGGCCGGACAGCAACAGGCCCGTCCCCTCTCGCGTCGGTCGCGCGGAAGAGACTAGCCCTTCGGCGAGCCGGGCTGACGCTGGCAGATCACGTTCAGCACGGCCTGGCGCCCCTCCTCGCGGACGGCCCGGAGGGCGCGGCGGAGCGCCGCCGGCAGCTCGGCGGGATCCTCCACCCGCTCGCCGTGTCCGCCGAAGCCCCGCACGATCTCCTCGTAGTGGGCGGGCGCGAGGCCCACGAGGGGAAAGGTGGCGGTCGTCGCCGCCCAGCCGTCCGGGTGCACCGAGCGGGTGGCGCGCTCGACCGCCTCCCACGCCGCGTTGTTGAAGATGACCGTCAGGAACGGCAGGCCGTGGAGCCGGGCCGCCAGGTGGGCGGCGGTCGGCGCGCCGAAGATGTAGGCGCCGTCCCCGACCGCGGCGACGACGGTGCGGTCGGGCGCGCCGAGCTTCGCCCCGAGCGCCGCGCCCAACCCCCAGCCGAGTCCTCCGGAGTGCGGCGACCCGAAGTAGGCCCCGGGCGCGAACGGCGGCAGGTGGCGGAGGTCCAGCGGATACTCGTTGACGACGATCGCGTCGGGGCCGAGCGCCTCGCCGATGCAGCGGGAGGCCCACTGAAAGCCGATCGGCGTGCGGGCGCCTTCCGCCGACGCCGCCCGGCTCCATGCCTCGCGACGCGCCCGGTGCGCGTCGGCGAGCCGCGCCCGGCGCGCCGCCACGGATCCCCGGTCGACCCGGCGCCGAACGGCCTCCGCCAGGAGCGGGAGCGCCGCGACGGGCTCGGCCGCCACGGGGACGTCGCAGGGATAGGAGCGCATCGGGTACCGGGAGTAGAACGGGTCGACGGCGAGCTGTATCACCGTCGCGTCCTCGGCGGGCCGCGAGCGGGACGGGAACCAGGGCACGTCGCAGTCGACGACCAGCACGACGTCGGCCTCGGCGATCGCCGGGTAGTCCTGGCTCCCGAAGACCCAGCCCGCATGGCACGGATGGTCGGCGGGGAAGTTCACGTACACGGGGCTCGCCTCGAGCACCGGGAACGCGCCCGCCTCCGCGAGGGCAACCAGGCCCGCCACGGCCTCCGGGACCCGTCCCGCCTCGGCGGTCACGATCAGCGGGTTCCGCGCGCGCGCGAGCCGCTCGGCCGCCTCCTCGATCCGCGCGGGATCGGGGAAGCGCCGGCTCGCCACTTGCCGGCGAGGCGGCGAGGCGATGGCCAGCTCGCCGAGGGGCTGCGCCAGCACCTCGCGGGGCAGCGAGAGGTAGACCGGGCCGCGGGGCTCGGCCATCGCCAGCTCGAGCGCCCGGTCCACCACCGCTTCGAGCTGACTCGCGTGCCGGAGCTCGTAGTCCCACTTCACGTACTCCCGCAGCATCCCGGCCTGGTCGAAGGCCTCCTGCGCCCAGTGAATGTGCGTGTCGCGCGCGCCGGGAAGTCCGCCCTCCTCGGTGATCGGGGTGCGCCCGGCGGTGAACAGGACGGGGACCTGGGTACGCGAGGCGTTGATGACGGCGCCCACTCCGTTCGCCGTCCCGACCGTCACGTGGACCATGACGGCCTGCGGCCGCCCGGTGACCAGGTAGTAGCCGTGGGCCATCGACACCGCGACGAACTCGTGCGGCACCGCGATCGGGCGCGGCGCCGCCCGGCCCTCGGCCGCCGCGCGGGCGAACGCGTCGACGATGGACGCGAAGTCGGTTCCCGCGTTCGCGAAGAAGCAGTCGATCCCGCGATCCCGCAGGAGCTCGAGGTACGCCTGCGCGACCGTCTCGACCCGCAGAGTCTTCATCGGGGTCAGGCCTTTGCTTCTATACATTTCGTCGCGGCGTCAGACTTGCCGAGGAAGCCGCGAGGAATTGTTGGAAGTCAAGGCCTGACCCCGCTACATCCGGTAGCTCGAGGGGTCGGGCTTGTAGGCGCGGGGGAGCCAGAGCGGCCGCCGGAGGTTGCCGGGACCCGGCGCCGGGCGCGTCATCGCGAGCCAGCGGCGGTAGACCGCGTGGGCCTTCTCCGTGTCGACGAAGACGTCCCCGTACCGGTCGTCCGGCCCCGGCCGCTCGACGCGGACCTTCTGGTGCCAGCACTGCTGCCCGCTCACCGGATCCGGCTGCACGGAGAACGTGAGGTTCTGGTGGACGCCGGCGTCCTCCCAGAACACGCGCTGGGAGTCGGGGTCCGCGCTCTGGAACGGGCGGATCCCGTGGAGATAGCGCATCCGCCACTGCCCCGGCCCCGGCCGCTCGAGCCGCACCAGCGCGGTCGACCACCGCTCCCCGCCCTGGTCCTCGCTGAGCCGCCAGCGGCCGAGGTGGTGGGAGCACGCGATGACGCCGGGGCGGATCGACTCGGTGACCCACACCTTGTCGACGAACCAGCCGATCTCGGTGTTGATCTTGAGGACGTCGTTGGTCGCGACGCCGAGCCGGGCCGCGTCCTCGGGGTGCAGCCACAAGGGGTTCGAGTGGGAGATCTCGTAGAGCCACTTCGCGTTGCCGGAGCGCGTGTGAATCAAGGTCGGCAGCCGGAACGTCGGCAGCAGGAGGTACTCGCCCTTGGCGCGGTCGATCTGCGACCAGTGGACGTGGCTCCGGATGTAGGCCGGCAGCGCGTACTCCGGCCACTTCCAGTCCCGGAGCGTCTTCGAGTAGAACTCGAGCTTGCGCGAGGGCGTCGGGAAGCCGACGTGCGCCTGGCCGTCGACCTCCACGCCGATCGCGGCGCCGCCCTTGGTGATCAGGCCGGTGGCGGGATCGACCGAGGCCCCCTCGAGGGCCCCCGCGGCGACGGTCGTCTCGTGCGTCCGGTAGACGCCGTCCTCGACGAGGAAGGCGCCGCGCTGCCGCATGTAGGCGAGCGGGGTCAGGCCCTCGCGCGCCGCGGCCTCCGGCAGCCCCGGCACGGAGCGCTCGAACATCCAGCCGTAGAAGTCGTCCACGGTCAGCTTCTCGCCGGGCCGGTACGGCGACTCGAACCACTTCCGGATCCCGAGCGCCCCGTCGGGATCGATCCGCCAGGACAGCTCGATCCAGAACTCGTCCTCCTCCCACACCTCCCCCAGCCCGGCCGCGGCGTGCGCCTCCCACGTCGTGGCGAACCGCTTGCCCTCGCGCTCGAGGGCGACCCGCAGCACCGGCTGCCGGAATCCGATCCAGCGCGCCGCATGGGTCTCCTGGCTCATGAGGTCGTGCCGCTCGGAGGCATGGCCCATCGGCAGGATGTAGTCGGCGAACCACGCCGTCTCGCTCCAGATCGGCGTCAGACACGCGTGGATCCCCACCTTCGCCTCGTCGGTCAGCATCTCGATCCAGGAGAAGCCGTCGGGGTTCGTCCAGACCGGGTTGTAGACGCGGGTGAAGTAGGTGTCCAGTCGCCCGCGCCGCTCCCGGAGCAAGTGGGGCAGGAGAAAGCTCATCTCGAAGAACGCGAGCGGGTACTCCGGCGGGTAGAGCAGCTCGCTCCACACCTTGGCCGGGGGCGGCATGAGCGGCGGCGCCGGGATCGCCTTGTTGTAGAAGGAGGGCGCCGTGCCGCCCGGGGTGGCGACCGCGCCGACCAGGACCACGAGGAGCTGCAGGGCGCGCGCAACCTGCCAGCCGCCGAGGTTGCCGGCGGCCGCGTTCCGCCACACGTGGGTCGCCAGCGCCGAGCCGGCCCGGGCGGCCTCGCGGGCCACCTCCACGATCGTCGCCGCCGGCACGCCGGACTCGCGCTCGGCGAACTCCGGCGTGTACTCGGCGTAGAGCGTCGGCAGGATGGCCTCGAAGGTCTCGAAGGTCTGGGGCTCGTCCGGGTGCGTCCTCCCGGAGATAGTCGGCCCAGTTGATCCAGCGGCGGAGGAACTCCCGGTCGTAGCTCCGCTCCGCGATGATCAGCTGACACATCGCGAGGAGCAGCGCCGCCTCGGTGCCCGGCCAGGGGGACAGCCACCAGTCAGCCATCGACGCCGTGTTGCTGAGGCGAGTGTCGATGGCGCACACCTTGGCGCCGCGCTTCTTGCCCTCGATGATCCGCTGCGCGTGGGGGTTGAAGTAGTGGCCCGTCTCGAGATGCGAGGAGAGGAGGAGGATGAAGCGCGCGTTCGCGTGATCGGGCGAGGGCCGGTCGAGCCCGCTCCAGAAGGCGTAGCCGGCCCGGGCCGAGGCGGAGCACACGTTGGTGTGCGAGTTGTGGCCGTCGATCCCCCACGCGTGGAGGATCCGCTGGTGGTACACGAGCTCGTGCCCCGGGCGGCCGACGTGGTACATGACCTCGTTCTGCCGGCCCTCCTGGAGCGCCTTGCGGATGCGTCGCCGCCAGGTCGTCGAGCGCCTCGTTCCAGCTGACCCGCTGCCACTGACCGCCGCCCCGCGGCCCGACGCGCTTCAGCGGGTAGCGGATGCGCTCGGGGTCCTCGACTTGGTTCAGCGTCGCCGGGCCCTTCGCGCAGTTCCGGCCCCGGCTGCCGGGGTGCTCGGGGTTGCCCTCGAACTTCTGGATGCGGTGGGTCTCCCGGTCCACGTACGTGAGCAAGCCGCAGGCCGCCTCGCAGTTGAAGCAGATCGTCGGAATCAGGCGGTATCGGCGCGGGACGCGGCGCGGCCAGGCCTGGGGATCCAGCTCCTCCCAGTCGTCCCACCGCTCGAGCGGCGGATAGCTCTGGAGGCCGCCCGCCGGGGCGGTCAGGCCGCGGGCGGTCGGGTGGAGCGGCTCGGCAGCGGGGCTCGGCATGGCGTGAGGTCTCCGTCCCTCAGCTGAGCGGGACGGCCTGTCCCGCCCGCACCCAGCAGTCTTCCCACAGGTAGAGCCCGGCAAGGGCCAGGAGCGCGGCGAGCGCGCTGGCCGCGCCGGAGGCCGGGATCAGGAGCAGCGCCGGCGACCAGGGTTCCCGCCGCCACCACGCCGCCCCAGAAGAGGCGGGCCAGGACGCCCTCGGTGATCGTCCGCGCGGCCGCGCCCGCGTCGGTATTGGGATGCAGGGTGTAGCACTCGGCGAGGACGAGCAGGAAGTTCGCGGCGAGCCCCAGCAGGAGGAGCGCCCGCGTGAAGGCCGTGGGCGGGGCCACCAGGAGAGCGAGGGCGGCGCCGGCCGTCGCCGCCGCCACCAGGAGGTGCGGGAGCACGAGCGCGCTCTGCCAGAAGTCGCGCCCTTCCGCCTGGGCGAACAGGAACGCGCTGTAGCCCGCCGCGCCGAGCGCGAGCAGTGCGAGCGGCACGGCCAGCACGCCCGAGCATCGTCCCGCGCCCGCCCGCCGCCGCGAGAATCCAGAGGGCGAGCACGACGCCGAACGCGAGCAGGATGAACGCCCCCAGCACGAGCCACGAGCGCCAGTTTGGCTTCAGCAGGAGGTAGTGGAAGCGGTCGGGGCGCTTCAGGTCGACGATCAGCAGGCCGGCCGTGAGGAGCAGGAACAGGATCGCCAGGACCGGCAGGCCCAGTCCGATAGGCACGTCGCCGCCGGGAACGCCCGCCACCGCGGCGAGCGCGGCGCCGGCCGCGACCGACTTGGTCCAGAGGTATGCCGCGACGCGCCAGCCCCACGGCCGTGACTCGTGCGACACGTCGTAGACCGTGCGGCCGAGCGCCTCGACCGACCTCGCCACCGCGGGCGCAGGCCGGGGCGTCTGCCAGCCGCCGGCGAGCGCGACGAGAGACACCGGCTCGCCCGCGCGCTGCCCCCAGAGGGTCGCCGCGGGCGCGTCCTGCAGGGTCGGCGCGAGCGTCGCGTGATCGGCGCCCACGTAGAAGAGCTTGGGGCGGGTGCCCTGCTCGGGCTTCCGCACCATGACCTGCTCGCGCGCGATCACCCGGGCGACCTCGCTCGCGGGATCGTCGAGGTCCCCGGTGAGGATCGCCCGCTCCGGACAGACGATGACGCACGCCGGCTCGAGACCCCGCTCCACCCGGTGAGCGCAGAAGTGGCACTTGGCGGCCGTCTGCGTCTCGGGATCGATGTAGAGCGCGTCATAGGGGCACGCCTGCATGCACGACTTGCAGCCGATGCACCGATCCCGGTCGAAGTCGACGATCCCGTCGGGCCGCCGGTAGAGCGCCACCGTGGGGCAGATGGTCACGCACGGCGCGTTGTCGCAGTGGTTGCAGCGGAGGACCGCGAAGTGCCGGCGGGTGTTGGGGAACTCGCCCTTCTCGACGTACTTCACCCACGTCCGGAACGTGCCCAGCGCGACGCGGTTCTCCTCCTTGCAGGCGACCGTGCACGCGTGGCAGCCGATGCAGCGGGTCTGGTCGATCACGAAGCCGTAGCGCATGGGGCGTAGCCTAGCAGGGGTCAGGCCTCGACTGCCACACCGTTCCCGGCGCGCGTGGCCGAGCGGGACCGAGTCGGACGTCAAGGCGCGACCCCGGTCTTGACGAGCGTGGCGACGGCGCCCAGCGCGATGAGGACGGCGATGGCCAGCTTCAGCGGCTGCTCCGGGACCCACATCGCCATGCGCGCCCCGACCACCGCCCCGCCGAGCGACCCGGCCAGGAGCGCCGTGAGGAGCGCGCCGGGGACCCCGGCCATCAGCACGTGCGTCAGGCCCGCCGGCACGACCATCAGGAGGGCGATCACGATGTTCGACCCGACGATCTCCCGGGCGGACATCCGGAAGAGGTAGACCATCGAGAGGATGACCAGGCTGCCGCTCCCGACCGAGGTGAGGCCGAGGAGCGCGCCCACGACCATCTGGAACGCCGCCACCGCGAGCATCATCGGCCACGTGAGGTGGTGCGGCGAGAAGGGCTTCTCCCACGCCATCAGGCGGGCGATCCGGGTGTCCAGCGCGATCAGCGCGGCGGCCAGCAGCAGGATGACGCTCATCAGGACGGGCAAGAGCGGCCCCGTGGCGGCCGCCACCCGGTACACGAGCCACGAGCCGACGATCGCGCCGGGGATCCCGGCCAGCCCGTAGAGGAGGGCAAGCCGCCAGAGAACGCTGCCCTGGCGGACGTGCTGGACGGCGCTCACGATCTTGGTGATGAGCGAGTACACCAGCGAGAGGGCGACCGCCTCCGCGTAGCTGCGGCCGAGGAGGACATAGAGGGCCGGCGCGACGACGGCGCCGCCCCCGACGCCCGTGAGCCCGATGAGCGCGCCGAGGACGAAGCCGAGGGGAACGGCGACCAGGAGCTCGGTCACGCGAAGGTCGCTCGGGCGCCCGGAGCGGGGCGCGGCCCGTCACGGTGGGTTCCGCGCCCCGCGGGCTCCGCGGTCACGGCCGGGGGGACTCGGGAGCGCCTACGTCCGGTCGGCGCGGGCGGCCAGCCACGCGCGCTTGAGCGTGTCCCCCCGCAGCCCGCACCGGAGCGCCTCGAGCGCGAGGACGTCCTCGGGCGCGACGTTGCCGAGGTTGACGTTGGGCCCGAACCGCAGGACCAGGTACCGCTGCTGCGGGCCGAGCGGCGCCTCCCAGAGAATCCGGTCAGGATCCCGCACGCCCGCGAGGAACGCCTCGATCTCGGCTTCCTTCGGCAAGCCCGAGGCGTCGTAGATGCCGACACCCTTGCCGGCCTCGCGCGCCTCCATGATCACGATCGAGGCCCCGCCCTCGAGGTCGGCGTTGACGATCTCGGCGAGGGCCGCCATCGGCTGCGCGTCCGCCGGGTCCTTCTTCCCCACCTCCGACAGCACGCGGAAGCCCGCCTTCACGGCCTTCGCGATCGCGTCGGCCCGGGTCCGCCCGTCCATCTCGATCGTCCCGTCCGAGATCTCGATCGCGTCGAATCCGAGCTCGCGGGCCCGCTCGAGGTAGCGATCCAGCGCCCCCTGCCAGACCGCCACTTCCTGGAGGGTCCCGCCCGGCATGCAGTGGACGCCGTGGGCCGTGACCGTCCGCACCTTCTCCTTCAGGACGTCGTGGCTGAAGAACGCCGAGGTGCCGAAGGTGAGCTTCAGCACGTCGATGACCGGGGCCGCGATCTGCATCAGGTCGTCGATCGCGTTGAGGCCGAGCCCCTTGTCGATCACCATCGTGAGGCCGCGCTCGCGCGGCTTCTGGAGCCGCTCGGCCACCGGCCGCACGATGACGCCGTCCCAGGCGGGGCGAGCGGCCCTGTCCCGGTCACTCATCGACGAGACCCTCCATGCAGTTGCGGGCGCCGCAGAGCGTGCTCCGGGCGCTCTTGATGGTCGCGCGGTCCACCAGGCCATGCATGGCCCGGAGGCGCCGGGCCATGAGCGCGGGCGTGTCGAGCGACGGGATCGGGAGCCGATCGTAGAGGAGCACGGTGCCGCCGTGCTTCTCGGTGGCGTTGTCGAAGAGGAGCTTGACCAGCTTCTCCCGGCGGTCGAGCGGGGTGACG
Organism: uncultured Candidatus Rokubacteria bacterium; assembly: GCA_963799055.1. Taxonomy (GTDB): domain Bacteria; phylum Methylomirabilota; class Methylomirabilia; order Rokubacteriales; family DASRDR01; genus DASRDR01. Next base: position 200,373 of record CAWCVP010000013.1, read on the forward strand.
ACCGCGCGCTCGCGCCCGGACTCGACCTTCGGGCTCACGATCCGGAGGGACGGGCTGACCAGGACGTCGGCCGGCGTCTGGACGTGCCCGAGGTCGAGCGCGATCTTCGCGCCCCAGGGATCGCTCGAAGGCGGCAGCGCGAGCCCGAGCCGCTCGGTGACGGCGGGGAAGTCGTAGAGGAGGGTCCCCAGCCGGATGTTGTCGAACAGGGAGCCCTTGTAGAACTCGTAGCCGCGCTCCGTCAGGCGGAGGTGAGTCATCTCGGTCGAGAAGATGGTCCAGCCTCGGCCGAGCCCCTCCAGCAAGAACACCGTCTTGCCGGCCCCCGCCCCGCCCGGAATCAGCCAGAGGTCGCCCTTGTCGTCGACCATGGCGCTCGCGTGGAAGGACCAGGTGTCGTGATAGCGCTCGAGCGCATGGATCGCGTACCGGAAGACGAACCCCAGGTTGCCGAACAGGGAGTACCGTCGATCGGAGTTGGCGGCCTCGAGGGCCGTCCAGTCTCCCACCGCCAGCACGCGGTCGGGCTCGAGGGTGATCGCGGGCTCGAGACCGGGCGTGTCGATGATGCGGATCTCGGCGTCGACGCCCGCCGCCCCGCCGTCCCACGGCACGTCGTCCACGCGGTGGTAGTCGGTCAGGAGCGACTGGGGCACGCGATCGGTGAAGTACTCGGAGCGCGTCAGGAGATCCCGGTCGTTGGAGACGAGACCGAGGCGGGCGTGGACGATCCGGATCGCGCGGCGGTGGAGGTTCATCGTCAGTCCTGACCGGCCGGGACGCCGCGACCCTCGGCCGGGCGGCGGCGGGGACAGCTCAGTTACTGTCCCAGAGGGACGCCGACCGTGTCAAGGCGATCTCGGGCGCGTGTACGGATTGAGCTTCGGGCTCAGGACGATGCGTCGCTCCGCGTTCCGCAGGACGGCCCCGTCCGGCGTGATCTGCTCGACGACGGTCTCGCCGTCCACCGCCTGGCCCTCGACGTACTTCCGTCCGTTGATGAAGACGAGCCGCTCCGCCGGCGCGTCGGAGTACACGAGCACGTCCAGCGTGAACCGCGCCGGCGCCGGCGTCTCGGGAGCCGCCGGACGCGCGAGCCGACTTGACGCGGCCTCGGGCGAAGGGCCGACCGCGGGCGGGACGGCGGGCGACCGCGCCTCACTCGTGACGCCTGTCCGGCGCATTCCCAGGCGGCGGCATCGCGCGCGCCTCCGGCGTCGGCGCCGGCCCCGGGCGCAGCCCGGCCGAGGCGCCGGCGGAGCTCGGCGCGACCGGGGCCGGGCGCGGCTCGGCCTCGGCTCGGGCCGCGGGCGACGCCGGCGCTGGAGGCGGCAGCCCGGCGCCGGGCGCGCGCGGGCCCGCAAGCTCCGGGGCGCCGGATGGCGGCGTGAGGGGCGGCGCCGCCGTGACGGGCGCGACGGCGGCGCTCCTGGCGCGGCCGCGCGATCGAGGGGCGGCGCGGACGGCGCCGTCGAGGGCACGGGAGATGGCCTCGTCCCGCCCGGCGGGGACGCCGGAGCGACGGACGCCACGTGCTCCACCGGCCCCGGACGGTCGGAGGGCCACGCGAGATAGCGCGACGGCCGCGCCCAGGACCACGGCGGCCCCGACCGCCCACGGCCACGGCCAGGACCGGCGGCGGGCGGCGTCGGGGTCTCCGTGCGCCGCGTCGAGCGTGGGAACCCGGGAGACCCGGCGCTCACGCTCCGCCTTCCGCAGCGCCTCGAGGATGTAGGACACCGCCGGCCCTAGGGCGTCCCCGCGGACAGGCGCGGGACGTCGGACACGCGCTCGGTCTGCTGCAGGAGCACGGCCGTCTCCCGGCCGACTACGCCGTCGGACTTGAGCAGGTGGCCCCGCTGGAAGGCGACCACCCGCCGGAGGAGGGCGTCGTCGTACGGCTGGCCGCGCTCTCGCCGTGGGTCGGTGCCCTCGGCGTGGGCGAGGCGCTCCCGGAGCCAGTCCGCGGCGGGGCCGCGCGCGCCCAGCCGGACGGGCAGCGCCACCGGGGGAGGACGCCAGAGGACGATGAAGGCGCCGTCCCAGAACCCTCCACCTCGCCGAGCGGCGCCGTGACGACGCGGTCACCGAAGCGCAGCGTCGCCTCGGAGTCCGTGAGCCCGGCGAGGACGCCATAGCGTCGCTCGCCGTCCGCGCCCATCAGCTCGAGCGCGGCCGGAAGATCGAGTCGACGGAGCTTCCGCCAGGTCCCCACCGTCGTCAGGCATTCGATCGCCCCGGGCGATGCCCCCTCGCAGTCCAGCTGAGCGCCCGTCGGGTCCGCGCGCCACAAGCCCAGCAGGACGACGAGGGCGTCGGCCTTCGTCGCCGCGAGGGTCGGCTCACGGAGCACCTCGGACAGATCCGATCCGGGGCGACGCTCGGGCGTGCGCGGAGGCGCGATGCCGCTTCCGGGCGGGAGTGCGCTCGCCGGCAGCTGGCCCGACGATTCCGACGCGAAGCTGTCCCGGCCCCCGTCGCTCCGGCCGAGCTCCCCCGGGGCCAGCAGCACGAGGGCGGCGCCGCCGAGCGCCGCGACGAGCGCCGCCGCGGCCGCCCGGCCGCCCCAGCGTCGCCAGGACCCGGGCGGACGGCCCATCACTTCGGACGCCGCGCGCCGCACCGTTCCCGCGTCGACGCGGGCCCGGTCGCGCGTGTAGGCGCCCAGGAGCGCCCGGTCGGCGATGGCGTTGATGAGCCTCGGGATGCCGCGCGACCGCCGGTACATGGCCCCCAGGGCCATCTCCGTGAACACCGGGTCACCGCGCCCGGCGACCCGGAGGCGATGGCGGACGTAGGCGCGCGTCTCGGCGCGCGAGAGCGGCTCGAGGTGATACCGGGCCGTGACCCGCTGGGCCAGCTGACGGAGCTTCGGCTGGTCGAGCAGCGCGGTCAGCTCGGGCTGACCGATCAGGACCACCTGGAGGAGCTTCTCACGCGGCGTCTCGAGGTTCGTGAGGAGGCGAACCTCCTCGAGCACCTCGGGCGCGAGGTTCTGCGCCTCGTCGATGATGAGAACCGTGCGGCGGCCGCGGCCGTGGGCGTCCAGGAGATGGCGGTAGAGCCGGTCCACGAGCTCCTTCGAGCTCGCGGTCCCGGTCGGATACGGGATGCGCAGCTCGTCGCACACGGCGGCGAGCAGCTCCACGGGGCTCAGCCGGGGGTTGAGGACGAGGGCGGCGTCGACGTGAGGCGGCAGCTGCTCGAGGAGGCACCGGCACACGCTCGTCTTTCCGGTTCCGACCTCGCCGCTCAGCTGGACGAAGCCCCCGTGCTCGCCGACGCCGTAGACGAGATGCGCCAGCGCCTCGCGGTGCCGCGCGCTCATGTAAAGGAAGCGCGGGTCCGGAGTGATCGAGAACGGCGGCTCACGCAGGGCGAAATGCGAGAGATACATGATTCCCCGGGCCGGGACGGCCGTTACCAGGAGCATAGCCCGGCGGCGGCGCCCGGCCGTCAGGAATTGCGCGGATCCGGGATGCGTCCCACCTCGGACACGCTGATCTTTTTTGACAAGCCGGCGTGCGCCTCGTACCGTTGGGCGTGATGACCTCTTCCGGGGGAGCGCGCGCCGAGCAAGGTCAAGGCGCGCAAGTGGGTCCTGGTCGTCGACGACAACGCGCGCCTGCGCGCTCTCTGGATCGAGGTGCTCGACGAGGCCGGCTACAAGGCCGTCGGGTCGGAGGACGGGCTGGCGGCGGCGGACCTCATCCGGGATCTCTTCCCGGATCTGATCCTGCTCGATCTCCGGATGCCGCGCGCCTCGGGGTGGGACTTCCTCGAGAACGTCCGGGCGAATCCCCGGTGGCACACGATCCCCGTCATCATCGTCTCGGCCCATCTCGAAGAGGGGCCGGACCTGGCCGCCGACTCGGGGCTCAACATCGTGGGCCAGCTGGCCAAGCCGGTCTCGGTCAGCGACCTCTTGGCCAAGGTGGAGGAGATCATCGGCCCCGCCCAGGCCCACGCCTGAGGCCGCCGAGCCCGATCGGATCCGCGGCTCAGTGCTTCTCGGCGGCGCGGGCCTCGCGCTCCTTCCGCGCCTCGGTGACGACCTTCTCGGCCAGCATCGCGGGCAGCTCCTCGTAGTGGGAGAACTCCATCGAGTAGCTGCCGCGGCCGCCGGACATCGAGCGAAGGTGCGGCTCGTAGTTGAGCATCTCCGCCATCGGCACCTGGGCGCGGACCACGCTCGACTCGTCGCCCGGCTCCATTCCCGCGATCTTGCCGCGGCGGCTGTTGAGGTCGCCGATCACGTCCCCGGCGATGCTGGAGGGCGCCGTGACCGCGACGTCCATCACCGGCTCGAGCAGGCACGGGCGCGCCTCCTGCACCGCCTTCTCGGCCGCGATCTGGCCGGCCAGCTGGAACGCGATGTCCGAGGAGTCGACCGTGTGGTAGGACCCGTCGTAGAGGGTGACCCGCACGTCGACCACCTGGAACCCGGCGATGACACCCCGCTCGAGCCGGGCGCGCACGCCCTTCTCGACTGACGGGATGAAGTTCCGAGGAATCGAGCCCCCGAAGATCTTGTCGACGAACTCGAGCCCGCTGCCGCGCGAGAGCGGCTCGATCTCGACCCAGCAGTCGCCGAACTGGCCCCGGCCGCCGGTCTGCTTCTTGTGCCGCCCCTGGACCTGGGCCCGGCCCTTGACGGTCTCCTTGTAGGGAATCCGCGGCGGCAGGAGGATGACCTCGGCGTTGAACTTCCGCTTCATCCGCTCGAGGGTGACCTCGATGTGGAGCTGGCCGACGCCGGAGATCAGGAGCTGCTTGGTCTCCGGGTCGTAGTGGTAGCGGAGGGTCGGGTCCTCCTCGGCGAGTCGGGCGAGCGCGTTCGAGATCTTGTCCTCGTCCCCCTTCGCCTTGGGCTGGAGCGCGAACGAGATGGTCGGCTCGGCGAACTGGATCCGCGGCAGCAACACCGGCGCGTTCTCGGCGCACAGCGTGTCCCCGGTGAGCGTCTCCCGGAGCTTCAGCACCACGCCGATCTCGCCGGGGCCGAGCGCGTCGACCGCCTTGTGCTCCCGACCCTGGAGCAGCGCCACCTGGCCGACCCGCTCCCGCGTCTCGCGCCCCGGGTTGTAGACCTGGGAGTTCCCGGTGATGGTGCCGGAGAAGACGCGGAAGAGCGTGAGCTTGCCCACGTGGGGATCGGTGAGGGTCTTGAAGACCAGCGCGGAGAAGGGCTCCTTCGGGCTGGGGGCGCGCGTCACCGGCTCCTTGGTCCGGGGATCGGTCCCCTCCACCGCGGGCCGGTCGGCCGGCGACGGGAAGGAATCGATCACGATGTCGAGCAGGGAGCGCACGCCGATCGCCTTCGTCGCGGATCCGAGAATGACGGGCACCAGCGTGCCGTCCGCGATCGCCGCGCGCATCGCCTTGATGACGACGGCCTCGTCCAGCGTCCCCTCCTCGAGGTACCGGGCCAGCAGGTCGTCGTCGGTCTCGGCCACCGCCTCGACGAGCTTCTCGCGGGCACCCTGCACCGTCTCCGCGAGGTCGGCCGGGATGTCCGTCTCCTCGATCTTCCCCGGCGCGTCGCCCAACACGTAGCCTTTCATCCGGAGCACGTCCACCAGCCCGCGGAAGCCGGCCTCCTGGCCGATGGGCACGTGGAGCGGCACGAAGCGGCCCTTGAGCCGCCGCTGGATCGACTCGAGGGTCCGGAGGAAGTCGGCGCGCTCGCGGTCCATGCGATTGACGAAGACCAGCCGCGGCAGACCGTACTCCTGGGCGAACTTCGACACCTTCTCCGTCTGCACCTCGACGCCCGCCACGGCGTCCACGACCAGCACCGCGCCCTCGACGACGCGGAGGCCCGCGCGGGCCTCGGCGATGAAGTCGCCGTACCCCGGCATGTCCACGAAGTTGAACCGGTGGTCGCGGTAGTCGCAGTGCGCCACGCCGATGTTGATGGAGATCTTGCGCTTGATCTCCTCGGGGTCGAAGTCGGTGGTGGCGGTGCCGTCGTCCACCCGGCCCAGGCGAGACGTCATGCCGTTCCGGAACAGGATGGCTTCCACGAGCGAGGTCTTGCCGACGCCGCCGTGGCCGACGAAGCCGACGTTACGGATGCGAGAAATGTCGATGGTCATCGTGCCTCCCGGGAGTCGTCAGGGCCAGAGCGAGCCGAACGGGTCCGTCCGAGGCGTCGAAGCCGAATGTAGCACGGCCATCGCGAGGCCGCCCAGGGGGGGACCGGGTGGGCAGGCTCAGCGGCATCGGCCGGGCGGCACCAGCGCGTACCCGAGATCGATCGGGGGGAGCCGACCGTCCTCGGGATCGGGCGGGAGCCGGAGCCGCCGCAGCACTTCCTGCCGGACGTCCGCGCGGTCCGCCCAGCGGTAGCCACGATCGAAGTCGCACCACGCCTCGGTGACGCGGCCGGCGTAGAGCGTGTGGAGCAGGAGGCTCAGCACGGCCCGGCGCACGCCGCGCGCGTCGCTCGTCCGGGTCGCCTCCGCCCGCCGCCGCCGCTCCTGGGCGAGCCGGAACTGGAAGACCTGCGGAAAGCGCCGATTGTCCGCCACGTAGGCGCGGTCGCGGAACGCGTAGACCACCGGCACGAGCGGCGAGTCCGCGAACGGGAGATCGAACGCGTAGGCGAACCTCGAGTCGCACGCGATCAGCTCGAGGGCGCCGTCTTGATCGAGATCGGCGACGCCGAGGCTGCAGTCCCCCGCACGGATCGTCCCCTCGCGCCTGACCTCGGTCCCTTGGACCTGGAGCACGTGATAGTCGAAGCAACAGTGCGCGCCCCCCGACCACTCCTGCACGATGACGTGATGTCCCGGGCCCGGGCGGAGGGGCTGCTTCGCCTGGTTGTAGAACGTCAGCCGCCAGCCCTCGACGACGACATGCTCCCAGCCGGACTGCTCCTTCGCCACGACGGCCTCCGACTGGTCGGGACGCCGCACCCGGGCGAGCGTCAGCGGCCCGACCACCAGCTCCGAGCGGTCGAGGTAGGACTGGAACTCCGGGTGAGGCACGTAGACCTCCCGGAGCTGGACCTCGTCGTCGTCCTCGCTCAGCCCCTCGGTCGGAGCGCCGAGTCCGTCCACCACGCCGGCGAGCAGCAGAAGCGTGGCCACGAGGAGCGGACCGACCCCGGCCACCCCCGCCCGTGGCCTCATGCCGAACGTTCCCGCAGCGCGCTCGCCAGGAACCGGCCGGTATGGGACCCGGCCGCCTGGGCCGCGACCTGCTCGGGAGTCCCGGCCGCGACCACTCGCCCGCCTTCCTCACCGCCTTCGGGGCCGAGGTCGACGATGTGGTCGGCGGTCTTCACGACATCGAGGTTGTGCTCGATGACGACGACGGTGTTCCCCTGCTCCACCAGCTGCCCCAGGACGTCGAGCAGTCGCTGGATGTCGGCGAAGTGGAGGCCCGTCGTCGGCTCGTCGAGAATGTAGAGCGTGCGGCCCGTGGCCCGCCGCGAGAGCTCGGTCGACAGCTTCACCCGCTGCGCCTCGCCGCCGGACAAGGTCGTCGCCGCCTGGCCGAGCCGGATGTAGTCGAGTCCCACGTCGTGGAGCGTCCGGAGCTTCTGCCGCACCGCGGGAACGGGCTCGAAGAACGCCAGCGCCTCCCGCACGGTCATCTCCAGGACCTCGGCGACGTTCCGCCCCTTGTAGCGGATCTCGAGGGTCTCGCGATTATAGCGCTTCCCCTTGCACACCTCGCACGTCACGTAGACGTCCGGGAGGAAGTGCATCTCGATCTTCACGAGACCGTCGCCCTGGCACGCCTCGCACCGCCCGCCCTTCACGTTGAACGAGAAGCGACCCGGCTGGTAACCACGCGCTCGGGCGTCCGGCGTCCGCGCGAACAGGGACCGGATGAACGTGAACACCCCGGTGTACGTGGCGGGATTCGAGCGCGGCGTCCGGCCGATCGGCGACTGGTCGATGTTGATGACCTTGTCGAGATGCTGGAGCCCCTCGATCCGGTCGTGCTGACCCGGCTTCTCCTGGGCCCGGTGGTACACCTGGGCCAGCGCCCGATACAGGATGTCGTTGACGAGCGTGGACTTGCCCGACCCCGAGACGCCGGTGATGCAGGTGAAGGTGCCGAGCGGGATCCGGACCGGCATCGCCTTGAGGTTGTGCTCGCGGGCGCCGTGGATGGTCAGGGTCTTGCCGGTGCCGGCGCGGCGCGCGTCGGGCACCCGGATCGAGAGCTCGCGCGCCAGGTAGCGCCCCGTCAGCGACTTCGGGTCGGCGACAATCTCCCCCGGGGTGCCGGTGGCGACGACGTAGCCTCCCAGCTCCCCGGCGCCGGGCCCGAGGTCGATCACGTGGTCGGCGGCGCGGATGGTCTCCTCGTCGTGCTCCACCACGAGGACGGTGTTGCCGAGGTCCCGCAGCCGCAGCAGCGTATCGAGCAGCCGCCGGTTGTCTCGCTGGTGGAGCCCGATCGACGGCTCGTCGAGGATGTAGAGGACGCCCACCAGGCTCGACCCAATCTGCGTCGCGAGGCGGATCCGCTGCCCCTCGCCGCCGGAGAGCGTGCCGGCCGCCCGGTCGAGCGTGAGGTACTCGAGGCCCACGTTGGAGAGGAAGCCCAGCCGCTCGCGGACTTCCTTGAGCACGCGGCGGGCGATCGCCTGCTCGCGCTCCCCCAGGGCCAGCGTATCGAAGAAGCCGCCGGCCTCCCGGATCGTCAGGGCGCAGACTTCCTGGATCGAGCGCCTGCCCACGCGCACGGCCAGGCTCTCGGGCCGGAGGCGACCGCCGCCGCACGCTGGGCACGGCCGCTCCGACATGTAGCGCTCGATCTCGAGGCGCGTCTCCTCGGACGACGTCTCCTTGTAGCGCCGCTCGAGGCCGCCCAGCACGCCGTCCCACCCACCGTCCTCGCCGGAGCCCCGCAGCACCAGATCCCGTGTCGCCTTCGAGAGCTCCTTCCACGGGGTGTCCAGGCTGAAGCGCCGCTTCCGGGCGAGCACCGCCAGCGTCTGGCGGAAGTAGACCGACTCCCGGCCGGCCCACGGCGCGAGCGCCCCCTTCGCCAGGGACTTCCTCGGATCGGGCACGACGAGGTCCGGATCCAACTCGAGCCGCGTCCCGAGGCCGCCGCAGGCCGGGCAGGCTCCGTACGGGTTGTTGAACGAGAACATCCGGGGCGAGACCTCGGGGAACGAGACGCCGCACGCCGCGCAGGCCAAGCGCTCCGAGAACACCCACGCCTGCCCGCTGTCCGGCACCTCGACGACGACCACGCCCTCGGCGAGCCGGAGCGCCGTCTCCAGGGAGTCGGCCAGGCGCGCCGCCCCCGTGTCCCGGATGACCAGGCGGTCGACGACCACGTCGATCGTGTGCTTCCGCTTCTTGTCCAGCTCGATGTCCTCGGCGAGGTCCCGCACGGTCCCGTTCACGCGGACGCGCCCGAAGCCCTGCCGGCGGAGCTCGAAGAGGAGCTTTCGGTACTCACCCTTGCGGCCGCGCACGACGGGGGCGAGCACGACGATCCGCGTGCCGACCGGAAGGGTCCGGATGCGGTCGACCATCTGCTGGACGGTCTGCGCCGCGATGGCCTGGCCGCACTGGGGACAGTGGGGCGTCCCGACGCGCGCGTAGAGGACTCGGAGGTAGTCGTAGATCTCGGTGACGGTCCCGACGGTGGAGCGCGGGTTCTTCGACGTCGTCTTCTGCTCGATCGAGATGGCCGGGGAGAGCCCCTCGATCGAGTCGACGTCGGGCTTCTCCATCTGCTCCAGGAACTGCCGGGCGTACGCGGACAGGCTCTCCACGTAGCGCCGCTGGCCCTCGGCGTAGATTGTGTCGAACGCGAGCGAGGACTTGCCCGAGCCCGAGAGCCCGGTGATGACAACCATCCGGTCCCGGGGAATCTCGATGTCGACGTTCTTGAGGTTGTGCTCGCGAGCGCCGCGGATGACGATGCGGTCACTAGCCATGGCGGTGACGATCCATTCTTGCCGACGCTCCGCGGGAACGCAACCGCGCGGCGCGCTCGTGACCTCCGGGCGGTGTCCTCAGCTCGTTTGCGGCGGCGGCATTGCGGCAGCCCCGCCGAAACCCGGGGGCAGGCGCTGAGCGGCCGGCCGCCGCAAGCGCAGGAGCCAGGCCACCAGGAGGTGGGCGGGGACGGCAACCGTCGCCGGCCCGGTCGTGATGGCCATCCTCCACGCGTCCTCGGGTCCTCCGGGGCTCACGACGCCGGCGAGGGCCACGACCAGGAAGGTGAGGAGTCCCACCGCGGCGCCGGCCGCCACCCCTCCGGGGGTCGCGCGCTCGCTCCAGCCGGCGAGCAGCGCCGCGGGAGCGAGGGCTGACGCCGCGACGCCGAGTGCGAGGACGAGGAGGGCCCAGGATCCCGCCGGGACGAGGCACGCGAGAAGGCCCAGCCCCAGGACGAGGAGGGCCGCGCGGCGCCGGGTCCAGTGGGCGGCGGACGCGGGGTTCTCCGTGGCCGCGAGACCCTGGAGGCCGGCCAGGGCGGCGGCGCCTCCCCCGAGCGCGAGCCCGCCGAGGGCGAGCGCGGCCAGGAGGCTCCCCCATCCCCCGAGACGCGCCATGCTCGCCGGCAGGGCGTATACCTCGATCCCGGCCACTCCGGCTGCATATACCTCCGGGGTCAGCCAGACGGCGTAGAGGCTCCACCCCAGCGCGAGCGCGGCGCCCGCCATCACCAGCCCGACCGCCAGCTGGGCGGCTCGGCGCGGAGCCAGTCTTCCCGCGCCTCCGCGGATGACGCCGGCCGGCAGACCCAGGACGCCCAGGAGCCCCGTCACCCCCAGGGTCACGAGGCCGAGCCAGCCGGTACTCCGTGCCGGCGGCTCGACCCACGCCGGTCCGGAATCGGGCGCATCCGGAACGCGGCGGCCCGGCTCGAACCGGAGATGCATGCCATCCGGCACGATGAGCCGGTCGCCGGGGTGCACTGACACTTCCTCGCCCAGCCGGACGTCGCGCGCAAAGCGCGTGCCTTCCCGGGGCTCCATGACGACGGTCCCCGGGGCCGCGAACGCAATGCGCTGCTCGTCGACGAAGCGCATCGTCGGCGGCGCGCCCGGTCCCCGAACGGCCCCGCCCTCGAGGGTCCACGCGGTGCCCTCGATGAACGCGATGCGGGGACGGGACGCCACCGCGCTCCACACCCCGGGCCAGCCCGTCGTGGTGTGAAGCGCGACGAGGACGAGCGGCGCGGCGAGCCCCACGAGCGCGAGACCACCGGCCAGCGCCGCCAGCCGGGCTCGAAACAGATCCGGCAACAAGGCGCCCAGGGCCACGAGGACGACGGCGCCGATCGTGGCCGCGCGGGGCCATCCGATCATCGCCGCCAGCTCACGCACAGCGGCGAGCTGCGCCCAGACGAACAGCGCCGCCACCAGCATCTCGATCGATCCGAGCAGGGCCCGGCAGCCGCCGGCGCTTGGCCAGCGCGCCGCCGCCACTCCTGATGTCCGCGCGACGGAGTCGTCGGCGCGGGTCAGCCGCGTCTCGAGCAGGAGCATCGCGAGGACGGCGCCGCCGATCACCACGGCGGCCGGCCAGAGCCCACGGATCCCGTCGCCCAAGAGGAGCGGCGGGAGACCCAGCCACAGCGCGGGCGAGCCCCAGACGAGCGCGAGCGCCAGCGGCAGGACCCACGAGGTCCGCCCCCCGGACGCGTCGGCCGGATCACTCTCGCGAAGCCCTCGACTCACGGCGATGAGCGCGATCAGAGCGACGGCCCCCATCGCCCACCACGCGAGGGCAACCTCCCCGAGGCGCACGCTGGCGAGACGGTTCGGCGCGAGGAGCAGGGCGGCGAGCGCCGCGAGAGTGGCGAGAATCAGGCTCGTGCCGCCCAGGACGCGGCGACGACGGCGGAGGAAGTCACGGCGGGCGGTGCCGGCGGCGGGTTCCGTCACCGTCCCCCGCTCGCGCCCGGCCCCACCGGGGTCAATCGGCGTTGGCGGCGTTGGCGGTGATGACGGGGAAGCCGAGGCGCTTGGAGACGTCCCGGGCCGCCGCGCGAACGCGGGAGGCGAGCTCGGTCTCGAGTCTCTCGAGGGGGAGCCGGAAGGCGGGGCCGCGCACGCCGATCGCGCCGACGACGCGCCGAGTGTAGTCGCGGACGGGCGCCGCGAGCCCGCGGACGCCGGGCTCGAGCTCCTCGTCCTCGAGGGCCCACTCGCGCTCGACCACGCGGGCAAGCTCGTCCGCGAGCAGCGACGGCTCGACGATCGTGCGACCGGTCGGGCTCGCCGGCATCCCGCGCTTCCACAGATCCTCCCGCTCCTCGCGGGACCGGAACGCCAGTTGGGCCTTGCCGAGCGCGGAGGCGTGGGCGGGCAGCCGACGCCCCAGGTGCGAGACGACCCGCACCGGCAGGGTGGTGTCCACCATGTCCACGCACACGACCGAAGGTCCTTCCAGCACGCCGAGGTAAGCGGCCTCGCCGGTCGCCTGCGCCAGCTGCTCGAGGACGGGCCGCGCCTGGCGGACCAGACCGAGGTGGTACGTGAAGACGCTGGCCACCTCGAAGGTCTTCATGCCGAGACGGTAGTTGCCGCTCTCCTTGTCCTGCTCGACGTAGCCTCGCGTCTCGAGCGTGGCCAGCAAACGGAAGACGTTGTTCTTGTGGAGCTTCAGGCGACGCGACAGCTCGGTCACCCCGAGCTCGCCCTCGTTGGCCGTGAAGGCCTCCAGGATGTCGAGCGCGCGGCTCACGGACTGGATCAGGTAGTCGGACTTGGCTTTCTTCATGACCAAACAGGAGTCGAGCAACAAGGATAAACCAGGGTTTCAGGGGTCGTCAAGAAATGGCCGCTTGGCCGTCGGGCCGGGTAGGGGACTCGCCTCTGTCCAAACGGAGTTAGCGGTCGGGGAGTACGCGGCCGCCCCGGCGAGAGCGCCCGGGTCGGCTCAGGTCGTCGTGGGCCGCGCTTCCCCCAGACCGAGGCGCTCGCGGCCGTACTTGTCCCGGAGTACCGCGTCACACCAGTCGCGGTGCTCCAGGTACCAGGCCACGGTGGCGCGAAGGCCGTCCTGGAAGGCGTGGGTCGGCCGCCATCCGAGCTCGGTCCGGAGCCGGGTCGCGTCGACCGCGTACCGACGGTCGTGGCCCGGGCGGTCGGCGACGAACGTCTTGAGGTCACGGTAGCGGGCCACTCCTCGCGCCAGGACCCCGGGGTTGCCCGCGGCCGGCCGGATCGACTCGAGCGCCGCGCAGATCGCGTCCACGACCTCGAGGTTGGTGCGCTCGTCTCCGGCCCCGATGTTGTAGCGTGCCCCGGGGACTCCCTGCCGCAGGACGAGCAGTAGCGCCGCGCAGTGATCCTCCACGTGGAGCCAGTCCCGCACGTTCCCGCCGTCACCGTAGAGGGGCAGCGGCTTGCCCTCCAGCGCATTGAGGATCATCAGCGGGATCAGCTTCTCGGGGTACTGGAACGGCCCGTAGTTGTTCGAGCAGTTCGTGACGAACGCCGGCAGACCGTAGGTCTCGTGATAGGCCCGCACGAGATGATCGGCCCCCGCCTTCGACGCGGCGTACGGGGAGTTGGGCGCGTACGGGCTCGCCTCCGCGAAGAGGCCCGTCGGCCCGAGCGAGCCGTAGACCTCGTCCGTCGACACCTGGAGGAACCGGAAGCGGGCGCGCCGATCGGGCGTCGAGCGTCTGGAAGTGCCGGCGCGCCGCCGTCCAGCAACTCGAACGTGCCGACCAGGTTGCGTCTCGACGAACGCGCGCGGCCCGTCGATCGAGCGGTCCACGTGGGTCTCGGCGGCGAGGTTCGCGATCGCGTCCGGGCGGTGCTCCCGGAGAAGCGCCTCGACCGCCGCGCGATCGGCGATATCCCCTCGAACGAACGCGAAGCGGGGGTGTGACGCGACGTCGGCCAGGCTCGCCAGATTGCCGGCGTAGGTCAGTCGGTCGAGAACGACGACGCGCGCGTCCGTGCGGGCGAGCAGGAGCCCGCACGAAGTTCGCGCCGATGAATCCGGCACCGCCTGCGACGAGAACCGACTCCACGCGACTCTCCCCTCCTTGGCGGGCCCAGTGTACCGCGCCGGCGTGGCCCGGTCGGCGCCCAAACCCCCGCGTGATAGAGTGATCCCGCAGCAGCATACTTCACGCACGGGGAGCGCTCATGGCCGACGTCCGGAGGATCCTGGTGGTCGTGGCCCATCCCGACGACGCCGAGTTCGGCTGCGCGGGCAGCGTGGCGCGCTGGGTGGCGGACGGCTGCGACGTGTTCTACTGCCTCTTCACGAGCGGCAATCGCGGGTCCGACGACCCGGCGATGACGCCCGAGCGCCTGGCGACGGTGCGCGAGGCCGAGCAGCGCGCGGCCGCCCGCGTCCTGGGCGTGAAGGACGTCGTCTTCCTCCGCCATCCCGACGGCGAGCTCGAGGACACGCGCGACGCCCGGCGGGAGGTGATCCGCGAGATCCGGCGCTTCCGGCCGGACCGGATCGTCACGCAGAACCCGTTCCCGAGCCTCAACCCCTACTCCGGCCACCGGGACCACCGCCACGCGGGACGGCTCGCGCTCGACGCCGTGTACCCCTACGCGCGGGACCGGATGCACTTCCCCGAGCTGCTCGCGGAAGGATTCGAGCCCCACAAGGTGCGCGAGGTGTACCTCATGGGCCACGGGGAGCCGGACGTGATCCTCGACATCACGGGCACGATGGACCGGAAGCTCGAGGCCCTGCGCTGCCACGCGAGCCAGCTGCGGGACTTCGCGGGCGCCGAGGGACGGGTCCGCGAGCGGGCGGCCGATCTCGGGAAGCCGCACGGCTACACCTACGCCGAGGCGTTCCGGAGCATCGAGCTACCGCGGTAGCGCCGTCGTGTCGGGCCGGCGCATCGTCCTCGCCCGCCTCCTCCTGACCGCGCTGGTCGGCCTCGGAGCGGTCGCGCTCTCCGGCGCCGCCGAGCCGGTGCCCGAGGCCTCGAGACTCCTCGGCTGGGTTCGGGACCTGAGCGACCCCGGGATGGAAGGCCGCGCGGCCGGGACGCCGGGAGCGGATCGGGCGGCCGCGTACCTGGCGAGCGCCTTCCAGCGGCTCGGCCTTCGTCCCGCCGGCGACTCGGGCGGCTTCCTCCAGCGATTCGAGGTGCTGACGAGCGTGCGCCTCGCGCCGGGCGCCCTGCTCGAGGTCGCGGCACCGGGCGTTCCCGCGCGGGCCTTCGCCGGCGAGCAGGCCTTCCTGCCGTTCGCGTTCTCCGAGGACGGCGACGTCGCCGCCGAGGCCGTCTTCGCCGGTCACGGGATCACCGCGCCGTCCCTCGGCTACGACGACTACGCCGGCCTCGACGTCCGGGGCAAGGTCGTGCTGGTGATGACCGGCGAGCCGCGCGAGACCGATCCCCAGGGACCGTTTCGCCCGGCCCAGCACTTCCACTACACCGAGCTCCGCCACAAGGTCCTGAACGCGCGCGAGCATGGGGCGGCGGCGGTGATCGTCGTCGAGCGCCCGGGGCGCGAGGATCGCCTGACGCCGCTCCGCGGCACGACGCCCTCCTGGGGGATCGTCGCGATCTCGGCCCGGCGAGAAGTCGCCGACGCGCTCCTCGGCCCCGCCGGTCTCGACCTCGCCGATCTCTCCACGCGCATCGATCGGGCGGGCACGCCGGCGTCGCGTGCCCTGCCCGGCGTGCAGGCGCGGATCCGGACGGCGCTCGCCCGCGAGCGCGGGACGACGGCCAACGTCGTCGGCATCCTGCCCGGCACGGATCCGAGCCTCGGCGCCGAGGCCGTCGTCGTCGGCGCCCACTACGATCACCTCGGGCGCGGGAGCCCGTTCTCCCTCGCGCCGGAGCGCGGCGACGCGATCCACCCGGGGGCGGACGACAACGCCTCGGGTACGGCCGCGCTCCTCGGGCTCGCCGAGGCCCTGACCCGCGGGGCGCCGCCCCGCCGGAGCATCGTGTTCATCGCGTTCGGGGCCGAGGAGCTGGGGCTCCTCGGCTCCGGGCACTACGTGCGCCACCCCGCAGTCCCGCTCGAGCGCACGATCGCGATGGTGAACCTCGACAGCGTGGGCCGGCTCCGTGACGGCCAGCTCCACGTCATGGGCGTCGACACCGGCCAGGGGCTGCGCGCGCTGGTGGAGCAAGCCGCCCAGGGGCTCCCGGCGAAGGCCGCGCTGCGCGGCGACGGCGTCGGGCCGTCCGACCACACGGCGTTCCTCAATCGGGAGCGGCCCGTGGTGTTCTTCTTCACCGGGCCGCACGCCGACTACCACCGTCCGAGCGACACGTGGGACAAGATCGACGCCGACGGCCTCCGCACGGTCACCACCGTCGCGTACCGGGTCATCCGAGCGCTCGCCGACCGCGACCAGCGTCCGGCCTTCGTCCGCGTGCCCGGCGGCCCGCCGCGGGCCGGGACGGGCGCGACCGGCTATGGCCCGTACTTCGGCGCGGTCCCCGACTTCGGCGAGTCCCCTCACCCGGGCGTCCGCCTGGGCGGCGTGCGGCCCGGCAGCCCCGCGGATCGGGCCGGGCTCCAGACGGGGGACGTCATCGTGCGGTTCGCCGGGGTGAGCGTCCGGACGCTCGACGACCTGGTCTTCGCGCTCCGCAGCCGGCGCGCCGGCGAGGCCGATCGAGGTCACGTACGTGCGCGACGGCGCCGAGCGCACGGCCCAGGCCACCCTGGAGGAGCGACGCTGACCGCCCGGGTGACGGGCGGTTCGCGGCCCACGTGCTGACCGGGTCGTTCGATCGCCGGACGGTGCTGCGACTCGGCCTCGCGGGAGCGACCGTCGCCCTGCGCGAGCACTTCGTGGCCCGGCGGGCGCGCGCCCAGGCCGCGCGGGTCGCGCCGCCGCCTGATCCCCGCGAGCGTCACTTTGCCGCCTCCGCCAGCTCACCTTCGGTGGGCAGAACGCCGAGGCGTACTGGGACCGGAGCGGCGACGCGGCTGGTCTTCCAGTCGACCCGCCCGCCGTTCGGCTGCGACCAGATCTTCACGATGGGCGCGGACGGGAGCGACGTGCGTCTCGTGTCGACCGGCCGCGGCCGGACGACCTGCGCGTTCTTCACGCCGGACGGCGCGCGGGTGCTTTACGCGTCGACCCATGACGCGCAGCCCGGACTGCCCGCCCCCGCCCGATCGCTCTCGCGGGTACGTGTGGCCGCTGCACGACTACGACCTCTACACGTGCGCGATCGACGGGAGCGACCTTCGCCGCCTGGCCGCCTCCCCCGGCTACGACGCCGAGGCCACGATCGCGCCCGACGGCCGGATCGTCTTCACCTCGATGCGCGACGGCGACCTCGACCTCTACGTCTCGGACGCGGCCGGCGGTCAGGTGCGACGGCTCACCGACCGGCCCGGCTACGACGGGGGCGCCGTTCTTCTCGTGGGACGGCCGGCAGATCGTCTGGCGCGCCTGGCATCCGGCGGACGCCGCGGACCTGGCCGAGTACCGGACGCTCCTCGGGCAGCGTCTCGTCCGGCCGAGCCGGGCCGAGCTCTTCGTCATGGACGCCGACGGGACCGGCATGCGCCAGATCACGAGCAACGGCGCCGCCAACTGGGCGCCCAGCCTCCATCCCGACGGCGAGCGGATCGTCTTCTCGTCGAACCTCCACGACCCCGGCCGCTTCGACTTCGCGCTCTACCTCGTCCGCCGCGACGGCCGCGGCCTCGAGCGCCTCACCTACGGAGAGTCCTTTGAGTCGTTCCCGATGTTCTCGCCCGACGGCCGCCGCCTGGTCTTCTGCTCGAGCCGCGGCGCCGCCGCTCCTCGCGAGTTCAACGTCTTCGTCGCCGACTGGGTGGAGTAGCAGGCCCCGGAGCGCCGCCGTGATGGACGACTCGCGGGAACGGCCCGGTGGCCTCACGTGGCACGGCCCGATGGGCCATGTCGGTTGACCTTCGCCGCGGGATGGAGCTATTCTGGAGCCGATTCGGAACCATCGTCGGGAGGGACGATCTCATGCCCGTGAACCTTTCGATCAAGAACGTTCCAGACGATCTCGCGGAGCGGCTGCGGAAGCGCGCGGCCCTGGGACACCGCTCGCTACAGGGCGAGCTCATGGCGATCCTGGAGGAAGCCGTCACCGCCCGGGGACGGCTCAGCCCCGCGGAAGCCCTGGTTCGGGTCCGCGCGATGGGGGTGCGCACGGCCGACGAGTCCGCCGCGATGATCCGCGCCGACCGTCGTGCCCGTTAAGGTCGTCGACGCGTCGGCCCTGGGGGCGCTCGTCTTCGGTGAGCCGCGAGCCTCGGAGGTCGCGAAGCTGTTGACAGGCGGCCCGCTGGCGGCTCCCGCGCTCTGGCGATACGAGGTCGGCAGTGTCTGTCTCAAGAAGATCCAGCGGTATCCGGCGCAGCGAGACGCCTTGCTGGCCGGCTTCGCCCTCGCCGAGGGGATGGGGATCGAGGAGGTGGAGGTCGCTGTGCCGGAGGTGATTCGGCTGGCGGAGCGGCTGCGCCTCACCGTCTACGACGCGGCGTACGTGTGGGCAGCACGGTCACTCGGCGCCGAACTCGTGACCCTCGATGCTCGGCTGCGCCGGGCCACGGCGGGGCGATGAGGATGGACCGGCTCTCGGCCGGCCGCGGTCGACGGGAAACGACGCGAGACATCGACGCCGAGTGCTAGCATGACGCCGTCGGGACACCCCGTGCGCAACGCGACGCCGCCCTGGAAGCCGGCCGATTGCCCGACGCTCTCCGACCTGGTCGCCCGGCGGGCGGCGGCCGAGCCGGACGGCGTCTACTTCACGCTCTTCGGCACCCCGCTCACCGCGGGGCGCCTCCACGCGACGAGCCTGCGCTACGCCGGCGCGCTCCGGGAGCTCGGGATCGGGCCGGGCGACAAGGTGGCGATCGTCCTCCCGACCTGCGAGGAGTTCTTCTTCAGCTTTTTCGGGACCCTCGCGCTCGGGGCCGTTCCGGTCCCGCTCTACCCCACGCTCGACCCCGAGCTGAAGGCCCGCGTCTTCCAGAGCTGCGAGGCCCGCGCCGTCGTGACGATCGACTGGTTCCGCGCCGACGTCGAGGCGGCGCGCGCCGGGGCGCCGGATCTCCGGCACCTCCTGACGCCGGACGTGCTGGACGCCGGGCAGGCCGTGTCGGCGCCGATCCAGGCCGCCGAGGACGAGGTCTGCTTCCTCCAGTACACGTCCGGCAGCACGTCGGCGCCCCGTGGGGTCGTGCTGAGCCACCGGAACGTGATGGCCACCGTCCGGATGATGGTCGAGGCGGTCGGCGTGACACCCCCCGACCGGCTCGTGAGCTGGCTCCCGCTCTATCACGACATGGGGCTCATCGGCCTCGCCTTCGGCGCGCTCTACACCGGCGCGGCCCTGGTGCTCCTGCCACCCGACCTCCGGAGCCCCCGCACATGGCTCGAGGCGATCACCGAGCACCGGGCGCACCTCACCGTGTCCCCGGACTTCGGCTACCGCAATTGCGTGCGCCACATCCACGACACGACCGGGCTCGACCTGTCCAGCCTCCGCATGGCGCTCTCGGGGGCGGAGCCGATCCGCCTGTCGACGATCCGCGCGTTCCAGGAGCGCTTCGGCGTCGGCGACATCTTCGCGCCGGCCTACGGGCTCGCCGAGGCGACACTCGCGGTGGCGGTCTGGCCGCATGGACAGCCGGTCCGCGTCGACCCAACGGGCAACTTCGTCTCGGTCGGGCGCCCTGCCGGGGGGTGCAGGTGGAGATCGCGGGGCCCGACGGCGCGGGCCGCGCGCCCGCCGGCGAGGTCGGGGAGGTCCTGGTGAAGAGTCCCGGGGTGATGCAGGGCTACTACCGCGACCCCGAGGCCACCGCCCGCGCGCTCCGCGACGGCTGGCTCCACACCGGTGATTTCGGGTTCCTCGACGCCGAGGGATACCTCTTCATCACGGGCCGCATCAAGGACGTGATCATCGTGGGGGGGCAGAACATCGTCCCCGGCGACGTCGAGGAGGCCGCGGACCACGTGGCCGGCATCCGCTACTCCGCCGCCATCGGCATCGAGAGCGAGCGGACCGGCACCCAGCGCCTCCACGTCGTCGCCGAGGTGCGGGCCGACGACCTCGCGCCCGCGGACCTGTCGCGCATCGCGCACGACGTGACCCAGGCGGTCCGGCAGCGGAGCGGGCTCCGGCCCGCGCGCGTCCTCCTCGTCAGGCCCCAGACGATCCCCAAGACGTCGAGCGGGAAGATCCAGCGCTCGGCGCTGGCGACGATGGTGGCCGAGGGACGCCTGGCGGACCGGGTCCTTCATCACCGAGGAGCCGCGAGCCACGACGCTGCCGGCGACCACCCCAGCGACCGCCATTGATCGGACTTCTCGCCCTCGTCCTGGCGGCAGCCGTGGTGGCCGGGGGCGTCTGGCTCTACAACGGCCTGGTCGGCCTCCGGAACCAGGTCCGGAACGCCTGGGCCCAGATCGACGTCCAGCTCAAGCGACGCCACGATCTCATCCCCAACCTGGTCGCCGCCGTCCAGGGGTACCTGCGCCACGAGCGGGAACTCTTCGAACGCATCGCCCAGGCGCGGACGCGCGCGCAGGCGGCGACCGGGGCGGGAGCGATCGGCCTCGCGGAAGGCGCGCTGAGCCAGGCGGTCGGCGGACTACTCGCGGTGATGGAGCGCTACCCCGACCTCAAGGCGAACCAGAACGTCCTCGCCCTGCAGGAGGAGCTGGTCACTACCGAGAACCGGATCGGTTTCGCGCGCCAGCTCTACAACGACCTGGTCGCCCGCTACAACACGCGGCAGCAGATCTTTCCGGTGAACCTCGTCGCGAGCGGGCTCGGCTTCCGGCCGGCCGAGTTCTTCCAGACGGAGACAGCCGAGCGCCAGCTGCCGCGGGTCGATCTCGGCCTCCGGTGACGGGATGGCCGCGGCGGAGCGTCGCCTGCGGCCGACCCCGGGATCCCGGGGCCGCGCGGGCTCGTCCCGCTTGCCCTCTGGCTCCTGACCGTGCTCCTGACGCCGCTGCTCGGCCGTATCCTGGCGACGGCGGTGTCGCGCCGCCGCGAGTACCTGGCCGACGCGTCGGGTGCCGAGCTGACGCGCAACCCCCTCGGGCTCGCCGGCGCGCTGCGGAAGCTGGCGGCGGCGGCGGCGCCGACCTTGCGGATCCACCGAGGCACCGCCCACCTCTGCATCGCCGACCCGCTCGGCCGGGTGGTCAACGAGCGCGAGGGCTGGCTCGCCGATCTCTTCGCCACCCACCCGCCCATCGCCGACCGGATCGCCCGGCTCGAGTCGATGGCCTACCGGCGGCGCCCGTAGCGGGGCCGGACTGCGGTACGCTTGCGGGAGGCCACCGTGAAGATCGACGTGACCCTGGCGATCGACACGCTCGCCGACGTTCCGGGGATGGCTCGCGAGGCGGAGGATCTCGGCTTCGACGGGCTCTGGACGGCGGAGACGCGCCACGACCCCTTCCTGCCGCTCGGCGTCGCCGCCGAGCACACCCGCCGGGTGAGCCTGGGCACGGCCATCGCCGTCGCCTTCCCCCGGAGCCCGACGGTGGTCGCGCACACGGCGTGGGACCTCCAGGCCGCCTCGGGCGGACGGCTGATCCTGGGCCTCGGCACCCAGGTCAAGGGACACATCGAGCGGCGGTTCTCCGTCAAGTGGACCGCCCCGGGGCCGCGGCTTCGCGAGTACGTCCTGGCGCTCCGGGCGATCTGGGACGCGTGGCAGACGCGGGGACCCGTGAGCTTCCGGGGCGAGCACTACGCGATCACGCTCACGACGCCGTTCTTCGCGCCGGAGCCGATCGAGCACCCGCGAATTCCCATCTACGTCGCGGCGGTCAACGCCTACAACCTGCGCCTGGCCGGCGAGCTATGCGACGGCGTGCATCTCCACCCATTCCACTCGGTGAAGTACCTGCGGGAGTTTGCGCTGCCTCACATCGAGGCCGGGCTCGCCCGGGGCGGCCGGCCGCGTGAGGCCGTCGCGCTCGCATCGTCCGTGTTCCTGATCACGGGCCGGACGGCGGACGAGATGACGCGCGCCCGCGAGCACGCTCGCGCCCAGATCGCCTTCTACGCCTCGACCCGGACCTACGAGCCGGTGCTCGCGGCTCACGGCTGGCAGGACCTGACGCCCAAGCTCCACCGGAAGTCGGTCGAGGGGGACTGGGCGGGGATGGCGGCGCTGATCACGGACGAGATGCTCGGCGTCTTCGCGGTGGAGGCGCCGCTCGACGGCCTCCGGGCCGCCCTGGACGAGCGCTACCGCGGGCTCCTCGACCGGATCGCCCCGTACGTCGCCCTCGAGCGCCGCGCCCGCCCGGAAGAGCTGCGGACCTGGGCAGACGGCCTCCGCGTCCGACCATGACCCGGCGAGTCGCAAACTCCCCCTAGAGAAAGGACACACAGATGATGAAGCTGATCGGCGTCGCCCTGATCGTGCTGGGCGTGGTCGCGCTCGTCTATGAGGGCATCACCTACACGACGAGCGAGAAGGTCATCGACCTCGGGCCGCTCAAGGCGGAGGTCGAGCGGAAGAAGACCATTCCCCTGTCGCCGCTGGTCGGGGTCGTGGCGGTGGCGGGCGGGATCGTGCTCCTGCTGGTGGCCGGGCGCCGGTCGTAGCGCGCGGATCGGTCAGGTCGCGAGCTTGTTGGCCGCGTCGAGCGCGGCCACCTTGTAGCACTCCGCCAGCGTCGGGTAGTTGAAGACCGTATGCATGAAGTAGTCGAGCCCGCCGCCGAGCCCCAGCACCGCCTGGCCGATGTGGATCAGCTCGGTGGCCTGGGTGCCGATCGCGTGGGCGCCGAGGAGCCGCCGGTCGTCCCGGTGGAACAGCATCTTGAAGAGCCCGCTGTCGTCGCCCAGGATCTGGCCCCGCGCGATCTCGTCGTACCGGGCAACGCCGATCTCGTAGGGGGTCTTCGCCGCGGTCAGCTCCTGCTCGGTGGCGCCGACCATCGAGATCTCCGGGATCGCGTAGATCCCCACGGGGAAGTGGGGCGCCATCGGCCCGGCCATCACGCCGAAGGCGTGACAGGCGGCCAGCCGTCCCTGCTCGCTCGACGTCGCCGCCAGGGCCGGATGGCCGATCACGTCGCCGGCCGCGTAGATGTGGGGAACGGCGGTGCGGAAGTCGGCGTCGACGGCGAGGCGGCCCCGCTCGTCGGCGACGAGCCCGGCGGCGGCGAGGTTCAGCCCATCGATCGCGCCGGCCCGGCCCGCCGAGAAGAGCACCAGGTCGGACACGATCCGCTTCCCGGACTCGAGGAAGAGCACGCCGCGCCGGGGCGGTCCGGCCGACACCTCGAAGCGCTCCACCGTCTCGCCGAAGCGGAAGGTGACGTTGCGCTTCCGCATCTGGTGGATCAGCTCGTCGACGATCTCCCGGTCGACGAAGTCGAGCGGGCGGTCCCGCCGCTCGACCAGCGTCACCTCGACGCCGAGCGTGGCGAAGATCGAGGCGTACTCGATCCCCACGACGCCGCCGCCGACCACGGTCATCGCACGGGGCAGGCGCTTCAGGCTGACGATGTCGTCGCTGGTGATCGCCACCTCGCCGTCGAGGACCGCCCCGGGCGGGGTGACGGCCCGCGTGCCGACGGCGACGACGATGGACGCGGCGCGGACCACCTGATCCCCCGACTCCGATCGGACCAGGAGCGTGTGGGGGTCCTGGAACCGGGCCTCGCCCCGGATCACCAGGACGTCGTTCCGGCGGAGCTGGCTGTCCAGCACCTCGATCTCCCGGCGCACGACCTCGCTGACGCGGGCGAGGAGCTGCTGGGCGGTCGGACGGGCACCGGGGCCGGAGGCGGCGCTCACCGCCCACACCGCCTCGCGGAACGTCTTGCTCGGGATCGTCCCGGTCTCGACGCAGACGCCACCGATGCAGCGGTTCTTCTCGATCACGGCGGCCCGCTTGCCGAGCTTCGCCGCCTGGACGGCGGCCCGCTGACCGGCCGGACCGCTCCCGATCGCCACCAGGTCGAAGTCGTAGGTCTCGGTCATGGCCGCCTCACTGTACCCCGATCGGAGGGTGGTCCGGTAAGGTGCCCGGATCGGGCGTTCAGGCGGAGCCCAGTGCCTCGCGCATGGCCGGCGTGTCGATGTACACCTCGAGCCGCGCGATCCGCGCGTCCCGCACCGTCCACACGTGGACCACGGCCAGGTCGAAGGCGGCGCCGCCCGCCCGGGTGCGCCCGCGCGTCCGCCCGACCGCCGCCACGTGATCGCCGGCGTCGATGAAGCGCTCGACCGTCACCGTGGAGTCGATCGCGCCGAGCACCCGCCCGAAGAACTCCCGGGCGCCCTCGTGCCCGCGATAGTGTCCGCCCCAGGGGACCAGCTCGCTCTGGCGGATCTCGACGTCCGGGGAGAGCCGCTCGAGCACGGCGGCCGCGTCCCGCCGCGCGAACGCGTCGTACATCTCCCCGACGAGCCGGACAGCGGCCGAGGGCACGGCGCGACGCCTAGAGCGTCACGCCCGCCTTCTGCCAGTCGTCCAGGAAGCGCTTGAGGCCGATGTCGGTCAGCGGGTGCTTGAGCAGCTGCTGGAAGACGGCATACGGCAGCGTGGCCACGTCCGCCCCTGCCAGGGCCGCGTCCACGACGTGCAGGGGGTTCCGGAGCGAAGCGGCGAGGATCTCCGTCTCGAAGCCGTAGTTGTCGTAGATCTTCCGGATCGTCCGGATCAGGTCCATCCCGACGTGCGAGATGTCGTCGAGCCGCCCGAGGAATGGGCTCACATAGGTCGCGCCCGCCTTCGCGACGAGGAGAGCCTGGCTCGGCGAGAAGCAGAGCGTGAGGTTCGTCCGGAGTCCCTCGCCCCGGAGGATCCGGAGCGCCTTGAGCCCCTCCCCCGTCGTCGGAAGCTTGACCACGACGTTCGAGGCGATCTTCGCCAGCTCCCGCCCCTGCTGGACCATGCCGTCGGTGTCGGTCGCGACCACCTCGAGGCTCACCGGCCCGTCCACGATCCGGCAGATCTCCTCGACCAGGTCCCGGAACGGCCGCTTCTCCTTCGCGACCAGCGACGGGTTGGTGGTCGCGCCGTCCAGAAGGCCCATCGCCGTGGCCTCCCGCAGCTCGGTCACGCTCGCGGTGTCGAGGAAGATCTTCATGGCTCCCCCCTGTCTCGCTCGAGGCGGATCCGGGCGCCGGCCCGGACGGTCTTGAACACTGTCGGGTCCCCGTCGACGCGCCCGAGGACGTTGACGGGGCTCGCCGGACGGCACTCGTCGCCCCGGCTGGCCGGCGTCGGGCCGAAGAAGATGCAGAACGCACGACCCGGTGGCCAGTAGCCGAGGTCGCCGGGCGCGACCACCGCCTGCGCGTCCTCCTCCGCGAGCGACACGGGGATCGAGAAGTAGATCTCGTCGCCCCACGTCTGGGCCGCCGCCTCGATCGGAAGCGCGGCCCAGACCGCCTGGGCGGTGGGCGAGTCGTTCAGCGCCGCCTGCGCCGACACGGCACCGGCTGCGATCCGGAGCGTCATGGCCACGAGGCCAGTCTACCGCCGCGTGGCGCGCCCCGGCAACCGCGGGCCCCAGCGGCCGTGCCCGGCCGTTGACCATGACGGAGCCGGCCCCTACCATGACGGGCAGCACCGGACACCGCCCGTCCCCGAGGAGGCGCCATGCCGCTCGATCGCCTGACCGCGGAGCCCACCGAGCTCCTCCGGACGATGATCCGGAACGCCTGCGTCAACGACGACACCGTCGGCTCCGGCCAGGAGATCCGTAACGTCCAGGCGCTGGAGGACTACTTCGCGGGCTCGGGCCTCGCGTGTCGACGGTTCGAGGCCGCACCCGGCCGGGCGAGCCTCGTCGCGCGCATCGAGGGACGGGATCCGCAGGCCCCGACGCTCCTCCTCATGGGACACACCGACGTCGTCCCCGCCAACCCGGCGGGCTGGCGCCGCGATCCGTTCGGCGGGGACCTCGTCGACGACATCGTGTGGGGGCGCGGGGCGACGGACATGCTGAACCTCACGGCGACGATGGCCGTCGCCGCGCGACGGCTCGCCGTCGCCGGGTTCCGGCCGCGGGGCACCCTCATCTACCTGGCGGTGGCCGACGAGGAGGCGGGCGGTCTCTACGGGGCTCAGCACCTGACGCAGCACGCGCTCGATGCGGTCCGGGCCGACTACGTCATCACGGAGAGCGGCGGCGTTCCGGTGCCGACACCGTCCGGCCCCGGCTTGCCTCTCACCGTCGGCGAGAAGGGGGTCAACTGGCGCCGGATCGTCGTCCGCGGGACGCCGGGACACGGCTCGCGGCCGTTCCGCTCCGACAACGCGCTGGTGACCGCCGCCGAGATCGTGCGCCGCATCGCCGCCTACCAGCCGAAGGCGCGGATCCTCGATGTCTGGCGGCGCTACGTGGAGGCCGTCCAGCCCGACCGGGAGCTGGCGGCCGCGCTGACCGATCCCGAGCGCGTGCTGGACGCCGCCCGGCGGATGGAGAGCCTCGGGCTCGCCCAGATGGCCCACGCCTCCACCCACACCACCTTCTCGCCGAACCTGGTCCGGGGCGGGAGCAAGGTCAACACGGTGCCGGACCGGGTCGAGATCGACGTCGACATCCGGGCCTTGCCCGGCGTGACGCCCGCCGAGGTGGACACGATGCTCGACGAGGCCCTCGGCGATCTCCGGAGCCGAGTGACGGTCGAGTCCATCGGCCGCGAGGAGGGCTCGCTCACGGACCCCGACACGCCCCTGGTCGACGCGCTCCGACGCGTGACTCGGGCCCTGGTCCCCGGCAGCCACATCGTGCCCAGGTTCACCGTCGGGGCGACCGACGCGCGCTTCTTCCGGAGGCAGGGCATCCCCGCCTACGGCTTCGGGCTCCATTCCCCGCGCATCCCGCACGCGGAGTACCCCCTCATGTTCCACGGCAACGACGAGCGGGTCGACGTGGAGAGCCTGCGGCTGTCGGCCGAGATGTGGGAGGTCCTGTGTCGCGAGTTCCTCGGATGAGCGGCGCCCGGCGACGCCGGGCGCCGACCACGCGCGCGCTCCGCAGCCAGCACTGGTTCGGCGGGACCGACGTCAACGGCTTCCTCCACCGCGCCTGGATGAAGGCCGAGGGCTTCTCCGAGGACGCCTTCCAGGGGCGCCCGGTCATCGGCATCGCGAACTCCTGGAGCGAGGCGACGAACTGCAACGCCCACCTCCGCACGGTCGCCGAGCACGTCAAGCGCGGGGTCTGGCGCGCGGGCGGGTTCCCGCTCGAGTTCCCCGTCATCTCGCTCTCCGAGCCCCTCATGAAGCCCACGACGATGCTCTTCCGCAACCTCATGTCGATGGACGTCGAGGAGTGCATCCGGAGCCTGCCGTTCGACGGCGTCGTGCTCCTCTCCGGCTGCGACAAGACCACGCCCGCCATGCTCATGGGCGCGGCCAGCGCGGACCTCCCCGCGATCATGGTGACGGGGGGGCCGATGCTCCGCGGGATGTTCGGGACGGAGGAAGTGGGCTCCGGAACGGACGTCTGGCGGTACTGGGACGAGCTCCGCGCGGGACGGCTGGACGAGGAAGCCTGGTGCGAGCTCGAGAGCTGCTTCTCGCGCTCGGCCGGCCACTGCATGGTCATGGGCACGGCCTC
The DNA here is from genome assembly GCA_963799055.1 of uncultured Candidatus Rokubacteria bacterium. Lineage (GTDB taxonomy): Bacteria > Methylomirabilota > Methylomirabilia > Rokubacteriales > DASRDR01 > DASRDR01. The sequence continues at coordinate 227,879 of CAWCVP010000013.1, forward strand.
GACCATGGCGTCGATGGCCGAGTCGCTGGGGATGACCTTGCCGGGGAACGCGGCGATCCCCGCGCCGGACTCGCGGCGCCTGGCCCTCGCCGAGGCCACGGGGCGACGGATCGTGGAGATGGTGGCGGAAGACCTTCGCCCGACCCGCATCCTCACGCCGGAGGCGTTCGAGAACGCGATCCGCGTGGACATGGCGATCGGGGGGAGCACGAACGCGATCGTCCACCTGCCGGCGATCGCGGGCCGCGTCGGCGTGCCGCTGCCGCTCTCGCTCTTCGATCGGCTGTCGCGGGAGACGCCGTTCATCGCCAACGTCCGGCCGTCGGGGAAGTACCTCATGGAGGACTTCTTCTACGCCGGAGGGCTTCCCGCCGTCCTCCACGAGCTCCTCCCGCTCCTCCACGGCGGCGCGCCGACCGTGACGGGCCGGAGCCTCGCCGAGAACGTCCAGGGGGCCCGCGTGCGGAACCGCGACGTGATCGTCCCGCTGGACCGGCCGCTCGGGAAGGAGGGCGGGACCGTCATCCTCCGGGGGAACCTCTGCCCCGACGGCGCCGTGCTCAAGCAGACGGCGGCGTCGCCCCATCTTCTTCGACATCGGGGGCGGGCCGTCGTGTTCGAGTCGAAGCACGATCTCATGGCGCGCGTGAACGATCCCGATCTCGACGTCGACGAGACGCGGGTGCTGGTGCAGAAGCTGGGCGGGCCGCGCGGCGGGCCCGGGATGCCGGAGTGGGGACAGCTCCCCATCCCCGAGAAGCTCCTGCGGCAGGGGGTGAAGGACATGGTGCGGGTCTCCGACGCGCGGATGAGCGGGACGTCGTACGGGACGTGCGTGCTCCACGTCGCGCCGGAGTCCGCGGTCGGCGGCCCGCTGGCGCTGGTCCGGGACGGCGACGAGATCGAGCTGGACGTGCCCGGCCGGCGGCTCGTCCTCCATGTCCCGGACGAGGAGCTGGCCCGGCGGCGCGCGAGCTGGACGCCGCCCCCGCCGGCCTTCACCCGCGGCTACGGCAAGCTCTACCTGGCCCACGTCCTCCAGGCCCCCGAGGGCGCCGACTTCGACTTCCTCCGCGGCGGCCCCGGCCAAGACTGGGCCCCCTACCACCCCACCAGCCATTGATGGCAGGACGCGTGGAGCGGCAGATGAGAGTAGGCACCGCATGGGACGCGGCGTTTCGGCCGACGGTCATGGGGCGGCGGGGCTGCGTGGCGGCCGCCCATCCCCTCGCCGCCATGGCGGGGATCGAGGTGCTGCTCCAGGGCGGCTCCGCCGTGGACGCCGCCGTGGCGACGTCGTTCGCCCTCCACGTCGTCGAGCCGTACATGTCCGGTCCGGGCGGCGTGGCGACGCTGCTCGTCGTCCACCGGGGCCGGCGCGAGGCGGTGGTGTCGGCCGGCCGGATGCCGGCCGCCGCCGACCCGGCGCAGGTGACGGCCGACGACCTCAAGGCCGGCCCGCGCTCGATCGGCGTGCCCGGTCTGGTCGCCGCCACGCTCGGCCTCCACGAGCGCCACGGGTCGGTCCCGCGCGCGACCGTCATGGCCCCGGCGATCCGGCTCGCGGAGGATGGCTTCCCGCTGACCGGAAAGAACGTCGAGTTCATCCAGAAGGCGCGCCCTCAGCTGGCGCACTCGGCGGACGGCGAGCGGACCTTCCTGGTCGGGGGCGAGGTGCCTCGCGCCGGCACCCTCCTCGTGCAGAAGGACCTCGGCGCCACGCTGCGGCAGATCGCCGAGGGCGGCGTCGAGGCGTTCTACCGCGGACCCATCGCCCGGGCCATCGCGCGGGCACTCGAGTCGCGGGGCGGCTGGGTGACCGAGGCGGACCTGGCGGCCTACCGGCCGACGTGGGGCGCGCCCCTCGCCGTGACCTTCCGCGGCCACGAGGTGTGCGTCCCGCCGCCGCCGACCAACGCGCTGCAATCGATCCAGACCCTCCAGCTCCTCGAAGGATTCGACCTCAAGAGCATGGGCCACAACTCGGTGGAGTACCTCCACCACTTCTTCGAGGCGGCCAAGGTCGCCTCGGCGGACCGGGTCGGCCTCGACGTGCTGCATCCGGACGCGCCCATCGCCGGGCTGATCTCGCCTCGCTACGCGGCTCACCGGCGCGCGCTCATCGATCCCCGCCGGGCGGGCGTCTCCGGCGGCGAGCGGTGGAGCGCCGACCGCTTGTCCGGCGAGATCCTCCCCGGCCATCCAGCCGACTTCTCGAGGGAGCACACCACGCACTTCGCAGTGGCCGACGGCGACGGCACGGTGGTCACCGTGACCCAGACCCTCGGCAGCCCCTTCGGCTCGGGCGTGATGGTTCCGGGGACCGGCATGCTCCTCAACAACCTCCTCATGTGGGCGGACGTCGAGCCCGGCAGCCCCGCGGGTCTCCGGGGCGGCGCGCCGATGCAGACGCGCATGGCGCCCACCCAGGTCTTCCAGGAGGGGGCGTTTCGCCTGTCGATCGGGACGCCGGGCTCGTACGGCATCCTCCAGACCACGCCGCAGATGCTGCTGAACGTGGTCGAGTTCGGCATGACGGTGCAGGAGGCGATCGAGGCGCCGCGCGTGCGCGCGTACCGGGACCGCCAGGTCGACGTCGAGGGCCGCATTCCGGAGAGCGTACGGGAGGGTCTGGCGGCGCGCGGCCATCAGGTCAACGTGATCGACGACTGGTCGTGGATCGTCGGCGGCGGCCAGGGCATCCGACGCGACCCGGAGTCCGGCGCCCTCCAGGGCGGAGCCGATCCGCGGCGCGACGGTTACGCGCTCGCGATCTGACGCGTCGCGTGGCCTCGTGAGCGAGGACGTGCGCGCGGCTCGAGTTGAACTGTCCGGAAGTCAAAGTCTGACCCTGTGAGCCGGATCCTCGTGGTCGGGGCCGGCCTCATGGGGCCCGCCGCCGCCGCGGAGGCGATGGCCGATCCCGCGGTCCGCGAGGTCGGGATCTGCGATGCGAGCCAGGCGCAGCTGGACCTGGCCGTGCGGAGGCTCGCGGGGCGGCCGGGGGCGGACAAGGTTCGGCCGGCGTGTCTCGACCTCACCGACCGCGGGGCCGCCGTCGCGCTTCTGCGGGGCCACGACGCGGCCATCGACGCGCTCCCCGCGCGGGCGAGCCCGCTGGCCATCCACGCCGCGCTCGAGGCGGGGACGCCGCTCGTCACCCTCTCGGCACGCGGCGCCGCCGGCCTCCCGGATCTCGCCGCGACCGCGGCTCGGCGAGACGGCCTCGTCGTGCTCGGCTGCGGCCTCGAGCCCGGGCTCACCGAGATCCTGGCGCGCCGGCTCGCCGAGCGGCTCGACCGCGTGGACGAGCTCCACATCCTGTGCGGCGGCATCCCGGAGCGGCCCGCGCCACCGCTCGGCTACAAGATCGTGTTCGGCGGCCGCGAGCTTCCCCTGCGGGAGGCGCCGGCCCCGGCGGTCCTGGACGGCCGGCTGGTCACGGTGCCGCGGTACTCCGGTGTCGAGCCGGTGAGCTTCCCGGGCCTGGGCGAGCTCGAGGCCTGGCACGAAGGCTTCGCGACCTCGCTGCTCGAGATCCCGGCGCTCCGCCAGCTCCGGACCGGGACCCAGAAGACGGTGCGCTGGCCCGGCTACGCCGCGAAGGTCTCCGTCCTTCGTGATCTCGGTCTCCTCGCGGACACCCCGGTGCTCGTGGACGGCACGCCCGTCGTTCCGAAGCGCCTGCTCGATGCGGTCCTCTACCCGCGCGTCCGACTCGAGCCCGGCGAGCACGATCTCGCCCTCCTCCGGGTGGAGGCGCTCGGCGTGCGTGAGGGCCGGCCGTGCCGAGCCTCGGCCGAGATGATCGACCGCTTCAGGGACGGCTTCACGGCCATGGCGCGGACCACCTGCTTCCCGGCCTCGATCGTGGCCCGCATGATCGCCGGGGGCATCCTGAACGCGCGCGGGCTGCAGCGGCCCGAAGCGCTCGTGGCCGGCGCGGATGTCGACCACCTCCTCCGCGAGCTCCTCGCCCACGGCATCCGGGTCGACTTCGTCGAGGAGTCGCCCGGGGCCACGAGCAGCGCGCCGCCCGCAGCCCCGGGCCGAGCCCACTAGCGCGACGGCGCGCCCGCCGTGGAGCCGCCGAAGCGGAGCCACACGCGGCTGGCCACCGCCTTGTCGCCGCGCATCTGATAGCCGACGGTCACGGCGTCGCCGACCCGCAGGTCCTTCGGGGCGAGCTGACGGCCGAGGCGCTGGATCTGCGTCTGGCCGTCCAGCACGAACGCGCTCTGCGGGGTGCCCGGGCCCGAGGCCGCCGGTCCCGCGTCGATCACGAGGCGGCTGTCCGCGATCGACTTGATCACCCCCCGCGCGATGCTGAGCGGCACGCGCGTAGGGTCCGGCGTCGCGGCCTGGGCGGGTCGCGGCGCGGACGGCGCCGGTGACTGGGCGGACGCGATCGGCGCGACGAGGGCCACACCGATGAGGACGGGAACGAGACGGGTCTGAACGAAGCGCATCGGAGACCTCCATGTGTGAGGGTTCACCGCTGCGCTGGGACGGTGCGACGCACATGCCAACCGCGGAGCCCAGGGACCGCGCGCCGCGCATTCGGTCGCGAACGCCGGCTCGATCGATCCGGCGCGCACTTCGCGGGTCCTCGTGAACGTCGGGCCGGGTCAGGCGCGGGAGGAGGGTCATGCGGCGCCGTCTCCTCGTGGAGACCGCGCGTATCCCGAGATGCACGGCGCCTCGCCCGCACGCGAGGCGCGCGTCGCGGTTAGGTGCCGATCCGCGCGAGCGCCCGCAGGGCGGGCTGGTAGCCCGGGTAGAGCGACACGGCGCGGTTGAACGCGGTGCGCGCCTCGCCTTTCCGCCCGGTCACGGCCAGGAGGTACCCCTGGAGGGTGGCGAACTGAGCCTGGTCGGCGATCTGGACCGCCGCCTGGAGCTCGCGCTGGGTCTCGGCGACCTTCTGCCGCACGACCGCCTCCTGCTTCTGCTCGCTCGCCTTGAACGCCTGCCCGAACGCCTGGAGCGCACGATCGTACCGGGCGTAGGCTGGCCCCACGCGCCGGACCGGCTCGGTCTGGCGAAGCCAGCGGTCGGCGTGAACCCCGTCGCCCTCGATCCGCACGTCCGAGGGCGGGATCGTCTTGATGTAGGCCTGAAGCTCGGCGATCCGGACCTCATGGCGCGGGTGGGTCGACATCAGCTGGGACATGGACGACGACGCCTCCCCCCGCTTCTGGCCGAGGTTGGCGAGGTGGGCGTCGATGGCCTTGTTCAGCACCTCGTGGGAGCGCACGGCCTGGTTGGGATCGTAGCCGGCGCGCGCCATGTAGAGGGCGCCGAGCTGGTCGGCCTGGAGCTCCTGGCCGCGGTCGTAGCTGAGGAGGAGTAGCTGGGTGCCGGCGCCGGCGGCGCCGACCGCGAGGCCGCCGACCGCCCCGAGCCCCAGGACCTCGGACGCGACCCCCAGGATGCCGAGGCCAGTGTTGCCGACGGTCGCCCGGCTCTGGCGCGCCGCGCTGTGCCGCGCGGCGACGTGTCCCATCTCGTGGCCCATGACGAACGCGAACTGGGCCTCGTTCTCGAGATGCTGCAGGAGGCCGCGGTTCATGGCGGTGTGCCCGGGGATGGCCCACGCGTTCGGCTCCGAGGCGCTCTCGAGGGTGAAGTCCACCGGCAGGTTCGGCCGGTGGGACACCTGGTGGAGCTCCTTCACGATCCCGTCGAGATAGCTCTGCGTCGACGCATCGATCCGGAGCGGACCCCCCTGCTGCCAGGCGAGCTGGGCGAAGGCCTTCTTGCCGAGCTCGAGCTCCTCCTCCTCCGAGAGGAGCATCATCTCGGAGGAGCCCGTGACCGGGTTGGTCGCACAGCCGGCGACGAGGCCGCCGCTGAGAGCGACCGCCCCGAGCCCCTGCAGGAGACCGCGCCGGGACAGCTCGACGTCACGGGGGTCCGGACCAGGGACACATGCTCCATGTGTCGCGCCGACCGCCGCCGGTGTCAAGCGGCGCCGACCGCCGGCGCGGCGCCTGCGCTTCCGGAGCGGATTTCCGCGGGCTACACTGAGAAGCACACCGCCGGCGCGCGACGCAGCCCCGGCAAGACGGCCGACCGGAGTCCCGATCCAGCTCAGGAGGCGCGTCATGCACACGAGCGAGGTCTTCATCGGCGGCCAGTGGCAGCCGCCCGCGTCCGGCGAGACGTACACGACCATCAACCCCGCCACCGAGGAAGTGAGCGCTCACGTCGCCAAGGGCGACGAGCGTGACGTCGATCTCGCCGTCCGGGCCGCGCGGCGCGCCTTCGACCAGGGCCCGTGGCCCCGGATGGCCGCCGCCGAGCGGGCCCGCGTGCTGTGGAAGCTGGGCGACCTGATCACGGCCAACCTCGACGAGATGGCGCGGCTCGAGAGCGTCAACACGGGGAAGACGCTCTTCGACTCCGGCAAGGTGGAGATCCCCTTCGCCGCGGAGGTCTTCCGCTACTACGCGGGCTGGACGACGAAGATTCACGGCGAGACGCTCAACCTCCGCGACGGCGCCTTCACCTTCACGCTCCGCCAGCCGGTCGGCGTGGTGGGCGGGATCGTCCCCTGGAACTTCCCCTTCCTGCTCGCGTCGTGGAAGATCGCGCCCGCGCTGGCCGCCGGGAACACGGTGGTCCTGAAGCCCGCCTCGCTCACGCCGCTCACCGCGCTCCGCTTCGCCGAGCTGACACGCGAGGCCGGCCTGCCCGAGGGCGTGTTCAACGTCGTGACGGGGCCGGGCGGCAAGGTCGGGATGGCGCTCGTGCGGCATCCGGGTGTCGACAAGGTCGCCTTCACGGGCTCGACGGAGGTCGGCAAGGGCATCATGCGGGAGGCCGCCGGATCGCTCAAGCGCGTATCGCTCGAGCTCGGCGGGAAGTCGCCCAACGTCGTCTTCGCGGACGCGGATCTGGAGGCGGCGCTCCGGGGCGCGCTCACCGGGATCTTCTACAACAAGGGCGAGGTGTGCGCCGCCGGCTCGCGGCTCCTCGTGGAGCAGCGCGTCCACGACGAGTTCGTCGGGAAGCTGGTCGACCGGGTCAAGGGCCTGAAGGTCGGCGACCCGATGGACAAGGGGACGCGGATGGGCCCGGTGGTCTCGGCCCAGCAGCTCGAGACGGTGCTGGGCTACGTCGAGGCCGGCCGGCGCGAGGGCGCGACGCTCGCGGCGGGCGGCGAGCGCGCCCGCGTCGGCGACGGTCGCGGCTACTTCCTCCAGCCGACGGTGTTCACGGGCGTCTCGAACGCCATGCGGATCGCCCGCGAGGAGATCTTCGGGCCGGTCCTGTCGGTGATCCCGTTCAAGGACGCCGACGACGCCGTCGCCCAGGGGAACGAGACGTTCTACGGGCTGGCCGCCGCCGTCTGGACGCGGGACGTCGGCAAGGCGCTCCGGATCGCCCGCGCGCTCCGGGCCGGCACCGTCTGGGTCAACGCCTACAACCTCTACGACGCCGCCCTGCCCTTCGGCGGGTTCAAGGAGTCGGGCTTCGGGCGCGAGCTCGGCCAGGCCGGGCTGGACCTCTACACGGAGGTCAAGAGCGTCTGGGTGGACCTCGCGTAGGCTCCGGTGGGCTGAGATGACTCACCATGAAAATCGAACGCCCTTGCTTCGATTCTCATGGTCCTTGAACCCTTGCGCAGGAGGCCTGATCGCCGGCTCAGGGGGCCGGAGCACCTACGGAGGATTCAATCTTGACAATCCCGATGAGGAAAGGTAGTTTCCGGTCATGGCCGACGGGAACCTGATCAGGGTGCTCGCGGGGGCCGAGGGGCGTCGCTGCCCCACCTGCCGGACGAAGATCGTCGTTCCTGAGCCCGACGGCCTCGTCGTGAAGAACGCGATCCTCCGGGTGAGCGCCACGACGGGTCGCGCGGCGGCCAAGTGTCCCCGCTGCAAGGGTTGGGTGGAGGTGCCGCTGAACTACCGGGAGTGACCCGGACCCGAGACAGGCCGGCACGGCGCAAGTCGGACGACAAGACGAAAGCCGAGCGGCGCGGGCGTCGAAGAGCCCCGCCCTCGGCTTTCGCGCTTTCAGGCGCCGCGGCTCCAGGCAGGAGCCCGGCAGGAGGAGGACTCGACATGAGCGTCACGGACCAGCTGCTCCGGAGCAACGAGCACTACGCCGGATCCTTCACCAAGGGCGCGCTGCCCCTGCCGCCGGCCCGGGGCGTGGCCGTCGTGGCGTGCATGGACGCGCGGCTCGACGTCCACGAGCTCCTGGGGCTCGACGAGGGCGACGCCCACGTCATCCGGAACGCCGGCGGCGCGATCACCGAGGACGCGATCCGCTCGCTGGTGATCTCGCAGCGGCTCCTCGGCACGCGCGAGATCGTCCTGATCCACCACACGGACTGCGGGATGCTCACCTTCGCCGACGAGGCCCTGAAGCGCGACATCCAGGCGGAGACGGGGATCCGCCCCGCGTTCGCCTTCGAGCCCTTCCCCGATCTCGACGAGGACGTCCGCCAGTCGCTCGCCCGGGTGCGGGCGAACCCGTTCATCCCGCACCGCGGCGAGGTGCGTGGCTTCGTCTACGACGTCCGGACGGACGGCTCCGCGAGGTGAAGTAGCCGACCAAGGGAGCCGGAGTCGCACGAATCCACTCGGCGATCCCGCGCTCCTCCGAACCGATCATGTAGACCGCCCCGGATGGCCTCGGCGCGGTCCGGCGCCGATCGGCATACGGTCGCAGTCCACCGGCGCGACACCGCTGTCCGCAGGCCCGGTCACACCGGTGCTTGTTCGCTGCGGCACCTTCCGATCACCTCGGGACGTCGGCCTTCTTCTTGCTCGGTCGATCGGTCCTCACGTATGGCACCCGGCCGGGTCACTGCCGAGTCGACAGTGAGCGCGTGCTGCCCGCCGGGGCCTGGCCTCGCCGCTCGCCGGCCATCCAGGCCGGCCCGCGACCGCCGCGCCGCGTTGACCCGGTCGGCGCGCATGGCTCCTACAATCCGGGTGTGAGCGGCGAGCGGGCGGATCCTGACGTACCGTGACTACGAGGCGCTCCCGGCCGACGGCCGGCGGTACGAGCTGCACGACGGAGAGCTGTCCGTGACGCCGGCGCCGCGCACCCGCCACCAGCGGGTCCTGCGGACGCCCTCAACTCAGGTCGCTCAGGCGCACGTCGACGGCCCACGCGCTCGGCGAGGTCTTCTTCGCGCCGATCGACGTGATACTGGCCGACACCACGATCGTCCAGCCGGATCTCGTCTACCTGGATCCGACCGGGCCGACCTCGTGAGCGACCGTGGCATCGAGGGCCCGCCGACGCTGGTCGTCGAGATCCTCTCGCCGTCGACGACGCAGCATCGACCGCAGCACCAAGCGGCAGCTCTACCGGCGCTTCGGCGTGCCGCACTACTGGATCGTCGACCCGGAGTCCCGGACGATCGAGGCGTACGCCCTCGGCGAGCGCGAGTACGAGCTCGCGGCACGCGTATCCGGGGACACGCCCGCGGCGCTGCCGCCCTTTCCCGGACCTCGCCCTCGTGCCCGGCGTCCCTCTGGCCCTGACGGGCTCCCCGACGCCTCTGCTAGAATCACCCCGTCGGGTGCCGCGATCGTGACCGCGCGCCATCTCGGGGAGGGCCCATGATCCGCAAGTTCTCGGTGCTCTACGTCGGCCAGATCGAGCTGGATAACATCGGCCGGGACGGGACGCCGGCCGACCAGCGGCGCTACGGCAACGAGCCGGTCGTCGAGGCCTATCGCTCGATGGTCGATGTCGCGCGGGTGATGGACGACGAGGGGTACTACTGCCTCTGGACGGCCGAGCACCACTTCCAGCGCGAGGGCTACGAGGTCCTCCCGAACCTGATCCTGATCGGGACGTACCTCGCCGCGGTCACCCGCCAGCTCAAGTTCGGCTGCGGGTTCAACATCCTGCCCATGTGGCACCCGATCCGGCTGGCCGAGGACTACGCGGTGGCGGACATCCTGACGGGGGGCCGCGTGATCATGGGCATCGGCCGCGGCTACCACACGCGCGAGGTGGAGTCCTTCGGGGCGCCGCTCCTCGACGCCGCGGCGAACCTCGAGATGTTCGAGGAGCAGTTCGAGCTCATGTGGAAGGCGCTCCACGAGGAGCAGTTCTCCCACCGCGGCAAGTACTACACCGTTCCGCCAGGCGTGAAGTACCGAGGCTACGAGCTGACCGACGTGACCCTGGTCCCCCGCCCGATCCATCGCCCCGTCGAGATCTGGCAGCCGATCGCGAGCGGCAAGACGATCGACTTCCTGGCCAAGCACGATCTCAAGGGCATGGTGACGCTGAACGGCGAGCGGATCACCGACCAGGTCTTCCACGCGTACCGCGACGCCTGCGCCCGCCACGGCCGACAGAAGGCGCTCGGCCAGGATCTCTGCCTCGGCCTCGGCTTCCACATGGCGGAGACAAAGGAAGAGGCGATCCGGCAGGTGGAGCCGGCGCATGACGAGCGCTACAAGTGGTTCGCCCCGTTCGGCTTCGTGCGCTACGCGGACGAGCAGGGCCGGCCCTGGGGCACGCCCGGCGCGCCGGCGCGGGCCCCCCGGCTGCGCGAGGGCGTCGAGCAGAAGGCGTGGATGGTCGGCTCGCCCGCCGACTGCATCTCGCTGATCCGCGAGTACGAGGCGAAGTACCCCGGGCTCGACCAGATCATGCTTCACTGGCCGGAGGGCGTGCCGCCACGGGCGTTCATGGAGCAGCTCCGCTGGTTCGCCCGGGACGTGATGCCCGCGTTTCGCGGCCGTTGACGGCGCCGGGGCGCAGGGCATGAGCCCGAGACCGCCACAGGCCGAAGGCCGTCACATCAAGGCCGTCCGATGGGTCCAGCGCCTGGCGAGAGCAACCGAGTGAGCCGCCACGCCGGGCCGCCCCCAGACCCCAGCGCACCGTCCGAGCCGCCCGTCCCCGAGCCGACGTACGCGGAGCGAGCCCGGACCCTCGTCCATCGCGCCCGGGCCGGGACGCTAGCAACGGTCTCCCGTCGCCATCCGGGACATCCGTTCGCGTCGCTCATGCCCTACGCCCTCGATGGGACCGGCCAGCCCCTGTTTCTCATCAGCTCGATGGCGGTCCACACGCAGAACCTCGCCGCGGATCCGCGGGCGAGCCTCTTCGTCGCCGAGCCGGACTGGGCCGGCGATCCCCTGGCGGCCGGGCGGGTCACCCTGATGGGCGCGGTACGCGCCGTCCCCAAGGGCGCGCTCGCCGAGGCGCGGGCGGCGTACCTCGCGCGCCACGCGAACGCCGCCTACTGGGTCGACTTCGAGGACTTCGCCTTCCACCGCCTCGAGGTCGCCGACCTCTACTTCGTCGGCGGCTTCGCGGCCATGGACTGGATCGACGGGCCGATCTACGGGGCGGCCGGAGTCGATCCGCTGGCGGACGCGGCGGCGGGAATCCTGGAGCACATGAACAAGGACCACGCCGACGCGCTGGTCGTCTACGCCCGCGTGCTCGCCGGCGCGCCCGACGCCGAGTCGGCCACGATGGTCGCCGTCGACCGCCTGGGCTTCCGGCTGCGGATCCGCACCGCCGGCCGTCTTCACGGCGCGCGGATCGCCTTCCCGGAAGAGGTCACGAGCACCGACGACGCCCGGCGCGTCCTCATCGCGATGCTGCGGGACGCGCGCGCCCGCGCCTGACGGAGGTCTCTGCCCATGGCCGCCCGCACGCCGTCGGCCGACGCCCTCGCCCGGGCCGTGGCGCTGCTCGAGGCGGGTGACTGGTCGGCCGCCCACGAGATCGTCCAGTCCAAGCGCTCGGAGCTGGCGGCGTGGCTCCACGGCATCGTCCACACGCTCGAGGGCGACCTCGAGAACGCCCGGTACTGGTACCGGCGCGCCCGGCGAGCCTTCCCGGGTCCCGAGGCGGTGCAGGCGGAGATCGCCGCGGCCCGACGCGCGGCCGAGTCCGGCGGCGCGGCGAAGGGGCAGGCATGACCGAGAACCGCATGCGGGCCCGCGCGGAGCGGGGCGAGGTGCAGATCGGCACCTGGATCACGATGATCCGCACGCCGGGCATCCTGACGCTTCTCCAGGCGGCGGGTCTCGACTTCGCGCGGATCGACATGGAGCACGGCGCCTTCTCGATGGAGACGGTCGCCGACATGGCCGCCCTGGCCCGCGCGCTGGACTTCCCGCTCGTGGTCCGCCCGCCCGAGGGCAACCGGGAGTGGATCACGCGGCTCCTCGACGCCGGCGTGCCGAACCTGCACGTGCCTCAGGTCGACACGCCCGAGCAGGCGGTCCGGGTGGCCCGGGCCGCCCGATACACTCCGCTCGGCGAGCGGGGCATGTACGGCTTCGGCCCCCACACCGGGTATCGGTCGACGCCGGTCACCGAGCACATGGCGTCGACCAACGCGCAGGTGCACGTGACGGTGATGCTGGAGTCGCGTCAGGCGTTCGCGCGGCTCGACGAGATCGCCGCCGTCCCCGGCATCGACGCCCTGACGCTCGGGCCGTCGGACCTGGCGCAGGACCTGGGCGTCCTGGGCACACCCGCCCAGACCGAGGTGATCGACGAGCACCGCCGCCGGCTCGTCGACGCCGCCCGGCGTCACGGGAAGGGCGTGGCGATGCTGACCGACAGCGTGGAGGGAGTGCGCCAGATGATCGCCCTCGGGGCGACCCTGGTGAACTACGCGTCGGACGCCGCGGTCCTCCGCTCCGGCTACGCGTCCGTCGTCGCCGCCATCCGGCGCACCCACTGAGCGACGGCCGCCCGGGCGAACGCCCGCGCCACCGGGCGCGCCGATCAGCGGGGCTGCGAGGCCCGCCACCTCTCGGCCAGGCGCTCGGCCGTCGGCACGCCGGCGATTCCCGGAGCCTCGACCGTGAGGGCGCCCGCGACGGCCGCGTAGGACGCCGCCTCGAAGGGATCGTTGCTCGCGTTGTAGCGGACGAGGAAGGCGGCGGCGAAGACGTCCCCCGCGCCGGTCGGCTCGACTTCCGCCGCGGGCGCCGCGGGGATGGCGTGCCGCTCCCCGTTGACGAAGAGGACCGCGCCGCGCGCGGCGAAGGTCAGCGCCCCGAGCGGCACGTCCTGGTAGAGAGCGAGCGCCTGCGCCTCCCAGCCCGCCACGTCGTCGCTCGAGAGGAAGAGCGCCTGCGCCCGGGCGAGGATGGGCGTCGGATCGGGCCAGGGCCGCATCGCCACGGTGCCATCGCGGTCCCAGACACGGCACCAGCCCTGGGCCCCGACGCCGACCGCAGCCTCCGGGAAGGCGCGCACGAGCTCCGGGGCCACCTCGTCCGCGACGGGGCACAGGTAGGCGAGCCCCGCCGCCGCGAAGTGAGGCGGCACATGCACCGCCTCCAGGCGGGCGGCGCGCTGCTTGAGCGTGAGGCGTCGGCCCTCGGGGCGATAGTCGAGGGCGAACCGCGTCGTCGCCGAGGCCGGCACCGCGATCACCTCGATCTCGGGCGGCAGCACGTCGAACGGGAAGTCCGGCCCGTAGCTCGTCAGGAGGCCGACTCGCAGGCCCTGCCGGTGCGCAAAGAGGCCGGCGTAGAGCGCCGACCCGCCGGGCCGGAGCCCGTCCGACAGCTCGTCCACCGTGAGATGCCCCACGGCGACGAAATCGGGAGGGGCACCCGCGCGGCCGGAAGTCACACGGCCACTCTAGGAGTCACCCCGATGAGTGTCAATCGCGGCGCCGTCCTGGCCGACCTGCCCTGACCGGTCCGACGGGTCCGCTCGACCCGTCCACGGGACGACGCGACGGGTCGGAGTACCTGCCGCATCAGCCACTGCCCCTGGAGCTCGAATCTGTCGTATGATCGGGCCGGCGTCAGGCAGGAACCCTACACTGACCGACTGGTCCTGAGGAGGGTTCACATGGCGGACGACGGTTCTCGAAGCGAGCGCGCGCTCCTCGTGGTGGCACGCGGACAGAGCGGCCTGCTCGAAGCGCTCCGTGAGTTCGTGGCGGAGCTGGGCTGGGTCGACGTGATCGAGGACCGTCGGGGGGGCGCCTCGCTCCTCCCCCGCACGGACCGCACGGAGGGATCGCTCCAGGTCACGTAGGACGCCGCTCCGGCAGGACGGGCTCGGTCCCCTCTCCTACCCTCGCGGCGGTCGCCTCCCCGCCGGCGGCCAGAGCGCCCGGAGCCGGTCGAGCGACGCCCGGATGTCCGCGTCGAGGATCCCGGCCGAGCGCTCGTCCTTGATCGCCCGGAAGGGATCCGGCCCTGGCGCCATGATCTCCACGACGATCGCGCCACGGTAGTCGATGCCGGCGAGCGCGTCGATCACTCCCGCGAGGTCGAGGTGCCCGTGCCCCAGCCCGCGCCGGGTCGTATCGGCGGCCTGCACGTGCCAGAGCCGCGCCCCGGCGGCCCGGATCGCGCCGGCGACGCTCGGCTCCTCGATGTTGGCGTGGAACAGGTCCAGCGTCATGCCAACCCAGGGCGAGGCGACGGCGTCGAGGTAGGCCAGCGCCTCCGCCGTCGACGTCACCAGATAGCCCTCGTAGCGGTTCAGCGGCTCGACGGCGATGGCGACGCCGACCCGCTCGGCTTCCCGGGCGGCGGCCTGCATGCCTGCCACCGACCAGGCCCACTCCGCGTCCCGGGTCGCGAGGGGCGCGAGACGCGGCTCGCCGGAGGCCAGCATCTGCACGAGCGGGGCGCCGATCTCGGCCGCGAGCCCGAGGCAACGGCGGACGTAGTCGACCGCGACGCCCCGGATCCGGGGGTCGGGATGCGCCAGATCTCGCTCGGTCGGCGTCATGCACGAGGCGGTGAGGGCGACCGGGGCGAGCCCGTGGTCGCCGAGCCAGCGGCGAAGGTCGCCCGGCCGCCACCGCTCCGGCTCGCCCGGCAGCTCGACCCCGTCGTAGCCCGCCGCAGCGATCCGACCCAGCGTCTCCGGCAGCGGCGCATCCCCATAGATCCACGCCGACACCCCGAAGCGCGGGGTCAGACTTTGACTTCCGAACAATTCGCCCGAGCCGGCGCGCGTCGAGATTGTCTGGAAGTCAAAGTCTGACCCCGTTGAGGTGGGCGAGGACGCGGGCGTGGATGCGGCCGTTGGACGCCACGATCGCGGGCTCGTTCACGTCGAAGGGTTGCCCGGCGCCCCCCGTCACGCGCCCGCCCGCCTCGCGGACCAGGAGCGCGCCGGCCGCCACGTCCCACGGGTGCGCCTGCCGCTCCCAGTAGGCGTCGAGGCGGCCGGCGGCGACGTACGCGAGCGAGAAGCACGCGCCGAACATCGTGACGCTCCGAACCTCGGCCCCGAGCCGAGCCAGCCGCGCGCGCATGCGGCCATCCCGCCAGAGGCCGGCCTCGTGCCAGAGCGAGATGACGCAGGTGGCCATGCGGCTCGTGCGCGACACCCTGATCCGGCGCCCGTTCAGCCAGGCACCCCGGCCGCGCTCGGCGACGAACAGCTCCCGCAGCCGGGGGAACAGCATCACGCCGACCTCGAGCCGGCCCCGGCGCTCGAGGGCGATCGACACGCCGAACGAGGGCAGCCCCGCCACGAACGCGATGGTGCCGTCGAGCGGGTCCACGATCCAGCGGCCGTCGGGTCCGGTCGCGACCATGCCCCCTTCCTCGCCCAGGAAGCCGATGGTCGGGAACCTCCGGTGGAGGAGCCGCCGAATCGCCCGCTCCGAGGCGCCGTCCACGCGCGTCACGGGGTCTCGGGGACTCTTGAGCCGGACCGGTCCGACCCGGCCGAATCCCCGATCGAGGATCCGGCCCGCCGCCCGGGCGGCAGCGATCGCGGCGCGGGTCTCGGGGCGCAGCGTCATGCGACGAGGGGCCGCCGGATGGCGGCGAAGATCCGGTGCAGGAGCGCCACGTCCCCCTTGGCCTCCTCCGGCGTCGTGATGGGACGAGCGCCTGTCCGGACGCACTCGGCGAAGTGCAAGAGCTCCTCCTTGAAGGCCTCCGCCATGGAGGCGGTCACCCGCTTCTCGGCGGCCTTGCCATTCTCCATGGACTCCACGGTGATCCCGGTCGGCGCGTTCCGGAAGAACGGGGACGGGAAGGTCAGCTGGATTCGCTCCGCTCTGCCGTAGTAGGCCACGGTCTCCCGGTAGTGGGCCAGGTCGGGCAGATAGTGCAGCGCGATCGTGGCGCGGACCCCCGACGGATAGCGCAGGACGCTCAGCATGCTCTCGCCCCCCGCCCAGACGTCGGTGAAGAGAACCTCGGCGGGGTCTCCGGAGAGCCCTCGCAGCACGTTGACGTCGTGTACCAGGGTGGACAGGAGATTCCCGGCAAAGACCCGCCGCTCGAGCGGGGTGAAGGCGCCGATGGCCTCTCCGATGAGGCGGTCCTGGTCCGCGCGCACGCGATCGCGAAGGGGCTCCGGCACGTCGGGGATCCGCCGCACGTCGTGATGGCCGATCTGGTTGGCCTCGGAGGGGTGGAGGACCGTGATCTCGATGGCCTGGAGGTCGCGCATCCCGCGGACCAGCGGCTCGACGTACCGGTAGGCGGGATCGTACCGCTTCATGTAGGCGACCATGCAGACGGTTCCCGCGGTCCGGTGCGCGGCCAGGACCTCGTCCGCCTCGCCCAGGGTGAAGCACAGCGGCTTCTCGGTCAGCACGTGCTTGCCGGCCCGGAGCGCATCGACCACCACCTGGCCGTGGGAGTCCGCGCTCGCCACGAGCACGGCATCGAGAGGCTCCTGGAGGAGATCCCGGTAGTCGGCGAACCGCCTGGTCACGCCGTAGTGGTCGCCGACGTATCGCAGCGTGCCCGGGGACACGTCGCAGAGCGCGGCGAGCTCGAAGCGCTCGTGGAGCTCGCGGAGGTACGGGAGGTGCATCACCTGGGCGATCAGGCCGCAGCCCACGACGCCGATCCGGATCCGAGCCATGGTCTCCCCTTGCGTTGCCAGGTCCTGGCGCGCCGGGCCGGCGATCGCCAGCCCGACGCGTGACCGTCGTGGGACCCGTCGGTTGACGGGGCACGCGCAGGCAATCTAGCATGCGCCCGACGTGACCGTGGGGCCTCCGGTCCGGGGGCCAGGGAGGAAACGCCAGTGACGACGCAGCGGCTGACGATGGCGCAGGCGCTCGTGCGGTTCCTGTGCGCCCAGCGCACCGAGACCGACGAGGGTGAGGCGCCGCTTCTCGCGGGCGTGTGGGCGATCTTCGGCCACGGCAACGTGGCGGGCCTCGGCGAGGCGCTCCAGGCCGCCCAGGACCGGCTGCCGACGCTGCGCGCCCACAACGAGCAGGCGATGGCGCATGCGGCCATCGCGTTCGCCAAGGCGAGCGCCCGGCGGCGCCTGATGGCCTGCACGACGTCCATCGGCCCCGGCGCCACGAACATGGTGACCGCGGCGGCCGTCGCCCACGTCAACCGCCTCCCGGTCCTGCTCCTGCCCGGCGACGTCTTCGCCGGCCGGGGGCCCGATCCGGTGCTCCAGCAGGTCGAGGACTTCGGCGACCCGACGGTCTCGGCCAACGACTGCTTCCGCCCCGTCTCGCGCTACTGGGACCGGATCACCCGGCCCGAGCAGCTCCTCCAGACCCTCCCGGCCGCGGTCGCGGTCCTCACCGATCCCGTCGCCTGCGGCCCCGTGACGCTGGCCCTGCCCCAGGACGTCCAGGCAGAGGCCTGGGCGTATCCGGAGGAGTTCTTCGAGCCGCGCGTCCACCGGCTCCGCCGGCCGGGGCCCGACGCCGCGGAGCTGGCCGCGGCGGCCGAGCGTCTCCGGCGCGCGCAGAAGCCCCTGCTGATCGCCGGCGGCGGCATCCACTACTCCCTGGCCGACGCGGCGCTGCGTGGCTTCGCCGAGCGCCACGGCCTCCCGGTGGGCGAGACCCAGGCCGGCAAGGGCGCGCTTCCCTGGGACCACCCGGCGAGCGTGGGGTCCATCGGCGTGACCGGCTCGACGGCGGCGAACGCGCTCGCGGCCGAGGCCGACGTCGTCCTGGCCGTCGGGACCCGCCTCGGCGACTTCACGACCGGCTCCCGGGCGCTCTTCCAGGCGCCCGGCCTCGCCCTGGTGACGCTGAACGTGGCGCCGCACGACGCCGGCAAGCATGGCGCGCAACCGCTCGTCGCCGACGCGCGCCGCGGCCTCGAGGAGCTCTCGGCGGCGCTCGGCTCCTGGCGCGCGCCGGCCGCCTGGGCGGAGACGGCGCACCGGCTCGCCGCCGAGTGGAACCGACTGGTCGACGCCGCCACCGCGGCCGCCCACGACGTCCCGCCCACGGAGGCCCAGGTGATCGGCGCCGTGAACCGCGCCGCGGGTCCCCGCGACGTGGTCGTGTGCGCCGCGGGCGGTCTCCCGGGCGAGCTCCACCGCGCGTGGCGGACGCGCGATCCCCGCGGCTACCACCTCGAGTACGGCTACTCCTGCATGGGGTACGAGATCGCGGGCGGCTTGGGGACGAAGCTCGCGCTGCCCGACCGTGAGGTGTTCGTCATGGTGGGCGACGGCAGCTATCTCATGATGAACTCGGAGATCGCCACGTCGGTCGCCATGCGGCAGAAGCTCGTGATCGTCGTCCTCGACAACCGCGGCTTCGGCTGCATCAACCGGCTCCAGCAGGCCTGCGGCGGCGCGCCGTTCAACAATCTCCTCGGCGCCGAGGCCCCGGCCGTGGACTTCGCCGGGCACGCGCGGAGCCTGGGAGCCCACGCCGAGCAGGTCAAGACCATCGGCGACCTCGAGAGCGCCCTCGAGCGCGCCCGCCGCGCCGAGCGGACGGCGGTGGTCGTGATCGAGACCGACCCGGCCCGGCCCTTCTCCGCGGGCGGGGCCTGGTGGGACGTCCCCGTGCCGGAGGTCTCGCCGCGCGCGGCGGTCCGCGCGGCGCGCGAGGCATACCTGACGGCGCGCCGCCGCCAGCGGTCGGGAGGCTAGCATGGCCGTGCGCATCGGCGTCAACCCCATCGGCTGGACGAACGACGACCTGGAAACGCTCGGCGACGACACGCCGCTCGAGGTCTGCCTCGCCGAGGCACGCCAGGCGGGCTACGCGGGAATCGAGCTCGGGCGGAAGTTCCCGCGGCGCCCGGCGGAGCTCCGGGCGGCACTGCAGCCGCACGGGCTCGACCTCGTATCGGGCTGGTACGGCTCTCACCTCCTCCGGCGCGACGCGAAGGAGGAGATCGCCGCCATGCAGGCCCACGCGGGACTCCTGGCCGCGCTGGGCTCGACGGCCATGGTGTTCGCCGAGGAAACGGGCAGCGTCCACGGGCGGCTCGGCGTCCCGCTGTCCACGCGGCCGCGGGTGTCCGATGCGGACTGGCCGCGCTTCGGCGAGGCGCTGACCCAGGTCGCCGAGTACCTAGCCGGACGCGGGATGCGGCTCGCGTACCACCACCACATGGGGACCGTCGTGGAGACGGAGGCCGAGATCGACCGGCTGATGGGCGCGACCGGCCCCGCGGTCGGCCTGCTCCTCGACACCGGCCACCTCACGTACGCCGGCGGCGACGTGCTCGCCGTCGCGCGCCGTCACGCGGACCGGATCGCCCACGTCCACTGCAAGGACGTGCGGCCCGCGGTGCTCGCGGCGGCCCGGCGGGGCGACCGGAGCTTCCTCGACGCCGTGGTCGACGGCGTGTTCACGGTGCCGGGCGACGGGTGCGTCGACTACCGGGCACTCCTCGGCCTACTGCGCGAGGCGAGCTACTCGGGCTGGCTGGTCGTCGAGGCCGAGCAGGACCCGGTCAAGGCTCCGCCGCTGAAGTACGCGCGCATGGGCTTCGCCCACCTGAGCCGGCTGCTCGCCGACCTCGGACTGTAGCCGCGACCGCCCGGCGCCGGGCACGCCGTGCGCGGGTGGGCCGGGCGTCGAGCTCAGACCGCGCCGGTGCGGCGGAGCGTGGCGATCTCGTCGTCCCGGTAGCCGAGCTCCCGGAGGATCTCCTCGCTGTGCTCGCCGCGCTCGGGAGCCGCGGAGCGCATGGCCGCGGGCGTCCGCTCGAGGTTGAGCCCGTGGCCAACCAGCCGGAGCGGGCCGAGGACCTTGCTCACCACCGGTCGCTCGAGGGGAAGTGTCCGCACCTGGGGGTCCGCGAAGGACTGCTGCACGTTCAGGATCGGCCCCGCCGGCACGCCGGCCTGGTCGAAGCGCGCCTGCCACTCGGCACGGTCGCGGGCGACAAGGCGGCGCTCCAGCTCCACCGTCATCTCCTCGCGGTGCCGCCGGCGTACCTCGCTGTTGGCGAACCGGGGATCGTCGATCAGCTCCGGGGCGTCGATGGCCCGGCACAGACGCTCGTAGAGCCGCTGGCCGGCCGCCTGAATGATCAGATGCCCGTCCCGGCAGCGGAAGACGCCGGTCGGCACTCCGACCGGATGATAGTTGCCGGCCTGACCGGGCTCCTCGCCGTCGATGAGCCAGCGCGCGGCCTGGAGGTCCATGAGCCGGATCATCGCCTGGAGCAGGGACGTGTGCACCCACTGGCCGCGCCCCGAGCGCTCGCGCTCGAGGAGGGCGACCATCACGCCGTGGGCCGCCATCAGGCCGGCGGTGAGGTCCGCGATGGGGAGGCCCGCCCGGAGTGGGCCCTGGCCCGGAAACCCGTTGACCGTCATGAAGCCCGAGAGTCCCTGGGCGATCTGGTCGAGCCCCGCCCGATCGGCGTAGGGCCCCGTCTGGCCGAACCCGGAGATGCTCACGTAGACGAGCCGCGGGTTGAGCGCGGAGAGCGTGTCGTAGTCGATGCCGAGCCGGTGCTTCACGCCGGGCCGGAAGTTCTCGGCGAAGACGTCGGCCTGGCGCACCAGCCGGTAGAGGACCTCGCGGCCCGCCTCCGACTTGAGGTTGAGCGTGAGGCCACGCTTGTTCGGGTGGAGGTTCTGGAAGTCGAACCCGTGGCGCCCGCCGATCTCCTGGTCGTCCTCGTCCGGCGTCTCCACCTTGATGACCTGCGCGCCGAACTCCGAGAGCTGCCGGATGCAGGTGGGCCCGGTGCGGGCCCGGCAGAGGTCGACGACGCGGATGTGCGACAGCGGCATGCTCCCTCCCTGGGGTCAGACTTTCACTTCCCGACATTTTCACGATAACCCGCCGCCCGAAATGTCGGGAAGTGAAAGTCTGACCCCGACACGGCACGACGGTGACGCCGTGGTCCTCGAAGGCCACCCACACCGGGGTCCCCGCGGGCGTGGGACGCATGACGGTGCGGTCGACCACGAAGAGATCGCCGACCGGCGTGGACACAGTGTACTCCATGTGCGTGCCGAGGTACGCCGCCTTGGCGATCCGGCCTTCCAGCGCCGGACCCGCGGGGGGCGCCGGCGAGAGGACGAGCGACTCCGGGCGGATCGCCACCTTCACCGGCCCCACCGTGGCGCCCCGATGCGGCAGCTGGAGCTCCACCCCGCCGACGCGCACGCTCCCGGCAACCCCGTTCCGCGTGGTCAACTCGGCGTCGACCAGATTCGAGTCGCCGACGAAGTCCGCCACGAAGAGGCTGACCGGCGCCTCGTACAGCTCCCGCGGCGTCCCGCTCTGGGCGATCGCCGCCTGGTCCATCACGATGATGCGGTCGGAGACGGCGAGCGCCTCCTGCTGGTCGTGCGTCACGTAGGCCACGGTGAGGCCGAGCCGCTGCTGGAGCTCGCGGATGTCCTCGCGGACCCGGCGCCGGAGCTTGGCGTCGAGGTTCGAGAGCGGCTCGTCGAAGCACAGCACCTCGGGCTCCAGCACGAGGGCCCGGGCGACCGCGACCCGCTGCTGCTGGCCCCCCGACAGCTCCGAGGGGAGCCGCGCGTCGAGGCCCTGGAGGCCGACCAGGGCGAGCTTCTCCCGCGCCTGCTCGTGGGCGCGGGCGCGGGACGCGCCCGAGACGACCGGGCCGTAGGACACGTTCTCGAGCACGGTCATGTGCGGGAAACAGGGCGTAGGACTGGAACACCATGCTCACGTTCCGGTCGGTCGCCGGCCGGCGCGTCACGTCGCGCCCGCCGATCCAGACCTCCCCCTCCGTCGCCAGCTCCAGCCCCGCGATGAGGCGGAGCGTCGTCGTCTTGCCGCAGCCCGAGGGGCCGAGGAGGGTCACCAGCGTCGACCGCTCGATCGCGAACGACACCTGGTTGACGGCGACGACGTCCCCGTAGCGCTTCGTGACGCGGCGGAACTCGACCGCCGCGGGCCGGCCGGCGTCCTGTCTGGCCATCATTCTCCGCCTATCCGCCCGCCGCCTGGAGCCCGAGGTCGGCGGGCGCCCGCCGTCCGAGCCGACGCTCGCCGACGAGCCACTGGATGAGGATGATCGCCGCCAGCATCACGACGATCAGGACCGACGAGTAGGCGATGGCCAGGCCGAACTCCCCCGCCTCGACCCGGCCGACGATGTACGCCGTGGCGAGATTGTAGCGGGCGCTGACCAGGAAGATCACCGCGCTGACCGCGGTCATCGCCCGCACGAAGCTGTACACGAGGGCGGCCACGATCGCCGGGCGGAGGAGCGGCAGCACGACGCGCCGCATCGTCGTGCCCGTGCGCGCGCCCAGCGTGAGCGACGCCTCGTCGAGGCTCCGGTCGATCTGCGAGAGGGACGCGATGCCGGCCCGCACGCCGACCGGCATGTTGCGGAACACGAAGCAGAGGACGAGGATCGCGCCGGTGCCGGTGAGCTCGATGGGCGGCACGTTGAACGCCAGGATGTAGGCGATGCCGATCACCGTCCCGGGAATGGCGAAGGAGAGCATCGTCCCGAACTCGAACAGCTCCCGCCCCGCGAACCGCTGCCGCGCGAGCAGGTACGCCGTGAGCACCCCGACCGCCGCGGTGATGGGCGCCGCGATCGCCGCGATCTGGATGGTCGTCCAGAAGGAGTCCCAGGCCGACCCCGTGAAGTGGAGGCCGCCCGCGGCGGCGCGCTCGACGCTGAAGCCCGTCAGGAAGTGCTGGAGGGTGGGCGTGTAGTCCCGTCCCATGGCCCGCACGAAGCCTCCGACGAGGATCACGGCGTAGATCACCACCGCCAGCACCGCCCACGGCAGGGCGAGCGCATAGCAGCCCCAGCGGAGCGGCGCGGGCAGCGGCACGGGGAGCCCCGAGTCGCCCTTCCCGGTGACCGTGGTGTAGACCCGCCGGCCGAGCCACCGCTGCTGCGCGTAGAACGCCCCCAGCGTGAACGCGAGGAGCACCAGCGCGAGCACGGCCGCCCGGCCCTGGTCGTGGGCCGCGCCGACCACG
Source organism: uncultured Candidatus Rokubacteria bacterium (assembly GCA_963799055.1). Lineage (GTDB taxonomy): Bacteria > Methylomirabilota > Methylomirabilia > Rokubacteriales > DASRDR01 > DASRDR01. Next base: position 250,995 of record CAWCVP010000013.1, read on the forward strand.
GCGAAGAAGATCTGGATCGAGAGGACCTCGTAGTTCCCCGACAGCACGAGGGGGTTGCCGAAATCGGCCATGCTCTCGACGAATCCCAGGAGGAACGCGTTCGCGACCCCGGGCCGGAGGAGGGGCCACGTCACGGTCCGGAACGTCGTCCAGCGGCTGGCCCGGAGCGTCTGCGCCGCCTCCTCGAGCGACGGGCTGATCCCCTGCACGACGCCGATCAGCACCAGGAACGCGATCGGGGCGAAGGCGAGGAGCTGGGCGATCAGGACCCCGGGCAACCCGTAGAGCCACCGCGTGCGCGGGAAGCCGAACCAGTCCGACAAGAGCGTCGTGACCGCCCCCGAGCGGCCGAAGAGGAGGATCAGCGCGAGGCCGATCACGAACGGGGGCGTGATGATCGGGAGGACGGACAGGGCCCGCAGGAGGGGCTTCGCCGGGAACCCGGTCCGGGTGGCGATCAGGGCGAAGGCGAGGCCCAGGATCGTCGTGCCGGCCCCCACCAGGACCGCGAGGAACAGCGTGTTCCAGGCCACGCCGCACCGGAGCGGCCCGCGGAGGCAATCCAGGCCCCAGACGGAGCGGGCCGTGAGCTTGGCGAAGAAGACGGACGGCGCGAGCGCGCCGGCCTCGTCGCGCACCGCGCTGGCGAGCACCGTGAGCACCGGCCAGAAGACGAAGACGCCCACGAGCGCCACGACCAGGCCGATCGTGCTCGTGAGGAACGCATCGCCCTTCATGAAGCCACGCGCGGCGAGGCCGTGACAGAGGAGCATGAGGCACGCCAAGCCCAGGAGGAAGGCGCCCATCCCGAAGCCGGCCTGCCGGGGCCCCGGCCCGCCGAGGAGGCTCGCGAGCCACCCGGCCGACCAGCCGCGGTGGTCGATGGCCAACCCCTGGAGAGCGATCCACGCGAGGGCGCCGGCCCCCGCCAGGACGAGCGCCGTCGCGACGCGGGGGTCTTCCTTCGGGCGTCGCCACACCAGCAACGGCAAGAGGAGCGGGAGCGCGGCCGGAAGGAGCCAGACCCGGCCGTGGAGAAGCCCCTGAAGGAGGGCGGGCGCCGTGGCGGCGTCCGCGTAGCGCCCGAGCCAGCGCGGATCCAGCCAGCCGTCGCCGGGGAGGACGTACCAGGGCAGGACGGCGAAGGCCAGCCAGGCGACGCCCAGCCAGCCCGCCGTCGCGCGCGTCATGCCGGCCGGAAACGGGCGCGGCCGATGAGAATGGGGGTCCCCGCCCGCCGCTCCGGCCGCCAGCCGAGCGGGGACCCCGCCGCCCTCACTTCGGAAGCGCCTTGACCTCCGTGTCCCACTTCGAGAGCAGGCGCTTGCGCTCGGCCGAGGAGCCGTACTTCGCGAAGTCGTAGTTGATCAGCTTGATCTGGGTGAACTTCGGCGCCTGGGCCGGGACCGGCGCGTTCTTGTTCGACGGCACCTGATACGCCTTCGCGCCGGCGCCGAGCGCCTGCGCCTCGGGCGTGAGCGCCCAGTCGTACCACTTCTTGGCGTTCTCGGGGTTCGGCCCGCCCTTGATGATGCTCTGCGAGCCGATCTCGTAGCCGGTGCCCTCGCACGGCGCCACGACCTTCACGGGACGACCCTGGACCGCGAAGGTCACGATGTCGTGCATGAACGTGATGCCGATCAGCGTCTCGCCCTGGGCCATGGCCTGGGCCGGCGCCGCGCCCGACTTCGTGTACTGGTTCACGTTCTTGTGGAGCTTCTTCAGATAGTCGAAGCCCTTGTCCTCGCCCATGATCTGCACCATCGTCGCGAGGAGCGTGTACGCGGTGCCGGAGGAGTTCGGGTCCGCCACCTGGACCTCGTCCTTGAACCGGGGGTCGAGGAGGTCCGCCCAGCACTTGGGCTCGGGCAGCCCCTTCTTCGCGAGGAGCTCCGTGTTGAAGCCGAACCCGAGCGCGCCCGCGTAGACCCCGACCGTCCGGAACTTGGCCTGCTCGGCCTGGCGCACGGCCCACTCCTGGAGCTCCACCATCTTCGGCGACTTGTACTCGACGGTCAGCCCTTCCTCGGCGGCCTGGAGATGCGGGTCGCCGGTCCCGCCCCACCAGATGTCGCCCTTGGGGTTCGCGGCCTCGGCCTTGATCTGGGCGTAGTTCTCGCCCGAGCTCTTGCGGGTCATGCTGACCTTGACGCCGGTGGCCCGCTCGAACGCGGTCACCATGGCCCGGCACCACTCTTCTTGGGGGGTGCAGTAGAGCACCAGCTGGCCCTGGGCCCGCGCGACCCCGGGCACGAACAGGCCCCGAGTCCGGCCAGGAGCGCCACGAACATCCGGAGGTGTGATCGCATGCCTGCTGTCCTCCTCGTCGAGGATGTGAGGTCCCAGGGGATCGCCGAGCGAGATCGAGCCCCGGCGGGCGGCCGCGCCATCGTGACGGAATCGTAACGATGGGGGGTACCCGCGTCAAGCGCCGGCCGCCTCAATTGACGGGTCAGGGGCCGGATGCTAGTGTCCCCCCGGCGGACCGGGCGCGGGGCGGCCGTCGTTCCCGGGACCGAGCTCGCGGGGGCTGACCAGGCTTCCCGGGCCCTCGGAGGATGCTCGTGGCCACACTCAGCGCGGAGGCGCGGACGTTCGTCGCGCCCGGCGTCGAAACGCGTCACCGGGCCAGCAGGTCGTCGGTCGGACTGGCAGCGGTGCTGCTCGCGCCGACGCTCGTGTTCCTCCTGATCTTCACCTACTGGCCTCTGGTCGGTCTCGGTTTTCGGCTCGTTCCAGCGCTTCACGCGGACCGGGGTCCCGGCCGGGTGGGTCGGTCTGCAGAACTACCAGGATCTCTGGCGCGACGCGCTCTTCCGCCAGGTGCTGGTCAACACGGCCTGGTACGCGCTGATCGCCGGCCCGCTCGCCGTGCTGCTCGGCCTCGCCGCCGCGCTGGCGGTCGACGGGAACCGCCGGCTGCGGCTCCTGGCGCGGACGCTGATCTTCCACCCGGTCCTGCTGCCGACGGTCGCCATCGCCGCCACGTGGCTGTTCCTCCTGAACCCCGTCTCGGGCCCCGTCGCCACCCTCATCACGCGGCTGACCGGGCGCGCGCAGGGACTGCTGGACGATCCCGCCACCGCCCTGGTCACGGTCGCCCTCGTCGCCGTCTACAAGAACTGCGGCCTCTACATGCTGTTCTTCCTGGCCGGCCTCCAGGCCATCCCCCGGGACCTCCAGGACGGCGCCCGCGTCGAGGGCGCCTCGGAGTGGCGGGTCTTCCGCCACGTGACGTGGCCGCTCCTCGGGCCCATCACCTTCTACGTCGGGCGTGACGGCGGCCCTCGACGCGCTCCGCAACGTCGACCACATCTTCGTGCTGACCCGCGGCGGCCCGGCGAACGCGACCAACGTGCTGCTCTACGAGACCTACCTCAAGGCCTTCGAGTTCTGGGACACCGGCCGGGCCTCGGCGCTGACCGTTCTCATGGTGGCGCTCCTGCTGACGCTCGCCCTCCTCGTCATGCCGCGCCTCGAGCGCGGGGTGCACTATGAGGCGTGACTGGCCGGCGATCCTGCTGAGCCTGCCGTTCCTCGGGCCCATCGCGTTCCTGCTGCTGGCGTCCTTCACGCCGTCGCGGGAGTTCGGCCAGGGCCGCTACTGGAGCTTCCCCCCGACGCTCGAGAGCTTCGAGCAGGCCTGGCAGTCGGCGACGTTCGTCCTCTACTACCGGAACACGATCCTCTACACCGTCGGCCTCCTGGCCGTCCAGCTCGTGACCGTCACCCTCGCCGGTTACGCCCTGGCCCGGCTCCGGTTCCCGGGGCGCCAGGCGGTCTTCTACCTCGTGCTGCTCCAGCTCTTCCTGCCGCCGGTCGTCCTGATCCTGCCGAACTTCCTCACGCTCAGGGCCATCGGCCTCGGCGACACGCTGGTGGGCCTCGCCATGCCGTACATCGCGAGCGCCTACGGCATCTTCCTCGTCCGCCAGGGCTTTCGCAGCATCCCGCCGGAGTACGATGAGGCGGCCATGCTGGACGGGGCGGGCGCGTACGAACGCTCTGGCACGTCCTGGTGCCGATGGTCCGACCCCACCTCGCCGCCTTCTCGGTGGTGAGCCTGATCTACCACTGGAACGAGTTCCTGTGGCCCCTGGTGGCGACGTCGAGCAACTCCAACCGCGTCCTGGCCGTCGGCCTGCAGTCCTTCACCCGCGCGTCCGAGTCCGGCGCGGAGTGGGGGCTGATCTGCGCCGGCACCCTGATCGTCATCGCGCCGCTGATGCTCCTGTTCGTCCTGTTCCAGCGGGTGTTCATCCAGTCGTTCACGCAGTCGGGCCTGAAGGGCTGACGCCCCGGGCCCGCGAAAGGGAGGCGCCCATGAAGCTCCGCGCGTTGCTGGCCACCGTCGTCCTCGCGCTCGTCGCGGGCATCGCCCCGCCGGCGCACGCCCAGATGAAGCTCCAGTTCTACTACCCGGTCGGCGTGGCCGGGCCGCTCGCCCGGATCATCGACGGGTACGTCAAGGAGTGGAACCAGAAGAACCCGCAGATCCAGGTGGAGCCGGTGTTCGCCGGCGGCTACACCGAGGCCTACGCGAAGACCCTGGCCGCCATCCGCGGAGGCACCCCGCCGGACGTGGCGATCATGCTGTCCCAGAACCTGAACGACATCCTCGGCCAGGACATCGTCATCCCGCTCGATGACCTGATCAAGGCGGACGCGGCCCAGGTCAAGATGGACGACTTCTTCCCCGCGTTCATGCTGAACTCGACGGCGGGCGGGAAGGTCTGGTCCATCCCCTTCCAGCGGTCGACGCCCGTCATGTACTACAACAAGGACGCGTTCAAGGAGGTCGGGCTCGACCCGAACAAGCCCCCGCAGACGTGGGCGGAGATGGTGGCCGCCGCGAAGAAGCTCACCAAGCAGGAGGGCGGCCGGACGACCCGCTGGGGGCTCGCGATCCCGTCCGGGCGGCGGGGTGGACACGTGGCTCTACGAGGCCCTCACGATCGCGGCGGGCGGTCTCCTCTACGACGTGAACAACTCGTGCTGCAAGGTGCTGCTCGCGAGCAAGCCCGCCGAGACGGCCGCCCAGTTCCTCCGCGACCTCGGGGAGAAGGAGAAGGTCAGCCCGCCGGGACCGATCAACTGGGACACGGCGGCCAACGACTTCACCGCGGGCAACGTCGCGATGCTCTACTACACGACGGGCGGGCTCGGCTTCATCCGCAACAACGCGAAGTTCGAGTTCGGGACGGCGTTCCTGCCGAAGGACCAGCGCTTCGGCTCTCCGACGGGCGGCGGCAACTTCTACCTCTTCAAGGGCACCCCGCCGGACCGCCAGAAGGCCGCCTGGGAGTTCACGAAGTGGATGACCTCGACGGAGGTCCTCGCCCGCTGGTCGATCGATTCCGGCTACGTCGCTCCGCGGAAGTCCTCCTGGGACACGCCCGTGATGAAGGACTACGTGGGCAAGTACCCGCAGGCCATCACCGCGCGTGACCAGCTCCAGTACGCGCATGCGGAGCTGCCGGTGAAGAACATCATCGAGGTCAAGCGCGAGATCGTGAACGCGCTCCAGACCGTGCTGACGACGAATCAGCCCGTCGGGCCGATCCTGGCCGAGGGCCAGAAGCGCGTGGACGCGGTCCTGAAGTAGCCCGCCCCGCGTAGCAGTCGTCGGCGGCTCGGGCCAGCTCTGCCCCGGGCCGCCGACGACCTATCCCGAGGACGCCCTACCTCGAGCCCGGCGAGCGGGTCTGGGCGCCCTCGGGCGCCGCGAGGACGAACCGCTCGATGACTTCCCGGACGCCTTCCTCCTCGGCGGTGCCACACACGTAGTCCGCACGGGCCCGGACACCCTCCGGGGCCTGGCCCATGGCGACACCGAGCCCGGCCGCCTCGATCATCTCGAGGTCGTTCCAGTTGTCGCCGATAGCGATCGTCTCCGCGGCGACGACGCCGAGCGCCTCGAGCATCGCCCCCAGCGCGGTACCCTTCGAGACGTTCGGCGGGAGGATCTCCAGGTACACCGGCTCCGACTGGACGTCGTGGACCGGGAGGTCGCGCCGCGCGGACCGTCTGCTGCAGGGCCGAGATCCGCTCGGCCGGACCGATCACGAGGACCTTGTGCGGGTCCGCCGTCAGGAGCGGATCGAACGCCGGCACGACCTCGTAGGTCAGCCCGTCGTCGACGGCGTAGGCGTCGAGCAGCGGGTCTCGGCGCTCCGCGTAGACGTGATCCTGGAGGTACAGGAGGGGCAGCACCTCGGGCTCGCGATGGACCAGCGCGAGGGCCGCCCGCGCCGCGTCGCGCGGAAGGCGCCGCTCGTACAGCGTGCGCCCGGTCTCGAAGTCCAGCACCTGGCCCCCGTTGTAGAGGATGACCGGGGAATCCGCGCCGAGGGCGCGGACCCATGGCTCCGCGGAGCGCCACATGCGCCCCGTCGCCACGCAGACGCGCACGCCGCGCGCCCGGGCGGCCGCGACCGCCGACCGCACGCCCGGCGTGATGCCGTGCACGCGGGAGCGGACCGTGCCGTCCAGGTCGACGACGACCAGCCGATACGTCATGCCGCGGTCGCCGACCGGCTCAGGAAACCCGATAGTAGGACCGGTACCACTCGACGAAGCGGGCTACTCCCTGCTCCACGGTCGTCCGTGGCCGATAGTCGAAGTCCCGCGCCAGGTCGGCGACATCCGCCGCCGTGGCGGGGACGTCGCCGGGCTGCATCGGCAGGAGATTCCTCACGGCCTTGCGCCCCAGGCACGCCTCCAGCACCTCGATGTATCGAATGAGCTCGACCGGCCGGCCGTTCCCGATGTTGTAGACGCGGTACGGCGCTCGGCTCGTCGCCGGGATCCGGTCGAGTCGCCGGACCAGTCGGGATCCGGTGCGGGCGGCTTCGCCAGAACCCGGACGACGCCCTCGACGACGTCGTCCACGTAGGTGAAGTCCCGCTGCATCCGACCCTCGTTGAACACGTCGATCGGACGGTCCTCGAGGATCGCCCTCGTGAAGAGGAACAGTGCCATGTCGGGGCGCCCCCACGGGCCGTACACGGTGAAGAAGCGGAGGCCCGTGCACGGCAGCCCGTAGAGGTGCGCGTACGAGTGCGCCATCAGCTCGTTGGCCTTCTTCGTCGCGGCGTAGAGGCTCAGCGGGTGGTCCACGTTGTCGTGCACGGAGAAGGGGAGCCGGCTGTTGGCGCCGTAGACGGAGCTGGAGGACGCGAACACCAGGTGCTCGACGCCATGGTGCCGGCAGCCTTCCAGGACGTTGAGGAAGCCCGCGAGGTTCGCGTCGACATAGGCGTGGGGGTTCTCGAGCGAGTAGCGCACGCCCGCCTGGGCCGCGAGGTGGACCACGCGCGCCGGCCGGTGACGGCGGAACACCTCCGGCATGGCCGCCCGATCGCTCACGTCCACCCGCTCGAAGGCGAAGCGCGCGTGCGGGAGTCAGCCGGTCGAGACGCGCCTGCTTGAGGGTCGGGTCGTAGTAGTCGTTCAGGTTGTCGAGCCCGACCACCTGGTGGCCGTCGGCCAGGAGCCGCTGCGCGACGTGGAAGCCGATGAAACCGGCGGCGCCGGTGACGAGGACCCTGGACGACACCGGAGCAGCGGTCATCCACCTCCCGCGAGGCAGCCGTAACGGGGTGCGAGTATGACCCCGGTCAAGCTACATCGGAACCGGTTGATTCGGCTGGGGCCGCGCGGCCCTCGCCAATGCGCGCGTCGATCCGTAGGCAGTGTAGCAGAAGCCTCGGCGCGACTCACCGGCGACCGATCGGTCGGGGACCCGAGGAGGCTCGGTCCCCATCTTCGGCCACCGTTCTCCAACGATCTACCAACCGTGCGGCCAAACCATCCCGAGAGAACTGCCTTGTCGCCGTGTCTCGTCCCGCTTCCCCCATCTGAGCTGCCTTCCTGGGGTCTGCCAGGACGGATGCGACGGCGTCGGCTAGTCCCCGGGCGTCTCCCGGCGTGAGCAGAAATCCACTCGTCCCCGATTCGACGAGGTCCTCCGGTCCCGTGCAGGCTGTGGCGACGACGGGGACGCCCGCCAGGAACGCTTCGAGGATTACCCGGCCGAATCCCTCGTAGTGCGACGTCAGAAGCAGGACGTCCGCCGCCGCATACACCTCCGGAAGCTGACGATGTCCGACGGATCCAAGGAAGTGAACACAATCGCCCATCTCCTCGCGATTGACATAGGCCTTCAAGCTATCCAGAAGGGGCCCATGCCCCGCAATGACGAACTGGGCCGGCACCCGTCGACGGACCTCGCGCGCGACATCCAGCCACAGATGTAGGTTCTTCTGCGCCACGAGCCGACCGACGAAGAGGACGACCGGTTGGCCCACCAGGCGCGGAGAGATCTTCGCCCGGTACCAGTCCTTCGACGTCGGCGGGGCGGGCTGGAAGCGAACGCCGACCGGAACCACCAAGACCCGGTCTTCCCGAAGACCCCATCTCTCCACGACGTTGCGCTTCAGGGTCGTCGACACGACCCTGATCGCCGTGCAATGCCGGGCGACCACACCAGCGATGCGAAGACGAAGAGGGTTGAGCGGGCTCTCCGTGCGCCAGAGGTGCGAAAGGAGATCGAAATGCACTTGGGGTAGGAAGGGAACCTTGAGGAGCCGACCCAGCCACCACCCAAGCAGCCCCTCTTCCCACAGGGTCTGCGTGGTGATGAGATCGGGTCGCCACCCCCGAAGAATCGCCGGAAGCCTCAGCACAGCATCCAGGATGAAGAGCTCCCGGCGCCAGGACCTGGTTGGATAGAGGGACAGGCCCGACTCGTGCACATCGCGGTACATGGGGGCCCGCGGGGGATAGGACAGGACCCTTACGGAACTGCTGGGGTCCGTTCGACGGAGGAGCTCGGCATAGAGCCGGTGCCGCTGCCCGGCGTCCCCCACCGCCTCATCACTGACATCGAAGAGCGCAGGATCCTGGCCAATGATCAGGACATTCATGAAACCACCCGCGAGGGCACGAGACACCCGGGGCGTCCCGCCGAGGGCATCCGGACATCACGCGGACGGCCCCGGACCTGAGCCGCTCGCGAGGCCTCCGGGGCACGTCTCGTCATCGCTAGGCCCGGACGATCTTCTCGCGGTGGTGCGTCACGCGGCGGGTCGCGTTGCGCGAGTCAACGATGAGGGGCGTATGGCGCACCACCAGGTCGTAGTCGACGCCGGAGTGATCGGTGACGACGACCACGGCATCGATCGCAGCCAGGGCCTTCTCGGTCAACGGCGTGGATTCCAGTTGGAACGAGTAGCGGCGAGTGCCTGCGGCAAGCCCACGTAACCCAAGCCCATGACGCCGATGACTGCCTTCCGCTCTCGGAGCCGATCGCGCAGCCCGTCAAGATAACCCATCACATCCTCCTGCCGTACTCCGGAGTGCGCTGCACAGGTACCTGTCAAGTGTACCTGTTAGGCATCGTGGTATCACGAATGGCGACCGGCTTCCCGCGGGTGCCGGATTCTCGAGAGTCTTTCTCGACGCGTCAAGCGCTCGCGCAGTCGAAGCGAGTCGTTCCAGTCAGAGTTCTGGCCGCGATCGCCCGAACCGTGCACCTCTGATCATTTCGCGTCGTCGCCGCTCGGGCGGACCGGCAGCTCCGCGACCGTGGCCGGCTTCCTAGCCTGGACTACGTAGCCCAGAGGGTAATGCTCCTCCGTTCGCAAACGTCCGGACGCTCGCAGGGTGAGCAGGTTGTCGAGGATGAAGGCAGCACGACAGGACACACTGCGCAGGACTCGTGGCAGCAGGAACTCGATCTGCCCGAGAGCTGCTCCACTGGGGCCGGTGCCCAGCGGGACGACTTCGATCTCCGCAAAGCCAGCCTCGGCCAGCATTCTACGATAGGCTGGGGCGATGAAGCGATAGTACTCCGACGGCTCGACAGTGACCCGCGCGAGCAGTGGGGCGGCGAGGCATATGCGGCCGAACGGCCGCAAGACCCGTCGGACCTCCCGAAGCACCTGTGGGGCCGTGTAGAGATACATCATCACATTGAAGAGGAGACACGTTCCGAACTTGCCGTCCTCGTAGGGGATACCTTGCTCAACATCGGCAACCTTCGTGGGATTCCGCGCAGGTGACGCGTCGATCGAATGCACCTCAGCGTCACGAAAGTTCGGAATGAGGTGATGGTAGGTGGTGCTGCCAAAGGCTCCGGACCCGACATCCAGAACCGGGGGCTCGAGAACCAAGTCCTGCACGTACGCGTTCATGAACGCCCGCCAGAGGCTCGTGGGCTCCGCCGCGAACAAGCGCCGCGCCCTCGACTGAAGACGGCGCCCGGCCAAGATCGTCACCGCGGGGCTATCTCCCGCACCACCTGCGCCCGCGTCCGCGCGGGCTCTCCGAGAGCTGTCCTCGGGCCCCGCGGGAAGCTCCTCTCCGTGGGCACCCGTCTCCCTCACGCCACATCGCTCAGGCGCTGCCGAGCGCGGAACGATACATCGCCCGGAGCTGCTCGATGACGACCTCAGCTCGAACCGTCCTGAGCATCGCCCCCTGACCGCGGCGGCCCATCTCCGCGAGGTCAGCTCCGCGGCCGACCAGGCGGTCGAGGGCCTTGGCGAAGCTCTCGAGATCTCCAACCGGGACGATCTTGCCTGTCACACCGTCCTCCACGACCTCACTCGCACCCGCCGTGTCGGTCGTCAGAACAGGCGTACCGGCCAGAAGCGACTCTGTCAGGACGCGGGCAGAACTCTCGAAGTCGGAGCTCAGGAGCAGCAGATCTGCCGCCTGGTAGCAGGCCGCCATCTCGTGATTCGGCACCCAGCCGAGCCACCGGACCGCGTCAGGCAACAGTTGCTGGCCAAGTCTCTCCAGCTCTCCTCTCAGGCTTCCATCGCCGGCTATCGCAAGGATCGCCTCGGGATGCGCTACCCGGACAGCTGACACCGCGCGAAGCATGAGCGGCACGTTCTTCTCCGGTTCGAGCCTCACCACCGCCAGCAGAAGCGGACCCATCCGCTTGGCAAGCAACTCGGCACGCAGACTCTCAGCCGCCGGGTGGGTCATCCCCAATGTGTCCGCGTTGGTGATCAGGAAGGGGATGAAGCGGGTCTGATGAAAACCACCCTTGCGGAGCCGCATCTCCACGGATCGACTGTCTGCCCGGATGGCATGGGCTCGCCGGTACACCGACTTCCCCACCGCGTTCGCCATTCGGTGAATGAGACGGCTCCGGGTCCAGACCGGATTGTCGACCTGATCGCTGTACGCCCCCGCTACCAGTGGAATCGCGAACCGCCTGGCCAGGTACGCGCCGGCCAATCCACACACGAAGGGCTCCTGCACCTGCACCAGGTCGATGCGTTGCCGCCGCAAGAGTCGAGCACCAGTCCGGGCTGCGGCCCACACGTATTGACCCCACCGGCGTACCGGCAGGGGCTCGACCGACACGGCACCGTCGCCGAATGGCTCGCTCGACGCATCGACCGGGGCCTTCACGAGGTGCCAGATGCGCGCGGGCAGCTGCCGAGCGTAGAAGGCCTGTCGCACCCACACCTCGGACCGCCGCGTTCGATCCAGCAGACCCCGATCGAGCCCGATGTTCAGAATCCTCAGCATCCGACTCGCCGGGCAACGCTCTGACGGGGCAACCCCCGCACTCGCGGGCGCCCTGTCACCCCGCTCAGACGGCGTACGGTTCAGCGCTCTCAACGTCGATCGCCAGATCCTCGAGCCTCGCCAGGCCGATCCCATGGCAGGAGCCCAGGCGCCGATCGAGCAGCCAGCACCGTCCGATAGATCGCCAACAGGCGATCCACGACTAGGCCGGCGGAGAAGTGAGTCACCGCCAACACTCTAGAGGCAGCCCCGAAGTCCTTCCGGAGGGTATCGCTCTCCACCAGGGCTTCCACCGCGCGCTCGAGGGCCGCCACGTCCCTGGGCGGCACCAAAAGCCCGTTGACAGCCGGCCGCACGATCTCGCGACATCCGGCGATGTCACTGGCCACAAGAGGCTTCGCCATGGCGGCTCCCTCGAGCAGTGTGACGGAGAGGCCCTCTCGGTACGAGGGCAGCACGACGATGTCGGCCAGGGCCAGTAGCTCTCGCACATCGTCGCGCTGGCCAAGGACGAGCACCTCGCCATTCTGCGCCCAGCGTGTCACTTCATCCGCGAGGATTCCGCTGGGATTCTGCGTATCGACCGGCCCCACCAGCACACAGCGTGCCGCCGAGCCCTGGCGCCGAAGGCGCCCAGCCACTTCGACGAACTCTCGCACACCCTTTTCGGCAATCAGGCGTGACACCATGAGCACCACAACGTCCCCGGGATGGACGCCGAGCTCCTTGCGAAGCGACAGCACCTTCTCGCCCGACACCATCGCCGGTGAGAAGCATTCGGTGTCGACGCCCTCGCCACCTTCGATGACGTGGACCTTGGGATGACTACTGATTCCGAGTGTTCGTGGATCCGCGTCGTTGAGAAACAGCAAGGCATCCATCCACCGCAGCGACTGACGATAGAGCTTCCCAAGCGCAAATCGCAATTCCGCACGGCCAGGGTCGACAAATACGTGGCCCAGGCCGGTGAGAGTCGACACGATCGCCGGCGGTCGAGGTAGCGAGCGGGCCACGAGCGTCCCGTAGAGGACTGGCTTCGCCGTGAACTGATGTACGAGGTCGGGACGCAACTGGCGGTACATCGCCGCCAACTGGAGCAGGGTCGCCCCCTCCCGGCGGAGGTTTGTGGACCCTCGATTCATGCGCCACGGATAAACAGTCACGCCCATCTTCCGAAACCCCGGATCGGGTATGTCGGCCGGTGCGATCACAGAGACCCTGATATCCTGCTCCCGAAGGGCTTCGATCAGCGGACGCCGGAAGCGCCACGCGTCCAGGGTGGAATTGGCCACTAAGGCAATGTGCATGGCTCAGCCCTCGCCGGCGCTACGAGACCCCGCTTTGGTGCAGTGCTGAGCGGGCCGTCACCCTTTCGTAGATATCCAGCGTCTCCCTGGCCATCCGACCCGCTGAAAACTCAGTGCGCACACGGCTCCGGGCCGTCTCGCCCATCTTGAGCGCCACGTCGCGATTCGAGAGCATCGCCGTGATCGCCTCGGCGAACGCTTCCGGGCTGTCGGGCTCCGCCAGCAGTCCTGTTTCTCCGTTGACGACGATCTCCGTGAGCGGGGGAATCCGGCTCGTCACGACGGGCAGACCCGACGCCATCGCTTCAATGACGACCTGCCCAAATCCCTCCGTGCGCGAGGCGAACGCAAAGGCGTCGACCGAGTTCAGAAAAGCTGGGACGTCGGACTGAAACCCGACGAGATCCACGCGATCGCTCACGTTGAGGCTTCCGCTAAGCTCCCGCAGGGTGCGCCCGTATCCCCACGGGTCGTTCCCGGCGATCCGCAGGCGCGCTCCCGGCACTCGCCGAAGGATGTGGGGCAACGCTCGAATGAGCACGTCGTGGCCCTTTCGCTCCTCCAGCCGGCCCACGCACCCGATGATCGGCCCGGTCGCGTCGAGCAGGCGGTCCGGCCCACTCGAGCGTGGCTTGTCGAATGGCTCGACGTCGATTCCGTAGTGAATCACGCGAATCTTCGACGGCGAGACGCCCGATTCGCGAGCCAGCCAGTCGCCGACCGCATGCGAGATCGCAATTACGGCGTCCGCGCGCCGCCAGGCCCAGCGCACAAGACTCAGGCCCCACCGGTCCGCCTGAGCCCGGCTGTGGATGTCATGCACCGACGCGACGAGCGGAGATCGGGCGCCGCAGGCTCGAGCCAAGGCCCCCAGGAGGTCGCCGCGAGGCAAGTGCGTGTGGACGACGTCTGGCCGCTCGGCCCGTATCAGCGTCATCAGCGTGTGGAGAGCGACGGTGTTGGATCCGCGGGTGCCCCCCAGCTTCAGTATTCGGATTCCGGCCTCTTCGAAGTCCCGATTGAGCAGCCGCGTGCCCCAGGCATGGTCGTCGACGATACGTCCGACGACTACCTCAACGCCAAGCGATCGCAGGCTCCGCGCCAGCGTCAAGAGATGAAGCTCAGCACCGCCTGTGCACAGCGTCTTAATGACGTGGAGCAGCTTCATCGCGCCACTCTGGACTCGACGTCCAGTCGAAGACGTGGAGCGCTCGTCACCGCGTGCTCGAGGGAGCGGACAGTTTCGCCATGGGCCGGCGGCCGCTCGGCGGGATGGACGGCAGATAGGATCAGGACAGGAAGAGCCCAGACGAACCATATCCAGGCGTCCGTCGTGTGAATGTAGTTGAACGCCACAACCGAGGTCGCCACATAGGCGCCGGCAACGCACGCCGCAAGTCGCCGGGTGTTCTGCTCGTCCGCCCGAAGCAGGCGCTTCAGGGCGATGACGCTCGCGCAGTGCAAGCCGAGCAGGCACAGGAGCCCGACTACACCGCCCTCCACCACCAGCCGAACGACTCCCGGCACGCCCCCCTCTCGGAAGAGCCACAACCCTTGGCCGACACCAGCCGGGTTGTCGCGCAGCAGGCTCCACAGACGACTGTAGACCTCCAGGCGCAGCTCCATCGAGTAGGTCACCCACGACTCGGAAAACAAGTGTTCACGCAGCTGACCGACCAATACTTCCGTCATGGTCCACGCACCCCACACGACGGCGCCCATCAGCGGCATGTACACGACGGCTCTCAACTGGCGCTGGAGGAGCACCAGGATCATGAAGACCCCACCTCCGACCGCGAACCCCGCCACTCCGGCCCTTGACAGGGAGAGCACCAATCCAAGCAGGTTAGCGGCGAGGGCGACCAGCCACAACCCGCGGCGCGTGCCGGGCCCCATCAGGCCCAGGGCGAGCAGAGCCGCCGCCGCCGTGTAGCTCCCGAGCCCGGTGGGCTCGTAGAACGTCGAGAAGGGCCGCAAGTAGTCGTGCGCGAGCGTTCCGGGCAGAAGGGGCAACACGCCTCCGAGCCTGAGATCCACGGTCTGATACAGGGCGTAGATCCCGGTGAGCGCGCCGCCCAGGCAGAGCGCCGTCACCGCGGCAACGGCGTCGGCCCGACCTCGCAGAGACACGAGCCCGAAGGCCACCAGGCTGAGGGCGGCCATTCCCCTCGCGGTCTCCAGGAAGGTCCGCAGAAGTGGGTGGTAGAGGACCTCGAGAACGCGAGGATCACCCACGAGCTCAACGAACGGGGCCGACGCCAGGCCAATTCCGCCGGAGTAGACGAAGTATCCCAGCATCGCGAGGAGATACCAGCGGGCCGGCCCCGGGAGTGCTTTCCAGACTCCCGGCAGCATGCCGAGCACCAGGGGCACCAGTAGCCACGCCACGAGCTCGGCTGCCCGCCAACGGAAGAGCAGCCGGAGCGTGGGCGCCTGCGTGAACGGGAGGCAGAACACCGCGAAAAGGAATATCCGGCGCGGAGTCCCCAGGATCATCATCAGCATGACGAAGCCGGCCCCCGCGACAACCGTGGCCAGCGCCAGCTGCGGCGATCGGACCACCCAGAACCCCATCGCCACGCAGGCAGCTATGACGACCACGCTCCACTGCACGAGTCGGCCGTTCACGGTCAGTCCCGTCCTCATCGGCGCCACGTCCGGAGTGCCGAGTACCATCTCGTCGCCGGTGACAGGCGGGCGTCGAACGCCGCCATTGACAGACTGCCACTGACCCACACGCGGGGCAGCGCTAGCCAGTCCGGAGAGCGTTCGACGAGCGCCGCCTTGGTCGTGACCGTCGCCGCGAACCCACTAGCGGCGACAAGACTCCTGACCGCGTCGTCATGCGCCCCATACGGATACGCAAACGACGTCACGTCGTGACCCACGAGGTCTTCAAGCGTGCGCCTCGAGCCGTCGATCTCCGTCCGCGCGACATCCCGCGGAAGCTCGGGCAACCTCGGATGGCTGATCGTGTGCGCGCCAATCTCATGTCCGATTGACTCCAGCTCGCGCACCTGGCCGGACGTCATCATCGGCCACTCGCCCGCGTTGTGGCGGAACATCTGCCCGAGGTATCCCGTGGTGACGAAGAACGTCGCCTTGATCCCGTACTTCTCCAGAACGGGCAGGGCCAGGTCAAAGTTGTCCAGGTATCCATCGTCCAGCGTGACACAGGCAAGGTTCTCGTCCGGCGAGGTCCTCGCCATCGTCGCTCGGAGGTCGCACACTCGCACGACCCTGAACCGCTCCCGCAACAGCGCCATCTGCCAGTCGAACCGATCGCGGGCGACGCTGTTCACCCCCATCTGCCCGATGGAGTGATACATCAGAATGAGTCGTAGGCCCGACCCTGCCCCGGTGATGAGCCGGAGCCCCTGATAGCCTGTCTCTCGGAGAAGGCCACGCATCGTCATCTCTCATTCGTTTGCGACAGAGACGCCAGTAGGTCCACCAGTCGGTCCGCGAGCGCGTCGAGTCCGTATCTCTCCACGATCCGCCGGCGCAGGTCCTCACCGACCTCGCGCCGCTCACTGGAGTTCATCCGGAGCACCGTGCGCAGACGTTGACTGAGGTCGAAGGGATCGCCTTCCTTGAACATCAGCAGCTCGGCGTGCTCCCCCAGCAAAGCACGGAACGCGTCGTTCGAGACCAGGCTTGGACAGCCGGAGGCCATCGTCTCCAGCACCGTCTTGTCGAGCGACCCCAGGTGGCTCAGATTGACGTGCATGTTCGCCCGCCGATACCAGGACGCCAGGCGATCGTTCGGTGTCGATCCGGCGAACAGCACCGTGCCCGCCAGGCCGGCGGCCGCGACACGGTCGCGCAGCTCCGCCTCGTACCACTCGTGGCCCACCGGGGCGTCGCCCACGAGGGCACAGCGGAAGTCCTCGCCGGAGCCCCGGAGCAGCCGACAGGCTTCAATCAGCGTGCCGAGATCCTTGATCGGCGACAGTCGACCGACGCTCAAGATCAGGGGTGGACGTTCGGGCTCCGCCTCGCCCGGCGCAAACACCCTGGTGTCGATGCCATGACCCAAAATTGTCAGCTTGTCGCGGCGGTACCTGTATCCATGCTCACTACTGGTGACAATCCGATCGGAGAGATGGTGGGCCACCTTGAGCATCGGACCGACGGCCCGATGGGCGTACCACGTCACGATCGGAACCCGTCTTGGTCGCAGAATGGGCGCCGCCAGTACGGTGAAGACTTGGATCATGTGTGAAAAGCACGCGTCGATGCGGTCCTCTCGGCAGACAGCGAGCAGATGCCGATAGAACTCCAGGGCCCTTCGCGCCTCGCTCCATCCGCGCTCCTGGCCCACCGAGCGGACGGTCACGTTCGATGGCACCTCGACGCGACCCATCCGCATGGTGATGACGTGCACCCGTTCGACTCGCCTGGCGATCGCGTCGATCCAGCGGGTCGCGAACCCGACCGTGGGATTGTCGAGGTCGACGGCGAGATTGAACACGAGAAGATTCAGTGGCTGGCGCGTCATGACTCAAGTCCCCGGTCCGCGCCGGACGAACGAGCCGAAGCCAGGGGCGGCCCACGTCGAACAAGAACCGCCGCCGCCCACGACACCTCAAGCACCTCACGGACCAGCACGGCGGCGGCGGCTCCGATGTGACCCAATGAGCGCACGCCAGCCAGCAGCGCCACGAGGAACACGATGCTCCCCACCGAGGAGATCGTGACCAGGCGACCAACCGCGTCAGCTGCCATGTAGCTCGGCCGAACCCAGAAGAAGACACAGCCGAGCGCAGTCGACACGAGCAGGATCTCAGCCGCCGGCACGGCCGCAGCGTATGCCGGCCCCACCAGGACCGGCAAGACCCACGGGATCAGCAGGGCTGAAGTGGCGACCGCCACTCCCAACGGCAGACCCACCTTCCGATGCAGGCGACTCGCCTGCCGCTGCATCTCGTCGAGGTCCTTCAAGCCCCACAGTCGACTCATCCTCACGTACGTCACCGTCGACAGTGGTCCACTCACGTGGCCTACCGCGTCACTGAGGCTCCGGGCGATCCTGTAGAGACCCGTCTCCGTGGGGCCTCGGAAGTAGCCGATGAGCAGGACATCGATCTGCCTTGATACCGCTGTGATCAGCAAGCTGACGTCAGTGTAGAGGAGGAAGCGAGTGATCTGTCGGATGTCGCCATTCAGCACCGACCATGATGCGCGCGGCCAGGCGATTCCCCACTCCCTCACGATGAGCCGATGGGCGATGAACGCGTAGCCGGCACCGACCACCAATGAGGACATCACGTTGGCCCAGACGATGCCGGCTACACTCCAGCCAAGCCAAACCAGCGCGACGCTCACCGTCGACCGCACGATGCCGTTGAGCGCCTCGAGGACCGCCACCATGCGGAACCGCCCCAGCGTGATGAGCACGGCGTGTGAGGTGCCAATGAAGGCACGCGGTGCCAGACTTGCTGCTTGCAAGACGAGCAACCACACCAGGTCTGGTCGATGCATCATGTGCTGACTCACCCACGTGGAAGACACCCACACCAGGGCGAGAGCCAGCAGGGCGATGCCGCCGTCTACGAAGTAGCCGAGCCGGCACATGGTAGCCGCTCGCACTCCCTCGTCACGCGCATGACACTCGCCCAGGTACTTGATGCATACCTCCTTGGCCTTGACGTCGAGCAGACTGTGGACGAAGCCGGGATAGCCCATCGCGATCGCCGCGATACCGAGGAGCTCCGGACCAAGCCATCGCGCGACCAGGATGGCCTGCACGGCGCCGAACATCGCCCCGATCACATTCGCAAGCGTCAGGGCACCCACCTGCCGCACGAATCCGCGACGCAACACCGCGCGAGTCGCGTCGGTCCACTGTCCGATCGCCGTCCGCGACATCTTCAGCGGCATCCCGCAACCGCCTCCCTGAGGACGTCCTCGGTCTCGCCCAGCATGCGCTCGAGAGAGAACGCTCGGGCGCGGGCGCGGCCTGCCGCTCCAAGACGCTCGCGCAAAGCGGGCGATGCGGCCAGAGCTTTCAGCGCCGCCCGCAGCCCGTCATCGTCTCCTGGCTGGACTAGCACGCCTGTCTCGCCATCCTGCACCACCTCGGGAGTGCCTCCGACCGCCGTGGCCACCACGGGCAAGCCCAGCCTCATCGCCTCCACGACGACGTGCGGAAGCCCCTCATACGTGGAGTTCAGGGCGAACACGTCGCAGGCGGCCATGAGGGCCAGTGTATCCTGGTGGCTTCGCTGGCCGGCGAAGAAGACCCGCCTTCCCAGTCCGAGCAGCCTGGCTTCCGCTTCCAGATGACCACGGTCCGGTCCATCTCCGACGACCACGAGATCCACCGAAGGCATGGTCGCCACGATGCCCATCAGGCGGTCGATTCCCTTCCAGCTGACTAGCCGCGCTACGGTGACAACCTTGATGTTGCCCTCGAGATCCACCCTAGGCGACCGAGCCACGCCACTATCCACGTCGACCGCGTTGTATACGACTCTGACGCGATCGACAGGGACTCCCCACTCCTTGACCCACCTGCCAAGATAGGCGCTGGGCACGATGACCCGGGTCGCCCGGCGCGTCCACCACGAACGCAGGGTCTTCAGCGCCTCGTGCTTGAGTCCGGCCCGCTCTCGCTGGAACTCATCGAAGCCACGATCCCACGCGCCCTCCCGCCGGGCGCGCTCCCAGATCAGGTCACCAACCACCTTTTGGACCATCGGTCGCCGCGCGAGCATGTTGGCCAGCACGCATTCCAGGGTCAGCCCGTTCACGAATAGCACGTCCGCTCGTCGCGCGAGCGAGACCGTTTCCTTCATCACGCGCAGTACGCGCCATGGCCACCACTTAGCGCGGAGGATCCTCACTACGCGGAAGGGCCACCGCGAGTCGTCATGATCGAGGGAGTCGCTGAGGGTCAACACCGTGACGTCCGCAAGCCGGCCGGTGAGTGCGACTGCCAGCTTCGGCACGTAGGTGGCTGGCCCGCCGATGTCGGGCGGAAAGATCGGCGTGACGATCAGCACCCTCAACGGGCTGTCGCCCGCATAGGCTGCGCTCGTTCGGCTCTCCGCGCGCACTGTCTCCCGCTCCACTTCTTGCTCCAAGGACTACGGCTTGCCAGCTCGCCTCGCTCGCGTCAGACTCGCGCCCCAGGGCGTCGTCAGCGACGTCCTTGGGCGCGCGCTGACGCGATGGCCGCCACCTGGTCGGGAGTGACGAGGCGGAGCGGGAAGAACTGGCTGCGCTGACTGTACAACCACACGTACCCATCCGAGATCTCGAGCGCGTGCGCGACCGCATTGCGGAGCTCGCTCACCGAGAAGTACGCGGGGTTGTCCTCGTAGTCCAGCATCAGACCGAAACCCACGCGGACCTTCTGCCGGTAAAGAGCGGGCACGGCACTCAGCGATGCCGCCTCTTCTCGCACCTGGTGGTATCCGTGAACGAACTGCGCTCTTTCTTTGAACCCATAGGAAAACTCGAAGCCGTCCACAAAGGTGGCGCCATCAGGCAGGGCCTCGAGAACTCCATCGTAGAACGCCGGGATCAACCCGTACCAGGCATCCTCCAAGGATACGCCGCGGCGCATCTCGCTGAGGGGAAGCGTGTAGCCGTAGAGAGCGAGGATCGTGGCGTTCGGCAGGTGAGCGCGGACCGCCGTCGCAATCTCCCGCCCTCGGGTCCGGGCCATCTGAGCGTAGTCGCGGAAGGGCTTGTTCATCGCCCGTCGTTGAGACCGATAGCTGAAGAGCGAGTACCCGTAGTGCTCGGGATCGAGGATCAAGCCGCGAAGTCGCCCGTCGGCTGCGATCTTCGCGACTACTGCAAAGTTGTTCACGACAACTCGCCACCGGTCGTCGTCGAACCAGTTCAGTCCTCGGGCTGCATCGTAGTTCGACAATGCCACGGGCAGGAAGTTATGCCGGAACCGCGTCCACGGGACGGCCCGAAGATCGTCGATGGCCGGCTGAAACGCCTCGACCCGGAACGTCCGAGGGGCCATGACTCGCCAGCTGAGTTGGTTCTCAGTGGACGTCTCCCCTCGGCGCCAGGCGTCGCGATCGATTGGAACGATGATCCCCACGCCGTCGAACGGATAGGTCTCCATCTCCCGCCAGTGCCGACGTAGGTACTCGGGCTCCCGGGAGCCCCACCCGTACTGAATGAGGGCCTTCTCGTCCGTGTGCCCGGTCCCCCCCAGTCCGAACAGGATGGCCACGAACGCGATCGTCGCCTGGATCATCGTCGCCAAGCGACTCCCACGCCATAGGAACGCAACGAAATGGCACACGGCTGGATCCTTACGGCCGCGACTAGCGTCCCGACAGCCGGAACGCCGATGCCGCGGTTCGCAGAAGGATTGAGAGATCAAACAGAAGAGACTGATTCTTGATGTAGTAGAGGTCGTACTCGAACTTTCGCCGGGACTCTTCGAGCGACGCGGCATAGTGGTAGCAGACCTGCGCCCACCCGGTGAGACCGGGCTTGACGAGTAGCCGGGTCGAGTAGAGGGTGATGGCCTCGCGAACCCCCGCAACGAAGTAGGCTGTCTCGGGATCCGCTTGCCGCCGGCCACGCCGGAACGCGGGAACCTTCTGGAGGAATTCCGAGACGAACACCTCGCGCTCGGGCCGTGGCCCCACCAAGCTCAGCTCCCCGCGGACCACATTGAGGAGCTGCGGTAGCTCATCAAGCCGCGTACGTCGAAGAAAGCGACCGAGGGGAGTGATCCGTGGGTCCTCCTCAGTGGCCCACACGGCGCCCGTCCCCGCTTCCGCGTCAGGGATCATCGTGCGGAACTTGATCAACTTGACGACCCGCCCATGCTGGCCCAGCCGGTCCTGTCGGTAGAACACCGGACCCCTAGGCATCAGCACCCGGATCATGGCCGCGACGAACGCGATGACCGGCCCCAGCACCACGAGGAGCGCCAGGCTGCCGACCAGATCGACCAGCCGCTTCAAGGTAGGCTCGATCGGCCGGATTCGGCTCAGACTGAGGAATAGCCCCCAGTGATCGTCCACGTAGCTCAGCGACACGCGCTCGGTGATCTGCTCGTGCAGCTGGACCGCATCGCTGACCGCCAGTCCCTCCAGCCGGCAACGCAACAGCTGGGCCAGGAGCTCGTCGTCCCGTCGATAGGGAGGTGTCAACACCACACAGTCCGCACGGACCAAACGCGCCAGCTCGTGGAGGACGGCCGACCCCGAGAATGTCGGCAGTCCCTCGAGCGTCGTCGGGGGCTTCTCCTCACCGACCAGGAGCAGCCCCACCGGCTCAACACGCGCCTCCTTCGTCTCCTTCAGCAATGTCACCAGTTCCTCGGCCGGTTCACCGGATCCGACGATCAGCGCGCGTCTCGGCGTACGAAACCGGTTCTCGATCCGGTCGGTCAGCAGCCGGCAGCCCACCGACGTGAACAAGTGTAGACCGCCGAACAGCAGAAAGACTCCTCGCCCGATGCGATCGAGTCCTTGCAGGTAGACGAATGCCAGTGCCACCAGCAGGGCGAGGCCGTTGGCGGCGACATGACTGACGATCGTGAGGGCCGGGTCGCATCGCCCCTGGAGCGATCGGCCATTGATGGCCCAGAAGGTCACTGCGAAGATGACGGGGACCAGCACCATTTCCAGGCGATGCTGGTCGATGTATGCGGGCACGTCGCTCAAGCGGAGCCGGAGCGCCACGGCAAGCACGAGCGAGAGGGCGGCGACGATGGCGTCGAGGGCGACGCGCCTGACGCCCCCTCCCGATCCCATCCTCAGCAACATGTCGCTAGCCACGTGTCGTACTCAACCTCACGCCGCCGCGCGAGTTCTCGATGCCCGCCGCGCGAGTTCTCGATGCGCCTCGAAAACCATGGGCCTCGAGGTACCGCAGGTTGTCGCACCGCTCGGCCGTCACCATGGGCCGAACGGCCGGATGCCTAAACACGTTGACGATCTCTCGAATTCCGTCCCGGACCGAGAACCGGGGCTCGAACCCCAACTCGCGTCGGATGCGATCGAAAGCCACGCGGTAGTTCCGCTCCCGATCGGCGGCCTCTGCGACGGAGACCTCCGTCCCTGGGATCTCCTGCTGGACTAGTTGCGCGATGTCCAGCACGGTCAGGTTCTGCGTCGCGGTACCAACATTGAAGATCCGGTCGCGAACTCGCTGCTCTTCCGCCTCCAGGGCCAGCAGGAATGCATCCGCGGCGTCCTGGACGTGGAGGTTCGGTCGCCACTGATCACCCCCGAACACCCGAATCCCGGTGCGCAGCAGCGCCTGCGCCGTGAATCGATTCACCAACAGGTCGAAGCGCATGCGGCTCGACACTCCGAACACCGTGGCCAAGCGGAGGATCACGGTGCTGAACGAGCTCTCTTGGTCCAGAAGCAGCTTCTCCGAGTAGAGTCGCGTCCTTGCGTACAGCGACACGGGGTTAAGCCAGGAGTCCTCGCTCAGGAGGTGGTCGGAGGAGTTTGCGCCGTATACGCTGCACGTGGACGCGAACACGAGACGCCTCACTCCCGACCGTCGACACGCTTCGATCAGGAGCTCGGTAGCGGTCAGGTTGACCGACACGGTCTCGTCCGGTGACAGATCACACGCGGCATCGCCCACAAGCGCGGCGAGGGCAATCACTCCGTCCACACCCAGCGCGGCCGAGTGCAGCGTGACCCGGTCTCGAACGTCACCTTCCATGACCTCCAACCGCGGATGCCCAAACAGGTCATGCAGGCCGTGGGCCCCGTAGAGGTAGCTGTCCAGAACCCGGACACGATGCCCTCGCGCCAGGAGCTTCCTCACCACGTGCGACCCCACATATCCCGCGCCGCCGGTAACCAGCACGCACGACCGATCCTCTTTAGCTCGGTTCATCTGTACGGGTCCTTCTTTCTCGCATGGCCTAACGGCTCAGCGCCCTCAGGCCGCTCTGCACAACGTCGATGACGCGGGGTACCATCACGCTTCCTGTGCGGGAACGGCGCCAATCGCGCCTTTCGATGCGGGAAGCCGAATCTGCAGCTCGCTGCCGAGGTTCGAGGGAGCGAACGTCACCGAGCCCCCGTGCCTCCCCACGACCGAGCGCACGACAGAGAGTCCGAGTCCCAGGTGAGGCTTCCCCTTGGTCGTGTAGAGAGGAGCGAACACGGTCCCGCGCTGGTGCTCCGGCACCCCCGCCCCGTCGTCGCGGATGGCGATCAGAACGTGCTCGTCGTCGCGCCACGTTCTCAGCTCGACGCGACCGCCATTGGGCATCGCCTCGACGGCGTTCTCGATGAGGTGCAGCACGGCACCCACGAGCTCCAGAGACGTCTCGACGACGAGGTACTCCCGGCTCGGCTCGAAGGTCAGCTCAACCTTCGCTTCACGATCGGAGGAATCGATCCACCGCGTTCGGGCGATCTCGATAGCGTGGCCCAGCACAGCGTTGATCGGCATTGTCCGCAGCGTGCGGTCATCCGAGACGACCCGGCTCAGCAGCTCTGAAATCATCGCCGCAGACTCCCGTGCTACGAGCTCGCCGAGCGACTGGCCCACGAGCCCAGCGTCCACCTCCGTCTGCACCCGTTTCGTGGACCTCAGCCTGTTCACGCGCTCCTGCAGGCCGGCGGGCAGCATGTCGAGCACTCCCCTCAGGACCTCGCCCACCACCGTGCGCTGATGCTCGGTCGCCAACTCCCGGGCCGCCTGTTCCAGCGACTGCCGGCTTTGGCGCTCAAGGAGGCCGGCAGCCAGGGACATCCCCAACACCACCATCTCGCCACGCCGCCTGAACGCCTCCGCGTCCCACTCCGACAGGTGAAGTTCGTCGTGGACGTAGAAGCACAGGATCCCGACCAGATCCATGTCGTTCATCAAGGGGACAGTCAGCCGCGTCCACTTCGCATCCTGGGGAGCCAAGGTCCGGACGGGGTCGAGGGAATCCGCCGAGACGTCGGTGACCCCGATCGGCAGGGAGACACCGTCGGTACCACGGGCGAGGCACAGCAGCAATTGCTGACCGTCCTCCTCGGTCAATGGAACGTCGAACCCCTCCCGCGCGACCAGGGCCATCATCCCGGTCCGCCCTACCTTGAAGAGGACGCCCCACGTCCGCGTTCCCAGCCACTCCGCAAGCTCCCTCACCGAGCAGGCGAGGACGTTCTCGTACGACCGCGCCTGGCGCATGTCCTCGGCCAGGCGAAACAGCGAGGACATGGCGTGGACCTGGCTCCGGAGCCGCACGGCCTCCCAGGCATGCGCAGACCCCGCCAGGAACTCGTCCAGGGTCGCGCGGATGCGGCCCTGGCGGTCTGGCGAGAAGGGCTCTCGCTCGCGGTCTCGCATCTCCCGGAGATCGAGAACACCCACCACCGTGTCACCGATCTTCATGGGCAGGAGGTAGACGGACCGGAATCCACGATCAAGACCCTGCGCGAGGCCCCAGCCCACCCACTCGTCTTGGTCCTCCCCCGTCAACCTCCGCCCCTCTTCGAGAAGCACCGGTTCCTGACGCTCAAGGACGACCCGGTGCCATCGCGAATGCAGGAACGAGTATCGCTGCCCGACCGGGGGCGCCTCCCGCACACTGCGTGGGGAACTGACTCCCTTGACCGCAAGCGCGGAGCCTGGGTGGTCCCACAGCGCCACGGTGGCAACCGTCACCGGCGTGGAGTGCACAATCTCCTCAGCCAGCTCCTGGGCGATGCTCTCAACGTCGCGCAGGCGCACCCGGTTCCTCACGTCTGGTCCTCAACGCTGCACCGCGCCACCGGCCGACTCGGTCAGTGCTTGCTGCGCGGTGGCATGCCCCGGATCCCGCGCCAGGACGCTCCGATACTGCACGAGTGCCTCGGTCGGCCTTCCGATACGTCGATACAGCTCGGCGAGCTCCACCCGAAGGTCGTTCCACTCTGGCCGAATGCGGAGAGCGGTCTCGTACGCCGTGGCGGCTTCCCGCAAGTGGCCCTGATCCGTAAACGCCCGGGCAACCGCGCGTTGCAGTTCGACGTCACCGCTTCCGAGCAGCTGCGCCGCACGCAGCTCGGTCAGAGCCGCCGGGCGCTCGGCCCGCTTCTCAAGGAGTCGGCCGAGTTCGAGATGCGCCCAGGCGTCATTGGGTCCGTCCCTCAAGACGCGCCGCCAAGCGGTAACAGCTCGGTCCACGAATCCGCGCCGCGCCAGAAAGCTAGCCTGGCCCGCCCGGTAGCGTCGGCGCACGTCCTCCCCTTGAGCCTCCGCAGCTCCCACGGCGGAGGCCCAAGCCTCGTCCGCCTCGGAGAGGTGCCCGAGGGCCTCGTACGCCCCACCAAGGAGTTCGAACACCTCTGGGTGTCTGGGGCTGAGCACGAGGGCCCGTCGCGCTTCGTCCAGGGCCGGTCGAGGTTCGCCCCACTGAAGCAGCACGCGCGCATACGCGAGTCGCGTCTGGGCAAGCGCGTGATCGTCGCCAGGCTCGGCCACTGCCATCTCGAACGTCCGGCGCGCGGCAGCCCTGTCTCCCCGGCGATCGAGGAACTCCGCCAGTCTCAGCAGGGCGTTCGGCGTCCGCGGAATCGCCTCAATCATCAGACCTGCTTCCGCGCGCGCCCGCGCGAAGTCGTCGAGCACCCGGTCGATGAGGGTCGGTTCCATCGTCAAAGCCCGCCGGAACGATTCCGCAGCAACCCGTCGCCCCGCGGGGTCATCCAGGTAGGAGAGCGCGAACACTGCGAGCGATCGATGGCGCTCGGCGTTGTGCGGGTCCACTCTGATGGCGATTTGCAACTGGTCCCACGCTCTCGGGACGAAGCTTTCCCCGCCCATCACCCGAAGCGCCTCGGCTCCCTCGGTGATGCGAAGGCCCTCCATCCTCGCCAGGAACCAGCCGAAGCGGTCTCGAAGGTAGCCGCTGTACGGTCGCACCTGCACCGCGGATTCGTAGGCCGCCATTGCATCGCGGACGAACGGCTCGATCGCTCGCACACGGGCACCTCTGGAATCGTCCGTCAAACGCTTGCCGTCGGGCGCGATCCCACTACTCCCGACGTGGACGAACAGCGCCTCGTTCGTCATGGCGCGCACGAACTGGACCTCAGGGTTCTGTGGCTCCAACTGGGCCGCGCGACTCAGCTTCTGGCGTGTCTCGACGAGATCCGAGAGAATCACAGTGCCCTCGTTCGCGTGGCGCCCGTCGACCCACGCTCGCGTGTGGGCTAGGGCCCACCCGGCGACCACGTGCGGTACCAAGGCGAGGCACGCCACGACGGTGCCGACCGCCACCGCCGCGGCACCGACCACACGCCACGGACGGGCCTGGGACCAGGCGCCCGAGACAGGCGCGGCGAGGGCGGCGGACTGACCCCGGACGGTCGCGGCCGCCGGCAGCAGCGCCCCCACGAATAGCGCGAGCAGCGCGTTGGCCGGAAGATGGAGGCCGAAGTCCACCAGGCTATGCCCGAGCACAACGGCGAACGCTCCGAAGGCCCCCACCCCTATCCCGCGAAGCTCGGGGTCACGCCGCTCCATCCATCGGCGAAAGCTGAAGAGCGTGACGGCGACCACCGCCCAGAGTGCGATGGCGAGCCCCAGAAGGCCGGTCTCCGCTGCCAGCTGGGCGTAATCGTTGTGCGCGAATTCAACCATTCTGTCGTGTGGGATGGCGATCGGTCGGTAACGCGCGAACGCGTCCTGGTAGCTGCCAAGACCCGTCCCCAAGAAAGGCGCGTCACCGATGAGCTGCACGGTGGCACGCCATATAGGCCACCGCCAGTCGGCGATCGGGTCGGCCACCAGCGCGGCGAGGCGGTCGCTTATGCGATCCATCCCGACCCAGCTGACAAACCCAAAGACGGCCGCAGCGGCCAGAACAAGCGACAGAACCGCACGCCGCCCGCGGCCGCCCCCCACCATGAGCCCCATCACGACCAGAAACCCCACCGCCGCACTGACGAGCCCGCCCCGCGATTGTGTCAGCACCAGCGCCACCATCAGGAATGCGACGGCGCCTGACAGCAGGACTCGGCTGGCCAGCCTGTTGGCGGATCTGGCCGACGCAATCGGTCCCCGAGTGGTGCCCCTTCTCGCCGACCTCAGGAGAAGACCGAGCGTCAGGAATGTGACGATGCCAAAGTAGAGAGCCTGGTGGTTGGGGTTGACGAACGTGCTGACCAGGCGGCCCTCTGACGATCCGGTCGGCATCCAAGGAAGGACCTTGTGGCCGGTCACCAGCGCGACTAGCCCAGCGGCTGCGAACACGCTGCCGCCCGCTGCGAGCAGCGCGAGTAGACGCGTGATCCGCTCCCGCGTCACTAGGTGGAGCGACAGCACGACCACGAAGCAGAGATAGGCGACGCCCAGTCGGAATCCCTGCCAGGTCACGTAGGGGCTCATGGTCCCCATGGGCCGCACCAGCTGCAGGCCGACTAGCGCTAGCATGGCGAGACCTGGCCGGAGGAGGGGCATCGGCCGTCTCCCCACTTCGTCCACAACCAACATCCGGGTGACGGTCGCGCCGAATAGGAGATAGGCGAGGCCCTCGACGAGCGCCTGCGACCATCCGTGCACCGATCCCAGCGGGAGAGGCGCGAAGAGGAGAAGCGCAGCGATACCCGCCTCGATGAGGAGGTCGAGAATCGGGACGACTCTGTTCACTTCTTTGAGCTTCCGGTGCTGTAGTAGCCGTCGTAGGTGTCGTAATACCGCTTCGAGTATCCGTGCGCACCCGGATCGAATCGATTCAGCACGGCCCCCAGCACGCGGCTGCGCACCGTCGCAAGCTGCTCCTTCGCCCGTTGAAGCGCCGCCCGAGGCGAGGCGCCACTGGCGACGACCAAGAGGACTCCGTCGACGAGTGGCGCCACCGTCCGCGCGTCGCTCACCGCCAACACGGGGGGGGAGTCGACGATGACAATGTCGAAGCGCTCCGGTGCCACCGCGAGGAGTTCGCGCATACGCCGGGCGCCCAGGAGCTCTGCTGGATTCGGTGGAATCCGCCCACTGGGCACTATCGACAGGTTCGGGATCGATGTCTTCAGGATGACCGCTTCCAGCATCGAATCGCCCGCGAGGTAGGAGGACAGCCCGGGCATACTCGGCTGCGCGAAGAGCGTGTGGAGCTTGGGGCGCCGAAGGTCCCCGTCGACCAGCAAGACCGACCGCTCGGCCTGCGCCAGACTCACGCCCAGGTTGGCCACCGTCGTCGACTTGCCTTCACCGGCACCCGCGCTGGTCACCAGGATGCGGCGAAGCGGCGCGTCGGGATTCGCGTAGTGCAGGTTCGTCCGGAGGACGCGGTACGCCTCGGCGCCGAAAGAGCGCGGATCGTCGATCATCACGAGCCCTCGCTCGCCGCCGTTCTTCCGGTTCTCATTCTGGGTACTGTTCATGATCGACTCCGTGACGAGCTGGCCGGGATCAAGGCGAAGACCGGGACGCCAAGAACCTGCTCGACCTGCTCAGGTGATCGCACCGTGTCATCCATGTATTCGGCGAAAAAGGCCAGCGCGCAGCCGAGCATCACACCGATTACCGCACCGATCGCCATGTTGAGCATCTTGCGAGGTTTCACGGGGGTCGTGGGCGTAACCGCCGATTCGATGATGCGCACGTTGCTCGAATCGAGACCCTGGCTCAGACTCGTCTCCTTGAGACGCTTCAGCAGCACGTCGTAGAGCTGCTGGTTCGAGTCCGCCTCCCGCTTCAGGATCCCGAGCTGGATCTCCTTCTTCCCGAGGGACTGGGCTTCGTCTCGGTACTGGTTGACCGCCTGGAGCATCGCGTTCTCGCGCGCCTTGAGCGCGTTGTACTCGCTCTCCATGCTGAGCCCGAGACGGCCCACTTCCTCGCGGATCTTCTGGGAGATCTCGTCGATCTGCGACTGCACCTTGACCACCTCGGGATGCTTGTCGCGGAAGGTCTTCAGGAGCTTCGAGCGCTGAACCTCCAGCTCCACGAGCTGGCCCTTCAGGCGCTGGACCAGCGGGTTGTTGATCACGAGCGGCGAGGATTCCAGGACCTCCGGCTGCTGCGAGGTCCGCCGGAGCTCGCCGAGGCGCGTCTCCATCTCGAGCCGCTTGGCCTTCGCCTCGATGTACGCGCTGTTGAACTCGGCCAGCTTCCGCGCCCCCAGACTCTGCTTCTCCTCGACCTGGATCAGACCCGCCTGCTCGCGGTAGCGCTGGAGGGCCAGCTCCGACTCGTTCACCTTGGTCTTGAGGTCCGACACCTGGGCGGTCAGCCAGGTGAGCGCGTCCCGGGCGGCCGAGAGCTTCAGCTCGAGATTCTGGTGGACATAGGCGTTCGCCAGGGCGTTGGCAATGTCCGCCGCGAGCTTGGGATCGGGATCCTCGACCTGGATCTCGACCAGGCGGGTGTTGCGGACCGGTTCGACCGATACTCCGCGATGGAACGCCTCGACCGGATCGCCCGCCAGCGCCAGCTCCGGCTTCTTGCTCTTCAGATCGAGGGTGTCGATCACTCGCTGGGCGACGGGCCGACTCTTGATGACCTGAACCTGTGTCTGGAAGAACTCGGTCGATTCGCCGCCCGCGGGCCCGACATCCTGGAAGTTGACCACGCGGGGCCCTTCGCGCTCGAGGAGCGCCTTCGTCGTCGCGCGGTAGATCGGGCGCTGGAGGTAGGTGCCGAGCGCCACGGTGCCAAGCACGACGGCGAAGCACGCCAGCACCAGCCACGCGTACTTCCTCAGCACCCGCACGTACTCTCGAAGGTGAACCTGCTCCATCAATCCCTCAGTCGGCATACTGTGCCCTCGTCCTCAGAAGTAGCTTTCCGGCACGACGATCACGTCGTTCGCCGTCAGTGGAACGTCCTTGTCCTTACGGCTGCGCTTGATGATCTCGTTCAGGTCGACGACGAGCGTCTCCTGGCGGCCGTCTCGGTGCGTGCGGATGATCTTGGTGCGGTTGGGCGCCGCCTTGTCCGTGAACCCGCCCGCCAGCGCGACCGCTGCAATGGCCGTCGCCGCCTGCTCGAGCTGGTACGCGCCCGGCTTCTTCACCTCGCCCATGACGTAGAAGCTGTTGCCGGCGGGCACCAGGATCGTGTCGCCCTCGGTCAGCAGGAACTCGCGGGCGCGGGGGTCCGCGCCGCCCAGGTCGATGGCGAGCGTCTCCTGGTTCCCGTCCGGACGCTTGCGGAGCACCTTCGCCACGGACGGGGCGGCCCGCTCGGTGAAGCCGCCTGCCATGGTGATCGCCTCGAGCGCCGAGGTGTCCTTCTCGAGCGCGAAGGCGCCCGGCTTCTTGACTTCCCCGAGCACGAAGAAGCTCGTCTGCTTCGGGAGGTAGATCGTGTCGCCGCTCTCGAGCACGATGTTCTCGGTGGCGTCTCCGTCAAGGAGCTTCCTGAGGTTCAGCCGGAAGGTCGTGCTGCCAGCCGTACCGGGGTTCACGGGGCCGTCGGACTTCGGGAACCGGACCACGACGACCTGCCGTCCAGCAGCCTTCCCGGGCCCGCCGGCCTGCGACAGCACGTCGATGAGCGTCGTCCGGCCGGTCAGCGGATACGTCCCGGGCTTCTCGGCGTCCCCCAAGACGAAGACCTTCTGGGAGCGGTATTCCTGCACGGAGACGGTGACCTGCGGGTTGACGAGGTAGTCCTTCGCCAGAAGCTCTTGTAGGCGCCCTTCGAGCTCGGTCGGGCTCAACCCGCTGGCCTGGATCTCCCCGATCAAGGGGAAGGGCATGCGGCCGTCGGCCGGCACCACGCTGAGTCGGCTCAGATCCTCGTGGCCCCAGACCGTGATCTTGAGGACGTCGCCGGGTCCGATCCGGTAGTTCGCGGCCGGGGCCGCGGCGCCCGATCGGGCAAGCAGGATCAGGCCGAGGAGCCCGACGAGGATGAGGACATCCCAGGGGCGACCGGGCGTGGCCTTGAAGCTACTGTTTCTGTTGATCTTCACGCAGTGATCCTCCACAGTCCGAGGGAGGATCAGGCAATTCGCGTGCCCACGCAGTGGCTGGCGCGAACGGGGAGAAAACTCGGGCGAAGGCTAGAAGTAGGTCTCGGGAACGACGAGGACGTCGTTGGCGATCAGGGAGAGGTCCTTCTCCTTGCGGCCACGCTTGATCACGTCGTTGAGGTCCAGGACAATGGTCTCCTGCCGGCCATCGGGGTGCGTTCTGATGATTTTAGTCCGATTCGGCGCGGCCTTGTCCGTGAACCCTCCGGCCATGGCAATACCCTGGATCGCCGTCGTGCTCGGGTCCAACTGATAGGCGCCCGGGCTTCTTGACCTCACCCATGACGTAAAACGTGTTCCCCGGCGGGACCAGGAGAATATCTCCATCCTTGAGGAGGAATTCCCTGGCCCGCGGGTCCGCTCCCGAGAGGTCGAGGGCCGTGGACTCCTCGAGCCCGGATGGTAGGCGCCGGGTGAGCTTGACCAGACTCTGGGCCGCCTTCTCGGTGAAGCCGCCAGCGACCGTCAAGGCGCCGACCGCAGTGGTCGACGGATCCAGCTGGTAGGCACCGGGCTTCTTCACCTCGCCGAGGACGTAGAAGGTGTTCCCCGACGGGATGAGCAGGGTATCCCCATCCCTCAGGACGAAGTCCCGAGCCGCCGGGTCGGCGCCCGAGAGATCCAGGACCGAGGTCTGCTCCTGCCCGGATGGTAATCGCCGGATCAGCTTGGCCTGGCTCTGGCCGGCCTTCTCGGTGAACCCCCCGGCGAGCGTCACGCGCTCCGAAGGCCGTCGTGGACTTCTCGAGCTGGTACGCCCCCGGCTTCCGGACCTCACCGGAGACGAAGAACGTGTTGCCCCGGGGGACGAGGAGGGTGTCGCCCTCCGCCAGCTGGACCTCACGCGCCTTCGGGTCCGCCAGATCGACATCGATCGACTCCTGGGCCCCGTCCGCCCGCTTCCGGAGGATCTTCGCGCCCGCGGGGGCCGCTCGATCGGTGAAGCCCCCGGCCAGCGTCACGGCCTCCAGCGCTGTCGTCTCTTTCTCCATCGCGTAGGCGCCCTGTCGGAGGACCTCCCCCAGGACGAAGATGGACGTGAGCTTCGGCACGTAGACGGTGTCTCCGCTCTGAAGCGGGACGTTTTCGCCGGGGACCCCGTCTAGGAGGCGCTTCAGGGTCGAGCGTAGTGTCACGCTGCCCGCCGCGCCCGGAGCCACCGGGCCCTCGGACTTTGGCACCCGGACGACGACGACCTGGCGCCCGGCGTTTTTGCCCGGCCCGCCGGCCTGGGAGAGGACGTCCAGCAGGGTCGTCTGACCGGTGAGGGCGTAGGTACCGGGCTTCTCGACCTCGCCAAGGACGAAGACGCGCTGGGAGCGGTACTCCTGGACGCTGACCGACGACCTGAGGGTTGACCAGGTAGTCTTTCCCGAGCAGGTCCCGGAGGCGGGTCTCGATCTCGCCGGGCGTGAGTCCGGCCACGGAGACGTCGCCGACCAGGGGAAACTGAAAGGTGCCGTCCGCCGAGACGACGACCGGCCGCGACAGGTCGTCATGCCCCCAGATGGTGACCTTCAGGACGTCCTTGGGCCCGACGCGATACTCCTGGCTCGGGCGGGTCGGGGCCTGCCCGGACGCGCGCGTCTCGAGGGCGGCCAGGAGCGCGGGGGCGAGGAGCAGGAGGAGCGAGATCGGCCGTCGTGCAAGGGAACTCATCATGCAGCCTTCGTGGTGCGGAGCATCCGGAAGACCGGGCTCAGTACGAGAACAGGACGCTCGCCTTGACGCGGTTGGCCTGGTAGTCGTTGATGTCGAAGTTGGAGTCGCGGTAGAGGAAGTCGTAGCCGAGCTCGAACGCCACCCATCGCCGCATCTGGTACCGGAGGCTCGCCCCCACCTCGAAGAACGTGTCGCTCCGCTCCGGCACGCCTGCGGCCGTCTCGTCCTCCGGATAATCGTTGACGCCGCCCAGCCCGCGGACACGCAGGAGCAGTCGCTCGCTGAGGAAGTGCCGAACCTCGATCCCCGCGTAGTTGCTGATGTAGTAGTTCTCGCCCTCGTCCAGCGACTCGACGTTCGCCCGGCCGCCGAAGAGGCGCACCTCGGAGGGCTCCCGATACTTCCAGACGATGTTGCCCTCGGCGACCAGCCCATCCCAGTCGTCCCGGCCGGGGTTGTCGTAGTCCCGCCACTCCCAGCCGACCTTGATGAGGGCCGTCGTCTTCGCGGTGAGGTCGCCCTTGACGCCGACCATGAACCGCCAGGCATCCGAATCGCGGTCCAAGGCGACCGCCGGGATGTCATAGCGGACCATGGTGTAGTGGAGCTCCCCGAGCACGGACGTCTTCGGGAAGACCCGATAGAAGACCGTCCCCGACACGGTGTAGTCGTCGCGATCGAACTGATCGAACTCCGGCTCGTCCTGGTAGTCCACCAGGAACCAGCGGAAGTTGGCGTCGAACGTGAACCGCTCCCGCAGGGTGTACTCACCGCCGGTGTCGAGCGTGTTCTCCTATCGCTCCACCCGCTCGGTCAGCTCGGGCACCGGGAAGCCCGAGAAGTCGTCCGTGATCAGGAACCGGTCGGTCAGCCGAAGCCCGAGGCCGAACGCGAAATCGACGCGGGCATCGGCCAGGGCCAGGTGGTGCACCGTGTCGAGATCGGTGTTGTCCATGTAGCGGAGGATGTCGGCCTGGTACCCGAGCCGGACGGCATAGCGGCGGGACGGCAGCTCGATGGTGATGCCCGGCGTGATGTGCCAGATGAGGTCGTCGATCTCGTTGTCCGGCGTGAGCAGGATGTTGTCGTCATACTCGAGAGAAGCCCGAGCGACGGGAGCAGGCGGAAGGGGCCGAGCTGGATGCCTTGGGCTCCCGCCGGCCCTGCAAGCCCCATGATCGCCAGCAGCACCAGTCCGGACAACGCCGCCGAAACTCGCCACACCTGCATGCACCCTCTCCTAACGAGGCGTCGCCGCCGCCGGATCGCTCCGAGCGGCGGCGACGTGGATCGAGCCTTCGGTTCGACGGCCGACGCCGCCGAAGACTTACGGCGTCGGCGTCGAGGTGACCGGCGTCGGCAGGTCCGATGTGGAGTTCTGGAGCGGATCTGCGCGTCGATGATCGAGGGCTGGACGGAGTTGAGGATCGTGACGTCGACGGTGCTCTGCGTGAATGCCGGCGTCGCGCCTCCGGCCTGCGCGATCGGACCCGTGCCGGACAGCCGGATCGTGATGTTGCCCGGATCGTCGACCAGCGCGCGCCCGACGATCTCCGCCTTCCCCGGCTCCACGATGATCAGCCGACCGTTGGGAAGGAGGATCTCCGTCCGACCCTCGGTGTTCTCCACGAGGATCAGGTTCTTGGCCGACGTGATGATCCGCGCCTCGCCGACCAGGGTCTTCACGGTCAGCTTGCTCGCATCCGGCTGGAAGTTCGTCTCGGCCGACGCGCCCTGCCCAAGTACCAACTGCAGGCCGCCGAACGAGGTCTTGCTGGGCCCGTTGATGATCCGCTTCTCGTCCTCGCCCGCGGCCCACGCCGTACCCGAAGCGAGGAGGAATGCCCCGACCAGTGCTGCGAGCGCCCTACGCGTCATATAAAGCTTCCCCGATTTCCCGGGCCCGCGAGCCCGTCAAGGTCACTGAAGAGCGATCCAAAGTGTCGCCACGATACAGCAAGCCGAGTGCCAGGGCAATTGCAACTTTCCATCCCCTCGCCACCCCTCCCCCCTCCCATCCGGGAGACTCTTTCGGCAAGAAACCCGCAAAAACAGCCATCAGTTCCGACATCCACCCACGCCGGCCGGACCCCTATCGTGAATAGGCTTGACAGGCCCTCCCCGCCTCTGGATAGTGTGTTCCGGGAGAAATTCCGTAGCCTTTTTCCTTATATGGATCAGCCACTCATCCTCGTAATCGATCAGGACCCCGCCGTCCGGGCCCTCCTGGAACGGATGCTACCGGCGTTCGGCTATCGGGTTCTGGCGGTCACATCGGGCGAAGAGGGCATCGACCAGCTCGCCCAAGGCCAGGCGACGGTCGTGCTCCTGGATCTGGACCTGCCCGGGATGTCGGGAGCGGACACCCTCCGGGCCATTCGCGCCATGTCCCCGGCCCCGGAGGTGGTCGTCACCTCCGCCCGCGGGACCGTGACCGCCGCCGCCGACGTCGCCCGCCATGGCGCCTTCGATTTCGTCCCCCAGCCGTTCGATTTCAAGGACCTCAACCAGGTCCTGCGCGCCGCCCACGAGCAGGCCGCGCGGCGGCGCCAGACGCTGCACCTCGAGGCGGCGCTCAGGGCCCACGACCCCTTCCCGGAGATCGTCGGGCGCAGCGCGGGGATCAAGCGCGTGCTAGCCCTGGTGAACAAGGCCGCCCGGACGCTCTCCCCCGTCCTGATCCAGGGTGAGAGCGGCACCGGCAAGGAGCTGGTCGCCCGGGCGCTCCACGCCAACAGCCCGCGCGCGTCGGCGCCCCTGACGATCGTGGACTGCGGCGCGCTCCAGGATACCCTCCTCGAGAGCGAGCTCTTCGGCCACGAGCGTGGGGCCTTCACCGGAGCCCACGGGCTCAAGCACGGGCTCCTCGAGATGGCGAACCTCGGAACCGTGTTCCTGGACGAGATCGGGGAGATGAGCCCGGCGACCCAGGTCAAGGTCCTCCGAGCGCTCCAGTCGGGAGAGTTTCGCCGGATCGGCTCCAACCGGCACATCAAGGCGGACATCCGGATCATCGCCGCGACGAACAAGGATCTCCGCGAGGAGGCCCAGCGAGGCCGGTTCCGGGAGGATCTCTACTACCGCATCGCGGTCATCGAGATCCACATGCCGGCGCTCCGGGAGCGGACCGAGGACATACCGTTCCTGGTCGAGCACTTCCTCCGGGTCAACGCGTATGGCGGCCGCGAGCGCCTGCAGGTCACCCCCGAGGCCATGACGTGCTTGCTCCGGTACCCGTGGCCAGGTAACATCCGGGAGCTGCGGAACGTCATCGAGCGACTCTCGGTGCTGGCCGACAGCCAGGTGCTCACGGTCGACGCCTTGCCCCCGGCCATCGCGAAGGCCGCCTTGGAGCCGGCCGAGCCGGAAGGGACCGTTCGACCGACGGACGGCGCCCGGGGCGACGGAATGCCGGATCTCACTCTCGACGAGATCGAGCGCCACCACATCCTGCGGACGCTCGAGCGCCATCGCTGGAACAAGAAGCGGGTGGCCGGCATCCTCGGGATCGACACGAAGACCCTCTACAACAAGCTGCGTCGCTACGGCGTTCCGATCGGCACGCGGGGAGATGGGGATGTCGCATCTCCCCCCGCCTAGCCCGATTCGACGGAGGCGAGCATGAGCCACGATGCCGGGAGCGCGACCCAGGCGGCGGCCGCCGAGCGCGAACGGATCCTCGTGTGCGACGACGACCCGCGCATGCGGGACATGATCGTCGAGACGCTCGCGAGCGAGGCGTTCGACGTGGACACGGCGGATCGGGCGGTGGACGCGATTCAGCGCATCATGCGGACCAGCTACGGGGCGCTCATCCTGGACCTCAAGCTCCCCGGGCTGGGGGGGCTCGACGCCATCGCGGTGGTCAAGCGCTTCGACCCGTCGCTGCCGATCATCGTGATGACCGGCCACGCCTCCTACGAGACCGAGCAGGCGGCCCGGACGGCGGGGATCTTCTATTACCTCGTGAAGCCGTTCAACGTCGACGAATTGGTGGCGGCCGTGCGCGCCGCCCTGCGGTTCCGGAGCAGCAGTCGACGCAAGGCATGACGTCGCCTGCCGGCGGCCGCTAGCCCTCCGCTAGAAGTCCTCGCACCACCTCCGTGAGGCGATCCCGCAACTCCTCGTCGTC
This sequence comes from uncultured Candidatus Rokubacteria bacterium, assembly GCA_963799055.1. Taxonomy (GTDB): domain Bacteria; phylum Methylomirabilota; class Methylomirabilia; order Rokubacteriales; family DASRDR01; genus DASRDR01. The sequence goes on from CAWCVP010000013.1 coordinate 288,562, forward strand.
CGGCTCGTAGACATCCGGGATGCCGAGCACGCGGACCTTCGGCGCCTGGCCAGGCCAGTGCTTCCGGATGTAGGCCTCGTGCTCCAGTTCCATCACGCAGATCACGTCCGCCCACGCCACATCCCGTCCCGTGATGGCGCGGCCGCCGGAATCGGGATCGACGCCGGCCGAGCGTGCCTCGTGGTCGCCGCGGGCGCCGACGGTCCAGGTGAGCACCTGGAAGATCTGCTCCGCCACGCGGCTCCGGCACACGTTGCCCCGGCAGACGAACAGGACTCGCATCAGGCCCCCGCGTCCGAGGCGACCGGTCGGGGCTCGCCGGGGGCCGTCCGGCGATCGCGCAGGAACCGAAAGAACTCCACGCCCTCCCGCAGCCGGCGCCGCATGACCGCCGGGTCACGCAGCATCCCCCCGACCATCGCGACGATCTTTCGAGGGCGGAAGTAGAACCGCCGGTAGAAGGCCTCGACGGACTCGAAGATCTCGGTCTGGGGGAGCTCCGGATAGTCGAGGGCCGCCATTTGGACGCCGTCGCGGCTCACGAGGTCGCGGGGCGACCGCGGCAGCCATCCCTGTTCCTGGGCCTGCCGGTAGAGCTCGGTGCCCGGGTACGGCGCCGCGAGGGAGACCTGGACGGTGTCGGGCTCGATCTCGCACGCGTAGCGGATGGTCTCCCGGATCGTCTCCGGCGTCTCTCCGGGAAGCCCCAGGATGAACGTCCCGTGGATGGCGATGCCGAGTGCCTTCGCGTTCCGCGTGAACTCCCGGGCGACGTCCAGCCGCAGCCCCTTCTTGATGTTGTTCAGGATGCGCTGGCTGCCGGATTCGTAACCCACCAGTAGGAGGCGGAGGCCGTTGTCCCGCAGGATCTCGAGTGTTCGCCGCGGGACGTTCGCCTTGGCGTTGCACGACCACGTGAGCCCGAGCCGGCCCAGTCGGCGCGCGATCTCCTCGGCGCGCGGCAGGTCGTCCGTGAACGTGTCGTCGTCGAAGAAGAACTCGCGGACCTGGGGAAAGTGGCGCTTGGCCCGGGCCATCTCGGCCTCAACGCTCTCGGGGCTCCGCACGCGGTACCGATGCCCGCCGACGGTCTGGGGCCAGAGGCAGAAGGTGCACTTCGATCGGCATCCCCGTCCCGTGTAGAGCGACACGTACGGGTGCAGGAGGTAGCCGATGAAGTAGTTCTCGATCGTCAGGTCTCTCCGATAGACGTCGACGACGAACGGCAGGGCGTCCATGTCTTCGATCGGGGGCCGGGGCGCCGTGAATCGGACCCGGTCGCCGTCGCGGTACGCGATGCCCCGCACGTCGGCGAGCGGCCGACCCTCCGCGACTTCCGCGCAGGCGTAGTCGAATTCCCCGACTCCTACCCAGTCCACCGCCTGGGTTGCTCGGAGCGACGCCTCGGGCAGCACGGCCACATGGGCTCCGACCATGCCCACGAGGAGCCGGGGATTCTCGCGCTTGAGGCGCTCCGCGACGCGGATGTCGCCGCCGAAGGATGGCGTGCTGGTGTGCATCACGACGTGGTCGTACTGCCGCGCAAGAGGGGCCACCTGCTCGAGGGTCAGGCCGTCGGGAGGGGCGTCGACCAGCCGGCTCCCCGGAACGAGCGCCGCGGGCTGGGCCAGCCAGGTGGGGTACCAGAACGAGCGGATCTCCCGGCGAGCCTGGTACCGGGCTCCGGCCCCTCCGTCGAAACCTTCGAACGACGGCGGATGGAGGAACAGGGTGCGGAGGGTCACGGATCGATCAGACCCGACGAGTCGCCTGATCGGCGCCAGGGTCGCCGACGCCGACGCGTGACGCCCCGGCGTGGGCGGAGCGCGCGCTGAGCCAACCGAGGGCGATCACTCCCAGTCCGGCGTAGGCCAGCTCTCGAATGCGCCGCACGACGCCGACCGTGAGGCCGCGGGCCGGGGTAAGCCCAAGGGCGGCGAAGAGAACCACCTTGCCCCCTTCCTGCGTACCCACCTTCGCGGGCACGAAGAAGAGCATACCATCGATGAGGACCGATCCCGTCTCCAGCGCCAGCGCCGTCCGCCAGTCGACCGCATCCCCCACCCAACGCAAGATCAGGTAGATCTCGGCTGCGCCCACCGCCCAGCCGAGGACGAAGCATCCGAGGGACGCCGCGACCCGCCAAGGGCCCAGCCTGGCGAGCGCCGCATCGAGGTCTTGCCCTGGTCCGGCCCAGGACGCGGGGAGGAGCCAGCCAAGCCGTACACGGGTGAGCGCACCGCGTATCGTCGCCCAGAACCCCCGACCGACGGCCCAGACGAACGTCACGCCGGCCCCGACCGCCGCCACGCCGGCTATCAGGGTGGTCGCCTCCGGGAGCCAGCCCCGCCACGGAGAGAGCTCCGCGAGTCGCGAGACGACCAGGGCGAGCCCGAGAAGGATGAAGACGGCCTGGGCGACCGATTGGCCGACCTTGGCCACGCTCACCGACGCCCAGCGCAGGGGCGTCGGCACGTCCTGGCCCAGGAGCCGCACTCGAAGGAGCTCCCCGCCCACGGTGGCCGTGGGCGTGAGGTAGTTGATCGCGTCACCGGCAAGGCGAGCCGCGAGGAGTCGGCGGCGCTGACGGTCCGTTCGCCAGCTGGAAACGCGAGGGCCCAGCCGCCCGTGTTGAGGACGACGCTCAGGCTCTCGACCAGGAGGATCGCCGTGAGACCCCAGCCGATCAGGCGCAGGTCTCGAACCAGGACCTCGATCCCGACGGCCCAGATCGTGCCAGCCAGGACCGCCAGACCGAGCAGCAGGCACGTCAGCTCCAGTCCGCGCCGACGCAGCCCCGTCACCGAGGGGCCTGACCAGAGCGCCTGGGCCGGCTGAAGAGCGCGTACGCGGCCACCCCCACGGTAAAGAGCCAAGCGCCTCCGGCGGCGGCATAGAGAAACCACTCCAGGTGGCCGGCGAGCGCGAGCACCAGGAGGAGATACGTGTAGTCACGGCTCGCGAGCTTCTCGATGACCGAGGCCGCCGGCTTACCGCGCAAGCTCCATGCGTCGCCCGCCCAGTGGAGATCGCCCCCGCGCCGCAGCACCGGCCGGATGAAGACGGTGTGAACCACCGCCATCGCGCCGCCCACGCCCGAGACGAGCGCGAGCGCCGCCCAGCCACCACCCGGCGGCAGTCCCTCCCGCACGAGCCCGATGCAGAGCCCGGCGAAGACCGCGAGGTTCACGAGATAGTCCCCGATGAGGTCCAGGCGAGCCCCGGTGGGGTTCTGCGCCAGGCGCGCTCGGGCGAGGTCGCCGTCGACGCAGTCGAGCGCGAGGGACACGATGAGCAGGAGGACACCGCTCAGCCGTCCCCAATACGAGACCGTGGCAAGCCCCGCGGCCCCGAGCAACCCGATCACCACGCCGAGAAGGGTGACGTGAGACGGGGCCAGGGGTGCCCGCAGGAGAAGCCGCGTCAGTGGCCGGGACATGGGCCGGTCGAACAGGGCCGCCAGATAGCTGTCGTTGGAGGCGCGGTCCGCGAGGTGATCGAGCAGCGCCCGCTCGAGCCGCCGGGGCGAGCCGGCCTCAGCGAGCGGCACCGCGAGGCCCGCCAAGATTCGCGTTCCGGGACCTGGCCACCGCATCGACGAGCCGGCACGGGCGAGGTCCGACACCGCATGCCCGTCCGATCGCACCTCCCCAACGACCTGGCCGGTGGCCGTGCATACCGGCCCCGGGCTCGCGTCGCGGAGCATGGCCAAGGCCGCGGCATCCACCAGCACGTCGCCGGCGAGGAAAAGGATTGTGGCGTTCCCGTGACCAGGGGGATGAGGTCCCCCCGCCGAAGGAGGCGCAACCCATCGAACCGATGCTCCTCGACGGGCGAGCGGTTCGGTGGCCCAGCGCGGCCTGTCCGGGACGATGAGCCCGACGTCTTCGTAGCCGGCCTCGCGCAGGGCCAGGACGGCCCGCACAGCGAGCGGCAGTCCCGCGACCACCGTCTCGGCGCCCGGTGTCGTCGCCAGCACCATCGCGACATTCCCTCGCCCCAATGCGACCTCCCGTGTCCGATTGCCGGGCGCCCGCGAGTCGCGAGCCCTCGCAGGGTACCAGAACGAGGTGGACGTAGCCGCGCGA
>CAWCVP010000014.1:0-127628 GCA_963799055.1 uncultured Candidatus Rokubacteria bacterium
GTCACCCGGCCGCACGACGATCCCGCCGCACGCGATCACCTCGTTCACCCCCCACGGCCAGTGGACCGCGGGCCCCTGCTTGGCGGTGGTCGAGTGGCAGTAGACGGGAAAGCCGTAGGTCCGGAGGCTGTCGCTGTCCCGCACGGAGCCGTCCGTGACGAGCCCGGCGATCCGGCGCTGGTACAGGCGGAAGAACTTGATGTCACCGCCGATCGACTCCCACGGCCCGACGGACGACGCCACCAGCACCTCGTCCGGGCCGCACAGCTCGAAGGCGACGTACTCGGGGAGTCCTCGCCCTTGGGCTTGTCGGCCGCGACGTCCGGTCGATGGGGCACGAAGCGGAGGGTGACCGCCCGGCCCACCATCCGCCGGCCCGGGAAGAGCGGCCGGGCGCCGTGAATCATCGCCTGGGGCCACTGCTTGACCCACAGGGCGTCGATCAGCGTCTGGGTCGGGATGCGGCCGAGCTGCTCGAGCTTCTCGGCGGGGATCACGGGAGCCTCTGTCATCGAATGACCTCCAGGCTCGGGCCAGGCGTCGGCACGCACTCCGCGAGACGGGTCTCCAGACGGCCGCCGGGGCGCCCGCCCATGATACAGGGTGGCGGGCCGCCGAGTCGCGGCGTCCGACTGTCGGCGCCATTGCGGCCCGGCCCGATCCTCGACTATCATCAGCCCGCGGTCAGCACGGCATTCGGCAAGCTGCGGGCTGCCCGAGCGCGATCCGGATCACACTCTCGACACTGAGAGGGAGGCCCACCATGGCGGGACAGTTGTCACGGCGCGGATTCCTGGCGGGGCTCGGCGGCGGCTCGGCCCTGCCGCCCTGGGCGCGGGCGGGACCGCCGTTCCGGCGAGCGCTCAGGCGTTCAACTGGAAGAAGCACGCGGGCGCCAAGCTCCGCGTCGTCACGCTGAAGTTCCCGCTGTCGGAGATCCAGCAGGCGCGCCTCGCGGACTTCGAGCAGCTGACCGGCATCAAGGTCCAGTGGGAGATGCTGCCCGAGGACCTGTGGCGGCAGAAGGTCAAGGTCGAGCACCTCGGCGGCGCCACCGACCTGGACGTCTTCCTCAGCTACTACGCACAGGAGGGCAAGCAGTTCTTCACGTCGGGGTGGTACACGGACACGCGGCCGATGATGCGGAACCCCGAGCTGACCAGCCCGGACTTCGCCTGGGACGACTTCATCCCCGCCATGCGGGACGCGGCCACGATCGAGGGGCAGGTCCCGATCATCCCGGACCGCGCCGCGGCGATCCCGATCCTCTACTACCGCCGGGACCTCTTCCAGCAGTTCAAGCTCGAGCGCCCGAAGACGTGGCAGGACGTCCGCAACGCCGCCAAGGTCATCCACGAAGGGACCAACAAGCAGGTGTTCGGCATCGTCCTCCGGGGCAAGGGGGCGGCCGCCACCTCGATGTTCGCGCCCGTCCTCTACGACTTCGGCGGGCAGTGGTTCAACCGCACGAGCGGCGACGTCGCGTTCAACACGCCGGAGGCGCTGGCCGCCTTCGAGTGGTGGGGGTCGATCCTCCGCGAGTACGGGCCGCCGGGCTCGGTGAACAACCACTGGGCGGAGGTCACGAGCATCTTCAGCCAGGGACGCGCGGCCATGCTGTTCGACGACATCACCTTCATCACGATCTTCGCCGACCCGTCGAAGTCGACGGTCGCCGGCAAGGTCGGCTACGCGCCGGCCCCCACGGGCCCGAAGTCCGCCGACTGGCGGGGCCTGCCTCCCTACCAGCCGAACGTCAACGGCCTGGCGATCTCGGCGCTCGGGAAGCAGAAGGAGGCCTCCTGGGCCCTCGTGCAGTACCTCAGCGACAAGACGACGTCGAAGCAGTACATGCTGAAGGGCGGCCTGGCGCCGCGCCAGTCGGCGTGGGTCGATCCGGAGGTGGTGAAGGCGCTCGATCCCGAGTTCCTGGAGACCGGCCGCGCCTCGGCGCAGATCAACTACCCCGGCGTGGCCCCGCTCTCCATCACCAACGTCTCCAAGGCCCGCGACTACATCGGTCAGGTCATCGTGACCGCCATCCAGGGCGGCAACGTCAAGGCGGCGCTCAGCAGCGCGTTCACCCAGTGCGTCGACCTCCTCAAGGAGGAGCGCGCGAAGAAGTCGTGACGCGCCGCGCCGGCATCCTCCCCGACCCGGGTTCGGCCCGGGTGACCGACGCCGCGGCTCGAGGCTAGGGCCAGCCGGGGCGTGCAATCGGGATCGCCGGCCGAGAGCGGGGCGCCGGCCCTGCCCCGCGACGCGCGCCCGGGCGTCCGCCGGCGCGGGCCCCTGGGCGCCCGCGTGATCGGCGTCGTCGACCGGCACCTGCACATCCTCTTCCCCCTGCCCGCGCTGTGCCTGGTCGTCGGGCTCATGGTCTATCCCCTCGTCTACACCCTCCTCCTCAGCACGCGGAACTACGACCTCGGGCTCCGGAGCTATCGGTTCATCGGGCTGACCCACTACCTGGCCACCCTCACGAACGAGCGGTTCTGGGACGCCTTCGGGCGCACCTTCTACTTCACGGCGCTGTCGGTGACCGGGTCGATCGTGCTGGGGATGGTCATGGCCCTGATCCTGAACCGCGACTTCCGGGGGGCCCGGTGGGCGCGCACGGCGTTTCTCCTGCCCATGGTGGCGACGCCCGTGGCCACCTCGCTCGTGTGGATGATGATGTTCAATCCCACGCTCGGCGTGCTCAACTACCTCCTCCAGCTCGTCGGTCTGCCCCCGAGCCTCTGGGTGGCCGACCCGCGCCTCGCGATTCCCAGCATCGTGCTGGTCGACGTCTGGCACTTCGCGCCCTTCGCGATGCTGATCCTGCTCGCCGGCCTCCGGTCGCTCCCGCCCGAGCCGTTCGAGTCGGCCATGATCGACGGGGCCTCGCGCTGGCAGATCTTCTGGCGCATCACCGTGCCGCTGCTCCGGCCGGTCCTGGTGGTCGTGCTCATGTTCCGGACCATCGACGCGCTCAAGGTCTTCGACCTCATCTGGGTGATCACCGCGGGCGGGCCGGGGTTCGGCTCGGAGACGCTCTACGTCTACGCCTACAACCAGGCCTTCAAGTACCTGGACATCGGGTACGGCTCCGCGGTCATCGTGGTCTTCACCCTGATCGTCGCCGGCGCCAGCGTCGTGTGGATCCGGGCGCGCGAGCGCGCGTGGGCGTGACGCCATGACCCGTCCCGACAGGCCCTCACGGCGGCGCCCCGGCCGGCGGAGGCTCGCGCGCGCCGCCGAGGCCGTGCTCTTCTACGGCACGCTCACCGGGCTCCTGGCCTTCTTCCTCTTCACGCTCGTCTGGATGATCCTGTCGTCCCTCAAGACCAACGTGCAGGCCACGGCCTATCCGCCCATCTGGTTGTTCCGGCCGACCCTCCAGAACTACGTCGACGTCTTCACCAAGAACCCGTTCTTCTCCTACATGGTGAACAGCACGATCATCGCCGGCGCGGCCGTCGGCATCGGGCTCGTCTGCGGGCTGCCGGCCGCGTACAGCATGGCCCGCCACCGCCAGGCGGCGCTCGGGTTCCTCGTGCTCATGGTCCGGATCCTGCCCGGGATCGCGTTCCTCGTGCCGCTGTTCGTGATCTACCGCCGGCTCGGGCTGATCAACACGCTCGGCGGGATCGTGCTCACCCACATCATCGTCGTCCTGCCGCTGGTCATCTGGATCATGGCCGGGTTCTTCGAGGACATCCCGCGCGAGCTCGAGGAGGCGGCCCTGATCGACGGGTGCTCGCGCGTCGGCACCTTCGTGCGGATCGTCCTGCCGCTCAGCAAGCCCGGGATCGTGGCGGCGACGATCCTCAGCTTCATCGCGTCGTGGAACAACTTCATCTTCGTGCTGATCCTCGGCGGCAAGGACACGATCACCTTGCCCATGGCGGTGTACAGCTTCGTCTCCTTCGAGGACGTGAACTGGGGCGGCCTCACCGCCGCCGCGACCATCATCACCGTTCCGATCCTGGTGCTCTCGCTGATCGTCCAGCGCTATCTGGCGGGGGGCCTGACGATGGGCGCGGTCAAGGGCTAGCGCCCGGAGCGGGAGGAGGAACGCGAGTGGCCGGCAACCTTCGGGTCGGCATCATCGGCTGCGGGAACATGGCGCGGCACCACGTCGACGGGTACCTCACGAGCAAGCGCTACGACGTCGCGGCCCTGGCCGACCTCGACGAGGGCGCGATGCGCGAGATGGACGCGCGCTTCGGGATCCAGACCGCGCACCACCGGGACGCCCGGGCCATGCTGGACGGGGAGCGCCTGGACGTGGTGTCGATCTGCACGTGGCACACGGGGCATGCGCCCTGGACGGTGACCGCCGCCGCCCGGCGTCCGAAGGCCATCCTGTGCGAGAAGCCCATGGCCGAGACGCTGGGCCGCGCCGACGAGATGCTGATCGCCTGCCACCGGAACGGCGTGAAGCTGGTGATCGGGCACCAGCGGCGGTTCCTCCCCGCCTACACGCTGGCCCGCGACCTCATCGCCCGGGGGGCGATCGGGCGAGTGTCGCTCATGGTGAGCTTCGGCGGCCAGGGGCTGCCCAACTACTCGACCCACCAGGCGGACATGTTCCGCTACCTGCTCGGCGACGAGGAGTGCCGGTGGGTCATGGGCAACGTCGAGCGGAAGACGGACCGGTTCGAGCGGACGACCCGGATCGAGGACAGCGCGGTGGCGGTGTTCGAGTTCGAGCGCGGCGCGCGGGCGCTCATCCTGGCCGACGTCGCCCCGACTCTCTTCCAGGGCGCGCACATCTACGGCACGGACGGCCTGATCAACCTCACCACGGAGGAGCTCCAGCTCCTGAACGCCGAGACGGGCGGGGCGTGGCGATCGCATCGGCCGGACGGGCGATTCTTCACGCTGGCCGCCGAGGGCGCCAATTTCGAGTGGCGGGAAGGCGCGGCGGGACAGGCCGCCGAGCTGGCCGACTGGATCACGGGCGCGGCGGACACGCACCGGGGGCGCGCCGAGAACGGCTACAAGGCGCTGGAGATGATCCACGCCGTCTACGAGTCGGCCCGCTGCCACGAGCGGGTGATGCTGCCGCTCCAGACCCGGGTGAATCCGCTGGACCTGATGGTGGAATCGGGCCACCTGGCGCCCCAGCGCCCGGGCCCGTACGACATCCGCGCGTTCCTCCTCCGCGGCGAGCGCCTGTGGGGGGACGATCCGGAGCGGGGGCGGCCGTCCGAGTGAGCCGGGCGATCCCGTGACGCCGGTCCGGATGGCGCAGTACGGCACGCGGCACGGCCACGCCGAGGGAAAGGTGGCCGCACTGCGGGCATCGGCCGACGTCGACCTGGCGGGGGTGCTCGAGCCGGACCCGGCGCGCCGGGCGGCGCTCGACCGTCCCGGCACCGCCTACCACGGCGTGCGATGGCTCAGCCACCCGGCGGAGATCCTCGACGACCCGACGATCGTCGCGGTCGCCTCGGAGGGCCGCAACGACGAGAGCCTCGAGCAGACCGCCGAGCTCGTCCGGGCGGGCAAGCACGTCTGGTACGACAAGCCGGCGGGCGACGACTGGGCGGGGTGGCAGGAGGTGGTGGCCGAGGCGCGCACACGGGTGCTCCAGATCCAGGTCGGGTACATGTTTCGCTACCACGAAGGCTTCCGGCAGATCGCCGAGTGGGCGCGCTCGGGCCTCCTGGGCGACGTCTTCACCATCCGCGCCCACATGTCGACGTCGATCCCGCTGGCGGCCCGGCAGGTCATCGCCCGCCATCCCGGGGGCATCTTCTTCGACCTGGCCGGCCACATGCTCGATCAGATCGTCTGGGTGCTGGGCCGCCCCACGGAGGTGACGGCCTTCCTCAGGCGGGACGGGGCGGACGTGCCCGGCTTCGACGACAACACGCTCGGCGTCCTCACCTATCCGCGGGCGCTCGGATTCGTCGACATCGCGGCGATGGAGCCACCCCCCATGGCGCGCCGGTTCGAGGTGTACGGAAGCCGGGGCAGCGCCATCATGGAGCCGTTCGAGCCGGCGGGCCCGATCCGGCTCTGCGTCACCCGGCCGCACGACGATCCCGCCGCACGTGATCACCTCGTTCACCCCCCACGGCCAGTGGACCGCGGGCCCCTGCTTGGCGGTGGTCGAGTGGCAGTAGACGGGAAAGCCGTAGGTCCGGAGGCTGTCGCTGTCCCGCACGGAGCCGTCCGTGACGAGCCCGGCGATCCGGCGCTGGTACAGGCGGAAAAACTTGATGTCGCCGCCGATCGACTCCCACGGCCCGACGGACGACGCCACCAGCACCTCCTCCGGGCCGCACAGCTCGAAGGCCACGTACTCCGGGGAGTCCTCGCCCTTGGGCTTGTCCGCCGCCACGTCCGGGCGGTGGGGCACGAAGCGGAGGGTGACGGCCCGGCCCACCATCCGCCGCCCCGGAAAGAGGGGGCGGGCCCCGTGAATCATCGCCTGGGGCCACTGCTTGACCCACAGCGCGTCGATCAGGGTCTGGGTCGGGATGCGGCCGAGCGGCTTGGAGCTTCTCGGCGGGAATCACGGGCACCTCTGTCATCGGATGACCTCCAGGCTCGAGCCAGGCAACGGCACGCACTCCGAGAGACGGGTCTCTCAGCCGGTCGCGCGGACGCTGGCCCATCATACAGGGTGGCGGGTCGCCGCCGCTCGGCGGCGGCCGTTTCTCCGAGCCGTTGCGGCCCGGCCCGATCCTCGACTATTATCAGCCCGCCGTCAGCACGGAGTCGAGTCACACCGCGTGCTGCCCGAGCGCGATCCTGATCACGCTCTCGAGACGGAGAGGGAGGCCCACCATGGCGGGACGGTTGTCACGGCGCGGATTCCTGGCGGGGCTCGGCGGCGGCACGGCCCTGGGCGCCCTGGGCGCCGGCGGGATCGCCGGTCCGGCGAGCGCGCAGGCATTCAACTGGAAGAAGCACGCGGGCGCCAAGCTCCGCGTCGTCACGCTGAAGTTCCCGCTGTCGGAGATCCAGCAGGCACGCCTCGCGGACTTCGAGCAGCTGACCGGCATCAAGGTCCAGTGGGAGATGCTGCCGGAGGACCTGTGGCGCCAGAAGGTCAAGGTCGAGCACCTCGGCGGCGCCACCGACATGGACGTCTTCCTCAGCTACTACTTGCAGGAGGGCAAGCAGTTCCTCACGTCGGGCTGGTACACGGACATGCGGCCAATGATGCGGAACCCCGAGCTGACTAGCCCGGACTTCGCCTGGGACGACTTCATCCCCGACATGCGGGACGCGGCCACGATCGAGGGGCAGGTCCCGATCATCCCGGATCGCGCCGTGACGATCCCGATCCTCTACTACCGCCGGGACCTCTTCCAGCAGTTCAAGCTCGAGCGCCCGAAGACGTGGCAGGACGTCCGGAACGCCGCGAAGACAATCTACGAGGGGACCAACAAGCAGGTGTTCGGGATCGTCCTCCGGGGCAAGGGGGCGGCCGCCACGTCGATGTTCGCCCCGGTCCTCTACGACCTCGGCGGACAGTGGTTCAACCGGAAGAGCGGCGACGTCGCCTTCAACACTCCGGAAGCGCTGGCCGCGTTCGAGTGGTGGGGGTCGATCTTGCGGGAGTACGGGCCGCCGGGCTCGGTGAACAACCACTGGGCGGAGGTCACGAGCATCTTCAGCCAGGGACGCGCGGCCATGCTGTTCGACGACATCACCTTCATCACGATCTTCGCCGACCCGTCGAAGTCGACGGTCGCCGGCAAGGTCGGGCTACGCGCCGGCGCCCACGGGCCCGAAGTCCGCCGACTGGCGGGGCCTGCCGGCCTACCAGCCGAACGTCAACGGCCTGGCGATCTCCGGCGCTCGGCAAGCAGAAGGAAGCCGCCTGGGCCCTCGTCCAGTACCTGAGCGACAAGAACACGTCGAAGCAGTACATGCTGAAGGGCGGTCTGGCGCCGCGGCAGTCGGCGTGGCGCGACCCGGAGGTGGTGAAGGCGCTGGATCCCGAGTTCCTGGAGACCGGCCGCGCCTCGGCGCAGATCAACTACCCCGGCGTGGCCCCGCTCTCCATCACCAACGTCTCCAAGGCCCGCGACTACATCGGTCAGGTCATCGTGACCGCCATCCAGGGCGGCAACGTCAAGGCGGCGCTCAGCACCGCCTTCACCCAGTGCGTCGACCTCCTCAAGGAGGAGCGCGCGAAGAAGTCGTGACGCGCCGCGCCGGCATCCTCTCCGACCCGAGTTCGGCCCGGGTGACCGACGCCGCGGCTCGAGGCTAGGGCCAAGCCGGGGCGTGCAATCGGGATCGCCGGCCGAGAGCGGGGCGCCGGCCCTGCCCCGCGACGTGCGCCCGGGCGTCCGCCGGCGCGGGCCCCTGGGCGCCCGCGTGATCGGCGTCGTCGACCGGCACCTGCACATCCTCTTCCCCCTGCCCGCGCTGTGCCTGGTCGTCGGGCTCATGGTCTATCCCCTCGTGTACACCCTCCTCCTCAGCACGCGGAACTACGACCTCGGGCTCCGGAACTATCGGTTCATCGGGCTCGACCCACTACCTGGCTACCCTCACGAACGAGCGGTTCTGGGACGCCTTCGGACGCACCTTCTACTTCACGGCGCTGTCGGTGACCGGGTCGATCGTGCTGGGGATGGTCATGGCCCTGATCCTGAACCGCGACTTCCGGGGGGCCCGGTGGGCGCGCACGGCGTTTCTCCTGCCCATGGTGGCGACGCCCGTGGCCACCTCGCTCGTGTGGATGATGATGTTCAATCCCACGCTCGGCGTGCTCAACTACCTCCTCCAGCTCTTCGGTCTGCCCCCGAGCCTCTGGGTGGCCGACCCGCGGCTCGCGATTCCCAGCATCGTGCTGGTCGACGTCTGGCACTTCGCGCCCTTCGCGATGCTGATCCTGCTCGCCGGCCTCCGGTCGCTCCCGCCCGAGCCGTTCGAGTCGGCCATGATCGACGGGGCCTCGCGCTGGCAGATCTTCTGGCGCATCACCGTGCCGTTGCTCCAGCCGGTCCTGGTCGTCGTGCTGATGTTCCGGACCATCGACGCGCTCAAGGTCTTCGACCTCATCTGGGTGATCACCGCGGGCGGGCCGGGGTTCGGCTCGGAGACGCTCTACGTCTACGCCTACAACCAGGCCTTCAAGTACCTGGACATCGGGTACGGCTCCGCGGTCATCGTGGTCTTCACCCTGATCGTCGCCGGCGCCAGCGTCGTGTGGATCCGGGCGCGCGAGCGCGCGTGGGCCTGACGCCATGACCCGTCCCGGCCGGCCCTCAGGGCGGCGCCCCGGCCGGCGGAGGCTCGCGCGCGCCGCCGAGGCCGTGCTCTTCTACGGCACGCTCACCGGGCTCCTGGCCTTCTTCCTCTTCACGCTGGCCTGGATGATCCTGTCGTCCCTCAAGACCAACGTGCAGGCGACGGCCTATCCGCCCCTCTGGCTGTTCCGGCCGACCCTCCAGAACTACGTCGACGTCTTCACCAAGAACCCGTTCTTCTCCTACATGGTGAACAGCACGATCATCGCCGCCGCGGCCGTCGGCATCGGGCTCGTCTGCGGGCTGCCGGCCGCGTACAGCATGGCCCGCCACCGCCAGGCGGCGCTCGGATTCCTCGTGCTCATGGTCCGGATCCTGCCCGGGATCGCGTTCCTGGTGCCGCTGTTCGTGATCTACCGCCGGCTCGGGCTGATCAACACGCTCGGCGGGATCGTGCTCACCCACATCATCGTCGTCCTGCCGCTGGTCATCTGGATCATGGCCGGGTTCTTCGAGGACATCCCACGCGAGCTCGAGGAGGCGGCCCTGATCGACGGGTGCTCGCGCGTCGGCACCTTCGTGCGGATCGTCCTGCCGCTCAGCAAGCCCGGGATCGTGGCCGCGACGATCCTGAGCTTCATCGCGTCCTGGAACAACTTCATCTTCGTGCTGATCCTCGGCGGCAAGGACACGATCACCTTGCCCATGGCGGTGTACAGCTTCGTCTCCTTCGAGGACGTGAACTGGGGCGGCCTCACCGCCGCCGCGACCATCATCACCGTCCCGATCCTGGTGCTCTCGCTGATCGTCCAGCGCTATCTGGCGGGGGGCCTGACGATGGGCGCGGTCAAGGGCTAGCGCCCGGAGCGGGAGGAGGACGCGAGTGGCCGGCAACCTTCGGGTCGGGATCATCGGCTGCGGGAACATGGCGCGGCACCACGTCGACGGGTACCTCGCGACCAAGCGATACGACGTCGTGGCGCTCGCCGATCTCGACGAGAGCGCGATGCGCGAGATGGACGCGCGCTTCGGGATCGAGACCGCGCACCATCGGGACGCGCGGGTCATGCTGGACGGGGAGCGCCTGGACGTGGTGTCGATCTGCACGTGGCATACGGGGCACGCGCCCTGGACGGTGACCGCCGCCGCCCGGCGCCCGAAGGCCATCCTGTGCGAGAAGCCCATGGCGGAGACGCTGGGCCGCGCCGACGAGATGCTGATCGCCTGCCACCGGAACGGCGTGAAGCTGGTGATCGGGCACCAGCGGCGCTTTCTCCCCGCCTACACCCTGGCCCGCGACCTCATCGCCCGGGGGGCGATCGGCCGGGTGTCGCTCATGGTGAGCTTCGGCGGCCAGGGGCTGCCCAACTACTCGACCCACCAGGCGGACATGTTCCGCTACCTGCTCGGCGACGAGGAGTGCCGGTGGGTCATGGGCAACGTCGAGCGGAAGACGGACCGGTTCGAGCGGACGACCCGGATCGAGGACAGCGCGGTGGCGGTGTTCGAGTTCGAGCGCGGCGCGCGGGCGCTCATCCTGGCCGACGTCGCCCCGACCCTCTTCCAGGGCGCGCACATCTACGGCACGGACGGCCTGATCAACCTCACCACGGAGGAGCTCCAGATCCTGAACGCCGAGACGGGCGGGGTGTGGCGATCGCATCGGCCCGACGGGCAGTTCTTCACGCTGGCCGCCGAGGGCCCCAACTTCGAGTGGCGGGAAGGCGCGGCGGGACAGGCCGCCGAGCTGGCCGACTGGATCACGGGCGCGGCGGACACGCACCGCGGGCGCGCCGAGAACGGCTACAAGGCGCTGGAGATGATCCACGCCGTCTACGAGTCGGCCCGCTGCCACGAGCGGGTGATGCTGCCGCTCCAGACCCGGGTGAATCCGCTGGACCTGATGGTGGAGTCGGGCCACCTGGCGCCCCAGCGCCCGGGCCCGTACGACATCCGCGCGTTCCTCCTCCGGGGCGAGCGCCTCTGGGGGGACGATCCGGAGCGCGGGCGGCCGGGTCCGAGTGAGCCGGGCGATCCCGTGACGCCGGTCCGGATGGCGCAGTACGGCACGCGGCACGGCCACGCCGACGGTAAGCTGGCGGCGCTTCGAGGATCGGCCGACGTCGACTTCGCGGGGGTGCTCGAGCCGGACCCGGGGCGCCGGGCGGCGCTCGACCGCCCCGGCACCGCCTACCATGGCGTGCGATGGCTCACCCACCCGGCGGAGATCCTCGACGACCCGACGATCGTCGCGGTCGCCTCGGAGGGCCGCAACGACGAGAGCCTCGAGCAGACGGCCGAGCTCGTCCGGGCGGGCAAGCACGTCTGGTACGACAAGCCGCCGGGCGACGACTGGACGCGGTGGCAAGCGGTCGTGGCCGAGGCCCGGGCGCGCCAGCTCCGGATCCAGGTCGGGTACATGTTCCGCTACCACGAGGGCTTCCGTCAGATCGCCGAATGGGCCCGCTCGGGGCTCCTGGGCGACGTCTTCGCGATCCGCGCCCACATGTCGACGTCGATCCCGCTGGCCGCCCGGCAGGTCATCGCCCGCCACCCCGGGGGCATCTTCTACGACCTGGCCGGCCACATGCTCGACCAGATCGTCTGGGTGCTGGGCCGCCCCACCGAGGTGACGGCCTTCCTCCGGCGGGACGGGGCGGACGTCCCCGGCTTCGACGACAACACGCTCGGCGTCCTCGCCTATCCGCGGGCACTCGGGTTCGTCGACATCGCGGCCATGGAGGCCGCGCCCATGGCGCGCCGCTTCGAGGTGTACGGGAGCCGAGGGAGCGCCATCATGGAGCCGTTCGAGCCGGCGGGTCCGATCCGGCTCTGCCTGGCCGAGCCCGACGGCGAGCGCCCCGCCGGCGAGCAATGGGTTCCCGTGCGCGCTCAGACTCGCCAGGAGCTGTACGAGCTCGAGCTGGCGGCCTTCGTGGCCGTGCTCCAGGGCCGCGGGACTCCCGACCGGTCGCTGGATCACGAGCTCCTGGTCCAGGAGACGCTCTTGCGCGCCACCGGCCGGCTACCCGCGCCGCGCTGACCGCGGTCCGCGCAGGGCCGGGGCTCGGACGTGGGGCGCCGGTCGACTTCCTTGGCTGGGCTAGCTGGACGCGAGCGCGGCCAGGAGCCGCCGCCACGCGTGCCCGCTCGCGATCAGGTCCCGGTACGTCCGGCGGCCCGCGACGACCTCGGTCAGGGCTTCACCGGCGAGCTGGCCGAGGCGCGGCACGAGGCGGCGGACGAGCCCCGGCCGACGATAGAGCACCCACGCGAGGCCTCGCGCGATGCGAAGCTCGCCGAGGATGTCCCGTCGAAGCGCCGCCAGGTACCCGCGGGCCGCGGCGCGAGGGTCGAGCCGCGCGGCGAGCAAGGACTCCGCCGCGAGACGCCCGCTGCGGATTGCCAGGGAGATCCCCTCGCCCGTGAGCGGATCCGCCAGGCCGGCCGCATCGCCGACGAGGAGGACGCGGCCGCGCACAGCCCGGCGAGGCCGCACCGGGATGGGCGCGCCGCGGATGCGCATCACGCTGGCCTCGCCGAGCCCGACGCGCTCGAGGTAGCGTGCGAGCTCGTCCCGGAGGCGCCGCCGGGCGCCGCCGCGCATGAAGACGCCGACGCCCACCGAGAGATGAGTGGCCTTCGGGAACACCCAGCCGTAGCCGCCGGCCGGCGCGCCCAGGTCGAACCGTGCGCCCGACGCATGCCGGGCGAAGACCGACGGCGGCACGGCCACCTCGGCCTCGAGCGCCGGCACGGTGGGAAGGGGCTCGGTCCAGCCGGCAGCGCGCGCGGTCGGGCCCGTGGCGCCGTCGGCCGCCACCAGGAACCCGGCGCGCCAGGCGCCGCCGCTCGTCTCGACCAGGACGTGGTCCGGCGCGAGCCCGATCCGCTCGACGGTCTGCCGAGGATGGAGCGCAGCCCCCGCCGACCGCGCGGCCTCGGCGAGCGCGAGGTCGAGGGGTGCCCGCATGGCCATGTGGACGAGCGGCGCCTCCCGCTCGACGGCCACTGCCACCCCCGCGTCCACGAAGCGAGACTCCACCCGGCCGAGCCGCCGCTCGACGGGAATCTCCACGCCGGGCGGCAAAGCCTCGAACGCGCGGGCGACCACGCCGCCGCCGCACGTCTTGTCCCGAGGCAAGGACGCCCGGTCGAGGAGCGCGACGTCGACCCCCGCTCGAGCGAGCACGAGCGCCGCGGTGGCGCCCGCCGGCCCGGCGCCGACGACGAGAACGTCGACCACGTGGCGACTGGCCGGACCGGGTCGCGTGGCCGCCGGCGAGCCGGGCGTCAGCGGCCCTTCCACTCCGCGCGCCGCTTCTCGAGGAACGCCCGCACGCCCTCCTGGAAGTCCTCGCTGAGGTAGCAGGACAGGAGGAGATCCTCCGCCTCGCGCACGGTGAACGCCCCGAGGATGCGGCGCGTCGCCTCCTTGGCGGCGGCGAGGGTGAGAGGGGCGAACGTCGCGATCTGGGCGGCCAGCTCGCGCGCCCGCCGCTCGAGCGCGTCGGCCGCGTGCACCTCGTCGACGAGCCCGAGCGTCTTCGCCTCCGGAGCGTCCACGAGCCGCGCGGTCAGCATGAGCTCCCGCGCCCGGATGGGCCCCACGGTGGCCGCCAGGAGGGACACGCTGGACGGCGCGGGGCAGTTCCCCAGCGTCCGCGCCACGGGGGCGCCGAACCGCGCGTGGACCGCCGCGAGCCGGAGGTCGCACGCGAGGGACATGAAGAGGCCCCCGCCGACCGCGTCGCCCTGCACCATCGCGATCGTCGGCTTCGTCATCCCGTGGATGCGGCGGAGGACGCGGCCGATCCGCGCCTCGTAGGCGAGCGCGTGCTCCTTCGTCTTGAACTCGAGGAACTGCCGGATGTCGGTGCCGCTGACGAACGCCTTGTCGCCGGCGCCCCGGAGCACGACCACGCGGACGTCCGCGTCGGCGTCGAGCCGCTCCATGTGGTCGTGGAGCGCCTCGTACATCTCGAACGTCATGGAGTTCCGCGCCTCGGGCCGGTTGATCGTCAGGAGCGCGACGCGGCCCGTCGCGCTCCAGCAGGATGTCGCCCGCCACGCCGGTCGTCACCGTTGGTCCCCTCCCCCGCGCCAGTGCCGCCCGCGCGGCCGTCCGATCATACCGCGGGCGATCGCCCGCCGTGGGGCGCGCTCCGAGACCCGCCGTCATCCGGCGGACGCGCGATTCACTCGACAGGAGACGAGATGCCGGCGAATTTGACTCTGGTCGGAGCGGGCTTCTAGACTCGTGAACTGTGGCGTCCTGCCGAGGCGCTGCACAGTCTCTCGACGGGAGGCCATCATGCGCCGCGCGCTCCAGCTCGGGTTCATCGCGATCCTGGTCGGGATATCAGGGTCGACCGCCGCGCAGTTTCCGGGCACCACACCCCCGCCTCCCCCGGTCACCGACGCCCCCCAGACGATGCCGGCGGGCCGCTCCACGTGGCGGAGCCAGGACGGCTCGATCGTCGACCTCACGGTCGATTCGACGACGGGCATCCTCACGGGCACGTTCTCGGCAGGCTTCCCTTGCGGTCCTCCGAGCACGCTGTCCCCGGCGCCGAGGCCGATCACCGGCACCGTGAACGGCAACGCGGTCGCCTGGACGCTGAGCCTGCCCGCATGCCCGTCGGTAGGGACATGGGTCGGGCACTACCGGAGGGTCGAGAGAGAGGAGCATCTGACCATGCTCTGGACCCTGGCGGTGCTGGAGTTCCCGCCCGGGGTGGGCTCGACGCTCACCGGATCCGTCCTCTTCGTCCGCCAGACGGCGCCG
Source organism: uncultured Candidatus Rokubacteria bacterium (assembly GCA_963799055.1). Taxonomy (GTDB): domain Bacteria; phylum Methylomirabilota; class Methylomirabilia; order Rokubacteriales; family DASRDR01; genus DASRDR01. The sequence goes on from CAWCVP010000014.1 coordinate 14,998, forward strand.
TAGGCTACCGGCGAGGAGGCCCTACCTCCGCCCGTTGACCCGGTACTCCCAGGGCGGCTCGGGCGCGTGGTCCGCCCAGAGGCCCCGGCGATCCTGGCGGGCCTCCTCCTCGAGACGCGCCAGCCGCACGTCCCGCGAGTACCTCCGGAACCACCAGGCGTAACCCGCCCGCACCAGCTCCTGGTTGAGGCTCCGGCCGTCCGGGAGGACGACCTCGCCGAGCAGCCGGCCGTTCCGGTCCCGGCCCGTGGCCCTCACGACGACGGTCCGGTCGAACGAGAGGTCCGCGGCGAACCGGCGAGCGCGCTCTCCGTAGGCCTGGCGCTTCTCGGGCGCGTCCACGCCCTCGAGCCGCACCGTTTCGGCGCGGCCGGCGCGGAGCACCTTGATCGTGTCCCCGTCGGTGATGCCGACCACCCGGCCCGCGAACTCCTCCGCGGCGGCGACGCCAGGCAGGAGCGCCCAGACGGCAACCCACGCCACCGCCCACCCTCGGCGGGTACCCCGGGCGCGCCGGTTGGTCCACATGGCCGCAGTGTATGCATTTGCATACGCCGCGTCACCATTCGTAGACGGGGAGGCTAAGCAGTGCGCTCAACGCGGGCGAAGGCTACCAACGCAGCGGAGCCGTCGGCAAGGGTGCGCTCCCGGCAACGCACCATCTCGCCGGGCTGGAACTCCCAGACCTCGCCCTCCGGAATCGATCCGGCGAGCACGTATTCATCGTCCCCGACGTGCTCTGCATCCACAGGACGCCATGCACCGACCCCTTCGTCGACAAGGGCCACGTACACCCGCCCAGGAGCTCGCGGGCGGCGGCCCCACGCGAGACAGGCATCTCGCAACCCCGACTGAGTGCGCAGGCGCCGCGTCACGGCGGCCGGGGACATGTCGACCTTGGTCGCGAGGCGCCGGGTCGCGGTGAGGTCGCTCCGCGCGCTGGCCTCGCGCAGGCGCCAGGTGACGGCGCCGGGAGACATGTCCGGGAGCGTCACCGGTCGAGCTCCCGCAGACGCCGGATGTCAGCCAGGTCCTGCTCGCGGCCGGCCCACGCCTTCATCTCGATCAGTCCGGCGCGCGACACCACCCAGACGTCGCCTCCCCCGGTGAGCACGCGCTCCCGGCTTGCCCAGACCGGCTCCAGGTTCGTGTTGACGACGAGAAGGTCGAGGGTGAGCATCTCGGTTGCCTCGACCTTGGTGCTGCGCCGCACCTCGAGCCCGTCGCTGAACCGCATCGGCAGCGCCTGGACACCGAAGCCGCGGGCGCTCGCCACCTGCAGCGCGGCCTCCAGAGACTCGGGCCTGACGAGGAGGTCGATGTCAGTCGTCGCGCGGGGCACGCCGTGGATGGCCAGGGCCAGCGCCCCCGCCACGGCATACGGGACATCTCCGCGCTCGAGCGCGGCCAGGAGCGCGGTGGTCTCCTCGAAAAGGTTGAGCGGCATCGCCGTCTCGCTCCGCGGGGTATCGTATCACTCGGGCCGGATTGCCCGTGGCGACGCCCACCCGGGCGACGCGGCCGAGACTAGCGCGACGCCGAGGGTCGAAGTCCGGGCAGGATGTCGGCCGCAAAGCGCTCCATCGTGGGCAGCTGCTCGGCGCGAGGCGCGTCGATGACGAAGTGGTCGATCCCCGCCTCCCGGTAGGTCTCGATGAAGTCGAGGCAGGCCTGGGGCGACACCCAGGGATCCGCGGGCAGCCGCCGCTCGCCCTTGGCCAGGCCCGCCGCCCAGCCACCGGCCCGCTCGTCGGCCCACGACTCCTGGGGCGTCTGGGTGGCCCAGCCGTAGAGCGAGCGCGTGAGGGTCGCGGGGTCGCGCCCGATGGCCCGGCAGTGCTCGTCGAGGATCCGGTTCCGCTCGCGGATCTCCGCCGGCGTCCCGAAGGAGTTCCACATGTCGCCCAGCTCGGCGATGATCCGGAGCATCCGGGGACCGTGGCCGGCCAGCATGAGGGGGGGCCGAGGCTGCTGGACCGGTCGCGGGAGGCAGACCGCGTCGCGAAGCCGGTAGTGGCGGCCCTCGTACGTCGTCCGCTCCTGGCGGAGGAGTCGGTCGACGACCTCGACCGCCTCCCGGAATCGCGCGACGCGCTCCCCGGGCCCCGGGAAGTCGATCCCGAAGGCGTCGTGCTCGGGGACGAACCAGCCCGCGCCGAGCCCGACGTCGAGGCGGCCGCCGCTCATGTGGTCGACGGTCGCCGCCTGCTTCGCGAGGACCGACGGGTGGCGGAACGTGTTGCAGCTCACCAGCACGCCGATCCGGACCCGTCGCGTGTGAACGGCCAGCCCGGCAAGGGTCGTCCAGGCCTCGAGGTACGGGCCCTCGGGGCGGCTCGGCTGATTCAGGTGGTCGAAGTCCCAGATGCTGTCGAACCCGAGCGCCTCGACGAGACGCCAGCGCTCGACGAGCGTGGCCCACGGCAGGTTCTGGTCGACCCCGATCCCGACGTGAAGTCGCGTCACGACGGAGCCGCCTACCCGCCCGCCACGCCCTGCGTGTTCACGTACAGCGAGTAGAGGCCGTGGCTGGCCGCCATGAAGAGACGGTTCCGGTAGCGGCCCCCGAAGCAGAGGTTGGCGCAGCGCTCGGGCAAGTCGATGTGACCGATCGGCTGGCCGACCGGGGAGAACACGCGCACGCCGTCGAGCCCGGCCTCGCCCATGCCCCAGCCGCACCAGAGGTTGCCGTCGACGTCGACCCGGAGGCCGTCCGGCGAGCCGCTCGGTCCCGGCGTCGATCAGGACCTTCCCGCGACCGAGCTTCGTCCCGTTGCCGGTCACGTCGTAGGCCCAGATCTGCCGGTTCGGCGTGGCGCGCGAGGCGACCACGTAGAGCGTCTTCTCGTCGGGCGAGAACGCGAGCCCGTTCGGACCAGGGAGGTCGTCGACCACCACCGCGAGCTGTCCGGTCGTCCCGTCGAGCCGGTAGACCGCGGGCGGGTTCTCCGACTCGTCCTTGTGGCCCTCGTAGTACCCGAGGATGCCGAACACCGGGTCGGTGAACCAGATCGCGCCGTCCCGCGCCACCACGACGTCGTTGGGCGAGTTGAGCTTCCGTCCGGCGTGGGAGTCGGCCAGCACCGTGATGCCGCCGTCGTGCTCCGTGCGCGTCACGCGCCGGGTGTCGTGCTCGCACGTGACGAGACGGCCCTGGCGGTCCCGCGTGTTGCCGTTGGCGTTGTGGGACGGCTTGCGGAACGTCGACACGGTCCCCGTCTCCTCGTCCCATCGGAGGATCCGGTTGTTCGGGATGTCGCTCCACAGGAGGTAGCGGCCGTCGCCGAGCCACACCGGACCCTCCGACCACCGGCAGCCCGTGTAGAGCCGCTCCACGGAGGCCAGCGCCAGCCGGTACTTGCCGAAGACTGGGTCCAGCACGCGCACGGCCGGGTCGGGATATCGCTCGCTCGGCTGCCACATTGGTTCGGTCTCCTTCATCGGCCTCCGCCTCCGCCCCCGCCTCCCCCTCCGCCCGACGACCCTCCACCACCTCTCCCGCTCGACGAGCCGGGCGGGCTCGACGACGACGCGATCTGCGAGCTCAGGCTGCTGCCGACGGCTTGAGTCAGATTGCCAAGATTCGAGGTCCCGCTGCCCCGGTACCAGGCGATGCCCGCGGTGGCGGCCGCGACGGCGGCCGCCCCGGCGGCTGCCGTGAACTTCTTCGTCCAGGCGTCCTCGACCTCCAGCGCCACCGCGTACGGGAGCAGCGTCTCGTAGCGCTTGGCGTCCAGCGCCGGCGGCGCGCCCGGCGCGGGCAGCCGCTCGAGCTCGTCCCGCTCGGCCACGCTCAGGTAAAGCTTCAGCCCCTCGATCTGGTCGAGCAGCGCCCGGCCGTCCTTCGTCGGCGCGCGCACGAGGCGGTTGAACTGGCCGATCGTCAGCACCATCACGACCAGCACCGCCACGATCGCCACGATGCCCGCCCCGTCCGCGAGAAAGAACGCGAGGAGCGCGGTCCCCACGGTGATCAGGAGCGCGATCGTCACGCTCCCGGCGTTGCGCCGGAAGTAGCGCGGCTGGAGCTCCTTCTCGAGCGCGCTGGTATGCGCCCGATGCGCACCGGAAATCGTGGTGGCGTTGGCCTTCTTGAGCTCGATGCGCGTCTTGCCGCCCGGGAACAGGCTGTCGAGGAGCTTCCGCTGGCCGGGGTCCGCCGGCGGCGTCGACCTGGCGCCGGTCCGCTCCAGCCCCCAGCCATCGCTGAGCCATCCATCCTCGTGGTGGATGCGGAGGTGCCCCGCCACCGCCATCGCCAGCACGTCGGCCGAGAAGCAGCGCGTGTCGTATCCCATCCGGCGGACGAAGCGCAGCCCCGCCGGCGCGTGCCCCTCGGGCGGCTCGTACCGCGGGATGATCACGCCCTGCCGGGGATCTCGGCCGACCATGCGCCAGCGCCACACGCAGAAGGCCAGGAGCCCGACGAGGCCCGCCAGCGCGACGAGCACGCCGCGGTTGTCGGCCAGCAGCCACCAGAGACGCTGGCCCCGGCCGGGTTCCGGAACGATTCCCTTCGGAAAGCTGAGGACGATCGTGAGCCCTTCGTTGGGCGCCAGCGGCGAGGTCAAGCGCCAGCGCGCCAGCCCCGCCTCGGGCAAGTCGGCCGCGTAGGCCTGACCCTGCGCCCCCTGCGGTCCGGTGTAGCCTTCGGCACGCATCTCCCCGACCGGCACCGCCCTGGGGAGGCGCACGGTGACCTGGCCCTGGTCGATCGGAAAGATCCAGCCGGTGCCGATGGCGTTCCAGTACAGCTCGTCGTGATCCGAGAAGAAGCCGAGCTGGCGCGTCGTGCGATAGCGCAGGGTGAACGTGTAGTCGGCGGGCACCCGCAGGAAGTCGTCGTTGCCGGTGTTGATCCGGATGCCGTTGGCCACGGACTCGGTGAAGTGAGGCTCCGGCTGGCCGTTGCGCCGCACGTCCAAGAGCTCGAACCCGGCGACGACTCGGTTCCCGTATCGATCCCGGTAGCGGGTCGGGAAGTCGCGATAGATGCCGCGCCGGATCCGGCTCCCTTCGGCTCGAACGGCGATCTGCTCGGTCACGTCCAGGCTGCCGTCGGCCTTGACCTCCACGCTGATGTCGTAGGCGCGGATGCGCTCGTCGGCCGTCGACGGACGCGCCACCACCAGGCCCGCCCACGCGAGCAGGAGAGCGCCGACGACGCCGCGAGCGGCCCCGAGCGTCCGGCGGCTCACCGGGAGAGCTCCACCGGCACGGCCTGGCGCTCCTCGTCGCTGGCCTGGAAGAACTCGGCGGGACGGAACCCGAACAGCCCGGCAACCGCCAGATCCGGAAAGCGCTGGATGCCGTTGTGATAGTCGCGCACGGAGCCATTGTAGAAGCGACGGGCGTACTGCAGGTGATCTTCGACCTCGACCAGATCGTGCTGGAGCCGGAGGAACGTCTCGTTCGCCTTGAGGTCGGGATACGCCTCCTGCAGGACCATGACCCTGGCGAGCGCCTGCTGGAGGGCCGACTCGACCTCGCCCAGCCGGGACGGGCTCTCGAGGGCCACCGCCCGCGTGCGAAGCTCGGTGACCTGCTCGAGCGTGCCGCGCTCGTGGGCCGCGTAGCCCGCGACGGTGGCCACCAGGTCGGGGACCAGGTCGTGGCGGCGCTTGAGCTGCACGTCGATGTCGGCCCAGGCCGACCGGACCTGGTTGCGCAGCCGCACGAGGCGGTTGAACACGAACACGGCCCAGGCCAGGACCGCCAGGCCGACCAGGAGCCAGACGACGGTCACCGGATCACGCAGCGCCGCTCGGAGAATGAGATCGCGCGTTCATGCTCGTGTCCCGCCGTAATCTATTCCCGACGCACCCACGAATGCAAACGTGGTCCCTAGCGGGGCGTGCGCGACTCGCCGCGGGTGAGCGCGTACAGCACGGCGTGGATGCCGAAGACGTCCACGTCGCGCTCGTAGCGCATGCCGAGCTTCTCCAGCACGTGGCGCGACCGCGCGTGCTCCGGGCGTGTCACCGCGACGATCCGGGAGAGCCCCACCTCGTCGAACCCGTACGCGAGCGCCGACCGCGCCGCCTCGGTGGCGAGACCCTGGCCCCAGGCCGCGCGCTCGAGGGCGTACAGGATCTCGATCTCGCCCAGCTCGTCGATCGTGTTGAGGCCGCACTGGCCGAGGAAGCGCCCGGTCCGGAGGTCCTCGACCGCGAAGACGCCGTAGCCCTTCTCCGCCCAGTGCCGGACGAACTTCTCGACCGCGCGCCGCGATCTCACCGCGATCTGGTCGCCCGCGAACGGGCCGCCGCCGAGCTGACGCGTGACCTCCGGGTCCTGGTAGAGCGCGAGGTGAACGGGTCCATCCGCCTCCGTGAACGGCCGGAGGCGGAGCCGCGGCGTGCGGAGGTCGGTCACGCCGGGGTCGCGGCGGGGTACGCGGCGTCGGGGTCGAGCGGGAAGATCGGCCGCCGGATCCGCGTGAAGGCGAAGCGGGCGAGGTTCGACGAGGAGAGGCCCGGGGCGTCCACCTCCACGATCTCGCGGGCGATCGGCTCGAAGGCGGCGCGGTAGTGGATCGTGGACTTCACCACGATGATCTTCTCCTCCGTCGGCTCGATCCCGACGAAGCGCAGCATCTCGGGGTCGAGCGTCTGCCAGCGGAGCGAGATCAGGATCACCTTCACCCCGCCGAGGTCGAGGACCGCGGTAGGCCCCAGCCGGCCGGGCAGGCCGCGCATCATCGGACCCTTGTGGACGAAGCGCCCGTCGGAGAGCGTGCGGACGGTCCCCGTCACCGTGAGCGGCGCCCCGTGGCGGTCGTCCACCTTGCCGCCGACCTCGAGCGTCACGCGGGCGCCGACGCCGGCGCGGAGGCACTCCCCCACCGCCGCCGGGTCCCAGAGGCACGCGACCACCGCCGAGCGCGCGCCCACGCGCAGGAGCTCCCGCAGCACCTCGGTGCCGTCGCCGGCGGCGCCGCCGCCCGTGTTGTCCGCCATGTCGGCGAGGACGATCGGGTGCCCCTCGGCGGCCAGGCCGCGGGCGACCGCATCCTTGACCGGCAGCCCGTGATGGACGAACTCGTGGCGATGCGCCCAGGCGGTCCGCGCCAGCTCCTCGGCGAGGCGCTCCGCGAGCTCCGGGGCGCCGTTGGTGACCACGTACACCCCGAGGCCGGCGTCGGGGATGTCCGCGTGCGGGAAGCCGGCGAAGATCGACACCGAGACGACCCGGTCGTCCCGCTCCATCTCGGCCGCGAGGTCGTAGAGTCGCCGCATCGGCCCCCGCGCCGTCCCCTGGCTTCCGAGCGGCGGCAGGAGCGGCGGCTGCCGGAACGCCGCGGTCGGCCGGATGCGCCCGGCGATGACGTCGAGGAGCCGCTTCGTCGCCTCGACGCCGCGCTCGGCCATGTCCACGTGCGGATAGGTCTTGTAGCCGTGGAGGAGGTCGGCGCCCCGGACCATCGCCTCCGAGAGGTTCGTGTGGAAATCCAGCGTCACCGCGATGGGGATGCGCGGCCCGACCGCCTTCCGGACGGCCGCGATGAGGTCGCCCTCGCCGTCGTCGAGTCCCTCCGGCACCATCGCGCCGTGGAGGTCGAGGAGCACGCCCGCGAAGGGCCCGCTCCGGCCGAGGTCGGCGAGCATGCGCGCCTTCACGTGGTCGAACATGTCCCGCGTCACCCGACCGGCCGGCGAGGCGGAGGCGGCGATCGACGGCACCAGGGCCAGGCCGCCCGCCGCCGCGGCCTCGATCATGCCCCCGAGACACGTGCCGGTGCCTCGGAAGTGCTCGACGATCTCCCCGCCGTAGCGCAGGTCTCGCGCCTCGAACTGCCGCCGATCGGTCGGGATGGTCGAGAAGGTGTTCGTCTCGTGGGCCATCATCGCCAGGAACGCCTGCACGCCGGCTCCTCTCCGCTACTGCCGCATGTGGGGGTCGAGCCAGTCGCGAAGCGCGTTCCCCATGAGGTTGATCGCCAGCGTGGTGACGAAGATCGCCAGGCCGGGAAAGGCCGCGATCCACCACGAGTTGAGCATGTAGACGCGGCCCTCGCCCAGCATGTTGCCCCAGGCCGGGGTCGGGGGCTGGATGCCCAGGCCGAGGAACGACAGGAACGACTCCAGGATGATCACGCGCGCCACCTGGAGCGTGGCGATGACGACGATCGTCGACACCAGGTTCGGGAGGATCTGGCGGAAGACGATCCGGAGGTGCCCGAGCCCGAGGGCGCGGCTCGCCGCGATGAAGTCCCGCTCGCGGATGGCCCGGGTCTCGGCGCGCACCACGCGGGCATAGAGCGGCCAGTCCGCGACGCCGAGGACGACGATCATGTTGACGAGGCTCGGCCCGAGGACGACGATCACCGCCAGGGCGAGGAGGATGAACGGGAACGTCAGCATGATGTTGATGACGGTCATGATGACCGCGTCGGTGCGCCCCGCGACGTATCCGGCGCCGAGCCCCAGCAGGACGCCGAGGCTCGCCGAGATCAGGACCGCGGCGACGCCCACCACGAGGGAGACCCGCCCCCCGTAGACGACCCGCGAGAACAGGTCGCGGCCCACCTGGTCGGTGCCGAGAATGTTGTCGCGGGTGCCGCCGGCCATCCAGGCCGGCGGCGCCAGGCGATGGCGGATGTCGACCGCGAGGGGGTCCTTCGGCGCGACCCAGGGGGCGAGGACGGCGGAGGCGACGATCAGCAGGAGGAGGACGGTCGCGGCCAGGCCCCACTTGAGGCGCCACAGCCGCCGGACCGTCAGCCCGGACGTCGGACGGCGCCGCGCCCGCGCCCGCCGCCGCGCGGGCCTCGAGCGGCAGGCCAGGCTCGGCGGTCGTCGCCTTCACGAGCTCACGCGGACGCGGGGGTCGATCAGGCCCACGATCAGGTCGACGGTCAGGTTGACGACGACGATGATCAGCGCCAGGAGCAGCACCGCGCACTGCGCCACGGGGAAGTCCTGGTTGCGGATCGCGTCGACGGTGAGCGACGCCACCCCCGGCCACGCGAACACGGTCTCCGTCACGACGGCGCCTCCGAGGAGCTGGCCGAACTGGAGGCCGAGGATGGTGATGACGGGGATGCAGGCGTTGCGGAAGGCGTGCTTGGCGACGACCAGCCCCTCGCGGAGCCCCTTGGCGCGGGCGGTCTTGATGTAGTCCATGTTCATGACCTCGATCACCCCCGAGCGCACGAGGCGCATGGTGATCGGGGCCAGGAAGGCGCCGAGACAGAACGCCGGCATCACGAAGTGCTGCCACGTGCCGTACCCGGAGGCCGGCAGGACCCGGAGGCGCACCGCGAACAGGATGATGAGCATGATGCCGAGCCAGAACAGCGGCATCGCCTGGCCGGCGACCGCCAGCATCGTGCAGAGGTTGTCGACGAGCGAGTGGCGCCGGAGCGCGGCGAGGATGCCGAGGGGCAGGGCGATGAGGAGCGCCGTCGCGAGGCCGGCGAGGGTGAGATAGATCGTCGGCGGCATCCGCTGGAGCACCAGGCCGAACGCCGGCTGGTCGGCGTACCAGGACTTCCCGAAGTCGCCCCGGACCGCGTGGCTGGCGAAGTCCCAGTACTGGACCCAGAGCGGCCGGTCGAGGCCGAGCAGCTTCCGGTGGCGCTCGTACTCCTCCTTCCCCGCGTTGAGCGGGAGGAGCACGAGGACCGGGTCGCCGATCACGTGGAGGACGGCGAACACGAGGAGCGAGATGCCGACGATGACGATGACCAGCTGGACGAGCTGGTGGGCGACGTAGGTGCGCATGGGCGGAGAACGGGGAGCGGGCGCCGCCGGCCGGCGCCCGCTCCGGAGCGCGCTACTTCTTCCGCGGCACCGCGAGGAACATGCGGTCGATCTCGTCCCGCGGCGCGTCGTACTCGATGCGGCTCGACACGCCCCACACGCCGCGGAGCCCCCACTTGAAGAGGGCGGCGGCGTCGTCGTACAGGAGCTTCTGGGCCTTGACGTAGATCTCGGCCCGCTTCTTCTGGTCGAGGGTCGACCGGCCGGCGTGGATCAGGTCGTCCAGCTCCTTGTTGCAGTAGGTGCTCCACACCTCGCCGCACTTGAAGTTGTCGAAGAGGATCGCGTCGGCGTCGAAGATCGAGTAGTAGCCCCACGACCACAGGACCATCGGGGCGCGCCTTGTTGTCCTTGAGGCGCGCGGTGAGGACGTTGTTGTCCCCGAAGTAGTTCTGCTTGGCGCGGATGCCGGCCTTCGCCAGGTCGGCCACCATGGCCTCGGTGGTCTGCTGGGTGCCGGGCTCGACGACGGGCGGGCCGACGTCGATCTGGATGTCGAGGCCGTTCGGGAACCCGGCGTCGGCCAGGAGCTTCTTGGCCCGCGGGATGTCCTGCTTGTACGGCTGGAGGCTCGGGTCGAAGCCGAAGGCCATCGGGTTGATCGCGGTCGACGGTGCGGTCGCCGAGGCCGTTCAGGACGTGCTTGATGATCGCGTCCATGTCCACGGCCAGGTTCGCCGCCTGGCGGACCCGCCGGTCCTCCATCGGGTTCTTGCCGTTCCGGGCCGGCTGGTCGAGCTTGATGTACGCGGTCCGGAGGATCGGCGACGTCACGATGCGCGCCTGGCCGGACTTGTTGATGACGTCCATCTGGTCCGGCGGCACGGCCTTGATGACGTCGACGCCGCCCGACATCAGCTCGGCGATCTGCGTGGCCTGCTCGGGGATGATCCGGACCCGCACGTGCTTGAAGTGGGGCTTCGTCCCCCAGTAGTCGTCGTTCCGGACCAGGAGTGCTCCTGCTTCCGGCTCCACTTGACGAACTTGTAGGGGCCGGTGCCGACCGGGTTCTCCTGCATCCAGTCGTGGCCCTTCTCCTGGATCACCTTGGCCGACTGCATCGACCTGGGCGGTCAGGCGCTCGACGAACAAGGGATAGGGGCCGTCGGTCTTGAAGCGCACGGTGTGGTCGTCGATCACCTCCACGCTCTTGATCTTGGCGTGGTTCCCGCGCGCGCTCATCTTCTTCGCGGGGTCGAGCACGCGCTCGAACGTCGCCTTGACGTCCTTGGCCGAGAAGGGCGCGCCGTCGTGGAACTTGACCCCCTGGCGGAGCTTGACCTCCCAGGTCGTGTCGTCGATGGCCTTCCACGACACCGCCAGGCTCGGCCCGACCTTGCCGGTCTTCACGTCCCGGGCGGCCAGGTGGTCGAAGACGTGGTAGCCGAGGATGATCGCCTCCCGGAGCACCGAGTTGGGCGGGTCCCAGTTGTCGACGTCCGTCTGGAGCGCGTAGACGATCGTGTCGTCCTTCGTCTGGGCCGACGCTTCCGGCGGCGGCGCGAGCAGCAGGGCGACCAGGAAGGCGGCGAAGAGGGGTACGCGGACCATGTGTGTCCTCCTTGTCACGAGCTCGATGGGTCTCGACGGAGGCGGTGCGGCCCGAACGTTGCGCCATCGTAGCGAGGGGACCGATGGACTGTCAACACGATGCCCGGAGCCGAGGCTTGGGGCATGTCGCCCCGACGTCGAGTATGCTGGAGACGGCACCAGCGATGCGTCGACTGGAGAGCGACACTACGGGAATGCATCGTGGACGGCCTGGCGCGGCCCTCGCCCGGCGCCTCCGGTACCGCGCGACGGTCGGAGTCGCCGCGCTGCTGGGCGCCCTCGCCGCGCCCCCGGCCATCCTCGCGGTCGAGGTCCAGTTCCCCCTGACCATCGAGTATTCGGTCCTCCGCGCCGCCCTGCGGAAGCACCTCGGCGAGGAGACGGGAGGCGCGCTCGAGCTCTGGCGGACGCCGGACGGCTGCGGGACGTTCGTCGTGAAGGACCCCGTCCTCGAGCCCGCCGACGGGCGGCTCCGTGTCACCGGGCCCGCGGTCGCCACCGCGGGGCTTCCCATGCTCGGCTGGTGCTTCGCCTCCATGACCTGGAACGGTCACGCGGAGATCCTGGCCCGGCCGGAGCTCGGCCACGACTGGCAGCTCCGCCTCCGGGACATCGACTTCCGGCTCTACAACGCGGAGCGGAAGCCCGCGAACGTGGCCACGCGGCTCTGGACCGTCGTGCGGGACTGGAGCGCGGCCGAGATGGAGACCTTCAGCTTCGACCTCGGCCCCCCCGTCGAGGAGGTCCGCACCATCGTCCGATCGCTCAGCGCGCCCGGCAGGCGGTCTGGCCGCGGCGCTCGAGACCATGCGGCCCCGCGAGCTCGCGGTGGAGCCCGACGCCGTCCGGCTGCGCGTCGCCCTGGACGTACCGCCCGCCCGTCCCGCGCCGCCGGCCCCCGAGCGCGCCTTGACGGCAGCCGAGATCGCCCAGTGGGAGGCGGTGCTCGACCGTTGGGACGGGTTCCTGTCCTTCCTGGTGAAGGACCTGGCCGGCTCGGGCGCCGACCCCGAGGTGCGGACCGAGCTTCTCGACCTCCTCCTCACCGCGCGGCGGGAGGTGGTGTCGGTCCTCGCCCGCGGACCCGAGCCGGGCATCGACCCGGTCCGGCCCCTGTTTCTCGGCTTCTGGGATCGCCTGCGCGGCATCGTGCGCCGGCGTCGCCAGCAAGGGCGGTGACGACGCCCGCGCGCTCCGCTACGTGGTGTTCCTCGCGGCCGGCGACGCGTTGACCGCCATCGAGGCTGCCGCGCCCGCGGCCGGCCTCGACTTCTCGGCCGACGGGCTCCGCCGCCTGGCCCGCTCGCTGGCGCCGAGCTACGGGGGCGATCCCCTGGAGTACTCGGACGCGGCGGACCCCCGGCTCCAGGAGCTGTTCCGGCTGCGGGACCCTGACGGGCCCCCCCGCCGCCTCCGGCGGAAGCCGCCGGCGGGACCCCGATCCTGGCTCGGGCCGTGGCTCGGTCCCCGGGCGGCCCACGCGGAGGAGGCCGACGAGTGGCGTGAGCTGAGCGAGCGGCTGGATCGGTGGGTCCCGACCCCGAGCGAGCTCCCCTACTATCGGGAGATCGTCGAGCGCCTCCTCAGCCTGGCCGCCGAGCGGTCGTTCGACGAGGAGGCGCTCGGCGCCCGCTACGAGGCCCTGTTCGAGAACCTGGTCAAGGCCGTCGCCTGGCAGGAGAGCTGCTGGCGCCAGTTCGTCCGGAGCCGCAGCGGGGTCGTACCGATCCAGTCCTCGACGGGCGACTTCGGCATGATGCAGATCAACGTGCGCGTCTGGCGCGGCTTCTTCAATCCCGTGAAGCTTCGCTGGAGCGCCGGCTACAACGCCGGGGCCGGGACCGAGATCCTCTGGCAGCTCCTCGGCCGGTACGGGGTCCGCGAAGGGCGCGAGCGCCTCGACAACGCGGCCCGCTCGTCGTATTCCGCCTATCACGGGGGCCCCCGCCGGTACCAGCGGTACCGGACGCCCGACGCGCCCCCCCAGATGCAGCTCATCGACCAGGCGTTCTGGGACAAGTACCAGGCGCTGAGCAGCGGGCAGGCCGGGGATCGGGTGCTCTGCATGCCGGTCAGGCGGTCCTCTTGAGCGGCTCGAAGGCAGGAAGAGGAGGAGACTCTCCCGCTCAGCTGATAGACGCGAGAATCAAGGAGCTGAGTGATTGGCGGGGCGAGACACTCGCTCGGGTCCGAGTTCTCGTCAAGCAGGCCGACCCCGAAGTGGTCGAGGAGTGGAAGTGGAGAGGGGTTCCGGTGTGGTCGCACGCCGGAATGATCTGCACCGGTGAGACGTACAAGAATGTCGTGAAGATGACCTTCGCCAAGGGCGCCTCGTTGAAGGACCCTTCAGGCCTCTTCAACTCCAGCCTCGAAGGCAACACCAGGCGTGCCATCGATTTCCATGAGGGCGACGAGATCGATGAAAAGGCGTTGAAGGCGCTCATTCGCGCCGCCGTGGCCCTGAACACGTCCTCAGCCGCCCAGCGGCCGGCGACGAGAGAGACGACCGAGAGGGATTCGAGGCGGAGCGGGCGAGCCCGGGCGCAGGGGCCGCCCACAGTGAACGGGGCGCCGCACGGTCAGCCCAGCGGACGGCAGCGTCTACACGTTCACACGTGTAATCGTTACACGCTCTGAGGTTCCGGCGCCCGGGATGTGCCACGTCCCGCGTCGCGCAACCATCCGTCGCAGCATGGTTTTTGGCTCCAGGCCCCCGCGTAGGCATGCCCATTGCTCCTGGCCTCCGAACCGCGCGACGTCACGAAAACACCACAGCGCGTCGAGGTGAGGGCGATGAGCACGACCACGAAGGGCCGGGAGTCTCTCGATCGGCAGACGGTGCGGGAGATCGAGCGCTTCCTCCAGGCACGCCGGCTCGCCCTGTCCAACCTGATCCGCCGGGGGATCGGGGAGCGGCAGGAGCCCCCCGCGGAGGAGGGCGACGAAGAGGCCACCGCCAGCCGGACCCTCGAGGCCGAGGTGCAAGCAGCCCTGGTCGACCGCGCCAGCCGGGAGCTCGTCGAGGTCGACGCCGCGCTGGAGCTCCTGCGCGAGCGCCGGTACGGACACTGCCGCGACTGCGCGGACTTCATCGGCCTCGCCCGGCTGCGGAGCCTGCCCTTCGCCCGGCGCTGCCGCCCCTGTCAGGAGCGCGCCGAGCGGACCCAGCAGGTGGAGTCGCGGCGCTCGCTGGCCGCGCTCGCCATCGCCGAGTCCGATTGACGGTCGCCGCCAGCCGCGCGCGCGCGGTGGCGGCGATCATCCTCGCTCGGTGCCCTGGGGCTCGCGACGGCCGCCGCCGCCCAAGCTCCGGGCGACGGTTGCCGTGTCGTCGTCGACTACGAGGACTCCACCCCCGGTCAGTTCCCGGCCGGCTGGGAGCCCCGCGACGACGCGGCCCGTCTCACCTATCGGGTCGCCGTGGAGGACGGGCTCCGCTTCGTGCGCGCCACCGCCGACGGCACCGGCTCTCAGATGGGCAGGGAGTTCGCGTGGAGCACGGATTCGCACCCGGTCCTGAGCTGGCGCTGGCGGCCTCGGGTCTTTCCTCCCGGCTCGGACGAGCGTGATCCGAGCCGCAACGACAGCGCGCTCGCCGTCTACGCCGTCTTCGGGAGATCCCAGCTCACGGCGCGGGCCGTGAAGTACGTCTGGAGCCGCGTCGCACCGGTCGGAACGACCATCCCCACGGGCACGCGCCCGGGTGATCGTGCTCCGTTCGGGCCCTGCGCCGGACGAGGGCTGGGTGACCGAGACCGTCGACGTGCGAAGGGACTACGAGCGACTGTTCGGCGAGGCCCCGGGCCGAGCCCGCGGCGTCGCCGTCCTCACGGATGCCGATCAGACCAAGAGTCGCGCCATCGGAGACTACGGGCCCTTCCGCATCTGCCCGGCCGGGCCGCGGTGACGCGCGCTCGCGCAGTGGCTCCCCGACCCGGTCCGACTTGGCCCTTGTGGGAGGCTCCCGGCCCCGCATAGGCTCGACGCCGAGATGGAGCCCCGCCCCGTCACGCTCTCCGGGCGGCACGTCACGCTCGAGCCCCTCGAGGCGCGGCACGCGCCCGGCCTCTTCGAGGCGATGCGGGACGAGGAGGTCTGCCGTTATCTCGCCTGGCCTCCGCCGACCCGCGTCGACGAGACGCACACCCTGATCCGCGAGGCCCAGGAGCAGATGGCGCGCGGGCAGTGCGTCGCCTTCGCCCAGATCTGGACCGCCAGCGGCGCGACGATCGGCTCGACGCGGCTCTTCGACCTGCGCCCGAAGGATCGCCAGGTCGAGATCGGCAGCACCTTCCTGGCCCGCGCGTACTGGCGCACGCCCGCCAACACCGAAGCCAAGTACCTCCTCCTCCGCCACTGCTTCGAGTCGCTCGGGTGCGTGCGGGTGGCGCTCAAGACCGACGGCCGCAACGAGCGGTCGCAAGCCGCCATTGCCCGGCTCGGCGCGGTGCGTGAGGGCGTCCTCCGCAAGCACATGAACGTGCGGGGCTACCAGCGCGACACGGTCTACTACTCGATCCTCGACGACGAGTGGCCGGCGGTGAAGGCCCGCCTCGAGGCGCGCCTCGCCGCCGCCCGGCCCGCCTGAGTCGCGAGACCGGCGCGCCGGCGCGCGAAGCGCAGGGAGAGCTTCAAAGGACGCGGAACCCCGTCAACCCCCGAAGGCTCCGATCGAACGTCAGCGTCTCGGACGCGCCAGCCGCCCTGTTCCGCCGGCCGAGCAGACAGTCCGAGAAGTCGGCGGCCGATCCGCGGAAGTCGTCGAGCGCCGCCAGGGCCAGATCCTTGCCCTCGATCTCGAACTGGGCGATCGCCAGGATCCGCTCGAGCGCGCCGGCGATCTCCGGGCGCGAGAAGCCGTAGCCGCTCTCCAACACCCAGACCAACTCGCACATCACCACGCTGTCCACGAGAAAGCGCTCATCACGTTCGAGCTCGCGGCGGGCGCGCGTGGTCTGGACCGGATCATCGCCGACCAGGTATCGGACCAAGACGTTGGTATCGAGGCCCGTCATGACCGCCCGGCCGCGCGCCGGCGGATCACCGCGTTCATCTCCGCGACGGACAGCCGCTTGACGCCCTTCCGATGAAGGAAGCCCGCGAGCTCCCGCACATCGACCGTCGCTGGACGCAGCACGATCGTACCGTCGTCCTTGATGACGAAGTCCACGCGGTCGCCGGCGCCCAGCCGCAAGCGCTCGCGGATCGTCTTCGGAAGGGTCAGCTGCCCCTTGCTCGTGAGCGTGGCGGTCGGCATCGGTATGTCTCCTTACGTCGTCTCTGATTCCTTACCATAGCCCAATGCACGATGTCCGTCAACGCGGCGGGCCATGAGGCACAGATCCCCGGCTGGGTGTTACGGGCGAGGGCGCCGACGCGGCGCGGGCCGGGTCAACCGGCGGGCGCGGGGAGTCGGGCGGCGTGGTCCCGGAGGGCAGGCAGGACCGTCGCCATCGCGCGGCGCATCTGCCCCATCGGATCCCAGCTGGCGAAGCGCAGGATGGGAAGCGTGCAGCCGGCGTCGAGGAAGCCGGCGAGGCGCGCGGTCACCTCGGCCGGCGTGCCGGTGACGAGGCGCCAGCGGAGGTAGTCCTCCGGGAACGTCCCGAGATGGTAGGCCTCGTAGAAGCGCCGCGCCTCCTCGAAGGCGGCCTGGCTGCGGTCCTGGACGTTCACGTAGAAGTGGATCATCGACGTGTCCGGCAGGGGCTCGCGGCCGGCGGCACGCGCGTAGGCGCGGATCCGGCCCCACCGCTCGCCGAACTCCTCGGGCGTGCTCATCTCGACCTGCCAGCCGTCGCCGATCTCCCCCACCCGCCGGAGCGCCCGGTCGACCATCGCCTCGTCGGCGTGAGGCGGCCGCGGGTTCGACGCGATCGCGATGGGGCAGGGTCGCTGGACCGGCGTCACGTGAATGCGGACGTCCTCGAAGCGGTAGAAGCGGCCCTGGTGGGTGACGGCCTCGCCGGTCCAGAGGGCGCGCAGGATCGCCATCCCCTCCACCATCCGGCCGACGCGCTCGGCGACCGGCACCCCCATCGCCGCGAACTCCGTCGCCCACTTTGCCCCGCTCGGTGACGGCGGCCCTCGGCGCGTGTCGGGGCCACCGCCGATGCACGCGACCAGGAGGGTCCGGCCGTCGCTCAGGAGGTCGAGCGCCGCCCACTGGTTGGCCAGCACGATCGGGTGCCGGAAGACGAAGCTCGCCATGCAGGCGGTCCCGAGGGTCACGCGGCGCGTTCGGCCGGCGACGAGCGACAGGAAGACGATGGCGTCGATCCGGGGCTTGGAGACGAGGTTGTCGCCGGTGAAGACGGCGTCGAAGAGCTCCGAGGCATCGGCGGCCTCGCACATCGCGACGAGGTCCTTCGGATTGCCGGCGCCGATGACGACGCCCCGATTGGGGACGCTCAGACCGAAGCGGACGCTCATCGGCTCGGCGCCGGCGCTCGCGGCGCGAGCGTCGAGCGCGTGACGGGCGCGCGTCCGCTAGCGATAGTCGGCGCCGCCGGCCAGACGCTCCCGGATCCGCGCCTGGGCCGCCGCCAGCCGCGCACCCGGGATGAGGTACGGCGAGCACGACACGTAGTTCATCCCGACCTTGTGGCAGAACTCCACCGACGAGGCCTCGCCGCCGTGCTCGCCGCAGATCCCGATCTTGAGCCCGGGCCGCCGGCGCCGCCCGCGGTCGATGCCGAGCGCGATCAGCTCGCCGACCCCCTCCTGGTCCAGGACCGAGAACGGGTCGGCCGGCACCAGGCCCATGTCGAGGTACTTCGGGAGGAACTTCGCGACGTCGTCGCGGCTGTAGCCGAAGGTGAGCTGGGTGAGATCGTTGGTCCCGAACGAGAAGAACTCGGCGTACTCGGCGATCTTCTGGGCGATGAGCGCCGCGCGCGGGACCTCGATCATCGTGCCGACCAGGTAGGGCACCGCGACGCCCATCTCGGCGATCACCCCGTCGGCGACGCGGCGCGTCTGCTCGAACGTCTCCTTCATCTCGCCCACCGTGCCGGTGAGAGGGATCATGATCTCGGGCTCCACGCGGACGCCCTGCTCGACCATGGTGCAGGCCGCCTCCATGATCGCCCGCACCTGCATCCCGTAGATCTCGGGGTGCGTGATCCCGAGCCGGCAGCCTCGGTGCCCGAGCATCGGGATTCGCCTCGCGCAGCTTCTCGACGGCCACGATGAGCGCCTCCAGGCGCCGCTGCTCCTCGGGCTCGAGGGAGAGCGCCTCCAGGCGGCTCTTCTCGGCCACCATCTCCTTGTATTCCTTCCAGTTCGGCAGGAACTCGTGGAGCGGCGGATCGAGCAGCCGGATCGTCACCGGCAGCCCGTCCATGGCCCGGAAGATCCCGATGAAGTCCTCGCGCTGGAACGGCCGGAGCCGCTCGAGCGCGGCGCGGCGCGTCGCCTGGTCGGACGCCATGATCATCTCGCGGACGATGGGCAGCCGGTCAGCCGCGAAGAACATGTGCTCGGTCCGCACCAGCCCGATGCCCTCGGCCCCGAACGCCCGCGCCCGGTCGGCGTCGGCGGGGGTATCGGCGTTCGCCCGCACCCCGAGGCCGCCCTTCCGGTAGAAGTCGGCCCAGCCGAGGAGCTCCCGCACCTCGTCGCTCAGCCGGCCCTCGACGGTCTGGATCGCGTCCAGGATCACCTCGCCCGTCCCGCCGTCCACCGAGACGACGTCGCCCTCACGGACGGTGCGACCGCCGACCTCGAACCGGCGACGGGCCTCGTCGATCGAGAGCTCGGAGGCACCGACGACACAGGCCTTCCCCATGCCGACCGCGACCACCGCAGCATGCGAGGTCCGCCCTCCGCGCGAGGTCACGATGCCCTCCGCCGCGTATATGCCCGCGACGTCCTCGGGCGAGGTCTCCGGGCGCACCAGGATCACCCGCTGGCCGCTCTTGGCCCACTCCACCGCGCGGTCCGCGTCGAACACGACCCGGCCCACCGCGGCGCCGGGCGCGGCCGGCAGGCCGCGCGCCAGGAGCCGGCCGCCCGCGACCGCGGCGGTCCGCTCCCGCTCGTCGAAGACCGGGTCGAATCGCCTCGTTCACCTCCGGGGGCTTCACGCGGAGGATCGCGGTGTGCTGGTCGATCACGTGCTCCTTCTCGAGGTCGACCGCCACCTTCACCGCCGCCCGCGCCGAGCGCTTGCCGCCCCGAGTCTGGAGGAGGTAGAGGGTTCCCTCCTGGATCGTGAACTCGATGTCCTGCATGTCCTTGTAGTGCCGCTCGAGCCGGGTGGCGATCTCCCGCAGCTCCGCGTACACGGCCGGCATCCGCTCGCGCAGGGCCTCGATCGGCAAGGGCGTGCGGATTCCCGCCACCACGTCCTCGCCCTGGGCGTTCGGGAGGAACTCGGCGTAGAAGCGCGCCTCGCCCGTGCGGGGGTCCCGCGTGAAGCCCACCCCCGTACCCGACGCGTCTCCCAGGTTGCCGAACACCATCGCCATGACGGTCACGGCGGTGCCCCATTCCTCGGGCACGCCGTGGATGCGGCGGTACTCGGTCGCCTTCTTGGCGAGCCAGGAGTCGAAGACCGCGTCCACCGCCAGGCGGAGCTGCTCACGCACGTCCTGCGGGAACGGCTGGCCGGTCCGCGCCGCGATCTCCTCCTGGCACGCGTGGACGAGCTTGCGCAGCTCCCCGGCCGGAACGTCCGCGTCAGCCGAGATGCCGAGGCGGGCCTTCACGGCGTCCAGGTGCTCGGCGAAGATCTCCCGCCGGAGCCCGAGCACGACGCTGGAGAACATCGTGATGAAGCGGCGGTAGCAGTCCCAGGCGAAGCGCTCGTTGCCCGTCCGCGCCTGGAGCCCTTCCACGGTCGAGTCGTTGAGCCCGAGGTTCAGGATCGTCTCCATCATCCCGGGCATGGACACGCGGGCGCCCGATCGGACCGACACGAGGAGGGGGCGGTCGCGGTCGCCGAACCGCGCGTCCGCCACCTGCTCGAGGCGCGCGAGGTGCTCCAGGATCTGCTCCCAGAGCCCGTCCGGCCACTGGCGCCCCGCGCGCTGACGGTGCACCCAGGCCTGGGTCGTGACGGTGAAGCCGGGCGGGACCGGGATGCCGAGATTGGTCATCTCGGCCAGCTCGCAGCCCTTGCCGCCGAGGAGGTTGCGCATCACGGACGAGCCTTCCGCCCGGCCCGCCCCGAAGAAGTAGACGTACTTGGTCATCCGCGTGTCGCGCCCGGGGATGGGAAGGTCATCGCGCAGCGCCCTCGAGTCCACTACAGCATCCTCCGTCGCGCAGCGTCAAGGCGCGCCGCGATCACCGAATGATTGCCTAGGGCAGCGTGCCCCGCGCGGTCGACGGAGGCCGCCAGGCCCTCTCGCTCCGGTCGGCCCGGACGTAGAGCAGGCTGATCGGGTCCTGGTGGACGAGGGTCCACCCTGGCTCCACGGCCATGAGCGGCGCGACGGGATGCGGGCGGCCGACCAGCACCATCTCGGTCGGGTAGCGCGCGAGGAGCCTCCGCCAGTCGCCTTCGCCGCGGACGAAGTTGAAGTTGTCCGTTGCGACCTCCTCCGGGTACACGGTCTCGTAGCGGCCGTCGAACGAGACCTTCACGGCCGGATGGAGCTTCCACAGGACGTACTGGCCCCAGTCGAACGGCGTGGCGAGGTTGCCGCGGACGCCGTTGACCCTGAGGAAGTCCACGGCTTCCACCGGATAGGCGCGGGCCGACACGATGGGCGCCCACGGTGTCAGGACGGCGAGGTCGACGACGAGCAGCGCGGCGAGCAGTGCCGACACGATCGCGGCGGCCGACGTCGCGAAGCGCTGGCGGCCGGCGAGGCGCAGGCGCAGCCTGTCCAGGGCGCCCTGGAGCAGCGGTGTCAGGTGGATCGGGACGAAGGCGATGCCGGCGATCGCGAGCAGCGGCAGATGCTTCAGGTGGCGGAGCCCGAGATAGCCGGTGACGGCGAGGACGAGGACGCCCGGCCAGTATCGAGATCTCGCGCCGACGACGGCGAGGAGCGTCAGCCCGATGAAGACGAGGCGCAGCGCATCCCGCATGAGCGTCTGGCTGTCCCAGTACACGGGCTCGAGCAGCCGGTGGTAGACGGGCATCCACTCCACGATGTAGGGACGTGTCATGGACAGGGCCCGCGCGAGGTACTGCCAGTACTGGAGACCGTATGGGTTGACGAGCGTGGCGACCGCGGCCACGGCGCCGGCGACGAGGAGGCGCCACGGGGGCCGGCCACCGACGGTGCGCGCGGCGAAGAACAGGACGATGACCCCGAGACCGGCGACGAACCCTCCGTGCAGGTTCGCCCACAGGGCGAACAGCGGCGGGAGCAGGAGCAGGACGCGCCGGGCTCCCTGATCGAAGGCGACGAGGATCCAGAGCGTCACCGCGAAGAACAGGAACGTGAAGGCCTGGGGACGGATCGGCACGTAGCCGATCGCGAACGACGGCAGGGTCACCAGCGTGACGACGAAGATCGCGGCCGGCGAGGCGCCCAGGCGCCGGGCCGTCAGGCCGGCCACCACGAGCGCGAGGAGCCCGAGGGCGACGGTCGCTACCTTGAGGCTCCACCCGCCCATCTGCATCAGCGTCGTGTAGAAGGTCACGCCGGAAAGCCATTCGTGGTAGACGAACGGCCGGATCGTCGGCATGTACGAGAAGGGATCCTCGCGGGGCGGCCAGCCCAGGCGCACCGTCTCCCGGCCGACCCCCATGTGCCCCCAGAGGTCCGGATCGACCCAGTGGGACGAAGCAAGGATGGACGTGGCCAGGAGACCGAGCGCGATCCAGGCGAGCCGCCCGGCCAGCCGACCGTGACGGTCGGGGCCGGGGCCGCCGGGCGACCCCACCACCTACACCACCGGGGAGTGACCGCCGTCGAAGTTGATCGCGACCCCGGTGATGAAGGCGGCCGGCGCGGACACCAGGAAGGCGACCAGCGCGCCGAGCTCTTCCGCCTCCCCCATGCGGCCGAGCGGCACGCCCCGCTCGCTGGCGAGCTTCTCGTAGAACGTCTCGAGCATCCCGGGCCGCCCCGCGGCCACCCAGCGTCGCTCCCACTGCCCGCTCTTGACGAGCCCGATGCAGACCGCGTTGACGAGGATGCGGTCCGCGGCGAGCTCTTTCGAGAGCGCCTTCGTCAGGGCGAGCCCCGCCGCGCGGCTGACCGAGGTCGGCAGTGAGCGGGCACCCGGGGTCTTCGCGCCCGTGTTGAGGATGTTGACGATCCGGCCCCCGCCCGCCTTCCGCATGGCCGGCACGCAGAGCCGCACGCAGCGGATCGCGGCGAAGAGCTTCAGCTCGAGGTCGGCCTCCCACGCCGCGTCGTCGACGGTGTCGAAGCCGCGCGCCGCCGACGTGCCGGCGTTGTTGACCAGGATGTCGATCCGCCCGAACCGCTCGAGCGTGGCGGACACCAGCCGTTCGAGATCGGCGGCCTGCGTTACGTCCGCCGCAACGTCGAGAACCGCCCCGCCGTCGGCTCGCAGCTTCTCCGCCGCCTCCGTGAGGCGCGTACGGTCGCGGCCGCAGATTGACACGGCCGCCCCCTCGGCGGCGAGCCGCCGGGCCGTGGCGAGCCCGAGCCCGTCGCTGCCGCCGGTGATGATCGCGACCTTGCCCTCGAGACCCAGGTCCATCGAGCGCCTCCGCCGCGCGCACTCGGCGCGCAGTAGGACTAGACCACTCGCTCGACGCGCCACGTCAAGGCGCGCCGCCGACGACGGGGCCCGCCACGATCGCGCGGTCACCGGAGATCGGGGTACAGCGCCACCAGGCCGTCCACCAGCTCGCGCGTGATCTCCCGGAGGGCGGCCTCGCCGGTCTCGCGCGTCGCGAGCGAGGGATCGCCGCGGGCTCCGGTGCGGCTCCAGTCGGGGCCGGATCCCGGGTCCCCGTCGAAGATCACCGGCTGGTAGAAGACGGTCGCCGGCGCGTCGAGCAGGTGGCCGTAGTCGGGCTCCGCCCGCGCCATGCGCACGGCGTCGGGCTCGATGGCGAGGACGAGGGACGTCTCCAGCTCGTCGGCGTGGCCGCCGAGCTTCTGACGGAGCCGGGGCTTGACGGCGCGCCCGAGCGTCCCCAGGTCGGCCACCGCGACGCGCAGGCCATGCTCCGCGTAGAAATCCCGCACGACGACGCGGAGCGGCGCCTCGGTCGACACCCCCGTGTTGACGATCGCCAGCCGGCGCGCCCCCTGGCGGACGAATCCCGTCAGCACGTCGGTCACGAGCGCCATGAACGTCTCCGCGCGCAGATGCTGGCTCCCCGGGTACCGGACGAACGCCGGATAGTAGCCGAACGAGATCACCGGCGCGACGAGCACCGGCAGGGCCTCGGCCAGCCGCCGGCCCAGCTCCCGGGCAACGAGATAGTCGGTCCGGAGCGGGAGATGAGGGCCGTGCTCCTTCGAGGCCGCGCCGACCGGCACCACGACGACGGCGTCGGCCGCAATGCGAGCACCGGCCTCGGGCCACGTCAGGTCCTCGAGGAACGCACCGCGCATCAGCGTCACCTCCTCTGCATCCAGCGGTCCAGGAACTCCCGAACGAAGGGCCCCCAGATCGGCGCGCCGTTCTGGAAGAAGAGATGCCCTCGTCCGCCGTGAGCCCGAAGGCCGGGAACACGCGCGCCGCGTGAGCCTTCCCGTGCCGCTGGAGCTCGGCGGCCAGCTCCCGGGTCGGCGCCGTGCTGTAGTCGTTCTCCGCCTGGACGAGGCAGAGCGGCACCGTGAGCTGCCGGGCGGCTCCGAGCATCGTCGCGCGGAGCGTCGGCGTCCGCTCCCAGTTCATCGCCGCGCCGGCGAAGTTCACGGCGCACCGGAGCCCGGGGCGGCGCGAGGCGGCGAGGAGCGCCATCACCCCGCCGAACGAGCTCCCGATCACCCCGACACGGTCCCCCTGCACCTCCGGGCGGCTCGCCAGCCAGTCGACCGCGGCCGCCACGTCGTCCGCCTCGCGCTGGAGACGCGCCGCCAGCGCCCGGTCGTACTCGGCGGTCCCGAACTCGGCCGGCACCTCTTCGCGCCAGGTGGATCCCTCGGAGTTGCCGTAGCCGCGGCGGTGCGGGAGCAGCACGGCATAGCCCCACCCCGTGAGCACGGCCGCCGTGCCGGGGCGGCAGAAGTCGCTCGTGCCCGGATGGATCGTGCTGCCGTGGTTCAGCACGAGGCCGGGGAACGGCCCGGCGCCGGAAGGCACGTAGAGATATCCGGCGAGGGTGCGCTCGCCACTGGGGACGCGGACCTCGGCCGGCACCACCGGTCGCTCGGCGTCGGGAGGATCGTCCTCGACGAGAACCAGCCGCTCGAAGCGGTCGACGAGCGCCGTCATCCGGGCGCGCACCGCCTCGAACTCGGGGCTCCGCCCGCGCGCGGCGAGGTCCGCCGCCTGGGCGGCCGCGTCCGGGAACGCGCACTCCCAGGTCACGTCCGGGACCGGCGCCGTCGGGATCGGCCTTCGCGAGGATCCGGCCGTGCTGGAGGCCCAGGGCAGACCCGGACCTCCGACGCGCGGCGGCGGGTCGCCAGGACCTCGGCGGCCCGGCCGGGCTTGGCGTAGTAGTGCGTGCGCTCGACGAGCATGGCGGTCCTCACGCCGTCCGCCGGAGGGGCTCCGGCTCCGGAAAGTAGCAGCGCACCCAGTGGCCGGGCGGCTCCTCGGTGAGCGCCGGCTCGGCCGCCCGGCAGCGCGCCTCGGCCCGGGGGCAGCGGGTCTGGAAGCGGCAGCCCGCCGGCGGATCGAGCGGGCTCGGGATCTCGCCGGGGAGCACGGCGGGCGGCTGGGCGTCGGGGCTCGCCTCGGGCACCGCCGCCAGGAGCGCGCGCGTGTACGGGTGGCGGGGGTGCTCGAAGAGGGAGGACTCCGGCGCCAGCTCGACCAGCCGCCCGAGGTACATCACCGCCACGCGGTGGCTCACGTGGCGGACCACCGCCAGGTTGTGCGAGATGAAGAGCAGCGCGAGCCCGAGCTCCCGCTGGAGGTCGGCCAGGAGGTTCAGGATCTGCGCCTGGACGGAGACGTCGAGCGACGAGACGGCCTCGTCGCACACGAGGAGGCGCGGGCCGAGGGCCAGGGCCCGCGCGATGCCGATCCGCTGACGCTGGCCGCCGCTGAACGCGTGCGGGTAACGGCTCATGTACGCCGTCGGCAGGCCGACCGTGTCGAGCAGCTCCGCCACGCGGGTGGCGGCCGCCCGGCGCGTCGCGCCGAAGTTCCGGAGCGGCTCCCCGACGATGTCGCGGACGGTGAGCCGGGGGTTGAGCGACGAGTAGGGGTCCTGGAAGACCACCTGCACCTGGCGCCGGAACTCCCGGAGGCGCCGCTCCGGCAGGTGGGTCACGTCCTCGCCGTCGAACACGATCCGCCCGGCCGTCGCCGGGAGGAGCCGGAGGATCAGCCGGCCGACCGTCGTCTTCCCGCACCCGCTCTCCCCCACGAGCCCCAGCGTCTCCCCCGGCCCGATCTCGAAGCTCACGCCGTCGACCGCCCGCAACGCCCCCTCCCCCACCCGAAACTCCCGCACCAGCCCCTCGCAGGAGAGGAGCGGGGTCAGGCACTTTGACTTCTCAGACAATTTCGTGCTGCCATGCCGCGGTCGAATTGTTTAGAAGTCAAAGTCTGACCCCGTCGGGGCGCCAGCAGCGGACGAGGCGGGCGGGGCCGTGGGGGTCGAGGGTCGGGGCGGCCTCGCGGCAGAGGGGGATGGCG
Organism: uncultured Candidatus Rokubacteria bacterium; assembly: GCA_963799055.1. Taxonomy (GTDB): domain Bacteria; phylum Methylomirabilota; class Methylomirabilia; order Rokubacteriales; family DASRDR01; genus DASRDR01. The sequence goes on from CAWCVP010000014.1 coordinate 41,016, forward strand.
TCGGGGCAGCGGGGATGGAAGCGGCAGCCGGCCAGGAGCGCCGTCGGAGGCGGGATGCTGCCCGCGATCGCCGACAGCCGGGCTCGCTTCTCGTGGACGCGCGGGACCACCGCCAGCAGGAGGCGCGTGTACGGGTGCGCGGGACGGGCGAACAGGTCTCGCGCGGGCGCCTCCTCCACGACCTGTCCCGCGTACATGACGACCACGCGGCTCGCCATCGACGCCACGACGCCGAGATCATGGCTGATGAGCAGCACCGCCGTCCCCGCCGCCCGGCCAAGGTCCCGCAAGAGCCCGAGGATCTGCGCCTGGATGGTCACGTCGAGGGCAGTCGTCGGCTCGTCGCCGATCAGGAGGCGCGGCCGACACGCCATGGCCATGGCCAGCATGACGCGCTGGCGCATGCCGCCCGAGAGCTGGTGCGGGTAGTCGTCGACGCGGCGGCCGGCGTCGGGAATGCCGACGTCGCGGAAGAGCTCGATGGCCCGCAGGTGGGCCTCCCGCCGGCCGAGTCCAAGATGCTCCTCGAGCACCTCGGCCACCTGGAAGCCAACCGGGAGGAGCGGGTTCAGGCTGGTCATCGGCTCCTGGAATACCATCGCGACCTGACGCCCGCGGATCGCGAGCCACTCGCGCTCGGGCAGCGGCACGAGATCCCGGCCCTCGAGGCGGATCTCCCCCGCGTCGACCCGCCCCTGCTCGCCGAGGAGCCCGAGGATCGAGAGCGCGGTCACCGACTTGCCCGACCCGCTCTCCCCCACGAGCCCCACGACCTCCCCCTCCCGCACGCTCAGGGAGACGTCGTCGAGCACCCGTACGGGACCGCGCGGCGTGGCGAAGGAGACGGAGAGGCCGCGCACCTCGAGGAGATCGGTCACGGCGGACGTCCTCGCCCACGCCTCACCGGTCGCGCACCCGCGGGTCCAGCAGGTCGCGGAGCCCGTCCCCCAGGAGGTTGAAGCCGATGATCGTCACGCCCAGCGCCGCGCTCGCCGACAGGGCGAGGTAGGGCTCGGTGCGGAGGGCGACCAGGCCGTCCCGGATCATCCCGCCCCACGTGGGCAAGGGCTCCTGGACGCCGATGCCGAGGAAGCTCAGCGTCGCCTCGGCCATCACGATGAAGCCCACCCCGATCGAGGCCCGGACGATCAGGGGTGGCACGATGTTCGGCAGGACGTGCCGGAGGAGGATCCGGAACGGGCGGGTGGCGCTCACCACCGCCGCGTCGACGAAGAGCTCGGTCCGCAGCGCGAGCGTGAGCGAGCGCGTGAGCCGCGCGACCCCGGGCCACCAGACGATCGCGAGGGCGACGACGACCGTCCCGGTCCCCGGCCCCAGCATCGCCGCGACCAGGATCGCCAGGATCAGCTCCGGGAACGCGAACACGATGTCGGCCCCCCGCATGAGGACCGTGTCGATCCACCCGCCGAAGTACCCCGCGACCATGCCGGCCAGCGTGCCGACCGTCAGCGTCAGCGCCAGCACCGAGACGGCGACCAGGAGCGAGATCCGCGCGCCGACGATGAGGCGGCTCAGCACGTCGCGCCCGAGGGCATCGCCCCCCAGGAGGTGCGCCGACGAGGGCTCGGCCCAGACCGCCAGGAGGTCGGTGTCCTCGTGCCCGTGGGGCGCGAGCCACGGCGCCGCGAGCGCCACCGCCGTGACGAGAACGACCAGGGCGCCGCCGAGGCAGGCGTTGCGGCTCCGCCGGAAGCGGCGCCAGAAGTCCGAGCCGGCTCGCTCGTCGGGGACCTCGAGCGCCGCCACGGACGGGCCCGGCCCGGTCACGCCCGGCGGGTCCCGAGGCGGATGCGCGGGTCGATCACGCCGTAGAGGAGATCCACCACGAGGTTGATGCCCGGAGTAGAAGAAGGTGAAGAGCAGCACGATGGCCATGGTCACCGGGTAATCGCGCGCGAAGATGGCCTGGATCGCCATCCGCCCGAGGCCGGGGATGTTGAAGAGCGTCTCCACGACGAAGGTGCCCGAGAGGAGCCCCCCGAGGATGATGCCGACGGTCGTCAGGAGCGGCACCAGCGTGTTGCGAAGCGCATGGCGGTACACGACGAGCCGCCGACGGAGACCCTTCGCTCGGGCGGTGCGGATGTAGTCCTGCTGGAGCACCTCGAGCATGTAGGTGCGGGAGAGCCGGGCGATGTACGCGGTCGGTGGGATCGCCAGGAGGATCACCGGCAGGACGGCCTGCGAGAATCCGCCCCAGCCGGCGACGGGCAGCCAGCCGAGCCGCACGCTCAGGAAATAGACGAGGAACGCCGCCAGGGCGAAGTTCGGGATCGACGTGCCCGCGACCAGGCCGAGGACGACGAGCGTGTCCGCGAGCGAGTTCCGCCGGAGGGCGGCGAACGTCCCGAGCACCACGCCGAGCGGCACCGCGATCAGGAGCGCCCCCCCGGCCAGGAGCGGGGTCACCAGGAGGCCCGGCGCGATGACGTCGATCACCGGCGTGCTCGCGAAGCGGAACGAGAGGCCGAAGTCGCCCCGGGCGATGCCGCCGACATAGCTCAGGAACTGCCGCCAGAGCGGCCGGTCGAGCCCGTACTCGGCGCGGAGCCGCGCCTCGAGCGCGGCGTCCCCCGACTTGTCGCTCAGTAGCGTCATGATCGGGTCGCCCGGGACGAACTGGTTGGCGACGAAGGTCAGGACGACCGCCGTCAGCAGGACGGGCAGGAGCCCCAGAACACGGCGGAGCGCGTACCTTCTCAGCGGCGGGCCCTCACCGGCGCCCGCGGGCCCGCGGCCGGCGGGCGGCCGTCAGTTGAGCTTGACGGTCTTGAACGGCAGGAACCGGAACGGCGTGAGATGCACGCCCTCGACGTTCGGCTTCCGGAGCGCGATCTGCATCCGCACCACGAGAGGGCAGGTCCCCCAGTCGGACAGCAGGACCTGCTCGGCGGCGTGGTAGAGCTTGTAGCGCGCCGGCGCGTCCGCCGTGGCCTGGGCCCGGACGATCAGCTGGTCGAACTCGGCGTTCTTCCAGCGGGCCCGGTTGTAGGGGCTCGGCCCGTACCAGACCTGGGAGAGGAAGTACATCGCGTCCGGGTACCCGGCCGTCCAGCCCCACGGGAAGAACGGCACCTCGCCGGCGTTCATCCGCTTGATGAACGTGCCCCGCTCCTGGATCTCGATCTCGACCGGCATGCCCAGCACCTTCTTGAACTGATCCGCGTAGTACGTCAGCTCGTCCTTGAAGGTGGGCTCGCAGGTGATCTTCACCGGGGGCAGGCCCTTGCCGTCGGGGTAGCCCGCGTCGGCCATGAGGCGCTTCGCCCGCGCCGGATCGTAGGGAATCGGCTTGACGTTCGGGTTGTACCCGGCGACGCCCGGCGTCATCTGGCCGTAGAGCGGCGCCCCGGCGCCGCCATAGAGTCCCTTGACCAGGCCCTCGCGATCGAACGAGAGGCAGATCGCCTCCCGCACCCGCTTGTCCTTGAAGGGCTCGTAGAGGTTCTGGTTCATGCCGAGGAAGCGGATCTGCGCCGCCGGCACCGCGAGGATCTGGTCCTTGAACTGGGGGTCCTTCAGGACGCGCCGGGCCTGGATCGCCTCGAGCTCGATGACGTCGAGCGCGTTGGCCTCGTACATGGACACCGCCGTGTCGTAGCTCGGCACGATCAGCATCGACACCTCGTCGACGAGCGGCGCCCCGCCCCAGTACTCCTTGTGGGCGGCGAGCCGGACCTCCTGGCCGCGCTTCCAGTGCACGAACTTGAAGGGGCCGGTGCCGGCCGACGCCTTCGTGTGCCAGTCGGCGCCGTGCTGGGCCACGATCCCGCTGTCCATGAACTGGAAGGGATAGATCGGGAAGAGGACGTCGGGGGTCATGAACCGCACCTCGACCGTGTACGGGTCGACGATCTTGACGCCCGAGAGCAGCGTGGCCTTCCCCTCCTGGATCTCCTTCGCCCCCTCCAGGTCCTTCAGATAGGTGAGGGTCAGCCCGCCCTTGTTCCCCGGCAGCAGGATCTGCTCGAACGTCCACTTGACGTCCTTGGCGGTGAACTCCCGCCCGCTGTGAAACTTCACGCCCTTGCGGAGCTGGAACCGGAACCCCTTGTTGTCCGGGTGCGCCTCCCACCGGACGGCCAGCGCCGGGACGACGTTGCCGTCCTTGTCGGTGTCGGTGAACCCCTCGTAGAGGTTCTTCATGACGTCGCCCGCCACCAGCTCGGAGTAGGTGACCGGGTCGACCATCGCCGGGTCCGCGCGAAGGTTGGTGCGGAGCACCTTCGCGTCGGCCGCCGTCAGGGAGATGACCGCGAGGAGCGCGCTGGCGAGACCGGTGAGACCGGCGTGGGGGGAGCGGCTCAGGCTCATGCGAGACCTCCGGGTCAGGGGCGCATTCGGCGTCGACACGGTGACGGCGCCATTCTCGGCAGCCGCTCCATCCAAGTCAAGGCGGGCGGGTCGTGGGACGTCGAGCGCCGCAGCGTGCCGCCGGCTGTGAGAGAGTAGGCCCCGGGTCGACCCCGGCTCGGGCCGGCCCCGGACACCCACGTCACCCTCCGAGGAGGCCGGGCATGCAGATCGGCGCGTTCATCTTCCCGACCGAGTACTCCATCCGCATCGACGAGCTGGCGTATGGCCTCGAGGAGCGAGGCTTCGAGTCGCTCTTCGTGACCGAGCACACCCACATCCCGGCGAGCCGGCGGACGCCCTGGCCGGGCGGCGGTGACGCCTGCCCAAGGAGTACTCGCACACGCTCGATCCCTTCATCGGGCTGGCGACGGCGGCGGCCGTCACGACGCGGCTCCGGCTCGGCACCGGGATCTGCCTGGTGATCGAGCACGACCCGATCGTCCTCGCCAAGGTGGTCGCCAGCCTCGACCTCCTGTCCCGCGGCCGCTTCCTCTTCGGCGTCGGCGCCGGCTGGAACGTCGAGGAGATGGAGCACCACGGCACGGCGTTCGACACGCGCTTCCGCGTGATGCGCGAGCGGGTGCTGGCGATGAAGGAGATCTGGACCAAGGAGGAGGCGGAGTTTCACGGGGACTTCGTCCGCTTCGACCGTATCTGGTCCTACCCGAAGCCGGTCCAGAAGCCGCATCCCCCCGTGCTCCTCGGCGGCGAGGGGCCGCACACCCTCCGGCGCGTGGTCGAGTTCTGCGATGGCTGGTTCCCTCGCGGGCGAGCCGGGGTCGACGCGAACCTCGCGCAGCTGGCCGACCTCCGGAGTCGCGCGGAGCGAGCCGGACGCGACCCGAAGACGATCTCCGTCTCGGTGTTCGGCGGGAAGCCGGATGCGCCCACCCTGGAGCGCTACCGGGCGGCAGGGGTCGACCGCTTCGTGCTGCCGCTCCCCTCCGAGGGGCGAGACCGCATCCTGCCGCTCCTCGACCAGCACGCGGCGCTCCTCCGCTGACGGGCGTCCGGGTGCCGTTGACTCCCGGATCGGCCGCCCGCCCGGACTCGGAGGCTCCCGTGCGGCTCCGCCGGCTGACCGCCGCGGACATCCCGCCGGTCGTGGAGCTCCACGCGCGCCTGTTCGGGACCCCGTCGGGGCGGCGGTACCTGACCCGGGCGTTCTATCCGACGATGCTGGACCCTTCCGCGACGGGGGGCGGTTACGTGCAGGTCGTCGGGGACGAGATCGTCGGATTCATCGTCGGCGCCCTGGACACCGGCACCTGGCACCGGAGGCTCGCGCTGACCCGGAGCTTCGAGTGCGCCCTCGCGGCGGGGCGCATGGGCCTGCGGCGAGGCGCGTTCCGGGACGCCGCCGGCCAGCTGCGGTCGCTGCTGTCCGGGATGGCACGGCGTCCCGGGGCGCTGATCTTCTATCTCGGGATCGAGGAAGCTCACCAGGGCCGGGGCCTGGCGGCGGGCCTGGTGCGCGCCTTTCTCGACGAGTGCCGCGCGCGTGGGCAGTCCAGCTGCTGGACCCGGGCCCTCAAGACCAACACGGCCGCCGATGCTCTCTATGTCCGGACCGGGTTTCGACGTGAGCCGGCCGGGGCCCGGGCCTCCGAGGACCGGATCTACTACGTCTACGACCTGAATGCGCGCTGACGGCCGGCCGGACTACGAGGGTCGGGTTCTCCTGACGGACGCCAACACCCGCAGGACCTTGGCCGCGGTCCGCTCGCTGGGCCGTAGCGGCCTCTTCGTCGCCGCGGGCCACGACCGGCCGCGCGCGCTGGCGTTCGCCTCGCGATACTGCCGCGCGCGCGTCCGGTACCCCGACCCGCACCGGGATCCGGATGCCTGCGCCGCCACCCTCCTCGACCATCTCCGGAAGGAGCGGTACGACTGCTTCCTGCCGATGAGCGACGCCATGATGAAGTTGGTCGTGGCCCGGCGAGACGAGTTCGCGGCGCTCACCAACCTCCTCACGGTGGACCTCGAAACACTGGAGCTGACGCTCGACAAGAGGCGGACGATCGAGTTCGCGCTCCGCCAGGGGGTGTCCTGTCCGGAGACCTTCGTCGTAGACGATCTCGAGGCGCTCGACGGCCTGCGGCAGCGGGTCCGCTACCCCGCCGTGATCAAGCCGCGGGTCGGGAGCGGGGCGGAGGGGCTGGTCTTCGTCGACCGGGCGGACGAGCTGGTGGACCGCTACCGGGCGGTGCACCGTCGCTTCCCGTTCCCGCTGATCCAGGAAGGGCTTTCGCCCGTCTCGCCGAAGTTCGGCGTCCAGTGCCTGTTCAACCGGCAAGGCCAGCTACGGGCGGCCCTCGTCCAGCGCTTCTGCCGACAGTACCCCTTCCAGGGCGGTCCAGGCTGCTGCTTCCAGACGGTGCACCGGCCCGACGTCCTGCGGGAAGGCGTCGGGCTGCTCGAGAAGCTCGGGTGGCGGGGCGTGGCCCAGGTGGAGTTCCTCGAGGACGAGCGCGACGGCCGGCTCAAGCTCATGGAGGTCAACCCGCGGTTCTGGGACTCCCTCCAGATGGCCATCCAGGCGGGCGTGGACTTCCCGCGCCTGCTCTACGACGCCGCGTCGCGAGGCGATGTCCGGCCTCGGCTGGAGTATCGCGCGGGCGAGGTCTGTCGCTCGGTCCTCCCCGGCGAGCTCCTCTACCTCCTCACCAGTTGGGACCGGCTGGACATGGGGCCCTCCTTCTGGCGCCTGTTCGGGCCCGAGGTGGGCCACTGTATCTGGGATCGGCAGGATCTCCGGCCCTTCCTCGCCTTCTTCGGGATCGCGACGCGGGGCCTCTTCGACCGGGCGACGCTCGACGCGGTCCTCCACCGCCGGTGAGGCGTGCCGGCGACCGTGCCACGCTCAGGGCCGCGGCGCGCCAGCGGGCGCCCGGGGTGGAGCCGACTCCTGCAGGAGCTCCCGTAGCAACTCGCGCGAGCGTGCGCCGGCCCAGTCCCGGACGCCGATGGCCCGCGCCACCGCTCGGCCGTCGCGCCCGATCACGAACGTGGTGGGCAGACCCAGGACCCCATACGCGCGCTGGATGTCGCCGCGCGGGTCGACGAGGACCGTGAACGTGAGCCCGCGCGCTCTGGCGTACTCGCGAACCACCGGCATGGATTCGCTCGCGTTCACGGCGACGATCGCGATGTGCTGGACCCCCAGCTCGCGTTGGAGGGACTCGAGCACTTCCAACTCCGGCCCGCAGGGCGGGCACCACGTCGCCCAGAAGGTCAGGAGCACGACCTTCCCGTGCAGATCGGCCAGCGTCAGTGCGGGGCCGTGAGTGGTGAGACCGACGAAATCGGGCGGTCGCTCGTCCCGGGCATAGCCGCCGAGGTCGAGGGCCGACAGCAGCGACAGGTTGGCCGCGACCGCGCGCCGCGCCCGGCAGCGCGTCGAGGTCGCCCCCGGTGAACCGGACCCCGAGCTGGAAGTGCTCGTCCTCCCGGTAGCCGAGGGCCTGCAGCCCGTCGCGAAGGCCGATCGTCGCCGGCGTGGGGCCCCAGCTGTCGGTCAGGACACCGATCCTGACGGGCTCCTTCCGCTGCGCCCACGTAGCAGGGACGCCGAACACACCGCCGCTGACAACGAAGATCAGAAGCGCGATGGCGGCGCGGGTCAGTGGCGAGCCGGACGATCTTCGTCGCAACCGAAGCTGCTCCCCGTCGTGCTCTCTTACCCCGGGGTTCAAGAGCCGTCAAGGCCTTCTCGCGGAGCCGTGTCGCGAAGCGGTACACACGCCGAGCCCGGGAGGTGGCGACCGAGCGCCACCTCCGTCGGCGCGCACGCTCAGGGCCGGCCTCCTCGGGCGCCGGCCCCGTCAGCTGCGCGGAGCGACCGGGATGAGGTCCCCGGCCGCGCGATCGTCGGTCAGAAGCGCGAGGCGGAGAGCGTCACGTCGGCGCGGGCCCAGGCCTTCTGGAAGCTCGCCTCGACCGCGGCGGCCTCCGCCGTCTTGCCCTGGGCCCGGAGGCTCTGGGCGAGCCCGAAGAGCGACCACCCGTTGTCGGGGTTTCGCTTGAGATCGTCCCGGTAGACGGCCTCCGCCTCGACCGGTCGCCCTCCGGCTAGGAGGACCGCGCCCAGGGACTGCCGGACCGGGTAGTACCAGACCGGCGGCTCGGTGAACCAGTGGCCGTCCTGCTCCGCCACGGCGGCCAGCAAGTGGCGGACCGCCAGGTCCGTCTGGCCCGACCGCGCGGCGATCTCCCCGGCGAGCACGTTGTCCGCGAGGGTGAGAATCGTCTGCGTCTTGAAGAAGAACGCGAGCGACCGGTCGGCCGGCACGCCGGCGGTGAGCTGTCGCAGCCCGGCCAGCTCGCCGTCGGCCTCGGCCCGTCGGCCGGTGGCGGCGTACGCGAGGCCCCGCGTGTAGCGCCAGACCCCGGTCACGTACGGAAGATCGTCCGGCGGCCGAGGCTGGCGCAGGATCTCCTCCCACCGGCCGAAGCGCGCCAGCGCGAAGAGTGGGGCGGCCGGCGCGGTCTCCATGTCCGGCATCTCCCGCAGCATGGCCGGGGACGCCGTCTCGGCAAACTCGCGCGCGGTCCGGATCGTGTCGGAGCTGCGCCCGGACATGCTGGCCGACTGCCAGATGAAGTCGATGTTGTGCGGATAGTAGAGCCCCCGGTAGATCGGGCTCGCCTCGCGCTTGGCCATGTACTCGCGATCGGCCTTGACCGCGAGGACGTTGACGTCGACGGCATCCGTGTAGCGGCCGACGCGCCAGTAGATGTGGGCGGGCATGTGGACGAGATGCCCGGCGCCCGGCGTGAGGGGCCGGAGCCGGTCGGCAGCCGCCTCCCCGCGTCGCGGGTCCGGCCCGGCCTCGACGGCGTGGATGTAGAGGTGGAGCGCCCCGGGGTGCTCGGGATTCGCCTGCATCACGCGCTCGAGCGTCGCCAGGATCTCGGGAGTCTCCGGCTGCATGCTGCCGTCGGGCTTCCAGAGGTTCCACGGCCGGAGGTTCATGAGCGCGTCGGCGAAGAGCGTCGCGGCGTCGAGATCGTCGGGGAAGCGCTGCGACAGGTCACGCATCGCGTCGGCGTACTGGCGGTCCAGCGCCGCCCGATCCCCCGGGGGCGTGGCCGCGTGCCGCTTCGCGAGCGCCTCGATGGTCGCCCGCTCCCGCGGCGTGACGCGGCCGGCCAGCGTCACGGCCTGCTGGATCGCCGCGAACGCGGCCTTCTCCCGCTCGACGTTCGTCGGGCTGTTGTAGTTCGATCCCTGGGTGAGCGCGATGCCCCAGTAGCACATCGCGCACTCGGGATCGAGCCGGGTCGCCTCGCGGAACGCGCGCTCGGCCTCGATGTGGTTGAAGCCGTACACGAGGCGCAGCCCCTGGTCGAAGTACGCCTGGGCCTGGGGCGACGTGGTGCTGACGGTCTGGTGGTGACGGCCGAGGCCCTCGAGAAGCATGGGCGGCGCCGCGCTCGATGCGGCGTGGTGGTGCGCGGCGGGCTGCGAGGAGCACGCCGCCAGGACGAGCGCCAGGATGCCGAGAGCTGCCGGGAAGAGTCGAGTCATGTCGCCACCCTTTCCAGAATCGTTCTCACGGTTCGGGGTCAGAACCCACCGCGTCCCCCGCGGTAGCGCCAGCAAGGGTCGTGAACGGGGTCGCCCCAGTACATCCGGGGGATCTCCTCCGTGAAGTCGCGCGTACGGAAGCAGGCGTCGTCCTCCTTCTGGAGCCACTCCGGCCGGGCGGCCGAGCAGCCGACGACCGGCGGCACGGCGAGGAGCAGGACGAGCCCGACCCGACGCGCGACTCGGCGCATCGACGCCATGATAACCTGAGGCCGTTTTCGAGCGGCGCGGTTCGCCGGTGACGCGACGCCGTCGCCAGGAGGCACGGGAGCATGGCGACATCCGGATCGGGCGGATCGGGCGGGAGCGCAACGGTGAGCCTCGCGCCCGACACGTGCTGGACGCAGGGGCGCCCGCTCCCCGACCAGCGGGTCGGCGAGCTCCGCGACAGCCGCCCCGAGGCCGGAGACCCGACGGCGCTCGCGCGGCGCCTTGCCACCGACGGCTACGTGTTCCTGCGGGGGGCGCTCGACGCCGGCGAGGTGCGGGACGCGCGGGCCGAGGTGCTCGAGCGGCTCGCCCAGGTGGGCGAGATCCGGCCGCCGGCGGCCGAGGGCATCGCCACGGGGCAGAGCCGCCGGGCCGAGATGGTCGGCGACCTCGGCGCCTTCTGGAAGTCGGTCAGCGAGGGTCCGGCGTTGCGGCGGGTGACTCACGGGGCACGCCTTCACGCGCTCCTCGCGCGGATCGCCGGGGCGCCCGTTCGCGCCCACGACTACATGTTCCTGCGCGCGGCTCCCGTCGGGCGCACGACCGGCCTTCACTTCGACTACCCGTTCTTCGCGCGGGCGACCGAGCGCGTCTACACCGCGTGGGTCCCGCTGGGCGACGTCCCCGCCACGGACGGACCGCTCGTGATCGTGGAAGGCTCGCACCGCTTCGCCGACTTGCACGAGGAAGTGCGGGGCTTCGACGTGGTCTACGACACCACGCGCAAGGCCCAGGTGGCGGCCGACTTCGCGGAGTTCGCCGCCAGCCGGGACTGCCGGCTCCTGACCGCCGACTTCCGCGCCGGCGACGTCTGCATCTTCGGGATGTACACGCTGCACGGCTCGCTCGACAACCACTCGGCGGTCGGGCGGGTGCGGCTCTCCTGCGACGTCCGCTACCAGCCCGCGGCGGAGCCGATCGACCCGCGCTACTTCGGGCCGAACCCGGGCGGAACGACGGGCGCGGGCTACGGCGAGCTGAACGGCGCGAAGCCGCTCACCCAGGCCTGGCATGTTCGCTAGACCGAGCGGGGGCGCGCGCGGCCGGGGCGCGATCGGCCTCGCGCTCGTCTGGCTCGGCGCCTTCGGCTGCCAGTCAGGGGCGCCCGCCGCGTCCTCGACGGCCACGTTCCTGCTCGGCGGAACGACGTGGCGCGCCGCCGAAATCGAGGGCCGCGCCACCGACGCGGAGGTGGCGTCCACCCTCACGTTCGAGGGCGACCAGCGGGTGTCCGGCTCGACCGGATGCAACCGCTACACCGCTCCGCTGAGCGTCACCGGCACCTCGATTCGGCTGGGCGTGATCGCGATGACTCGCCGGGCGTGTCCGCCCCCGGTCACGGATCAAGAGACCCGCTTCATCGCGGCGCTCGAAGCCGCGCGAGGATACCGGCAGGAGGGAGACGTCCTCTGGCTCCTCGACGAGCAAGGGCGGTCGCTCCTGCGCTTCGCTCGAGCCTAGCGGCGCGCGGCGGCCCGCGCTCTTCCTCCTCAGCCGCGTCCGACGAACGGCATCTTGGTCGCCATGACCGTCACGAACAGGATGTTGGCGTCCAGGGGCAGGCCCGCCATGTGAAGCACGGTGTCGGCGACGCACTGCACGTCCATCAGCGGCTCGGGCGCGACGGTGCCGTTGGCCTGCGGCACGCCCTTCGCCATGCGGGCCGCCATCTCGGTGAGCGCGTTGCCGACGTCGATCTGCCCGCACGCGATGTCGTACTTCCGGCCGTCGAGCGACGTGACCTTGGTGAGGCCGGTCACGGCGTGCTTGGTGGCCGTGTAGGGCGCGGAGTTCGGCCGGGGCGTGTGCGCCGAGATCGAGCCGTTGTTGATGATCCGGCCGCCGCGCGGGCTCTGCGCCTTCATGATCTTGATCGCTTCCTGCGTGCACAGGAAGACGCCCGTCAGGTTGACGTTGACGACCTTCTGCCACTGCTCGTAGGTCAGGTCCTCGAGCGGGATGCCGGGGGCGTTCCCGCCGGCGTTGTTGAACAGGAGGTCGAGCCGCCCGAACCGCTCCTTCGTGCGGGCGAACAGCGCGTGCACCGAGGCGGGGTCCCCCACGTCGGTCGGCACCGCCAGCGCCCGCGCGCCGGCGTCTCCGGCCTCCCGGATCGCCTCGGCGAGGGCGTCCGCGCGGCGGCCGGCCAGCACGACCGAGTAGCCATGCTTCAAGAGCGTGACCGCGCTGGCCTTGCCGATCCCGCTCCCCGCGCCGGTCACGATCGCCACCTTGCCGCCTTGGCCGCTCGAGCTCATCCGCGCTCTCCTATTGTTGTGTGTCGATGATCATGCGAGCGACGGTCAGGGCCTACCGAGCTCCCAGCGTCGCCCGACATTCGGTGTCCATCTGAGGCTCGTCGACGACGACGCCCCGCCCGACCTTGAGGGTAGCCCGGTCCCGGGCACCGCGACGAGACGGCTACCGCGGGCTCCCCGGAGCGACACGTCCCGCATCATAGCAGGCTGTCGTGCGACCTGCCGGGCAGCCGCCCCCCTCGACGAGGCGACGTTCTGGCGTCTCCACGACAGCCTGGCGCCACAGTCCTACACGGTAGTCGTTACACCATTCGCAGTGCGAGCGGCCGACAGCCACCGGTCGTGGAACGATGCAACGTGGAACCACGCAACGAGGAAAACACGTGCCGCCTCTCATCCCGCGACCGGCATGGCACGTAGCTTGCCTTCTGGATCGATGGAGCAACCTGATGCTCTGCCGAGTAATCAACCCAACCAGGAGGTAGCACGCATGAAGGCAGTGTTCGCAAGTCTGACGGCGATCGCCATGCTGGGCGTCCTCGTCGTCGCCCCCGGGGTCATGGCCCAGGACAAGACGATCGAAGGTCAAGTCATGACCGTCGACCCGACGGGAAAGAGCGTGACTCTCCAGGACGGGACGAAGCTCGTCGATCCCGGAGACCGTCAAGTACACCCAGGCCGACCTCAAGCCTGGGGCGAAGGTGAAGGCCGCGTACCAGGAGAAGGACGGTCAGAAGATCCTCACCAACCTCGAGATCGCGAAGTAGTACGGGACCATTCGTGCCGCCCGGCGCCGAGAGACTCTCGGCGCCGGGCGGTGTCGTTCAGGACGGGTCGAGAACTCTCACGACGGCCCGACGATTCTGGCGGCGACCCTCCAGGGTCGAGTTGTCCGCGACCGGACGGGTAGCGCCCAGGCCGATCGCCCGCAGACGATGAAGCTCGACGCCCTGCGCAATCAGGAAGCGGACCACCGCCTCCGCCCGCAACTGGCTGAGGCGGAGATTGTGCGGTGGCGCGCCAAGGCCGTCGGCGTAGCCCTCCACCTGGACGACCAGGGCCGGATTCTCGCGGAGCCGATCGACCACATCCCGCGCGACCTTTTCCGCCTCGAGCGTCGAGCGTCCACTGGTCCGCTCCGAAGCGGAGCACGAGCGCCCCGACCACGGATGGCCTTGCCCGGCGAGCCCAGAGCCAGGTCAGACGCTCGTCGGTCCGATCGGCCTCCGCCAGGGACTGCTGGGCCAGCGCGTGGGCCTCGTCGGCCCGCGCCAGGGCCAGGGTCGCGTAGCTCATCGCCTCAGCAGCCCTGCCGACCGCCACGTCGGCCACACCCAGGGCCTCGATGGAGGCGCGCGTCGCATCCTCGGCATCCCGATCGATCTCCGTCACCATGAGGGCGAGGTCCTGCACTTCGGCTCGATGCTCCTCGAAGTCGGTGGCCAGCCGATCGACGGCAGGCCCGAGCGTGGCCTGGCTCCTCCCGACTTCTAGCCGAACGAACTCACGCGTCGCGCAGCCGGTCAGCGCCGACGCCAGCCCCAGGACTGCGGCCAAGACGATCGGGCAGCGAATCATCGGGCCCCTCCGTGTGTCGGCACGCTGGGAGATGCGGTCGGCAGCCGCTCTGGCCCGTCGAACTCCGGTCGCAGAGCGGACACCGCCGGCCATCCCGTGGCAAACCCCATGCCATCCAAGACAAGGCACTGGCAAGGGCTCGAGCATCGACGGGGTCGACGCCTCGTTTGACGTGGCGCTGGCCGCCAAGTGCGAGGAAACGTGTCGGGACTGGACGATGCGCGACGGTGGCACTGGAGGCGACCCCCTGGCCGCTAGGATTCTGTAGACTCGACTGGGAGGAGACGACATGGCGGGAGGGTTCGTCCGCGGGGCGCTGCTGGTCGCCCTTCTGTCCCTCCCGGCCGGCTGCGTCAGCAATCCGTCCCCGAAGCCCTCGATCCCCAGCGCCTTGAACGGCGAGCCACCGGCGCGCCGGGTGGAACGGGATGTCATCCAGCACGTTCTCCAGTCCTCGGTGCAGGTGGTGCTCGAGCGGAATGGCGAGCGCTACCGGACCGGCTCCGGCGTCGTGATCGTGGCCAAGCCGTCTGCCACGGGATCGGAGTGCCTCGTTCTCTCGAGCGGCCACACCTTCGCCGGCCTGAAGGCGGGACAGGAGAACGACGGCGAGATCCACGTGCTGCTCGATCGTCACCAGGGGGCTGCCACCAAGGTGCGCGCGCAGCTCGTCGCCCGGGGCGCGACCGCGCCCGTCGACCTCGCCCTCCTGCTCGTTCGGGCTCCGCGGTGCAGGCCGGCATCGCTCGGCCGGCCGCCGGCTCTCGGCGACCGGATCTGGATCGTCGGATTCCCGTGGGGCCGCCAGATCCGCCTGATCAGCGGCATGGTCAGCGAAGTGAATCTCGACGATCGAGGACATCCCCGGGAAGGCGCGTCGCTGATGGTCGACGCTTCCGTCGCCTATGGCATGAGCGGCGGCGGCGTGTTCGACGGCGCCACCGGCAGCCTGGTCGGGTTGATCGAGGGCTATGGAACGGCGCGAGTGCCGTTCGGCCAGAAACCGACGCTCCAGTACATCGACGTGCCCGTCCCCGGCGAGACCTACGTCACGTCGCTCGCCACGATCGAGAGCTTCCTCCGGGATTCCGGCCAGCTCAACGTCACCGCCACCGGGCGCTGAAGCGCGCATCGCGCCCGGCGCCGCGCGAACGGTCCGGGTGTTCGTTCGCCGCCAGGGTGTAGGGTAGACGCGTGGAGCGGGGGGAGCGGTGAGCCGTCGCACGGGCTCGATCCTGGGCGGTCCTCCTGCTCGTCGCGCTGCTCCTGGGTGGGCTCTACCTCTGGCTGGTCCTGTCCTGGCCCTATTCGGAAGGCGAGCGCGCCGGAATTCTTCAGAAGCTCTCGAGCAAGGGCTGGGTCTGCAAGACCCACGAGGGGGAGCTGGCGATCTCCATCGTCCCGGGCGTCACGCCGGTCATCTGGTACTTCAGCGTGAGGGACGAGAGCATCCTGCCGGCGTTGAACGGCGCGCTGGGCAAGCGCGTGGTGCTCCACTACCGCGAGCACCGCGGGCTCCCGACGAGCTGCTTCGGCGAGACCAGCTACTTCGTGACCGGCTTCCGCGTGGCGGAGTAGCCGCGCCTCGCGCCGCGATCGGCGGGAGGATACGGGTTTGACCGCGCTCTCCCGCCCCCGATAGACTGCGGGAGACGATACGCGACTCCGGTCCGAACCTGACGATCGCAACAGACTGGGAGGCTTCGATGCGCCGATACGCGACGTTCGCTCTGGCGGTGATGGCGGTCCTGGTGAGCACGACGAGCCAGGCGCAGACGCTCACGGGCACGCTCAAGAAGGTCAAGGACAGCGGCACCCTGACCATCGGCTACCGCGAGAACGCCCTCCCCTTCTCGTTCACGGGCTCGGACGGGAAGCCCACCGGCTACTCGGTCGACCTCTGCAAGGAGATCGCCGTCGCCGTGCAGCAGGATCTGAAGCTCGCGAACCTCTCGGTGCAGTGGGTGCCGGTCACGCCCGAGGGCCGGGTGGACGCGGTCGCCAACGGCACCGTGGACATCGAGTGCGGCTCGACGACCGCGTCCCTGTCCCGGCAGGAGAAGGTCGACTTCACGCTGATGACCTTCGTCGACGGCGCGACGCTCCTGACCGTCGAGGGCGCGGGGGTGCGCACCGTCGCCGACCTGGCCGGGAAGCGCATCGGGGTCGTCACGGGCACGACGACGGAGAGGGTGCTCGCCGACTTCCTGCGCCTCGGGTCGCATCGCAGCCACGGTGGTGCCGGTGAAGGATCACGACGAGGGGCTGGCCGGTCTCCAAACGTCCAAGATCGAGGCCTACGCCTCCGACCGCACCATCCTGGTCGGCCTCATCCTTCAGGCCCGCGGGACGGCGCGCTACGCGCTGACCCCCGATGACCTCTCCTACGAGCCCTACGGGTTCATGGTGCGACGCGACGATTCGGCGTTCCGCCTGGTTGCCAACCGCGTCCTGGCCCGCATCTACCGCTCGGGGGCGATCGGTGCGGTGTACGCCAAGTGGTTCGGCCCGCTCGGCAAGCCCACGCCGGCCCTCGTCCTGATGTACGCCCTCCAGGGGCTCCCCGAGTAGCGACGGGCCGCGGCTAGGCTCTGCCTCTCCCGGTCGCGACGGGGACTCGACCGCGGGGCGCCGTTCCGGAGTTCGCCGGGAGGCCTGTGGCACACTGGAAGTGTTGCCGCGAGGCCCAGATCCGTGGACACCTCTGACCTCCTCAAGCAGCTCCGCATAGACCGAGACGCGCGGGCCCCGCGCTCGCGCGCCGGCTTGTACGTGCTGGCGGGGGCCGTGCTCCTGGCAATCGCGGGCGGCATGGTCTGGCTCGTCCTGGCCCGGGCGGCGCCGCCCACGGTGCGCACGGCGGTGGCGCGCCCCGCCGGTCAGGCGGCGGACGGGGGCTCCGTGCTGGACGCCAGCGGCTACGTGACCGCGAGGCGCCAGGCGACCGTGTCCGCCAAGATCACCGGCAAGGTCACCGAGGTGCTGATCGAGGAGGGGATGCGGGTCGAGGAGGGGGCCGTGCTGGCCCGGCTCGACGACACCGAGGCGAGGGCGCAGCTCGGACTCACACGAGCCCAGCTGGCCGCTGCCCGCTCGCAGGTGGCCGAGATCCGCGCCCAGCAGGAGCAGGCGGAACGGGACTACGAGCGGCAGAGAGAGCTCTTCGAGCGCCAGGCGCCCCTGGCGACCGCCCGGGCGCAGCTGGCGGCCGCGGAGGCCCAGGTGGTCGAGGTCCGCGCCCAGCTCGAGGCGGCCGAGCGGGAGCACGAGCGGCAGAAGGAGCTCTTCGAGCGGCAGCTGATCGCCGCACAGGCGCTCGATGCCATGCGGGCGCAGCGCGACGCGCTGCGCGCTCGGCTGGCCGCCGGCACCGAGCAGGTCCGGGTCGCGCGGGAAGCGGTCGCCGTCGCCGAGGTCAACACCGGTCAGGCGGTGGAGACCGCCCGCGCCCAGCGTGATGCGCTGCGCGCCAAGCTGGTCGCCGCCGGCGAGGCGATCCGCGTCGCCCAGGAGGGAGTCACCGTCGCGGAGGTGCAGCTGGCCAACACCGTGGTGCGCGCGCCGTTCAGCGGGATGGTCGTCGCCAAGGCGGCTCAGCCCGGCGAGATGGTCTCGCCGCTCTCGGCCGGGGGCGGCTTCACGCGAACCGGGATCGGCACCATCGTGGACATGGAGTCGCTCGAGATCCAGGTGGACGTCAACGAGGCCTTCATCAACCGGGTCAAGCCGGGACAGCCCGTCGAGGCGACGCTGAACGCCTATCCCGACTCGAAGATGCCGGCCGAGGTGATCGCCATCATCCCCACGGCCGATCGCAGCAAGGCCACGGTCAAGGTGCGGATCGCTCTCAAGCGACGGGACCCGCGCGTCGTGCCCGACATGGGCGTGCGCGTCGCGTTCCTCGATCGGCCCCTGGACCTCTCGGACGCCGGAACGTCCGCCCGGACCGGCGTCCTGGTGCCGGCGGAGGCGGTGCGGCCCGATGGGGATCAGGGGGTGGTCTTCGTCTACGCCGACGGCAAGGTGGAGCGGCGGCGCGTCGTCCCGGGTCAGGCGCTCGGCGCCGAGCGCCAGATCCTGAGTGGCCTTCGACCGGGCGACCGCGTGGTGGTGTCCCCCCCGGACTCGCTCCGGGACGGCGCCGCGGTCAAGCTGACCGAGGGCGGGTAGCCGGGGCGCGGCCCCGGGACCCGGCCCCCAGCCTTCACCGGCTCCGGATGAGTCTGGTCGAGATCCGCGGCGTCACGAAGACGTACCAGCGGGGCCGCGAGCGAATCGAGGTTCTCCACGGCGTGGATCTCGACATCCCCGCGGGCGACTTCCTGGCGCTGATGGGGCCGTCGGGCTCGGGCAAGACCACCCTGCTCAATCTCATCGGCGGGCTCGACACGCCCTCGGGCGGCCAGATCGTCGTGGGCGGCGAGCGGATCGATCAGCTCTCGAGCCGCGAGCTCACCCGCTGGCGGGCCGCGCACGTGGGCTTCGTCTTCCAGTTCTACAACCTGATGCCCGTGCTCACCGCGCAGCGGAACGTCGAGCTCCCGCTCCTCCTGACCAGCCTGCCGGCCGCCGAGCGGCGGCGGCGCGCCGCCATCGCGCTCACCCTCGTCGGGCTCGCCGACCGCCGGAGCCACAAGCCGCGGGAGCTCTCGGGCGGGCAGGAGCAGCGCGTGGCGATCGCCCGGGCGATCGTGTCCGACCCGACGCTCTTGATCTGCGACGAGCCCACCGGCGATCTCGACCGCGCCACCGCCGCCGAGATCCTGACCCTGCTCCAGATGCTGAACCGCGACCACGGCAAGACGGTGGTCATGGTCACGCACGACCCCAAGGCCGCCGAGTACGCCCGGCGCCAGGTCACCCTCGACAAGGGCACCCTGAACGGGGTCAGACTTTCACTTCCCGACACTTTCATCGCCGCACCGCCTGGACCCTGAAATGTCGGGAAGTGAAAGTCTGACCCCGAGGCGCTGACCCCCATGCGCTACTGGCCGCTGCTCTGGGCGGGGTTGTTCCGCAAGAAGACGCGGACGGTGCTGACGCTCGCTCTCGGTGTTCGTCGCGTTCGTGCTGTTCGGGCTCATGCAGGCCGTCACGACCGCCTTCGAGTCGGGCGCCGACAGCGCCGACGCCAAGCGCCTCCTCACCATCGCGCGCTACTCGATCATCGAGCTCCTGCCCCTCTCGCACCTTCGCCAGATCGAGCAGGTCCCGGGCGTGGTCGCGGTCGCCCACGCCGAGTGGTTCGGCGCCAAGTACCAGAACGAGAGCAACGCGTTCCCGGTGTTCGCCGTCGAGCCCCTCCGCTACCTCGACATGTATCCGGAGTTCACGATCGCGCCCGCCGAGCGGGAGGCCTTCGCACGCACGCGCGCCGGCGCCGTCGCGGGCGCCCGACTGGTCGAGCGCTACGGCTGGAAGGTCGGGCAGAAGCTGCCGATCAGCTCCGAGATCCACCCTCGCGCCGACGGCAGCCTCAACTGGGAGTTCGACCTGGTCGGCACGATCGACGCCGAGGATCCCGCGGTCCGCGCCAACACCGACGTCGTCCTCATCAACGTGGCCCACTTCGACGAGGCCCGGCGCCTCGGCCGGGGCCGCACGGGCTGGTACATCGTGCGCATCGACGACTCGACGCGGGCGCGGGCCATCGCGGCGGACATCGACCGGCGCTTCCTGAACTCGCCCGACGAGACCAAGACCCAGCCGGAGAAGGAGTTCGCCGTCGGCTTCGCCAAGCAGATCGGCGACCTCGGCGCGCTCGTGACCCGCATCCTCGCCGCGGTCTTCTTCACCATCCTGATCATGACCGGCAACACCATGGCCCAGTCGGTCCGCGAGCGCATCCCGGAGCTCGCGATCCTGAAGACGCTCGGCTTCTCCGACGGACGGATCGCCGCGCTCGTCCTGGCGGAGGCCCTGCTCCTCCTGGCGCTGGCCGGAGGGCTCGGCATGCTGACCGCCGCCGGCGTCCTGCCGGGGCTGAACCGCGCGATCGGCGCGCGCTTCCCGCCCCTCTACGTGACCGCCGGCACGTGGCTCGTCGGCACGGGCATCGTCCTCGGGCTGGCGCTCGCCGTCGGGCTCCCGCCCGCGCTCCGGGCCCGGCGGCTCCGCATCGTCGACGCGCTGGCGGGGCACCGCTGACCCCGGCGATGCGCACGATCCACCAGATCGCCGGGATCACGCTCCTCAACCTCCGCACCCTGCCCCAGCGTCTCGGGACCTCGCTGGTCGTGGTCGTCGGGATCGCCGGCGTCGTCGGCGTGCTGGTGTCCGTCCTCGCGATGTCGGAGGGCTTCCGCCACACGCTGGCCAGCACCGGGCGCCCGGACCGGGTCATCCTGCTCCGGGCCGGCTCGGACGCCGAGCTCTCGAGCGGCGTGCCGCGGGACACCGCCACCCTGCTCGCAACCCTCCCGGGCATCGCCCGCGACCCCACCGGCCGCCCCCTCGCGTCGGCCGAGCTGGTGGTGATGGTCGATCTTCCCCGCCAGGGCGAGACGGACCCCAACAACGTGCCCTTCCGCGGCGTCCAGCCGACCGCCTTCGACGTGCGGGACGAGGTCAGGATCGTGGAGGGCCGGCGCTTCCAGCGAGGCCTCCGCGAGGTGATCGTCGGACGGAAGGCGGCGCGGCAGTTCGCCGGGCTCGCCGTCGGGTCCCGGATCGCCTTCCGGGACAGCGACTGGACGGTGGTCGGCCACTTCGCCAGCGGCGGAGACGTGCACGAGTCGGAGATCTGGAGCGACGCCGAGGTCACGATGTCCGCCTTCCGGCGCGAGGGCTACCAGTCGGTCACGGCGCAGCTCGGCGACGCCTCGACCGCCGGGCTCCAGGCCTTCCGGGGCTCGATCAGCCGCGACCCGCGCTTCTCGATCGCGGTGTTCCAGGAGCCCGAGTACTACGCGAAGCAGGCCACCGTGCTCTCCAACCTGATCAACGTGCTCGGCTACACGGTGGCCGGCTTCATGGCGATCGGCGCGACGTTCGGCGCGCTCAACTGCATGTACTCGGCGATCGCCAGCCGGCAGGTCGAGATTGCCACGCTGCGGGCGATCGGCTTCGGGAACCTCCCGGTGGTGGTCTCGGTGCTGATCGAGGCGCTCGTCCTGGCGGTCGTGGGCGGAGGGCTCGGCGGGGCGCTGGCGTACGTCTACTGCGACGGGTTCTCCCTGTCCACGCTCAACTTCAACACCTTCTCCCAGGTGGCCTTCGACTTCCGCGTGACGCCCGGCCTCCTGGCCCAGGGCTTCGCGTGGGCGCTCGCCATCGGCGCGGCCGGGGGGCTCCTGCCGGCCGTGCGCGCGGCCCGACTCCCGGTGACCGCGGCGCTCCGCGCCGGCTAGCGCCGGCGCCGGCTCTCAGAAGGCGTAGAGCCGCAGGACCCCGTACGCGATCGTTCCCGCGATGACCGCCCCCGCGATCAGGGTGAGCGCGACGTGCTGCGCGCGGCTCACGAGACCGCTCGCGCCACGACCGGGTCCGGCCGTCGGAGCTTCTGCGCCGCCAGAGCCGTGGCCAGCAGGAGGAGGCCGAGCAGGTCGGTCACCAGCTGCGGGTCGATGAGGAGCAGCGCGGCCGCGAGCAGGAGGCCGCGCTCGAGCCACGTCGCGGTGCGGAGGAGGTAGCCCTCGAGGCCGGCGGCCAGCGCGACGACCCCGATCCCGCCGGTCACGACCGCCTGGGCGATCGCGCCCCAGGGCCCCTGGAACAGGAGCGCCGGGTAGTAGATGAAGAAGTACGGCACGACGAAGCCGGCCGCCGCGAACTTCACCGCTTGCCACCCGGCCTTCCAGACACTGCAGCGGGCGATCGAGGCGGCCGCGTAGACGGCCAGGCACTCCGGTGGCGTCACCGCGCTGAGGCAGCCGAAGTAGAACGCGAACATGTGGGCGGCGAGCGGCGGCACGCCGAGCTTGATCAGCGCGGGGATGAGGAGCGCCGCGAGCATGATGTAGGCCGGCGTCGTCGGCAGCGCCGTGCCGAGGATGACGGCGGCGATCATGGTGATCACCAGCGCGACCATCAGTGAGCCGCCCGCGAAATCGACGAGGAAGCTGGTGAACCGGATGGCGAGCCCGGTCTGCAGGATGATCCCGATCATGATGCCGGCGGCCGCGGTCGCCATCGCCACCGGCACCGTCTGGAAGGCCCCGTCCCGGAGCGCCCGCGGCCCGTCGCGCCGCAGGAGATCCAGGACGGCCCGCGGACCGCCCGGCCGGGCCAGCGCGCCGGCGAGGCCGGCGACGGCCACCGCGATCCACAGCCCGATCCCGGCCCCGGCCATCCACAGCGCCACGCCCGCGGCCACGAGCGGCCACACCCAGAGTCCGAGCAGCCATGCGTAGACCACGACGAGGGTGGCGACCAGCGCCGCGTAGGTGGCGGTGAAGCCCTGAAGCAGCAGCAGGAAGATCGCCACCACCGGCGCCAGCAGGTGCCCCTGGCTCCAGAGCACGTCGCGGAGCCGCGGGAGCTCCTCGCGGGGCAGACCCCGGAGCCCGGCCCGGCACGCGTTGAAGTGGATCGCCGCGAACAGCGCGCCGTAGTAGAAGAGCGCCGGGATCGCCGCCGCGACCATGACGTGCCAGTACGGCACGCCGAGGAACTCGGCCATGACGAACGACGCGGCGCCCATCACCGGCGGCATGATCTGGCCCCCGGTCGACGCGGTGGCCTCGATCGCGGCGGCCGCCTCGGGCTTGAACCCCGTGCGCTTCATCATGGGGATCGTCAGCCAGCCGTCGACCATGACGTTGGCGACGGCCGAGCCCGAGATCGTGCCGAAGAGGCTCGACGACACCACCGCGACCTTGCCGGGCCCGCCCCGCTGCGCGCCGGCGACGGCGTTGGCCAGGTGCATGAAGAACTGGCCCGCTCCGGACTTCTCGAGGAAGGCCCCGAAGATGATGAACAGGATGACGTACGAGGCGGCGACGCCCAGCGGGATGCCGAAGAGCCCCTCGGTCGTGAACACCGTCTGGTCGATCAGGATCTCGTACGTGAGCCCCTTGTGGCGGAGCGGGCCCGGCATCCACGGCCCGCCGAGCCCGTAGACGACGAAGGCGAGGCACAGCACCGGCAGGGCCGCGCCGAGCGTCCGCCGGGTGGCCTCGAGCACGAGCAGGACGAGGACGGTCCCCACGATCATGTCGAGGGGGCTCAAGGGGTGGGCCGTCGGGAACCGCGTGGTGATGTACTCGTAGAACACGAAGAAGTAGGCCATCACGGCCACCGACAGCGCGGCCAGGCCGAGATCGCCCCAGGGGATCGTGGACGGCGCGGGCGTGGCGTCGGCCGCGTCGGGCAGCTGGGTGCTCTCCTCGTCGAGCGGCGCCGTCGCCTTCCGCGGGAACAGCAGGAAGGCCAGCGCCAGGCAGAAGGCGAGCGCGATCATCCGGAGGATGAGCGTGTCGGGAGCGGCGGGGGTGAGCCGGGCGTAGACGTGGTAGAGGGACATGACGCCCCCTACCACGCCGACGACCGCGGCCGCGTAGCCGGTGAGCTTGCGCACGCTGGGCGGCTACTTCAGGAGACCGGCCTCGCGGTAGTAGCGCTCCGCCCCGGGGTGCATCGGCAGCCCGTGGTTCTGCGCCATGTCCTTGGCGGTCACGCCCTTCATCGCGGCGGTGACCCGCCCGAAGTCCTCGCGGCCCTCGATCACGGCCTTCGCGACCTTGTAGATCACGTCGGCCGGCGTCTTGGCGCTCGCGATCAGGATCGTGGGCGCCTGGATCGTCTTCACGTCCTCGTCCACCCCGTACTGGGCGTACGTGGCCTTCGGGATGACGTGCTGGACGAACCCGGCGTTGAGCTCCTTCATCTGCTTGAACTCCTCGTCGGAGACGTGGACCATGCGGAGCTTCATCGACGTGCCGAGATCGAGCATGAACGAGGCCGGCACCGTCGTGAACCAGCCCATCGCGACGGCCTGGCGGTTCCGGATGGCCTCGGCGTTCTCGGTCAGCGATCCGAAGCTCTTGGTGCCGAGGTCGTCGAGCTTCATGCCGTTCACCTTCAGGAGCCACTCCCACCCCTCGGCGAGGCTCGTGTTGCCTCGGGGCGGCAGGCCGACCGCCTTGCCCTTGAGGTCCTTGAGGGTCTTCACGCCGCTGTCCTGGGTCACCGCCAGCTGCCAGACGTTGGGGTAGTAGTTCGCCACGAACATCGGCTTGTCCGTCTGCTTGCCCTTCCAGGAGTTCGTGCCCCCGCGGGCGTCGGCGACGACGGTCGTCATCGACCAGGCGATGTCCGCCTTGTCGTTGCGCATCTTCTCCATGTTGACGAGCGCCGCGCCGGGCTCCACCAGCACGTCCAGCTCGGGGAACTTCCGCTTGATGACCTCGGCGGTCGCGGCGGCCATGGGCGTCCACGTCCCGCCGGTCGGCCCGGCCGAGAAGATGACCTGCGCTTTCTGCTGCGCGTCTCCCGGCGACGCGATGAGCGCGGTGAGCGTGGCAGCCACTGCCAGGAGGATCAGCGCCCTGGTTCGGTACATGTCGGCCTCCTTGTCGTCGAAGATCGGTCTCCGGTCAGCGTACCCGCGTCCGGGACCGTGGGCGTCCCGACGCCGGCCGGATGCGAAGCGGCCGAGCCTTCCGCCTCGGCGGTCGCGCACCGTCTGCTTCGAGCAGCGCGAGCAGCCGGCGGTGGCTCACCGAGCTTCTTGGGCACGTCGAACAGCTCGATGATCAGCGGCCCGGCGAAGTCGATCCGCCGGAGCGCGGCGAGGACCCGGCGGAAGTCGATCGTCCCCTCCCCGATCGTCATGTGCTCGTCGACCCGGCCCCGGTTGTCCGAGAGCTGGGCGGAGTGGATGCGATCCGGGAAGGCGCGGACGAACGGCGCGGTGCCGCCGGGCAAGAGCTCGCAATGCGCCACGTCGAGGGCGAGCCCGAGGTACGGCGAGCGGATCCGGTCGAAGAGCCGGTGGAACTCGTCGATCCTGACCCCCAGGTACTGGAACTCGGAGTCGCCCGGCAGCTGGTTCATGTTCTCGATGACGAGCGGGACCCGCCGCCGCTCGCCGTACGCCACCGCGCGCGCCATGGTCTCGTAGAGCGCGGCGTGCACGGTGTCGAGGTACGCGCTGAAGTGAAAGCCGCAGTGGACCACCAGGTACTCGCAGCCGAGCGCGGCGGTGAGGTCGACGTACTCCCGCAGGTGGGTCAGCGCGGCCTTCCGCACGGTGGGCATGATCTCCGCGGTGTTGACGAAGGACGCCGAGTGGAGCCCGCAGTGGATCCCCGATCGCTCGATGAGCGACCGGACGCGGCGGATCCGCGCGCGGTCGAACGTCTGGGGGAAGTTCACCGGGTTCTGGCAGGAGAACTCGAGCCACGACACCGACTGTCGTCGCGCCAGCGGAAAGTACCGCTCGACGGGGCCCGACGACGCCGCGTAGCCGATCTGGGACGGCTGCATGCCTACGTCCTCGCTCGCGGGGCCGGCCCGTCGACCATCTCGGTCACGCAGTCCTCTCCTCGGCGATCACTCCCGGGATCTCCTGGAGGCTGGGCGGTCGGCCCGCCCGTCCGATCCGCGCGATGCGGATGATCTGGTTCCTACACTGGCACTCCCCCCGGTGTCAACCGCCGACTGGGGTCAGACCCCGACTTTGACTTCTCGAGCCGAAGTCAAAGTCAGGGCCTGACCCCGCTTTTACTTCTTCCGGAGGCCGAGCTCGTCGATGAGGGGGACGAAGCGCTTCTCCTCCGCGGCCAGGAACGCGCGGAACTCGGCCGGGCCCAGGAACAGGTCGACCGACTGGGTGCGCTCCCGGAACGCCTTCCAGCTGTCGGTGGCGAGCCCCTTCTGGAAGGCGTCGGCCAGCATGCTGATCCGGTCCGGCGGCGTGCCCTTGGGGGCGAGGACCCCCCGCCACTGCGCCAGCACGACGTCCCACCCCTTCTCCTTCAGCGTCGGGACGTCCGGGTAGATCGGGCTGCGCTTCTCGCTCGCGACGGCGACCGGGAACATCCGCTTGGCCTCGAGGTTGGCCACGCTGTCGGACACGTTGCCGACGAGCATGTCCACGTTGCCGCCGAGGAACGACAGCGTGGCCGGGCCGCCGCCCTCGAACGGCACGTAGGTCACGTCGATCCCGGCGACCTTCTCCCACGTGAGGATGACGAAGCTGTCGATGCCACCGACCGCCGAGCCGCCCACCCGGAACTTGCCGGGGTTCTGCTTGGCGAAGGCGGCCACGTCGTCGATCGTCTTCCACTGGGTGCCGGGCCGGAGGAACAGGAACTCCTCCTCTCCCTGGACCCGGGCCACCGGCTCGAAGGCATCCCACTTCAGATTCGGCGTGTTGCCGATGGTGGGCGTCAGGATCGTCGAGCCCGCGTGGCCGAAGAGGAGCGTGTACCCGTCTCCCGGCCGGCCGAGCGCGTAGGCGGCCGCGTTGGTGCCGCCGGCTCCCGGCCGGTTCTCGACGACGAGCGGGCGCGGCAGCGTCGTCTTGACGGCGTCGGCCAGGGCGCGGCCGAAGACGTCGGCGCCGCCGCCGGGCGCGAAGCCGACCACCAGGGTGATCGGGCGGGACGGGAAGGCTTCCTGCGCCGGCCCGACCGAGACGCCGGCCAGGACGGCGAGGACGACCACCGCCAGGATCGAGGGGACCAAGAGGGTACGACGCATGACTGGCTCTCCTTTCGTGTCTAGGACTCGGGAGCGCGACGCTGCTCCGGTCACCGGGCGACCTCTCACGCCGACATCGCTTCCGCGGGCGGGGGCGGCCCACCCGTCGACCGCCGGCCGGCCGCCCACGCCCGCGCGATGATCGGCCGGAGCAGGATGAGGATCGTCAGGCCCACCAGCACCGCGGCAATGGGACGGGAGAGGAAGATCATCGGGCTGCCGAAGGACATCATCAGCGACCGGCGAAACTCGCCCTCCATGGTGAAGCCCAGCACCATGCCGAGGACGACCGCCGGGATCGGGAAGCCGAAGCGTTGCATGAGGCATCCGACCACCCCGAAGACGAGCGCGTGGGCCGCTTCCGCCAGGCTCAGGTTTCCCGCATAGGCGCCGAGCGTCGACAGGGCGAGGACGCCGGCGACCAGGACCGGCGGAGGCACGATCACGGCGCGCATGCAGAGGCGCTGGAGGGCGATGCCCACCGGCACCATCAGGACCGTGTTGACGAGCAGGAGCGCGGCGAAGAAGGTCCAGAGGAGGTCGGCGCGCTGCTGCATCAGGAACGGGCCCGGACGGACGCCGTGGAGGATCAGCGCCGCCAGGACGACGGCGGCCGAGGCGGATCCCGGCACCCCGAAGAGGAGGGTCGGCACCAGGGCGGTGCCCTGGTCCGAGTTGTTGGCCGTCTCCGGCGCCGCCACCCCCTCCATGGAGCCCTTGCCGAACAGCTCCGGGCGCTTGGACCAGCGCCGGGCCTCCCCGTAGGCCACGAACGACGAGACCGGACCGCCCGCGCCCGGGATCATCCCGATGATCATGCCGACGACGCTCCCGACCATCGTCGCCCGCCAGAGACCGCGCAGCTCTCGCAACGTGGGCAGCGAGGTCCCGACCTTCCGGTCCACCAGCTCCGGTGCGGTGGCCGGATAGGCGAGCTGGTAGAGCATCTCCCCGATCCCGAAGAAGCCCACGAGCACCGCGCTCAGGTCGAACCCGCCCAGGAGCTCGACGCGCCCGAACGTGAACCGGGGGGAGCCCGCGATCTGATCGAGGCCGACCGTGGTGAGGAGGAGGCCGAAGGCGCCGGCCGCGACACCCTTGGCCACGCTCGCTCCCGCCAGGCTCGACATCACCGTGAGCCCGAAGAGCGTGGTGGCGAAGATCTCCGGCGACCCGAAGGCGAGCACGGCGGACCCCAGCGGCACCAGGAGCACCATCAGCACGAGCACGCTCAGGAGCCCGCCGACGCACCCGCAGATCAGCGACACCCCGAGCGCCTTGGCCCCGTGGCCCTGGAGGGTGAGGGCGTACCCGTCGGGGATGCACGCCGCGCTCGAGGGGGCGCCGGGGACGCGGATCAGGATCGACGGGATGGACCCGCCGTAGTTGGCGCCCGTCCACACGCCGGCGAGCAGCATGAGGGCGAGCCCGGTGTCCATCCCGTAGGTGAACGGCAGCAGCACCGCCATCGAGAACGGACCGCTCACTCCCGGCAGGGCGCCGCCGATCATCCCCCAGGCGAGGCCGACCAGCATCGCCACGAGGCTGTCGGGGCGCAGCGCCACCGCGAAGCCGGCGCCCAGCGATCCCCAGTCCACCCGCTAGAAGCCTCGCAGGAGGGGCTCGAGCGGGCCGGCCGGAAGCGGGACCCGCATCGCCACCGCGAAGAGGGCGTAGAGCACGGCGGGAAGCCCGAACACCGTGAAGACGAAGGCACGGGCCGTGACCCGACCCTGGATCAGGAGCAGCGCCGCGAGGTAGGGCGGCGTGGCGAGGAGGTAGCCGGCCGGCTCGAGCACCGCGAGGTACAGCGCGGTGAGTCCGACGGCACCCAGGAGCGGACGGAGGGCCAGCGCCCCGCGGGCGTCGGCGTCCCCGGCGGCCGGTGCCGCCCCCGCTCCGAAGCCGAGGGCCACGCCACACGCCAGGACGACGAGCCCGAGCAGCGCCGGAAAGCCGCGGGGCCCGACCGGATCGGCCGCCGTCGCCGACGGCAGACCGACGGTGAGGGCGAGGATGCCGAGGCCGAAGCACACGAGGACCGCCGCGACGGCGCGATCGCCTCGCGCGGAGCCGAGTCTCACGCCTGAGACTCTAGCAGACTCGCGACCGGGCCGGACGCGCGGCCCCGGGGCCCGCTCACCCGGCGGCGCCGCCGCCTGTCAATCCAGGAGCAGCCGCGGCAGCCAGAGCGACAGCTCCGGCAGGTACGTCACGAGCAGGAGCACGATCAGCATGGGCACGTAGAACACCATGATGCTCCGCGACACCGCCTCCATCGTCACCTTGCCGATCGCGCAGCCCACGGCGAGCGTGGGGCCGACCGGCGGCGTGAGGAGCCCGATGCCGAGGTTCAGGATCATCACGATGCCGAAGTGCACCGGGTCGATGCCGAACTTCGTGATGATCGGCAGGAAGATGGGCGTGCAGATCAGCAGCATCGGCGCCAGGTCCATGAAGGTGCCCAGGAACAGCAGGAGCACGTTGATCAGGAGGAGCAGCGTGTACTTGTCGTCCGCGATCGAGAGGAAGACCTCGCTCGCCTTCGCCGGGACCCGCATCAGCGCCATCATGTAGCCGAACGCGACCGAGAAGCCGATCATGATCATGACCATGCCGACGGTTCGCACCACCCGGCCCAGCAGCTGCGGCAGGTCGCGCCAGCGGTAGTCGCGATAGATGAACATGGTGACGAAGAAGGCGTACAGGGACGCGACGGCGGCCGACTCCGTCGGCGTGAAGATGCCGCTGAGAATGCCGCCCAGGATGATGATGACGGTGAGCATGCCCCAGAACGCGTCGATGACGATCCGCACCGCCCGCCGGAACGGGATCGGCTCTCCCCGGGGGAAGTTCTCCCGCCGGGCGATGATGAGGCACAGGATCATCAGCGAGAGGCCGAGCAGCACGCCGGGAATGACGCCGGCGATGAAGAGGTGGGCGATCGAGATCGAGCCGCCCGCGGCGAGCGAGTAGATGACCGCGTTGTGCGAGGGCGGGATCAGGAGCGGCTGGAGCGAGCCGGCGATCGTGACGTTGACGGCGAAGAGCCGCGGGTAGCCGTTCCGGATCATCTGGGGGATCATCACCGAGCCGATCGAGGCCGTGTCCGCCACCGACGACCCCGAGATGCAGCCGAAGAAGGTCGAGGCCAGGATGTTCACCAGGGCGAGCCCGCCGCGGATGAACCCGACGAAGATCCGGGCCAGGTCGACCAGCCGCGCCGCCATCCCGCCCTCGGCCATGATCGCGCCGGCGAGGATGAAGAACGGGATCGCCAGCAGCGCGAAGTCGTCGGTGCCGTCCGACACCTTGAGCATCACCGCCTCGAGCGGGATGTCGATCCAGATCGCCCCCAGGATCGCGGCCAGGCCGAGCGCGTAGGCGACCGGCACGCCCAGCGCGCAGAGCACCGTGAAGGCGCCGATCAGGATGAGGACGTCCATCGAGCCTAGCGCCTCACTCGGTGGAGACGGCCACCGCGCCGTCCGAGGGCTGCTCGAAGAAGCGGCCCGTCCACACCCGCTCGACCACGAAGAGCGCGACGATCAGGCCGCCGACCGGCACCGGGAGGTACGACATGCCCGTCGACATGATCGGGAAGTCCGCGATGGCCTGGAACCAGGTGGTCTGCACGAGCTTCACGCCCCAGTGGAGCATGAAGAGGCTGACGACCATCATGGCGAGCTCGACGATCAAGCCGAGCGCGCGGCGCGACGCGCCGTGGAGGAGGTTCGGGAGCACGCCGACCCCGATGTGGAGACCCTCCCGGTAGCACACCGCCGCCGAGACGAACGAGAACCAGATCATCAGGAGCACGGCCATGGGCTCGGGCCACGACGACCCGTAGTTCAGGACGTAGCGCGTGAACACGCCCCACGGGATGATCACGGTGATGATCACCAGGCACGTCGCGGCAACGACCAGGCACACCCGCTGCAAGACATCCATGGCGCGGACGTAACGCTCTCTCATCCCCTCGTCTCGCTGGCTTCCCGTGAGACCCGCAACAACGAGGCCGGCCCGGCGCCCGGGCGGCGCCGACCCGGCCTCGTGCGACGGGGCGCTGGCCCTACTTGACGTCCTGGATGCGCGCGATCAGCTCGGTGTGCGCCTTGCCGTACTTGTCCCAGACCGGCTTGACGGCGTCCTGGAACGCTTTCTTGTCGTCCACCTTGATGATCTCGACGCCGGCCTCGCGGATCTGCTTGATCGACTTCTCCTCCATCTCGTACCAGAGCTTGCGCTGCTCCTGCTGCGTCTCCTTGGCGAGCTTGGCGATCAGCGCCCGGTCCTCCGGGGAGAGGGTGCCCCAGATCTTCTTCGAGAACACGAGGATCTCCGGGATCATGAGGTGCTCGGTGAGGGAGTAGTACTTCGCGTAGCGGTAGTGCTGGCCGTTCGCGTAGCTCGGGTAGTTGTTCTCGGCGCCGTCGACGACGCCCGTCTGGAGGGCGTTGATGAGCTGGTCGAAGCCCATCGAGACGCCGTTGCCGCCGAGCGCGTTCATGGTGTCGACGAACAGCGGGTTCCCCATCATGCGGATCTTCAGGCCCTTGAGGTCGGCCATCGACTTGACCGGCCGCTTGCTGTTGTAGACGTTCCGCGTGCCGGCGTTCATCC
The DNA here is from genome assembly GCA_963799055.1 of uncultured Candidatus Rokubacteria bacterium. Lineage (GTDB taxonomy): Bacteria > Methylomirabilota > Methylomirabilia > Rokubacteriales > DASRDR01 > DASRDR01. The sequence goes on from CAWCVP010000014.1 coordinate 72,297, forward strand.
AGCAGAGTCCGATCAGGCCGGCGGTCGGGTGGTCCGAGAGCTTCTTCAGCATCTCGTCGCCGATCGGCCCGTCGATGACCTTCTCCATGTGCGGCGTGTCCCGGAACATGAACGGCAGGTTGAACACGTTCATCTCCGGCACGATCGTGCCCATCGGGCCCACGCTGATGCGGGCGATGGCGAGCGCGCCGACCTGGGCCTGCTCGATCATCTCCTTCTCGCCGCCGAGCTGCATCGACGGGAACATCTGGATGCTGAGGCGGCCCTGGGTGGCCTGGTCCAGCTTCTTGCCCATCCGCTCCACCGCCTCCACCGTCGGGTAGCCGAGCGGATGGACGTCGGTGGCCTTCAGGACCATCTTGCCCTGCGCCCCGGCCGAGCGGAGCGACAGGCCGCCGGTGGCGCCGGCCGCCAGCGTGATCAGACCCATCTGCAGGACGTCGCGTCGCTTCATCTCGCTCCTCCTCGAGCGTTCGCTCGGTTGGGGACTGGCCCCGAGGCTTGAAGTGGGCCACTCGCACCGATGCTATGAACTTGTACGATGACCCGATATCGGAGGAATCTAGCATCGGCCCGCGCTCGTGGCAAGATCTCGCTGCTCCGTCCGATCCGGCCCGCGCGCAACCTGACCGGCGAGGTGGTCGAGCGGATCGCGACCGAGATCGCGCAGGGCCGGATCGCGCCCGGCTCCCGGCTGCCGACCGAGCAGGCGCTGGTGACGGCGCTCGGCGTCAGCCGGACCGTCGTCCGCGAGGCCGTGGCCGCCCTGCGCGCGGAAGGGCTGGTGGTCACCCGCCAGGGCGCCGGGGCGTTCGTCGCCGCCGACCGGAGCCGCGTGCCCTTCCGCATCGACCCCGACGGTCTCAGCTCCATCGACGACGTGCTGCAGGTCATGGAGCTGCGCGCGGCGATCGAGATCCAGGCGGCGACGCTGGCGGCGGAGCGGGTCAGCCGGACGGGCCTGGCGCGCATCGAGGAGGCGCTGGCCGCGCTCGAGGCCGCGATCGAGCGGGGCGAGGCCGCCGTGAGCGAGGACTTCGCGCTCCACCGCTCGATCGCGCTCGCGACCGGCAACCCCCGGTTCGCCGAGTTCCTCGAGTTCCTCGGACGACACGTGATCCCCCGGCAGAGCATCCGGGTGGCCCTCAACACCCCCGCGGAGCAGCGCCGCTACCTGGCCCGCATCCAGCAGGAGCACCGGCGGATCTGCGCGGCGATCCGCGGGCGCGACCCCGCGGGCGCGCGCCAGGCCATGCGCGCGCACCTCACGCGAAGCCTGGATCGCTATCGCCGCCTCGCCGAGCGCCAGCAGGCGGCCGCGCGCGCCGGCCCGGCGCGAGCGCCGGCCCGGTGCGAGCCTGGCCCGGTCACGACGCCGGCCGTTTGACGGGCGCCGCGGCCGAGGGACCCTTGACACCCACGACCTCGTGGACGACCATGCTCGCAGACCCGGACACTTGGCCCGCACGGACGCGCGCGCCGCCGCAGTCAGGCGTGGCCCAGAGGGAGACTCGTGGCGGTTCGCGCTGACTCGACGGAAGCGTACAGGGACTCGGTGCTCGTGGCCGCCCGGCCGCGAGCGGGGGTCGCCCGGCTCGCGGTCCCGCGTCCGGGGCGAGACGGCGCTCGCCTACGGCATCCTGACCCCGACCTTCCTCGTCATCCTGGGCCTCGTCGCCTACCCCTTCTTCATCGGCATCTACCTGTCGCTCCAGAGCAAGATGGTCGGCGCCCCGGGACGGTTCGTCGGCTTCCAGAACTACGTCGATCTGTTCCGGGACGACCTGTTCCTCCGGACGGCGTACAACAGCGTCGTCTACACCGTCGTCGCCGTCGCCCTGAAGTTCGTGCTGGGGCTGACGATGGCCCTGGTCCTCGACCAGGAGCGGCGCTTCAACAACTTCTTCCGGACGCTGCTCTTCGTTCCCTGGGCGATACCCATCGTCATCGTGTCCCTGAACTGGCGGTGGATCTTCGACGATCTCTCCGGCTTCCTCAACAACTTCCTGATCACCTTCCACATCACGAAGAACATCATCTCCTGGCTCTCCGATCCGAACCTCGCCATGGGCTGTGTCATCGCGGTCGTGGTCTGGGCGGGCACGCCCTTCTACACCATGACGTTCCTGGCGGGGCTCCAGGCGATTCCCAAGGAGCTCTACGAGGCCGCCGAGATCGACGGGGCCTCGATCGTCCAGCAGTTCTTCTTCGTCACCATCCCGCGGCTTCGCACGATCTTCCTCACGACGGTGATGCTCTCGACCATCTGGACGGCCACGAACCTCCAGTTCGTCTACATCCTGACCAGGGGCGGTCCAGCCGGTCGCACGCAGATCTTCCCCTATCTGTCATACGAGCTGGCGCTCGGGGCCTTCCGGCTCGGCAAGGGCGCCGCCGTCTCCCTCGTCCTCTTCCCGCGTGCTCGTCGTGCTCATCATCTTCCTGACCCGCCGCATGCTCCGGCCGTCGGACGAGTAGGCCATGCGGACCAAGACCGGCACGCAGCGCGCGCTCAAGTGGATCGGCAACGTCCTGCTCGCGATCATGCTGATCTGGACCCTGGTGCCCTTCTACTGGATGGTCGCGACGTCGCTCAAGAAGGACAAGGAGATCTACGGCTTCGAGGCGACGCTGGTACCGCGGCAGCCGACCCTCGACGCTTACCGGCTCCTGTTCGCGAAGACGCAGTTCGTGAGGTACGTCCGGAACTCGACCATCATCGCGGTGGCGACGACCATCCTCTCCCTGGTGCTCGGCTGCCTCGGCGCCTACGCGCTGGCCCGGCTGCGCTTCCCGGGGCGCGGGCTCATCGCGCGGGGCCTCGTGTTCACGTACCTGGTGCCCCCGTCGCTGCTCTTCATACCGCTGTTCGCGGTGATGTCGGCGTTCCGGCTCGTCGACACGCACCACGGGCTGGTGCTGGCGTACCTCGGATTCACGGTGCCCTTCTGCACGTGGCTCCTGATGGGATACTTCCGCTCGGTACCGCTCGAGCTCGAGCAGGCGGCGCAGGTCGACGGTTGCTCCCGCATGGGCACCCTCGTGCGCATCATCCTCCCGATGTCGCTCCCCGCGCTGGCCGTGGTGGCGTTCTTCTCGTTCACCCAGGCCTGGGGCGAGTTCCTGTACGCTCAGGTCTTCGTCAGCAGCAACGAGGTCCGGACCGTCACGGCCGGCATCTCCAATTTCATCGTCGAGGACGTGTTCTTCTGGGGGCCGATGATGGGCTCGGCGGTCCTGAGCACCCTGCCTCCAGTCATCCTGTATCTCATCTTCCAGCGATGGGTCGTGAAGGGCCTCACGCTGGGCGCGGTGAAAGGCTAGCCCACCGCGGCCACCACACAGCCTGGCAAGGAGAACAGCACGATGGCAGAAGCGCAGGTATCGAGACGGCAGGTCCTGAAGGTGGCGGCCGCGACCGGCATCGCCACGACGAGCCCCTGGTGGCTGGTCAACAAGAGCCACGCCCAGCGGGCCAAGAAGCTCATCTTCTGGCAGCTCCCGAACTTCACCCCGATCGCCGACTCGCTCCAGAAGGAGCAGTTCTACGAGTTCGCGAAGTCGGCCGGGCTGAAGGACGAGGAGGTCGAGTTCTCCGTCGTCGGCAACGACGTCTTCGTCCAGAAGATGTCGGCCGCCATCGAGGCGGGCAACCCCCCCGATGTGTGTCGGCTCTTCGAGTCGAACGTCCAGTTCTGCGGGAAGCCAGGGTCACCTGGTCGACATGACCGACACGGTCGAGCGGATGCGCAAGGAGCCCAAGGGGGTCTTCGAGGCCACGCTCACGGCCACTCGCGTCGGGGGCCGGTTCCTCGGCGTTCCCCTGGCCGTCAACCCGTGGCCGATGCACACGCGGCTGGATCTCCTGGAGAAGGCCAAGGTCGACTATCCGAAGACCTGGGACGAGTTCATCGAGACCAGCAAGAAGATCCAGGAGCCGCCGCGGCTCTTCGCCTTCGGGATCTGCCTCGGTCTGGCGGCCGACACCACGAACAACTTCACGAACATGATGTGGTGCTACGGCGGGAAGACGGTCGAGGCCGACAACAAGACCGTCGCCTTGAACTCGGCCGAGAACGTCGCGGCCCTCAAGGTGCTGGAGGCGATGTTCAAGACCCACAAGATCATCCCCCCGGGCGCGATCTCCTGGGACGACTCCGGCAACAACAAGGCCTACCAGTCGAAGCAGGCGGCGTTCGTCATGAACCCGACGAGCATCTACGCCTATCTGGACGGGAACGACAAGGACCTCCAGAAGGTGACGGGCCTCTTCCCGGTCCCGGCCGGCCCCAAGGGCAGCTTCAGCCAGATCGACACCTGGTCGCTCGGACTCTTCAAGAAGGGCCCGTACCCCGAGCTCGGCAAGGGGTTGATCGAGTACTACATGCAGCCCGCCAACTACGACAAGATCGTTCAGTCGACCGGCGGACGGTGGGTGCCGGTCTACAAGCGCCTCTTCGACAGCCCGTTCTGGAAGGAGAAGCCGGTCTTCAAGCACTTCACCCAGATGGCGGAGCAGGGCGTCCCGCTCAGCTACGCGGGCACGCCCACGTCCGGCATCCGGCGAGGCCCTGAACACCTACGTCATCGGCAAGATGGTCCAGCGCGTCCTCGTCGAGAACTGGCCGGCCGAGAAGGCCACCGAGGAAGCGCACAAGGTCGTCGCGGAGATGTACGCCCGGCACGCCAAGGGCTAGAGCGACCGACCGAGACCGGCCGTCGAGGGGGAGCCTCCGGGCTCCCCCTCCCGTTTCCGTCCGGCTCCGCCTAGAACACCGCCAGCGGATTGGCCGGCGAGCCCGTGCCGCCGACGACCGGGAGCGGCGCGATCACCAGCATGAACTCGTCGCGGCCTTCCTCCTGGCACGCGCGGGCGAGCGGCTCCAGGAGCGCGTTGTCGAGGAGCGGCATCCCGTAGGCGAAGAGCGCCGCGTGCACCGACCACGGGATGTCGTAGCCGATGGGCAGGTGGTCGAGCATGTCCCACACGAGGAGCGCCACGTCGTGGTCCCGGAGGAAGGGCAGGCACGACACGTGGAGCCCCGGGCGGGCGACGGGGCCGCCGCCGAACGGGCGGCCGTAGGGCGTCTCCGGATTCGCCGCCTGCCAGGCCTCGCGCCCGGAGTAGACGACGACGGCGTCGCCCGGCGCGAGGCGGAGGCCGCGGGCCGTCAGGATCTCCTCCAGCTCCCAGCCGTGCACCGGGCGGTCGTGCGTCACCGACGGCACGCCGCGATGCCGCGGCACGTCCAGCAGGACGCCCCGGGTCAGGATCCCTCGCTCCAGTGCTCGACCGACCCGAACGTCGCGCCGTCGAAGGTGATCTCCCGCTTCGGGTCCCGGCCGTTCCACATGGCGCGCTCGTCCCACGTGTGGCAGAGCGCGTCGAGGTGGGTCGAGGCGACGCCGTGGTAGAAGATGCCGTAGTAGTCCGCCGCGAATCCACCCGTCCCCCGCGGCACCGTCCGCATGAAGTGCTGGGCCGGGAAGGCGTTGTTGATCCCCGGCTCCTTGGGGAACGGGCGCGACAGCGAGACGCTGCGGCCCGATCCTCACCAGCCCGCCGCCGCCGCCCGCTTCGCGGGCGTGATCAGGTTGACGGTCCCGCGCTGGTCGTCCTTGCCCCACCGGCCCCAGTTGTTGCGCTCGCGGATCCAGCTCTGCACCTCGGCCTCGCTCGGCAGTCGTCGCTCGGTCATCGTTCCCTCATCGTGTCGGGGTTTCGCGGTCGATTCGATAGCAGCGCACGGGGCTCAGGGTACGACCGGCCTCCGGACGATCAACGAGAGGCTAGTCTACTGCTCCATGACCGCCTTCGGCCAGGAGGGGCCGAGTAGCGGAGATGATCGAGGTCGCCGCGCGCGGGCGCCTACCGGGTCCGCGCGACGGACCCGGTGACACCGCGCTGGTGGCGGAGCACCCAGAGGTAGCAGCCGAACAGCAAGAGCGAGGTCAGGAAGAGCGCCACGGACTGCATCATCCAGACGCCCGAGGCGCCGCGAGGGCCGCCGAGGACGGCATGGAATCCCACCAGGTAGCCCCCGCCCACGCCCAGCGCCCAGAGCGCCACGGCGTAGATCAGGGTCGGCACGACCACCACCCGGTACGCGCGAAGCACGAAGGCGGCGATCGCCTGCAGGGCGTCGAACACGTGGAAGGCGACCAGGTACCCGATCAGCGACAGGGCCACCGCCGTGACGGCCTCGTCGGCGGTGTACAGCCCGACGATCCAGCGACGCAGCACCCAGAAGGAGACCGCCGTCAGGGACGCGGCGCTCACTGCGACCCGGATGCCGGTGAAGGCCGTCCGGCGTGCCTGGCCGGCGTCCCCGCCCCCGAGCGCCTGCGCGGTCAGGGTCGCCGTCGCCAGCGACAGCGCGAGCGGGACCTGGAAGGCGAGCGCCGCCAGGTTCGAGATGATCTGATGTCCGCCCAGCGCGTTGGTGCCGAGCCGGGCGATCAGCAGCGCCATGAACGTGAAGGACGTGGACTCGAGGGCGTACGAGAGCCCGATCGGCACCCCCAGAAAGAGATGCTCCCGGAGCGCGCCCCACCGGGGCCGGGCCCGTCCGATCGCGAAGCGGCGGTACATCGGGTCGAGGCGGATGTACGCCCATCCCATCAGGAAGAGCGCCCAGTGCGCGATCAGCGACGCCAGCCCGCACCCGACCGCGCCCAGCCTGGGCAGCCCGAAGTGCCCGAAGATGAGGGCGTAGTTCAGCGCCACCTTCAGCCCCAGGCCGAAGACCTGGACGGCCATCATCACCTTCGGCCGCGAGATCGCGACGTTGAACGCGTAGGTCGCGCGGAACATCAGCGCCGCCGGCAGCGCGAGGGTGTGGAGCCGCAGGTAGTCCGTCACCAGCGCCTCCACGTCGGGCGGCGCGCCGAGGCGCGCGAGCCACGGTCCGGGAAACGCGAGGAGCGGGATCCCCACGAGCGACAGGAGGAGGGCGAGCCAGAGCCCCTGAGCGTAGCTCGCCCCGATGGCCTCCCAGCGCCGCCCCCCGTGATGGTGGGCGATGATGGGGTTGAGGGCGCTGACCACCCCGACCAGGCCCATGAACACGCTCGAGTAGACGCTCGCCCCCAGCCCCATGGCGGCGAGGTCGGCCGCCGAGGCATGGCCGGTCATCACCGTGTCGATGACGATGGACGCCACCGACGCCAGCTGGCCGAGGAGGATCGGCCAGGCCTGCGCCAGGATGCCGGCCGCGACCGAAGGGCGGTCCATTGCTGACCCCCCCTGGTCGGGCGGGGGTCGCTCGTCAGTCGACGTAGAGCTGACCCGCGACCGCGTGGCTGCCGTCGGCCGTGCGCCGCAGGACGACGAACGCGCCCATCTGGACGCTGAGCCCGGTGAGATCGGTGACGACGCTCCCGTGGGTGACCAGCACCAGGGGCGGACCGCCGCGGTGCTCGGCCATCCGCCGCCGGATCTCCACGACCTGCCGGCGCCGGAGCTCGGCGTCGTCCAGCGCGCCCCCGAGCGGCGCCCACGCCTCCACTCGCCCGAAGGCGAGCCGCGCCGTGTCGAGACAGCGGCAGCGGGGGCTCGAGACCACTGCGCCCACCTCGATCCCGTGCTGGCGGAACGCCTCTCCGGTCCGCTGAGCCTGCGCCCGACCGTTCGCGTCCAGGTTGCGTTGGGTCGAACAGTCCTCGAGCCTGGCGGTCGGGGGGTCGAAGGCGCCCGGGGCGTAGCTGTGGCGCAGGACCACCACGGCGCCTGGCGTGCGGAGGGCGTCCCACACCGACTCCGCGGCGTGCGCGGGCGAGCCCGCCCACGCGGCCAGTGTGAGGGCAGCCACCAGCCCGCCGACCGGCGTCATCCGGCCACTCCGGACGACGCTCCCTTTTCCATCATGACCATCCAGAGCGGTGCGGCCGGCTCATCCGAGCGCGCCGGCCGCACCGCTGACCCGACCGTGGCCTACTTGAGCGCGGCCACCCCGGCGGCAGCGACCATGCTGTCCTGCTCCCCGGTGACGCCGGAGACCCCGATGGCGCCCACGATCTTCCCGTCGACCAGGAGCGGCAGGCCCCCCTCGATGGGCGAGGCCCCCTCGAGCGCGAGAATGCGGACGCCGGCAGGTCCGCCCGCCACCGCGTCCTGAAACGCCTTGGTCGGCCGCCGGAACGCGACGGCGGACCACGCCTTCTGCCGGGCCACCTCGATGCTCCCGAACTGCGTGTTGTCGAGCCGATGGAGCGCCACGATGTTGCCGCCGGAATCGAGCACCACGACCGCGACCGGCCAGTTGTTCTTCTTGGCCTCGGCCTCGGCGCCACCCATCACCTTCAACGCCTGCTCGAGGGTGATGGGCGGTCCGTAGGCCGGGGGACCCTGCGCTCCGGCCCATCCCGCTGCCCCGATCGCCACGGCCAGTCCCAGTGCGAGCGTCACGCGTCTCATGAATGTCCTCCCCTTTCCGTCGATGCGAGGGGTGCCCTCGGTGGAGCCCCGGCCGCCCGGCGGCCCTCGAAGGGACCGGGACAACCAGGGAGTGTCTCGCGCGGTACCACATACACTGAACGCCGAGCGCGGCCTGTTCGGTTCCCGCGGCGGAACGACTGGAGCGTCACCCCTCGAAGACGCGCGTCACCGCCTGGTGTCCGTCGCGCTCCCGGTAGGCCTGCTCCCGGTAGAGGCCGAGGGCCTGGATGATCGGCGTGTCCTGAACCGAGAAGAGGATCGCCTCGCCGTCGGCGCTCGCATGCTCGTGCCAGGCCCAGGTCGGGACGACGAAGAGGTCGCCCTTCTCCCAGTCGAAGCGCTGACCCTCGATCACGCTCGACCCACGGCCCTCGAAGGCGAGGTACACGGCGCTGCCGGTGTGCCGGTGAGCCTTGGTCCGGAGCCCGGGACGGAGGAGCTGGATCCAGCAGGCGATCGTGGGCATCAGCGGTCCGCCGGTATGGGGATTGATGTACTCCATCGCCACGTCGTCGAAGGGGCTGGCGCCGGCCGCCGAGACGGCCGCGAGGCGGCGCAGCGCCTCCTCGGTTCGGTCCCACTTGTAGTTGAGCAAGGGGGAGAACGCGGCGGTCCGCTTCTCCCAGGTGGGACGCAGCTGGCCGATCCCGTAGCGGCGCTCGGAGTCCCCGACCGGTCTCCCGATGGGCTGGGCCTCCTCGGCGAACGGCTCGTAGAACTGCCCCTCCAGCTCGCCGACCATGGGCAGGTCGAGGCCATCGAGCCAGAGCATCGGCTGGTCGCTGTCGTTGCCGTGGTCGTGCCACGTCCAGGGCGGGGTCAGCACGAGATCGCCCCGCCCCATCACGCACTTGTCGCCGTCCACGGTGGTGAACGCCCCCTGCCCCTCGATGACGAACCGGATCGCCGCCGGCGAGTGCCGGTGGGCCGGCGCCACCTCGCCGGGGAGCACGTACTGGAACCCCGCCCAGAGCGTGTGCGTCGCGCCGAACCGGTCGGGCAGCCCGGGGTTGATGAAGCCGAGGACGCGGCGCTCGGCCTCTCGGCTGAGCGGCGCCACCTCCGCCCCCTGGCGGACCAGGGGCAGCATGGTATCCCAGCGCCAGAGGTGCGGGACGCATCGGCTCTTCGGCTCCTTCGGGAGGAGGCTCTTGTTGACGTTCCACAGCGCCACCAGGTGGTTCCGCTCGAGCTCCTCGTAGAACGCCCGGGCCCGCGCGCTCGGCGCCGCCGCGGCGTCGACTCTGTCCATGGCCCCTTCCCCTACCCCACGGAGGCTCTGAGCATCTTCCAGAAGCGGTCGCCGTCCAGCTCCAGCACGACCTCGGTGTTCGGCGGCTCGCCGCCGAGGCCGAACCAGTCGACGGTGGTCTGGCCGCGCGTCTGGCGCCCCGCGAGCTCCACCGTCACGTTGCGATGCTCGGACCGAGTGACGATGTCCGGGGCAAGCACGGCCGCCATGGCCACCGGATCGGCCACGAACATGCCGTCCGTCCCGAAGTCCTCGCGCGTGCGGTCCGCGCGGTGCCCGGTGATCTGCCGCACGAACTCGCCCCGGGCGCCGTCGATGGACCAGAGCTCGCGGAGACGGTCCAGGCCGATGACGTGCGTCATGGCGGCCTCCCACGGAACCAGAGCCAGGCCCGGCCAGCGGTGCAGCACGACGGCCGCCGCCTCCGGGTCGCACGCGACGTTGAACTCGGTGGACGGGCGCGGCATGTTGCCCGTCGCGCGCACGGCCCCGCCCATCACGACCAGGCGGCGATACTTGGCGGGTAGATCCGGATCCAGGTTGAGCGCCACCGCCAGGTTCGTGAGCGGGCCCAGCGCCACGAGCGTGAGCTCGCCGGGCGACTCGTTGGCCAGCCGCACCAGGGCCACGGCGGCATGCTCGGCCTCGACGGGGCGCGCCGAGGCCGGGAAGTGACAGTCCCCGAGCCCATCGGCGCCGTGGACGGTCGCGGCCACCCGGTCTCCGAGGAGCGACCGGTCGCATCCACGGAAGACGGGCGTGGCCGACACGCTCGCCCCGAGCAGATCGAGGATCGTGCAGGCATTGGCCACGGTCCGGTCGAGGCCCACGTTGCCCGCCACGACGGTGACCGCCTCGACCCGCGTGTCGGCGTCGGCGAACGCCATGATCAGCGCGAGCGCGTCGTCCACGCCGGGATCCGTGTCGATCACGAGACGCTTCATGCCCGTGCCCGGTAACCCGTCAGCCGGTCCGGTCGCCGGCGATGGGCTCGTTGCCCCACGTGAAGAACGGATCGCCGCCGCTCCCCGTGACGAGCAGGATCTCCTCCAGCCAGCTGCGGTGGCGATCGTCGCCGGGGATCTGGACGTGAGCCGAGACGACCATGCCCTCCTCGAGCCGCCAGTCCTGCCGGCTGGACGTGAGCTCCATGTCGATGTGCTCGAGGCCCAGCCCGTGGAAGAAGATGAAGGCCGTGCTCGGCGTTCGCGAGGCCCGCCTGCCGGAGCGCCTGCCGGCCCCTCGCCTGCAGCTCGCTGATCCTCGCTCCGGGCCGGGCGGCCCGCTGGACCTCGCCCATGGCGGCGGCGGTCGCGTCGGCGATCTGGCGCGCCAGCCCGCGGGGCTGGTCGTCGACGATCCACGTCTTGCCGCCGTCCCAGCAGTAGTGCCCGAGCGTCCCGTGGCAGTCCCACATGACGTGCATGCCGGGCTCGACGACGAAGTCCTCGGACCCGGACTGCGTGTAGAGCGCGGGCTCGAGGCCCGGCGGGTTCGCCATCACGAGGGCGCCCGGATCGCGCACGAACCCGCCGAGGCCGACGGCCGTCGTGTGGTAGGTGCGGATCATCTCCTGCCAGGTCGTCCCGCGGGACCAGGTCCGGATCGTCCGCTCGATGGCCAGCTGGTTCACGCGGGTGGCGTCCCGCAGCAAGCGAACCTCGTCGGGCGTCTTCACCTGGCGCACGTACTTGAGCGCCCCATAGGCGTCGGCGATCCGGACGTCGGGCGGCGCGACCGCGTTCGCGAAGCGGAGATCGTCGAACCCCACCGTCCCCTTGGCCAGCCCGAGCTCCCGCATCGCCGCCGCGGTGCCCTCGATCAGGCTCTGGGCGTAGTGGCCGCGGGCGGCCTGGCCGCGCTCGGTCCGGAGCAGCTCGGCGGGCACGAAGTGGTCGAGGGTCGACGGGCCCCACGCGACGTCGAGCGGGCTCAGCAGGGTCGCGTAGGGGCGAGCGTCCTTGACCCACGAGGGCTGCCCGAGGTAGTGGGCGAGGTCGAACTCCGCCACCATGATGACGGGGTGCTCCGGCTCGTGCCGGGAGATCACGACGGCGGCGTAGCCGTTGGTCTCGTGGACCGACGCGCTGGCCGGAGGCGCGAACCCGCTCAGGTAGAGGACGTTCGGCCGCAGGTAGGCCACGATCCCGTCCAGCCCGCGCTGCGCCATGGTGTCGAGCAGGCGGCCGAGGTTGCAGAGCCGCTCCGGCCGCGAGGCGGGCTCGGGCCGTGACGGCACGGGTCGGAGGTCGGATCGCGTCGTCACGGCTCCTCCGGAGCCCCGACGGACCGGCCGGCCGCACCGCCCGGAGGCATGCGCCCTATGGTCGGGTCCACCTCGCGGGTGGCGGCCAGGGGTCCGGTCGCGGTCCAGTACCGGGTGCCGGCCACGAGCAGGGTCTCGGCCGGGAAGCGGGTCAGCACCTCGTGCCCGGTCTCGGTGACCAGCACCTCTTCCTCGATGCGCGCGGCCGACCACCCGTCGGCCGCCGGCCAGAAGTTCTCCAGCGCGAACACCATGCCGGGCTCGAGCGCGACCGGATGCTCGAGCGAGACCAGGCGGCTCATGACCGGCTGCTCCCAGATCGAGAGCCCCACGCCGTGGCCGTACTGGAGGCCGAAGCACGCTTCCTCGTCCGGGAACCCGAACTCCTGCGCCCGCGGCCACGTCGCCACGATGTCGCCGGTCGTGACGCCGGGCTTGACCATCGAGATCGCCACGTCCAGGAGCTCCCGGCACCGCTTGTAGGCGTCCACCATGGCCGGGGACGCGCTCCCGACCGCGAACGACCGGTAGTAGCACGTCCGGTAGCCCATGTAGGAGTGGAGGATGTCGAAGTAGGCGGGGTCGCCCGGGCGCAGCACCCGGTCCGAGAAGACGTGCGGGTGCGGATTGCACCGCTCGCCGGCGATCGCGTTGACGGCCTCGACGTCCTCGGAGCCCAGGTCGTAGAGCTTCTTGGCGGCGATGCCGACCAGCTCGTTCTCGCGGATCCCCGGGCGGAGCGCCCGGTAGAGGTCGTCGTAGGCCGCGTCCACCATCATGGCGGCGGAGTTCAGCAGGACGATCTCGTCGCGCGTCTTGATCCGGCGCGCCGTCTGCATGAGCTGCTGCCCGTCGACGACCTGGAGCCCTTCCTTCTGGAGGGCGGCCAGGATCGGCAGCTCGATCACGTCCACGCCGAGCGGCGCCCGGTGGAGCCCCCGCGCCTCCAGCTCGCGCTTGATCTTCCGGGCGAGGTCCTCCGCCCGTCCCATCTCGGGCGTCATCGCCCCCCGGAGGAGCGAGATCCCGGCGCGCGATCGCTCGCCGAGCCAGGGGCAGTAGAGCTGGTGGTGACGGGCCGCCGACCCGAAGTCCCACATGATCGGCAGGTCGCCCCGCGGGAGGAGGGTGAAGCGCGAGAGCTTGTCGCGCGCCCACTCGCCGATGGTCGTGTTCGTGATGTAGCGGATGTTGTACATGTCGAAGCAGAGGAGCGCGCCCAGCTCCGACCCGGCCAGCGCCGCCGTGACCCGGGCGAGCCGCTCGCGCCGGAGGCGGTCGAAGTTGACGCGCTCCTCCCAGTCGACGCCCATCGTGCCGTAGGTCGGCAGTCCCATCAGGAGCCTCCGTGTGTCGCCGCGGCCTTCGGGCTCGGGGGGAGCCCGCTCAAGGCCGCCACCACGTCGAACACCACCGCGAAGTCGTACTCGGCGAGACCCAGCCCGCCGGCGCCGGCCAGCATCTCGTGCGTGAGCGCCGTGCTCGGCAGCGTCACGCCGACCGAGCGGGCGAGGCCGAGCGCCAGCCGGAGGTCCTTCTGCATCATGCCCACGTCGAACCACGCCTCGGCCGGCATGCCGAGGACGAACGGGCCCCGGTACTTCACCATGGGCGAGGCGATGACGCTCCGGAGGAGCGCCTCGACGGCGCGCTCGCGGGCGATCCCGGCCTTCTCGGCGAGGCACACCGCCTCGCTGAAGGCGAGCATCTGGACGGCCAGCCCCAGGTTGGTGGCGATCTTCATGGTGACGGCGAGCCCGAGCGGGCCGACGTGGGTGATCGTGGGGCCGATGGCCAGGAGGTACCGCCGGACGCGCTCGAGCACCGCCGGCTCCCCGCCCACCATGAACGCCAGCTGACCCGCGTCGAGCGTGGCCACGCTCCCCGACACCGGAGCATCGAGCATGGCCGCCCCGCGCGCCGCCGTCTCCGCGCCGAGCGCCCGCGTCAGGCCGGGGTCCACGGTGCTCATCTCGACGTAGACCGCGTCGCGACGGAGCCCGGCGAGGATGCCGTCCGCTCCCCGGGTCACGGCCTCGAGGGCGGCGCTGTCCGTCACCATGGTGAAGACGACGTCGGCCGCCTCGGCAGTCGCGCGGGGCGAGGCCGCCGGCCGAAGGCCGGCGTCGATCAGCCACTGCGCCTTCGCGCGCGTCCGGTTGTACCCGACGACGGCATGGCCGGCATCGAGCAGCCGCTTCGCCATCCGGCCGCCCATCACCCCGAGCCCGACGAAACCGAGCGTCGGCGTCACTCGACTTCTCGCGGGCTCACGTGGTGCGCCGGTCGTCGCCGGGCGATCGCATCAGGGGGCGGGGACCGCCAGGGGCTTGCCCTTCTCGATGAGGTAGATCGCCAGGACCTTGGCGGGACCGGTGCCGGAGTTTCGGGCGTCGTGCCGCTTGCCGGCGTCGACGTGGTAGTGGTCGCCGGGCTTGAGCACGACCGGCGCCTGGCCTTCGACCTCGAAGAGGGCGGTGCCCTCCAGCACGTACCCGATCTCGTGACCGTCGTGAGTAGTGCCGGCCCGCGCTGGCCCCGGGCGCGATCTCCGCCGTCCCGAGATACACCTCGCGGCCGTCGATGCCGGCCAGCTCCGTCTTCATCAGGAGCGTCCGCTTGATGCCGGTGGGCTGCGCCTCGAGCACCGTCGCCGCCGTCCACCCAACTGCGACCCCGGCCCCGAGCGCGAGAACGGTGATCCAGGTCTTCGTCATCCTCGGCCCTCCCGTGTGGCGCGTGGCCGGCCGGGAAACGCGCGCCCGCGCCGTGACACCGGAAGCCTGGCCGATCGGCCAAGGCGTGTCAAGGTCAGGGCGCTTCGGACGCGGCCGGCAGCCGCGGGCGGCCTCACCGGCCGCGGCTCAGGCGGCCGAGACCTGGCCGATCCCGCCCCGCAGCGCTCCCGGCTCGATCGCGCCCCACAGGACCTCGTGCCCCGGCGGGAGCGCCCGGCTGTTCGGCATCGAGAGCCAGAGCCGGTAGAGGAGCCGCACCTGCCCCGCGCCGGCGTCGTCCTCGAAGGCGGTCCGCGCGTGGTAGATGACGTGGTTGTTGACGAGCTGCATGTCGCCGGGCTCGAAGCGCATCGCGAAGGACAGCTCGTCGGCCAGCGCCATCAGGAGCTCGATCGCCTCCCGCTGGAGCGGCCGTCAGGCGCGGCACGTCCCGGCACCATCTGGGCGATCTCGATGAAGGTCAGCGAGTAGTGGCTCGTGAACTTGCCGTCGCGCGCGCCGAAGACCGGCAGCGGATACACGACGTCGTGGCGGTCGGCCTCCTCGCCGAAGCGGCTGCGATACACGTCCTGGTAGAGAGCGGCCGCGAGATCCGGCCGGCGCCGGATCATCTCGTTGTGCACGGCCACGGAGCTCGCCAGCTTGCTGACCCCGCCGGCCCGCGCCTGGCCCGCGCAGAGGAGGCCGACCACGTCGCAGCGGTCCGTGTGGAAGCGCAACGGGCCATTCGAGAGCGTGCGCGCGTAGGAGGAAAGCACCACGCCCGGATCGCCGCTCCCCGCCGGGATCTGCCCGTAGCGCTCGCCGACCGCGCGGCCCTCGTCCCGGATCTCGCGCATCAGCTCGCCGCGCCGGTTCTGGTAGACCGGCCGGCCGAGGTGGCTGCCGAGGCCAAACCAGATCTGCCGGAGCTCGTCGGCGCTGTACCGCTCGACCGGGAGGCCGCGCAGGGTCACGAGGCCCCCGCCGTCCTCGAGCTCGCGGGCCACGTCGGTCAGCACGGCCGCGAGCGCCCGGAGGGGAAAGTGCTCCCGCGTCGTTCCGTGCCACGGGACCCCCGCCGACCGGGCCACGCCGAGCGCCGCGTCGATCTCGGCGAGGCTCTCCCCGTCGAGCATGCGGATCCAGCGCGCCGAGCGCGCCATCTCCTCGCCGCGCCAGTCGCAGGCCCCGTGGATGGGCCTCGGAGCGATCATGGTGCGCCGAGAATAGCAGAGCTCGGCGGGCCGCCGCACCGCCTACGCGTCACCGAGGTACGCGCTCCGGATGTGGGGCTCGACGAGGAGCCGGGCCGGCGGGCCGCTCGACACGATGCGGCCTTCCGACAGCACGTAGGCGCGGTCCGCCACCGCCAGGGCCTTCCCGACGTTCTGCTCCACGAGGAGCACCGCCGTGCCGGCGCGATGCAGCTCCACGATCACGTCGAAGACGTGGTCCACGATGGCGGGCGCGAGGCCGAGCGACGGCTCGTCCAGGAGGAGCAGGCGCGGCCCCGCCATCAGCGCGCGGCCGATCGCGGCCATCTGCTGCTCGCCGCCCGAGAGCGTCCCCGCCACCTGACGCCGGCGCGCCCGCAGCACGGGAAAGATCCCGTACACGCGCTCGAGCCGCGCCCCGAGGGCGCCCCGCCCCGCGGGCGCATAGCATCCGATCTCGAGGTTCTCCTCCACCGTCATCCCGGTGAACAGCCGGCGACCCTCGGGGACGATCGCGATCCCGCGGCTCGAGACCTGGTGGGGCGCGAGGCGCGTCGAGGTCCTCGCCGCCGAAGCGGAGCGTCCCGCCGCGGACCGGCAGGAGGCCCGCGATGGCGTTGATCAGCGTCGTCTTCCCGCTCCCGTTCGGGCCGACCACCGCCACCAGCTCGCCCTCCCCCACCTCGAGCGACACGTCCCAGAGCGCGGTGGCGTCCCCGTAGGCCACCTCGAGCCCCGCCGCTTCAAGCATGGGCCTTCCCGAGGTAGCGCTGCACGACGTCGGGATGCCGCATGACGTCGGCCGGCGGACCGCTCGCGATGATCTGGCCGGCATCCAGCACGACGACGCGGTCGGCGAGCGTCATGACCGCCCGGATGATGTGCTCGACGAACACCACCGTCGTCCCCCGGTCGCGGATGTCCCCGACCAGCCGGGTGGCGTCGGCCATCTCGGTCGGGGTCAGGCCCGAGAGCACCTCGTCGAGCATCACGAGGCGCGGCTCGGAGGCCAGCGCCCGCGCCAGCTCCAGGAACTTCCGCTGGTGGAGGTTCAGCGCGGCCGGGAGCAGGTCCGCGCGGTCGGCGAGGCCCGTGAACTCCAGCCAGCGGCCGGCCTCGCGCTCGGCGGTGCGCCGGTCCCGGCCGAGCCGCCCGAACATGGCCGCGACGGCGACGTTGTCGCGGACGGTCAGGTGGGCGAACGGGCGCGGGATCTGGTAGGTCCGCGAGATGCCCAGCCGGGCGATCCCGTGCGCCGGGCCGCCGGTCACGTCCACGCCGCCCACGACGATCCGCCCGCCGTCCGCCCGGTGATGGCCGCTGATCACGTTGATGAGCGTCGACTTGCCGGAGCCGTTGGGGCCGACGAGCCCCAGGATCTCGCCCTCCCGGACCTCGAGGCTGACCCCTCGCAGCGCCTGGAGGCCGCGGAACGACTTGCGCACCTCGGTGCAGACGAGCAGCGGCGCGCCCGGCGCCGCCCGGCGGGCGCTCGCTCGGCAGGATCCGGACGCGCTCGGACGCTCCCCGGGAGGGCGTCGGCGCCGCCGGCGCGGGTCGTCGGCGCCGCACCAGGCCGGTGATCCCGCGGGGCAGAAAGAGCACGGCGAGCACGAGCGCGAGCCCGACCGCGGCGCGCCCCGCCACGGCCGTCTGGCCCCCGGTGGCGCCGAACATCAGGGCCGTCACCAGCGCGGCGCCGATCGCCGGGCCGAGCCAGTGCCGGGCGCCGCCGAGCACGCTCATGAGGACGACGTAGAGGGGCACGACGATCGAGAACGTCTCCCCCACCGTGACGTAGGTGACGAAGAGGGCGTGGATGCCGCCCGCGACGCCGGCCAGGCCCGCCGAGAGGCCGAGGGCGAGGAGCTTGTACCGGTAGGTCGGCACGCCCAGCACCTCGGCCACGTCCTCGTCGTCGTGAATCGCGAAGAGCCCGGCGCCCCACCGGGCGTGATACACGCCATACGCCGTCGCGACCGTCACCAGCGCGATGCCGAGCGCGAGGAGGTAGAGCGTGGCCGTCGCCGAGCCGGCCAGCCGCGGCAGCGGAATCGCGCTCAGGTACAGACCCGGGCCGCCGTCGATGCGCGTGTTGAGCACGATCGTGGCGAGCACGAACGTCACGGCCAGCGTCAGGAGGGCGAACAGCTCGCCCCGGAGCCGGGGCACCCGGAAGACCACGGCCCCCATCGCCACGCCGAACAGGGCGGCGACCACCCCGGCGAGCGGGAGGGCCGGCAGGACCGGCAGGCCGGCGGTGAGGAGGGTGGCCGCCGCGTACACGCCGGCGCCGAAGAACGCCCCGTGGCCGAAGCTGAAGTACCCGGCGAACCCGCTCAGGATGCTCCAGCTCGTCGCGAGCGCGATCCAGTGGAAGACGAGATAGAGGAACGACTCGTAGAAGGCGGGCAGCCGGGCGGCCGGCACCAGCGAGAGCCCGAGGCCCACCGCCGCGAAGGCCGCGGGCGCGGCGAGGCGGCGCACCCTACACCCGGTCGGGGCGCAGCAGGAGCACGAGGATGAGGAGCGTGAAGGACACGAGCGGCGCCCAGGCGGGCGCGGTCAGCGCCATCGTCAGCGCCTCGCTCACGCCGATCACCACCCCCGCCACCAGCGGCCCCAGGGGATTCCCGAGCCCGCCGAGGATCACGGCCGCGAACACGACGCCGATCCACGCGTAGATCTGGGAAGGCGCCAGCGTGTAGATCAGCGCGATGAAGGCGCCCGCCACGCCGGCGAAGGCCGCGCCGAGGCCCGAGAGCACGAGCGCCAGGCGACGCTGGTTCACCCCGAAGGCGGCCGCGATCTGCGGGTCCTCCGCGCAGGCGCGCAGTCCCTTCCCCACCCAGGTGAAGCGGAGCCACGCCCAGGTGAGGACCGCGAGCAGCACCGCCGCCGCGAGGGCGAGCATCTCCGCCTTCGGCAGGTAGAGGCCGCCGGCGCGCCAGGACGCCGTGCCGTACGCCGTCTCGAGCTTGCGGTAGTCGGCCGTCCAGATCCACTGGATCAGGCTCTCGATGATCACCGTCAGGCCGAACGTGACGAGCAGCGAGCCGAACTGGGTGACCCCGAACCGCGTGAAGACCGCCTGGCTGAGGACGCCCAGCCCGAAGAACGCCGGCGGCACGACCAGGAGGCTCCAGAAGGGGTCGATCGCGAGCGCCGACGACAGCGCGTAGGTCAGGTACGCCCCCAGGAACGCCAGGGCGAAGTGCGCCAGGTTGATGAGCCGCAGCAGCCCCCAGGACAGGCTGAGCCCGAGCCCCAGCAGGCCATACAGCCCGCCAACGAACAGCCCCGACAGCACCGACTGCGCGAGAAGCGTAAAGCTCGGCACGGAAGACCGGGCGAATCAGACCGTCGCTAAACTGACCGGGAAACCCCAGCGAGGGCCCGTACCGTCCACACGCGAGCCATCGCGGTCCCGGGGCGAGACGCGAGCAGCCCTAGGACGCAGGGCCGAGGCCGGCCGAAGCGTATGCCGCATACGCTGAGGCCGGGCTCGGCCCGAGGACGACGGGATGCGACGCGTATCGCCCCGGGACGTCAAGGGACGAGGAGTTGGGCTCCGGGGGCGGCGTACTCCTTCGGCCACACCACCAGCCACTTCCCGTCCTGCACCTGCTTCATCTTCGTCAGGTCGTCGCCGTAGTTGTTGGGTCCGTCGAACCGGAGCTTGCCGCTGATGGTGTCGACGCGGTTCGTCTTGAGCCACTGCGCGAGCACCTTGTCGTCCAGGCTCTTGTTGGCCGTCACCGAGGCCTCCAGCAGCTGCCAGGCCGTGTACGACGCCGCGGCCTGCGTGTCGACGGCCGTGTAGGGCAGGCCGGCCTTGGTCGCCCGCTCCTGGAAGAGCTTCACGAACTCGGCCGCGGCCGGGTTGTTCGTGAACGGCGGATGCTCCTCGAAGACGGTCGCGGCGAGGGCGCCCTTGCCCTCCGGCGCCTTGGCGAGCGGCCCGGGGGCGGGATAGAGGTAGAAGTGGCTCTTCGGCGTGTAGTCGATCTTCTTCAGCGCGTCCAGGAGCTGGTTTCCGTCGAGCCCGATCGCGCCCATCCACAGGAAGTCCGGGTTGGCGTCCTTGACCCGCGCCGCGATCGGCCCGAAGTCGCGGGTGCCGAACTCGAACTCGAGGAACAGCACCTCGCGGAGACCCCGCTTCTGCGCGACCTCGCGCGCCCCCAGCGACAGGAAGTGCACCGACGGGAACTTGTCCGTCACGATCGCGATCGTCTTGGGCGGCTTCGGCGTCGCCGCCAGCGCGTCGAAGAGGCGGTTCGGAACCGTCTGACCAGGCTCCGGTCCCATCGCCCACGTCGGGAAGTGACGCTCGTACTTCGCGAGGTGCGGGATGCCGAAGGTGTGGTGGATCAGCATCTTGTCGTAGCGCTGGGCCACGCCCATCGCCGAGAGGATCGCGCCGGTGGCGTACGGCCCGAGGAGGAGGTCGACCTTGTCCACCGTGATCAGCCGCTCGTAGAGCGTGCGCGCGACATCGGGCTTCGACTGGTCGTCGAGGAGGACCCACTCGACGGGACGCCCGAGCAGGCCGTTCTTCTTGTTCAGCTCCTCGACGTAGATCTCGCCCGTGATCTTGTGGACGAGCGCGGTCGCCGCCAGCGGCCCGGTGAGGGCCAGCGTGCTCCCGACGCGGACCGGGGGCCCGGACGGGGCGGCCAGCCCGGCGACGGGGCCGGCCAGGGCGAGCAGCAGGGCGATGGCAAGCGTGCCGAGCACCCGGGTCGAGAGCGTCATGGTCGGCCTCCTCGCGCCGGCGGCGCCGGCGCCGCGGCGGTCTCTAGTCTCGCGCGGCACGACTCTATACCAACCCGGGCATGCGCGGGAAGCCCGACGCCATCGAGGCCCCGACGGTGCGCCGGTTGCCGGAGATCGCGCTTGACCGCCCTGGCGGCACTGGCTACGCTCAGCCGCATCGATCACTCGAGAGGCATTCGGGAGGCGTGATGCGCACGGGCCGGACGATCTCATGCTGAACGCGACCCGCGACCTGGTGCTGCCGACCACGATCACCGGCTCCTACCCGCGGCCGTCGTGGTTCACGGAGGGCCTCCACCGGCGCTCGTTCAAGGACGCGCTCGGCGACAGCGTCTTCCGCGAGCAGTACCTCGACGCCGTGAGCTGCCTCGTCGCCGAGCAGGCCCGCGCCGGCCTCGACATCGTCACCGACGGCGACTCCCGCTTCGACCTCACGGTGGGCGGGCGGTCGTGGTTCTACTACCCGATCGAGCGGCTCGGCGGGATCACCGGCCACGTGGACCGGACGGCGGCCGCCGGGTGGACCCACCGGCCCGGCCACATCCTCTACGAGGTCATGGAGGCCTACCAGCCGGCCGTCGTGGGCGAGCGGATCCAGGCCGGCCCGCTCCAGTACGCCGCGCTCTGGCGGACGGCCCAGCGGTTCACCGACCGGCCGGTGAAGTTCGGCGCGGTCAGCGCCCAGATCCTCGCCAAGATGCTCGTGAACCGGCACTACGCCTCGGAGCGGGAGCTGATCCTGGACGTCGCCGACGTCTTCAACGCCGAGCTGCGCCAGGTGGCGGCCGCCGGGTGCCGGGTGATCCAGGTGGAGGAGCCGCGCCATCACAGCGCGACCGTCGACGGGAGCGCGACCGACGCCGATCTCCAGTTCTTCACCGACGCCTTCAACCGCGAGGTCCGGGGCGTCGAGACCGAGATCTGGCTCCACACCTGCTGGGGGAACCCGAACCAGCAGCCGCTCTACTGGGAGCGCCCGTCGTACGAGCGCGCGCTCCCCTACCTCCTCGCCACCGACGCCGACGTGCTCACGCTCGAGTGCGCGTCGACGGGCGGGCGCGACCTCCCGCTCCTCGGCAAGCACCGGACCGACAAGAAGATCGCGGTCGGCGTCGTGAGCCACACGTCGACGGCCGTCGAGCCGCCGGAGGTGGTGGCCAACCTGATCCGCAAGGCGCTCGAGTACGTCCCGCCCGAGCGGCTGATCGTCTCCACCGACTGCGGCTTCGGCCGCGAGGGGCTCTCCCGCCGCATCGCCTTCTACAAGTGCGTGGCCATCACCCTCGGGACGAACCTCGTGCGCCGGGAGCTCGGGCTCCCCCAGGCGCCCGTCCCGGCCGCCGATCCGAGGTTCGCATGAAGCGCAGCACGGAGCGATTCCTCACCACCCACACGGGCAGCCTGCCGCGGCCCGACGACCTGGTCCGCGCGATGTTCGCCCGGGAGGAGGGCGTGCCGGTCGACGGCGCCGCCCTCGCCGCGCGCATCCGCGCCGGCGTGGCGGACGTCGTCCGGAAGCAGGCCGAGGCCGGCGTCGACGTCATCGACGACGGCGAGCTCAGCAAGCCGAGCTACGCGACCTACGTCAAGGACCGGCTGGCCGGCTTCGGCGGCACCAGCCAGCCGCTCCAGTACCAGGACCTCGTGGACTTCCCGGACCTGGCGAAGCGCGTCTTCGGCGACCCGGGACGGTCCCGGCGCCGGACCCCGGCCTGCAACGGCCCGATCGGCGTGCGCGACGCGCGGGCGGCCGAGACCGACGCCCAGAACCTCAAGGCCGCCCTCGCCTCGGTGTCGGCCGCGGAGGGCTTCCTGACCGCCGCCTCGCCGGGCGTGATCTCCCTCTTCTTCCGGAACGACCACTACCCGAGCCACGAGGCCTACCTCTCCGCCATCGCGGACGCCATGCGGGTCGAGTACGAGGCCGTCGTGGGCGCCGGGCTCCTGCTCCAGGTGGACTGCCCGGACCTCGCCATGGGGCGGCACATCCAGTACGCCGGCCTGGACCTCGAGGAGTTCCGCCGGATGGCGCGGCTTCACGTCGAGGCGCTCAACCACGCGCTGGCGAACGTCCCGCCCGACCGGGTCCGCATGCACGTCTGCTGGGGCAACTACGAGGGGCCGCACCACTACGACGTCCCGCTGGCGGACATCATCGACATCGTCTTCCTCGCCCGGCCGGCCGGGGTCTCCTTCGAGGCCGCCAACCCGCGCCACGCGCACGAGTGGCGACTGTTCGAGCGCGTGCGGGTGCCCGAGGGCAAGGTCCTGATCCCCGGCGTGCTCGAGTCGAAGACGAACTACATCGAGCACCCCGAGCTGGTGGCCCAGCGGATCGGGCGCTACGCGAAGCTGGTCGGCCGCGAGAACGTCATCGCCGGCACCGACTGCGGCTACGGCACCTGGGTCGGCCAGGCCGCCGTCGATCCCGGCGTCGTCTGGGCCAAGCTCCGGAGCCTGGCCGAGGGCGCGCGCCTCGCCTCGCGCGAGTTCTGGCCGTAGTTCCCGAGCGACGGCGGACACTGGCAGATGGCGGGGACGCACTCACTGCCGCGTCGGGAGGCCTTCGTCTAGACGCGCCGACCTCGGACCCCAGATCCGCTCGGTCCGGCTGGTTCGGCCGTAGCGACCCGACGGGCCCCCGAACCACGAGCGCGCCCATCGTCCCGAAAGCACGCCGCGCCCGTCCTCGGAGACGCACGACCCCGACGGCGCACCGCACAGCGTTGGGGCTCCCGTAGATCAAGGGCGGTCCTAACGGACGGCCAGCTCCGGCTCGGGGACCCGCGCGCGCTCGTAACGAGAACCTAACCGGCCAAGTGTCAGCTTCATGAGGTCGGTTGAGATTGTCCAGCGATGGCAAGTGTCGGCACCCCCAGGTCAACTCCACGAACGGTTTCCGCGGGACCCCGTATGGGGCCATCCGCAGGAGTGGGTGATGGTCTAGATCCCGTCGACACAGCGCATGGAAGCGGCTGTGTCCCGCGGTGAGATCGACCTCGGCACGGACCAGGCGATGGAGCCAGGTGGGCGCGCCGGAGAGGGGTGGCCCAGCACACGGATCTCGCCGTGCTCGTTGGTCCGGCGCAGGAAGATCATCGCGCCCTGGAGCGGGCGCTGGAGATCCAGGGTCCACTCGGCGGGCAGGGGCCGGCGGGGGGGCGCCGCCTCCAGCCGGCCGGCCGAGCGGCGGCGCAAGGCCTCGATGAATCGGGCCGACTGGGCTTGCAGGGCCGCGAGCGAGACGTGTTCGAAGCGCGCCCACACCTTGGCCTGCCAGCGCCCATTGAAGTTTCGATGGCCGCTTGGAAGCCGGTTTCCCGGGGCGGGGCGAACACCGGGGTGACCCCGAGGCTCAAACAGACCCTGGCCACCCGACCGATGCTGTCGGGACGCTTGTGGGTACCCTGAAAGCGGCTCTCGTTGTCAAACTGCGCGTAGCGCGGGAGGCCGACTCTGCGCCAATGCTCCAGCGAGCCGCTCGACTGCGGTTCGGGCGGTGATATCGCCGCAGGGCCAGGAGGCGGCCAATCCCCCATGGAGCGAAATGGCGTTGAGGACTTCGACGTCGGTGCCGCCTCGAATGACCAGCCCCACCACGATGTCGACGCTATCGAGCTCGACCTGCGGCGGAACGCGGGCAGATACCATCCGGGCGGCGGGGCCGGCCATCGCCGCCGGCGTTGCGCATCCAGCGCGCCCCGGCGGTCAGCACGCGCCCGACGGTGCGGACCGAGGGGACGGTCTGGTGCCCGCGGGCCCGAAGTTCGCGGTGAATGGCCGCGGCCCCATACTCCCCCAGGTCGCTGGTCTCCTTCAGATCGCGCCGCAACCGCAGCACCACGTCTTCGGTCGCGACCGCCACCCGATTCACCGCGCGCCGGCACCCGCCCAGACGGTCCGCCCACGGCACGCGACTGAGCCGCTCCCCGGCCGCCCGCTGCACCCACCGCTGCACCGTCGACAGACTCACGCCGTGCTGACGAGCCACGGCCCGCATCGAGGCGCCTCGACGCACGGCCTCGACCATCTCGCGGCGTCGCGATTCACGAGCGCTTTTTGTGCCATGGCCGCCTCCCGCACTACCGTTTTCCCTGCACTATACCGACCTGGGGTTGCTGACACTTGGGCGACCTGTGGGAGCTGACACTTGGCCGGTGAGCCGTTGACGCAGATCGCGATCCAGACGGGCTCGATCCATGTGGGCAGCCCCTCTGGGGAGAACGACCGAGAAGCAGCTTTATGTCGACTACAACCTCGAGCGCCTGCGCCGCGCG
Organism: uncultured Candidatus Rokubacteria bacterium; assembly: GCA_963799055.1. GTDB lineage: Bacteria > Methylomirabilota > Methylomirabilia > Rokubacteriales > DASRDR01 > DASRDR01. Next base: position 97,242 of record CAWCVP010000014.1, read on the forward strand.
TACGTGGCCCGCGCCAGCGGAGGCGGAGAGGATGAGGACGCGAGCGATCGGGGCCTTCGATTTCAGGCGCTGGTCAACCTCGGGCTAGAGTCCGTAACCCGTACCGGCATCATTGGCGATTGAGCTGGTTCACGAGGCCGGAAACGCGAGCGAGAGACGCCGCCACGTGATCGGCACCGGCTGCGTGCTCGAGCGTCGTGAATGCGATCCCCTCGCTGATCGCCTCGAGTGCCCGCCGAGCCGTGCAGCCGTCGGGCGCGAGGGCCCACGTGTGGGCCGCCGGGTGGGTCCGGGCGAGGAGCGCCTCGAAGTCGCCGTCTGCGTGGCCGCGCGCCTGGACCCACGCCACGACCTCGGGATCGGCGAAGGCACGCCGTCGCTCCTCGCGGTGACCCGACATAGAGGACGGTTCGCGAATCATGCTGAAATTGCCTCCTGCCGTCTAACGGTCGGTATGAGCCGCGGCGAAGCCGTCGGCTCCATGCCGTGGTTCGGCCCCCGGTTGACTCAGGCGAATGGCCTTCGGCCGGATCCGATCTTAAACGCAACCGGCACCTTGACGCCGTCGGGCCCCGCATATGCTTGCACCAGCCGTTCATACGCGGTTCGGATGCGATCCTGTACTTCCTTCGGCTGGCGACGGATGCCAATTGAAGTTCGGACCGTCCCCGCCGAGGATGCCATTCCACAATTCCTCGGGGCTTGCCAGTAGATGGACGAAGGAGAAGGTTCGAACTATCACCTCCGCAACGCCAGCGGAGTGCAGCGCACCTGATAGCTCCTGATCATCCGAGAACCGAAACATGGGAGGGCCCGTCGGGAGTTCCGCCGGCATGGTGGCTCCCGCCTCGTTCATGGCGTCGAAGAAGATCCCCATCACGCGATGACGAGCCGGCACATCCCACCAGGAGACCGCGACGGCGCCGCCAGGTGTCAGCACCCGCACGAACTCGCTTAGCGCGCGCTCCGGACGCGGGAAGTGTCCCAGGCCGAAGTTGCTGACGACGCAGTCGAAGGACTGATCCGCGAGCGGTAGATTCTCGGCGTCGGCCTGCCGAAAGTCGACTCGAGGGCATTGCGCTGCAGCAAGTTCTAGCATTCGGGGCGCGAGGTCAACGCCAGTGACCGCCGCCGCCCCACGGCCGGCGGCCCGAAAAGCGACGAGTCCGGGGCCAGTCGCCACGTCAAGGACGCGCCTACCCGCTCTCACTGCGGCGGCGTCGAGCAACGGCTCAACAGCATAATCGGTCACGGTGGTAAAGAACCGGCGATAGCCCTCCGCGATCTCGTCGTGAGCGGCGCGCTCGAAGTCCCGAAACGCGTCAGCGTTGATCGGCTGCTCGCTCATCGAGCATCCCTCCGTCCGCTGGAATCAGAGCGCCCTTTGGTCACAACGCGATTGTGGGCCGAACTACAATTCGACGGCAGGATAGGCTGATCTGCATAACACTGCAAACACTGCAAGCGGCCGCAGCATACTCAGGGTGGACTTACCCCTCCCATTTTCCTCGCCGGACCTTTCGTTCCTGCTTACCTCGATTTCGAGGTCAGCGCCCGACCGGAACAGGCCCCTCTGGGGAGAACGACCGAGAAGGAGCGTTATGTCGGCGACCCTCCGTGGCGGCGCAGCTCACCGAGGCCAGGGTGTGCCCCGCGCGCGGGCCCGGGCTGGCTGGCCCAGCGAATCGGGCGCTACGCTAAGCTGGTCGGCCGGGAGAACGTGCATCGCCGGCACCGACTGCGGCTACGGCACCTGGGTCGGCCAGGCCGCCGTCGATCCCGGCGTCGTCTGGGCCGAGCTCGGGAGCCTCAGCGAGGGCGCGCGGCTCGCCTCGCGAGAGTTCTGGCCCTGAGGCGCTCGCTCAGCGGACGCGGATCTCGAACATCGAGGGCCAGAGCTTCCCACTGACGAACACGCGCCGGGTGGCCGGGTCGTAGGCGATCCCGTTCAAGACCGCGTCCCGATGGCGCTGTCCGGGAGGCAAGAGCCCGGTCAGGTCGAGGAACGACGAGACGCGGCCGGACGCCGGGTCGATCTGGACGATGTAGTCGGTGTACCAGACGTTGGCCCACACCTGGCCGTCGACGACCTCGAGCTCGTTCAGATGCTGGAGCGGCCGGCCGTTCCAGGTGACGGAGAGCCGCCGGGTGGGCGTGAACCGCTGGGGATCCCGGTACGTCAGCACGTCCGATCCGTCGCTCTGGATGAGGCTCGCGCCGTCGAACGCGAGCCCCCATCCCTCACCCTCGTACCGGAACTCCTGAAGCAGGCGGAGCGTCGTCAGGTCGTAGACGAACGCTCGGCCCGAGCGCCAGGTCAGCTGGATCAGCCGGCTCCCCACGCGGGCGAGCCCCTCGCCGAACACGTCCGGCGGCAGGTCCACCCGGCGCACCACGCGGCCGCTCGGCCACTCCACCCGGCGGAGAGTGGACCGGCGGAGGAGGCCCGTGCTCTCGAAGAAGCCGCCGTCGTGCCACACGAGTCCCTGGAGAAAGGCTCCGGGATCGTGGGGATAGCTGCCGACGACCTCCCACCGGAGCTGTTGGGCGGGCGCGATCGCCGGGCCGACGGGACTCGGCGGCGCCGGCCCGGCGGCCTCGCCGGCCAGCGCAACGGCGAGCGCGACTCCCGCCAGGCCGGCGATCCCGCCTCGGGACCGACGCACGGCGACGGAGCGGCCCCCGAGGGAGGGCCGGCCACCCTAGCGCAGGTACTTCCGCTCGCGATAGCTCTTCTCGATGAACTGCTGGAACTCGTCGAACTGGAGGCTCGCGTCCGCGATCGACTTCAGGTCGCGCGCCTGGCGGAGCGCCGGCAGCCACTGCCTCAGCGCGTGGGCGGTGACATAGAGGGCCGGCGTCGAGTAGAGCAGGATCTTGAAGCCGGCCTCCTGCGCCTGGTCGACGGTCAGGATGGGCGTCTTGCCGCCGAAGATCAGGTTCAGCTGCTTGTTGCCCGGCACCTCACGGCCCACCCGCCGCACCGCGTCCATGCTCCGCAGGCCGTCGATGATGACGGCGTCGGCGCCGGCGTCGAGGTACCGCTGGGCGCGCTGCACGGCGTCGTCGAGATCGGTGGAGTCGGTCCGGGCGATGATGGACAAGGGCGTCTGGCGCGCCTTGAGCGCCGCGGCCAGCTTGCTGAGGTAGCTCTCCATGGGGAGCACCTTCTTGCCCTCGGCGTGCCCGCAGCGCTTCGGGGAGATCTGGTCCTCCATCTGGATCCCCGCCACCCCGGCGGACTCCATCTCGTAGATCGTGCGGCTGACGTTCTCCTCGTTCCCGTAGCCGTCGTCGACGTCGACCACGACCGGGACGTTGACGGCGTCGACGACGTTGCGCGCGAGCTGCGCGGTCTCCGAGAGCGTCGTCAGCCCGATGTCCGGGTTGCCAAGGAAGCTCGCCGCGACCCCGTAGCCGCTCAGGAAGACGGCCTCGAACCCGGCGTCCTCGCTGATGAGCGCGCTCAGCACGTCGTAGCAACCGGGGAGTGGGATCGTCTCCGGCCGGCCGAGGCGAGCGCGGAGCTGCTCGGCCATCCCGTTGATCGAATTCGCCATGGTGGGACCTCCTCGCTCCGCGCCGGGCAGCGCCTATGGGGTCAGACGCTCCTCCCCGAAATCGTCGAAGTAGATGATGGGCATCGCCATCCGGTCCCGGTAGAGTCCGGCCTCAGGTGAGCTCGGTGTTCTCCACGAACTCCGGGGGCAAGGGCGGCCCCCAGACGTAGAGCGAGTCCTCCTCCGGGAAGTCGCGGGGAGTCCAGGCGCAGTTCTCCGGGATGAAATCGAGGTCGTGGTAGTACTCCGCGAAGCTGCCCCAGGGATCGCGCGTGTAGTGGAAGTAGTTGGAGCCGATGACGTGGCGGCCGAGCCCCCAGCCCTTCTGCCAGCCGGCGTCGTGCATCTTCGCCGCGCCCACCGCGATCTCGTCCACCGAGCCGACCTGGAACGACGCGTGGTGGAACCCCGGCCCCTTGGACGTGAGGAACGCCAGGTTGTGGTGGTCGGTCGTGCACCGGGTGAAGGCGATGATGCTCTTCACCCGGTCGGACAGCTTGAGTCCGAGCACCCGCGTGTAGAAGTCGACCTGGCGATCGACGTCCGGCGTGAAGAGGAGGACGTGCCCGAGCTTCCGGGGCGCCGCCCGGACGCCGCGGTCGGGGCTCCCCCGCACCACCTGGCGCTGGACGTGGCCCGGGCTGTTGATCGCAAGCGGCGGGTCGGGCGGAGGCTCCTCTGCTCCCTCCGGACGGACGTTGACGGCGTGGCCATCCGGATCGCGGACCCAGAACCCGCCGTCGGGCGCGCCCCGCGGCGGGTCGACTTCGCGCACGCCCGCGCGGCGGATCGACTCGCGCACCGCCTCGTACTCGCCACCCGGGGCGCCGAACGCCAGATGGTGGAGGCGCTTCCGCGGCCCGCCGTAGAGCAAGGTGCACGCGCGCCCGAGGTCGCCGGGACGCAGATGCACGGCTCCGTCCCGCGCCGGCTGGTCGACAAGCCCGAACGTCCGGTAGAACGTCTCCCCGACCGTCTGGTCGGGCACCTCGAGCGCGTAGTGGAGCAAGGCTCGAACCGGCATGGCAGCTCCTCCTTGAATCTCAGCGCGGCCGCGTACCTCGTGTTCGTTCCACTCGGGCCTCCCTCGAGGCGGCCACTGAGGGGATCATAGCAGGGTCACGCCGTTCGGGGCCCGGCGAAGCGGGCCGGGCGCCCTCCGCGATGGGCGACGCAACCGTGCGCTCAGTCGCCGGTGGCTTCCGGCGAACCCCCACGACGTTGTGTGCCACGACCGGACGCTGAACACCCTTCAAGGACAGCTCTCCGATCGCGTCCGCAAGGACTCGAGGCTCCGGAGAGGGCCGTCGGCCATATGGGCCACCCCGAGGCGCGCGTGATCAGAGCGGCTTGAAGAGGCGGTTGAACTCGGCCGCCTTCCGGCGCCCCTCGCGGCCTCCCTCGAGGGTGGCCAGCGTGAGGTCGTACACGAGGTCCAGCAGACCGACGAAGCGCTGCTCCAGCTCCGCCTGGAGCGCCGGGTCGAGCTGGCCCGCGCCGTACTCTGCCAGCAGCATCCGGAACGCGCGGCGGTCCTCCTCCAGCAGAGTCGCCCGGGGCGTCGTCCGATAGTAGGTCGTCATGTCCCGGGTCTTCGTTTCGTCTCGCATGAGTCCCTCGAGATGTCGCAGGTACTCCTGGCGAAAGCGGGGCGCCCGCCGGACGAAGAAGCCGTTGTTGGAGTCCATCATGTAGCTTCGCACGTCGGCGTTGGCCGAGCCGACGATCACGTCCTCGCCGAGGACCGAGACCTTCGTGTGGAGGGAGATCCGGTCGCCGCCGCCGAACTTCCGGTACTCGTAGATCGCGAACCGCGCACTCCGGGCGGCGTCCTGATGGGCCTGCAGGTAGTCGACGAAGGCCTTCAGGGAGTGCCGGGCCATCAGGTTGATGACGTTGAGATCGGTCGTCTCGGCGGAGTTCGTCAGCACGACGACGGCCGCCCCTCGGCAGTCGACGTCACCATTGACCATGCGGCCGAACGTCTCCACGAGGTTCGACGGCGGGAAGAAGTACGCGTTGTGGAGGACGACCGCGGGCCCTTGGTCCTGGCCCTCGGTCCGGCACGCGTTGAGGAGCCCCGCGCGCCACAGGGCGTGGATGTGCTTGCCGTGCCGGGCCTCCGCCCCGTTCTCGGCGCCGTAGCTTCGCGCGTAGGGCGGTGACGGGCGGCGCCCCAGGAAGGGAAGGTTCTCGATGTACGCGACCAGGGCCCCGGGATCCAGGTCGAACGCCGGCGTGTCGTCGGACGCGGCCGCGTGGCGGTAGCGAGCGTAGTAGGCCCGGGCTCGCTGACGCATCGTCGTCTCGTGCAGTTGCTCGCGGCCGGAGATCGGGACCGCCCCGCGTGCGAACTCGCCCAGGACGCACGCGTCGCGGCCGGGACCGGGCGCCGTGGTCGCGCAGGCCGCAGTGGCGGCTCCGAAGGCTCCGAGGTTGGCGACGAAGTCGTTCGGCGCATGCTGCCGGATCTCCGCCGTCGAGGCGACCATCGCCTGGAAGCTCCAGAGCGCTTCGAAGGCGCGCTGGACGTGCTCGCCCCCGCGCGCGAGCGACGCGTAGAGGTCAGTGTCCACGAAGGCGTACTTGTCGAGCATGGGATTCGGGCGCATGTGGTAGGAGTCCTCGATGTTGCGCCCGCCCAGCTGCATGTGCCGCCCGTCCACGAAGAGCAGCTTGTGATGCAGGAAGTCGGTCAGGTACTCCCAGTCCTTGGCCCCCGAGGCGGACGCCGACCGTTCGGGCGGCAGATAGGGCCGGATCACCTCGAAGGTGGCGTTCGAGCTCACGCCTTCACGGGAAAAGACGCCGGCCAGACGGAGGTCGGTCACGAGGCGCGTGAACGGCGGTGCCGCGTGGCTCCCGGCGTAGAGCCGGGCGACCGGCTCGAGCGCCGCGGCTAGGGGGCCGGGCCCGCTCGCTCCCGGCGCCGCCCCGGCGTCGAGCTGCGCGCCCTTCAGCACCGCGAGCGCCATGACGTCGGGACGCCGCGCATAGAGCCCGGACAGGAACAGGCCGGACCCCGCCACGCTGAGGTTCGAGATGCCGACATCGGCCGCCGGGCGGCCGTCGATGCGCTCGTCGGCGAACCGCTGCCCGACTTCGGCCAGGCGAGCCGGCGAGCACGGCGTCGTGGCGCCCTCCGAGGCGCCGGCTGCGCAGCCCAGCGTGAGGAACGCCGCATCCATGACGATGTTCCGGGTCGGGCGATTGTAGAAGCGGACCTCCAGGCTGCCTCGGCTCCCGCGGGCGCGCTCCTCCAGCATCGTGAAGTGATCCAGCAGCCGGTAGTTGTAGTGGTAGTCGACCAGGAGGCGGACCCGGACTCCCCGCTGGGCGGCGGCGAGCAGCGCCTCCGAGAGGACGGAGGACGAGTGGTCGTCGGTATAGATGTAGTACATCGCGTCGATGGAGGTCTGGGCATCCTGGATCATGCCGAGCTTCGACCGGAACGCCTTGTCGTTCCCGAGGATGAGCTGCCCGTAGCGAACTTCGAGCCGTCCGCCGGACGCCTCCCGCAGCACGGCCCGGTCCGACAGCCCACCGCACCCGGAGAGAAGCAGCGCGGCTGACAGGACTGCCGCCCAAGAGATCCCGCGTCTCATGCACGCTCCCTCAGCGGGGCGGCTGCCGCCCCGCGACGATGGCGTCCCAGATCAGATCGAAGACCGGTGACTTGACGAAGTCCGCGTGCCCCTGGATCACCGCGGACGCGTTCACGCTGACGAGCCGGGGAGCATCCGTCCCGGGGCTGTCGGCCAGGCGCTCGGTCGCCAGGTTGAGCAGCGCGCACGCGAGGCCCCTTGATGCCGTTCGCGCCCAGGGCGCCGTAGCGGGGCACCTCGTCGGCCTCCAGCATGTCGCGCACCAGGCCGAACGCCATCGGATAGAAGACGGCGTTGGGCGTGTCGAACCCGGAATAGGTCACGACCAGCGGCCCCGTCACCCCCCGCGTCCCCGCCACCGCGGCGTAGAGTCCGCCGCGCTCCGTCGTGACGCCGAGCGCGCGGATCTCCTCGGCGGAGGAGAAGGCGAAGTGGGAGAACGCCCCTTGCACGATGACGAACGAATCCACGACGTGGCCCGGCCCGCGGCCGTGGCCCGTGATTGCCGCGCTCAAGAGCTTCCCGCCGAAGCTGTGTCCCACGAGGTGAATCCGGAGCCCCCGCGCACGTCCGGCCTGCAGGCCGCCGAGGAGCTCGTACACGCCCCGGCTTCCCACGATCCCCGCGCGCTCCTTCATCGTCCACACCGTGAACACATTCGCCCAGTCGACGAAGCGGCTCGGCGCGGGCGCGGCCGGCCGCCCGCCCGCCTCGGACGTCCCACCCCCCGCGGCCGGCGGCCCGACGGGCTGCCAGCGCGCCGCGACGGTGGCGGGGGGACCGAGAAAGACCGGCTCCCCCGGCACGTCGCTCGGGGGCGCGTCTTCCGGCCGCCGACCGGCGTCTCGCCAGCCGAAGAGAATGGCCACCACCGCTTCGCCCTCGGTGCGCGTCAATGGAGGGCCACTGCGCTCCTTCTCGAGGAGCTCCGCCAGCCGGGCGACCTCGGCCTGAAAGGAGGGCCGGCTCGTGGCGGCCGGGAACGCCGCCCGCGCCCAGGTCTCCAGCCGGGCCCGGGCCGCATCCCCCGAAACCGGCGCGGTTCCGCCTTCGAGGAGAGACGCGTCGGACTCGCAGTCGCCCGGCGCCACCGGAAACACCGCGGACGGCCAGTAGATCCCGACCAGCACGGGCCGGAAGTCACTCGCCGAGGGCGGCTGGCTTCCGGGCCCGCAGGCCGTCGATGACCTGGCGGTACCGGCACTCCGCGGTCGCCTCGCTGTTCCACCAGCCGTGGCTGAACACCACGACATCGGTGGCCTCCCCGGCCGCCGCCAGGACCTGGTCCCGCGCGGCCGCGGCTTTCCGGTCGGAGGTCTCCGCGCTCGTCGTAGGCGAGGCGAAGCCCAGGCCCTGCGAGCCCGGGCGCCTCCGAGCCGCGCCGTCTCGCGGCACGCGACGGCGACGAAGGCGATCGGCGCCGCCAGGAGAAGCCCGAAGGCCATTCGCCGCAGGGCGACGTGATCACGGGAGCCTCGGCGGGGCGATCGAGAGAGCATCCGGGCCGGGCGGGAGGCTGGCTCGCTGGGTCCAGGGCGCTCGCTCCCATTCGCTAGGGCAGGAAGGATCCGAGCTGCTCACGGATCAGATGGGAGGGCTTGGCCCTGTTCCAGAACACGTGCCCCTCGCCTTCCAGCCGCTCGATCTGCTCCACGGTCATGCCGGGCGGGTACGCGCCCTCGTGGTGGAGCCCGATGACACGCTGGCTGTCGTCGAGGAGCGGCGCGCCGGAGCTGCCGCCCGAGGTCGAGCAGCGGTGCTCGAGCCGCCCGTCGGCGGCCGGCTGGAGCTCGCAATCGAGCGACACCTTCTTGGCGAGGCCTGCGGGGTGATGGACGAGGTGCCCCCGGCCGGGCTGGGCGGTCACCTGGTCGGCGAGCGAGAACGGCACACGCGCCGTCGGCCCCGCCGCGGGGGGCGACCCCCAGGTCGAGCAGGGCGTAGTCGAGGGGCTGATCGAACTTGAGCACCCGCGCGCAGCGCGCCCGGACCACCGCGTCCGGCGCGGGCTGTCGATCGAAGTCGAAGTGGATCGCGATGTCCGAGCAGTCCGGCGCCGGTCGGCCCTGCGTGGCCCGGAACGCGGGAGACCGGTCCAGGCAGTGGAAGTTCGTCAGAATCGCCTGGGGTCCCACCAGGAAGCCGGTGCAGACGGCGCCACTGCCCATGAACAGCTTCGCGACAGAGGCCAGCAATTCGTCACGGAAGCGGGGGCGCGCCCGCGCGACGTCTTGCCAGTTCGACACCACGCTCTGGGGGATCACCCGCTGTGGCAGCCCTCGGACGACCTCGGTGACCGCGAACGAGACCCCGTGGAAAGGCGGCGTGCCCGTCACCTGGATCCGGAGGGCGTCGGTCGGGAAGACCTCCGTGTACCAGCTCGGGCTCTGGGCCATTCCCGCCGCCGTGTAGCGCGCGAGGGCCGTTCCGTCCCCGGCCCGCACGGTCACGAGGAAGTCGGTCCCGGCGGGAACGATCGCTTCGAAGCGCAGCCGCAGGTAGGTGGCGCCGGGCTCCTGGATCCGGCCCTCCCAGAGCACGCCGTCGCCCCGGTCCTGGAACGCGCGCGCCACCAGCGGCGGGGTGACGATGCGAACCGCTGCCTCCTCCTCGTCGACCTGAGCGGCGGCGATCCCGGCCGTCATCGTCACCGCCAGGACGGCGAGCAACCCGACCGGGATCAGTTCGCGGTGCCGCACCGGATCGCGCAGGTGTAGTCGCGGATGCCGGACAGGGGCTGCCGGCGGTCGCCGGCCAGCCGCAGCTGCGGGGTGCCCTCGAAACGGACCTCCCGGATCTTCCGCAGCACCTTCGTCTCGTCCACGTAGATCACCCAGTACCGCGACTGGGGCGAGTCGTCCACGGCGGCCAGGCGGCGAATGTCGCGGACCTTGAGCGTGATCGGCCCCTGAAGGTCGCGCCCATCGCGCTGGCCCTCCACGATCCGCACCTCGTCGCTCGGCTCCTTGCGGACGTCGACCGACTGAAGCTCGCAGGCCGCGTTCGCGCAGTCCTTGAGCGTCATCGTGTCGTGCTCGAGGGCCAGCGCCCGCCGGAAGTTGATGCGGCCGAAGGCCACGAGCCGATCCAGCGTGTCGGTGAGGTCGACGGTGTAGAGGATGCGCTCCTTGACCTCCCTCGGCGAGCGGGCCCTCGCCTGGACCTGGACGAGCGAGGCCAGCCCGGTGACGTACGGCGTCGCCACCGACGTGCCGTCGAGCGTCCCGTAGGCGTTGCCGAACAGCGTGCTGACCGCCTGGCCGATGGCTGCCACGTCGAACACCGGGCCGTAGTTGGACCCGATGGCCGGATCCTGTGCGTGCTTCCACCGATCCTGTCCCGTCGAGTCCAGCGCCACCACGCTGATCACGTTGTCCCCGGACTCGGAATCGCGGTCCGCCGTCAGGCACGCCGGGATGATCCGACACTGGCTCGACTGGCGGACCTCGCGGCCGTCGTTGCCCGCCGCCGCCACGAACAGGGTGTCGCGGCGATACGATTCGATGATCCGCTCGAGCCGCGTCGGCTGGTCCTCCATCTTGTGCCGGAAGCTCAGGTTCACCAGGGCCGGCGGGCCGGTCGGGATCGGGTGCGAGTCGTCGATCATGCTGGCCAGCTTCGCGATGGGGTCGTCGTCGTCCTCCAGTCGCTTGCCGCGGCTGTCGGTCTCGTAGACCCAGAGCGAGGCCCGCGGGTTGACCCCGAACATCGAGAGGCCCTGCCGCCGGGCGCCGATGATGCCGGCGACGTGGGTCCCGTGGTCCCACCGTTCCTCGAGCGGCGAGCCGCACGTTGCCGCATCCGCCCAGACGCTGCGGCTGGGGCGGATCAGCCGCCGAGCGGGGCAGGTGGTCGGACACCACGACGGCGCGCCGGCTGCCGGCCGCGAGTCCGCAGTGGTTCTCGTCCACGTGGGAATCCCAGACGCCGATGAGCACGCGGCCGAGCGGGGCCGGGAACGAGTCCGGCTGGAGGTAGGGGTAGCCCATTCGCTGGAGCAGCGTGACGTACGCGGCTTCCGCCCCGCCGGGGACCCCGGCGCCGGGTTGGTGGGAATCCTGCTTCTGGACGGGCGACGGCACGGTGTAGAAGAGGCTTCGCCGATCCAAGGTGAGGGCGCTCCGGTCGTCGAGCGTCTTCCGCACCTTCTCCACCGTCTGCACGATGCGCTGGAGGTGCTCGTCGGACTGCACGCTCAGGGTCAGCGAGTAGGCCAGGGACGGCAACCGGATGCGGCCGCCCGGATACGACGGGCTCAGCACGTCCTCCTTGTTCAGGTTGCGAATCGTGCGTAAGCACCGGTCGTCGAGCGTTTCGCAGCCGCCCCGGCGACTGAGGAGGTCGCGGAGGTTCTCCTGCTTGGGGTCGTAAGGCACGAGCACGGTGGTTCGGTACGTGCGCACGGAGACAGCCGGCACGCACAGCACGTGGCGCGGAAGCGCCCGGCTGGGGCATGTCTCCGTCGGCGCGGGCGCGTCGGCGGGGGCCCGCACATTTCGCCACTCGAAGCGTCCGCTCTTCGCACGCGCGCACACGTGCGGGTTGACGGCGCAGAGGTAGTCTTCGAAGGCCGGCGCGACGGTGGAGCCGACCAGGCGCTCCGTGTCCCGCAGGATCTCGGCCGGCGTGCCGCCGTTCTGGTCGACGTGCGGGACGAGCCCCACGAGCCCCTGGCGGCCGAGCTCCGCCATGACCTCCCCGTAGGTCGCCGACGCGACGCCGCCCTCGAAGCGGATCGTCACGTTCTCTGGTGCGGCCTGGGATGCCGCCGCTCGATCGACAGAAAGTGCAACCGGCCCCATCGTGGAAGAGACCAGGGCCAGGATCCACCCGGTGAGCGCGAGGCGAACCGAGCGTCGCCGCGCGTACCACGCCGCTGGGAAGGGGGCGCACGCAAGGCCTCTGCCCGTCGGATCAACTGAATTCCGGCGTGCCAACTGTTCATCACGCCTACTCAGGGCCTCTCGGCCCTCGCTACCTGCGACGAATCTAAGACTCTCCGCAACTGCTGTCAAGAAAGGGGGAATACGTCGCCGGGTCCCTGGCCCTCCGGAGGCCGTTCAGCCTCGCGCGCCCGCAGGCCCTATTGTCCGCTCAAGGTGTTCAGCGTGCGGTGGGTGCGGCGACCCGCCCGGCGAGCCGGGCCCGAGCGGTTGGGCCGCCCGTTGGGCGGCGAGGATCTGCCGCACCGCGACCGGGTCCTCGACCACGGCGATCACCCGCATCCGTCCCCCCCGGTTCGGGCAGGCCAACACGTCGATCGCGAACGCGGCTGGTCATACGCCCCCCGCGCCGCGGGAGTTCCACGTTTCGACCACGAACGCGGAAAGCTCGCGCCGGAACACGCTGCTATCGAACCGCCGCGCGTGCGCCTGAAGAGTGTCGGCATCGTACGCCGCGGCGTCGAAGCGGGCGAGGGCATCGGCCAGCGAGTCGACCGTGAGGTCTGCGAACAGTTCGCCGGTCTTCCCCGGAATCACCGTGTCCAGTGCCCCACCGCCCGCGTAGGCGATGACCGGACGCCCCGCCGCCTGCACCTGCACCGGCACAATGCCGAAGTCTTCGAGGCCGGGGAACAGGAACGCTCTGCATCCCGCCATCAGCGTGGGCAGCGCGGCGTCCGGTACGTACCCGAGGAATTCGATGGTCGGCCCGCAGCGCGCGCAAGCGGTCGATGTCGCGGCCTTTGCCGCCCACCTTCAGCGACAGCCCGAGCCGTGTGCAAGCCGCCACGGCGAGGTCGATACGCTTGTACGGGATCAGCCGCGATACGACAAGGTACCTGGTGTGCGTGCGGGACTGCTGCCGTCTTGCGTGACGCTCATCGCTCGGCCTGCGACCGAACGAGCAGCGGCCTACCCCCTCTCGAGATGGCGGTCAGCGAGGAGAGGCCCACTGTGATCGTCGAGGCGCCGAGCAGCGCGGAGAGAGTCGGCTTCACCTCATTCGATCATCGCACCGGCGATTCGGGGTCGGCAAGGGACACCGAAAGTCTCCGGCCACACGGTTCGCTCGGCAGGCGACACGTAGAGCATCTCGCAGTACGGCCGGCGGCCCCAGCGGGAACACCAGGGGCGTCGTCCCATCGCGCCAGGCCGCCTTCAGCTTGACCACGACCCATCCATCGGCGCGGACACGCAGCCGGTCCTGGACCAGCGGGGGGCGGAGCAGATATCGACAGAGATGCTCCAGCCGGGCGCGATCGTGGCGGGGCACCCGCACGTTGGCGTGCAGATCGAAGCCGTCCAGGGGCGCCTGGCCCGTCCCCCGGGCGCCAACCGCGAGTTCGGAGCTCACCACCCAGGCGGCCTACGACCGGAGGACCGGATAGACGAGCTGCCGCGGCTCTGAGACCCTGGGGACGGCGCCTCCCAATTTCCCGTCGTTCATGGCATGGTCCGACCGAGCGGGCGGCCGAAGCCACCCTGTTCAAGGGGGCGGCGACGGCGGGCCTCCGCGAGGCCCTGCCGCTCATCGCGGAACGGCCCAACTTCGGGTAGAATTCTCGGACACTGCCTCGGGCACACGCGGGCTTCGCGGGTGCCGGCCGCTGGAGCCTGTCGCGGCCGAACCGTCATTCACAGGGAAGGGTGGGAGATTCACATGAGCCAAGCGTCACCAGCCGCGGTCGGCGGATCGAAGGTGCCCTCGGAGCGGGAACGACTCGAAGACGTCGGGTACATGACGTGCATGACGCTGGTGCTGCTCGGCAACTACGCGCAGACCGGGCATTTCGGCGGGCCGCTGGCCTACACGCCGTTCAACGTCGCCACGCACCTGGCGGGCCCGGCCTCGGGCGGGCTGCGCTTCGACTACCGGCGGCCGAAGCACCCGTACGCCGACAAGTTCATGCTGGCCGCCGGCCACTGCGCCCCCACCTGCTACGCGCTGTGGATGATCATGGGCGAGGCGATGTACCGCCGGCACCAGGCCACGGGCGATCGGCGCTATCACGTGGCTCCCGACGCACGCGATGCTGTCGGTCGACGCGCTCGGCTTCCGGCGCGGCGCCGGCGCCCTCGGGACCCTGCTGGCCGACCAGGGACTCGCCGACCATCCGCTGTTCGCCCAGGCCAAGGGCCGCGGCATTCGCGCGCTGTCGGGGCACATCGAATCGACCGACGTGACGAACGACGTCAACGGCGGCCCATCGGGGATCGGCATCGCCACCGCGGCCGGCAAGGCCGCGTTCTGGGACTTCATCGGCGCCCCCGCCGGGTCGCCCAAGGTCGTCGCCTTCGAGGGCGAGTTCGCGATGTGCGCGGGTCACGCCCAGGAGCTGAAGACGCAGGCCATCGCCTTGCAGGTCGGCAAGCGCCTGCGCATCTTCTTCTCCGACAACAACGCCGGCATCGACGACGCGCTGATCGGCGGCGTGGTGAGCCGGAAGTTCGACGGGTACCGCCTGATGGACCAGTGGACGTCCTACGGCTGGAACGTCTTCTCCATCCCGGACGGTCACGACTACGACCAGATCGTCCGCGTGCTGCGGGACATGGAGGAGTGGGACCCGCGCGATCGCCGGCCGATGATCGTGTTCGGCAAGACGATCAAGGGATACTGGCCCGGCGCGGTGAACGGAAAGCTCCCGGGCGCGGACCAGATCGTCGGCTATCCAAGCCATCCCTACGCCTTCAAGATGAACTCGGACTACTTCGTCGCGCTCGCCCAGACCTTCGAGCAGCGCTACGGGGTGAAGTTCGCCGGGATCCGCGACGGGGCCGTGACCGACCCGCGCGAGCGGCTGATCCAGTTCAAGACGAACATCGACGTCGCGATGTCCGTGCTCGATCGCAACGGGCTCGGCGACTGGCTGGCCGATCGCCTCGTCGAGATCGGCGACTCGCTCACGGACGACCTAAGGTCCGCATCGACGTCCGGCGCGATCCGTTCCTGGACGAGCGGCTGCGGGTCGCGAACCTTCCCGAGGAGCCGCAGACCCTGACCGTGAAGAACCCGCTCTCGGGGGCGGAGAAGCAGGTCAAGGTCGCGCTCTTCCGGAAGTACGGCGAGGTCGCCGGCGCGCGCCGCGGCATCTCGGAGATCGTCAAGTGGCTGAACTACGTCACCGAGAACCGCGCGCTGACGCTGGCCGCGGACCTGTCGGAGTCGGTGAACCTCGAGCACGGCAGCCTCTGGGGGCACTACGATCCCGACACGAATCCGCTCGGCACGCGCCTCAAGGCCGCGATCCAGGAGGCCGGCAACGTGTCGACGGCGATCGGCCTCGTCAGCCAGAGCGCGTCGGTCGATCCCGACAAGTTCGCCGGGGTCTGGGCGTTCAGCGGCACCTACGGGGCGTTCACGCCGCTCATGTACCTGCCGGCGCGCGTCTGGAGCCAGCAGAACCAGGACAGCAAGTTCCGCACCGGCGTGCTGCACATCCTGGCCGGGCATTCCGGGCCGGAGACGGCGGCGGATGCCCGGACGCACTTCGGGATCTTCTCGCCGCAGGTGTGGAAGCTCTTCCCGCGCGGGCAGGCCATCCATCTGAGCTTCTGGGACTACAACGACGTCGCGCCCGGCTACTTTGCGGCGGCCGAGATCGCGGCGCGCGAGAAGAAGGTCGGCGTCATCGTCATCGAGGTGGCGCGGCCGGACTTCAAGGTGGCGGACCGCACCAAGTTCGCGGACACGGATCTCCGCGCCGCGGCGAAGGGGCTGTACGTGATCCGTGACTTCGCGCCGGGCCAGCCGAGGCACGGCTACGTGGTGGCGCAGGGATCGAGCGCCACGTTCAACCTGGTGAGCATCCTGCCGCGGCTGGAGCAGGCGGGGATCAACGTGAAGGTCATCTCCGCGATCAGCGAGGACCTGTTCGATCGGCAGACCGCCGCGTACCAGCGGGCCGTCCTCCCGCCCGAGGCGCGGCAGGACCTCATGTTCGTCAGCTCGGCACGCGCCGCATGTGGCCGCTCCGCAACGTCGGCTCGCTGACCGACGAGTACTCGATGACGTCCGACTGGGACAATCAGTGGCTGACGGGTGGGCTCGAGGCGGACGTCATCGCCGAAGCGCACCTGGATCCCGAGTCGATCTTCGCGGGCGTCATGCGCTTCGCCAAGGACCGGGCGAAGCGACTCGAGGAGCAGCGCGGCCTGCTGAAGGCGCTCGACTAACACCCACGGCCTCCCACCCGCTCCGCGGTGGCGCGCTCACCGTCCTCTTGTCGGCCGGGATCCTGGTCTACTGCGGCGTGGCGGGCAACTGGGACGAC
Organism: uncultured Candidatus Rokubacteria bacterium; assembly: GCA_963799055.1. Lineage (GTDB taxonomy): Bacteria > Methylomirabilota > Methylomirabilia > Rokubacteriales > DASRDR01 > DASRDR01. The sequence continues at coordinate 113,624 of CAWCVP010000014.1, forward strand.
TACCTCTGGAGGGTCAAGGGCACCCAGTGGTGGTGAGCGGCCCTCGGATCAGAGAGCGAATCGCCTCGCGCGGCGTGGCCGGCAGCGGCTCCGTGATCTCCGGGCCCGCGCCTCCGCGCGAGCGCGCGCAGGCCTTGGTCGTAGTCTACTGGGTCCTCTTCACGCTCGTCCTCGCCACGGTGGACTGACGCCGATCAGCGGACCGCGCGCGTGACCAGCCGTGGCTTCTCGCGGTGGCGGCGGCGCCACCGGAGGTCGATGGGCACCCCGCCGTACGGCATGCTCGCGGAGGGTGCGGTGCATGTCGAGCTTGCCCTGCCGCTCCCGCCGCTGCCGGAGCGCGAGGGCATCCTCAATGCGCCGGGCGAGCCGAGCGACGACTGTCGGCATCTGGGCGACCTCGTCGGCCGAGAGCGTGAAGAGCGGTTCCTCGGCCAAAGGTCGCGCCGGAGACGGTCGGCCTGGCCGTGCCCCCGTCGCGCCAGCTCGCGCTCCACGTGCTGACGGACCAGCCGCCGGAAGGCCTCGAGGCGGAGCTCCATGTGACAATCCCATCGGGGTTTCGGGCGTACGGATCGCCGCGGCGAAAACGTTGACAGGGCTTGGCGGGCCGGCATAGCGTAGCGTTCGATGGGGGGGTCCGGGGAGCCTCGTCGCAGCCGCGATTGTCAGCCACACGGGTGGAGCGCAGCTTCTGGCCTGCCTGGACAGCGTCTGCCCCGGCCAGGTGAGGAGGTCCAGACGCATGGGACGCCTCGGTGCGATCCTGGCGCTGGTGGTCCTCGTGGTCGCCGGATGCGCGACGCGGCCGGTGACGGCCCCGGCGACCCCCGGAGCAGCATCGACACCCTTCACCAACCGCGAACTGGCCGAGGAGCTGGGCCGACACGTCATCGGGGCGGCGGCCCCGGGCCGGCCCGGTGCACCGGACCCGGCGTCGACCGGGGAGTTCGTCCCCGAGATCAGGGAAACCGCTCGCGGCGTCGTCATCACCCTTCCGCATACGTACTTTGCGTTCGACAGCTTTGACCTCGACGCGCGAGCGCGGCGCGTGGTCGATCGGATCGCCTACGTCCTCAACCATCCCCGCGCCGCGAGCCGCACCGTCGTCCTCGAGGGCCACGCCGACGCCGTCGGCACCGAAGCGTACAACCCGACCCTCTCGCGCCGCCGAGCGGAGTCCATCGCCCGGGAAGTGATCGGTCAGGGGGTGCTGCGGGAGCGAGTCTCGGTCGAGGCGTACGGCGAGTCGCGCCCTGTCGCGCCGAACCAGAATCCTGACGGCACGGACAGTCCGGCCGGCCGCGCGAAGAACCGACGTGTCGAAGCGGTCATTCGGAACTAGCGGCACCGCGCCCGTGCGCGAGTGTGGGCGGGCTGGGAGCGCCTAGCGATGGACGACCCGCCGGTCGGCCTCCGCAAGAACCCGTTCGGTGCCACCGCCGACCCGGACGTGTTCTACCCGAGCCCGACTCACCAGAGCGCGTGCGCGGAGCTCTTCTCCGCCGTCAAGACGCTCGTCGGCCTGATCGTCCTGACCGGCGAGTCGGGAACCGGAAAGACGACCGTGCTGCGCCGCGTGACCCGCGACGTGGAGGGAGCGGGTGCCCGGGTGCTCTGGTGGAACGTCGGCGTGTCCCTGGAGGAGATGGTTGCCTCGCTCCTCCAGCAGCTGGGTGCTGCTGACGCAGCAGCGCCCGATGCGCCGCGCGCCGCGCTCCTCGCGGCCCTGCAGACCCACGCTCGACGGGGCGGTGCGACCCTGGTGGCCGTCGACGAGGCGCAGAACCTGGGCCCAGCGGAGCTCGGCGCTCTCCGGAGCCTCGCGGAAGCGGAGACCGGATCGGGGGTGCCGCTGGCCGTCTTGCTGGTCGGCCATCCCGAGCTCGACGCGAGCCTGGCAGGCCTCGCCGGCGAGGGCGCCGGCCCCGTCTACGTCCTTCGCGTGGCGCTTTCGCGTCTGGAGTCCTCGGAGGTCGCTCCGTACGTGGCGTACCGGCTGGCCCAGGCTGGGGCACGCGAGGTGTTCCAGCCCGACGCCGTCGCGCGGGTCGCCGCCTATACCGAGGGTATCCCGCGTGTGATCAACAACCTCTGCGACGCCGCGCTTCGCGCCGCGAGCCAGGCAGGGGTCGCGACGGTCGCGGCGCCCACCGTCGACGCGGCCGCCCGCCTGCTCGGCCTCCCGGTCCCCGACGAGGTGATCCTCGAGGATGCGCCGCACCCGGCGTCCCTGGACGCGCCGCCTGCCGGAGTCCGTGGGCGAGCGGCCCCGCGCGCGACGATCCGGGCGTGGCCGCTGGGCGCCGGCGCCGCGGCCCTCGTCCTCCTCGCCGCGGTCCTCTTCGCGCTCCGGCCGGCGTCACAGCTGCTGCCGCCGCCCTCACAGGTGGCAGGCCCCGCGGAGGCGCCCGCGCCACCCCCGGTGGCGCGCGAACCCCGGACGCGGCTCGCGGAAACAACGCCGGCCACCCAGCCCGCGCCGCCCGCCGCGCCCCGCCGGGTGGAGCGGCCCGCCGACACTGGGCGCAAGCTCGCGCGGGAGCCGTCGGTCCGCCCGGGTGCAGGCCTGGGGCCGCCGTCTCGAGCGGCCTCCCCGACGCCGGCGCCGTCGGTCGAGCGACCGCCCTCGACGGCGGGGCGCGAGCTCGTGGACGCCGCTGAGGCCGGTAACGTGACGGCGGTCGCGGCTCTCCTGGCGGCGGGCGCCCCGCCGGACGCGCGCGACGTCACGGAGATGACGCCGCTGATGGTGGCCGTCGTCCACGACCACGGTGCGGTGGTCGAGCTCTTGCTCTCCCGGGGTGCGAACGTCAACGCCCGGGACGATGGCGGCGTCACGGCGCTCATGCTGGCCGCGAACAACGGTCGAGTGGCGCTCCTCCAGCGGCTCCTCGACCACGGCGCGAACGTCAACGCCCGGACCCGGGCCGGTTGGACCGCGCTGATGTATGCCGCCTGGAATGGGCGCACGGAGGGGGCGCGCCGGTTGCTCGCGGCCGGCGCGAACCCAGCGCTCACCGACCGGATCGGATGGACCGCCCTCCGGTATGCGAGCTGGCGAGCGGCGGACGTCGCGAGGGCTCCGAACGGTGCCGATCCTCTGGCGATCGAGGACCCGGAGCCCGTCGAGGCCGCCTCCCGACGCTACGCCGAGCTGGTCACTCTCCTCAGCGGAGCCGGAACGCCTAAGTCCGTCTCCCGCCCAGGAGCGGGCGTTTCAGCCCGGGGGTCTCGGGGGCTCTGAACGGCCGACCGTGCAAGGCGGTTCCGCGCGTCGACGGCCGTGAGGAGCCGCCAAGGGGCGGCAGGGCCGGTCGAGCTACTTCGCGGGCGTGAGCAGCGTGATCGCGACGCGGCGGTTCTGGTCCCGGCCCGCTGGGCTGCGATTGGAGGCGATGGGCCGCGCCTCCCCGATGGCCACCACCTCGATCCGATTCCGCTTGACGCCACTTCCAACCAGAAAGCGCCGCACCTCGTCGGCGCGGCGTTGACTCAGCTCCCGGTTCTGGCTCGGCGAGCCGACGTTGTCAGCGTGCCCCTCCAGCTTCACCCTGAACGACGGATTCTCGCGAAGCTGCTTCAACGCCTTGAGGAGGGCCAGCCGGGCCTGGTTGTCGAGCTGCCACTGGCCGACTCCAAAGTGGACGACGAGGGTCTCGGGAACCGCGGCAACCGGCTCGGGCGTCTTCACCGCGGGGACGGGGCCGATCGTCGCGGGGGCGTCGCCCACGGCTTTCTCGGTCTTGGGTCCGGCCTTGATGACCAGTTCCATCGCCTGGTCCGCTTTCTTCCCCGTCTCCTCGACCACGGTCCGGACTTGGTGGACGTCGGTATCCAGGGTCTCCAGCCGCGCCTTCTCCTCGCCAAGCTCGCGCTCGATCGTGTCGAGTCGGTGGTCGATCAGGTCGACCTGTTGCTGCGTGCGCGCCTCGCTCTTCTCCACTTCGGTGCGCACGTAGGGCTTCGTGGCGAGGCACCCACCTCCCAGGAGCACCAGCGCGAGGAGACTGGCCAGACCCACCCTCCGACTCATGGAAGGAATTCTGTCACCCGGGCCCGGGCTACCCAAGGTTTTTTCCGGGAGGAGATGGTCGATCCGGACTGGCAGTCGGCGGAAGCCTGTCAGGCCATGGACACGCCGCCAGGGCCCGACCACGCCCGGCGGGCCGAGGCGGTGGTCGCGCACACCGACGACGGCCCTGAAGCGTGGGACTGGAAAGCGCTCCAGCACGTTGCCGGGCGCGATTCGCCCTCCCGGGACATACCGCCGGCGCGTCGGATCTGGCGGTCCGCGCGCAGCGGCACCTTGGAGATCCGCCCGGAGCGCTCCGTGCCGGGGAGCGGGGCCTTACGACGAGCTCACGCGGGCACGACCGCGAACGTCTGGCCCTGGAGGGGATGATGCCGCCGGGTGATCCTGTAGCGTTTCGCCCTCAGGGAGCGGGTGGGGCCGGATCCCGTCCGCGGTGAAGCTGGCGGTGCTGGCGTGAGCTTCGCCGACCTAGGCGGGCCCGCCTTCCCCCGCCTGGAGATTCACCAGCATGATGGCGCAGGTCGGGTGACCGGGGGGCGGCCCCGGCGGGAGGAGCTTTGGCGGGCGGATCATGGGCATCCCACGAGGGTGACTTGGGCCGCCAGGGCTTGGTCGATCTCGTCCCGGTGCGGAGCCCCGACGAGGGGCAGAAGGTCCCGGGCGGCCTCGCAGGCCGGCCGGGTCCCGACGTCCGGGGAAGGATGAGGATCCGGCCAGTTGCCGGGCCGGAGAAACTGGGCGCCGTCCCCCGACACGTTCCCGGCCACGTATGTGCGGGTCCGGCGGTCGATCAGCATCGCGTGGTCGGCCGGGGCCTTCCGCCTCCCGTCCGCCCGCTCGGCGCGGTTGGCCTTGAAGTAGTTGCCGACGATATTGACTCGCGGACAACGGGGGCAATCCACGTCATCCTCGCGGGAATAGATGCCGTGGCCATCGAACAGCACGACGTTGTTCCGGAAATCCATGGTCGTGTCACCGACCTCGGCGTCGCTGTTCCAGCGCACCTGGGGGTTCCGCTCCGTGCAGTTGATCAGAAGATTCCGGAAGTACGTGACCCGCTCGGTTCCGTACTTGACGAGCGAGTTGAAGTCGTGCCGGCGCGCCTTGGCCTCCGGTCCGCAGGCCAGGATCGAGTTCGAGACCGTGACGTTCCTGGCCGTGGTGATGTCCATGTTGCCGTCGTGCGAGTCGTACACCGAGACGCGATCGACGACCACGTTGTACGGCTGCGGCGCCGATGCTTTCGGGCCCTGCCAGATCTGGACAGCGTCGAGCAGGGCTCCCCGGATCCTGACTGCACGAATGATGATGTCGTGGGCCCCGAGATCGCCTCGAAGGATGAATCCTCGGGTCCGGATCGTGATTCCGGGCGGAGGCGCGGAGTCTCCGTCGATGGTGACGTTGGCCCCGCCAATGCGCAGGAAATCAGACGGCGTGATCTCCCCCGCCACATCGAACACGATGGTGCGATTCCCCCCGGAGACCGCCTCGAGGAGCGAGCCGGGGCCCGAGCCCGCCAGCGTCGTGACCCGGACTATCGGTCGGCCCTCGCCACCGCGCGTGCTGCCACCCCAGCCCACATACCCAGAGGGCGACGGCGGGGACTGAGCCGAGGCGGCCAGCGCCAGCAACGCGACCACGCCGAGCACGAACCATCGCATGCGAGTTTCTCCTATCGGCTTTCGTCAGAGCCTACGCTGGCTCGGGCTCCACTGTCCGAACTCTCCGCGCCGGCCGGGCAAGCGATCCGTCGTCGTCAGGGCGCGCCGAGCCGCCGGCGAACCTCGTGAGCCGCCTCGAGGCCGGTCGCCGCGGCCGCCTCCATCTCGGGGAATTCCAGGTAGTCCCCGGCCAGGAAGACCCGGCCGAGCGGCCGGCCGAGCGCCGCCTGGATCACGGCGCGCCCGGGCGGCGCGTACGGGATCGCGTGCTCCCAGCGCTGGATCCCTCTTTCCCCCAGGGGGCCGGCGGATGAAGCGAGCGCGGGTCGGGCCTTTGGCCGATGGTGCTCGACCGGCGCGGGCCGTGTCAAGCGCGCGCGGCAACTGGCAGGGCGAGGGGTGGCGCCGGTGTCGCCGCCCGACGCCGCCCAGTGAGAGGGTCGCGAGACGCGGCGGGCCGGTCCGCCGCGGCGGAGTCGGCGCCCCGTCCAGGGAGCGATGCGATCAGTCGCGAGAACTCTAGTCTAGTTTCCCAGGTCCAGCCGCCGGCCGCTCACCCAGACTGAATCAATCTGCCGCGTATTACGAATGTCGGTGAGCGGATTCCCGCTTAGCACGAGGTCTGGCACCGCTGGCGACGCCGTGGCAGTGTCCGCGCCGGCGCGGACACTGCGGAGGGCGGTGTAGGCACCGGCGGAAGTGATCACCCCGCGCAGTGTCCAGGACGTGCACCTTCGCGCCGCGCGGCCCCCAGTCCACCACCTAGCCCCGGAGGACCTGGCCGTCCTCGGTGTCGAAGATGGCCTGCTGCCCGTGCTGCAGATCCTCTGGCCCGAAGCTCCGGCGCAACGGCGGCTCCGGCGGGACACTCTGCTTGCCGTCTCGCCGGACGCGCTGCTCGAGTTGCCACTTGCGGTAGTCGCTCATCGTGTCGTTCATCGTCGGCTCCAGTCCGAGCCGCTCGGAATAGTCGTGCGGGCTCCGATCACTCACACCCGTAGCTCCGGCCGGGAGGGCAGGAAACCTGCCCCGCCCGCCGGGAAGGCCGGCGAGCGGAACTGGCGAGCTCGCTCGGTGATGATCCACCGCCGGACTGACGACCCGGAGCTGCTGGGGGGCCGCGAGGATACGAACGGACGCGACTGCCGCCGTGAGGTCGCTCACGATCGCGCCCACCGGCCCCCTTCGATCTCAGGGGGTAGGCGACATAGTGCCATTTTCTCAGTCGTGCTCCACTCCCCCCGGAGAAGCAGGCGCCGTAAATCGCGCGCCACTTGGAGCCGGCAAGCAGAATGCACGTGCTCCATAGCATGGTTCTTGTCTCCCGCCACCGGCCCGGCGCGCCGGTGGCCGCATTCAGGACGCGGCAGAGCGGCCCGGCCGGGGCGCCCTGGAGTCGGCGCAGGGGGCCCCGGAGGCTCCCTCGAGCCGGCGAACAGGCGGCGGACAGACGGGGACAACGGCGTCCCGTGGTGGGCGCCTTGCGCGGCGGGTCGGGCGGCCGAGACTGGCCGCCCTGGCGGCGGCTCGGCGGCCAGGCCGAGGGCCGCCAAGAGTCGGCGCACCGCGTGGGGCTCCGTGCAGTCTGCGAGCGCCGAGGTCCTCGATGAGCACGGCGGTGGACGCTCGGCTATAATATCTGCGACTTGGCCGCTCGTTCCGTGCGCGGACTGGATCAGGAGGGCGTATGGCGGTCAGCGCGTCGATCGTCGAGTCCGGATCTGGCAACCTGCTCGTGTACGTCACGAACACGGGACCGCACATCATCGTCATCGTGCGCATCAGCCTGAAGCGTCAGGGCGCCAATTCGACGTTCATCACCTGGCACCGCGAGGGTGACTTCGTCTACCCTCATGGCAGGCTCGAAGAGAACATCGGCGCCCTGTTCGTGAGCGCTCCACCGGGGATGTCCAAGCCATTCACGGCTACAGCCAAGGTGGACTACTACCGGGTGGATCGGCAGGTGTCGGCCGTCAAGCAATTGTGAGGTGCCAGAATGAGGAACTCGAAGGGTCAGAAGCCTCTGTGGACCGTCAGCGTGACCCGAGAGCTCGGCGCGAAGGAGGTGGCGAGGGCACTGCGCGACAGCTCGAAGGGTCTGGCCGTGGCGGGGAAGTCGGCAACTGCGATGCTGCGCGCCGCCGAGATCACACCGAGCGGTACGCGCCTCTTCTTCGAGGGCTCCCGGGAGGCTATCGACGGATACGCGCGCGCGCTCGAGAAGCGGACCAGGGGGGCGAAGGCTGTGGTCGCCCACTCATCCGTGAAGGAGCTGAACAGACGCCGGTGACGCCGGCAGGGAGTAGGAGGCAGTGAGGCTAACCCCGCCCGACCAGCCGGCCGAGGGGGTAGGCGACATAATGCCATTTTCTCAGTCGTGCTCCACTCCCCCCGGGGGAAGTCCGCCGACTTGCCAGGCTGAAGCGTGCCGAGGTGGCCCTCGAGCTTCAGCGCGCGCGCGGCGCCGCCGGTCGCGCTGACCAGGGTCTGCATGGGCGTCAGGCCGGCCTTCACCATCAACTCCAGCTCGACGTGCTCGAAGTAGCCCTGCCAGCGGCCCATCAGGTTCGCTCCAGTGTCGGTGCCCACGGCAATCGGGACGCCCGCATCGGACAGTAGTTTGCGGTTCCGGCTGGCTTGCTCGAGCGCCTTCTTGATAGCTTGCGCTTCCGGGTTGTTCCGCGTCTTCTCCTGACGCACCGGATCCTTCAGCTGCTCCATCTGTTGCCCGTATACCCGATGACCCCGCAGAAAGAAGGGGTCATTGAAGAAAGCCGGCGTGGATTCGTAGACGAACACCGACAGCTCGCGGGCCAGCGTCGGGATGACGGCGACATTCCGGCGCTTGAGCTCGGCGATCAACGCCGCGCGGCCTCCTGGTCGCGCACGCTGTGGGCCAGCAGATCGACCCCCGCGTTCAACAGGCCTCTTGCGTGACTCAAGTAGAACAGGTGCGCGATGACCCTGAGTCCGCGCTTGTGTGCTTGATCGATGACGGCCTGATAGATGTCGGGCGCCATCTTGTTGGGGCTCCCATCCGGTCCATCGACCCGAATCTTGATGATGTCGACCTTCGCATCGGCGAGGCGATCGACGGTCTTGCGCGCGTCCTCCGGCGTCTTGTCCGCCACGACCTGACCGGCGGTGTACAGACGGGCGCGGTCGATCGGTCCCCGGGCCTGCTCGTCCCGGAGCGCCAGGCCGTCGTTCATGTCGGCCAGAGTTGAGCCAAGGCTGTAGGCGGTGGTGACCCCGTAGCGGGAGTAGGTCCGGAGCTGCACGAGCAGCTGCTCGCGAATCGGCACCGTGGAACCTGGGCTCGCGTCCACGTGACCTGGGCGTTGATGAAGCCCGGCACGATCGTCTTGCCGGACAGATCGACGGGGGGCCGCTTCATAGAAGTCGACACAAAGCCCCTTCTCGGTCGGGTCCCATGGAGGACCTCAGCCCAAACCTAGTGGTGCTCCATGGCGACGGCGGCGAGCAGGATGGCGACCAGCCCGTGCGTCGAGTTCGTGTAGTGGAGCTTGTCGACGTAGCTGGTGTAGTCGACCTGGGGCCCCATCCCCTCGACTGCGTCGGTGATCAGCGGCAGGCCGGTCGGGTCCACCACGATCTTGGCCTGCAGCCCCGCCCATCCCGCCTCCGCGACCGACAGATAGCTCGCGTCCACGTAGCCGCGGGCCACGGCCATCTTGATCGCATGGATGATCATCCCGCTTCCCGACGCCTCGAGCCAGTTGCCCGGCTGGCCTCGCTTGTCGAGGACCTGATGCCAGAGGCCCGTCTCCGGGTCCTGCGTCCTCGCCAGGCCATCGACCACGGTTCTCAGCAGATCCAGGAGCTGCGAGTAGCCCGGATGGCTCGGGGAAATCTCGCCGAGCATGTCCACGAGCGCCATGGAGAACCAGCCCATGCCGCGGCCCCAGAACTCGGGGGAGAGCCCCATCGTCGGGCTGGCCCACGTCGCGTCCCGGTCCTGGTCCCACCCGTGGTAGAGCAGCCCCGCGACGGGGTTCAAGACGTGGCCGGTGACGAGCATCGTCTGCTGCACGGCCGTGTCGTTGCAGAAGGCCGCATCGCCGAAGAGCCGGCCATAGGCGGTCAGGAAGGGATAAGCCATGAAGACGCCGTCGATCAGCATCTCGTTGGGCCGGATCTGCTTGTGCCAGAAGCCTCCCTCCGCGTTCCGTGGGTAGGTGTCGAAGCGCGCGCGGATGGTGTCCGCGGCCACCCGGTACTTCATCGCGCCCGTCTGTTCGTAGAGGAACAGCAGCAGTGTCCCGGGTTGGATGCGGTCGAGGTTGGGGGTCGTGTTCCAGTTGAGGTTCCCGCTCGCGTCGACGTAACCGTCGACCCACCGGCGGATGTAGTCGAGGTAGCGGGGGTCGGGAACCCGCTCGTACAGCCGGCGCATGCCATGGAGCACGATCCCGATGCTGTACCCCCAGTCGCCGTACGGGTCGATGGAGTCGGGGTCCGGCCAGCTCGCCACGATCCCGTCCGCGAACTGGACCGCCCAGCCGGTGGCGGGCGGCGGGGGCGCCGGGGGGCCCGGGCCAAGGTACGTGACGATCAACCTGGGCCCGAACATCGTGCCGCCGTCCCACGTGCGGATGCGTACGGCGACTCGAGGAGCCGTTGTCCCGCACGGCGATCGTGAGGGCGCCGCCGGGTGCCCAGTCCGCCCGGTCGACGATCTCCTGGACGATGGCCGACAGGTCGGGACTGTCGTTGTAGGCGAGGTCGACCCACGCCGCCGGGATGTCGCTGACGACGGCGGCCGTGGACGGACGGGACGAGAGGTTGCGCGGCGTGGTCGTGAACACGGCAGAGTGCCCGGTCGCCTCGGCGGAGTAGCGCACCTTGATGCTCTGCGAGCCGCTCTTGACGTACAGGCCGAGGCGCGCAGAGGTGATGGTGGCGCCGCGCGGGACCGTCACGCCGATGAAGCGGAACGCCGACGTGTACCCCTTGCCGATGAACGCCGTCGTGCCGGCCAGGCTCATGGCGCCGGTGCTGGAGGTCTCCTGGGCGTCGTTGGCGATCTCGCCGGCCGCGAAGTGTGCGGTGATGGCGCCTTCCGGCGGCGGCGGCTCGACGCCGGGGAGAACCCGCGTCAGGAAGTCGTAGCCGGTCTGCGCGGAGGTGCCGCGGTAGGCCTTGCCGTCGGGATACGGATTCGTCTTGCCGTAGGGGAACCTGAAGTGGTTGGTTGTGCTGGTCGCCGACGGGATCAGCCTCAGGTAGTACGTCGCTCCCGGCGTGAGCGGCGCCGACAAGGGCACGGTGACCCATGTCGGATTGGTATGGTCGGCCGACAGCACCTGCGACGGCGCGATCGTCGCGCTCGCCAGGTCCGGACCGCCCAGGGTCGCGCGGATGACCGCCGTCACGCTCATCGTCGGGCTGCCGGCCCTGGCCAGACCGACGGACACGCCCGTGATCCCGCAGCTCGTCGCCTTGAACGACTGACTGTAGATGGTGGCGTTATACCCCAGCCGGAAATAGCCCCCGGGGGTCGTCGCCGTGACGGTGTCCGGGCACTCCGCGGCCGTGAGGATCGGCAGCATCCCGACGGCCGCGCCGATCACGACACGCGCCCACCACGCGCGGGCAAAAGGCCTCGAGGGAAGGAGCAGGAGCCTTCTGATGAAGCGTGAGGCTTCGCGGCGCATGCGGCCCTCCACTTCCACCCGGACATCGGCGACCCCAACGTCCGAGCTACGTCCCGTCCGGTGTGCGTGCGAGAGATCCGGGTGCTCGATCACGACCCCAATCGGGGGTAGGCGACATAATGGCATTTTCTCAGTCGTGCTCCACTCCCCCCGGGGGCCACTCGAACGTCGGATCGTGCTGGATGTTGTGATCGGGCGTGCCGTTGATCCACGGCCGCATGTAGTCGCGGTACGGGTTGATGAGGCCCATCACCAGGCGGTCCACCTTGGCCTTGCCCGCGGCGGGCTGGGACTGCGCGGTGCCGCCGGTGAGCATGAAGAGGAGCACCGCCGCCACGAAGAGGAATGCGCGGGAGTTCGGGAACCGCGTCTGCACCATGGTCGTCCCTCGCGGCAAAGACGTTGGGAGCGGGGACCTTCGCGGTATCGACGAGAGCGGAGCGAGCCGCCGGTCCTACATGCCGTCGAGCGCCTTCTTCATGCGCAGGATCGCCTCGATGTGATCGCGTGGCGAGAGGCCCGAGCCCATCGTGTTCACCGACAGGTGCGTCGCGCCGAGGTCGCGCCACTCGCGGGCGCGCTTCGTCCACTCGGTCTGGGCGCCGATCCCGTAGGTGAAGCGTCCCTCGATGCCGACGGCGGAGAGCGGGCGGCCCGCCTCCTTCATGTAGCCGCGCACGCGATCGAGCGTGTCGGCTCGCCGCGTCGCCGGGCTGGAACTGCGGGAACCAGCCGTCGGCGATCTCGGCCACGCGCTCGAGCGCCGGCTCGGCCATGCCGCCCATCCACACCGGGATCGGCGCTGGACGGGCAGCGGGTTGATGCCCGCGCGGTCGAGGTGATGATACGTCGCCCTCGAAGTCACCAGCGGCTCGGCCCAGAGCTTCCGCATCAGCGCGACCTGCTCCTGACGCGGCGGCCGCGCGTGTGGAAGTTCTCGCTCAGCGCCTCGTACTCGACGTGAGTTCCAGCCGATGCCGACGCCGAGCCGCAGCCGTCCGCCCGAGAGGACGTCGATCGCCGCCGCCTGCTTCGCCACCAGCGCGGTCTGCCGCTGCGGCAGGATCACGATGCCCGTGACCAGCTCGAGCCGCTGCGTGCACGCGCGCCAGGTACCCGAACAGCACGAACGGCTCGTGGAACGGGGTCTGGTCCGTGTACGGCGGGCGGCGGCCGAGCTGTCGAAGCGGTCCGACTGCGCGCCGAGCACGTGGTCGAAGACGAGCAGGTGGTCGTAGCCGGCGCCCTCGGCCGCCTGCGCGTAATCGCGGATCACCGCCGGGTCGAGCCGATCTCCGTCTGCGGAAACACGACGCCGAGCTTCATGGGGTCTCTCCTTCCACGGGCCGCCTGGGCAGGGGGGGTAGGCTTTTCTCAGTCGTGCTCCACTCCCCCCGGGGGGGCGGAGGGCGGTCCCGCCGTCCGCCGCGTGGAGAAACCGCATCCCCGCCTTCTCCACGTGGTAGCGGACGAGATCGGCGATGTCACGCTCGTCTTCCACCAGGAGCACCGTCACCGGCACGTGCGCGCCCTCCCCCCCGCGGCTGAATTGTAGCCCGAGGGGGACGGTCGGGGCCGGGGGATCGGCGGCCCGGAGAAGCGGCCGGCCCGGACGGGCCAGCACCTCGACCCGGGGCCGACCCTCCGGATGCGCGCGCTACGTCAGGGTCCGCGCCGCGGCCAGGAGCTCTGGTTCGCTCGGAGGGTGGCTGAGGCCGGCGGGGGGTTGGGTCACGCTCTGCACCCTGGCCCAGCGAGGACGCCTCCCGGTCGACGAGGAATTGCCCTGTCCCGAGGGTGTTGTAGCGCGCCCGCTCCTGCTCCTCGCTCTCCGTCGTCTCGTAGGGATGAGGCGCCGCACCGCCCCGATGTAGTCCCAGAGTGGCAGGGCTCGGTCGACCGCGCCCACTGCGTCCTTCTGGTCCGCTCCGAGTGCCGCCCGGAGATCGGAAAGCTCCGTCGGACTCACCGCTACCTCGTCGAGCCGGACGCGCATCTGCTTCCAGAGCGCCTCGAGCTCCGGCGTCATCGGCGGCATCGACAGGCCGTAGACCCGGTGCACCCCGAGGTCGGGGTCGAGCGCCAGCGGTACAGCCACCGCCCGGTGTCTGACGTAGAGGCGGGCGCGATCGGGCTGAGCGGCCACGATCCCGAGTGTCTCGACGCCCATCCGCTGGAGGCGCTCCCGCGTCCGGCCCAGGAGCGTGATGTAGCGGCGGCAGAACGAGCACCAGAGCCGCGGTTGATGGCCAGGAGGACGGCCGACTGTCCCCGATAGTCGGTCAGGGACACCGTGCCCTCGCGCTCCGCGACCGGCAGGGTGAACCGGGGCGGGGTCACCGATACGAAGGGGTGGCGGCTCGAGAGTGGACATGATCGACGGCACGTGCTCCGAGACGCGTACCACGTTAGCACACCGCGAGCGGGCTGACGGAGACACCGCCGGTTCGCACGGGGGCGACGGGCATCTCGGCCATGCGGCGATGGGATGGACGCTGAGGCGGCCGGAGCTCGGGATGGGGGGGGTGGAGGCGACATGATGCGGGGTCCCCAGTCGTGCTCCACTCCCCCGGGGGGCACCTCTGTGTGCCGCGATCGGAAGACGTCTCGCACGAGACGCTCTCCCGAGG
>CAWCVP010000015.1:0-409606 GCA_963799055.1 uncultured Candidatus Rokubacteria bacterium
GATCCAGCCGCGCCGGTACCACCGCTGATAGGTCGGGAGCATGCCTACCCCGTGCGAGTCCAGACCACGCAGGTCGGTCCGGACCATGAGGTCCGCGGTGAGCTCGGCGATCGTCGGCGGCGTGCCCCACCGGTCGAAGACGGAGACGAGGTACGCCTTCAGGGCGGGGGCCGAGACGACGAGGGGGCGGTCACTCATCGGAGGAAGACTCCCTTCTCTTGGGTGAACGGTGAAGCCAGAGAGCGCCGAGGGTAGCCGCGAGCGCGACGCCGGCGACGGGCCAGAAGTCGGTGCGCAGGAACGGCACGAGCCGGAAGGGCGACCTCCGCTGATTCGGCTCGAGACGCCCGTCGAGCAGGCGTCCGGCCAGCTCGGTGGCCTCCTCCGCGAGCACCTCCAGCGTGACCTTCGCCAGGTCCAGGTCGGCCCGGGCGGGGTCGCCGACGTAGCCCAGACCGCCGCCGCGGAGCGGATAGTTCGGCCGGAGGCGCTGGGCCATCGCGTAGCGGGCCGGCGGCAGGTCCCGGTATCCGGGATCGACCAGCTCCGGGCGCAGGAGGAGCATCAGGGACGTCTCCCACCAGCCGGCGTGCGCGTCGCCGGCGAGCGCCTGTCGCTCGTCCGCCGTGAGCGGTCGCCCGAGCGCCGCCTCGATCCGGGGGAGGTAGCGCCCGCGGAGAAACTCCCACGCCATGTGACCCGTGATCGAGGCCATCGCCACGCGATGGCGTCGGGACACGATCGCGGCGGCTTCCTCCAGGGCGACCAGGTGCCCGGGGCCAGCGTGACCGTTGGCGATCAGGACGTACCGGAATCCGGCCCGGGCGAGCGCCCGGCCGTAGTCGACGACGGCGTCGCGCACGACCCGCTGGCGGACGCCGATCGTTCCGACGGCCTTGAACGCGAAGCTGCCGAGAGGCAGCGTCGGGCTGAGCGGCACGGTCCACCCCGGCCGGCGCGCGACGATCCGCTCGCCGATGGTCTCGGCGAAGTGGCGAGCGGCGAGGTAGTCGTCGCCCACGGGCGATGCGGCCCGTGCTGCTCGAGCGGGCTGACCGGCACGATCGCCAGCGTGCGGGCTCGATCGAGGGCGTCCAGCGCCGGGGCCGAGAGCTCCTCGAGGCGGAGGACGCTCATGCCCAATCTCGACCGTCGCCGGCACGTCCGGCGTCCGAGCCAGGAAGTCCGACTTGGCGCGCTCCAGCTCCTCGATGATCATTCGACGCTCGACCAGGAGCCGCGAGGCAGCCTGCTGGTGCGTGAGCGCCAGGGTGGCGAAGCCGATCCGCGCGCGCAGGCGATTCAGGCCGCGCAGGTAGTGGTAGGCGGCCAGGCCGCTCAGAGGCAGCGACGCGGCGAACACGATCGCCCAGCCGGGTCCCGCCATGCGCGCGACGAGCCATGTCTCGAGCCCCCAGGAGAGCGGGAAGGCCACGATGCTCGCGAGCAGGCGGATCGTCGCGTAGTCGGTCTCCTTTCGGGCGAACGCGCGTGCGAGCCAGCGCGGGACGAGGTACGGGACGGCATTGACGACCGCCCCGTACACGAACACCGGCAACCCGACCGCGGCCCATCCCGAGGCCCGGACGCGGTCGGGCCGCGCCCCGGGGATGAGGCGGGCGGAGACGGCCTGGTCGCGGACACGGTGCTCGGCGAGGGACGCGCGGTAGTGCTGGATGCGCTCCCAGATCCGGGCGACCCGGTCGGGATCATGGGCCTTGAAGTACGCGACGGCCTCGACGATGGTCCGCGAGAGGCGGAACAGGTCGATGGCCTCGGCATGGAGACCGCTCTCCGCCCGCAGCTGGCGCGCGAGCTCGTCCCGGTAGAGGTCCTCCACCGCGCGCACCACGTCGGCCGCGTCGATCCGGTCGACGTGGACGACCTGCGCCTCCATCGCGGATTGGATCGCCTGGGTCAGGGCCTGGACCGCCGCCACGGGATTCGTCCGAGCCTCGGCCACGTGGACGCCTAAGGGGACGGGCAGCCCGAACGCGACGAGGACGCGTCCGCGGAACGACTTCCGGGCCTCGAACGAGAGGCCGACGGGGACGACCGCGAGGGGACGCGGGGGCGTTCCGGCGCCCATCGCCCGCGCCGCCTCGTAGTCGAGCGCAATGCGTGCCGCGCCCGTCTTGATGTGCTGGACTCGCGCCTCGGCGTGCGTGGTCCCCTCGGGATAGATCGCGAGCACCTTCCCTTCGCCGAGGGCCTGGCGGCACGCGGCGAACGTCGCGACGTTGCGGTCGACACGATCGGCATCGGCGTCACGTCGATAGACGGGGATCGCCCCGGCGCGGGCGAGGAAGCCGGCGAGCACCCGATTCCGGAAGAGCGAGGCGGTGGCCAGGTAGTGCACCTTTCGCGGCAGCACCGCCCCGACCAGGAGCGAGTCGATCAGGTTGTTCGGATGGTTGACGCAGAGCAGGACGGGACCCTCGGAGGGAACGCGCCCGACCTCGCGCACGGCAACGTCGCGGAAGAGGAACCAGATCCAGAAGCGCGCCACCAGCCGAACCACGGTGTAGAAGCGGTCCGCGCGCTCGGCACCTGGTTGCATGGCCGGGGCTAAGCGTACCATGCGAGCGAAGGACGCCTGGGACGGGCGGCAGCGCCCGTCCCAGGCGTGAGCGGGCTCCTCGCGGGAGCCTAGCGGAAGAGGTCGAGGTTGGGGTCGCGCAGGAGCTCCCGCGCCGACCCCGGTCCCGGATCAAAGCGGTATCCGCGGACCACGGCGACGGGCACCCGGTCCAGCTTCCCCATCACGAGCTCGGCCGCGGCCGCGAGCTCGTCCGCGATCGCGAGGATCGTGGCCTGAAGGGTGTAACCGTGAGCATCCGGCACGCCCAGGTACGTCTGGAGCGGCCGGAGGCCGGCGACGCCGACTGCCACGTTGACGAGACCCTCCCGCCACGGTCGCCCGAAGGTGTCGGCGACGATCACCGCCACGTCGATGCCCAGGGCCGTCCGCACACGCCCCGCGAAGGCTCGCGCGGACGCGTCTGGGTCCTCGGGCAGGAGACAGGCCCAGCCGAGCCCCACGTTCGACTGGTCCACGCCCGCGTTCGCGCAGATCTGCCCCTGGCGCGTTTCCGTGATGAGGATGCCGCGATCCATCCGCACGATGCGCCGCGACTCGCGGAGGATCACCTCGATCAGCCGGGGATCCTTCTTCTGCGACCGCCCGACCTCGACCGCGAGAGGGGAGGGCGTCACGTCGGCGAGCTGGACGAGCCGGCCCTCGGCCTTGGAGACGGCTTTCTGGCTCAGCACCACGACGTCACCCCCCTCGAGGGGTGTCCCCTGGGCGGCCGCTGCCGCCAGCGCGAGGCTCGCGAGATCGTCCCCCGGGCGGATCTCCGGCATGTCGCCGATCCCGAAGACCGTGAGTCGCGGGGCGCGGGGGGGAGGCGCGACGGGCGATGTCGCGAGCGCGGCGGCGGCGCGCGACCCCGCGCCGGCTCGCCGAAGGGCGTCGACGTCCTCGGGTCGATCGATGTCGAGCCCGGCACCCAGGAGATGGAGCACCACCGGCTCGATGCCCCGCGCGCGCGCGGCCGCCAGGTGGTCGGCGAACGAGGGCTCCCCGAAGCGCAAGGGGACGGCGTCCGGCGGCGCCAGGCAGGCCGCATTGGTCCCGAGTCCGCTCCGGGACGGGACGAAGACCGCGGCGGGGGCCCCCCCGCAGGCGTCCAGGATGCGGCGCACCTCGTCCGCGGTGAGGCAGGGGAGATCACCGGGCACGGTCAGGAGGATGGTGGCCCCCCACTCCCGTGCGAGCGCGGCGCCCCGCGCTACGGCGGCGGTGTGCCCCTGGGACTCGGTCTCCCGGACGATCGTCGCGCCCTACCCCTCGGCTACCGAGGCCACCTCCGCGTCGGGCGTGACGACGACGATGCGGTCGATGGGTGCCCCGGCCAGGGCGGAGAGGACGTCCTCCAGCATCGCGCGCGCGAGCGCGGCACGCGTCGCCGCGGGCAGGGCGTCGGCGAGGCGCTGCTTTGCGGCGGTGAACTCCTTGGCCGGGACGACGGCCACCTTCACGCGGCGACTCCGACGGCCTGGAGGACGGCCCGGGCCAGGCGAGCCTCCGCCGCGCCGTCCGGCATGAGCGCGTCGGCCACGACCGGTCGGACGCCGTCCCGCTCGAGCGCCGCGACGCACGCCTTGTCCTGCCCGTCGACCACGAGGGCGTCGAGCCAGGGCCGGTAGGCTCGGGCGACACCCATCGGGGAGACCTCGAGCCCGCGAGCCGCGAGCAGTTTCCGGCCGGCCCGCTGACGGCCCGGCCGCCGACGATCGGGCTCACGGCCACCACGGGAGCCTTCGTCTGGCCGAGCGCGCTGGCGATCCCCGGCACCGCGAGGATCGGTCCGATCGAGGTCACGGGGTTCGAGCAGCACACGACGACGGCTTCCGCCCCGCCGACCGCGTCGAGGACGCCGGGGGCGGGTCGGGCGGTGTCGGCGCCCCGGTAGGCGACATCCAGGACCTCGGGAGCGCAGCGCTCGCGGACGAAGAACTCCTCGAGCCCCAGCCAGCCGTCGGGGGTGCGGAGCTCGGTCCGGACCGGGTCGTCGGACATGGGTACGACCTGGGCCCTGACGCCGAGCGAATCGGCGATGCTGCGGGTCGCTGCCGTGAGGGACGCTCCGGCCCGCATGAGGAGCGTGCGGTGAAGGTGGGTGGCCAAGTCCCGGTCGCCCAGACGGAACCACGTCTCACGACCCAGGCGGTCCATCGCCTCGAGGCAGTGGAAGGTGTCGTCGTGGACGCCCCAGCCTCGCTTCGCGTCGAGGAGCCCCGCGAGGGCGTACACGACGGAGTCGAGGTCGGGCGAGACGCGCAGTCCCCACCAGTCGAGATCGTCGCCCGTGTTGCCCACGACGTACAGGCGCGACGGCTCCGTTACCCCGGCGAGGCCGCGGAGCAGCTTGGCCGCCCCGGTTCCCCCGGCCAGCGCGACGATCACCGCCGCCCGCGCCGCCGCCCCTCGCCCTCCGGGTCGGGAACGGGAACGGCATAGGTTCCGGGACGGCGCCACACGTGGAGGCCCGACCCGGGCCGACCGCGCAGGGCGGCGGGCAGGAAGGCCGCGGGCATCGGGACGAATCCGAGGCGGACCCACACGCGGTCGAGCCCCTGCGGGCGAGCGAAGAGGGCATCCAGGGGAAGGGCTCGCGCCGTCTCGACAAGGGGCGAGACGAGCTGGGCCGCGACCTCGAGGGGCTCGGCGCCGTCCGGCGGGCTCACCACCACGGGTCCGTGAACGAAGCCGTGAGCGCCGTGCCGCTCGCAGAGGACGCCTCCCACCGTCCGCCCGGAGGCCTCCGCCTCCCAGGCGATCTCGTCCGGACCGGGATCGGGCGCAAAGGCGCCCGCGAACTGGAACAGGCCTCGAACTGCGGGAGCCCCGCTCTGGCAGGGGCGGTAGACGACCCCCTGCCAGACACGGGGCTCCGGAAGGCTCGAAGGCAGCCCGGCCGCCGGCGGAGACGACAGCCGCCGGGCCGACCGCGGCATGCGCTCGCCGCTACTTCTTCGTGCCGAGGATCGCGTCCTTGAGGTCCTTGCGGACGCGGATCCGCACGACCCGCTTGGCCGCGATCTTGATCGGCTCGCCGGTCTGCGGGTTGCGGCCCATGCGCGCCTTCCGGTTCGACAGGACCACCTTGCCGATCCCGGGCAGGACGAACGCGCCGTTCTTCTTCGCTTCCTTCACGGCCAGTGCCTGAATCTCATCGATGAGTCCGACAACCTGCTTCTTCGTCAGCCCGGTCTTGGTGGCCAAGCTGGTCACGGTTGCCGCCTTCGTCATGACTTTCGCCATCGAACCGCCTCCTCTCAAGGTGTGGTGGTTACGCCACCGTGAACCGGTGGCCGTGGAGCTTCGGGGTTACAGCCGGCCGCGGCGGGCCGTTCCGCTCGCGTGAAGCGAAACTGGCTCGACGCGGCGAGCCGGTGGTACGAGCCGAATCGCTCATCCGGGTTCTCGACGGAATCGAGCGGGCTCGCGTCGTCGTCGCTGCCGTCGGCATAGAGCCTGAGGATATCGTACGTCGTGCTGCGCTGGGCGGGGATTCGACCGAGATCGCGGACCAGCCGGCGCAGCTCCCGCGGCGGCACGAGCTGCCCGTGTCCCGCGCCGGCTGACGTCGAGATGCTCTCGTTGATCAGGGTCCCACCCAGGTCGTTCGCGCCAGCGGCGAGGAGCATCTGGGCGAGCTTGGGCCCCTCCTTGACCCACGAGCATTGGATGTTGCGCATCGTCTCGCCGAGCATGAGACGGGCCAGGGCGTGTACCCGCAGGACCTCCGCGCCCGTGGCCCCGGCCCGGACGTCCGGGACCAGATGACGGCGGTACATCGGCGCTTCCTGGTGGATGAGCGAGAGGGGGACGAACTCCGTGAAGCCGCCCGTGTCCTTCTGGATGTCCCGCAGGAGCGCCATGTGCCGGACCCAGTGGGCCGGTGTTTCGACGTGGCCGTACATCATGGTCGAGGTGGTCCGGATGCCGAGCCGGTGGGCGGTCGTCACGACCTCGATCCACTGTCGGGTCGAGATCCGGCCGCGGGAGATGACGTCGCGCACCGCGTCGTCGAGGATCTCGGCGGACGTGCCGGGGAGCGTTCCCAGGCCGGCCCCCCGGAGCTCGGTCAGATACTCGGCGACTGGCATTCCGGACCGCGTCACGCCGTAGAGGACCTCCTCGGGGGAGAAGGCGTGAATGTGGAGATCCGGCAGCGCCTCGTGGATCGCCCGGCAGAGGTCGATGTAGAAGCGGCCGTCCAGCTTCGGCGGCAGGCCGGCCTGAATGCACACCTCGGTGGCCCCGAGGTCCTGGGCTTCGCGCGCCCGGCGGATCACCTCCTCGAGCGGGAGGAGATAGCCCTCCTCCTCGCGGTGGTCGCGGCTGAAGGCGCAGAAGGTACAGTGCTTGATGCAAACGTTCGTGAAGTTGATGTTCCGGTTGACGACATAGGTGACGACGTCGCCGGCCTGGCGAGCTCGGAGCTCGTCGGCCACGAGGGCCAGCGCCGCGAGCTCCCGCCCCTTGGCTTCCGCCAGGGCCAGGCTCTCGCTCACCGTGATCTCGCGGCCCTCGAGGGCTCCGTCCAGCGCGGTGCGGACCGTTGGGTCCAAGCGTCCCCAGTGGCGGGCCAGGAAGGTCTCCGGCATCGGACGATCCTCGCTCATGACGCGACCTCGCTCCTCGGGGAGTCCCATCAGATGGTCACCTCGCTCCGCTCGGGGACCAGCCCGCGATCGTCCACCGATGCGAGGACGCGGTCGCGGAGCGGCTCCGGCACGAAGCCCGGCCGGCGGACATACTCGGGGTAGATGGCAAGCCGCTCGCGGAGCCGACCGCCGGCCGCCGCCGTCGCCGCCCCGAGGGCCGCCAGGTGTGGCCAGGGCGCTTCGGGGTTGATGAAGTCGATGGTGAGGGGTGAGACACCGCCCCAGTCGTTCAGCCCCGACGCGATCAGGGCGGGGTAGGTCCCCGGAGAGAGATTGGGCGGGGCCTGGACGTTCATCGAGGGTCCGAGGAGGAGCCGGGCCACGGCAAGCGTCCGGCGGAGGTCGTCCAGCGAGGGTTCGGGGTGACCGGCCATCGGGATGCTCGGCTTCGCCCGGAAGTTCTGGATGATGACCTCCTGGATGTGGCCATGGCGCTCGTGGATCTCCCGGATCGCCAGGAGCGCGTCGACTCGCTCGGCGCGCGTTTCACCGATGCCGATCAGGATGCCGGTCGTGAACGCGATGCCGGCGCGCCCCGCGGCCTCGAGCGTCCGGAGCCGCCGGGCCGGGCGCTTGTCGGGGGCGTGCTCGTGCGGGCCGCCGGATCCGGTCAGCCGGTCCGCCACGGTCTCGAGCATGAGCCCCACGCTGACGTTCCACGGGCGGAGGGCGTCGAGATCCCGCTCCGTCATCAATCCCGGGTTGGCGTGCGGGAGGAGCCCGGTCTCGGTCGCGATGGCCCGGGAGGCGGCGACGACGTAGTCCATCGTCGTCCGGTACCCCCGGTGACGCAGCCACTCGCGGTGCTCGGGGAACCGGGCCTCCGGCTTGTCTCCGAGCGAGAGGAGCGCTTCCTTGCAGCCGAGGCGCGCGCCCGCCTGGCAGACCGCGAGCACTTCCTCCAGCTCCATGGTGCGGGCGCCCGGCTGGCCGGGGTCGCGCTTGAAGGTGCAGTACCCGCAGTCGTCCCGGCAGAGGTTGGTGAGGGGCAGGAAGACCTTGCGCGAGTAGGTCACCGTGCGGCCCTTGCCCCGGTCGCGGAGGGCGGCGGCGGCGTCCAGGATCGCCGGCAGGTCGTGGGGCGCCGCCTCGATCAGGGCGATGCCGTCCTCGCGACCGAGCGGGCGGCCCGCCGCGCTCTGCTCGAGGGCGGTCGCCACGGCCGACGACAGCGCGGCGGGCCGGTCACGCCTCGGGGCTCCAGCGCACGACGTGGTCGGGAACGATCTTGATGACCGGTGCCTCGGGCGGCAGCGGGAGCGCGCGGTACTGGGGGTACTTGGCCTCGAGCAGGGCTCGAGCCGTCCGCCACTCGGTCCCGCCGCTCAAGAGCTCGGCGCGGCCCTGGACCATCAGGAAGCGGAGCCGCGCCCAATCCTCCTCGTAGTGATCGATGAGGAGCGCGACCTGCGGGTTCGCACGGATGTTCCGCACCCGCTTCAGCCGATCGGGAGGAGTGCGCTTCGGCTTGGCGTCGATCGGGGAGTAGTAGGCGTGGCCGTCCGTCGCGTAGCAGACGGGAACCACGTGGGGATGGCCGGCGTCGTCGATCGTCGCGAGGCGCGCCACGCGGCTCTCGGCGGCGAAGGTCTCGGTCCCAGTCATCGGGCGCGCGACCCGGCGTGACGGCCCGGCGCGCCACGCGGGGCCGGACCTCCCGGGCGACGCGACGCATGAGGGCGAGCATCGCCGCGAGGTCGGGCTGCGGAAAGTCGAAGATCATCGTGTCGACGCCGGCCGCCGCGTAGGCTCGAAGGTCGGCGACCACTTTCGCGACGGGACCGGCCAGGGGACGGTCGACGGGGTCGGCCGCCTTGCCGCGCGCCGGCCACAGGTCCAGCGGCCCGCGGAAGGCGACCCGAATCGCATCGGGATCGCGGCCGGCCGCGCGTGCGAGGGACCGGATCCGCGCGAGCTTGCCCGCGAGCTCGTCGGGGGCGAGCCCCGCGGGGCCGCGCAGACCGATGGGGTGCCACGCGTCGCCCAGCACGGCGGTGCGACGGAGGGCCGGCTCGGTGTGACCCCCGACCCAGATCGGCGGATGTGGCTTCTGGACCGGCTTGGGGAACATCGTGACGTCGCCGACCCGGTAGTGCTTGCCCTCGAAGCGCGGATCGTCATCCGTCCAGAGCGTCTTCATCAGCCGGATGTACTCGTCGGTGACGGCGCCGCGCTCCGCGAATGGCGGAGCGTGCAGGGCCTCGAACTCCTCGGGCCACCAGCCCACCCCCACGCCCACGATCAGCCGCCCTCCCGACATCGCGTCGATCGTGGCGAGCTGCTTCGCGGTGACGACCGGGTTGCGGTAGGGGACGACCAGGACGCTGATCGCCACCCGCACGCGCTTCGTGATGGCCAGGAGCCACGCGGCCAGCGGGATCGGCTCGATGAACGGCTGCTGCGCGCCGCCGGGAAAGGCGCCCGTGTGGTCGTAGGGATACGGCGCCGACGAGCGCGTGGGCAGGACGACGTGGTCCGAGATCGTGAGGACGGAGTAGCCGAGCGCGTCGGCGGCCCGGGCCAGGCGCGTGAGGACGTCGACGCGGGCGAGCGGGCCCCGGCAGGGGAGGTGGAAGCCGAGCTCGAGTCCTCGCCGGCGATCTACTGCGCGCGCGCCCTGCTTCACAGCGACCGATCCTAAGCCCAATTCCCTGGGCCATGCAAGGGGCGATTATTCCGAGAGGCTGCGCGAAGCCGCATCAGAGGCGGCTCCGCGCAATGATGGGCTCCCCCATGGTTCACGATCCCGCCTCGAGGCGCTCCCTTCAGGCGACGGTGCGGAGCGACTCTTCCATCGCGTCGAGGGTCCAGTCGACGTCGGCGTCGGTGTGGGCGAGAGAGAGGTAGAGCTTCGTGCCCGGCAGGGTGAAGATGCCCCGCCGCACGCACTCCAGCGCGAAGCGCGTCGCCTTGCGCCCGTCGGCGCCGCGGAGCGCCCGGTCGCTCGCCAGGTCCGCGTGGGGATCCACGAAGAACACCTGGGCGATCGGGCCGTCGCCCAGGACCTGGACCGGCACGCCGGCTCGCTCGGCCCTCCGCGCGAGGCCCGTCCGGAGGCGCTCGCCCAGCGCGTGGAGCCGCTGGTAGACGCCCGGCTGGCGGAGCTCGCCGAGGGCCGCGACGCCCGCCGCACAGGCCAGCGCGTTGCCCGACAGGGTGCCGGAGAGCGCCGCGTAGTCCAGCGACCCCTTCCGCGCCGGGTCCGCGGTGGCCATGACGTCGGCGCGCCCGGCGATGGCCGCCAGCGAGAAGCCGCAGGTCATCGCCTTGCCGTAGACGGCGAGGTCGGGGAGGACGCCGTAGTGCTCCTGGGCGCCCCCGTAGGCGAGCCGGAAGCCCGTCACGACCTCGTCGAAGATGAGGAGCGCGCCCAGCCGCCGCGTCAGCTCCCGGAGGCCCTCCAGGAACCCGGGCCGCGGGCGAATGGACCGCTGAAGCGGCTCCACGATGATGGCGGCCAGGTCGGCCCCGTACTCCGTCGCGATCCGCTCCGTGGTGGCGAGGTCGTTGAAGGGCGCCACGAGGACGCTCTCCAGCGCGCCCCGGGGCACGCCGCCGACGTCCGGGCCGGGATATGGATACGGCGTCTCGGACGGCACGCGCCAGTTGCCGACCATGGCGTAGTCGTGGAGGCCGTGCCAGCCCCCCTCGAACTTGAGGATCTTCTCCCGGCGGGTGAAGGCGCGAGCCATGCGGCAGGCGAACATGGTCGCCTCGGTCCCGGTCGAGACGAAGCGGACCTGCTCGGCGCAGGGAACCGCGTGCACGACCGTCTCGGCGAGGCGGATCGAGGGCTCGGAGAGCCAGAAGAAGGTGGAGCCCCGCGCGACCTGGTCCTGGACCGCCCGCACGATCGCCGGATGGGCGTGCCCGAGGAGCAGGGGACCGGACCCGAGGACGTAGTCGAGATAGGCCCGGCCGCGGAGGTCGACGAGCCGGGCCCCCTCGCCGTGGTCGACGACGAACGAGAGCTCGGGAGGCAGGGAGTTCTGACCGAGGCACGCGCCGGGCAGGACCGTACCGGCGGTGGAGAGCAGCTGGCGGGACCGGCTCTCCATCGCTTCGAGTTCGACCGACATCGTGGGGCTCCCTCCGTGCGGTGATCGCGGGGTATGTCTCGACACTAGCGGGCCCGCTCGGGCCGTCAACGCCGCGTCTCACCGTGCCCACGGCGTGGGCAGGTGCCCACGGAATCGGCAGGCGCTTGCCGCAGACCCATCCGGAACCGTAGCGGATTCGCGGCGGCGGCGTGGGCCGCGTGACGGCATGACGGTTGCTTCGGTCGAGGCCAGGTCGACAGGAGGGATGCGTGTGCCGGGCCCAGGGCCGCCGGCGCGCGTTGCCTTTGTCCGGGTGGCGATTGAACGGGACGGGATAGCTCGCTAGAATCGGCGCGCTCGCATGGCGTTCCGGTGAGGCGAGCAGGGGTCCACCACCGATAGTCACTTCAACGGAGGGATTGCATGGCTGATGACGTGAAGCCGCTGGAGACGAAGACGCCGAAGGATGTCATCCACGCGGCCAAGGAGCGGGGCGCGAAGATCGTCGATCTCCGCTTCATCGACGTGCCCGGCCTCTGGCAGCACTTCTCCATCCCGATGCACGACCTCGAGGAGGATCTGTTCTCGGAGGGGATCGGCTTCGACGGGTCGTCGATCCGCGGGTTCCAGACGATCGACGAGTCGGACATGCTGCTCATGCCCGACCCGACGACCGCCCAGATGGACCCGTTCTCCGCGGTGCCGACCATCGTCCTCACCTGCAACGTGAAGGACCCGGTGACGATGGAGGCGTACACGCGCGATCCGCGGTACGTCGCCCAGAAGGCCGAGCTCTTCCTCAAGCAGACGGGCATCGCCGACACCGTCTACATCGGGCCCGAGCTCGAGTTCTTCATCCTCGACTCGGTCAAGTTCGACCAGGGGCTACAACTTCGGCTTCTACCATCTCGACTCCGAGGCCGCCGCCTGGAACACCGGCAAGGAAGGCCTGGGCTACCGGCCCCGCTACAAGCAGGGCTACTTCCCGGTCCCCCCGATGGACCACTTCCAGGACATCCGGTCGGACATGGTGCTGAACCTCGAGAAGGTCGGCGTCCGGGTCGAGGTGCACCACCACGAGGTGGCGACCGCCGGCCAGTCCGAGATCGACATGCGCTTCGACACGCTGACGAAGATGGCCGACAAGGTGATGTGGTACAAGTACGTCACCAAGAACACGGCCCGGAAGCACGGCAAGACCGTCACGTTCATGCCGAAGCCCCTGTTCCAGGACAACGGGTCCGGCATGCACACGCACCAGTCGCTCTGGAAGAACAACAAGAACCTCTTCTACGAGGTCGGCGGCTACGCGGACATCTCGAAGATGTGCCTCCACTACATCGGCGGCATCCTGAAGCACGCGCCGGCGCTCCTGGCGTTCATCGCCCCGTCGACCAACTCGTACCGGCGGCTCGTGCCGGGGTACGAGGCGCCGATCAACCTGGTGTACAGCCAGCGGAACCGCTCGGCCTGCATCCGGATCCCGGTCTACTCGCGTTCGGAGGGGGCGAAGCGGATCGAGTTCCGCACGCCCGACCCGTCGTGCAATCCGTATCTGTCTTTCGCGGCGTGCCTGATGGCCGGCCTCGACGGGATCGTGAACAAGATCGAGCCGGGCCAGCCCATCGACAAGGATCTCTACGAGCTGCCGCCGGAGGAGCAGAAGATCGATCAAGCAGCTGCCGGGCTCGCTGGACGTGGTGCTGGACAACCTGGAGAAGGACCACGACTTCCTGCTGAAGGGCGACGTCTTCACCCCGGACCTGATCGAGACCTGGCTCGAGTACAAGCGGAAGAACGAGGTCGACGCGATCCGGCTGCGGCCGCATCCGTACGAGTTCGCGCTCTACTACGACATCTAGTCCGCCGTTCGCCGATCAGGGCTCGCCGGGCCGGGCGCCGCGTCGCGTCCGGCCCGGCGTGCCATACTCCCGGCGTGACGCGTTCGCTCGGTCCCACCCTTCCGGACCGGCTCCTGTCGCGCCTGATGGGGCCGGTCGCCCGGCGCCGTCGACGCTCGCGATCGTGCTGGCGACGGTCGATCCCTACGGGTGGCCGCATCCCGCGCTCGTGTCCTACGCGGAGATTCTCGCCCTTGACGCTGGGCGGCTTCGCTCGGGCTTCACACAGGGTCGCGCTCGAGCCGGCACCTCAGCGAGTCGGGCCGTGCGACGCTCGTCTTCGCGGACGCTGAGCTGTGCTGCTACGTCAAGGTCGAGGCGCTGGCGTTGCCCGCCGCGCCCGGCGCGCCGGGCCTCGCCCGCTTCGAGTTGGCGGTGCGGGACGTGCTGGAGGACCGGGCGGAGGGCGAGGAGGCGGGGTCGCGGCTCTCGGCGGGGCTCACGATCGCCTGGGCTGGGACTCCGCAGGCGACGGCGCACGCAGCACGCGCGTCGGGCCCGCTCGGCGCTCCGGGGACTGAGCTCTGGCCCGGCGGGCGCCGGGTCAGTGCATCTCGACGCCGCCGGCCACGTTGAGCGCGATGCCGGTGACGTTGTCGGCGCGGCAGAGGTAGACGACGGCCTCGCCGATGTCCTCGGGCGTCTGCTCGCGCCCGAGAGGTGTGGTCTGGCGGACGAAGGCGTCGAACGCCTCGATCGACCGGGACGCCGAGGGACGCGGCCCGGGCGGGCGCGACCCCGTCGGTCCACATCGTGGTCCGGAGGAGGCCGGGGCACACCGCGTTGACCCGGATGTTCGCGGGGCCGAACTCGTGCGCGAGGGCCTGGGTGAGCCCGACGACGGCGAACTTCGACGCGGCGTAGCCCGCGGTGAAGGCGCGGCCGGTCTTCCCCGAGATCGACGCGATGTTCACGATGGCGCCGCCGCCCCGCGCCCGGAGCTCGGGCAGGGCGGCCTGGGTCACCAGCACCACGCCCTTGACGTTGACGGCCATCATGCGGTCGAACTGCGCCTCGGTGAGCTGCTCGAACGGCCCGCCGACCAGGACGCCGGCGTTGTTGACCACGATGTCGAGCCCGCCGAGCCCCGCCACCGTTTCCCGGACCAGGCGGCCGGCGTCGGCGGCGCGGGTCACGTCGCCCACGATGCCGAGCGCGCGGACGCCGCGGCCCTCGAGGCTCCGCACGGTTTCCTCGAGGTCGGCCGGGCGGGCGAGCCGGTAGGCGACGGCGGGATCGTGCGCGGCCGCCAGGTCGGCCGCCGCCACGTGGACGCCCTCGCCGGCGAGGGCGAAGGCGATCCCGCGACCGATGCCGCGAGCCGCACCGGTCACGAGGGCGATCTTGCCGGCGAGCTTCACGAAGCCCTGACTACCACCGGTCGCCACCGAGGGTCAAGGTCACCCGGGCACCGGACGGGCGTCAGTCTCCCAGGACTCGGCGGCGGAGCAGGCGGAGGTCGAGGGGCACCAGGAGGACCACCATCAGGAGGGATATGAGGACGAGGGCGACCAGATGCCCGGCCACCGGCCCGCCCAGGAGGAGCCCCCGGTACGTCTGCGCGAGGTGATAGAGGGGGTTCACCACCGACAGGGTGGCGAGCGTCGGGTGCGTGATCGGAAAGTAGGTGCCGGACAGGAGCCCCATCGGGATCACGACCAGGAAGACCGGCAGGTTCATGTGGTCGATCGTCGGCACCAGCGCGGTGAAGCAGAGGCCGAACGCCGCGAACCCGCCGCCGGCCACGAACGCGATGGGGAGCGTCAGCGGGAAGCCACGCGAGGTCGAGATCGACCAGGCCCAGGAGCGCGAAGAGCGTCAGGACGAGCGAGACGATCAGCACGTAGATCGTCGCCAGCAGGGCCGCCCACAGGACCTCGCCCCAGACGACGTGCCGCAGCTCGACCTGGGTCGTGAGCTGGCCCTCCCAGGTCCGCTGGTAGCGCATGCGGATGAAGGCGGCGAAGAGGGCCTGGAAGACGGCCGTCATGAAGGCCGCGTACGCGAGGAGGCCCGGGGCCACGTACGTCACGTAGTCCACCGGTTGGCCGCGCCAGTCGAGGTCGGCGACGTAGCCGCCGAGGCCCAGACCGAACGCGAGGAGCATCGTCACGGGCTCGAAGACGGGCGGCAGGAACGCGGTGTGCCAGTTGTGGAGATAGACGCGGAGGTGGCGGACCACCACCGCTCGGCTCTGCCACTCGAGCGCGGCGGTCAGCCAGCGCAGGCGGGGAGCGCCGCGAGCGCGCCGCCGTCGTCGCCGTCACGGCTCGAGGGCCAGCTTCAGGAACAGGTCGTCGAGGGTCGGCCCGCGCACCTCGTACCGCAGGTGCGGGAAGGCCCGGGCGAACTCCGCGAGGGCCTCGGCGCTGAGCGCCACGTGCCAGTCGCCCAGGATCGTCGCGGGCTCGCGGAGCCCGCGCTCGGCGAGCCAGGGCACCATGGAGGCCGCGATGCCCGCCGGCGCCGACACCACGACGACGTGCTCGCCGACCGAGTCGCCCAGGACGGCCTTCGGCGTCCCGCGGGCGACCACGCGTCCGCGAGCCAGGACCGTGAGCACGTCGCTCAGCCGCTCCGCCTCGTCCATGTAGTGCGTGGTGAGGACGATCGCCAGGCCTTCGGCGCGCAGCCCGTCGACGAGCTGCCAGACGGCGACGCGGGCCTGAGGGTCGAGGCCGGTGGTGGGCTCGTCGAGGAAGAGCAGCCGCGGGCGGTGCACGATGGCGCGCGCGAGCATCAGCCGACGCCGGTAGCCGCCGGAGAGGGTCTCCGGCTTGTGGCGGGCGTAGGAGTCGAGCTCGAACCGGTGGAGGAGCTGGGCCACCCGCTCCCGCAGGGCCGTGGGTCGGGGCCGGAAGTACTCGGCGGCGACGAGGAGGTTCTGCTCGACGGTGAAGTCGCCGTCGAAGGTGTCGTCCTGTGTGCAGACGCCGATGAAGCGCTTGGCGCGCGTGAGGTCGCCGCGGGTGTCGACGCCCTCGAAGAGGATCTCGCCGGCGTCGGGAGTCAGGAAGCCGTAGAGCATGCGGAGGGTCGTCGTCTTGCCGGCGCCGTTGGGGCCGAGTAGGCCGTGGATCTGTCCCGGCTGGCAGACGAGGTCGATGCCGTCGACGACCCGCCGGCCGCCGAGGTGCTTGACCAGGGCGCGCGCCTCCAGCATCGGAGTCACGCGCTCATTGTACCGACCGCGCGAGCTCGGGGAGGGACGCCGCGGCTAGTCGGGGAGGGCGCGGTGCGCGGTCAGGCGCGCAGGCCCAGGATCCGCTCGGCGTTCCGGAGGTAGATCTTCTCCAGGACCGCGTCCGGATAGCCCTCGGACTCCCAGTCGCGGAAGAGCCGCTCGTAGCTCAGCACCGGGTAGTCCGAGCCGAACATCACCCGGTCCTGGAGCCGCCCGCGGATCTCGCGCTTGAGCGCCTCGGAGAAGTACTTGGGCGACCAGCCGGACATCTCCATCGAGACGTTCGCCTTGTGGAGGCACACCGCGATCATCTCGTCCTGCCACGGCCACGACGGGTGGCAGGCGATGATCGTGAGGCCGGGGAAGTCCGCGGCGACGTCGTCGAGGTGGGGGATCGGCCGACAGTACTTCAGCTTCAGCCCCATGCCGCCCGGCGTCCCCGCGCCGAAGCCCGTCGTGCCCGAGTGGAACTGGACGGCTTTCCCGAGCGACTGGCAGAGATCGTAGAGGGGGTAGAAGCGGTGGTCGTCGGGGAAGAACGCCTGGGCGGTGGCCTGGAACTTGATGCCCATGAGCCCGAGGCTGGTGAGGCACCGCTCGGCCTCGCGGAGCGCCTCGCGCCCGCGCCAAGGGTCGATCATGGCCCAGCCGCCCGGAAACGTGTCCGGGAAGCGGCGGACCAGGTCCGCGACGTAGTCGTTCGTGAGGGGCGGCCCGCCCGAGCCGGCCGCGGCGTCCCACCCGATGATGCACGCCCGCACGTCGGCCCGCCGGAGGTCCTCCACCATCTCGCTCCTCGGAGCGCACCTCCGGCCGGAACTTGTAGTAGCGCTCCATCGGCTCGAGGTACGGCCCCCACGCCTCGTACTGCGGGCGCGTGGAGAGGTGGCAGTGGACGTCGATCGCCTTCGTCACGGGGTCAGGCCTCGACTTCCATGACAGTTTGGCCGAGTCGAGCGTGAGGCGAAGGACCTGGAAGTCAAAGTCTGACCCCGTCAGGCTGACTCGTCTTCGGGGATGTCCTGGTGCGCCTGGCAGGCGGTGCACACCCAGCGTCGCCAGACGTGCCGCTCGCGGTCGCGGCGGAGGTACCAGGGCACGAGGGCGAGGCGGCCGCAGGCCGGGCAGGCACGGCGCTCGGCATCTGGCGGAACGGCCGTGGTGAAGTACGTGCGGCGCTCGACCGGAACGTCCGTCATCGCGCCCCCATGATCGGGAGCGTTTCGAGGTTCGTCAAGGCCGATTTGGTATACTCCGGCTCGGAGGATCCGCGTGCGACAGCTCCGGATCGGCCTCGCGCAGGTCAACGTCGCCGTCGGCGACGTCGAGGGCAACACCCGCCGGGTGCTGGACGAGATCGAGCGCGCGCGGGCCCTCGCCGTCGACCTGATCGCCTTCCCCGAGCTTTGCCTGACGGGATACCCCCCCGAGGACCTCCTCTTCCGGGCGAGCTTCATCGAGGCCAATCTCCGGGCTCTCGAGCGCGTGGCACGCGCCTCGACCGGCCTCATCACGGTGGTGGGCTTCGTCGATCGGCGTGACGACATCATGAACGCGGCGGCCGTGTGTCACGACGGCAAGGTAGCCGGCGTGTACCACAAGCAGTACCTCCCCAACTACGGGGTCTTCGACGAGAACCGATACTTCCAGGCCGGAGCCGAAACGCCGATCTTCGAGCTCGGCGAGGGCGGGCCCGTGCTGGCGGTGAACATCTGCGAGGACATCTGGTACCCCACGGGGCCCACGACCGCGCAGACGCTGGCCGGGGCCGAGGTCGTGGTGTCCATCAACTCGTCGCCGTACCACGTCGGGAAGGTGCGCTTTCGCCAGAAGATGCTGGCGACGCGGGCGGCCGACCACGTGGGCTACCTGGCCTTCGTGAACCTGGTCGGGGGCCAGGACGAGCTCGTCTTCGACGGCCAGTCCATGGTGTTCGATCCGGCGGGCCATCGGCTGGCGCTGGGGCGCGCCTTCGAGGAGGATCTGGTCGTCGCGGACCTCGACCTCGACGCGGTGTTCCGCGCGAGACTCCGGGACTCCCGGCGGCGCAAGGAGAAGCGGGTGGTGGTCGATCAGGTGCGCCGGGTGCGACTCCCGGCTCTCCCGGAGCGGTCCCGGCCACCGGTTCCGGAGCGCTCGACCGCGTTCCTCGACCGCGAGGCGGAGGTGTACGGGGCGCTCGTGCTCGGGACGCGGGACTACGTCCGGAAGAACGGCTTCCGGCGAGTGGTCGTCGGGCTCTCGGGCGGCATCGATTCAGCGATCACCGCGGCCATCGCGGTGGATGCACTAGGGCGCGAGGGGGTCGTGGGGGTCTCCATGCCGTCCTCGTTCTCGTCCGCCGGCACCCGGGCGGACGCACGGCGCGTCGCCCGGAACCTCGGGATCGAGTTCATGACGCTGCCGATCACCCCGGCCTACCGCGCCTTCCGGCGGATGCTGGCCGGCCCGTTCAAGGGCCTGAAGGAGGACGTGGCCGAGGAGAACATCCAGGCCCGGGTGCGCGGAACCCTCTTGATGACGCTGTCGAACAAGTTCGGCTGGCTCGTGCTCACCACCGGCAACAAGAGCGAGACCGGCGTGGGCTACTGCACGCTCTACGGGGACATGGCGGGCGGTTTCGCGGTGATCCAGGACGTGCCGAAGACCATGGTGTACGCCTTGGCCCGATGGCGGAACGCCCAGGACGGGCGCCCGGTCATTCCCGAGTCCGTCATCCGGCGCGCGCCGTCGGCCGAGCTCCGGCCGAACCAGACGGACCAGGACACCCTGCCGCCCTACGAGGTGCTCGACCCCATCCTGGAGGCCTACGTCGAGGAGGACCGCTCGCTGGCGGGCATCGTCGCCCTGGGATACGACGAGGCGACGGTCCGGCAAGTGGTCACGATGGTCGACCGGAACGAGTACAAGCGCCGCCAAGCCCCGCCGGGCGTGAAGATCACGCCCCGGGCCTTCGGACGCGACTGGCGCCTGCCCATCTCGAACCGGTTCCGTCATCCCTGACGGGGCCCGGCGCATCGGCCGTCCTGCGCGCCTAGAGTGGCACGTCATCCGTGTAAGTTTGAGCGTTCCGGCGTCGCAAACGCCGAATCCCTCCATCTGACACGGTAACGTCATCGAGACAGATACGTCAATAGGGATCGTCGTTTAACCGGCGATACATCATCTTGACTGGAAGCTGACGGTCACTCCCGACCGGATGGCACCGGACTTGTACCTGAGAGGCGGTGACCGTTGGTTCCGACCATGCAGTGGCTCTCACAATCGAATAGGCAAGCCGCTTCCGACAAGGCAAACCCGCCGCGAGGTGGGGACGCAAAGCCACGGGTCATCCTCCCGATGTGGGAGGTCTGACAGCCGGGTTACCGAAGAAGCAGGGGGGAGTCGGTACGGCTCCTCCGGGAAGGCGGCTTCCGGAAGGAGCTGGCCGTGCCCTTGTCAGGTTCTCTCCGCGTGTCTCGCTGTGCTCGCTCTGTCCGTCCTGGTGGTCGGCTGTGCCGGCGTGGACTACCGCGAGCGGTCGACCCTCGTCCACACGCGCTACGCCACCGTCGAGAACTTCGGCGACGAGATGATCACGGCCGAGCAGGTGGACGGGCTTCTCGAGGAAGTCGCCGAGATCCTCCAGGTTGCGCTGAACCCTGCGGTGCCCAGGGTCCGGATCCTCGTGACGTCCCCCACCAAGATCGGCGATCTGTATCGACAGGTCGTGAAGGTCGCGCCGCACGGATCGCACGCGAGGGCGCTCTACGTGCCGGGCGCCAACCTCGTGCTGATTCCGTGCTACGAGCGTGGCGTCCTCGGCCACGAGCTGGCGCACTATCTGACGGACCACTACCTGAAGTCCACGCCGCGCCGGGACTGGGAGCGACTGGCGTACATGGTCGAGGACACCTTGCCGGTGGCGGCGCGGATCGTCGCCCGCCGCAGCCCGGCGCCGGAGGCGCTGACCACGCAGGCGGCGGTGATCCCGGTCATGGCCCCGGCCAACTAGGGCCCTGCCACACCCGGCTCGAAGCCGCATCCGGACAAGGTCTGGCACGTGGTGGGAGCTCCGCATCCCGTGAGACCGCGCATCCTGGAAGCTCCGAACGCCGGACCCAGGCCGGAATCCCCCGACGATTGGCACTGGAAGGCGCGTCGGGTGCTGGCGCGTTTCGGCGCGCGGACCGTCCCGGCGCTCGTGGAGGCTCTCTCGGCGGGCGATGATCCGGCCGTCCGCCAGTTCGCGGCGGAGTCGCTGGGGCATCTCGGCCATGAGGCTCGGAGCGCGTCGGACGCCTTGCGTCACGCCGCGCTCCACGACGACGATCGGGCCGTGCGGGCCACGGCGGCCACGGCGCTGACGGCCGTCGAGTCGGCCGGTTCCGCGTAGGGAGAGGGGCCTCCCCGGCTACGCGGCCCGGGCCATGCCGGACGCCGGGGACCCGGCCAGCTCTCGACTCACCACCCACGGCTGCGCCATGAGGGCGTAGACGAGCATCACGACCTCCGCGTCGCCGAAGTTGTGCTCGAAGAGACCGGCGACGAGGAAGCCTGCCACGCCGGCCAGGCTCGCGCAGACGAGCGCTCGACTGAGCGGCATGTCCCGCCCCAGTCGACGCAGGACTCGCCATCCCTCCCGGAAGAACACGACCCAGAGCCAGATCCACGCGCCGAGGGCCGGCAGTCCCCGCTCGGCGGCGATCTGGATCGCGGAATTGTGGAGGTGGCCCGTGCTCGGCCGGACGGCCTCCGGCCGACGGTAGTGCTGATACCAGGCGCGGACCTCTCCGGGGCCCACGCCGAGCAACGGATGGTCGGCGATCATCGAGAGTCCCGCGCGCCACATGGCGACACGGTCGCGTGAGGTGGCGTCCTCGAGGTTGACGATCGACTGCACTCGGTCGGCCACCTGCCCCGGCACCGCCACTGCCGTCACGGCGAGCGTCGCCGCGAGGATCGCGACGATCGGCACGATGCGCCGCGCCGTCAGCACGAGTCCCAGAACCCCGGCCGCGAGGCCGAGCCACGCATTCCGGGAGTAGGTGAGGGCCAGCGCCGCCAGGGTGAGGGCGGTGCCCGGGAGCATCCACCACGCCCGACGCCAGGGGACGTTGGCGAGGTAGGCGAGAAAGACGAGGAGCCCGAGGAAGAGCACGCCCCCGAAGGTCATGTAGATGCTGAAGGGGCCCCGGACCCGCGTGGCATGAGTGCAGATCTCCAGGAGCCAGGCCGTCGGGACGGCGGCGGGGCGAGTCCCGCACAAGTAGGCCTGGCCAAGCCCGTACGCGGCCATGAGGGTCAATATGACGAGGAAGGCCTGCCAGAGCCGCACGGCGTGACGCGGACCGCGCGTGCACAGGAGCACCACGCCGAAGGTCGCGGCCAGCAGCAGGCTTCGCGCGATCCAGAAGCTCCAGCCCGGGTTGCCGGAGAACGCGGCCGACAGGAGCGTCAGGCCCACGAAGAGGAGGAAGGGGCGCGTCAAGGGATGCCTGCGCAGCGAGGCGAGGTCGCCCCACGCCTCGACGTCCGTCTCCGCCGCCTTCCGGGTGGCCCGCGGGTCGTATGCCAAGATCCGGCGAGGCCAGGACGAGCACACACAGGACCGCGAGGAGCGCCTGAGAGACGCTGATCGAGAAGGCGAGGGCGACGAAGAACGCCATCAGGGCGCCATCGCGGGCGAGACCGAGCCAGTCGCGGGATCGACCGACGGGCAGGGGGCGAGGCTCGGCGAGGCTCATGGCGGCTCGAGATCGGGTCGGGCTGCTCAGCCGTCCGGGGCGCCGCGGGGGCCCGAGCCGCCGGCGCCCGCCGTCGCGAACTGCAGCGCATGCAGGCGGCGATACACCCCCTCACGACCCAGGAGCTCGTCGTGCGTGCCTTCCTCGACGATGCGGCCCTCGTGGAAGACGGCGATCCGGTGAGCCAGCCGGACGGTCGACAGCCGGTGCGCGATCAGCACGACCGTCCGCCCCTTCGTCAGGTCGGCGAGCGCCTGCTGCACGATGAACTCGCTCTCGGCGTCGAGGTCGGACGTGGCCTCGTCCAGGATCAGGATCGCGGGGTCCTTCAGGAACGCCCGAGCCAGCGCGATGCGCTGGCGCTGGCCGCCGGACAGCTTCACGCCGCGCTCGCCGGTCACCGTCCGGTATCCGTCCGTCATTGCCACGATGAAGTCGTGGGCATAGGCGGCCCGCGCGGCACGCTCGACTTCTTCCCGGGTTGCTCCCGATCTCCCGTAGGCGATGTTCGCCTCGATCGTGTCGTGAAACAGGAAGGTGTCCTGAGTGACGATCGCGATCTGCTGGCGCAGCGACGCCTGCGTGTAGCGCCGGACGTCGACGCCGTCGACGAGGATTCGCCCCTGCGTGACGTCGTGGAACCGCGGGATGAGGTCCGTGAGGGTCGACTTGCCGCCGCCGCTCATGCCCACCAACGCGACCACCTCGCCTCGCCGGACGGTCAAGGAGATGTCCTTGAGCGCCATCTCGCCGTCCTCGTAGCGGAACCACACATGGTCGAACTCGATCGCCTGGCGGAAGTCGCCGAGCGCAACGGCGCCCGGCGCGTCGGCGACCGCGGGCTCGAGGGCGAGTATCTCGAAGATCCGCTCGGCCGACGGCGAGGTCTGCTGGGCGAGATTGGCGATCCGCGACAGCTTGCGGACCGGGCCGTAGAGCATGAGGGTCGCCGTGACGAACGAGAAGAGGGTGCCCGGCGTCATGGCGCCGTGGATCACCCGGAAGCCGCCGTACCAGAGGATGCCCATCAGCCCCAGCGCCGCCAGGATCTCCATGATCGGCTCGGACAGCTCGTCGACGCGGCGATCCTTGAGCGTGAGATCCAGGAGGCGCTGGTTGACCTGTTCGAAGCGAGCCCGCTCGTGCGCCTCTCGGCCGAACGCCTTGACGATCTTGGTCCCGGCGATGGACTCCTGGAGCACGGTGTTCAGCGTGGCGATCTGCTCCTGGGTCCGGCGGTTGATGCTGTAGAGGCTGCGGCCCATGGTGCGGATGGTCAGCCCGACGAGGGGGAACGCGATGAGGGCCAGGAACGTGAGCCGGGGCTCCTGCGTGACCATGACCACCAGCAGCGCGACGACAGTGCAGACCTGTCGGAACGCCATGACCAGGACCTCGGACGACAGCCGCGCGAGCCGACCGGCGTCGACGACGACCCGGGACATGAGATCGGCGGAGTGCCGGCTCTGGAAGAAGGCGAGCGGCATCGCCTGGATGTGCGCGTAGAGGTCGCGGCGGAGCGCGGCGATGACCCGCTCGCCCACGGAGGCCATCAGGTACGACTGGCCGTACCGCCCCAGGCCCTTGAACACGTAGACGCCCAGGATGAGGAGGGGAAGGAGCTTCAGCATGGTGAGGTCGCGCCGGATGAAGATCTCGTCCATCGCGGGCTTGACGAGCCACGCGATGAGACCGTCGGCGGCCGCGACGACGATCGCCAGGAGGCCCCCGGCGATGAGCCAGGACCAGTAGGGACGAACGTAGGGGAGAAGGCGCTTGAAGACGCTCACCGGCGATTCCGTGCCGGTATTGTAGCAGCGGGGTCGCGTCCGCTGGCGCGATTCCGACCTGGCGGCGACCGGGTTCAGATCGGCCCGTCGCGGGGCCCTGCGACGCCAGGGGCCGCCCTCGGGGCGCCGCGCGGCACCCGCGCGGCCGGTCGGTCAGTTCGGCCGCGACCTCCCCGCGGCCACGCGCGCGTAGAGGCCTTCGAGGCGCTCGACCTTGGCCCCGGTCGAGAATCCCGCGACGACGCGCGCGCGGCCGGCCCGCCCCAGCGCCCGCGCCCACGTCGGATCCGCCAGGAGGCGAAGGACGGCGGCCGCGAGGGCCTCGGGGTCCCGTGGCGGGACCAGCAGTCCGTGCTCCTCGTGGCTCACGAGCTCGGGGTTCCCCATCGCTCGGGTCGCCACCACGGGGGTCTCCATGGCGAGCGACTCGCGGAGCGTTCCCGTGATGCCGAGTCCCACGTGCGACGCGTCCACCGAGACGTCGGTGGCGGCGAGGATCTCGGGCACGTCGTCCCGGTAGCTCCAGATCGTCACGGCGTCGCCGAGCCCGCTGGCGCGGGCGAGGGTCTCGAGCGGCGCCCGCTTCTCCGGCCGCGCTCCGACGAGGAGCAGGCGAGCGTCCGGCCGTGCCGAGTGGAGCCGCGCGAACGCCCGGAGGAGATCGTCGTTGCCCTTGGGCTCCCGGACGCCGATCTGGGTTACCAGGGGGGTGCCGGACTCGAGCCCGAGCTCGCGGCGGATGGCGTCCCCGCTCACCCGCGCGGGATCGAAGCGCGCGGTGTCGGTGCCCGAGTACACCACGTCTATCTTCGCGGCGGGAAGCCCCTGGCGCACGAGGTCGTCCTTGATCGCCTGGCACACGGCGACGATGCGCGCGACCAGGCGGCTCCCGTCCAGCCACCGGCTCGCGGCGGCCATCGGAAAGCTCACGCCGCGGTTGACCACGAGGGCGGGCCGCGGGCCGAACGCCCGGGCCAAGAGGGTGAGCGTCCGCCCCCCGCCCTTGTGGGCGTGCACGACCTCGACCCGCTCGTCCCGAAGAATGGCGGCGAGACGCGCGGCTCCCCAGGGATCGGCAGGACTACGGAAGAAGCCGACGTGCGCGAAGCCGGCGGTCCGGGCCTCGGCGGCCCACCGCTCGCTCGGCCGGGTGACCACGACGACCCGGTGCCCGCGCGCCGCGAGACCGCGCGCGAGGTCGCGCAGCTGGATGGCGGCCCCGGTGTAGAAGTCGCCTTTCGGGTAGATCTGCAGGAGGTGCACAGGTAAGGCTGCCGGCCGCTCTGGCCGAGCC
Organism: uncultured Candidatus Rokubacteria bacterium; assembly: GCA_963799055.1. Classification (GTDB taxonomy): domain Bacteria; phylum Methylomirabilota; class Methylomirabilia; order Rokubacteriales; family DASRDR01; genus DASRDR01. Next base: position 25,175 of record CAWCVP010000015.1, read on the forward strand.
GCGGTGGGTGGGCGCTACGGGCCGGCGCTTCCGGGCGCGAGACCGGGATCGGAGGTCAGGCCGTGGTAGCCGCCGTGGAAGTACACGAGCGGCCGGCCACCGGTGACCGAGACGGCCTCCACCGCGCCGACGAAGATCGTGTGGTCGCCGGCCTCGTGCGCCTCGACCACCCGGCACTCGAGGGTCGCCAGGGCACCGTCGAGGAGCGGCAGCCCTGTCCTGCCCTCGTGGTAGGGCACGCCGTCGAACTTGTCGCCGCCCGACTCCGCGAACCGGCGGGAGACCGCCTCCTGCTCCCGTCGGAGCACGTTCACGGCAAACCGGCCGTGGGCCCGGAGCGCGGGATAGGCCGTGGCCCCGTGATCCACGCAGACGAGGACCAGCGGAGGGTTGAGCGAGACGGAGGTGAACGCGCTCGCGGTCAGGCCCGAGGGGCGTCCGTCCCCGTCACGGGTCGTCACCACCGTGACGCCGGCCGCGAAGCTGCGCATTGCGGTGCGGAACTCGGTCGGGGTGAGCGCCATGAGGGCCGCGACGACCGTACCACGCGGCTCCGCGGCTTGACAAGGGTTGGGCCATTCTCTACCTTTGGCGTACCCCGCAACGGCGCGATTCGACGGACCGCTGTGTCAACCTCACAGGAAGTCAGGAGGCACGCCATGGAGCACGAGAGGCGAGACCCCGAGACCGCGACGGTCGAGGCGTTGCTGAACGCGTTCACGACAGGGGCCGTGTCCCGGCGCGAGTTCCTTCGCCGGGCGGGTCTGCTCGGCGTGACCGCCGCCGGGGCGGGAGCCCTGGCCGACGCGGCGGCGCCCGCGCGGGCGCGGGCGCAGACGACCCAGAAGCGAGAGCTGATCGTGGCGCAGGGCGGTGACATCTCGAAGTTCGATCCGCACCTCTCCACGTCGGCGAACGACATCCGGGTGTCCTTCAACGTCTTCGACAACCTGACGAGCCCGACACCCCGACCAGAAGCTCCATCCGGCCCTGGCCACCGAGTGGAAGGCCACCGGTCCCCAGACCTGGACGTTCAAGCTGCGCTCGGGCGTCAAGTGGCACAACGGCGACCCGTTCACCGCCGAGGACGCGAAGTTCAGCCTGGAGCGGACCTACGACCCGGCCGCGAAGACGATGGTGGCGACCGTCTTCACCACCATCGATCGGATCGAGGCTCCGGATCCGACCACGCTGGTGATCCACACGAAGAAGCCGGATCCGCTGATCCCGGCGCGCCTCGCCTTCTACGGCGGCCAGATCGTGCCGAAGAAGTACCTCACGCAGGTGGGTCCGGACACGTTCAACGCCAAGCCGGTCGGGACGGGGCCCGTGCGCCTGGGCTCCTGGACGAAGGACGACAAGACCGTGCTCGAGGCGAACCCGGACTACTGGGGCGGCAAGATCGCCGTGGACCGGGTGGTGTTCCGGCCGATCCCGGAGAACGCCGCCCGCGTCGCCGCGCTTCTCAAGGGCGAGATCGACGCGATGGTGCTCCTCCCGCCGGACCACTTCGACCGTGTCAACCAGAACGCGACGACGCGGGCGAGCGGGGCCCTCTACGCCGGCCTCTACGTCCTGGCGGTGAACTCCAAGGTCGCGCCGCTCAACGACCCGCTCGTGAAGCAAGCCATGTCGCTGGCGGTGGATCGCCAGGCCATCGTGAAGGAGCTGTGGCGCGGGCGGGGGATCGTGCCCAACGGACCGATCGCCCAGGGGGACAATCACTTCGACGCCTCGCTGCCCCCGCTGGCCTTCGACCCGAAGGAGGCCAAGGAGCGGCTCAAGAAGTCCGGCTACAAGAACGAGCCGATCTACATCGAGACCACCGTCGGGTACACGACGAACGACAAGGTGATGTCCGAGGCGATCGCCGCCATGTGGAAGGACGTCGGGCTCAACGCCGTCGTCGAGGTCGTCGAGTACTCGGTCCGCGCCCAGAAGAACCGCGAGAAGACCTTCAAGGGGCTCTGGTGGTCGGACCCGACCTCGACCCTGCGCGATCCCGGACGGGATGATGTGGCGGCTGCTCGCTCCGGGCGGCCCCCAGGACTACTGGCGGCATCCGGAGTTCGACGAGCTCGGCAACGCGGCGCGGTTCTCGCTCGACGAGAAGTTCCGCGGCGAGGCGTACCGCAAGATGACGAAGATCTTCCTCGAGCATCACCCGTGGATCCTCGTCATCCAGCCCTACGAGGACTACGGGCTCCAGCGGTACGTGGACTTCACGCCGAATCCGAACCAGCAGTTCGAGCTCCGGGACTTCAACCTGAAGCTGCGGCGCGCGTAGCGCCGCCACCACGAGCCGGCCGGTCCCGGGGCCGCAACCCCGGGACCGGCCCGGTCGCCCATGCGCGGCTTCGGCGGGTTCCTCGCCTACCGTCTCTTCCGGACGTTCATCGCCCTCTGGCTCGTCTCGACGGTGGTCTTCGTCGTGATGCGGCTGTCGGGCGACCCGGTCCCGCTCCTGCTCCCGCCCGATGCGCCGATCGCCGAGATGGAGCGCGTCCGGCGCGACCTCGGGCTGGACCAGCCCCTGCCGGTGCAGTACGGGATCTTCCTGGCGAACGTCGCGCGGGGAGACTTCGGGCGCTCCATCCACTTCCGGCAGCCGGCGATGGAGGTGGCGCGCTCCTACCTCCGGGCGACGTTCGAGCTCGGGCTCGTGGCGTTCGTGGTCGCGCTGGTCGTCGCCTTCCCGATCGGGGTCCTGTCGGCCGTGCGACGCAACTCGCTGCTGGACCACGTGACGATGGGCCTGGCCCTGGTCGGGCAGTCCGCGCCCACGTTCTTCGTCGGGATCCTGTTCATCCTGGTCCTGGCGCTCCGGTTCGACCTGTTTCCGACCTCGGGCCGCGGAGACTGGCGGCACCTCGTGCTCCCCGCGCTCACCCTCGGCGCCTTCACGATGGCCTCGATCGCACGCATCACCCGGTCGGCCGTCCTGGAGGTGCTGCGCGCCGATTTCGTGCGGACCGCTCGGGCCAAGGGCCTGGCGGAGACGTGGGTCGTGGCGAAGCACACGCTGCGGAACGCGGCGCTGCCGATCCTGACCATCACGGGTCTCCAGTTCGGCACGCTGCTGGGCGGCTCGGTCGTGACGGAGACGGTGTTCGCGTGGCCGGGCATCGGCCGGCTGGCCATCCAGTCCATCTACAACCGGGACTATCCGGTCGTGCAGTCGACGGTGTTCATCGCGGCGGTGCTGTTCATCGCGATCAACCTGCTGCTCGACGTCCTCTACGGCATCCTCGACCCGCGGGCGCGCGCGTGAAGGTGGCGCCGGCCGCCTCGCCCGATGCGCTGACCCTGGCCTTGCCGGCGCCTCGCGCGGCGCGGCGTATGCGCCTGCCGTGGCCTCTCTGGGCCGCGGCGGGATTCATCGCGTTCCTGGCGGTGGTCGCCGTCGCGGCGCCGCTGATCGCCCCGCACAATCCGGAGCGCGGGTCGCTGCGCGCGCGCCTTACGGGACCCACCCTCGAAGCCTCCGATGGCAAGGCCTACCTCCTCGGAACGGACCAGCTCGGCCGGGACGTGCTGTCGCGGATGATCTTCGGGACGCGGGTGTCTCTGACGATCGGGTTCGCCGCGGTGGCGGTCGGGGGATTCGTCGGCGGCCTCCTGGGGCTCGTCGCCGGGTTCCGGGGCGGGTGGGTGGACGAGGCCATCATGACGGTCGCCGACGCCCAGCTCGCGTTCCCGTTCATCTTGCTTGCCATCGGGATCATCGCGGTGCTGGGCCCCTCGTTCCCGAACCTGATCGTCGTCGTGGGCCTCTCCGGGTGGGTCACGTACGCGCGCGTGCTCCGCTCGCAGGTGCTGTCGCTCCGCCAGCGCGACTTCGTGAGCGCCATCCTCGGGCTGGGTGGCTCGGTGCCGCGCATCCTCGTCCGGCACATCCTGCCGAACGTGGCGTCGACGTTCTTGGTGATCGCGACGCTCGAGCTGGCGCGGGCGATCGTGCTGGAGGCGACGCTGTCGTTCCTGGGTCTCGGGATCCAGCCGCCGACCCCGTCATGGGGCGGCATGATCCAGGAGGGACGCGAGTACCTCGACTCCGCGTGGTGGATCTCGGTCTGCCCCGGCGTGCTCCTCATGCTGACGTCGCTGGTGGTCAGCCGCACGGGAGACTGGCTCCGCGACGTCCTCGACCCGACCCTCCGGGGCGAGTCCTGAGGTGCCCGCTCCGCGGCGCTTCGCGGGGCGGCGGCGATCCGATCGGGGGATCGGCGGGGGTTAGGCGGGGGCGCCCGCCCAGGCGCCCAGCCGCTGCCCGGCGGCGACCAGGGCGTCGCCGAGCGCCGAGCGTCCCCGATCGCCCAGGGTGTCGGCGACCGCGGCGAGCGTCCTCAGGATCGGCGCGCCGCGGGCGTTGCCGGCCATCGTGCCGATCCGCCAGACGCGCCCGGCGAGGGAGCCGAACGCCCCCATGATCTCGACGTCGTGGGTCTCCAGGAGGCGGGCGCGGAAGACGGCGTCGTCGATCCCATCCGGCACGACGACGGGGGCGAGCATCGGCATCTTCGCTGGCCCCGGGGGCGGGCCGTAGAGATCGAGGCCCAGCGCCGCGAGGCCCAGGGCCATCGCCTCGCCGGCGACGCGGTGACGGGCGACCCGGCTCTCGAGCCCTTCCTCCACGACGATGCGCAGCGCCTCGCGGAGGCCGTAGACCATCGTGGTGGGCGCCGTGTGGTGGTTGAGGCGCTCCGGGCTCCAGTAGCGATCGAGCTGCGTGAGGTCCAGGTAGTTCGACCGGATCGGGCTCCGGCGCCGAGCCATCCGGGCGGCAATCGCGTCCGAGTAGGTGACCGGGGCCAGCCCCGACGGGCAGCCGAGGCATTTCTGGGTGCCGGCGACCACGACGTCGAGCTGCCAGGCATCGGTCTCGAGCGGCGGCCCCCGCGAACGAGCACACCGCGTCCACGACCACGGCGGCACCGTGGCGGTGGACCGCGTCGGCGATCTCGCGAACCGGGTTCATGACGCCGGTGGAGGTCTCGGCGTGCACCACCAGAACGGCGGTCGCCGGTAGAGCCGCGAGAGCGCGGCTCACCGCGTCCGGGTCCACCGCTTCACCCCAGGGCACCCGGAGCACGGAGACCTCGGCCCCGGCGCGCCGAGCGAGCTCCTCGAAGAGGAGGCCGAAGCGGCCGTTCTCGACGACGAGGACGCGCTCGCCCGGCTCGACGAGGCTGACGACGGCTGCTTCCATGCCCGCTCGGCTCGTGCCCGGCACGGGGAACGTGGCCCGGTTCCGCGTCCTGAACGCGTGCCGCAGGAGCTCCTGCGTCTCGCCCATCAGCGCGGTGAACGAGGGGTCGAATTGCCCGACGAGGGGAGCGGCCATGGCCCGCAGGACCCGCGGGTCCGGATTCGTCGGCCCCGAGCCCATCAGAAGCCGGGTCGGCAGCGCGAGGTCAGCAGACATATTCGGGTATGCGGCCCGCCCGTCGGACGCTCGGCACGTGCGGCCGCGCGAGGTTGCGCCGGTGCTCGAGGAGGAGGCGCGCGGTCTCCTTGACCACCGTCACCACCGGCACGGCGGCCACCATCCCCAGGAGGCCGAGAGTGTGCTCCCCGACCAGGATCGAGACGAGCACCAGCATGGGATGCATGTGGACGCTGCTGCCGATGGTGACCGCGGCGACGACGAGGTCGTCGAGGATCCGGATGATGACGTAGATCAGCACGATCCAGCCGATCTGTCCGAAGGTCTGCCCGTTGGCGATCGCCACGATGGCCGGCCACGCCCACGCTCAGGATCGTGCCGAGGTAGGGCAGGGGATTCACCAGGGTGGTGAAGGCGCCGAGGAGCCACGGATAGGGCGCGCCGACCAGCCACAAGCCCAGGGTGGCCATGGCGCCGATCACCAGCGCGTCCAGGGCGAGCCCGCGCAGATAGCGTCCGATGATCCGGTCGATCTCGCACCACACCGCCACCGTCGTCTCGATGTGGGCCGGCTGCAGCCGGTCGATCAGGTAGGCCACGATCGCCCCCCCGTCCCGGAGGAAGAAGAAGGCAAAGATCGGCGTGAGGGCGATGATGAAGGCGATCAGGCCGGCGTGGGCCAGGAGCTCCGACGCGTTGCCGAGGCGCTCCTCGATGAGCCGGAGCAGCCAGCCCTCTTGCCGTGGCTCCTTCGGGAGGAACCGCTCGGTCTGCGGATAGGCCTTGACGAGCTCTACCTGGAGCCCGTCGATGCCGACCTCGAGGGTGTGCGCCAGGCCCGGCAGGTTCGACCAGAGGGCGAGGATCTCCGCGCGAAAGCGCGGGGCGACGACGGTGGCCAGCAGGACGAGCAGGAGGGCGAAGCCCGCGAACAGCGCGGTGACCGACACCGTGCGACGGATCCCGAACCCCTGGATCCAGACCACGGCAGGATTCAGGAAGTAGGCGAGGAGAGCGGCGAGGGCGATCGGAATGACGAGGCCGCTGAGGAGATAGCCGAGCCCCACGACCGCCCCGACGGCGGCGAGCCAGGCGAGGGGTGACGGGCCGGCCGACGGCGCGCGCGGGACTGCGGGCGCCAGGGGCGGGGAAGACTCCGCGACGGTCGGGCCGCTGCTCACCGGCTCGCGGGAGCAGTGCTGCCGTCGCCGGCGGGTGCCGGAGCGGCGGAGGCGGGCTCGACCTTGGTCCTGGTCACGTTGGCGGCCCGCACGTATCCCGCCAGCAGGCGGAGTAGGTTCTTGGCCACGACGAGCGCGATGACGCGATCCCCGGCGACGAGGTCCTCGAAGTGGCTCCGGTAGAGGATCAGGAGCCGAGTCGGCACCGTGGCCAGGGCGCTGGCCGAGCGTGGGAGGTCGTCGATCAGGGCCAGCTCCCCGAAGGCCGTCCCGGGCCCGAAGGTCACGATCCGCTGGGGGCCCTGGCCGATGTCGCGCACGACCTCGATCTCGCCATCCAGGACGATGAACAGCCCCTTGCCCGGGTCCCCTTCCGAGAACACGGCCTCGCCGGGCGCGTAGGCCTTCTCGAAGAGCTGCACGGCGAGCCGGGAGAGCAGCCGACGCGAGAGTCCGGCGAAGACCGGCGTTCGCGCCAGGATGCCGACACGACGCGTGTGCTCCGCGTCACGGGTCCAGCCGAGCCACCGCGGCAGACGCTCCAGCATGGCGCGCACTATATCAACCCGAGTGCGGTCCTGTCATGGAACTCCTGCGGGCGGTCGCGCGCCCGCCGCCTGGCCCGGCGCGCGCCCCGTGTGCTAGGATGCCGCCGATCCGCGGATGCGGCGGGCGTCGGAAGCGTCGTGCGGCCCGCAGAGGAGGGGTTCCTGACCCGGACACCGCTCGGTCGTGTCGTCGTAACCCTGGCGGCAGTTCAGGCCGCTGCGCGACGCCGGGGTGTCCCGCCCGAGGTGGTTCGCGCGGACTGGGCGCGTGAGCGCGCGCGCCCTCGAGCGGCCGCTGCATTCGCGACGCTCCCGATCTCGCGACGCGCGCTCCTCCTGGGAGCCGGCGCGACCGCCGCCTGGCTCGCGCTCGGCCCCGATGGCCTGGAGGCCCAGGCGCGGGCGCCGGCGGCGCCGAAGGCGCCCACGAAGAAGCCGCCGGCGGCCGTCGCGGTTGTCGGCGCCGGGCTGGCCGGGCTGAGCGCGGCGCTCACGCTTCAGGACGCGGGGATCCCCGCGACCGTCTACGAGGCGGCCGGGCAGGTCGGAGGCCGAGTCCACTCGAATGCCTCCGGCTACTGGCGGGACGGGCAAGTCAGCGAGTGGTGCGGCGAGCTCATCAACACGGACCACGAGACGATCTTGCGGCTCGCCCGTCGCTTCGGCCTTCAGACGCTCGATCTCCACGCCGGGCAGGCTTCCGGCTCGGAGGATGCGTACCACGTCCTCGGCGCCCGCTATCCGGTCGCCGACGCCGACCGCGAGTTCCAGGCGCTGTACCCCCTGTTGAAGCGCGATCTCGACGCGTCGGGAGACGAGACGACCCACCGCGTCAAGACGCCGGCGGGCGTGGCCCTCGACCGGATGAGCGTCCGGGAGTGGATCGAGGCGCGCGTCCAGGGGGGCGTCTCGTCGCGGCTCGGCCGACTCCTCGATGTGGGCTACGCGCTCGAGTACGGGGCTCCGACCACCGACCAGTCGGCGCTCAACCTCATCTACCTCCTGGGGGAGCAGCCGCCGGGGGGGCGCCTCTCGCTGACCGGCCTCTCCGACGAGCGTTACCGGATCGCGGGCGGGAACGACCGCCTCCCCCGGGCGATCGCCGCGCGGCTGCCGAAGGAGTCGGTTCGGCTCAAGTGGCGCCTCCGCGCGCTCGCTCGGGAAACCGACGGCCGGATCGCGCTCGACTTCGAGACCCCCGAGGGGCCGAAGAGCGTTCGCGCGGACCACGTGATCCTGGCGCTGCCCTTTGCGGTGCTCCGGGGCCTCGACTTCGCCCGTGCCGGGTTCGATCCACTGAAGCGCCGAGCGATCGAGGAGCTGGGCATGGGTCGGAACTCGAAGCTTCACCTGCAGCTGACGACGCGGTCCTGGCGCCGCGCGGATGCGAGCCGGCCCGGGACCGGCGTCGTCGCCACCGATCGGGGGCCGCTCCTGACCTGGGAGTCGTCGCGCGGCCAGTCGGGCGGGAGCGGGCTCCTGGTCTGCTACGGTCTCGACGAGTCATCCGGCGGTTTGGCCGCGCCGCTGCCCTGGACGGATGCCGGCGCCCACGGCCACGTCGCGGAGGTCGCGCGGTCGACCCTCACGACCCTCGAGACGGTGTGGACCGGCGTGACGTCCGAGTGGAACGGGCTGGCGACCCTGTCGGTGCCGTTCCTCGACCCGAACGTGAACGGCTCGTACTCCTACTACCGTGTGGGGCAGTACCACACCATCGGAGGCTACGAGGGCGTCCGGCAGCGGAACGTCCACTTCGCCGGCGAGCATACGTCGGGCGAGTTCCAGGGGTTCATGGAGGGAGCCGCCGCGGAGGGCGTGCGGGCTGCCCGGGCGGTCCTGGCCGACCTTCGCCCGGCGGCCCGGCCGGCAGCGCAAGAAACGCGCCTCCTCGCGAAGCTGATCGCCGCAGCAGGCGGCGCCAGCATCGGCGCCGCGCGACCCGCGGCCGCCCACGTCGGGGGCGGGGCGTTCATCCTGCTGCTGCCCACGCACCTGTACGTGGCGGGCGGGGCGATCGTCGTGGCGGCGTCGTTCGCCCTGGTCGCGCTGGTGCCGGCGCGGCTCTTCTCGCGCCTGGAGACGCTCTCGCTCAGGTGGAGCGTCGCCCCGTTCCCGTGGCGTGACGCGATCTCGACCGCCGCGAGCCTCCTGTCGCTGGCGGCCATCCTCTTCCTGACCACGGCCGGTGTCCTCGGCAGCCGCGATCCGCTCGCGAACCCGCTGCCCTTGTTCCTCTGGACTGTCTGGTGGATCGGCTTCACGTACCTGCACGCGGTCTTCGGCAACCTCTGGGCACACCTCAACCCCTGGATCGGCCTCTACCGCGTGCTGACCATGGCCGGGCGTCTTCGGCGGCGGCGCGAGCACCCGCCGCTCCGGTACCCCTCGTGGCTCGGTCACTGGCCCGCGGCGGCGGGCTTCCTCGCGTTCGCCTGGTTCGAGCTCGTCTATCCGGCGCCGGCCGATCCCGCCGTGCTGGCGAGGCTCGTCGCCAGCTACCTCCTCTGGCACTTCGCCGGCGTCCTTGCCTTCGGGGAGCGGTGGCTTCAGCAGGCGGAGCCGTTCACCGTGTTCTTCGGGATGGTCGCCCGGCTCGCGCCGCTCGGCGTACGTGATCCGGGCGGCTCCGACCCGCGCCCCGGCGCGCGGCTCGAGGTCGAGATGACGCTTCCCACCCTCCGGCTGCTGGGGACGGACACGCGCTCGGTGAGCCTGGCGGCCTTCGTCCTGCTCGTGCTCTCGTCCGTGTCGTTCGACGGGCTGTCACGCACCTTCGCCTGGCTCGGCCTGCTCGGCGAGAACCCGTTGGCCTATCCGGGCCGCACCGCGCTCATGGCGCCGAACACGCTGGGATTCCTCGCCCTGTTCGTCGGCGTGGCGCTGGCATACGTGGGGGCCGTGCGGCTCTCGGCGCGCCTGGCCGGCCTACGCCTCCCGCTGGCCCGGCTCGTTGCCCTCTTCGCGCTCCCGCTGGTGCCCATCGCCTGCGGATACCACTTCGCGCACTACCTGCCGGTCTTCCTGGTGGACGTCCAGTACGCGATCCGGGCCGCCTCCGACCCCCTCGCCCGGGGATGGGATCTGTTCGGGACCCGCGACCTTGCGGTGGTGACCTCGTTCCTTTCGGATCCCGAGCGCGTCTACGCGATCTGGCACAGTCAGGTCGCGCTGATCGTGGGGGCTCACGTCGCGGGCGTCGTCATTGGCCATGCGCTGGCCCTGCGCCTGGCCGGCCAGGCGCCCACGATGAGCCAGCTTCCGATGCTCGTCCTCATGCTCGGGTTCACCACGCTGGGACTCTGGCTGCTGTCGACGCCCGCCGTCGGCTAACGAATCCGAGCGGGCCGCCCGTTGAATCCGTCGCATGGCCATGTTACAAGGGCCCCGCCAGTTGACCGACGCGCCGCGGAGTGGGCGCGATCTCCAGGAGGACCAGACATGGACGAGACCACCCGGACAGCGGCGAGGATCCCCCGACGCGACCTCCTGAAGGCGGCCGGCGCCGTGGGTCTGGGCGCCGTTCTTCCGGGCCCGTGGGTGCCCGGAGCCGTCGCTCAGGGGGCCCCCCTCCGGCTCGGCTTCCAGGTGCACCGGACCGGCATCGGCGCCGTCTACGGCCGCTGGTACGAGCGCACGACCGCGGCGGCGGTGAAGCTCATCAACGAGCGGGGCGGCATCGGCGGGCGGCCCGTCGAGATCGTCGCCGAGGACGACGGCACGGACCCGAAGCGAGGCGCCGAGGTGGTCGAGAAGCTCGCCGTCCACCACAAGGTGGACCTGATCTTCGGCACGCTCTTCTCGCACGTGGTCATCGCCTCGGCGCCGCGGGCGGGGGAGCTGAAGATCCCCTACCTCGTCGTGAGCGAGGGCTATCACGTGGCGTCCGGCAAGCTGAACCGCTACGTGTTCCAGCCCGGCATCACCGACGTGCGGGCCCAGGTCACGGCGATGGCCGGGTGGATCCTCAAGAACCTGGGCAAGAAGGTCACCCTGATCTTCCCGGACTACGCCTTCGGCCACGACCACCGGGACTTCTTCAGCCGGGTGGCGACCGCCCAGGGCGCCACGGTCCGCGCGCTGATCCCGATTCCCCCGACCGAGACCTCCTTCACGAAGTACTTCCCGCGCGTGCCGGCCGACACGGAGGTGCTCTACCACGTCATGGTCGGCCCCGGCGTGCTCACGTTCGTCAAGGAGATGGGCGAGCACTTCGGCGCCCGGCGGCCGCAGATCTTCGGCTTCGTCGATTCGGTGGAGGGGGTGGACATCGCGAGCCCCGGGCTCGAGTTCCTCGACGGCACCTACTTCTGGGAGGCCTTCCCGCGCTACACCACGGCGAACACGCCGGCGCACGTGCGCCTCTACCGAGAGCGCGTCGGCATCAACGACAGCGGGGCGAGCGTCACCGACCCGAAGGACGTGTCCACGGCGTCCCACATGTTCGGGTGCTGGGAGACGCTCTTCGTGATCAAGCGGGCCGTCGAGCAGAGCGGGTACAAGCGGCCGGGGCCGGACTACAAGGCCTTCATCGAGACCCTGGAGAGCTTCCAGACCTTTCCGGAAGGCGTCGAGCATCCCCAGGGGCCGAAGCGGTTCGTCGGGCGGATTCACCAGGCCTTCGGACAACAAGTCATCTCGAAGGTGGAGAAGCGCCAGCTCCAGGTCGTGCATCGCACGGCGATCGAGGAGTCGATGTACGAGCCCGAGGGCGATTACACGAAGCAGCCCCTGTAGCCGGCCGGGGCAAGTCCTGCCAACGACCGGGTCTGCGCGCGCCTCCGTTTCCGCCCGGTCCCCGCGGCCATGAATTTCGGGGCGCACCTCTTCCTGGCCCTGCTCGAGGGGACGGTCGGCGCCCTGGTCCTCGCGCTGACCGCCCTGGGCCTGTCCCTGGTCTTCGGCGTGATGCGGATCGTCAACGTCGCCCACGGAGAGTTCTTCATGCTCGGGGCGGTGGTGACCTGGTACGTCTCGACGGCTACCGGGAGCTACCTCCTGGCGCTCCTGGCGGCGCCGGCCGTCGTCGGCCTCGTGGCCATCCTGGCGGACCGGCTGGTCCTCCGCCGGATCGGCTACGAGCCGGAGAGCACCATCGTGGCCACCATCGGGCTCCTCTACATCCTTCAGCAGCTGGTGCTGACCACGTACGGGCCGTACGCTCGGCCCGTCGTGCCGCCGGTGTACTTCCGGGTGGAGTTCCCTGGGTTCGGATACTCGGGTTACAAGCTGGTCGTGGCGGCCGTCGCGGCCGCGCTCCTGGCCGGCGACGTGGATCGCGCTGTCGCGAACGCGGCTAGGGCTCTACATGCGGGCGACCCAGCAAGACCGGGAGATCGCTCAAGCGTTCGCCGTCCCGGTGAATCGCGTCTACACACTCGCCTTCGGCGTCGGGGCCGGCCTGGCGGCGGTGGCCGGGGCGCTCATCGTCCCGATCCAGCAGGCCCACTACCTGATGGGGCTCGACGCCCTGCTGCTCTCCTTCGTGGTGGTGATCCTCGGGGGGCTCGGGAGCCTCCGCGGCACGCTGGTGGCGGCCCTCGTCGTCGGGCTGAGCGACGGCGTGATCTCGGTCTTCTTCTCTCCCACGCTGGCCAAGATCGTCGCCACGCTCCTGGTGGCCCTGGTTCTGGCGGTGCGGGGCCGCGGCCTGTTCGGCGAGGCGGCGACGTGAGGGGAGGGGACCGCGGCCGGGTGCTGGCGCTTCACCTGGCCGTCGTGGGGCTCCTCGCCGGGCTCCAGTTTCTGCTGCCGCCGTTCCACCACGGCATGCTCGCTCGCATCATGGTGCTCGCGGCGTATGCGGTCGGCTACAACGTGCTGCTCGGTTACACGGGCCTCATGAGCCTCGGCCACGCGATGTTCTTCGCGGCGGGGATGTACGGGGCCGGGCTGACCATCCACCACCTGGGGTTCGGGGTCTGTGCCGGGTTCCTCGCGGGCGCGGTCGCCGGGCTCGCCGTCGCCGGGCTCGCCGGGCTCATGACGCTCCGGACGACCGGCCCCGCCTTCCTGATCGTGACCATGATGCTCGCCCAGGCCTTCTACCTGGCGACGCTCTACTGGAACGACGTGACCGGAGGCGACCAGGGGTTCATCCTCGCCGGTCTCCACGTGGACGTGGCCGGCCGCCGCTTCGCCCTGGCCGAGCCCGCCGTCAAGTACAACGTGGCCCTGGTGGTCTTCGCCGCCTGTCTCGGCGCGAGCCTCTGGCTCACGCGCTCGCCGGTGGGGCGCGTCCTGGTGGCGGTGCGCGAGAACGAGGAGCGGACTCGATTGCTCGGCTACAACACCTACCAGTACCGGTTCTTCTCGGTGCTGCTGTCGGGGCTCCTCGCGAGCGTGGCGGGCGCGACGTACACGCTGCTCTTCTCGTACGTGGGCTCCAGCTTCGCGGGCATTCTCTACTCGATCTACCCCTTGCTGTGGACTCTCCTGGGCGGGGCCGGGACCGTGTTGGGCCCGCTGGTGGGCACGCTCGTGATGACGTACGTCGTGGACATCACGAGCGGCTTCACGACGGGATACCTCCTGGTCGTGGGTGCCGTGCTCGTGGCCATGATCCTGTGGGCGCCCGCCGGCATCGTCGGCGGGATCCGCGCCCGGTGGGTCGCGTGGCTCCCGTGACGCCGCTCCTCGAGACCCGGGCCCTCTCGAAGCGCTTCGGCGGTCTCGAGGCGGTGAGGGGAGTCGACTTCCGCCTGGACCAGGGCGAGATCCGGGCGCTGATCGGGCCCAACGGCGCGGGCAAGACGACGCTGGTCGGCCTCATCAGCGGACGTCTTCGGCCGACCGCCGGGGAGGTGCGCTTCGCCGGCCGCGAGGTGACGGGGCTCCGGGCGTGGGAGCGTGCCGTCCTCGGCATCGTGTACACCTTCCAGGTCACGAGCATCTACCGCAACCTCTCCGTCTACGACAACGTGGCCCTCGCGGCGCAGCGCGGGCGGCTCCGAACGCCCCGCGACTGGATCGCCCTCGACGGGGACGCCGTCGTGGCCGACGTGGAGGCCGCCCTGACGAGGGTCGGTCTGGCGGGCCTGACCGACCAGCGGGCGGGGACCCTCGCCTACGGGCACCAGCGGGTCCTGGAGGTGGCGATGGCCCTCGCGCTCGGGCCGAAGCTGCTCATCCTCGATGAGCCGACGCAGGGCCTCGCCGGGGACGAGATCGAGGCGCTCTGTCGGCTGGTGCGAGATCTCGCCGGGGACGACGACCATCCTGCTCATCGAGCACAACATGGCCGTGGTCCTGGAGCTGGCGGGGCGGGTGACCGTGATGGACCAAGGCCGGATCCTTGCCGAGGGGACGCCCGGGGAGATCGAGGCGCACCCCGACGTCCAGCGCGCATATCTTGGACGCTGACGCGATGGGGACGCCGACGCTCCGGCTCGATCGCGTCAACTGCTACTACGGCGGGGTCCACGTGCTGCGGGACGTGTCGCTCGCGGTTGCGCCCGGCGAGGTGCTGGGCCTGCTGGGCCGGAACGGGGCGGGCAAGACGACGACGCTCAGAGCGATCATGGGCCTCGTACCCGTGCGCTCCGGTTCCCTGACCCTGGGCGGTACCGAGCTCCTGCGCGTGCCACCCGACGAGATCCCCCGGCGCGGGATCGCCTACGTTCCGCAGGGCCGCCGGCTCTTCCCGGACCTGACGGTGTCGGAGAACCTCCGCATGGGACTCCTGGTGCGCGGAGGCGGAGCGGAGACCCTCGATCCGGTGCTCGAGCTCTTCCCGGTCCTCCGGGAGCGGCTGAGCCAGCGAGCCGGGACGCTCAGCGGCGGCGAGCAGCAGATGCTGGCCACCGCCCGGGCGCTCTGTGCCCGCCCCGCGGTCCTGCTGATGGACGAGCCGAGCGAAGGCCTCATGCCGACGCTCGTCGACCGGCTGCTCGGGACGGTGGCGGAGCTGCGGGCACGTGGCGTCGGCATCCTGCTCGTCGAGCAGAAGGTCGACGCCGTGCTGCGCGTGGCCGACCGGGTCGCCCTCATGGAGGGCGGCCGCATCGTGGGGGAGGCGACCCCCGCCGAGCTGTCCTCAGCGCCGGAGCTCCTCCTGCGCCATGTCGGCGTGCGGCGCTAGTCGAATGGGAGTACTGGCATACTCGTGGAATGCTGTACCAGTGCCGGAGACGCGGGCAATCTCAGCGGTCGTGAGCACGGGCGCGAGAGGTGTCGTCCCGGGAGCGTCGCCCCGGCGCTCCCTCTTCGAGGTGATCTCCGCACAGGCGCGGGTCCGTCCTCGGGCTCCGGCCATCGGTGCGCCGGGCCGGCGACCTCTGACCTACGGCGGACTGGAACGCGCGATGACTGGGATCGTGGACAGTCTCGCCGGGATCGGCGTGCGGCCGGGCACCTGTGTGGCGCTGGTGCTCCCCGACGGACCGGAGCTCGCCGTCGCGTGCCTGGGTGTCGCGGCGGGTGCCGTGGCCGCGCCGCTCGATCCCGCCGCCACCGTGCCCGAGATCGAGGCCAGCTTCGACGCATTGGAGGCGCGCGCCGTGATCGTGCCGGCGGGGGGCGGCGAGGCGGCCCGACACGCGGCACGCGGGAGGCGGCTCGACCTCCTGGAGCTCGCACCGCGGCCGGCGTCACCCGCCGGTACGTTCGCCCTCCGCGGCGCTCGTCGCTCACGCGCCGATGGCGTGCCGGCGGGACCCGACGAGCGCGCCCTGTTGCTCCGGACCAGCGGCACGACGGGGCTCGCCAAGGTCGTGCCCTTCATGCACGAGCAGCTCGACGCGGCAGCCCGGCACGTCGTCCAGGCGCTGGCCTTGACGGATCAAGACCGGGGCCTGGCCGTGATGCCACTTTTCCACGGCCATGGACTGATCGCGGGTCTCCTGGCGCCGCTGGCCGCCGGTGGTTTGGTCGTCTGCCCGGGTCGATTCTCGGCGCTCCGGTTTCCGGCTTGGCTGGCGGAAACGCGGCCCACTTGGTACACGGCGGTGCCCGGCATGCACCGTGCGATCCTGGGTCGGATCGCCGCCGGCGACCGCGGTGTCGAGGCCCTCCGCTTCGTCCGGTCCGCATCCGCCCCGCTGCCCCCGTCCCTCATGACCACGCTCGAAGCGACCCTCGGCGTGCCGGTGATCGAAGCGTACGGGATGACGGAAGCGGGGCATCAGATCACCAGCAACCCGCTTCCGCCGCGAGTCCGAAAGCCGGGCTCTGTCGGCCTCCCGCTGGGAGTCGAGCTTCGCGTCGTGAGTGATGTGGGTACCTCGCTACCGTCGGAGCACGTCGGCGACATCGAGATCCGGGGGCGGACGGTGAGCCGAGGGGTGGCGCGGGCCGACGAGTGGCTTCGTACGGGAGACCTCGGATACCTCGATCCGGAGGGCTACCTGTATCTGGTCGGACGTCGAGACGAGATGATCAACCGGGGAGGGGAGAAGCTGGCGCCCGGAGAGGTCGAAGCCGTGCTCCTGGCTCATCCCGCGGTCGCGGATGCCGTCGTGGTGCCCCAGGCCGACTCGCGGCTCGGAGAGGTGGTATCGGGACTCGTCGTCCTGAACCAGCGGGGCGCGGCCACGGCCGCAGCCCTCCGTGAGTTCGCGGCCACCCGGCTCGCGCCCGCCAAGGTCCCGAACCGGATCGTGCTTGTGTCCGAGATCCCGCGGGAGGCGACCGGAAAGGTCGCCCGCCGGCGACTCGCCGCGGCATTCGGGCTCGACCACATCGGCGGGACGGCACCGCCGCCGGAGGGAGACAGTCTCGAAGGCCGGCTCATGGCTTTCGTGGCGGGACGGCTCGCCGCGCGAGGCGACGAGCCGGTGCCGGCTCTGACGGGGGACAGCTCGCTCGTCCGGTCCGGCCTCGTCGACTCACTGGCTCTCGTCGAGCTGGCGGCGTGGGTCGAGGAGGAGTCGGGGGAGCCGCTCACACCCCTCGAGGCGACCCGCCTCGCGGCGTGCGACACCGTCGATGAGTTCACAGCCTTCGCGCGTGGCCGACGAACGGGACGGACGCGCGGGCGCGTGATCCGACGGTGCGGCCGTTCCGTCCCGAGGCGCCTACCGGATACACCTTCACGGGGTACCGGCCGGAGCTCCACGCGCAGGTCCTCGACCTTCAGACGTACCTGTGGAGCCCCGATCGAGCCGTCAACGCGGCCTATTTCGAGTGGAAGTACGAGCGGAACCCCTACCTCCGCGAGCCGTTGATCCACCTCGCGTGCCGGGACGGGGAGGTCGTCGCGATGCGGGGGTTCTTCGGAGCGCGCTGGGAAGCCGGACGTCCCGGCCGCGCCGTCGACGCCCCGTGCGCCGGCGATCTGGTCGTGGCGCCGGCGCACCGGAGGCGCGGGCTCGTTCCGCGACTGATGATGTTCGCCCACGCGGACCTTGCGACGCGCGGCCACGCCTTGGCGTTCAATCTGAGCGCGGGCCGGGCGACCTTCCTCGCGTCCCTCCGGACCGGGTGGCGAACGACCACCTCGCTGGAGCCGCTGGAGCGGCGGGTCGGAGGGGTCCACGAGCCCGGATTGCTCGGCTCAGCGGGCAATCCATTCGCGACGCTCGACGCCGCAGGCGGCGCGGTCAGCGGCGCAGTCGAGCTCGCGGCCACGCCCCGGCCTGGCGCGATGGCCGCGCTCGTGGCGCGCCGCCCCAGCGATGGCCGCGTTCGACACGTGCGGGACGCTCGGTACTTCGCCTGGCGTTTCGGGAACCCCCTGTCCCGGTATCGCTTCCTCTACTGGTACGGCCGTCGACTGGAGGGGTATCTGGTCCTCCGCGCGGCATCAGCGCGGGAACGTCCGGTGTCCCTGGTGGATTGGGAAGGGGACAGCGTTCGTGTGCGGGCGGCGCTCCTGGAGGCGGCCCTCGAGTGGGGGCGGTTCCCCAACATGCGCGCCTGGGGGGCGATGCTGGACGGGCCGGAGCGCGACCTCCTCGAGCGACATGGGTTTCGCCCGCCGGTTCGATCGCCTGACCGGCCACCGTTGCACGCGTCGACCGTCCTCGTCCGGTCCTTCGGCGCGACAAGACCCGGGGCCTGGACGCTCGCCGGGCGGCGGCTCCTTCACCTGGCGAGCTGGGACCTGCGTCTCATCTACTCCGATGGCGTCTGACGCGGGCCGGCTCATCGCCGTGTGCCACGACATCGAGGGGGGATGGGGTCACCGTGTCGAGGACGCGGTATTCGCTCGCCGGGCCGATCGGCTGGCGTCCCGGCACCTCGAAGCCATGCTCGCGCTGGAGGCGGAGGCCGGCATCCGCGCGACGTACCACGTCGTGGCCCGCCTCCTGCCGCGGGTCCGGGATGCGATCGCCCAGGGCGGTCACTGTCTCGGGCTCCACTCCTACGACCACCGACTCGACCGACCGCAGGTGGCACGCTGTCGGCGGGCCGCTCCCGGCATCACCGGCTACCGACCTCCGCAGTCTCGGCTGACGCCGGAGCTCTTGGACGGTACGCTCGTCGCGCACGGCTTCGAGTGGCTCGCGAACGGGGATTTCTCTCTCGGCGCCGCCCGGCCGGTCCTCGTGGACGGATTGGTACGGATCCCGATCCATTTCGATGACTACGCGCTGTACGCGCAGGGACAGGCGTACGCGGCGTGGGAGGAGGGCGCTCTCGCCCGGATTGAAGGCCAGCCCTTCACGTGTTTCTCCTTGCACGACTGCTACGCCCAGTTCTGGCTGCCGCACTACCGAGCGTTCCTGGCTCGGATCCGAGCCCTCGGCCAGCTCACGACGCTGGGCGAGCTCGCCGAGGATGTCCGTCGGTCAACGGCCCACGTGGCGGCGGCCGAAGGACACGGCGGTGGTACAGGGTAGCGCCGGGGCAGGGCGACCGGTGCGCGTGGCCGTCGTCTACCCGCGGTGGCCTGTCTCGCGCGCCACGGTGCATGCGATGGACACTCTTCTATGGCTTCGCGTGGCCGAGTGCCTCGCGGACGTCGGATTCACCGTCGACCTGATCGCGGACGGATCGGGCGATCTCGTGAGCGGACGATCGACGATCAAGACGGTGCCGTGGGCGAAGGCGGACTGGTCTCGGTACGATGCCGTGAAGACCGTGTTTCATGCGGGTTTCAGACACTTCCAGGAGGCGGGCGGCGCCGGGCACCCCTTCGTCATCAGCAAGCTCGGATCGGTGGTGGGTCCCTCCGACGACGTGGCCGGCGTCCACTTCTTCGAGGACGAGCGCCGCCGCCTGTGGGACAGTCAGCAGGCGATCTATCGGCACGCTCGCTACGTCGCCGTGCTCACCGAGCCGAGCCGAGTCGCTGTGGGAGGCCGCGCTCGGCCGGCAGGTCCCCGTCCTCCTCGTCCCGACCGGGGTCGACCGGAGTATTCCGCCGCCCGGCACGAACCCGTTCCCGCTCAACGGGGGACAAGGTCGTCGTCTACATCGGGAACCTCTACACACGGAGTCAGCGGTCGATCAATCTCCTGTGGCAGGGCCGGCTCGATGCTCTCGGGCGGCGGCTCCGGGCGCGCGGGCTGCGCCTCTACTTCGTCGGCCCGGGCGCGACGGACCAGCTCGACCCCACTTCGGTCACGGCGATCGGTCCGGTGCCCGTTGACGCGGTGTGGGATTATCAGTACTTCGCCGACGTCGGCGTCGCCCTGGCCCAGGGGTCGGTCCAGCACAACGAGAGCAGCAAGCTCTACTACTACCTGCGGACTGGACTACCGGTCGTGAGCGAGGCGCCGATCCCGAACAACCGCGTGATCGAGGAAGCCCGGTGCGGGCTGATCGCGCCCTACGGCGACGACGACACGCTGGCGGAAATGGTCGAGGCGGCGGCGCGGCGTCTCTGGGACCGCGCGCAGGCGGTACGGTACGTTCTCGCGTTCCATACGTGGGACCGTCGGATGCAAGTCTATCAGCAGCTGTTCGCGACCGGGCTCGGGGCCTGACAGGTCGGCGTCACCGGGCCAGTCGTGAAAGCGCCGGGAGAAGCTCGGCGCCCTTCGGATGGCGCGCGGTGTTCCTTGCCGTCCACGGGGCACACCACACGCTCCGTTTCCCGTCGATCAGGGTACAGTCACCGAACGCGGAGAGCGTGTGCAGACCAGCCGGATACCGCCCCTCCGGATCGGGCTGTACCACGGCCGCGACCTCCTCCACATACTCTTCCGGCGTGAGGCGTGTGATCCGGTTGAGGCGGACGGCCCCGCCGTACGTCTCCGAGCAGTCCTGGCCCGGCCGGTAGAGCTGGCCGCGGTGCGTGAAGGGCGTGCCACCCGACCGCGCCGAGCGGACGTCGTACTTCACAGGGTTCCGCGCGTGGGGCGTCCAGGGGCCGGCGAGGGCCGTGGCCCACCAGGCATGGAGCGCCGTCCTCGCCGAGTGGGCACTCTCCCGATGCGTGCAGAGGATCCAGAATCGCCCGTCATGACGGAAGAGCACCGGATCGACGGCGGGGACGCCGTCGAGCAGTGTGCCGACGAATCGCCACCTCGTCGGGTACTCGAGCGCCTCGAACAGCTGGAGACCGCCGGATTGGAACATCTCCGGAATGCAGTACACGCGCCCCTCGTCCGTGAAGAGGAAGGGGTACGAGACGTGCACCGGCAGGGAGAGAATCGGGCGCGGCCGTCCGACCGGTGCGGTTGAGCCGTCGAGATGTCGAGCGCACAGAGCTGCCCCCGTCTTGTGCGTCGATCGAAGATCTCGGCGAGAATCGCAGACCCGGCGCTAGTGCGTGCGGCGAAGGGATCGGCAAGGTACTCGTGCCGCGAAGGTTCGGGGAGCCAGCTCACGGCGTAGTCACGTGGTCGATCGAGGAACTCGTGGATCGGCGCGGGAACGATTCCGATCGCCCACTGGTCCGTACGCCACAGCCTCGTCTGTAGGCGAACCCAGCCTCGCAGGTCCACCAGCCCCCGGTACGCGCGCCCCAGCAGGTGGGTGCGGCGCCACTGGGCGGAGCGGGCGCGGAACCTGGCCGCGCGACCCCGGGCGAGCGGGTCCTCCCCGAGCTGCATCGTCTCTCGGCATACCTTGGCCGGCCACACGGAGACCTCCGCGAGGATGTCGGCGACGAGCCTCCGCCAAGATGCGTTGCGAGTGGCGAACCAGCCCTCTTGGAGCACGACGGACGACCGGCCGAGTCTGGCAACCAGACCGACGTGAAGCACTCGCCCGCCGCAGTGAGCCTCCCAGCGTGTGATTGGCCCGCTCGCGTAGGCCTCGCCGTCTCCGTGGTGAAAAGACCAGATGCCGCACCGTGCTGTCGGCCCGGCCGGGTAGGCGCCGTAGACACCTGCGAGATCCAGCAGGACGTCGAGCTCCGCGGCGCGCCCGCGCTCGATTTCAGGCGGCGGGACGGGGTGCTCCCTTCGTGGGCGGTCGGTATCGACCCGGAGGACGAGGGCGAGCTCCACGCCCGAAACGCTGCCTAGGTGCTGGATGCAGCGCTCTGCCCATCCGGCGGGGCCGTCGGATCCTCGGACGATCCCGATCCGCAGGGTCACGATGTTCGGGACGCCGACGGCCGGCTCCGGCGGACGTGCGCGCCGTCACAGCCCAATCGAGACCGCGATAGACGTCTCCGTCGATCTCGCCGCTGGCGCGGCGCCACACGTGCGACCAGCCCCGGCGGAAATCGTCCATGACCAGGCTGGTAGCGACCTGGAATTCGTGTGGAGCCGGGTACGCCCCACCGATGGTCCCCGTGATCACGGACGCGAGCGCGTCGAGTTGCCCGAGCGGGACCAGGCGCAGGAGCGGCGGGCCGGCGATCTCGGCGTGGCCACCTACATCCCAGCCGGCCACGACGGTGCCCGTGGCGATGGACTCCAGGACCATCATCGAGCAGTTCTCGAACCGGCTCAGCGTCAGGGCGACACGGGCCTGGGCTAGCAGACCGAGGCGCTCGGGCCCTGGCATGTGCGGCCCCACGGTGACGCGGCATCGGACTGACGGGGCGACCTGGAACCGATCCGACTCGCGCCCCGCAACGGCGACGGAGTAGTGAGGCGGCAGACGAGCCAGGAGTGGGTTGAGGAAATCCACGCCCTTGAGCCGACTGAAGTTGCCCATGAAGACGACGTCGTGGAGGCGCTCCTCCGGGGGGAGCATCTCGGCGATCGGGGGCGGGGGAGGGTTCTTGTAGACATGGATTGAGGACCCATCGAGGTAGGGTCGCAGCTCCCGCAGGAGCGCGTAGGAGGGAGAGGACACCACATGGGCGGTTCGCGAGACCTGGAGCTCTCTCCGGAATCGCGGCACGTTGGGGGGCCGCTCGTTGTGCCGGCGGACGATCGCATTCGGGCAGTGAAGACGGATGTGGACCCGGTACTCCCGGGGCAGGAGCCGTGTCGGATATCTGACCTCCGGCGCCTCGACGAGCACCTCTTCCGGTGAGAACCGGGAGGTAATGGCATCCCGCACGATCGCCTGGTACTCGTCCGGGGGCAGGTTGCCCTCGTTGGCGATGCAGACGGGATCCAGGCCACGCTCCGCGAGGAATGCGCGCAGGTGCTGGAGATAGGTCGTCACTCCGTTCCGCCGAGTGAGGGGATAGGGGCTGACGAGCACGTATGTCCGATGGCCCCGGCGTGCCTCCCTCACGTTGGGCAGGTGGCGACCAGGCGCGCGAACTCGCCGCAGCCGTCGAAGGCCAGAGCGTCCGTCTCGCGGATGGGCCGCCGATCGAGCGCACCGGACAGGGCGGCGCGAAGGTGACGGGCGAGGTCTGGCGCCTCCTCGGCGATCGCGAGTGGATAGTGGGACTGGAGGAGCCGTGCGTGGCGCCCGCGCTCCCCGTGCACGTCGTTGCGGCCGTCCACGATCAGGGTGGCGCCCCCTTCCATCACCTCGCACACGCTGTTGTAGCCGCCGTGGCAGATCACGACGTCGGCGGCCGCATGGGCGATGCGAAGATCTCGGCGCTGGAGGGCGACTCGGACGCGCCCGCCGTCACGCCAGGACGAGGATCCGACGTCCATGGCTCGCGTGCTGCGAGGGCCGGCAATGATGTCGAAGTGTGCCTCGGGAAAGCCCTCGGCGAGCCGGAAGCAGTCTTCGATCAGGTCGCCCGTGGCCAACCCGGCCCCTGCCGAGCAGACGACCCACCGATCGCGCGGACCCAGGCCGCGCTCTCGCCGTGCGGCGTCGATCTCGGCCGCCGAGACCGGCATGGAGATGTACCCGATGTAGCGGAGCTTCGCGCGCTCCGGTGCCCCGAAGCCGAGGTCTTCGTCGACCGTGGCGGTACGCGGGTCGCCGGCGACCAAGATCCGATCGTAGAGCCGCAGCGCCGTCAGTCCTCCTTCCAACGCGATCTGCCTCACCGTGTTCGTTCCCGGGATCGGTCTGAACATGATGCACTTCATCGCCTGCGATCCCGCGAGCGCGGCCTTCCACTCGCCGTGCCATCCCGTCGGGTACTGGTCGGTCACGATCACATCTGGAGCGAAGGCCCGATCCAGCGCCAGGAGAATCTCACAACGGATCGCGTACATCCGGCTGGCGAGAGCCGCGACGAAGGGCCAGTCTGGACACTCGGCCGCCGCGTAATCTGGCCCGCGGCCGAGGCCGGGTAGTCGCACGTACTCGCAGTGCTCGGGCACCAGCTGGTACGTGTCTCGGAGGCCCGTTGCCAGCACGCAGGCCGACTGCTCCTGAACGCTCCGGGCGAGCTTGGCAGCCCGACTTAGGTGCCCGAGACCGCGCGGGCCGTCCACGGTGAGGAAGAGGACCCGCGGACGACGCGCCGACACGCTCTCAGCTCGCCCGGGCGACCGCCGCCAGCGCCTCGGTCCACGCCTGGGCCTCCGCGTGTCTCAGCCCTTGCCGCAGGGCGTCGATCCGCTCGCGATCCGGCGCCCGCGGGTCCTCTGTCACGCGCCCGACCATCTCCGCCAGGCAGCGGTGAAAGTCCGCGCGATCGCCCGGCCGGAACAGCGCCACACGGTCTCGCGCCGGATCCATGAGATCGGCGACGGAGCTCGCGCCTGGGCCCACGACGGGCATGCCCAGGGCCATCGCGAACATCGGCCCTTGGGGGCTGCCTTCTCCCAGGGAGGCCGAGCAGTAGACGTCGCCGTCCAGGAGAAGCTGCTCGATCTCCGCCTTGGGCACGTGGCCTCGGAACACCGCGGTGCAGCCGAAGCGCTCTTCCCAGAGACGTCGGGCATCCCGCCAGTAGTCGACCTGCTCGGGGTCTGTCCCGCCGACGATCGTCAGGGTGGTGGGATGACCGTCCCCGCGCAGCCCGGCGAAGGCCTCCACGAGAGAATGCGTCGCCTTCTTGAAGCTGTATCCGCAGTCGGCCACGAGGGAAACATGCTTCCGCGTGTGAGGCTCCCAGTACGCGCTGGGGAGTCCGGCCGGCAGGGCGCCCGGTGACACGCTGCAACGCTCGCTGCGTCGAAAGAGCCGGGCGAGCCGGGAGACTTGTTCCTGGCTGCCGGCGACGATCCACGTCGCGCGCTCGACCACGAAGGCGGCGGCGGCCAGGCCGGCGGGGCTGGCCGCGTCCCGGTTGAGGTCGCTGCCCGAGATGAAGGCGACGTGTGGCAGCCCGAGTTCTTGCGCGACGAGCTGCACCGTGAAGCCGACGCTGGTGAGAAAGAACGACACCAGGACGTGTCGTTCGTCCGGGTATTCCTGCATGACGGTCTGGAGCCGAGCGAGCAGCAACAGGCGGTTGATCTGAAACGCTTCGGGGGACATCCGGCGAGTCGTCAATGGGGAACTCGATCCCGGCGCGGCCGACAGTGGAGCAGCGAGCCATTCCCGCGCCCCGGAAAGGTCCTCGACCCGGTAAGGGAGCCCGTCAACCCCAGGCGCGGCTCGCCCCAGCGTATACAGGACGACACGCGCCTGCACCCCGACGGCGAGATGGGTCGCCACACGGTCTACCGTTTCCGGCAGTCCTCCGCGCGAGACGTCGCCCGTGCTCGTGACGAGGTGGCAGACGAAGCGCATCTCGGCGTCTCTCCCAGAGGGATGGTGGTACGGCGTCAGAGTCTACTGCAGATCGGTCGTTTGTGCGTCCGCACTGGGCATCGCGCCTACGCACGATATGGCAGCCAGGAGGACACCGGGCACGCGAGGCCCGTTTGCGCGAAGCATGCCGATTTGACAGAATCGAGGCCCACCTGAACGTTGGGACCACCGAGGATCGGTACGCGAGGGCATGCCATGAGGACTGTGATCCGCAACATCGGAACGCTCGTCAGCGGAGACATCCGCCGACCGCTCCTCGACGCCGACTCCATTCGGATCGAGGATGGCCGGATCACCGCCGTGGGGAAGGGGTCACGAGGATGGGGCCGACACGGTCATCGACGCCAAGGGCTCGACCATCATCCCCGGCCTGATCGACTCGCACTGCCATCCGGTCTTCGGCGATTTCACCCCGCGCCAGCGCACGGTGGACTTCATCGAATCGGGGTTGAACGGCGGCCTGACCACGATGATCTCGGCCGGCGAGGTGCATCTTCCGGGACGGCCCAAGGACATCGTCGGGCTCAAGGCGCTCGCCATCGTGGCCGCCAAGGCCTACGCCAACCTGCGCCCGGCGGGCGTCAAGGTTCACGCGGGCGCGCCGATCCTCGAGCTGGGCCTGGTGGAGGAGGACTTCGCCGAGATGGCCCGGGCGGGAGTACGGCTCGTCGGGGAGATCGGCCTCGGCTCGGTCCGGACCGGCAAGGACGCCGCGCCCATGGTGAAGTGGGCCAAGCAGCACGGCATGACGGTGACGATCCACACCGGCGGCCCCTCCATCGCCGGCTCGAGCCCGATCAGCGCCGAGGTCGTCCTGGAAGCCAATCCCCACGTGGTCGGACACATCAACGGCGGGACGACCTCCATGAGCGAGCGCGAGATCGACGCCCTGGTGGCGACCGAGATGGCCCTCGAGATCGTCCACTGTGGCAACGGCAAGACCGCGCTCCACACGCTCGCGCGGGCGAAGGAGGCGAAGGCGCTCCACCGCGTCATCATCGGCAACGACGCGCCCTCGGGCACGGGGGTCGTTCCGCTCGGGATCCTCCGCGTCATCGCCCACCTGACGTCGCTGGGCGGGATCGAGCCCGAGGAGGCGATCTGCATGGCCACCGGCAACACGGCACGCGTCTACGGTCTGCGCGTGGGCGTGATCGAGCCCGGGCGCGAGGCCGACCTCTGCATCATGGACGCGCCAGTCGGCTCGGTCGGGAAGACCGCGCGGGAGGCCTTCCGGGCGGGCGACCTCTGCGGCATCTCCATGGTGCTGATCGACGGGCAGGTGAGGATCGGCCGGAGCCGCAACACACCGCCGGCGGCGCGGGCGGCCGAGGTGGTCAAGGGGCCCGGCCCGGCCGGGGGAGGACACTGATGCGCATCCGGAAGCTCGTCACGGTGGTGGAGGAGATCCTGGAGGACGGCGGCAAGGCCGCCGCCCGGCCCGTCAAGAAGGTGGCCGCCGTGGCGGTGATCGAGAACCCCTTCGCGGGGCGCTTCGTCGAGGATCTCCAGGCTCTGGTGAAGACCGGGGAGGAGCTGGGCGATCTCCTCGGCCGGCGCGCGGTGGAGGCGCTCGGCGCGTCCGTGCACTCCTACGGCAAGGCGGCCATCGTCGGCGTCGACGGCGAGTACGAGCACGCGGCCGCGATCCTCCACCCGACGCTGGGGACGCCCTTCCGCGCCGCGGTGGGCGGCGGCAAGGCCATCATCCCGTCGGCCAAGAAGCTCGGCGGACCGGGCACGGCCATCGACGTGCCGCTCCACTTCAAGGACGCGGCCTTCGTCCGCACGCACTTCGACGCCATGGAGGTGCGCCTGCCGGATGCGCCGAGGGCCAACGAGATCCTGGTGGCGCTCGTGGTCACGGACGGCGGCCGGCCGCACCCGCGCGTCGGAGGCCTCACGGTGGCCGAGGCCAAGAAGGAGGACGGGCTCCGATGAGGTTCGGGCTCCGCCTCCCGAGCTTCGCCCTGGGTCCCCGGACCGCCTCGCTCCAGACGATGGGCGCCTACCTGCAGGCGGGCCGAGGACCTCGGGTTCGAGTGCGCAGTGGCCATCGACCACCTGCTCCTCACGCCGCCCGCCTACGCCTGCACCTGGCTCGAGCCCGTCGCGATGCTCTCGGCGCTGGCGGGCGTGACGCGCACGATCCGGCTCGGCACCATGGTGCTGGTTCTCCCCCTCCGGAACCCCGCCTACTTCGCCAAGGAGTGGGCGACGCTCGACGTCTTGTCGGGAGGGCGGACGATCCTGGGCGTGGGCGTCGGCTGGCACGAGGAGGAGTTCCGGCTGATGGGCGTTCCTCACCGGGAGCGCGGCCGGCGCATGGACGAGATGCTGGAGGCGGTGACCGCCCTCTGGGCGGGCGACAACGTCACCTACCAGGGCGCGTACTACCGGTTCGAGAACCTGACCATCGATCCCAAGCCCGTCCAGAAGCCGCACCCGCCGATCTGGATCGGCGGCGGGACCCAGCCCTCGGAGAAGATCTACGCGCAGACCGTGGCGAACATCGACCCGGTGCTCCGTCGCATCGCGAAGTACGCGAAGACCTGGGTGCCGCACTCCTCGTCGAC
Organism: uncultured Candidatus Rokubacteria bacterium; assembly: GCA_963799055.1. Classification (GTDB taxonomy): domain Bacteria; phylum Methylomirabilota; class Methylomirabilia; order Rokubacteriales; family DASRDR01; genus DASRDR01. The sequence goes on from CAWCVP010000015.1 coordinate 52,776, forward strand.
GGCCGAGATGGTCCAGGGCGACTGGGAGAAGATCCAGCGCTTCATGGGCGACTTCGGCCGGAAGCCCGAGGAGATGTCCAGGGTCTACTCGAACTTCGTCTGGGTGCTCAAGCCGGGCGAGAAGCCCGAGTCGGCCGCGCCGCGCTTCAAGGTGTACTCGGGGATGGACCTCGACTACTGGCGGGAGTTCTACCTCCTCGGGGAGGCCGAGGAGCTGGCCGACCGGATCCGCGGGAAGATCGAGGCCCTGGGGGGCTGCGAGTGGATCGTGCTGAACCCGCTCGATTGGGGGACGGAGCAGCTCGAGCTCTTGGCCGGCGAGGTGCTTCCGCGGGTCGCCAAGCGCTGAGATGAGGTCGGCCCCGCACTCCGGGATCGCCGCGCACGTGCTCGCGGCCCGGGTGAAGCGCCTCGAGGACCCGCGCCTCCTGACCGGCCAGGCGCGCTACGTCGACGACATCCACCTTCCCGGGCTACTGCACGCCGCCTTCGTGCGGAGCCCCCACGCGCACGCGCGCCTCTCGGGCGTGGACGCGTCGGCCGCGCTCGACGTGCCGGGGGTGGTCGCCGTTCTCGCGGGGCCCGACCTGATCGGCCGGGTCCAGCCACTCTCGCCGAGGCTTGACGCGAAGGGTTTCGCCGCGACCGCGTGGCCCGCGCTGGCCGAGTCGCGCGTGCGCTTCGCCGGCGAGCCGGTGGCGCTCGTGGCGGCGGGGACGCCCTACGCGGCGGCGGATGGGTGCGAGCGCGTCGACGCCCGCTACGACCCTCTCGATGCGCTCGCCTCCGTGGATGCGGCCCTGGCGCCCGGCGCCCCGGTGTTGCACGACACGGCTCCGGGCAACGTGCTCTTCCGGCGGGAATACAGCCAGGGCGACGTGGATGGCGCGTTCGCCCGCGCGGCCATCCGCATCAGCGAGCGGTTCGACCACGGCCGGTGCTCGGCCGCGCCGCTCGAGCCCCGCGGGCTGGTGGCCCGGTGGGAGGATGGCCACCTGACGGTCTGGACCGGTACCCAGATCCCCTTCGTCTATCGCACCGCTCTGGCGCGCGCCTTCGGCCTCCCGGAGAGCGGCGTGCGGGTGATCGTGCCGGACACGGGCGGCGGGTTCGGCCAGAAGATGCACGTGATGCCCGAGGACCTGGCGGTGGCTGCCCTCGCGCGGGCCGTCGCCCGGCCGGTCAAGTGGACGGAGACACGGCGCGAGAACCTTGCCGCCGCGTCCCACGCGCGGGAGGGGCGCGTGGAGCTGGAGGCGGCGGCCGACGCCTACGGCGTGCTGCTCGGGCTTCGCGCGCGCGTCGTCTCCGACGCGGGTGCCTATCACATTTTCCCGCTGACGCAGGCGCTCGAGCCGCTCGGCACCGCGGCGATCCTGCCCGGCCCGTACCGTACGCCGGCCTATGCCTACGAGTGCGTGGCCGTCGCGACCAACAAGCCTCCGCTCGGCGCGTATCGGGGGGTCGGCATGACCTTCGCCGCCTTTGCCATGGAGCGGACACTCGACCTGCTCGCGGATCGGCTTGGCGTGGACCCGGCCGAGATCCGCCGGCGCAACCTCATCCCGCGCGACGCCTACCCGTTCGCGTCCGCGGGAGGCTTCGTCTACGACAGCGGCGATTTCCCCGCGGCGCTCGAGCAAGCGCTCGAGCTGGCGGGGTACGAGCGGCTCAAGCAGGAGCGGGACCAGGCGCGCGGGCGCGGTCGGCTCCTGGGCGTCGGCATCGCCTGCTACACGGAGTACACCGGCATGGGCTCGGAGACGTACCGCCGGCGCGGGATGGTCGAGGTGCCGGGGCCCGAGGCGGCGCGGGTCGAGATGGCGGCCGATGCCAGCGTGTCGTGCTTCGTGTCCTTCCCGTCCCAAGGTCAGGGGCACGGGACCACGATCGCGCAGCTCGTCTCCGATCAGCTCGGAGTGCCGCTCGATCGCGTCCACGTCCGTCCGGTCGACACGGAGACGTCGCCGCCCGGGACCGGGACCTTCGCGAGCCGCGGCGCCATCGCTCAGGCCGGCACGGTGAAGCGCGCGGCCGCCACCGTGCGAGCGAAGCTTCTCGCGCTGGCCGCCGAATCGCTCGAGGCCCACGTCGCGGACCTCGAGCTTCGCGACGGCCGCGTCACCGTTCGGGGCGTGCCCGAGCGCGGGGTGTCGGTGGCCGAGCTGGCGCGGCTCGCTCACTCGCCTCCGGCGGGCGGGCCCCCGGCGCCCTCGCGTCGGGCCTGGAGGCCACCGAGCTCTTCGACCCGCCGGGCGCCGCGTTCTCGGGCGCGGTCCACGTGGCCGCGGTCGAGGTGGACGCCGATACCGGGCAGGTCTCGGTCCGCGACTACACGGTGGTCGAGGACTGCGGGCCGGTGATCAATCCGATGATCGTGGAGGGCCAGATCCACGGCGCCCTGGCCCAGGGCATCGGCGAGGCGCTCGGCGAGGAGCTCGTCTACGACGCCACGGGCCAGCTGGTGACCGGCACGCTCATGGACTACCCCGTGCCCGTGGCGAGTGCGCTGCCATCCTTCACGTTGGGACATCGCGAGACGCCCTCGCCCCACACTCCCGGCGGTGTCAAGGGCATGGGCGAGGGGGGCACGGTCGGCGCGCCCGCCGCGATCGCCAACGCCGTCGCCGACGCCCTCCGCCCGCTCGGCGTGTCGGTCACGCGTCTGCCGATCCGGCCCGAGACGGTGAGCCGAAGTCTCCGGACGTCGCCCGCGTCCATCCTGGCCCGAGCCGACGAGGTCATTGGCGAGTAGCTCGGACCGGGGTCACTCTCGCTGAGGGACGACAGCCCGCGCGATTCGGCCTTGGGGGCCGCGTTGCTTGACCCTCTCTGACCCCTTCCGTATAGTGAGGCACCGTGGGGATCTTTGGAGGAAGCAAGTCGGGCGGACTCACGAAGGAGTCCGTCCTGACGGCCCTGCGGGGCGTCCTCGATCCGAACCTCGGACAGGACATCGTCACTCTCGGACTCGTCGACGGGCTGACGGTCGAGGGGGGGCATGTTTCCTTCAACCTCCAGTTCACGGGAGAGCAGCCGCCTCTCGCGCGGGCCGAGATTCACAGCCGGGCGCGTAAGGCCGTCCAGGCTCTCCCCGGTGTATCGGAGGTGAAGGCCGGGATCGCGTCGCGAGCCCCTGCCGGTCAGGCGGCGGGGCATGGCCACGGTCACGGACCTGCGCGCCCCGCCGCCGAGGAGCTGATCCCGGAAGTCCGGCACACCATCGCGGTGTCCTCGGGCAAGGGCGGCGTCGGCAAGTCCACCGTCGCCGTGAACTTGGCCCTGGCGCTTCATGGTGAAGGGGCCGAGGTCGGCATCGTGGACGTGGACGTCTATGGCCCGAACGTCCCGATGATGATCGGGGCGCGCGGCCGCCCGGCGATGGTCGCGAATCGCATCGTTCCGGTCCAGGCCTACGGCGTCAAGGTGATGTCGATCGGGTTCTTCGTGAAGGAGGGCGACCCCGTGATCTGGCGGGGGCCCATGATCCATTCGGCGGTCCAGCAATTCCTGAAGGACGTCGAGTGGGGTCCGCTCGACTATCTGATCTTCGACATGCCGCCCGGCACCGGGGACGCCCAGCTCTCGCTCTCCCAGACGCTGCCCCTGTCCGGCGCGATCATGGTGACGACGCCGCAAGAGGTGTCGCTGCTGGACGTCCGCAAGGGTCTCCAGATGTTCCGGAAGATGAACGTGCCGGTCCTGGGCATCGTGGAGAACATGGCCGGGTTCGCGTGTCCCCACTGCGGTCACCACACGCCCATCTTCGGCGAGGGCGGGGGCGAGAAGCTGGCGAGGGAGTTCGACGTGCCCGTGCTCGGCTCGATCCCGATCGATCCCGAGACGCGTATCGGCGGGGATACGGGCGAGCCGATCGTCGTCGCCCGGCCGTCGTCCCCTCAGGCGGAAGCCTTCCGGCAGGTGGGCGCGGCGGTACGGGAGCGCCTGGCGGGGATCGCGGCGCCGAAGCTGCCGCTGATCAGCTGATGGACCGACCCGAGCAACGGAGGGATCTTCCGGGCCGGGTCCCTCGGACGTAGGGCGCGGCGACCGGTGCCGGAGCTCCGGATCCCCATCTTCCCGCTTCCCGAGGTCACGTTCTTCCCGGAGACGGTTCTGCCGCTCCACGTGTTCGAGCCGCGCTACCGCCAGATGGTGGCGGATTGCCTGGCGGGGGACCGGTGGCTGGCGGTGGGCATGCTGCGCCCGGGCTGGGAGAAGGACTACCAGGGGCGCCCGCCCCTGCATCCGATCGCGGGAGCGGGGGAGATCATCCAGGCGGAGGGGCTGGCGGACGGCCGGTACAACGTCCTGCTGGACGGCCGCTCGCGCGTGCGGATCCTCGCGGAGGAGCCGCCCGGCGACCTCGCGTACCGTGTCGTCCGAGCGGAGCGGCTCGCCGATCGAGGGCCGAGTCCGGGCGACCGGACGTTTCCCGAACGGCTCCAGGAGCTGCGGACGGCCCACGCGCGGCTCCTGATCGCCCTCGGCCAGTCGCATCCCGACGTCGTCGGCCGGCTCACCGTGGCCGGCGCGTCCCCGGGCGCGGTGATCGACCGGATCGTGTCGGCCGTGGTGCCCGACGCCGAGGTGCGGCAGCGCGTGCTCGAGGCCGTCGACGTGAGCGAGCGGCTGGACCTCGCCCTCGGAGCCCTGGGCGAGCTCCTGGGGATGGTGGCCGGCCGGGAAGGGGACGAGGAGGAGGAGTCGGATGACGCCTGAGCGCGCGCGGCGGGCGCGTGCGGCGACGGCCCGGGTCGGCGTCGGCCTGGCGCTCGGACTGGCCCTCGTGACGAGCGGTGCGGCGGCGGGCGAGCAGTGGGGCTGGCTCGGCGTCCGGATCCGCGACCTGACCGAGCAGGAGACCGAGGAGCTCACGAAGCGCCTCGGCATCCGTGAGGGGTACGGCGTGCTCATCGCCCAGGTCATGAAGGACACGCCGGCCGAGGCCGCGGGGATGCGCGATGGCGACCTGGTCGTCGCCATCGACGGGCGCCCGATCGTGGAGACGCGCGCGCTTCAGCGGGTGGTGGGGGCCGCGCCGGCCGGGCGGGTGGTCGCCCTGGTCGTGCTGCGCGAGCGGGATCGCCAGGAGCTCAGGGTGCAGGTGGGGCGCATGCCTCCCGACGTCGTCGCCGACCGGCTCACGTTCGAGTTCGGATTCTATGTGCGGGACGCCACCGAGGAGCGCGCGACGCCCATGCCGGATTCTCGGGCGCCGGTGGTGGCCGGCGTCTCCGAACGGAGCTCTGCCGCGCGCGCGGGCCTGCTCGTCGGGGATCGGATCCTGGCGGTGAACGACGTCGAGGTGGAGACGGTGGAGAGCTTCCGCCGCCGGACTCAGGACCTCTATCTCAAGGATTCGTTGCGCCTGCGTGTCGCGCGCGCCGGCGAGGCCTTGACGCTGACCCTGCCCCCCGTGCAGCCGTCGAGCCGGTGATGAAGCGCCTGCACGTCCTGGTGGTGGAGGATGACGAGACACTGCGGGATCTGCTCGGGCAGGTCCTGCGGGGCTGGGGGTACCAGACCGTCGTCGTGTCCTCCGGGAGCGGCGCGGTCGAGCTCCTCGAGACCCAGCTCTTCGAGGTCGCCGTCGTGGACATCCACCTGCCGGAAATGGACGGCGTGGAGCTCCTGCGTCACCTGAAGCGCCACGATCCCTCGATCGAGGTCCTGATGATGACGGGAGATCCCACCGTGGCCACCGCGGTGGAGACGCTGAAGCTCGGGGCCTACGACTACCTGACGAAGCCGCTCATCCTGGAGGAGCTGCGCCATCTCCTGGACCACATCCTGGAGCGGCGACTTCTCCGCCAGGAGGTCAACGCGCTGCGGAGCCGGCTCGGCGAGCAGCTGCGGGTGAGCGAGCTGGTCGGCGTCTCGCCGGCGATGGAGGCGGTGAAGGACATGATCGTCCGCGTCGCGCCGGCCGACTCGCCGGTGCTGATCGAGGGCGAGAGCGGAACGGGCAAGGAGCTGGTGGCGGCGGCGATCCACCGCCTCTCCGCGCGCGCCAGCGGACCGTTCATCACCGTCAACTGCGGCGCGGTCCCGTCGGATCTACTGGAGTCGGAGTTCTTCGGGCACGTGCGTGGAGCGTTCTCGGGGGCGGTGGCCGACACGCTGGGCCTGTTCCGATCCGCCCACGGCGGGACGATCTTTCTCGACGAGGTGGCCGAGCTGCCGCCGCCGCTCCAGGTGAAGCTGCTCCGGGTGCTCCAGGAGAAGGACGTCCGTCCCGTCGGGTCGACGCGGAGCTACTCCGTCGACACTCGGGTCATCGCGGCCACGAACAAGAATCTCGATGCCGCCATCAAGGACGGTAGCCTGCGTCAGGACCTCTTCTATCGGCTCAACGTCGTCCGGATCCACGTGCCTCCGCTGCGCGAGCGGAAGCCGGACGTCCCCGCCCTGGTGACGGCGTTCATCCGGCATGTTCAATCAGCGCTTCAATCGCGAGATCAAGGGCATCGCCCCGGACGCCATGGCGGCCCTCCACGCGTACGAGTTTCCGGGCAACGTGCGGGAGCTCGAGAACCTCATCGAGCGTGCGTACGCCCTCGGCGCGCGCGATCAGATCCGGCTGGCGGATCTGCCTGCCCTCGGCGGCACCGTGAGGGAGGAGCCGGCGGCGGCGGCCCCGGCCGCCCTGGCCGCGAGCGCGGGCACCGTGCCGACGCTCGCTCAGGCGGAGCGGGAGCTCATCCTTCGCGCGCTGGAGCTCCACCGGAGCGATCGCGCCAAGGCCGCGCGCGCGCTGGGACTCTCGAGTCGCACGCTCTACCGGCGCCTCAAGGAGTACGGCATCAGCTGAGGCGCGGCGTCCTGCCAAAGTGACAGGACAGCCGTGACTCCCGGGCAGAGAGCCAGGCGTGCCAGCCGGCCGTCCGCTGTCACTTGTTGGCAGCCATTTCTCCGAAAGGCCCCGGGATGAGCGGAAGCGTCGCGCATAGCGCCGAAGGGCTCCGTGGCATCGCCCTTGCACACCATCTCGGCCATGATGGATCCGTCAGGGCAGGACCACACGCTCGTGCTGGTCGTGGACGCCGACGACGAGGCCGGGCGAAGCCTGGCCGACCACTTCACCCGGCGAGGCTTCCGGGTCACCCATACGGCCCTCGGGCAGGACGCGGTCGACCTCGCCCATGCGGGCCGGCTCCGGGCCGCGATCGTGGACGTCGCGCTCCGCGACATGTCCGGCCATGCCCTGGTCTCGCGGCTCAAGGAGATCGATCCGCGGGTGCACGTCCTCATGACCACGGGTGACTATCGACCCGAGTTCGAGATGCGCGCCCGGCAGATCGGCATCCTGCACTACGCGCAGAAGCCGGCGGATCCCGAGCGGCTGGAGGCCGTCGTGGCCAAGGCCCTCGGCGTCGTCCAGTCCGCCTGACCCCCGTCCCGCAGCGAACCCCTCTCCTGACTGCCGTCGTCGTCCAGCCCCTTGACCCCGAGCGGGGGGCGGTGTATCAGCCGAGATGAAGCCGTTCCGGTGAACGAGCGGTCCGCACCCGTCTGACCAAGATACAAAGGGGGGCACGATGCAGCTCAAGGGCAAGCGTGTGGCGCTTCTCGCCGAGAACCTCTATCAGGAGATGGAGCTCTGGGTGCCGTACTACCGGCTCAAGGAGGAAGGGGCCGACGTCCACGTGGTCGGCAGCGGCGGCGCCAAGGGATACGCGTCGAAGCACGGATATCCGGTCACGGTGGACGTCCAGGCCGAGCAGGTGAACGCCGTCGAGTACGACGCGGTGGTGATTCCGGGCGGCTTCGCGCCGGATCTCATGCGACGGTCCCCGGCCATGGTCGCGCTCGTGCGCGATGCGTTCGTGGCGGGCAAGGTCGTGGCGGCGATCTGTCACGCCGGCTGGATGCCGGCGTCGGCCGGCATCCTCAAGGGGAAGCGCGCGACGAGCTTCTTCTCGATCAAGGACGATCTGGTGAATGCCGGCGCGAGCTGGGTCGACCAGGAGGTCGTCGTGGACGGCAACCTGATCACGTCACGGAAGCCCGACGACCTGCCGGCCTTCTGCCGGGAGATCGTGAAGGCCCTCGCGAAGCGCTGACGGATCGGCGGGGGCCCTCCGTGGGCCCTCGCCGTCAGTACCCCCGGCGGATGTCGACCCGGCCGCGGAGCGGGCGCCCGCCGAGGAAGCGCCGCAGGTTCTCGTTGAAGACGGGCGCGATCTCGTCCGGGAGGCTGGGCCCGGAGATGTGCGGGGTCACGACCACGTTGCCCATGCCCCAGAACGGATGCTCGGCGGGGAGCGGCTCCTCGGCGAAGACGTCGAGGACCGCGCCCGCGATCCAGCGCTCCTGAAGGGCCCGAACAAGGGCCGGCTCCTGGATCAGCGAGCCCCGTCCCAGGTTGACCAGCCAGGCCTCCGGCTTCATGGCGTGAAGCTCCGGCTCGCCGAGCATCCCGCGGGTCTCGGGGGTGAGGGGAGCCACCATGACCACGTAGTCGCTCGCCGCCAGGAACTCATGGAACGCCGGCCGGCGGTAGACGCGGTCGACCTCGGGGACCCGGCGTCCGGTCCGGGAGAGGCCGATGACGCGCATCTGGAACGCGCGTGCGACCGAGGCGATGACGCGGCCGATCGAGCCGACGCCCACCACCCCCAGCGTCTTGCCGCGCAAGAGGACCGGGTTGATGGGCTCCCAGCGGCGCATTCGCTGGTGCGCGCGCAGCGGTTCAGCATGCTGTGACGCCCAGAGGAGCCACCCGAAGACGTACTCCGCCATCCAGGGCCCGAAGACTCCCTCGACGCGGGTCAGCACGACCTTCGGCGGGAATGGGGTGTCCAGGAACGCGTTGACCCCGGCCCCCATGACCTGGACCCACTTCAGACGCTTCGTCAGCGGGAGGAACTCGGTCGGGAAGCCCCACGTGTAGAGCACGTCCATCTCTTCCACGAAGGGCATGGCCGTCTCGGGGGTGCTGGCGACCCGCAGCCGCACCTGGCCTCGCGGGGCCCGGACCAGCCGCGCATAAGCCTGGGCCTCGTCCGGGTGGTACACCAGGACGGAGACCGGGCCCTTCGGCGGCATCGGAAGGAATGATAGCACGAGTGCGTCATAACCGCGCAGAAAGGGTCATGAAACGAGGCATCCGGGGGTCGGGGGACAGGCGGATGCGCCGCCGGGGGCCGCGGGACTCAGCGGGTCAGCGTGACCCCGGCCTGGCTCGCGCGCCGCCGCGCGTCGTCGACGGCGGCGGCCAGGCTCGTGACGTCGCGGCGGAGGGTCTGGAGCTTCGCGCGGAGGGGGGCGGCGTCTGCGCGCGCCTTCTCCAGCTCGGCCGGGGTCCCGGTACGGTTCTGGCGCTCCACCAGCTGATCGTGCTCGCCCAGCGTCACGTGGTAGTCGTAGAGCGCCTTGTTGTACCGCTCGACCGCGGCGTTGTACGCCTGCTTCGCCTCGACGTGGGAGGGCGCCTCGTCGGACGTGAACTCCGCGAAGGGAAGGTACTGGGGCCGCGGGGGTGTCTGCGCCCCGGCGCCCGATCCGGCGAGGACGGCGACTCCGACGGCGAGACCGACGAGAAGGCGGGTCATCCGACGGAGACCGCCAGGCACGTGGTGGTACGCGTGACGCCGTCGATGGCGCCGATGCCCTCCGTCACCAGATGTCCGATCTCGTCGAGGCTCGGGCCCTGGACGACCGCGATGTAGTCGAATGGCCCCGTCACCACGTCTAGCGACTCGATCCGGCACTTGCCCGGCTTCAGCTTGCCGAGCGCTTTCTTGACCGTCTTGGTCTTGCCCGCGCTGGTTTCGACGAGAACGTATGCCTTCATCGCGACACCTCCCTGGGCATCTGGCTCGATCCGGCCCATTACATCGTCGGCGCCGCGAGCCTGTCAAGGGAATGGACCTCCGGCGAGGGCCGGGATGAAGCCTGTGGTGGCCGGGCGCGCCTCCGGCTAGCGACTCAGGTAGGCGCGGAGCGTCTCGGCGAACGCCCCGCGGTTCTCCACGAGGCGGTCGGCGCGGAGGTCCACCCGGGTGCCCCGCTCGACCTTCTTGTCCCGGGTGTCGAAGCGCGCGCGCACCTCGCCCTTCACCCCGCGAAGGTCGACGCCCAGCCGCTCGCCCTCGTCCTCGTCGTGGATGATGGAGGACGACGAGGAAGAAGCCGTCTCGCTCCGTCTTCGTGTCGTGCTCGAGACCCGTCTTGAGCCGGGTCACGACGACCCGCGCCCCCGCCACCGGTCGCCCCTCCGCGTCGGTCACGAAGCCCAGCACGAGAAAGCGGTGATCCGGTACGTGCGTCGCCTCCGAGGGCCAGGACACGACGGCCAGGGTCAGGATCAGCGCGAGCTGGACGGCGGGGCGGAGGGAACGTGGGACGGTGCGCATCGACCCTCAGTGTACAATGCGCCGCAGGAGGCGAGCGCGCACGCGTTGACCTACGAGCCCCCCGGGCCGGTCCAGGCGGCCCTCCAGGCCGGACGCATCTCCGAGGACGCCGTCGACCTCTTTCGCGCGTTCGTCCGCCGCTACGCCTTTCCCCTCGACGACTTCCAGGTCGAGGCGATCCTGGCCATCCTCGAGGGCTCGTCGGTGATCGTGTCGGCCCCCACCGGCGCCGGCAAGACGCTCGTCGCCGAGTTCGCGATCCACGACGCGCTCGCGGCCAAGCGGCGCGTCGCCTACACGACGCCGCTCAAGGCGCTGTCCAACCAGAAGTACGCGGACTTCTGCCGGCAGTTCGGCGTCGCCGAGGTGGGCATCCTGACCGGCGACGTGAAGGTCAATCCTCGGGCGCCCGTGCTCGTGATGACGACCGAGATCCTCCGCAACATGTTCTACACGGGCACTCTCGAGGGACTCCGGCACGTGGTGCTGGACGAGTGCCACTACATGGGCGACGAGAGTCGCGGCACCGTCTGGGAGGAGATCATCGTCAACGCGCCGAAGGACGTCACCCTCGTCGCGCTGTCGGCCACGGTCGCGAACGTGCGGGAGATCGCCGACTGGGTCAGCCTCGTCCACCGGCCGATCCGGGCGATCGTGCACCCGCACCGTCCGGTGCCCCTCCGGTACCACGTGGCCGATCTGGCGGCCGAGGTCCACGCGCTGGAGGCGGTGCGCGCCGGGCGCGCCAAGCTGGTGGGCATCGAAGGGGGCGGGGACGAAGGGCGGGGACGCTTCTACGCGCGCCGGGTGGCGTCGGTGGTGGCCGTCCTCGAGGAGCTGGAGGCGCGAAGCTGGCTTCCGGCGATCTACTTCATCTTCAGCCGTGCGGGCTGCGAGCGCGCGATGGACGAGGTCCTGGAGGAAGGGCGGACTCTGCTGGACCGGAACCGGCGCCGGGAGGTCGACCAGGCGATCGCCGAGGCGCTGGAGGAGAGCCCGGCCCTCGGCGCTTCGGCGCTCAACCAGAGCATCTTCCAAGCCCTGCGGGTCGGCGTCGGACTCCACCACGCGGGCATTCTTCCGAGCCTCAAGCGCCTGACGGAGGTGCTGTTCGAGCGCGGGCTGGTCCGAGTGGTCTTCGCCACCGAGACGATGAGCCTCGGCATCCACATGCCGGCCCGCAGTGTCGTGCTGCAGGGTCTCACCAAGCGCACCGACCGGGGGTTTCGGGCGCTGTCCACCAACGAGCTGACCCAGATGGCGGGCCGCGCCGGGCGGCGAGGCATCGATCCCGAAGGTCAGTGCGTCATCGCGCTCGATGCGCGCGACAGCCTGGAAGAGACGCTCTCGGTGGTCGACGGAGCCCCCGAGCCCATCACGAGCCAGTTCCGCCTGGGCTTCGGCTCGGTGGCCCTCCTGGTGGAGACGGTGCGGGACGAGGCGGCGATCCGGCGTGTCATCGAGTCGTCGTTCGGTCAGTACCAGAGCCTCCGCCAGATCCGACACCTCGAGCGCGAGGTTGGCGAAGCCCAGGCGGCCCTCACCGAGGCCGAGCGCTACCACGCGCCGTGCGGGGACTTCGAGCGGATCGGGCGCTACCGTCAGCTCCGGGCCGAGGTCGAGGCGCAGCGCCGCGCCCGGGGGGCGCGCTCGCGCCCCGCCCGCGCGCGGGCCCTCGACGATGTCGAGCCCGGGCGGGTGGTGCTCCTCCGGCAGCGCGGCAGCGGCGGCGGGCTCGGGGTCGTGGTTGGCGTGCATCGATTGCGAGGGCACCGCGTCCTTCTCGACACGCTCCTCCCGCACGGGTCGATGGTCAGGACCAAGGCGGGCAACGTCAAACGGGTCTTCTGGGCGACGCCGCCCTTGCTGCTGCCGCCGGCGATCCGGGATCTGAGCGCGCACCATCGCGGATGGGGGCGCGACTTCCGGGAGACGCTGGCTCGCGACGGCGGGGCGCTCCTCGCGCGGCTCGGCGAGCTGGACCTGCCGACGCTCGTCGAGCGCGAGCGGGCGCGCGGCGGCGATCCCGAGGATGCCCTCGCCCGGATCGAGTGCCATGCCTGTCCGTGGGAGGCGCGTCCCACCTGCGAGGCGGCCTGGAAGGGGATCGAGAAGGAGCGGACTCGCTTCGAGCACCGGCGCACGGTCCTGGAGACGATCCGGGACGCGATCTGGCAGGAGTACCGCCGGGTCCTCGAGGTGCTCGACGCCTTCGACGCGGTCCAGGGGGGCGTCCTCCGGCCCAAGGGGGAGCTGGTGGCGTCCCTGCGCCACGACCACGAGCTCCTGGTCGCGGAGATCGTTCACCGGGGCGTGCTCGACGACGCGTCGCCCGCCGAGGTGGCCGCCCTCGTCTCCTGCCTGATCGAGGAGGCGCGCTCGGCGGAGGACGAGCCCTCGCGACGGCTCCTCCGCGAGCGGCCCCGGCTGCGCCGCCGCGTCCGCCAGATGGAGGAGGCCGCCGAGGCGATCACGGCCGTCCAGCGCCGGGTGGGCTTGCATCGCCCCGCCCGGGTGCAGTCCGGCTTCGTGGCCGCGGTGTTCCGGTGGGCATCGGGCGACGACGACTGGGCGCGCGTGGTCGCCCACTCGTTCGGCGGCCACGAGGGCGATCTCATCCGCGTGATGCGGCGGCTGATCGACCTCTTGCGACAGCTGGCGGAGGGACCGGAAGTCCCGGGCGGCGTCGCCAGCGCTGCCAGCGTCGCCGCCCGGGTGCTGGACCGGGGGATCGTTCTCGAGTCCGCGCTGATCTGAGCGCGGATCCTTGCCGTCTACTCGGCCGGGGCGAAGGTCCTGACCATCACCCGGCGGTTCTGCTCGCGCCCCTTGGCGTTCCCGTTGTCGGCGCTCGGCTTGATGTCCCCGAGACCGATCGACTGGATCCGATGGAGCTCGACGCCCCTCTCCACGAGAAAGCGTCGCACGGCCTCGGCGCGCCGCTGGCTGAGCTGGATGTTGTAGGAGCCGTCACCGACGCTGTCCGTGTAGCCCTCCAGCTCGACCATCAGACTCGGGTTCTCCTGGAGCTGCTTGGCGAGATCGAGCAACGCCGTCTGCCCGCGATCGTCGAGGTCCGCGCGGTCGAAACGGAAGAGGATGGCGACGGACTCGCCGGGGACCCGCTTGTTGCGGTTCGCCCAGAGCCGGGTGAGCCGAGCGCCGGTCTCGTCCGCCTTGGCGTTGGCCTGTGTCGCGCTCGCATGGGCCTCGTCGGCACGGGTCTGGGCCTGGCCGGCCTTGGTCACGCCCTCGTCGGCGCGGGTCTGGGCGGTACGGGCGAGGGTGGTGGCCTCGGTGGCCTTGCCGTCGGCCTGCTGAACCGCGGTCTGGGTCTGGCCCAGCTGATCGGTGAGCGCCGTCGTCCGCGTACGCTCCTGGGCGACCGCTCCCTCGACGCGCCCGACGTCAGCCCCGAGCTTCGCCTCGCTCTTGCCGACCTCCTCGCGAACGAACTTCTTCGTCGCGCATCCGGCGGCGACGATAGGCAGGGCGACCAGCAGGATGGCTATGGAACGTGTCCGCATGAGATGTCCTCCTCTGTGCGGGTCGGCCCCGCTAGGTGACACATCAGTCCGCCGATCAGCATCGCAAAGGGCGTGCCGGGACACCCTCGAGCGCTTGTCCAGATCCCAACCGCCGCCGAAGGCCCTTGAATACCGGCTCCCGGGCGGTGACCGTATGCTCCCGGCCCGCTCCGAGGCCACCCCAGGCCGATGTAAGAGTTACCACGAGGGTCCCGCCGGCCCGATGTAAAAAGTCGCTGGTCTACGGGCCGGTCAGCGCTGGGTGCTCAAGTCCTCGGCGAGGATTCGCGCCTTGGCGGCCAGGTTGGCCGCCCGCTCGTACTCCTCGCCTCCGAGCGCCTTGCGAGCCTGCTCGACCAGGCTCTGGGCAAGGCGCAGGGTCTCGAGCCCCTGGGGGGCGAAGGGCCGCCCCTCGAGCTGGCGTAGGAGGCGCTCGGCGCCTTCGATCCGGCGCTGGGCATCGTCCTGCAGCCGGCGCGTCTCCAGGGGGGACAGGCTGGCTGTCAGTGGAGCGCTTGGGGGTGTTGGCGGGGCAGTGGGAGGCGACGACGGAGTCGGTACAGGGGCCGGGGCCGGCGGTCCGGCGGAAGTCGACGGGGGAGTCGGCGTGGCTGGATGAGGCGGGCGGCGGAAGTGACGGCGGGGCGACGGTCGCCGCCGCAGGTGCGGCCGAGGGCGCCGGCGTGGAAGGGGCGCCGGTGCTCGCGGCCACGGGGCTGGTGCCGGCTGGTGCGGGAGTCGCCGCGGGTCCCGGCCGTATGAGCGGCGGAGGCGCCTGGCGGAAGACCGCGCACGCGGGCAGCGTCAGCAGCGCGACCAGGAGCGGCGCGCTCCTCACCGTGTCTCCGGAGCGGCCGGGAGCGTGAGCACGACCGTGGTGCCCTTGCCCGGGGTCGACTCGACGTCGACCCGTCCGTCGTGCATCTGCACGATGCGGTACACCATCGCGAGGCCGATCCCCGAGCCGCCGGCCTTGGTCGTGAAGTAGAGGCGGAAGATCTTGTCGAGGTTCTCGGGAGGGATGCCGACGCCTTGATCGGCGACGCGGATCTCCACCCCGCTCGATGCCGCCCGCCGGCTGGCGATGGTCAGCGTGCCGCCCCCGGGCATCGCCTGGATCGCGTTGTGGACGAGGTTCCCGCTCGCCTGGGCGATCAGCTCCGCGTCCGCCGTGACGGGCGGCAACCCCCGCCCCGGGTCGAGGACGATCTCGACCCCGGCCCTCGTGGCCTCGGCCCCGGCCACGCGCGCGGTGTCCGCCAGGATGGCGTTGACGTCCACGGGCGCGAGTCGGAGGGCCTGGGGGCGGGCGAAGCGGAGGAATCCCTGGACCACGCGGTCCAGCCGCTGGATCTCGTGGGCGATGATGTCGATGTTCTCGGCGATCTCCGGAAGGACGGGTTGACCCGTCCTGGCCAGCCGGGCGCGCAGGAGCTCGAGGTGGATCCGCATCGCGTTCAGCGGATTCTTGACCTCGTGGGTCACGCCGGAGGTCAGTTGCCCCAGCGCCGCGAGCTTCTGGGAGTAGCTCACCAAGGACTCGGCGGCCCGAACCGGATCGAGATCCCGCAGGACGAGCAAGGCACCATCGGGCTGGGCGCCGGCCCGAAGGGGATAGCCGGACACCGCCCACTCCCGCGGCTCGCGGTTTCCTGCCGCGGGGAGCGTGACCGTCTCGTGGCGCGGATCCGGACTCCCGTCGAGGACGGCGGTGGCCACCGTCAGCAGCGGGTGTCCGGGCGGGAGCGCATCGGCGAGCAGCCGGCCGGCGAGCTTCTGGCCGAGCAGCCGCTCGGCGGTGGCGTTGGCGAAGCCCACGAGTCCCCCGGGCCGCAGGAGGATCACCGCGGCCTGGAGCTGCCCGGCGCCTTCCGCGCTCGAGCTTCCATCCGGACCTGCGGTGCCCTGGATGCGCTCTCCGAGGCCCTTCATCCGTTCCGCGAGGCGGCCCATGTCGTCGCCCGGCCCGAAGTCGACGCCCACGTCCCCGCGCGCGAGACGCTCGACTCGCCGCGCGATGCGGCGGAGGTAGCCGAGGAGGACGCGCCCCGTCCCCAGGCCCAGCGCGATCGCGAGGGCGAGCGCGCTGGCGCCGAAGGCCAGGCTTCGCACCAGCGCGTCCCGCAGCGTCTGGCGGACGAGGCTCGTCGACACGCCGACCTGGACCGTGCCGAACGGGCGCTCCCCGAGGCGGACAGGGAGGCGGACGTCGTAGATCTGCGGCGGGCCGAGGAGCAGCCGGGCGAGCTGGGGGAGACCGGACGCGAGCACGTCATCGAGGAGCGGGCGGGTCGGCAGCGTCCGCCCCTGGAGAGCCGGGTCACTGTGGAGCAGGGCGCGCCCCGACTCGTCGAGGATCGCGCCGTAGACGACCACGCGGGAGTAGCCCACCAGCCCGTCGAGCAGCGCCCGGAGGCTCGGGTCCTCCTGGAGCGCGGCGGCCCCGGGATCGCGTCCGGCCTGGATGACGTGGGCGGCCTGGTGGAGGAGCTGCCGGGAGAGGAGTCGGCCCTCGTCGGCGGCGCTGCCCAGGGTGAGCCGGGCGAGGGTCGCGAGGTGCGCCGCGGTCGCCACCGCCACGACGAGGAGGACGACCAGCGTGAGGCCGAGGAGCTCGCGCGTACGGGCGCTCAGGCGCATGGGGACGCACGCGTGCGCGGGCTCGTCGGGGCGGGCATCACGACGGCCGGTTGTACCGGTTCAGCTTGTTGTGGAGTGTCTTGAGGCTGATCCCGAGGATCTCGGCGGCTCGGGTCTTGTTGTTGCCCGTGTGGGCGAGCGTCCGGAGGATGAGACGGCGCTCGGCGTCGTCGACGGTCGTGCCGACCGGGACCAGCACGTCCTCCGCGGTCCGGTCCGCGGCGGACTCGGGCGGCGCCGCCGTGGCCGCGGGCGGCGCGGGCAGGTGGGCCACCCCGATCAGGTCTCCGGGGCAGACGATGACGGCGCGCTCGAGCACGTTGCGGAGCTCCCGGACGTTGCCGGGCCACGCGTAGCGACGCAGGAGCGCCAGCGCCGCCTCGTCCACGCCGCGGACCGAGCGCTGGTGGCGCTCGTTGAGCTCTTCCAGGAGGACGCGGATCAGCTCCTCCAGGTCCTCGGGCACGCTCGCGGAGCGGGGGCAGCCCGAGAGTGAACACGGCGATGCGGTAGTAGAGATCCTCGCGCAGGGTGCCTTCCTGCAGCGCTCGCGCCGGACTCTTGTTGGTCGCGGCGATGACGCGAACGTCGACGACGATCTCGCTCTGGCCTCCGACCCGCCGGAACCGCCCGTCCTGGAGGACACGGAGGAACTTGACCTGGGTGGCGGGGCTCATCTCGGCGATCTCGTCGAGAAAGAGCGTGCCCCCGTCCGCCAGCTCGAAGCATCCCGGGCGGCGTCCCGTGGCGCCGGTGAAGGACCCCTTCTCGTGCCCGAAGATCTCGCTTTCGAGGAGGGTCTCCGGGATCGCGGCGCAATTGACGGCGACGAAGGGCCCGCGCCGCCGCGAGGAGTGGTCGTGAATCGTGCGAGCCACCAGCTCCTTGCCGGTCCCGCTCTCCCCCAGGACGAGAACGGTGACGTCGGTCGGCGCGACCTGCTCGATCTGGCGCGTTACCTCCCGCATGACGGGAGCGCCGGCGACGAGACTCCCGAAGGCGCCACGCTGGCGCAGCTCGCGCCGCAGCCGATGGACCTCGCGCGCCGTCTCGGCCCGGTCCAGGGCTCTCTCGAGGAGGACCTGGAGGCGCGCGGGGTCGAGTGGCTTGGTCAGGTAGTCGTAGGCGCCCTCCTTCATCGCCTGGACCGCGCTCTCGATGGAGCCCTGGCCCGTGAGCATGATGACCGCCGCGTCGGGGTGGTCGGTCCGCAGGGCCGAGAGGAGGGCGAGACCGTCCATGCCGGGCATGACGAGGTCACTGACCACGACGGCGGGCGGCTCCTCCGCCGCGCGCTCCAGCGCTTGGACGCCATCCCCGGCGCTCGCGACCTCGTACCCCCAGAGAGCGAGGAGGTCGGCGAGCCCCTTGCGGGCGGCGTGGTCATCCTCGACGATCAGAACACGATGGCGCATGGGATTCCCGGAGCGCACGCCGGTCTCGTCGGCCATGGTAGCAGAATCCGCGCTTCCGGCGCTCCTGCGCTTCGGCTACCATCGGGCCGGGTGGGGACGCACGAGCGGCCGACCTGCCGGGACCGGCGGGCCGGAGACGGAGAGGGGACCAGGATGACGGGGCTCGTTCTGCTGGGGATCGTGGTGGTGCTCGCGCTGGTGGGCGTCGGGCTCTACAACGGCCTGGTGCGGTCGCGCGTGCGCGTCGACGAGGCGTGGTCGGGGATCGCGACACAGCTCAAGCGACGGCACGATCTCATCCCGAATCTGGTGGAGACCGTGAAGGGCTACGCCGCCCACGAGCGAGGCGTCCTCGAGAAGGTGACGGAGCTTCGGAGCCGAGCCATGTCCGCAACCACGCCGGCCCAGTCGGCCCAGGCCGAGGGGCTCCTCACCCAGGCGCTTCGCGGCCTCTACGCCGTGGCCGAGGGCTACCCGGATCTCAAGGCGAATCAGAACTTCCTTTCACTCCAGCAGACCCTGGCCGACACCGAGGGGGCGATTGCCGGCGCGCGGCAGGGGTACAACGCCGCCGTGCGAGACCTCAACACCCGGATCGAGAGCGTTCCCTCGAACGTCGTCGCCGGCGCGTTCGGGTTCACCCGTCGGGAGTTCTTCGAGCTGGAGGACGCGGCCGAGCGCGCGGTCCCTCAGGTCCGCTTCTGACGCGGCCGGCCGTCGTTCCCTCGCACGCGACCGCGCGGTGGCCGTGGCGCGATGCCCGTGTGAGAATGTGCAGCGGTGACATTCCGATCGAAGGAGACTCGCATGGCGGACATCCGGCTGATGAGCGCGTTCGGCACCGTGCCCGGCGACGCCCAGGAGGGCATCCTGCGTGTCCTGCGCCACGCGCTGGAGACGGTCGCGGCGGAGGACAACTCGTTCACGCGCGCGAAGGCCGTCTTCACCGAGTCCGACGAGCAGTGCGTGTTCACGGTCGAGCTGGACGCCGGGAAGAAGGCGCCGCTCCCGCTCATCTTGGATCTCGAGCTCCTCGAGGATGCGGTGACCGACAGCGGGCGCCAGGCGCTCCTCACGGAAGAGGTGCGCCAGTACGTGCGGCGCACCCTCGGGCAGTAGGGGTGGATCCCCGGTCGACGGTGGCCGAGTGAGCGCGGGCCCGGCCACCCGGCGGCTCATCGTCAACGCGGACGACTTCGGCCTGACGGGCGGGGTGAGCCGCGGCATCCTCCGCGCCCACCGCGACGGCCTGGTGACCAGCACGACGGTGCTTGCGAGCCTGCCGCCTCAGCCGGAGCTGGACGCCGCCGCGGTGGCCGCGTCGGAGCTCGGCCTCGGGCTTCACCTCAATCTGACGTGGGGGCGTCCCGTCTCGTCCGCGGAGTCCGTGCCCTCTCTCGTCGACGCCGAGGGATGCTTCGGGCGGGACCTCGAGGCCCTCGGCGAGCGAGCACGTCCGGACGACGTGCGGCGCGAGGCCGAGGCTCAGATCGAGGCGTTCGCACGGAGGTTCGGCCGGGCCCCGACGCATCTCGACAGCCACCATCACGCTCACCGGGTGCCTCGGGTGATGGACGCCGTCGTCGACGTGGTCCTGGCCGCGCGACTCCCGCTGCGGAGCCAGGATGCCGGCTTCCGCGAGGGCCTGCGCCGCCGCGACGTCGCCACGACCGACCACTTCGTCGGCGACGCACAATCCGAGCCCTACTGGACGACCGAGCGTCTTCTCGACCAGCTCGCGGTGCTGCCGCTCGGGCTCACCGAGCTGATGTGCCACCCCGGTGTCTTCGACGAGGACCTGGCGTACAGCCGCTACGGGCGCCAGCGCGACGTCGAGCTCCGGGCGATGTGCGACGCCGAGGCGCGGGCGACGGTCCAGCGCCTCGACATCCGGCTCTGTCACTTCGGCGCGCTCGGCGCGGCCGGATGAGGGCGGCGAACCCCGAGACCCCGCTCGTCACGCTGCGCGGCGTCACCAAGACCTACCGGGAGGGGGGCGCCGAGCGGGTCGTTCTTCGGGGGGTGGACGCGACGATCCGCGGCGGCGAGCTGTGCGTCCTCGTCGGACGCAGCGGATCGGGCAAGTCGACCCTGCTCAACCTGATCGGCGGGATCGACGTGCCCAGCGCCGGTGAGGTCGTGGTCGACGGAGTGTCGCTCGGGCGCGCCGGGGAGGCAGCTCGGACGCTGTTCCGCCGCCGTCACGTCGGGTTCGTGTTCCAGTTCTTCAACCTGATCCCCACGCTCACCGTCGAGGAGAACCTGCGTCTTCCGCTCGAGCTGAACGGCCGGCGGGGGGAGGCGGCCACCGCGCGGGTCCGGGCGCTCCTGTCGGAGGTTGGCCTGGCCGAGCGGGGGCCCGCGTTTCCCGAGCAGCTGTCCGGGGGCGAGCAGCAGCGCGTGGCGGTGGCGCGCGCGCTCGTGCACGAGCCGTCTCTGGTCCTGGCCGACGAGCCCACGGGAAACCTCGATCTCGAGACGGGCCGGCAGGTGATCGACCTCCTCGACCGGCTGACACGGCGAGCCGGCCGCACGATGGTCATGGCCACGCACAGCCCGGAGGTCGTCGGGCTGGCCGACCGCATCTTCCGCCTGCAGGACGGCCGGCTGGTCGAAGCGGCGGAGGCGCGCGCGGGATGATGCTCCTCCGGGCCGGCGCGCGGCACTTCTGGCGACATCCGTGGCAGTCGGGCCTGTCCATCCTCGGGATCGCGCTGGGCGTGGCCGTGGTGGCATCGGTCGACCTGGCGAGCGCGAGCGCCCGGCGAGCGTTCGGCCTCGCCGCCGAGGGCGCCGGCGGGCGAGCGACCCACCAGGTGGTCGGCGGGCCCCGCGGGCTGGACGAGCACGTCCTGGCCCGACTTGCCCGGGACGTGGGCATGTCCCCCATGGCGCCGGTGATCGAGGCCTGGGTCACGGTCGAGAGCGCGCCGGGGCGGATCGTCCAGCTCCTCGGCGTCGATCCGTTCAGCGAGGCCCCGTTTCGGCCGTTCCTCGGCGGGAGGACCGGCGCGAGCGGCAGCGCGCTCGCGCGCTTCGTCACCGAGCCCGGAGCGGTGCTGCTCACCCGGGAGACGGGGCTCGAGCTGGGCGTGGCCGTCGGAGAGAGCCTCGTCTTGCAGGTCTCGGGGCGGCCGCGCACCGTGCGCGTCGTCGGACTCATCGAGCCGGACGACGCGCGAACCCGGCAGGCGCTGGCCGGACTCCTGGTGGCCGACCTTGCGACGGCGCAAGAGATCCTGGACAGGCCCGGTCGGCTGTCCCGCATCGACCTCGCAGTGCCGGAGGGCGCGCTCGGCGAGGCGATCTTGGCCCGCGTGCGGGCGGCCCTGCCGCCGGACGCCGAGGTCGTTCCCGCCGCGGCACGGACCGCGTTCGTCGGACAGCTGACGCGGGCCTTCGACGTGAACCTGACGGCGCTGTCCCTGCTCGCGCTGATCGTGGGCCTGTTCCTCGCCTACAACACCATGACGTTCTCGGTGGTCCAACGTCGCCGGACGATCGGAATGATGCGAGCGCTCGGCGTCACGCGCACCGAGATCGTGGCGGCCGTCCTGGCCGAGGCGCTCCTGCTCGGTCTGGTCGCCACGACGCTCGGGCTCGCGCTCGGCGTCGCGCTGGGCCGGGGCCTGGTGCAGCTCGTGACGCAGACGATCAACGACCTCTACTTCGTCGTGGTCGTGCGGGATCTGGCGATCGCGCCGGCGAGCCTCGCGAAGGCCGCCGCACTCGGCATCGGGGCGACGCTGCTGGCGGCGATCGTCCCCGCGCTCGAGGCGACGGGGACGCCGCCCGGGGCCGCGATCCGGCGGGTCGTGCTGGAGGCGCGGGCCCGGCGTGCGGTCGCGCGCGCGGCGGCAGCGGGCGTGGCCGTCCTTCTGGGTGGGGCGTTGCTCGTGGGCGGGGCGGGGCGGAGCCTCGCCTGGAGCTACGCGGGGCTCTTCGCGCTCATTCTTGGGGCCGCGCTTCTCACGCCGGCCGCCATGGTCGGCGCCGCCGCCATCGCGGGGCCGTGGCTCGACCGGCTCGTCGGGCTGCCCGGCCGGATGGCCGCACGAAACGTCGTCGCGACGCTGTCGCGCACCGGGGTGGCGGTGGCGGCGCTCATGGTCGCGGTGGCGGCGACCATCGGAGTCGGTGTGATGGTGCGCAGCTTTCGCGCGACGGTCGTGACCTGGCTCGAGACCTCGCTGGCGGCGGACGTGTACGTCGCGGCCCCCGCCCTGTCCGGGAGTCGACGAGGGGAGTCGACGCTCGATCCGGCCGTGGTTGCGCGGGTCCGCGAGACGCCGGGCGCGGCCGCCGTCGGCACGTACCGCGGGGTGCGCGTGACGTCGCCCTTCGGACCCACGCAGCTCGTGGCGCTGGGGATCGACCCCGGGAGCTACCGACAGTTCCGGTTCCTGGCGGGGGAGCCCGAGTCGGTATGGCCGGCGTTCCAGGAGGGCGGCGCGGCGATCGTGTCGGAGCCATACGCCTACCGGCACGGCCTCGGCGTCGGCAGCGTCCTGCCGCTCCGGACCGACCGCGGCGAGCGGGCGTTCCCGGTCGTCGGTGTGTTCGCCGACTACGGGTCGGAGCAGGGAGTGGTCATGCTGAGCCGACGGACCTACGAGGCCCACTGGGACGACCGGGGAGTGTCCTCGATGGGGCTCGTGCTCGAGACCGGCCGCGACGTCGGGGCGGTCATCGCGGATCTCCGCGCGCGGGTCGGGGAGAGGCAGGAGCTCCTGATTCGCTCGAGCGGCGCGCTCCGCGCCGCCTCGCTCGAGATCTTCGACCGCACGTTCCAGATCACGAGCGTGCTGCGAGTCCTGGCGACGGTGGTCGCGGGAATCGGGATCCTGAGCGCCCTCATGGCGCTTCAGCTCGAGCGCGCCCGCGAGCTCGGCGTGTTGCGCGCCCAGGGGCTCATGCCCCGGGAGGTGTGGCAGCTCGTGGTGACCGAGACGGGGCTCCTGGGCGGGATCGCGGGCATCCTGGCCGTCCCGGTCGGGATCGGGCTGGCGCTGGTCCTCATCCACGTCATCAACCGGCGGGCGTTCGGATGGTCGATCGAGACGACGGTTCCGGCAGAGATCCTCCTCCAGGCGGTCGGGCTGGCCGTTCTGGCGGCCCTCCTGGCCGGCGCGTATCCGGCCTGGCGCCTGGCGCGGACGCCGCCGGCGCCGGCGCTGCGGGAGGAGTGACGTCTCGTGGGAGAGTCGCGCGGCCGTGGGCTCCTGGTCGGTGTCCTCGGCGCCGTCGTCTGCCTCTTCGCCGGGCTCGGCGTGGTGATCGCGCTCGACCCCGGTTCATCGTCGACGACCCCGCTGCAGTGCCACCCTCTCGGTCGCCGAGGCTCTCGGCGCGGGCCCGTCGGAAGGCTTCGCCCGCGCCCTGGTTCCGCGACCGTTCGCGTTTCCGGCTGACCACGGCCCGCACCCGGCGTTCCGGACCGAGTGGTGGTACTGGACCGGGAACCTTCGGGCGGTCGGCGGTGAGGGGGGGAGCGCCCGGCGCTTCGGGTTCCAGTTGACGTTCTTCCGCACGGCGCTCGTCTCGGCCGCCGTCCCCCGGCAATCCGCGTGGGGAGCCCGGGACGTGTACATGGCCCATCTCGGGCTCACGGACGTCGAGACCGGTCGCTTCCACGCCCGGGATCGCTGGGCGCGGGCGGCGCTCGATCTGGCCGGCGCGACGGCCAACCCGGTCCGCGTGTGGCTCGGCGACTGGGTCGCCGAGGGTCGCATGCCGGACGGGCTCCCGATTCGCCTCCGGGCAGGCGAGGGGGACCTCCGGATCGACCTCACGCTCGCGGCGGCGAAGCCGGCGGTACTGCACGGGGAGCGGGGACTCTCCCGGAAGAGCGCCGAGCAGGGGAACGCCTCCTACTACTATTCGCTGACGCGGATGCCCGCCTCCGGGGAGGTGCGCGTGGATGGTCGCGCGTTCCCGGTCGAGGGCACGGCGTGGATGGACCGAGAGTGGAGCACGAGCGCGCTCGGCCCCGATCTGGTCGGCTGGGACTGGTTCGCGCTTCAGCTCGACGACGGGCGCGAGCTGATGCTCTACCGGCTCCGCCGGCGCGACGGGAGCATCGACGCGGCGAGCCAGGGCACCCTGGTCGCCATCGACGGCACGCCGCGCGGGCTTTCCCGGGACGCCACCGAGGTGCTGACCCTCGCTCACTGGACGAGCCCCCGAGGGGGGACGCGGTATCCGGCGCGCTGGCGGCTCCGCGTGCCCTCGGCGAGCCTCGACCTGGTGGTGACGCCGCTCGTGGCCGCGCAGGAGCTCGACCTCGCCGTGCGCTACTGGGAGGGCGCGGTGGGCGTGGAAGGGACCGCGGACGGCCGCCCGATCGGAGGCGCCGGCTACGTCGAGCTCGTCGGGTACGACGCGGGCGCGGGGCGACGCGCCGAGGCTGTGCGACAATGACCGCCGGGCCGCCGGCGAGCCGAGACGCGAGGGCTGCGCGGCCCGGGAGGATGGCGATGCGACGGACGGTGATCGGGCGAGCAGTCGGAGCGTGTCTCCTCGTCGTGGCGACGACGGCCTGGGCCGACGGTCCGTCGCCCACGGCTCCGCCGCCCGGCGTTCCATCCTCCGCCGAGCGGCACTTCCAGGAGGGCCTGGACGCCCAGAAGAAGAAGGACTGGCGCCGGGCGGCCCAGGCGTACGAGGCGGCGCTCAAGGAGCGCGAGGCGTTTCCCGAGGCATGGAACGGCCTCGGGTACTCGCTTCGCCACCAGGGGAAGTACCCGGAGGCGCTCCGGGCCTACGATCGCGCGCTGAAGCTCCGGCCGGACTACGTGGAGGCCCTCGAGTACCTCGGCGAGGCCTACGTGCAGATGGGCAAGCTGGACGACGCGCGCGCCGTGCTGAAGCGCCTCGAGCCGCTCGACAAGAAGGAAGCGGCGGCCCTCCGCGCCGTGATCGAGAAGAAGCGGTAGCGGGGTCGCCGAATTGTCCCGAAGTCAAGGCCTGACCTCGATCGGGAGCGACCTCGAGCGGGAGCTGGGGCGCGTCGTCGAGGGCGAGGTCCGCTTCGACGAGTACTCCCGACTCCTCTACTCGACCGACGCGTCGATGTACCAGGTCGAGCCGATCGGGGTCGTCCTGCCCCGCTCGAAGGACGACGTCCACGCGGTCCTCGAGCTGGCCAACCGGTACAACGTCCCCGTCCTCCCGCGGGGCGGCGGCACCAGCCTGATCGGCCAGACCGTCAACCACGCGATCGTCCTCGACTTCTCGAAGTACATGCATCGCGTGCTCGAGGTGAGCCCCGAGGAGCTCTGGTGCCGGGTCCAGCCGGGGGTGATCCAGGATGAGCTGAACGCCCACGTGCGACCGATGGGCCTCCTGTTCGGCCCGGACACCTCGACCTCGAACCGGGCGACCCTCGGCGGGATGTCCGGGAACAATTCCGCGGGCTCACACTCGATCGCGTACGGCAAGACGATCGATCACGTCCTCGAGCTGACCTGCCTCCTGGCCGACGGGTCGGAGATCACGCTCCGGGACCTGACGCCGGCCGAGCTCGAGGCGAAGTGCCGGGCCGACGGGCTGGAGGGACAGATCTACCGCGAGATCCGGCGGCTCGTGGGTCAACACGCCGACGAGATCCGCACGCGCTACCCGAAGCTCATGCGGCGCGTCTCGGGCTACAACCTGGACGAGTTCGTGAAGGCGCAGCCCTTCGGTCTTCACCGGCTGGCGGTCGGCTCCGAGGGCACGCTGGTCGTCGTGGTCGAGATGAAAGTGCGGCTGGTGCCGCGCCCCCGGTTCACGGCCCTCGACGTGATTCACTACGACGACCTCCAGGCGGCCCTCGAATCGTCGGTGGACCTGCTGGCGACGGGGCCGTACGCCGTCGAGGTCACCGACAAGATGATCCTCGACCTGGCCCGCGAGAACATCGAGCAGCGCGCGCGCATGGGGTTCGTCCAGGGCGACCCGGCGGCCATCATGATCGTGGAGTACGCCGGCGAGACCGAGGCGGAGGTGCGGAGCAAGGTCGAGGCGCTCGAGGCGCTGCGGGCCAGGAAGCGCATCGGCTACGCCGCCCACATCGCCTACGACCCGGCGGCGCAGCAGTCGATCTGGAAGCTCCGCAAGGCGGGCCTCGGGCTTCTCCTCGGGACGAAGGGCGATCGGAAGCCCATCGCGTTCGTGGAGGACACCGCGGTCGAGCCGGCCAAGCTCGGGCCGTTCATCGCGCGCTTCCGCGCGATCCTGGACCGCCACGGAGCGGCGGCCGGCTACTACGGGCACTGCTCGGTCGGCTGCCTTCACATCCGCCCGCTGATCAACCTGAAGGACGCCGGCGAGATCCGGAAGATGCGCGCCATCGCCGAGGAGATCACCGCCCTCGTCATGGAGTTCGGCGGCGGGCTCTCCGGCGAGCACGGGGACGGGCGCGCCCGCAGCCCCTTCAACGAGACGCTCTACGGGCCGCGGCTCTACGACGCCTTCCGGCAGGTGAAGCGCACGTTCGACCCGAAGGGCCTCCTGAACCCCGGAAACATCGTGGACGCCCCGCCGATGACCGAGCATCTCCGCTACGGCCCGGAGTACCGCGCCTGGGAGCCGGAGACCCTCCTCGACTTCTCGGGGCAGGGCGGCTTCGCCGGCGCGGTGGAGATGTGCAACGGTATCGGGGTCTGCCGGAAGAAGCTCGAGGGGACGATGTGCCCCTCGTACATGGCGACGCTCGACGAAGAGCACTCGACCCGCGGGCGCGCCAACGCGCTCCGCGCCGTGCTCTCGGGAAAGGTGGCGCGGTCGGAGTTCACGGGGCGCCGCCTCTACGAGGTCCTCGACCTGTGCCTCGAGTGCAAGGCCTGCAAGGCCGAGTGCCCGGCCAACGTCGACATGGCCAAGCTGAAGTACGAGTTCCTCGCGCACTACTACCGGGCCAACGGCCTGCCGCTCCGCAACCGGCTCTTCGGGCGCATCCACACCCTCGCCCGGATCGGGTCGGCCCTGGCGCCGGTGTCGAACTGGATCGCGGGGACGGCCCCGCACCGCTGGCTCCTCGAGCGCATCGCCGGCATCGACCGGCGGCGGCCCCTCCCGGCCTTCGCCTCACGGTCGTTCGTGCGCTGGTTCGCGCGCCGGCGGCCGGAGGGCGACGGGTCGCGAGGCGAGGTCGTGCTCTTCCACGACACGTTCAACACGTATCAGACGCCGAACGTCGCCGTCGCCGCGACGCGTCTCCTGGAGGCGCTCGGATACCGGGTCGTTCTGGCCGACCGCGGCTGCTGCGGGCGCCCCATGATCTCCAAGGGCATGCTGCACGAGGCGCGGGCCGTGGCGGCGGACAACGTCGCCCGCCTCGTGGGCGCGGCGCGGCAGGGGCGGCCGATCGTCGGGCTCGAGCCGTCGTGCCTTCTCACCCTCCGCGACGAGTACCCCGAGCTCGTGCGCACGGAGGACGCCCGGCTGGTCGCGCGGCAGAGCTTCCTTCTCGAGGAGTTCCTGCAGCGGGAGTGGGCGGGAGGTCCGCGGCCCCGCTTCGCCGCCAACGGTCGCGCGGCGCTCCTCCACGGGCACTGCCACCAGAAGGCCTTGGCGGGGACGGCCTCGACGGTGGCCGTTCTCAAGGCGGCGGGGTACGAGGTGCGCGAGGTGGACGCGGGGTGCTGCGGGATGGCCGGCTCGTTCGGCTTCGAGGCGGAGCACTACGATCTGTCCGTGAAGATCGCCGAGCGCCGCCTCGCCCCGGCGGTGCGTGCCGCGGGCGCCGACGTCGCCGTCTGCGCCCCGGGCATCTCGTGCCGCCAGCAGGTGGAGCACACGACGGGCCGCACGCCGAAGCATCCGGCCGAGCTCCTCTGGGAGGCCCTCGAGCGCTGACCGCCCCGGGCCGTCCCGTCCCCGCCGGCTCGACAGTCCGACCCTGCCGCCGCGCGGAGCGAGGGTAGCCCCGTGTCCGCGGACGCGCTGACGTGGATCCTGGGACTGGCGGGAGTCGCCGTCGCGGCGTTCGTCAAGGGTGCCGTCGGCTTCGGCTACCCGCTGATCGCCACCCCGCTGCTGGCCCTCGCGACCGACGTGCGCACGGCGGTCGCGGTGCTGGTCGTCCCGAACATCCTGATGGACGCGTTTCAGGTGATCCGCCAGCCGGGCCTCGTCGCCGCGATCAGGCGTCACGCGACCTTGATGGCCACGGGGATCATCGGGACCGTGGTCGGGACGCAGTTCCTCGCGGCGATCTCGACGCGAGGGCTCTTTCTCACCCTCGGGGCGACCGTGCTCGTCTTCGTCGTCCTGTCAGTCGCCAGGCCCGCCTGGCGCATCTCCCCGGGGATGGAGCGGCTGCTGGCGCCGCTGGTGGGCCTGGTCGCCGGCACTCTGGGTGGGCTCACCAACGCGCCCGCCGTCGCGCTGACGCCCTACTACTACTCGCTCGGGCTCCCCAAAGCCGAGTTCGTACGAGCACTTGCGGCCACATTCCTCACGTTCAAGCTGACCCAGCTCGGCGCGGTGTGGCAGGTGGGACTCCTGGACCGGTGGGTCTGGCTTCCATGGGCGGCGGCCACGGTGGTGAGCCTGAGCGCGTTCCGGCTCGGGCTCGCTGCGCAGGACCGCGTCCCTCAGGCGACGTTCAACCGGGCGGTGCTGGCGCTCTTGGCGATCGTCGGCTTGGCGATGCTCGTCCGCGCCATCCGGCCGTGAGGGGTAGGGGAGTGCCTGCTACCAGACCGCCTCGGGGAGGGGTAGGCCGGTGAGGAGCGCTGGGTCCAGCGGCTCCTGGGCCGGCGCACCCGCCTCCTCGAGGAGCGCATGGAGCTGACGGAGGTGCTGGGTCGCGTGCCACACGGTGCGCTCGAGGAGATCGTGGGCGGTCTGGACGCCGTAGTAAGTCTCTACGGTGCCGTCGGTCGCGCCGTCCGTCTCGAGCCAGCGGCGGAGCGCCTCGCGCACGGCGGCGCCGTATCCGGCGAGCGCCACGCCATCGGGCAGGCCCGGCGGCGCGAGCTCCTGGAGCCAGGTCTCGGGCAGGCGCCGCTCGATCATGGCGTCACGGAAGGCGAGGCTCAGGCGAAAGAGATGGTACGCGAGCTGGTGGAGCGAGCGGTCGCGGCCGGGATGCTGGAGCGTGAGATGCTGGGGCTCGACGACCGCGATGAGCCGGCCGGCGGCGGCGAGCATCCGATCCAGGCGCTCGCGGAGCGCCGCCGGGGAGAGACGCAGAGTGCCCTCGTACCGAATGCCGAGCAGGGTCGCGAGGGCGGCGGGGTTCCAGCCATGTACGACGCCCGTGGCGGCGACCACTGCGGGGACGGCCGGCACGCCGAGCTCACGAAGCCGAGCACGGGCCGCCGGCTCCGCCTCGATGTCGACGTCGTCGAAGGCCACTCCCCACGACGAGAGCAACTCTCTCGTCTTGGCGCAGGAGCTTCAGCCGGGGCGGTGGTAGAGAAGCGCTCTCGTCTCGGCCATATCGCAGCGGGCCCTCCGAGCGGCATCTTAGCCCGAGAGCGCGGCGGTTGCGTAGGGGAGGTCTGAACGGCCGTGGAAAGCCCACAGAGATCGCGCCATCGGTTCACGAAGTTCTGGGCCGAGCTCTCGATCGGCTTCGGGTACCTCCTGATCGTCGTGGGCGTCCTGATCGGGGGCGTCGCGCTCTTCCTGATGGCGGCGAGGTATCCCGTGCCGGACATTCCCGCACTCGCGCGGGTGGGCTTCCTGGGCGCGGCCGTGCTGGCCATGGCCCTCGGCGTCCTCCTCGGGGGCCCGTTCATCGTGGCCGGGCAGTGTCTGCTCGTCTTCCTGGAGCAGCGCCGCCTCCTGGCCCGGATCGCGAGGCGGGTGAGACCCCCTGATCAGGATTAGGCCCTGGCGGGCCGGCTGCGGTGGCCCTTCCACCCCGCGGCCGGTTGCGGTATCATCGAAGCCCATGCGGGGTCCGAGGCGACCGGTCGATATTTGGGGCCGGAGGGGTCCGACGTCGGCCGTGCGCTGGCTAGGCGCGGGGATCGCCGTGGTCTGGGTCGTCGCCGGGTGCGGCAACGGCCAGTCCCCGACCGAGTCCGGACGGCTCGCCGAGGGACGCCGGGTCGAAGCGCGCGAGACACCGAAGACCTCCGACGTGATCGACGCGCTCTTCCTCGGCTCCGGCGCGCTCATCCCGCGCGACGGTGGCACCGAGTGCCCGCTGCAGGGATTCTGGAGCGGGTACCCACGCGGGACCAGCGTTCGCATTCGGGTGTCGAGCCGTGTTCCCGGCCCGGCTCAGTCGGGGATCCAATCGGCGATCAACGGCCTGGGCGACGCGACCGGCGGCGCGCTGACGGCCTCGCTCACGGTGGTCCCCGAGGCTGATCCGCCCCCCGGGGTGAACGAAGTCACCGTGGCGGAGGTGCCGCTGCCGCGGGCCGCCGGGTGCTCGTCCGATGCCGGCTGCGTCCAGTATCGCTTTGCCGGCCGAGGGCTCCTGATGGGAGCGCGCATCGTGGCGCCGCCGGGACGCAGCGTGTCGGCCTACGTCCACGACGTGGTGGGTCACGGCGTGCTCGGGCTCTGCCACATCGACGCCGAGCAGATCGGCGGCGCGGAGGCGTCGCTCATGAGCGCGGGGTTCGGCGCGCCACCAGGCTCGGGCGCGTCGAACCTGACCACGCTCGACCTCGAGGCGATCCGCACGCGTCTACGCGTCCAGCGTGAACCCAGGCGCCGGGCGGTCGGCGTTCCTCGCTGCGCGGCTGGTCGACCTGCAAGCGGGGCAGTTGCCCCGCGTACCGTAGCCGGTCGACGGCCCTTCCGAGCCGGCCGACTACGGCCGCGCTTCGCTCGACCGCACCTCGATCACGGCCTCTCGGCGTCGAACACCGCCTGCGCGGCGGCCAGCGCCTCTCCGGTCTCGGCCCGGTATCCGAGGTCTCGGAGGGCCATGCCGAGCGCGGAGAGCGTGGGGAGGACGTAGAGCGGGCTGGCCGTCATGCCCATCGTCCCGACGCGGAGCACCGATTCCCGCATCTTCTCGATTCCGGTGGAGATGAGGATGCCGTAGGCGTCGCGCATCCGGCGCACCACCTGAGTGGCGGCGAGCCCGCCCGGCACGCGGAAGCACGAGACGGTGTCGGAGGCGATCGAGGGGTCGCCGAAGAGATCCGCCTTGAGCGCGGCGAGCCCCGCCCGGAAGGCCTTGCCGGCGATGCGATGACGTCGCAGCCGGTTGGGGACCCCCTCCTCGAGGATCAGGAGGACGGCCTCACGCAACGCCTGGGCGAGATGCGTGGGGATCGACACCGGCTGGTTGCGGCGACCGCCCTCCGGCACTCCGCCGCCACGGGAGGCCGGCACCCACTGGCGCTTCCACCGGACGAGATCGTTCGCGAAGCTGACGGACGGACGGCCGCGCCGCTCCATGGCCTCGAACGCCCGCGGCGATACCGAGACCACGGCCAGGCCGAGCGGCATGGCGAGGCACTTCTGAGAGCCGGTCATGTTGATGTCGACGCCCCAGGCGTCCGTCTGGACGTCGAGCCCGGCGAGGGACGAGACCGTGTCGAGGAGGAACAGCGCGCCGTGACGACGGGTGATCTCGCCCACGGCCGCCGCCGGGTAGGTGACCCCGGTCGAGGTCTCGTTGTGGACCAGGGTCACGATCTTGGGCCGAACCTTGGCGACCGTCCGCTCCAACCCCTCGAGGTCGATCGGCCGGCCCAGTTCGACCTCGAAGGCCGTCACCGCCGCACCGGCGCGCTCCATGACCTCTTTCATGAGGCTGCCGAAGACGCCCGCCACCACCACGACGACGCGGTCACCGGACTCGACCAGGGAGAGCGCGCCCGCCTCGAGCCCGGTGCGTCCGGAGCCGGGGAGCGCGATCACCTCGCCGGAGGTCTGGAACACCTGGCGGAGGTCCAGGCACGCGGGCTCGAGGATCTCCTCGTCGAACGGCGGCTCGTACTGGATCATCGCCGGCTGCGCCATCGCCCGGATGACCCGCCAGGGGACCTCGGTCGGCCCGGGGATCATCAAGATGGGGCGGTCGAGTCCTCGTCGCCAGTGCTGGGTGCTCACGCGGTGTCTCCTTTGTCTTGCGGTGCGCGCGTTCGTCGCGGACCGGCCTATCTTACGTCGTCCGGGGGTCGCGTGGCCAGTCGGGTGCGCGGCGTCGGTGGAGGACTCGAGTGATACGATGCGCTCGCGAGGGCGCTGGCGTGACGGCGGCGTCCGTGGAGGTTCGGTCGTGAAGGGAATGGGGCGACGACGCCCGCGCGGCCCGTGGAGAGATGACCGAGCCCGGTAGGGCGTCGGGCGACGGGGCGGAGGAGCTGGATCTTCGCGGCGAGGTGTGTCCCTACACCTTCCTGAAGGCGCGCCTCGCGCTCGAAACGCTCCCGGCGGGCGCGGTTCTCCGCGTTCTCGTAGACAACGCGGCCTCGGCCCGGGACGTGCCGCGGAGCCTCGCCGCCGCCGGGCACGCCGTGCTCGCGTGCGAGCCGGCCGGGGACCGGATGTGGGCCATCCTGACGCGCCGCGGTCCCGGGTGAGGCGCCGCCGCCCGGAGTCCGGTCAAGCGACCTCGACCGGTTGGGGGCGAGGAACGTCGGCCGGGCGGCGCATCGCCCAGACCAGGGGGACCAGGACGACGAAGAGGGTCCCCAACTGGATGAAGTCGTCCGCGAAGGCCTTCATCTCCGCGTGACGCTGCACTTCCTGGTATAGGTGCCTCAGGGCCTGACTCCGCGCCGTGTCGGCGTCGGCGCCGCCCGCCAGGTAGACGTCCTGCAGGCGGGCGAGGCGGTCCGCCGCGGCCGCGCTCCACGGCGTCACGTGGCCGATCAGCGTGCCGAAGTGCACCTGCGTCTGGCGCGAGAGCCAGGCGGTCGTCATCGCCACCCCCACGCTGCCGCCGATGTTGCGGACGAGATTGAAGATCCCGCTCGCGGTCGGCAGGTCCGCTATCGACACGGCGGCGAGAGACATCGTGGTCAGCGGCACGAAGACGAGGCCCATGCCGAACCCCTGGACGAAGCGCGGCCACATGACCGCCCAGAAGTCCGCGCCGAGCGTCAACGAGCCCATCATGAAGAGTGAGTACGCGATGATGGCCATGCCCGTCGACACCAGCCAGCGGGGATCGATCCGGTCGACCAGGCGGCCGCCGATCGCCAGGGAGATCAGCGACCCGATGCCGCCGGGCGCCAGCACCCATCCCGCGGTGAGGGCGTTGTAGCGGAGGAGATGCTCCGCGTAGAAGGTGAGGAGGACGAAGCTTCCGTAGAGCCCGAAGCCGACGAGGGTCATGAGGAGGGTGCCGAGGGCGAACGTCCGGTTCGCGAGCACCCGTAGGTTGACGATGGGATGGGCCACGGTCAGCTCCCACCACACGAACGCGCCCGAGCGCGACGACGGCCAGCACGATGAGCGAGGTGATGGCCGTCGAGTCGAACCAGTCGAGCCGCTGCCCCCGGTCGAGGGCGACCTGGAGGGCGCCGATGCCCATGACGAGAAGGCCGAGCCCGATGCCGTCGAGAGGGCCGGTGGCCTGCCGCCCGCTCGCCGCCTCCGGCGAGTCTCGGAGGAAGGCGCTCCCGAGCGCCAGCGCCACCGCGCCGAACGGCAGGTTCAGGTAGAAGATCCAGCGCCAGGAGTAGTTGTCGGTGAGCCAGCCCCCGACCGTCGGGCCCACGATGGGCGACACCATCACTCCGAGCCCCCAGATGGCCATGGCCATGCCGCGCTGGCGCGGGGGAAAGATCTCCATGAGGATCGCCTGGGAGAGCGGGATGAGCGGACCCCCGCCGAGCCCCTGGAGCAGGCGCGCCGCGACGAGGAACTCGAGGGTCGGGGCGACTCCGGACAGGAGCGAGCTGCGCCATGAACACCATCGTCGAGATCAGGAAGAATCGCCGGCGCCCCAGCCGCGCGACGAGCCAGCCCGTGGCGGGCAGGATCACCCCGTTCGCCGCGAGGAACGACGTGAGGACCCACGTGATCTCGTCCAGCGAGGCGGAGAGCGTGCCCTGCATGTGCGGCAGGGCGACGTTGGTCACGCTGGTGTCGAGGACCTGCATCGACGCGACCAGCATCACGGCGATGGTGACGAGCCAGCGCCGGCCGGCGCTCTCGGTGGTCATCCCGCTCGCGGCTCCGGAACGGGGCTACCGGACGTCGATCGTGACCGTGGCGGACATCCCGGTCCGGAGGAGATGGGGATTGGCGCGATACTCCTCCAGCACGATCTTGACGGGCACGCGCTGGACCACCTTGACCCAGTTGCCGGACGCGTTCTCGGGCGGCAAGAGGCTGAAGCGGGCGCCGGTGCCGGCGCTGATCGAGTCCACGCGGCCGCGGAAGACGCGGTCCGGGAACGTGTCCACGAGGACGGTGGCGGCCTGACCGGGGCGGACGCGCCCCACCTGGGTCTCCTTGAAGTTGGCGACGACCCAGACGCTCGCGAGCGGAACGATGGCGAGCAGCGGCTGGCCGACCTGGACCATCTGGCCGGGCTCGACCGTCTTCTTCGCGACCGTGCCGTCCAGCGGGGCGACGATGCGGGTCTTCGCAAGCTGGAGCTCGGCCGCGGCCAGCTCGGCCTGCGCCTGCTCCACGCTCGCGCCGGCGCGGCCGGCGGCGGCCTCCTTGACCGGGACCTGCGCCTGCTGGGACGAGGCGTCCGCCATCAAGGCCTCGGCCTCCTCGACCCGGCGCTCCGCCTGCTGAACGGAGAACGCGCGCCGGCGCGTCTCGACGGTCGCGGCGTCGGCGTCGCGCTCCGTCTGCCCGAGCCGGCGTCTCGCGGCCTCGAGCGCGGCCAGGGCCGCGCGGGCGCCGGTGCGGGCGGCGTCGTGCTCCTGGGCGGCGATCAGCCCCTGGGTCGCCAGCCGGCTCGCCCGGTCGAGGTCGAGCCGCGTCCGGTCGGCGACGGTTTCGGCGACGGCCACATCGGCCTGGGCGGCGGCGACGGCGGCGCCGCGGCTCTCGGCGCGGGCCCGCGCCTCGTCGGCCTCGGCGCGGCTCACGTCGACCGCCGCACGCGCGGCGGCCACCGCCGCCCGGGCCTGCTGGAGGCGGCTCTCCGTGCTCTCCCGGGCCAGGGGAACCTCGGAGCGAGCGCCGCGCGCCTCGGCAGTCGCCATGCCGAGGGTGGCGCGCGCCTGCTCCACGCGGATCTGGTTGTCGCGCGGGTCGATCTCGACCAGCAGCTGACCGGTCCGGACGTCCTCGTTGTCGCGCACGTGTACGCGGGCGACCGGGCCGGGGACGCGGGCACTGACCGTCACGACGGTGCCCTCGACGTGGGCGTCGTCGGTGGAGACACGGTGGCGCGCGTCCACCCACGCCCACCCGCCGTAGGCGATGGCGGCGAGGACCGCCAGGGCGATGCCGAAGGGCAGGAGACGACGAGGCACCGGCGGCCTAGGCGAGCTCGACGACGAGGTCGGCGCCCGCGACCCGCACCGGGTAGACGTTCACCGAGAGATCGGGCGCGGCTCGGCAGGCGCCGGTGGCGACGTCGAAGTCGAAGCCGTGCCAGGGACACATGATGCGGTCGCCCAGCAGGACGCCCTCGGCGAGCGGCCCGCCCTCGTGGGGGCAGGAGCCTGTCACCGCGTGGTAGCGGCCGCTCCCGGCGTTGAACACGGCCAGGAAGAGACCGTCGACCTCCACGGTCTTCCCACGACCGACCGGAATCTCTCCGACATGAGCGACGCGGACCAAGCGCGGCACGGTCCCCATTATAGCGGCGCGATCGTCGGGCGGCTCGGACCCGCGCGGCGCCCTCGCGGACAAAGGGCCGGCGCGCCTTGACACCGCCCGAGGCGGCCCAGTAGGGTGGGGGCGGTCAACCGCCGGTCCACAGGAGACGAATGCCCATGCGGTGGCTCGAGCAGGTCGATCCCGAGGTCGCCAAGGCCATCCGCCTCGAGACGGAGCGCCAGTCGAGGAACCTGGAGCTGATCGCTTCGGAGAACTTCGTCTCCGAAGCGGTGCTCGAGGCGGTCGGCTCGGTCATGACGAACAAGTACGCCGAGGGCTATCCGGGACGCCGGTACTACGGCGGGTGCGAGAACGTGGACACGGTCGAAGAGCTGGCCGTCCAGCGCGCCAAGGAGCTCTTCGGCGCCGAGCACGTGAACGTGCAGCCGCACTCGGGGTCCCAGGCCAACATGGCCGTGTACTTCACGGTGCTGGCTCCCGGCGACACGATCGTCGCGCCGAACCTCGCGCACGGCGGCCACCTGACCATGGGCAGCCCGGTCAACTTCTCCGGCAAGCTGTACCGGGTGGTGCCGTATGGCGTGCGGCGCGAGGACGAGCGGATCGACCTCGAGCAGGTGCGCGCCCTCTGCCGGGAGCATCGCCCCAAGCTCCTCGTGGCCGGCGGGTCGGCCTTTCCTCGGGCGATCGACTTCGCGCCGTTCCGCGCCATCGCCGACGAGTTCGGGTGTCTTCTGATGGCCGACATCGCTCATCCGGCCGGGCTGGTGGCGGCGGGGCTCCATCCGACGCCCGTCCCGCACGCGGACTTCGTCACGACCACCACGCACAAGACGCTGCGCGGCCCCCGCGGGGGCATGGTCATGTGCCGGGCCACGCATGCCGCGGCGCTCGACAAGGTCGTGATGCCGGGGATGCAGGGCGGGCCGCTGATGCACGTGATCGCCGCCAAGGCGGTCGCGTTCCGGGAGGCGCTGACGCCCGACTGGCGGGCGTACCAGCGGCAGATCGTCGCCAACGCGAAGGCGCTGGCGGCCGCCCTCGTGCGTCTCGGCTACCGGCTGGTGACGGGGGGCACTGACACGCACCTCATGCTGATCGACCTCGGTCCGACCGGGCTCACGGGCAAGGAGGTCCAGGAGGCGCTCGACCGGGCGTGGATCACGGTCAACAAGAACACGATCCCCTTCGAGACGCGCAGCCCGATGGTCACCAGCGGGATCCGTGTCGGGACTCCGGCCGTCACCACGCGGGGGATGCGAGAGCCCGAGATGGAGGCCATCGCCGCGCTCATCGACCGCGTGGTCAAGGCGCGAGGCGACGCGAAGGCCGAGGCCTCGGTGCGGGTGGACGTGGCATCCCTCGCCGGGCGCTTTCCGCTCTATCCGGAGCGGCTGGCGTGAAGTGCCCCTTCTGCGGGCACACGGAGGACCGGGTCGTCGACTCCCGGGTCGGCCGGGACGGGGAGTTCATCCGCCGTCGGCGCGAGTGCCTCAAGTGCAACCGCCGCTACACCACGTACGAGTACATCGAGGACATCCTGCCGATGGTCGTCAAGCGCGACGGCCGGCGGGAGCCCTTCGACCGCGTGAAGCTCCGCAACTCGGTGCTCAAGGCGTGCGAGAAGCGGTCGGTGGGTGTCCAGGCGGTGGACGACGTGGTCAGCGACATCGAGGCGAAGCTTCACGAGCGGGCCGAGAAGGAGGTGTCCAGCCGCGAGCTCGGCGAGCTCGTGATGGCGCGCCTCCAGCGGCTCGACCAGGTGGCCTACGTCCGCTTCGCCTCCGTCTACCGGCAGTTCAACGACGTGACGCAGTTCATGGACGAGGTCAAAGGACTCATCAAGAAGGAACCGAAGGAGCCGGAGAAGCCGAAGCGACGGAAGGCCCGCGCGTAGCAATGCCGGCGGGCGCCCCGTCGGGTCGCGCTCCCTGAGTCCGAGGACGCGGGTGGTGGCACGCACAACCGGCCGGCGCGCGGCGCCGAGCCGTGAGCGTGGCGCGCGCCTCGTGTCGGCCCTGGCCGAGGTCGACGCCAGCTTCACGCCGGAGGGCCGGGCCCGGAAGCGAGAGCTCCTGGCGGCCCTCGACGCCGCGGTGGTGACCCGCCCGAGCACGCTCCGCCAGCTCCACGAGATCCTCTCCTTCCTGCAGGCCTATCCGGACGATCGGGACATCCTGGCCCGCGTCGATCGGCTCCTTCGCCGCTTCGCCGATCGCGTGACCGCGCTCGCCCCGCGGGCGCTCCGCCGGCTCCACGACTCCGGCATCGTGGGCTCGACGATCGAGTACCCCTTCGGGCTTCCGATGAGCCGATGGCTCGCCGCGCGGCTAGGCGACCGGGCCGACGTCGCCTGGGGCAGCGTTTCCGACGAGGAGCGGGTCGCGGAGGTGCTGGACCTTCTCGTCACGCCGGCCGAGCGGGATGCGTTCAGCGAAGGGGGCGTCACCGTTCGGCAATGGGTCGAGACCGCGCGGGGCGGGCGGTCACTGACTGACCTCGAGGTCCTGATCGAGGCCTTCGATCGAGCGCCCCTCGAGCCGGAGCTGCGGGACTGGCTCTACGAGAGTCTCGCGTTGCCGATCCGGGCCCGTCTCGACGGCCGGACATCCCGCACCCTCGCGAAGCGGCCGGTGACGCGCCTCACATTCCAGCGGACGCCCCTCCGACGCTCCGGGATCGATCTCGTGAGGGAGGCGACGCGGCCGCTTCCGGCCTGGCGGCGCGCGCCGCCGCCGCTGGCGCGGGAGCTCATCGAGACCGCGCGGGTCGCCATGGCGACCCGGTCCCGCGAGCTCCACGCGTTTTCCTACCCCAACCCGGACGACGTGGTGGTGGGAGATCTGGGGCGCGGCCTCCGCGGAGCGCTGATCGGCCTCGACCCGGCGTCCCGGCTTCCGTTCGAGGGCTACTACGCGTTCCTCGTCGTCCGGAACGGCGTTCCCGTGGCCTACGGCGGTGGCTGGTGTCTGTTCGAGACGCTGGAGTTCGGCTTCAACGTCTTCGAGTCGTTCCGCAAGGGGGAGTCGGCCTTCATCCTGGGCCAGGTGCTGCGCGCCTACCGCCACGCCTTCGCCATGCGCACCGTGGTGGTGGATCCCTATCAGCTGGGGGCCGACAACCTGGAGGCGCTCCGGTCGGGCGCCTTCTACTTCTACCATCGCCTCGGATTCCGGCCACGGGATCCGGAGGTCCTGGCGGTCCTCGAGGGCGAGCTCGCGAAGATCGGGGTCGACCGGGGCTATCGCTCGCCGCTTCCGGTGCTCCGCCGTCTGGCGCGCAACGAGGCGTACCTGACGTTCCCGGGCGGGAGCCGGGAGCCGGAGCGCCGCGTGCGGGCCCGCGAGCTCGGGGGGCTCGTGACGCGCGAGATCGCCCGCCGAGGCGACCGGCGGGTCGCCGCGCGAGAGGCCGTGCAGCGGGTTGCGGCGATCCTGGGCGCGACTCGCCGGAGGAGCTGGCCCCCGGCGGCGCGCCAGGCGTTCGAGACCTGGGCGCTGGTGCTGGCCCTCGTCCCGGATCTCGAGCGGTGGCCGCTCGCCGACCGCCGGCGCCTGGTCCGCGTGATCCAGGCGAAGGGCAACCCGAGCGAGGCCCCTTACGTTCGTCGACTCGCCGCTCACGCGCGGCTCTGGCGGAGCCTGGCGAGGCTCGTCCGTCGGCCCCCTCCCGGCGCTTAGCGCGGAGCGGGGCGCTCGCTCGGTCGCGTCGCCAAGAGGACGCCGGCGATCACGACCAGGGCGCCGGCCACGTGGGCCCAGGTCACGGGCTCTCCGAGCAGGAGCCACGACAGCGCCAGCACCTGGAACGGCAGGAGGTTCACCGTGAGGGACGCGACCGGCGCCGACACGACGCGGAGACCCCGGTAGAACCAGACGTGCGACACCGTCACCAGGCTCGCCGCGTAGAGGATCGCCAGGACGATGCCCGGGGTGACGTGAGGCAGCGCGGTCCAGGGACGCTCGATCAGGGACAGGGGCACCAGGAAGACGGTCGAGACGATGTAGGTGCCGGCGGTGACGACGGCGGGCGAGTACCGGCGGGAGACCTGGCGCGCGTAGACGGAGTAGACGGCCCAGATGCACTGGCCGACGAGGATGAAGAAGTCGCCCGGATGGAGATCGAGCTCGAGGAGCGCCTTGACCGACCCGCGGGTCACCGTGAGCACGACCCCCGCCGAGGAGACCAGGATCCCCAGGAGGTTGAGCCGTGAGAGGCGCTCCCGGAGCCAGGTCGCCGAGAGCAAGGTCACGAAGACGGGTCCCATCGCGCCCAGGATCGCGGCGTTGATGGCCAGGGTGCGGTGCATGCCGTAGTACCAGATCGTGGTGTTGGTCACCAGTCCCGTGAGCGCCAGCGTCACGAAGATCCGTAGGTCGCCGGCGCTCACGCTCGGCCAGGTCTGGTGCGTGAAGCGGACGTACCAGAGCAGGACGCCCGTGGCGAGAGCGGCCCGGAGCGCGCTGAGGGTCAGGGGTCCGACGGCCTGGAGCGCCACTTTGGCGGCGATGAAGTTGCCGGCCCAGATCAGGCTGACGAGGAAGAGGAGCCCGTACGCCTCGCGCTCGCTGATCTCCCGCTCGGTCCCGGCCACGCGCCTACGCTACCAGAGGCGTCCGTCGGCGAACGGCACTGAGCCCGCGCGCCGTCGCCGGAAGCGCGGAGGCCCCGCGGTCCGTCTGCGGGGCCCCCGAGGTGGTCACACGTATCGCGCCTACTTCTTCTTCTTGGTCGCCTTCTTCTTCGCCATCCACGTCACCTCCTTTCGTGCGACGCGCCCAGTGTCGAAGCGGCGCGTCTCTGGCCGGATGCTAGGGGAGGGGTCTCAGCGTGTCAAGTGGAAAATCCAACCGGCGGGGGCGGGAATGGCCCGGCGCCACCATGGGTTGTAGGAGAGAGCGTGTTTCGCGACGTCGGCGGCGCGCGCTGACGCGAGGCGTCACTGCCTTCGCGGCGTTGACATGGCGCGAGACCGGATGCTACGGTTGTGCGGTTCCGGGCATCAGCCCGGCGTGCGCTACGCAATCGTCCTACGGAGGCCCCGGCATGATCTCCTTGGCAACCAAGACCCCGAAGATCCTGTTCGTCAATCCGCGGTTCCCGCGGTCGCTCTGGGGCTTCCAGGGGATTCACGAGATCGTCGGGGTGAAGTGCGGCCAGTCGCCGCTGGGCTTGGCGACGGTGGCCGGCATGACCCCGCGCGAGTGGCCGGTCGAGCTCCAGGACGAGAACGTGGAGACGATCACGCTCGACACCGACGCCGACGTGGTGGCGATCGGCTGCTGGAACGTCCAGTACCACCGGGCGCACGAGCTGGCCAGGGAGTTCCGCCGCCGCGGGAAGATGGTGGTCGTGGGCGGGCCATATCCGACGCTCTGCCCGGAGCGGTTCACCGACGGGACCTTCGACGTCGTCTTCGACGGCGAGACCGAGAACACCTGGCCCGAGT
This sequence comes from uncultured Candidatus Rokubacteria bacterium, assembly GCA_963799055.1. GTDB lineage: Bacteria > Methylomirabilota > Methylomirabilia > Rokubacteriales > DASRDR01 > DASRDR01. The sequence continues at coordinate 93,832 of CAWCVP010000015.1, forward strand.
TCTGCCGGGACCTCGTGGCCGGCACTCCGAAGCCCGTCTACAAGCAGGTCGGCAACATCGACATGGGGAAGTCGCCGATTCCCCGGTTCGACCTCATCAAGCCGGACGACTACCTCTACTACTTCGTCCAGACCACTCGAGGCTGCCCGTTCGCGTGCGAGTTCTGCGACATCATCATCACGGACGGCCGGATTCCCCGGCTGAAGTCGATCCCGCAGGTCCTCAAGGAGATCGAGACCATCGCCGCGCTCGGCGGCAAGTACGTGAGCTTCTCGGACGCCAACCTGGTCGGCAACCAGAAGTTCGCGGAGCAGCTGCTCGAGGCGCTCGTGGAGTTCGGCCGCGCCAACGGGTACCCTCTCCAGTTCTCGGCCGAGATGACCATCACGGTCGCGGAGCGGCCGCGGCTCCTGGAGCTCCTCCGCGAGGCCAACTTCACGGGCATCTTCCTCGGGATCGAGTCGCCGCGCATCGACAGCCTGATGGAGACGAAGAAGCGGCAGAACGCCCACCGGCCGCTGCTCGAGGCGATCCGACTCATCCAGTCGAACAACCTCATGATCGTCGCCGGGATGATCGTCGGCTTCGACCACGACGACCACCGGATCTTCGAGGAGCAGTTCGACTTCCTGATGGAGGCCGGGATCCCGTTCACCACGTGCGGCGTCCTGACCGCGATCGAGAAGACGCCGCTTCACGCGCGACTACAGAAGGAAGGGCGCCTGATCCCGTTCGACTCGTCGACCATGATGGGTCACGGGGCCGCCGACCTCAACTTCCTCCCCAAGCTCATGACCGTCGAAGAGGTCCAGCGCGGGTACAACTGGCTGATCCGGTCGCTCTATCGGTACGACAACTACGCGGCCCGGCTGGTGCAAGCCTATCGGCCGTTCCAGGCGAGGCCGGAGCGCGAGGCGCGGGCCGCGGGCCGCTTCGACTGGGCATCAGATCCGGATCGCGCTCAAGGCGGCGCGGTACTTCCTCCTGACGACCAACCACCTGCGTCGCCGGACGTTCATCCGGACGATGCGGGCCGCCATGGGCGACGGGTGGTCCGTCGAGCGGCTCGTGGGCGCGATCTCGTACATGATCGGCCACAAGCACTTCCACGAGTACGTGACGGAGGTCCACGGCGATCCCGAGACGGTCTCCCCCCGGTCTCCGTTCGCCGATCCTTCGCTCGAGCGGTGGTGGGAAGGCGAGTTCGGCCCGGCGTACCTCGCGAGCCTCCGGCGCGAGGCGAAGGCCGAGGGGTCGAGACTGGCCCACTGGCTCGGCGGGTTCCGGCCCGGCCTGCGCCGTGCGGTGGCGGTGCCCGAGGCCTTCCTCACGGAGAAGGTGGGCGAGTGCCTCCGCCGGTATCTGGACGAGCTGGGCGTCGAGGTCATCCCGGTGGCGACGGCGGCCTTCTCGCGTCTCAAGGATCGGGCCGACCTCTTCGTGCTGCCGATCTTCGGGTCGGTGCGCAAGGGACGCGAGGACCTGCAGCAGGTCGTCCAGCAGCTCCAGGAGCGCGTCCAGGTGGACCTGGACAAGCTGCCGCGCGTCGTCCACCTGTCGATCGACGGCGGGCGCGAGGCGATGTTCCAGGCGTTCGCCCGCATCGGCCTGACCTTCACGCGGCGGATCGAGCGGCTGCGTACGGCCTTCGAGACGGCCGTGGAGGCGGCGCTGGTCCAGTCGGTGCCGCAGCCGGCCGGATCGTCGGAGCCCGTCGCGCCCTGACCGACCCGTCGTGAGGCCGGCCGGCGCCGCGCGCTCCGGCCGGTTTCAGCCTAGGGCGTGCGGCGCCGCGAGCGGGGTGGGTCGAGCGGCTCCTCGATCGGGGGCTCGGCGCGCGCGAACTCGGCGTTGAGCGGGACACCCTGCGCGCAGAGCGGGCAGGCGGTCGGCTCGTAGGTCGGGAAGTCCCGCCTCACCAGGCTGAACACTTCCTTTCGCAGATCGACCTTCGTCGCCCGCTGCCAGAGGCAGCCGATCCCGACGACGGTCCCGCCGGCCGCCTCGACCATCCGGATGAGAAGCCGGATCGTCTCGCCCGTGGTGATCAGGTCCTCGACGATGAGCACCTTGCTGCCCTTTCGCACGAAGCGCGTGAACTCGTCGGGCAGCCGCACCTGCCGTCCCTGTCCGCTCACACCCTTGGTGGCGTAGACGAGGATGGGCCGGGAGGGCAACATCCGGGCCACGCAGTGGGCGAGGATCAGGGCGCCCGGGCCGGTCGACAGGATGACGTCGGCCGGCCAGGGGGCGAAGTGCTTGGCGATGACATCCCCGAGACCCTCGGTGAAGGAGGGCTCGGTCGTGACCAGGGCCTTGTCGATGAACTCCGGAGCGTGATGGCCCGAGGGGAGCAGGAAGTGGTCCCCGGTCCGGTAGGCGCCCGTTCGCCGCAGGATCTCCAGGTGGATCTTCTCCCGCACCCCAGGGTCGAGGCGGGCGTCGGGGTCGGACGGAGAGGCTGGACGGGGGCGAGGGGACACGCTCTCGGGGCTCCTCAGCGAGGCCGTCGTCGGTCCGGCGAGCCGGGGCGCGCCCGGCCGACCACGGGACGGGGACGGCGTTCCTGGGTCACTAGCTCCTCGTGGCATGCCGGGCATACCTCGCGCGTGTCCTTCCGGAGGGCTTCCCCGGCGCGGAGATGCTGGTCACAGCGCTCGCACGCGGGGTTGTTGCAGAACCGCACCGCTCCGCTCGGAGGTCGCTGCATCTCCCCGTCGTGGTGGCGCCTATCGTGGGCTGTGGGGAGCGCGATGTCAACCGGGACATGGTGTTGAGGCCCGTTCCTTGACGCTCGTTCCCAGGGCTCGCTAGACTGACCTGGTGCGGCTCCTGGCGGTCGAGACGTCGACGCGGACCGGGGCGCTCGCCCTCCTCGACGCCGGTGTCGTGGTGGCCGAGTCCCGCGTGAACATCACGGTCACCCACGGGGAGCGGCTCATGGCCGCGATCGACGCGGTGCTCCGGTCCGCGCACTGGCAGCTCGCGGACGTCGAGGCTTTCGCGGTGGCGCTCGGGCCCGGGTCGTTCACCGGGCTGCGGATCGGGCTGAGCACGGTCAAGGGCCTGGCCTTCGCCACCGGCCGGCCGGTGGTGGGCGTCCCGACCCTGGACGCCCTGGCCTGGTCGTTGCCGTACTGCGCCTACCCGGTCTGTCCCATCCTCGATGCCCGGAAGAACGAGGTGTACGCGGCCGTCTATCGGACGCTGGACGGCGGGCTCGAGGTGCTTCAGTCCGCCCGCGCGGTGGCGCCGGCGGCGCTGGCGGAGGATCTCCGCGCTCATGTCGAAGGGCCCCTCGTGTTCCTGGGCGATGGGGTGGCGCCCTTCGCCGCGGTGCTGACCGACATCCTCGGTGAGCGCGCTCGGCTGGCGCCGGCCGCCCTTCGCCTTCCCTCGGCGGTCACGGTGGGTGAGCTGGGCGGGCGGATCCTCGCTCGCGGGGAGACGATGGACCCCGCCGTCCTCCTGCCGCTCTATCTACGCCCTTCGGAAGCGGAGCTCGCGCGTGAGCGACGGCAGCGTGCCGGCCATCCAGGTTGAGCCGATGGGGGCCGCCGACCTCGAGGCGGTGCTGGCGATCGAGCACGCCTCCTTCCGGACCCCGTGGTCGCGCCAGGCGTTCCTGCACGAGCTCGAGCGGAACCGCGTGGCCGGGCTCTGGGTCGCGCGCGGCGGGGGCGATCGTGAGGCGGCGGACGCGACGCCGGTCGTCGGCTATCTCTGCCTGTGGGCGGTGGCCGACGAGGTCCACGTGACCAATCTGGCCGTCCACCCCGCCTGGCGGGGGGAGGGCGTCGGCCGGCTGCTCCTCGGTACGCTCCTGGCGCGCCACCAGGCGCTCGGGGCCCGGCGCGCGTTCCTCGAGGTGCGGCCCGGCAACGCGGAGGCGCGCCGGCTCTACGAGGGCCTCGGCTTCCGGGAAGTGGGCCGTCGGCGGGGATACTACGTCGACACGGGCGAGGATGCGCTGCTTCTCGAGGCGCGCCTCGACGAAGGGCCGTGGACGGACGCGACCGAGCCCCAGCGCTCGGAGGAGCGGAACCCATCAGCCGGTTGAGGCGTTCTAAGGATTAAGGTCATGACTGTGCGCATGCACCTGTCAGGGAGCCGGAGGAGCCGGGTGCTGTCAGCCTGGCTCATGTCGGGACTGCTGGTCGCGGGCGCGACCTCGGCCGCGGCGCAGAGCGCGGCCGGCCGGGACCTGATCCCACGCGGGAAGTACGTGTTCGCGGCCACCGGCGGCTGCGGCTGCCACACCGAGAAGGACAAGCCCGTGAACAGCGGCGGGCGCAAGTACGAGGGCCCGTTCGGGACCGTGTACTCGACGAACATCACGCCCGACCGCCAGACCGGCATCGGCGACTGGACGGACGAGCAGATCATCACCGCCATCCGGCTCGGGCGGCGGCCCAACGGGGAGCGGCTGGTTCCGGTGCATCCGTATCCCGTGTTCAACGGGATGGCCGAGGAGGACCTGCGGGCCGTGGTCGCGTACCTGCGGACGCTCCCTCCCGTGAACCGCCCGAATCAGCCGAAGAAGGTGATCCCGCTGTTCGAGAGCGTCTTCCTGCCGGCCTGGCTAACCGCCTTCGCCCCGCGCGAGACGCCGCCCGCCACCGCGCCGACGGCCGGCCTGGCGCGCGGGGAGTACCTCGTGCGCGCCGTGGGGCACTGCGGCGAATGCCACACGCCGCGCGGTCTCACGCAGGCCACCGACAACACGCGCTTCCTGGGCGGGACGCCGAAGGGCCCGGACGGGAGACCCGGTGCCCAACATCACGCCGGACAAGGACACGGGGCTCAAGTGGTCGGAGGACGAGATCGCGGAGTACCTCGGAACGGGGAACAAGCCCGACGGCGACGTGGCCGGTGGGCTGATGGACGAGGTGATCCAGGGCACCACCGGAGGGTACAAGGACCTCACGAAGGAGGACCGGCTCGCGATCGCCCGGTACTTGAAGAGCATCCCTGCCGTACGGAACAAGGTGACGAAGCAGTGAGACCGTCCACCCTCACCCCGGGCCGGGACCGTCGCGTCCCGCCGCCGACAGCTGCCAAAGGAGGCCGAATGAAGCGCTTTGCCGCTCGTGCCAGCGTGGTGGTTGGAAGTCTGGCCGCTCTGTTCCTCGGAATCGCGGTCAGCCAGGCCCAGATGAAGGTCGGGACGGGCGATCCCATCGCCGATCGCCAGCGACTCATGAAGCTCAACGGCGCCAGTGCCAAGGATCTGGGCGACAAGCTGAAGGCGGGGCAGATCGAGGCGATGGCGGTCAACGCCGAGACGATCGCGGTCAACGCCCAGCACGTGCCGATGCTGTTCCCGAAGGGCTCGCTCAGCGACAAGTCCAAGGCGAAGCCCGAGATCTGGGACAAGTGGTCGGAGTTCGAGGCCGCCGCCAAGAACATGGAGGCCAAGGCGATCGAGGTTCGCGACGCCGCCCGGGCCAAGGACCAGGCGAAAGTCGAGGCCCTGATGAAGGACTTCGGCCGCCAGGCCTGCGGCAGCCTGCCACACCCCGTTCCGCCAGCCCCAGCAGTAGTCGCTTCCGCTCCGGCGCGGGGGGTCCGCCCCCGCGCCGGAGTCAGTCCTCGACTCCCGCACACTCGCCTCTCACCGTCCTCCCTCCGATGGCCCGGGTGCGATACGTCTGACCTATAATCAGCCCATGGCGGGCGCGTTCGCGGGCGTGCGGATGCTCGATCTCTCGCGGCTTCTGCCCGGCCCCTACTGCTCGCTGCTCTTCGCCGACCTCGGGGCCGAGGTGATCAAGGTGGAGGAGCCGGGCCGCGGCGACTACGCGCGCCGCACGCCGCCCCTCTGGGGCGAGTCCGACATCGGCGCGTACTTCCTGCTCCTCAACCGGAACAAGAAGAGCGTCTCGATCGACCTCAAGACCGACGCGGGGAAGGCGATCTTTCGCCGGCTCGTCCGGACCGCCGACGTGGTGCTGGAGAGCTTCCGTCCCGGCGTCATGGACCGGCTCGGCCTCGGATGGGAGGCGCTCAGGGCCGAGAACCCCGGGCTCGTCTACTGCGCGATCTCCGGCTACGGCCAGGACGGCCCGTACCGGAACCTGGTCGGCCACGACATCAACTACATGGGCTATGCCGGGGCGCTCTCCGTGACGGGCCCGCGAGAGGGCCCGCCCCTCACGCCGGGCGTCCAGGTTGCCGACCTGGGCGGGGGGGCGCTGATGGCCGCGTTCGCGATCGCCGCCGCCCTCCACCACCGTCGGGATTCCGGAGAAGGGCAGCTCGTCGACGTGTCGATGACCGACGGCGTGGTGTCCTGGATGATCCCGCACCTGGCCGCGTTCTTCGCGACCGGCCGGGTGCCGGAACGCGGCCGCGAGCGGCTGAACGGCGGCTGGCCGAGCTACGGCGTCTACGAGACGGCGGACGGCGGCCACCTGACGCTGGGTGCGCTCGAGCCTCAGTTCTGGGCCAACTTCTGCCGTCTGGTGGGGCGGGAGGACCTGCGACCCCTCCAGCACGCGGAGGGCGCGGCGCGCGACGAGGTCGAGACGACGCTGCGCGAGCTGTTCCGGACGCGGAGCCGCGCCGACTGGGTCGAGCTCCTGCACCAGGCCGACGTGTGCGCCGGGCCGGTGCTGTCCCTCGACGAGGTCGTCCGGGACCCCCAGCTCCGGCAGCGGGGGCTCTTCGTCGACGTGGAGCATCCGAAGCTCGGTCCCGTGCCACAGGTGGCCTTCCCCGTGCAGATGTCCGCGACGCCGGGCCGGGTCTCGACGGCCCCTCCGGAGCTGGGCGAGCACACGGACGAGGTCCTCCGCGACCTGGGATACGACGCGCCCACGATCTCGGGCTTCCGGCGTGACGGCGTGATCGCGTGACGTCCCGGGCCGTCATGGGCCGAAGGCCGTCCAATCAGCCCCGGCGCGGGACGAGGGTCGCGCCAGTGAGCCCCGGCGAGGGGCCAGACGTTCTCGTCGAGCGGATGCTCGGCGGCGATCGACGCGCGCTGGCCCGGCTCATCACGCGGGTCGAGAATCGCGAGCCCGGTGTGTCTCACGTCATGCAGCGGATCCACCCGCGGACCGGCCGGGCGTACACCGTCGGCATCACCGGGCCGCCCGGGGCGGGGAAGAGCACGCTGGTCGACCGGCTCGTCGCGACGATCCGGAAGGCGGAAGCGACCGTCGGCGTGGTGGCGGTCGATCCCACGAGCCCCTTCACGGGAGGGGCGGTCCTGGGCGACCGCATCCGCATGCAGGCCCACACCCTCGACCCCGGCGTCTTCATCCGCAGCATGGCCACGCGCGGCAGCCTGGGCGGGCTCTCCCGCGCCACCGCCGAGGCCCAGAAGCTCCTCGACGCGTTCGGCTTCGACTGGATCCTGGTGGAGACCGTGGGGGTGGGGCAGACGGAGCTGGACGTGGTCCAGCTGGCGGACACGACCGTCGTCGTGCTGGTGCCGGAGTCGGGCGACGGCATCCAGACGATGAAGGCGGGGCTCCTGGAGGCGGCCGACATCCTCGTCGTCAACAAGGCGGATCGCGAGGGCGCCCAGCGGCTCATGACCGAGCTGAAGCACATGGTCCACCTCCACCGCGAGGGGCAGCAGGCGTCGCGCGATCTCGACTGGGAGGTGCCGATCCTGTCGACCGAGGCCGTCCACGACGTGGGAGTGGGCGAGCTGCTCGAGACGATCGGGCGGCATCGGGCGACGCTCGAGACGTCCGGCGCGCTCACGCGCCGGCGACAGGCGCGCCGGGCGCGAGAGCTGCGCGCGCTCATCCTGAGCGAGCTCCGCCGGGAGGTCGATCGCGCGCTGGCCGACGGCGGGGCGCTCGAGCCCGTGCTGGCCGACGTGGAAGCGGGCCGCGTCGATCCCTACACGGCCATCCGGACGATCGGCGAGCGGCTGCGCCTCGGGACGGGGCCGCCGCACTGAGGCCGCCTGGTCGAACCCGGGCGGCTGCGCGCCTTGACCCTCGTCGAGACGGCATGCTGTAATTCCCTGGCGTGAACCCGATCGCGTCGACCCTCTCCGACGTCCCGTTTCGCGACACCTTCTGGAACGTTCCGGGCTGGGCCCAGTTCCTGCTGTACGCCCTGTCGTTCGTGGCGATCGGCGTGTTCGCGCTCGGGCTCTGGCAGCGCTGGGCGCTCTGGCGCGAGGGCGCCCCCGAGCACCGCCTCGATCGCATTCCGGAGCGGGTCCGGTTCCTCGTGCGTCACGGGCTCCTCCAGGGACGGATTCTCACCCAGCGGTATCCCGGCGTGATGCACGCCCTCATGTTCTGGGGCTTCTGCGTCCTGTTCCTGGGCACCGTGCTCGCGACGATCGACTACGACATCACGATCCGGCTGCCGTTCGGGCTCGGCTTCAAGCTGCTCCAGGGACCGTTCTACCTCGGCTACGAGCTGTCGCTCGACCTCTTCGGGCTCTTCTTCGTGATCGGGCTCGGGCTCGCGCTCTACCGCCGGTTCGTGGCGCGCCCGGCCCGGATCGATCCCACGTCGCACTTCGCCTGGGTGCTCGGGCTGCTCTTCGTCATCAACGTGACCGGCTTCGTCCTCGAGGCGTGCCGGCTCGCGGTCGTCAAGCCCTGGTGGGCTCCGTGGTCTCCGGTCGGCTGGGCGCTCGGCCAGGGCTTCCTGGCGCTGGGCCTCACCGAGAGCGGCCTCCGGACGCTCCACCTCGGGACCTGGCTCTTCCACTTCGCGATCTCCTTCGTCTTCATCGCGCTCATCCCGCACTCGTACTTCATCCACCTGATCACGACGCCGCTCAACACGTTCCTCGTCAAGCTGACGCCGGTGGGCGCGCTCAAGCCGATCCCGAACATCGAGGAGGCGGAAGCGCTCGGCGTCTCGAAGCTCGAGGAGTTTTCCTGGAAGCGTCGGCTCGACTTCGACGCGTGCACGATGTGCGGGCGGTGTCAGGACGTGTGCCCGGCGTACCTCGCCGGGACTGCGCTGAACCCGAAGCAGATCATCCTGAAGCTCCGCGGGCTGATGCACGCGCGGAACGGCCGCGCCATCCACGGCGAGACGATCTCGGCCGGGGAGCTGTGGGCCTGCACGACGTGCATGGCCTGCGTCGAGGCGTGCCCGGCGTTCATCGACATCGTCGACACCATCGTCGACCTGCGGCGGTACCTGTCGCTGTCCGAGGGCGCGCTTCCCGGCACGGCCGGCATGAGCCTCCAGAACATGCAGCGGGCCGGCAACCCCTGGGGCCTGGCGGCGGAAGACCGCCTTGCGTGGGCCGAAGGCCTCGACGTGCCGCGGCTCCAGGAGGGCCAGGAGGTCGAGTACCTCTACTGGGTGGGATGCTCGGCCTCGTACGACCGGCGGAATCAGGGCATCGCCCGGGCGGTCGTGAAGGTGCTCCGCGCGGCCGGCGTGTCGTTCGCGGTGATGCCCGGCGAGCGCTGCAGCGGCGACGCCGCCCGGCGGCTCGGCGAGGAGTACCTCTACCAGACGCTGGCCACGGAGAACGTCGGGAACCTCAAGCGCTACCGGTTCCGCAAGGTCCTGGCGGCCTGCCCCCATTGCTTCAACACGATCGGGAACGAGTACCGGCAGTTCGGCGGCGAGTTCGAGGTGGTCCACCACTCGGTCCTCATCGCCCAGCTCGTCCGCGAGGGGCGGCTCCGGCTGACGCGCCCGCGCGAGGAGCTGCTCGCCTACCACGACTCCTGTTACATCGGGCGCTACAACGGGGTCTACGACGCGCCGCGGGAGAGCCTCCGCGCGATCCCCGGACTCTCGGTCATCGATCCGCCCCGGTCGCGGAACAAGGGGCTCTGCTGCGGCGGGGGCGGCGGGCACATGTGGATGGAGGTCCGCGGCCGGGAGCGCGTCAACGAGATCCGGGTCGCCGAGCTTCTCGAGACCAAGGCCGGGACGGTGGGCACGGCCTGCCCGTTCTGTCTCGCGATGGTGGACCTCGGTCGCAAGGTCAAGGGCGTCGAGGACCGGCTCGAGGTGAAGGACATCGCGGAGCTCGTGGCCGAGGCGCTGGCGTGACCCCATGCGCGCGACGAGGAAGTCAGGCCGCGTGACCGGGCGCGCGGGGGCCGGGACGCTGATCCTGGTCCTCGCCGGCCTGGGCCTGGCTCCGGGAGCGGTCCCGCTCGGGGCGGCGCCCCTCACCGAGACGGGGCGGCGCGCCTACGAGGCCGCGCGCGCCGCGGACGACGCCGTGACCGCGGCGGTCGACGAAGGAGAGAAGACCGCCGGGCGCATCAAGGCGCTGGCGCCGGAGCGGGAGCAGGTCCCGGAGGTTCTCAAGCCCTTTCTGGACGAGGGTGAGGCGGCCCGTCAGGCGCTCCTGAGCTACCGTCGCCTCGCCCAGGCCAGCGCGACCGACTCGCTCCGGCTGCTCGCCGAGGTCGCGAAGCTCCCGGTGACCCCGGCCCCGGACCTGGTCCGACGCGACACGCTCGAGCAGCACGCCCTCTTGGCCGCCCACGAGGCGACCGTGATGGCCGCGCGCGCGCGGGTGGAGACCGAGCGGCTCCGGGCGATCCTGGCCGAGGCGCGCCTGGCCACCGGGGACGGCGCCAGCGCCGCTCGGGGTGGGCGAGGCGCGCCGGCGAGCCGAGGGAGCGGGGCGAGCGCCGCCGAGCCGCGCGGGGGCGAGGCGGTCGTGCCCAACCTGATCGGGACTCGACTCGAGTCGGCCCTGCGGGACCTCGAGACGGCGGGCCTCAAGCTTGGGGCCGTCGTCGGGCCACGGGAAGGTCATGTCGTGAAGCAGAGCCCGGAGGGCGGGACGACCGTGGCGCGCCAGAGCGCCGTGAGCCTCACGCTCTCGACGACGGCCGCCACGATCTCGCCACCTCAGTGACGCGCGGGCGGCACCCGCGCGCCGACCAGCCACGGCCGGCGACGGGAGACCCCATCCTGATCCCTCCGAGATCGAGAGAGCATGGCGAAGTCGGATCCTGACACGCCGCGGAACGGAGGCGGCCTGCGGGAGCTCTTGTGGCTCGTCCCGCACCTCCTGCAGCTGATCGTCCGCTTGGGCCGGGATCCGCGGGTATCCGGACGCACCAAGAGCGTGCTGGCGGGCGTCGCAATCTATCTCGCCAGCCCGGTCGACCTGGTGCCCGATTTCATTCCGCTGCTCGGCTACCTGGACGACGCGCTGCTGGTGGCGATCGTCCTCGACGGGCTGCTCAACCACGTCGACCGCGCGGTGCTCCTGGAGCACTGGCCGGGTGACGCCCAAAGCCTGGATCGCGTATGCCGGATCGCCGGGCGCGTCTCCGGCTGGGTGCCCCGGCGCTGGAAGGCCCGCGTGTTCGGTCGGGAGACGGGGTGAACGCGCGAATCTTCCTCCTGTCCCCGGCGCATTGCGGCGGGGAGCGGGCCCGGTTGGTCCTCCGGCACGAGGCGCGCTTCGACCTCGCCCGCCGGCTGCGGACGCGCGAGGGCGCGGCCTTGGGGGAGGTGTTCAGTTTTCTCAGCGGGCTGTACTTCCGCGGGAAGCTCACCTATGCCTCGTCGTTCGCGCGCCCCCCGGCCGGCGTGCCCGGCGTCCTGGTGATCACGCCGTGCGAGGGCTTGCAGCCACCCGACGTCCGTGTCGGCGTGCCGCACCTCCTGCGCTACGCGAAGGTGGACATCGCCAGCGACGACCGGCGGTACCGCGAGCCCTTGCTCCGTGACGCTGGTTGCTGCTCGGCTCGCTGGAGAAGCTCCCCGAATGGGAGGTCGTCCTCCTGGGCAGCGTGGCGAGCGGCAAGTACGTCGATCTGTTGACGCAGGTGTTCGGCGAGCGCCTCTTGTTCCCGGCTGAGTTCGTCGGACGCGGCGACATGAGCCGAGGAGGCCTGCTCCTTCGCTGCGTCAACGAGGGTCGCGAGCTCGACTACCGGTCGCTCGTCGGTACCCCGCGGCACGGGCCTCGACCTCCTCGGCTGGTGCCCCGACCGGGAATTCTCCGGAGCGCAATCGCCGGTCACCCCGACGCGCAGCCAGGGTGACCGGCGGGATCCGCGCGACGAGTCCCGGAGCTTACCTACTTCTTGCGACTCGAGCTTTTGGGCAACGCCTGCTCGAGCGTCGCATACCCCGCCCAAGGATCGACCGACAGTCGGGCCAGCCGTCGGGGGATGCTCGCGAGGGTGAAGTGATCGGGAGCGGGCAGGGAGCGGAGCTCGTTCCAGGTGACCGGAGTCGACACGGGCGCTCCCGGACGGGCCCGCGTCGAGTAGGCCGCCACGGACGTGGCGCCCCGCTGGTTCCGGAAGTAGTCGATGAAGATTCGGTCTCGGCGGGCCGCCTTGGCCATGGTCGCGGTGAAGGCTCGTGGCGTCTCGGCCACGAGCGCCTCCGCCAGACGCTCGGAAAAGGCGAAGGACTCCGGCCAGCCGGCCTCCGGCCGGAGCGGTGCGACGACGTGTAGCCCCTTGCCGCCAGTGGTCTTCACAAAGCTCGTGAGCCCGGCCGCCTCGAGGTTCGAGCGCACGAGCCGCGCCGCGGCGACGACGGCCGGCCAGGGGACGCCGGGACCGGGGTCGAGATCGAAGACGAGTCGATCTGGCGTTTCCAGCTGGGCCGCCTGGGAGTTCCAGGTGTGCATCTCCAGGACGCCCATCTGGACCAGGCCTACCAGGCCCGACACGTCCTCGATGACGAGATAGTCGCCGGTCTTGGTCTTCTCGGCGATGCGGATGCGGCGGAGCGACGCGGGGGCCCAGGGGCCCGCATGTTTCTGGTAGAAGCACTCCCGGGCGAGTCCCTCGGGACAGCGCACGAGCACCGCGGGCCGTCCGCGCACGTGGGGCAGGATGTGCTCCGCGACCGCCGCGTAGTAGCGTGCCAACGCGCCCTTGGTCACGCCTTGATCCGGATAGACGACCCGGTCCGGATGCGTGACGCGGACCCCGGCCACCATGGCATGGTCGTTCTTCGGCGCGCGGGACCGTGTGTGAGCGGATGTCATGCTGGGCCTCGGGCCCGCCTGGTACGAGACGATCCCCCGCTCGAACCCTGCGGTCGCTCGCGGACGATGTCCTTGGCGGCCTTGTCCTCACGGAGGCCCTTGAATACCGGATGCCGCAGCCGGCCGTCCTCGGTCCACTCCGTGAACCCGACCTCGGCCACCAGCTTGGGTTGGACCCAGCGGGCGTCGGACGCACCGGGCGGGCGGTGGCGAAGTGGCGACTCGGGCACACGGAGCCGGTCGAGCGTCTGGCGCAACGCACGGGCGGAGGCGGACGTGAAGCCCGTGCCGACCTTGCCGGCGTACAGGAGGGCGCCCGTGTCGTCGTGGACGCCGAGCAGGAGCGCGCCAAGCCCGGTTCGAGTGCCCTGCGGCTCGGTGAAACCGGCGACGACGAACTCTTGCTCCTGGCTGCACTTGACCTTGAGCCACCCGCGCCCGCGCCCCGACTCGTAGGGCTGGCCGACGCTGCTTGGAGACGATTCCTTCGAGCCCCAGCCGGCACGCCTGGCGGAAGAAGGCCTCGCCCTGGCCGATGACATGGGAGCTGTAGCGGATCGGCCCGCTCGGGCGGGGGCCAAGAAGCCGCTCCAACATCCCCTTGCGGGCTTCGAGGGGCGCTCCTCGCAGGTCGTGGCCGTCCAGATGGAGGAGATCGAAGACGAAGTAGACGAGCCGGCCCTGCTCGCCGCCCGACAGCGCGTTCTGCAGCGCCTGGAAGCTGGTCGTGCCGTTCGGGAGGACCACGGCGACTTCGCCGTCGAGGATGGCCTCTCGCCCGGGGAGACGGACGACCGCCGTCGCGATCTCGGGGAACTGTGCCGACCAGTCCCGTGCGCTGCGGCTCGAGAGCGTCGCGTGTCCGCCGGCGAGCCGGCACTGGATGCGGTAACCATCGAACTTGGTCTCGTGGAGCCAGCCGTCGCCGGTGGGCGCCGCGGTGACGAGAGTGGCGAGCTGAGGGGGAACGAAGTCCGGGAGCGCAGCCGGGCGCACGCCTGGCATCGCCGACAAGCCGAACGCGTCCTCGCCGAGCTTCCTCGAGGGGCGATTTCGGTTTCTGCGTAGTGACGTCACCGTGTTGGACATGGCTCCGGAGGGCGACAGCGAGTCATCGTTACGACACCGTGACGTGATACCTGACGGGAGGGAATTCGATCGGAATGGCCGACGGTCGCCGGCCACGGAGCCGCCGAGGATCTGTTGAGCGAAACGCCCACCGTCGAAGGCATGATACTCGCGCACAAGATGCAGGATCGGTGCCTCGCCACGGAGGTGATCGCGCCGGCCCGCGGTCCGAGCGGCGTGCTACCGTGACATCGGACGCGACTGAATCGACGAGTCAGCTGGAAAGGAGCGTCGCCGTGCCTCTCCACCGATCACGGAAGCACAAGATGATCGCCGGCGTCTGCGGCGGGATCGCCGAGTGGGTTGGCTGGGACCCGACGGTCGTTCGGATCCTCTACGTCCTGGTGTCAGTGCTGTCCGCTGCGTTTCCCGGAATCATCGCGTACGTGGTCCTCTGGCTCCTGATGCCCAAGGCGCCGGCGTAGCGGATTCACCAGGTTGTCGAGGTCGAGTCGGCGGCCGCCGGCGCCACGATCTTCTCGTGTCGCGATTCGATGGTAGCGTGACGCGCACGGCTTGAACCTACGAACAGGGGAGACGCCCATGCCGATCAAGGTGGCCCGCTTTCTCGACGTGGCCGAGGGCCTGCAGCCGAACCAGTTCTCGGTCGGCTCGCACGACCGGATCGGGTCGCTCGAGGATCTCGACCCGATCTACAAGCGCCTGCTCGACGAGCCCGTGACCGCGGTGTTCGCGGTGCAGGGGAGCGACGGCCGCCCGAACCTGACGCCGATGTGGTTCGACTACGCCGGCTCGACCATCCTGGTCAACGTCGCCTCGCATCGGAAGAAGGTCCAGTGGATCCGGGCGAACCCGCAGCTCACGGTCCTGCTCATGAATCCGGCGAACCCCTATCACTGGGTCAGCATCAAGTGCACGGTGAAGCGGGAGGTCTCCGAGGACGACCCGCGGGAGGGAGCCCGCGTCACCGCCCAGGTCGACAAGATCTGGACGAAGTACACGAAGCAGCCCCCGCCGTACGGCCTGCGCGACCCCTCGCGCAACGAGCGGCGGGTCCTCTTCGAGTGCTCGGTGGACAAGGTCGCCACGTTCGGCAAGCCCTGACCGTCGGACGGCATGCGGGCGGCGGTCGTCGGCGGCTCGCTGGGCGGGCTGAGCGCGGCGCTGCTCCTCCAGGATCTCGGCGCCGAGGTCGACGTCTACGAGCGGTCGCCGGTCGAGCTGGTGCAGCGCGGGGCGGGGATCGGATTCCTTCCGGAGAGCGCGCGCTACCTCGTGGAGCGCGCGGGCGTCGACCTGGATCGCATCAGCGTCGCCACCGCGCACATCCGGTACCTCGATCGCCGCGCCGATCTCGTCTACGACGGGCGGCACGCCTACCGGTTCAGCTCGTGGACCACGGTGTACCGTGAGCTGTTGGCGCGAATCCGCCCGGCCGGGTACCACCTGGGCC
The DNA here is from genome assembly GCA_963799055.1 of uncultured Candidatus Rokubacteria bacterium. Classification (GTDB taxonomy): domain Bacteria; phylum Methylomirabilota; class Methylomirabilia; order Rokubacteriales; family DASRDR01; genus DASRDR01. The sequence goes on from CAWCVP010000015.1 coordinate 109,302, forward strand.
ACGAGCTGTCGGGCTGGGTCGACGAGGGCGACGCGGTGGAAGTCCAGCTCGCCGGTCGGCCGTCGCGCCGGGTCGATCTCCTCGTGTGCGCGGACGGGGTCGGCTCGATCGCGCGAGCGCGCCTGCTGCCCGGCGTGCGACCCTCCTATGCGGGATACGTGGCGTGGCGGGGCATGGTGGCCGAGAGCCGCCTCGACGAGGAGACGCTGGCGGTCTTCGACGACGCCATCACGTACTACGTCTACGCGAACAGTCACGTCCTCGTGTACCCGATACCCGGCGCGGACGGCTCGGTCGCGCGGGGCGAGCGGCTCATCAACTTCGTCTGGTACCGGAACTACCTGGAGGGCTCGGACCTCGACGACGTGCTCACCGACGAGACGAACCAGCGACGCGAGATCTCGGTGCCGCCGGGCGCCGTCGGCGCGCGGCACGTGGCAGAGATGCGCGCCGTCGCCCACGCCCGCCTTCCCGCGCCGATCGCGCGAGTCGTCGAGAGCACGGCCCAGCCGTTCCTCCAGGTCGTCTACGACATCGAGGTGCCGCGCATGGCCTTCGGCCGCCTCTGTCTCATCGGTGACGCCGCGTTCGTGGTCAGGCCGCACGCGGCGGCGGGCACCGCCAAGGCGGCCGCCGATGCGTGGGCGCTGGCCGAGGCGCTCGAGCGCGAGAGCGACGTGCCCACGGCCCTCGCGCGCTGGGAGCCGGGGCAGGTGAGGCTCGGCGCCCAGCTGCTCGAGCGGACTCGCCGCATCGGCCGACGGTCGCAGTTCGACGGCACCTGGGTGCCGGGAGACCCGGAGCTGATCTTCGGCCTGCGTGGGCCCGGCGTGTGATGGACGGCACCGGACTCGTCGCCCGCATGGCCGACGCGGCCCGGGCGCTGCTCGAGGCGCTGTCGCCCGATCAGCGGCGCCGCGCGTGGTGGAGCTTCCCGTCGGACGCGGAGCGCCTCCGCTGGTTCTACACGCCGACCGACCACGGCGGCGTGACTCTCGGGGAGATGGCGCCGGCTCAGCAGCGGCTGGCGATGCGGCTCCTGGCGACGGGACTGAGCCGGGCCGGATACGTGACGGCCGCGACGATCATGGGGCTCGAGAACGTCCTCGACGAGCTCGAAGGCTGGCGGGCCTCCTTCGGACACGAGCGCGGGCGAGACCCGGCGCGATACTACCTCCGCATCTTCGGGGAGCCGGGCGCCGACAGCTGGTCCTGGCGCTTCGGCGGTCACCACGTGTCGGTCCACCACACGGTCATCGGAGGCGAGCTGCGCGCGTTCACGCCCTGCTTTCTCGGCGCGGACCCGGCCTCCTCGCCGCTCCTGGGGCTCCATGAGCTGCGGCCCCTGGCCGCCTGCGCGGACCTGGCGTTCGACCTCGTCCGCTCGTTGAGCGAGGAGCAGCGCCAGACCGCCGTGCTCTCGGCGGTGCCACCGATCGATCTCGTCGGCGCGAACCGCACCGTCCTCGCCGAGGGCGATGGCCCGCTTCGCCTGGCGAGAGTGTGGCGCGGGGAGTGGGAGAGGCGAGATCCTCGATCGGCTCGAGCAGTTTCAGGACTCGGAGGAGGCGAAGGTGGGGTTGACGGACAGCCACGTCGACGCCCTGCGCTTCACCACGACGCCGAAGGGCTTGCCCGCGGCGGCGATGACGGCGTCCCAGCAGGAGCTGCTGAGGGCGCTCCTGGGCACCTATGTCAGGCGGCTGCCCGACGAGGTCGCCGACCGGGAAATGGCGAAGGTGACCGGCTCGTCGTTCGCGGCCCTTCACCTCGCGTGGGCAGGGAGCCTCGAGCCGAGGCGCCCGCACTACTACCGGATCCAGGGGCATCGCCTGCTCGTCGAGTACGACAACACGACCCGCGACGCCAACCACGTGCATACGGTGTGGCGCGACCCGGTCGCCGACTTCGGCATGGACGTGCTGGGCGCCCATCGGCGGCGCGAGCACTAGCGGGGTCCTCGTCTGTCCCCGCTGTGCCGGGCCGCGCCGGATCTTGGGCGCGGTGACCGAGTCCCAGGCCGTGCGGCGCCTGCCCGGCGCGCTCGGGCGGCGGCCCAACCGCCGCCGGGGCGGCCCGTCACCGCCTCCTGACCACGGTCGATCGCGGCATCCGCCACCCGCCGGATCGCTGCGCGTCTGCCCGCCAACCCGCGGGGCCGATTCTCATCCTCGTCTCCCAGAGTCCCCCGCGGCCTTCCTGTACCGACTCGTGGCGCGCTAGACTCCGCCACGGTGGCGAGGCGCGAGCGGGATGACGCGGCCCCGGGAAGGGGGCCAAAAAACATGCTTAGGAGCGCCTGGTCCGCGGCGCGTTTCCGACTCCCCGGGCCGCCGGCGACCTGGCCGCCGGATGACGCTCCTCTGCTATGATCCGGGGACGGAGGGCGCGCGGAGCGTTTCGCGTCACACCCGTCGGCCTGAACTTCGCACGCGGAGGGAGTGGACATGTCGATACCGACGGCCAGCCTGCGGCCGCCACTGGGTGTCGGGGAGACGGCGCCGGGCTTTTCACTGCCTCTCGTGTCGGAGATGGGTACCGTCTCCCTCGACGACTACCTGGGGCGGGCGCCCGTACTGATTGTGCTCCTGCGCTACATCTGGTGACCGTTCTGCCGCCGGCACCTCGCCCAGTTGGGCGGCGCGCGCGCGAAGCTCGAGGCGATCGGCATCGAGACGCTCGGGATCACCGAAGACAGCGTCGAGCCAGTCCGGCGATACTACCGGCTCCGACCGCCCAGGCTGAGATTGGCGACTGATCCAGAGCGGGCCGTCCACCGCGCGTACGGGCTGCCCATGCCACTCTACGCCGGCGCGTACACGGAGCTACGGGAAGCGACCCGCATCAATCCCACGGGCGAGCTGCCCGAGCCCATTCCGATCCCGGCCGCGATGAAGCGCCTAGACGAGATGGACGGCCTTCCGGATCTCCCCGAAGCCAAGGCCGTGATGGGCGCCTTCAAGAAACGGGACTACGCCATGCACGTCGGCCACTTCCTGGTCGACCGCGCCGGCATCGTCCGCTGGACGTGGGTGGAGAGCCCATCGCCGACGGACGTGACGCAGTACGGGCGGTTCCCCACCGATGACGAGATCCTGACGGCAGTGCGGGCGGCCGGGCTCTGACGGAGCGGTCCGAGAGACTCGCTGCCCTTGTTGTCGAATAGGCGGAGGTGTTCTCGTGCCTCTCCACCGATCGCGGCAGCACAAGATGATCGCCGGCGTGTGCGGCGGCATCGCGGAGTGGCTTGGCTGGGATCCGACCGTCGTACGGATCCTCTAACGTCGTGGTCTCGGTTCTGTCCGCTGCGTTTCCGGGGATCATCGTCTACGTGGTCCTCTGGGTCCTGATGCCCAAGGCCCCGGCATTGAGTGAGCGCCCGCCGAGGAGGGCTGGTGGGATGGTATTCTCAGCCATGCCGTGGATGAGAGTGCCCGTCACGACGGCGACCGCTGAGAGCCACGCCAGAGGCTGACCCGTGACCGACCCGGCCGCTCCCATCGATCTTCGCTCCGACACCGTCACGCTGCCGTCGGCCGCGATGCGGGCGGCCATGGCCGCCGCGCCCGTCGGCAACGACGAGTACGGCGAGGATCCGACCATGAACCGCCTCCAGGAGCGGACGGCCGCGCTCCTTGGCAAGGAGGCGGCGCTCTGGCTGCCGAGCGGGACGATGGCGAACCAGGTCGCGCTCCGGGTGCTCACGCGGCCCGGCGACGACGTCATCGTGAGCCGCGAGAGCCACGCGGTGTGGCACGAGGCCGGAGGCTCGGCGGCGAACTCGGGCGTCCAGTTCACCGAGATCGGCGCGCGCGGAGTCTTCACGGCGGACGAGTTCCTGGCGGCGCGGAGGCCGCAGGGGCACCCGATGTACCCGCCCACGACGCTCGTCGAGATCGAGAACACCCACAATCGCATGGGCGGGGTGATCTTCCCCCAGGCGGACGCCGAGCGCGTGTGCGCGGCGGCGCGGGAGCATGGAGTGGCGACCTACCTCGACGGGGCGCGGATCTGGAACGCGGCCGTCGCGTCGGGGCGGCCGGTCGGCGAGCTTGCCGCGCCGTTCGACCTGGTCGGGGTGGCGCTGTCGAAGGGGCTCGGCGCGCCTGGCGGCTCGCTCCTCGCCGGCTCGCGCGAGCTCGTCCAGCGCGCCGTCCGGTACCGACGGATGTTCGGCGGGACGATGCGGCAGATCGGGATCCTCGGTGCGGCCGGCCTCTACGCGCTCGACCACAACGACGAGCGGCTCGCCGAGGACCACGCCAACGCGCGGCGGATCGCGGAGCGGCTCGCGGCCAGCCCTCGGATCTCGCTCGACCTGGGCAGCGTGCAGACGAACATCATCGTCTTCCGCCTGACCGACGACGCCCCGGACGCGCCCACGGTGGTCGTGCGAGCGCGGGAGCGAGGCGTCCTGATCTTCAACATCGGAGCCCGCGTGATCAGGGCGGTCACCCACCTGGACGTGTCCCGGAAGCAGTGCGACGAGGCGGCGGAGATCCTCGTCGGGATCGTCGAGGGCCGCAGGGCCCGGCGGTTCCTGCCGCGAGGGACCGACGGCGCGGGCGCCGGGCGCTCAGCGCCCGAGATAGAGGCGCCGGATGCGATCGTCGGTCCGGATGGCCTCGCCGGAGCCCTCGAAGCGGTTCAGCCCCAGCTCGAGGACGTACGCGTAGTCCGAGATCTCGAGGGCCTTGGCCGCGTTCTGCTCGACCATCAGGATCGTCTGCCCGCGCCGCCGGAGATCCTCGATGATCCGGAAGATCTCCTTGAACACGAGGGGCGCCAGGCCCAGGGTCGGCTCGTCGAGCAGCATCAGCCGAGGCCGCAGCAGGAGGGCGCGGCCCATCTCGAGCATCTGCTGCTGCCCGCCCGAGAGATCGGCGGCGCGCTTCCGCCGGGCGTCGCGGAGCATCGGGAAGGTGTCGTAGACGCGGTCGATCTCCGCATCCAGCTCCGCCGAGCGCGGGCGGACGTACGCGCCGAGTCGGAGGTTCTCCTCGACGGTCATCAAGGGGAAGACGTTGCGGCCCTGGGGGACGTAGGTCATGCCGCGCTGGAGCAGCGCGGCGGGGGGCTGGTTCGTGACGTCCTCGCCGGCGAACCGGACGGACCCCTGCCGGGCGGGGAGAAGCCCGAAGAGCGTCTTGAAGACCGTGGACTTGCCGGCCCCGTTGGGCCCGATGATCGAGACTACCTGCCCGGCCTCGACCCGGAGCGAGACGCCCCGCAGGATCTCCATCTTCCCGTAGCCGGCGTGGATGTCCTGGACCTCGAGGAGGGGCACGCGTGTCACCTCCCGAAGTACGCGTCGAGCACCAGGGGGTTGTCGGCCACCTCCGCCGGAGTGCCCTCGGCGATGCGCTCGCCCTGGCTCAGGACGATGATGCGCCGGCAGAGGGACATCACCACCTCCATGTTGTGCTCGATGACGACGAAGGTGTGCCCCTCCGCGTTCAGGGCCTGGATGTAGCCCACCAGGCTCTTGATCATGGTGGGGTTGACCCCGGCGAGCGGCTCGTCGAGCAGGATCACCTCGGGCCGGGACATCAGCGCCATGCCGAAGTCGAGGAGCTTCTGCTGGCCGTAGGAGAGGTTCGAGGCGAGGTGATCGCGGAGCCCGACGATGCCCAGGTACTCGAGGAGCTGGAGGGCCCGGCCGGTCGCCAGGCCGTCCTCGCGCCGAAGCAGGCGGCCGAGGAGCGAGCCTTCGCGCTCCTGCGCCGCGAGCAGCATGTTCTCGAGCATCGTCATCTCCGGGAAGAGCTGGATCAGCTGGAACGTCCGGGCGATGCCGCGGCGGTGGACGAGATCGGCGCTGAGGCCGGTGATGTCCTCTCCCTTGAAGCGCACCTCGCCGGCCGAGGGGCGCAGGACGCCCGTGACACAGTTGAAGAGCGTGGTCTTGCCGGAGCCGTTGGGCCCGATGATCCCCAGCAGCTCGCCCGCGCTCCACGCTGAGACTCACGCGGCTCAGGGCGGGCAGGCGGAAGAACTGCTTGGTCAGATCCCGCACCTCGAGGAGCGGCATCGATGTCCCGCTCAGCCCGCCCGGGGGCTATCGGGAGGCATGGCCAGCCGCGGCTGGCCCGCCGCGGCCCAGGCGCGCCATCGCCCAGTCCCAGATCCCCACGAGCCCCTTGGGCATGAACAGCATCATGAGGATGACCGCCAGCGCGTAGATCACCAGGTAGAGCCCCTCGGACGCGCGCAGGACCTCGGGCAGCACCGTCACCAGGGCCGCGCCGATGAACGGGCCCTCGAAGCGTCCGAGGCCGCCCAGGACGACCATCATCAGGAACTGGATCGACCGGTCGAGCGTGTAGGCGCCGGGGTCGATGTAGCCGAGGAGCGGGGCGAAGAGCGCCCCGCCGATCCCGGCGTAGGCGGCCCCGATGGCGAAGGCCATCAGCTTGTAGTTCCGGAGGCTCACGCCGAGGGCCTCCGCGCGCATCTCGTTCTCGCGGATCGCCCGGAACGCCCGGCCCCACCGGGAGGTCAGGATCCAGTAGGCCGAGCCCACCACGACCGCCGCCCAGCCCACCATGTAGACGTAGTAGGCGCGATCGGAGCCGAAGCTCACGGGCCCCCACGCCGGCCGGGCGATGCCGGAGACGCCGAAGCTGCCGCCGGTCAGCGACTCCCAGTTCCGGAGCACGAGGAAGACCATGATGTTGAAGCCGAGCGTGACCATGGCCAGGAAGTGATGCTTCACCTTGAGGGCGGGGAACCCCACGAGGAGGCCGAAGCCGAAGGCGACCAGCGCGCCGAGAGCGAGGCCCACCTCGAAGGGCCAGCCGCGCTGGCCGAGGATCGCGACCCCGTAGGAGCCGAAGGCCATGAAGGCGCCGTGGGCGAGCGAGATCTGGCCGGCGTAGCCGAGGGTCAGGTTGAGGCCGATGGCCATGACGAGGTAGACGAGCGTGAGGCTCGCGACGTAGAGCTTGTACTGCTCGAAGCCGAGCGGCAGGAGCGCCAGCACGACGAGGAGGCCGGCCGGCAGGAGGCGTCGGGTCGAGAGGCGGGCCCCGGTCACGACGCCCACTCCTCCTTCACGCCCCAGAGTCCCTCCGGCTTCCACAGCAGCACCGCGATGAGGATCGCCAGCACCGCCGCGTCGCGGAACGGTCCGGAGACGTAGGCGGCCGAGAGCGTCTCCACGACGCCCACCAAGAGCCCGCCGAGCAGGGCGCCGCGCATCTGATTGAAGCCGCCGATGATGGCCGCGTAGAAGGCCTTCAGCCCGAGGCCGATCCCGATGTCGTACTTCACGAGATAGACCGGCGCGATGAGGATCGCGGCGACCGCCGTCAGCGCGGCGTTCAGGACGAACGTGATCGTGATCAGACGGCCCACGTCGATCCCGAGCACGGTCGCCAGCGTCCGGTTCTGGGCCACCGCCTGCATGGCCCAGCCGAGCTTGGTGCGCGTGATGAAGAGCTGCAGCGCGCCGATGACCGCGCCCGCGAAGACCACGTTCATCAGCTCCTCCCACGCCAGGACGACGGCGCCGAGCCGCATCGGCACCCGCGGGAAGAGCGCCGGGAACGGGAGGGCCAGCGGGGTCCAGAACTGCTGGAGGGAGTAGCGGATCAGGAGGCTCAAGCCGATGGTGGCGATCACCAGCGGTAGGACGCCCGCCTGGAGGAGCCTGGCCACCAGGAGCCTCCGGACGCCGAAGCCGAGCAGGAGCGTGGACGTCAGGATGGTCGCCACGAGCGCAGCGGCGAACGGCAGCCGAAGCACCATCCAGAAGAGCACCATCGCGAAGGCCGGCAGGACCACGAACTCACCCTGCGCGAAGTTGATCGTGTTCGAGGTCTGCCAGAGCAGGACGAAGCCGATGGCGGTCATCGCGTAGATGGAGCCGATCGAGACGCCGGCGACCAGGAGCTGGAGAAGGTCCGTCATGCGAGGCGCGCCGGCAGGGGTCGATCCCCGCACCAGGGCGCGGACGGCACCCGCGCGGCGCGCGCGCGAGGTCAACGCGCCGCCGCGGGGTGCCGGTCGAGAGCGCAAGCCTGCTAGCGGCAGGCCCGCTTGGTGTACGGTCCCGCGAGAAGGGGAAGGACCTTGGCCACGTGCGACTTCTGGTCCTTCACCTCCACGATGAAGCTCGGGCGGTCGGCGTCGCCCTTGTCGTCCACCCACGTGTCCATGAGGAGCCCCGCCTCGTCAGCCGCGGTGAACAGGTTGTTGTGGAGGCACTCGCGGATCTTGGCCTGGTCCAGGGCGCCGACGCGCTCGGCCGCCGCCTTGATGAGGTGGGCGCCGATGTACCCCTTGAAGCCGTTGTGGTCGGGCACGCGCCCGAAGCGCTCCTGGAAGCGCTTGCCCATCTCCAGCATGCTCGGCACCGGGGACAGCGCGGTCATGGGCACGTGGCAGCGCGCGCCGTTCATCGCGTCGCCCCCCGCGTTGATCGTCGACTGGGCGCAGAGGTTGTCCCCGACTGGCTCGACCTTCAGCCCGAGCTTGCGCAGCTGGATCATGATGCGCGCGTTCTCCTCCTCGTGGCTGTAGATCATGAGATGGGTGGCCCCGGAGGCCCGCACCTGGGTGAGCTCGGCCGTGAAGTCCGCCTGCTGCACCTCGGTGGAGATGTCGGCCACGAGGGACTTGTTCCGGTCCTTGAGGAACTTCACGAACATGTCCCGGCCGCCCTTGCCGAACGCGTTGTTGACGTAGATCAGGGCGATCTTCTCGGCCTTGAGGTCGTCGGCGACCCACTTGACCAGCTTGGCGAAGCCGACCTCCTGGCTGAAGGACGTCAGGAAGATGTTCGGATTGCCCTTGGTCACGACGAGCACCGACTCGGAGCCGCTGATCTGCGGGATGCCCGCCTGGCGGGCGAACTCCATGTTGGCCACGGTGGAGGAGCTGTACACCGTGCCCATGATCGCGAACGGGCGCTCGTTGATGGCCCGGCGGATCACCGCCACCGAGGTCGGCGGATCGGACTGGGTGTCCATGACGAAGGACTCGAGGGGCTGTCCCAGGATGCCGCCCTTCTTGTTGATCTCCTCCACCCCCAGGATCACCCCGTCGCGCCACATCGTCCCCGAGGGCGCGCCCCCTCCGGTGATCTCCGCGACGATGGCGAGCTTGACGGGCCCTGGGCCGACGCCGAGGGCGCCGACGCCAGAGCGGCGAAGAAGACTGCGCCGAGCGCGAGCAGGAAGCATGGCCGTCGCATGGTGTCCTCCTGAGGGCGTCGATGGCCCCCGCGGGTGGGCGTGGAAGCGCTCACAGGTCGGTGAACTCGAGGATGTTGAGCCCGCCGTTGCTGTCGGTCAGGTACATGAGCCCGTTCCGGTCCACGTAGCAGTCGTTCGACTGGGTGACCAGCGGCCGGTTCGGCCGGGGATCGATCAATCGCTCCGGGGCGGCCGGCACGTAGTAGCCCACCTCGCGTGGCTGGAACGGGTTCTCGATGTCGTAGACGCGCACGCCCGCGTTGTAGTACGTGGCGAAGATCAGGCGCGAGCTCTGGAACGCGCCGGGCCGGTTCTCGTGAAGGTTGTGCGGCCCGAAGTTGCCGCCCTTCTTGCAATAGTCGGCCTCGGCGGGGGAGGGGAACGTGGCGATGCTCACGGGGTTCGACGGGCTCGCGCACGTCGAACATCCACACGTAGCGGAGGCCCTGGCTGCAGTTCATCGTGGTCGGCTCGTCGGCGACGACGAGGAGGTTCCGGTCCGGCAACGGCAGGGGCGAGTGCGTCCCGCCGCCGAAGGGCGGATCCCAGTTCCGATGCGCCAGGAGCCTCGGCCGGGTGGGGTCGGCGACGTCGAGAACGGTCAGACCCCCGTCGCGCCAGGCGCCGTAGGCGACGTCGCCGGCCACGAGGGCGTGGTGGAGCGCGTAGCGCCGGCCCTTGCGCCACGTCGGCGTCTCCGCGCCGCCCCGCCACATGCCGGGGATCCACCAGCGGCCGGCGACCTCCGGCCGACGGGGGTCGGACATGTCGATGACGGCCAGGACGTGGTCGGTGACGTCGGCGAAGTGGATGGAGGCGTAGGCGTAGCGCCCCCCCGTGTACCAGATGCGGTGAGGGCCGATTCCGTCGACCGGCATGAACCCGATCTCGGCCGGCTTGTCGGGGCGGGAGACGTCGAAGACGCGGATGCCGGATGCGAAGCTGCCCGCGCGGTCCCGGAGCTTGTCGGCCGGCGAGCCCTCGAAGTAGTCCTGCAGGTTCTGGAACTCCTGCATGTGCCAGACGCTCGGGCCGTTGACCGCCAGGAGGAGGTCGTCGTGGATCTGGAGGTGCACGGCCCGCGTGTTGGGCGGGCAAGCGATGAACTCGACCGTCCGCGGATGCGCCGGGATCCCGGACGTCCACGATCGTGATCCCGTTGCTGAAGGTGTGGCCGATGTAGGCGTGGCCCCGGTGGACCATGACCTGGACGCCGTCGCTCCGGCCGCCCTGATCGGAGTGCCCAACGAATCGGATGTTCTGGGACGCAACGGCGCGCGGGCGGGCGGGCTGAGCGAGTGGCATTGTCTCCTCGCGGCGCTTCTCGAGCCGTGACGGGCCTGAGAATCGGTCGAAACCTGCCACACGTCAAGTGCCGGGCACGCAAGTACAGTGACGTGGGGTACACTCGCCGAATCGACGAGAGACCACGCTGCGCAATCTGGCACTTCCGATCGGTCCGATTCGACGTCGGGTCGGGTAGCGTGGTCCATACCCTGGCGGCATGGCAATGAGGTGCTCCGCCTTCGGGTAGTCGGAGGAGTTGGTGACATGACGACAGCAGAACTACGAGTGCCTCGACCGGGGGAGCCTGCCCCGGACTTCACTCTTCCAGCTGTGGATCGGGAGGGGACCGTTTCCCTCGCCGACTACAAGGGCCGGAGCGCGCTGCTCCTCTCCTTCTTCCGGGGCTTGTACTGCCCGTTCTGTCGACGGCAGATCGCCAAGCTCGGGCTGTCTCGGGACAAGTTGCGGGCGGCGGGCGTCGAGACGCTCGGCGTGGTGGCGAGCAACCTCGAGCGCACCCGACTTTACTTCCGGTACCGACCCACGCGCGTCCCGCTGGCCGTGGATCCCGAGCTGATCGTCCATCGTACGTTTGGGATCGGGAAGCTCCCGATGACGCCACAGCTGCATGCCGCGCTCGAGACCATCCGGACCGACGCGATGGGAGAGTTGCCGCAGCCGCTGGCGATGCCGGACGCGGCGCATGCCCTGAACGACAAGGATTGCTTCGAGTACGCCGAGAGTGACAAGCGCGAGGTCGAGCAGCAGTTCCCCATGGACGTCGGGCAGTTCTGCTGGACCGCGACGGGATCGTTCGCTGGGCGCACTTCGAGGGGTTGGCCATCGGCCAGTTCCCGAGCGAGGAGGAGCTCCTGGCGCTCGCGCGAGCCCACGGCGCGTAGACCTCTTCCGCCCCGCTTTCGAGCCACCTCGGGTTGACGATCCTTCCGGCGCCGGGCTAGAGTCCGTGGCCGTGGATCGCGTCGCGTGGGTGGACACCTACCGGGGGACGGTCTTCCCCTGGGAGACGGACATCGTCGAGCATCTGACGGTGGCCTACTATTTCGAGCGCTTCGCCGACGCCACGCTGGCTCTGCTCGACGGCCTCGGGCTCGGCGCCGACTACATGGCGGCGGAGCGCCGGGGCTGCGTCACCGAGGACTGCTACGTCCGCTACATGCACGAGCTCCGGGTCGGCGACATCCTGCACATCGAGAGCGCGGTGATCGGCGTCGACGAGACCGGGCTTCGTTTCGGGCACCGCGTCGTCAACTCGGCCACCGGGGTGCTGTGCGCGACGATGGAGCAGCGGACGCTCCACGTGGAGCTCGACGATCGGGCGAAGGCGCCGCTGCCGGGCCCTCAGCGACGGGCGGCGGAGGGCCGGCTGGTTCCGTGGGACGGACCGGTGCGGGAAGCGCGCTGGCAGCCGGAGGGAACCGACGGCTTCCTCGACTCCGCCCGGGACACCGTCAAGGCGTGGGAGATCGACGTGTTCGGGGAGAGCGCGTTTCCCTTCTACATCCACCGGTTCTCGGGAGGCGGGATCCAGATGTTTGCCGCGTTCGGCATGACCCCGGCGTACATGCGCGAGGAGCGGCGCGGGATGTCCACCTTCGAGTTCCAGCTCGGGTTCCACGGGGCGCTTCACGCCGGAGATCCCGTTCACGTCAAGACGGGGCTCCTCCACATCGGCACGTCGTCGATCCGGATCCTCCACCGGATGTTCAACGGACGCACGGGCCGCCCCGTCGCGACCCTGGATCAGTTCGGCGTGCACCTGGACGTCGACGCCCGGCGCCCGACGCCGCTCCCCGACGCGCTTCGCGAGCGGGCGCGCGCGATCCTGGTCCGGCCGAAAGGAGTGACGTCATGAGCGACCCCATCTTCGTGACACGGGACGGACCGATCGCGACGGTGGTCCTGAACCGCCCGGAGAAGCTCAACGCGATCTCGGTAGCGATGTCCCGGCGGCTCCAGGAGATCATGGAGGCCTGTGACCGCGACGAGGCGCTTCGCTGCATCGTGCTCCGGGGCGCGGGGGGCCGGGCCTTTTCGGTCGGCGCCGACATCTCGGAGTTCGAGGCGACGCGGAGCTCGGCGGCCAAGGCGCGCGAGTACGCGCGGATCGGGAACCCGGCGTTCCAGTCGGTCCGGGCATGCCGGCACCCGGTGGTGGGGCTCGTGGAGGGCCTCTGCGTGGGCGGGGGCTTCGGGCTGGCCGCGCTCTGTGACATCAAGGTGTGCGGGGAGTCGAGCCGCTTCGGCGTGCCCATCAAGCGCCTGGGGCTCGTCGAGAGCCACGAGGAGCTGGAGGCGGTCGTCCGGACGATCGGCGCGGGGCCGACGCTCGAGATCCTGCTGACCGGGGACTTGCTCGACGCGCAGGCCGCCCTGCGGATCGGCTTCGTGAACCGCGTCGTGCCCGACGATCGGGTCGAGGCGGAGGCCTACGCGATCGCGCGGAAGATTGCCGACGGGGCGCCCCTCGCCGCCCGCTGGCACAAGCGGTTCGTGTACGACCTGGTGGCGCGACGGCCGTTGACGGCCGAGGAGAGGGACGTCGCGTACCACTGCTTCGACACCGAGGACTTTCAGATCGGCTACCGGGCCTTCCTTGCGAAGACGACACCCCGATTCATCGGCCGCTGAGGGGAGAGACGTGAGATGAGCGCTGGAGAGGGACGGGGGCCGCTGGCGGGACTCCGTGTCCTGGACCTGACCGAGCACATGGCGGGGCCGTTCTGCACGATGATCCTTGCCGACATGGGCGCGGAGGTCTTCAAGATCGAGCGCCCGGGGAAGGGTGACTCGTCGCGGGCGATGGGCGACGGGAGCGAGCGCAATCCCTTCTTTCGCTACATCAACCGGAACAAGAAGAGCGTGACGCTCGACTACAAGGGACCGGCGGGCCGGGAGGTGTTCCTGCGGCTGGTGCGGGGCGCCGACGTTCTCGTCGAGAACTACCGGGCGACGGTCATGGAGCGGGCGGGGCTCGGGTACGGCGTCCTGGCCGGCGAGAACCCCCGCCTCATCTACGCCCAGCTGACCGGATTCGGCCCCGACGGCCCCTATCGTGACAAGGGAGGGCTCGACCTCATCGCCCAAGGCATGGGCGGCCTCATGCAGGTGACCGGGGAGCCCGACGGGCCGCCCACGTCGGTCGGGCAGCCGATCTGCGACCTCGGGACCGGCATGTGGGGCGTGCAGGGAATCCTGGCCGCACTCTACGAGCGGAGCCAGACAGGGCGCGGCCAGAAGGTCGACTGCTCGCTGCTCGAAACCGCGCTGGGCTTCTCCGGGTGGACGGGAGCCGGCTGGCTGGCGGACGGGCAAGAGCCGAGGCGCCAGGGGGCACGGCACCGCCAGAACGCCCCGTATCAGCGCTTCGCGACCCAGGACGGCTATCTCATGGTCGGCGCCGCGACCCAGGACCTCTGGGAGCGCTTCGCCCGCGCGCTCGGACGAGCGGAGTGGATCGAGGATCCGCGCTTCAGGCGGAACGCGGACCGCCTCCGGCATCGGGACGCTCTCGAGAAGGAGATCGAGGCGGCGCTGGGAGCTCGGTCCACCGCCCACTGGGTCGGCGTCCTCGACGCCGCGATGGTGCCCTCCGGTCCCGTCAACACGTACGCCCACCTGTTCGAGGACCCTCAGGTGCGCCACCTGGAGATGGTGGTTCACGCCGACGATCCGGAGCTCGGGCGGGTGCGCCACCTGCGCTCGCCCGTCCGGCTGTCTCGAAGCCGGGTTGCGGTCCGGACGGTCGCGCCCCGGCTCGGTGCTCACACGGACGAGGTTCTGGGGGCGCTCGGCTACAGCTCGACCGAGCTGGCCGCTCTTCGACGCGACCGCGTCATCTAGAGCCTGGCCGGCCCGCTCAGTCGCCGAGGGGACTCCGGGCGCGGAGCCACGCGGTGACGGCCCATCTCGTGGTCCGGGTCGGCAGCACCTCGTGCTCGACTCGCTCGCTCGAGAAGACGAGCAGGCGGTCGAGCAGCGGCGCCACGTCGACGGGGCCGCCGTCGACGTGCAGCCGGAGGGCGCCGCCGTCGTCGGCCTGCCAGGCAGGGTTCGCGTAGTAGATCGCGGTCACGCGCCGGTTCGAGCGCACCCCGGCTGGCTCCGGGAACGCGTCGCGATGCCGACGGTAGGCGGCGCCACCGCCCGGATAGCGCGCGACCTGGACCTCCACGCGGCCGAGTCCCAGGTAGGCATCCCGGTTGAGCGCGTCGCGCAGCGCCACGAACGAGTCCCAGAGGGGCTCGAGCCCAGCCGGTACGCCGTCCGATGTCACCCAGGCGATGGCGTCGCCCCGGTAGGTCTCGTCGATCCGGTGGGTGGCCCCTCGGCTGAGGCCTGCCGGACGGAGGCGGCCGGCCACGGCGAGAGCCTCGACGGCGTCGTGCACCGCCAGCGCCGCCGGACGCCCGAGGAAGCCGTCACGCAGGAACCATCCGCGCTCGCCGAGCGCGTGGACCTCGGCGTCCCTGAGAGCCAGGTGGGGAGTCACGTCCATCCTGGTCGCCATTCTACGGCGCTCGTGGGCTGAATCCTTTCGCGGGCCGGCCGCGCCGTCTGCTACGCTCGTCCGGGATGCATGTCACGGACGCGATGGACGCTCGGCTCGACCGGGCGGCCGATCTGGTGACCACGATGGGGCGGGTCGTCGTCTTCACCGGGGCCGGCGTCTCCACCGAGTCCGGGATCCCGGACTTCCGCAGCCCGACCGGACTCTGGGCGCGCTACGACCCCGACGACTTCTCCTTCCCGAACTTCATGCGCTCGGAAGAGGCGCGGCGCCGCTACTGGACGGTCGGCCGTGAGCTGTATGCGGCGATTCGAGCGGCCGAGCCGAATGCCGCCCACCGAGCGATCGTCGACCTGGAGCGGCTCGGCCTTCTGGAGTGCGTGATCACCCAGAACGTCGACAACCTCCACCAGCGAGCCGGCACGGACCCGACGCGGGTCATCGAGCTGCACGGCAACGCGACGCGCGTCCGGTGCCTCCAGTGTGACCAACGCGTCACGCGCGACGCTGTCCAGGCCCGACTGCTGACGGGGGAGGCGGTGCCCTCCTGCCTGGCCTGTGGCGGGACGCTCAAGCCGCTGACGGTCCTGTTCGGGGAGCCGATGCCCGCGGCCGCGGTCCAGGAGGCGGAGGACCGGTCTCGAAGGGCCGGCTGCTTTCTGGTGGTGGGTTCCTCGCTGGGGGTCTATCCGGCGGCGTACATGCCGAGCTACGCGAAGGAGTCCGGAGCCAGTCTCGTGGTCGTCAATCTCACGCCGACCCGGTTGGACCACGTCGCCGACGTTGTCCTGACGGGGTCCGCCGGGACCGATCCTGACCGGGCTGGTCGAGCGAGTGGAGGCCCGGGTCGTTCGCTGACGCGGGCCGTGGAGCCGCCGGGCCGGACCCGGCGAGCAGGAGGTAGGGAGCCATGGAGCACCGGATCGTGGGCACGATCGTGATCGCGATCGGCATCATCCTGGGGGCGGAGGCGGTGATGGCTCAGACGGCGGGGCCGAGCCTCGGTGCGCCGTCGCCGAGCATCGTCCCGGTGACGGGGCCGTCGACGGGACCCGATCTCTCCGAGGCGGCGAAGCCGCGCCTGATTCCGGCCTCTCCGGCGACGACGGCGACGGCACCCGCGCCGCGGGCCGTGAAGGTCGTCCACAAGCCGGGCGCGAAGCCCGTCGTCAAGAAGGCGTCGACGCCGAAACGGGCCAAGGTCGCCGCGAAGCCCACGAAGACGAAGAAGGTGGCGACGGTGAAGGGCCGGGCGCCGACCAGCAGTCCGGTTGCCGGACAGCCCGCCAACCCGGGCAAGCAGCAGGCTCCGGCGAAGAACGGGAGCCCGGCCTCCACGGTCCTGCCGCGGGTGTGACGGGCCGGCCCGGCGGGCGCGTCGCCGCTAGACGGCGCGCTGGTAGCTGAACTCTCGGGTGTCGTTGGGGTCGTCCGGGAGCTCGCGTTCGCCGGTCTGCACGAACCCCATGCGCTCGTAGAGCCGGTGGGCGCGGTCGAATCGCGTGTCCGACCAGAGAACGAGCTGATGGACCCCGACGCGCCGGCACCACTCGAGGACGGTCTCCACCAGCGCTCGACCGACACCGCGGCCGCGCAGCGTCGCGTCGAGGTAGAGGCGATGGAGCTCGGCGCGACCGTCCGGCAGCCGCTCGACCCCGACGGATCCCACGACGTGGCCGCTCGACCGCGCGACCCAGAAGGCGCCGGCCGGCCCCGCGTAGCGGTGATCGAAGTCGAAGAGATCCGGGACCTCCAGCGCCGGGTCCCAGCTGAAGCGGTACTCGGCAAAGACGCGGCCGATGAGCGCAATGACGGCCGGGGCGTCCGACGCGTGCGCGGGCTCGATCATGATCCTCGCGTCATCCACGTGGGCCATCGTCGCGTCCGGGCCCCGCGGGAGTCAAGCGGCCGGTGATCATCCTCTCGCGAGCCCGGATCCTCGCGCTGGCGCGCCGGTTCGCGCGCGACGAGGGCTCGGGGGCGTGGGTCCGGGGTGAGCGACGCTTGAAAGCGCGGTTGGCGCGCCGCCGCGCCCGGGGAGCGCTCTACCTGACCCGGGCCGAGCTGCGCTGGGTCGGCGAGTGGAAGACGCCGCGGATCCGCCCCCAGATCGCCCGGAACAGCGAGGCCGGCGTCAGGGGAGTGACCGAGGCCGCGTTTCTGGCTCGAGGCGATGCGCGGCGCCTTGGCGTGCTCCTGGGCCTCCGGGGAGTGGGCGTCGCGGTCGCGTCGGTTGTGCTCCACTTCGCCGAACCGGCTCGCTATCCGATCTACGACGTGCGGGTCCGGGCGGCGCTGCGCCGGATGGGCCTTCGTCGGCGTTTCCCGCCCACACCGGTCGGGTGGGAGGTGTACGCACGGACCCTGCGCGCGCTCGCCGCCCGGTACCGGGTCTCGCTGCGGACGCTCGACAAGGCGCTCTGGCGTCTCGGCGGCGGATGACGGCGATTTCCCTGTGCTACGCTGTCGCCCGAGGCGATGAACGCGAAGCCCAAGCGCGCCTTCCGGGGACGATAGCGTGACGGGTCCGGGGCGCGGCCGGCCGAGCTGTCGGCCGATGTGCTGCGAGCGCGGATCGCCGCCGTGCTCGAGGGGGATCGCCGGGCGCTCAGCCTGCCCGAGCGGGTGCGGGCCGCCGTGCTGGTGCTGTTCGTCTTCCGGGACGGCGTTCCCGCACTGGTCTTCGCCAAGAAGACCGAGGACGTCCCGCATCACAAGGGGCAGTTCTCGTTTCCGGGTGGGGTCGTGCGGGCCGACGACGGGTCCGTGGTCGACGCGGCGCTCCGCGAGGCGCAGGAGGAGATCGGACTCGACACGGCCGCGGTGGAGGTCCTGGGGCTGTTTCACGACGTCCCGACTACCGTCACCAACTTCGTGATCACCCCCGTGCTCGGGCTCGCGCGGACCGAGCCACGGTTCCGCCCCGACGGGCGGGAGATCGAGCGCGTCCTCGAGATCCCGCTGGCGCATCTCTTGGAGCCGACGTCCTTCCGGGAGGAGCAGTGGGAGCGGGACGGCGTGAAGCGGGCGGTGGTGTTCGTGAGCTACGGCGAGGATGTGGTCTGGGGGACTACCGGGCGCATCCTGCGCGAGGTGCTCGACGCGCTCTTCCCGGAGGCGCGAACGCACGCGGCGAGGTGTTCTTGAGCTACGAGACGCTCCTCCTCGAGGTGGTGGACGGGGTGGGCACGATCACGCTCAACCGGCCGGAGGCGCGAAACGCGCTGAATCCGACGGTCGTCCGGGAGCTTGCCGAGGCTCTCGACCGGCTCGAGACGGACCCGGACACGAGGGTCGTGGTCCTCCGTGGCGCGGGCGAGCGCGCATTCTGCGCCGGCGCCGACCTCAAGGGCATGTTCGGGACGACCTCGATCCTCGCGGCGCGGGACCAGTACGCGGGGGTGGCGCGGGTCCTGGAGACGATCCCTCGGATGCGGACGCCGGTCATCGCTCAGGTCCACGGCTTCGCGTTGGCGGGAGGGTGCGGGCTGGCGGCGGCGTGCGACCTGGTCATCGCCGCCGAGGACGCCGTCTTCGGGCTTCCCGAGATCAAGGTCGGGCTGCTGCCCCTCATGGTGCTGGCGCCCATCCTGCGGGCGGCGTCACCCAAGCGCGTCCTCGAGCTGATCTTGACGGGGCGGGAGCTTCCGGCCCGGGAGGCGCTCGAGATCGGCCTGGTGACGCGGGTAGTCCCGCGGGTCGAGCTGGAGGAGACCGTGGGACGCGTCGCACGGAGCCTCGCGGCGCTGTCCCCGGCCACAGTGGCTCTCGGCAAGGAGGCCTTCTACCGAGCGCTGGAGCTACCGCATGCGCAGGCGCTCGCCCACCTGCGCGATCTCCTGACCATCGTCGCGCGCTCCGAGGACGCCCGCGAGGGGATCGCGGCCTTCCTGGAGAAGCGCTCCCCGCGCTGGCAAGGGCGCTGACCGGCCGGCGGGCAGCTCAGCGGGAGCGCGCGCCCGGACGGTTCGGCCCGCGTCGACTCAGGGCCACCAGAGGTAGAGGAAGCGCGGTCCGGAGAGGATCAGCCGGGCGAGGTCGGGGAGCCCAGCGGCCGGCGTCGGCGCGGTGGCCGACGAGTAGATCGTCGCGCGGTACTGACGGGGCCGGTGATAGGAGACCACGCGGGCCTCGGTGAGGCCGGCGGCCGTCTTCGCCGCCTCGATCGCCTCCTCGAGGTAGCCAATCCGGTCGACGAGTCCGAGCGCCAGCGCCTCGGCGCCGGTGTGGACGCGGCCGTCGGCGATCGCACGCACCCGCGCCTCGTCGAGCTTCCGTGAGCGCGCGACCAGCTCGACGAAGCGCGCGTAGAAGCGGTCGATCAGATCCTGGAAGAGTGCGCGCTCCTCGGGCCGGAGGGCCCGGAAGGGGCTTCCCATGTCCTTGAACTCGCCGGACTTCACGTAGCTCGCGTTGACGCCGACCTTCTCGAGCAGCCCGCTGGCATTGACCGTCAGCATGAGGACGCCGATGGAGCCGGTCACGGTCGTCGGGTGCGCGAAGATGCGATCGGCCGCCAGGGCGACGTAGTAGCCGCCCGAGGCGCCGACGTCGAGGATGGACGCCACCACGGGGATCTTCCGGCGCTCCTTGAAGCGGGTGATCTCGTGGTAGAGGATGTCCGACGCGGTCACCGTGCCGCCGGGACTGTTGATCCGGAGAACCACGGCCCGTACCTGCTCGTCGGCCTCGGCCTTCTCCAGTTCCTCCCGGACGCGGGCCAGCAGGGGGACCTGGGCGCGGCTCTCGAGCGTGAAGATGGGCTCTTCCGCCAGCACCCCGGAGAGATCCAGGAGCAGGATCTTGTCCCGGCCACGGCCGTCGACGACGCTCTCCTCGAGAGGCCGGACGCGCGGTGTCAGGTCGATGGAGACGACGCTGCAACCGGCAAGCGCGAGCACGGCGGCCGCGAGGCGGATCAGGTGGTAACGCATGCGTCGGCGTCGAGTATACGGAGTCGTCACGGGCACCGCAACGCGCCGGGCCGAATCACCGCCGGGCACCGGGCCACGTCGCGGGACGTCGACGGAGGCCGCGGCGCGGCGGCCGCCGAGCGTTGAAGGGGTTTCCGGCGCCGGGTATAGTGACAGGGCCGATTCGAGCCGATTCGAGGAGAACGCATGGGGGGGCCGCTCGAAGATCTTCGGGTCGTCGATCTCTCGCGCATCATCGCGGGACCGCTCGCGACGCAGATCCTCGGCGACTACGGGGCGGAGGTGATCAAGGTCGAGCACCCGCAGGGTGGCGACGACAGCCGGCACTGGGCGCCGCCCCGGGCCTCCGACGGGCAGGCCTCCTACTTCTTCGCCTTCAACCGGGGGAAGCGGAGCATCACGATCGACCTCAAGCACCCCCGCGGCAAGGCGCTGGTGGTCGACCTCGTGCGCCGCGGCGACGTGCTGATCGAGAACTTCAAGCCGGGAACCATGGACGACCTGGGCCTGGGCTGGGAGACGCTGCGGGCCGTGAACCCCCGGCTCATCTATTGCGCGATCTCGGGCTTCGGATCGACCGGACCCTACCGCGACCGAGGCGGCTACGACGCGATCCTGCAGGGCTTCACGGGGCTCATGTCGATCACGGGTGAGGGCGAGGGTCCGCCGGTGAAGGTGGGCGTCGCGCTGATCGACGCGATCACCGCACTCTACGCCCACGGGGCGATCCTGGCCGCGCTTCGCCACCGCGACCGGACGGGCGAGGGCCAGTACCTCGAGCTCTCGCTCATGGAGTGCGGCATCGCGGCCCTGATCAATGCGGCAACGGCCTACCTGGTCGGTGGAGAGGTCCAGGGACGCTGGGGCAGCGCCCATCCGTCGCTGGTGCCGTACCAGGCGTTCCGGGCGCGGAACGGGTATCTCATGGTCGGCGCCGGCAACGAGCGGCTCTGGAAGGCATTCTGCCAGGTGCTGAACGTCCCGGAGTGGGCCGACGACCCTCGCTACGACTCGAACGCCAAGCGCGTCGCATGCCGGACCGAGCTGGTGCGCGAGATCGAGGCGCGCCTCCAGGCGGGCGACCGTGACGACTGGGTGGCCCGGTTCGCGGCGGCGGGCCTCCCGGCCGGACCGATCAACGACATCGGCCAGGTCTTCGAGGACGCGCAGGTCCGGCACCGCGAGATGGTCGTGGACGTCGATCACCCGACCGCGGGGCGGATCCGGCTGCCGGGGATCCCGGTGAAGTTCGGAGGCACGCCGGCCCGCATCCAGGGCCCGCCACCCAACGTGGGTCAGCACACGGACGAGATCCTGCGTGACGTCCTGGATCTCTCACCGGCCGCGATCCAGGATCTCCGGGCGTCCGGAGCGCTCGGGGCGGCGGCCTGAGCGAGGGCGCGATGCCGTACGAGACCCTGCTGGTCGAGCGCGCCGAGGGGTACGCGGTCGTCACGCTGAACCGGCCGCCGGCGAACACCATCTCCGGCCAGCTCGTCGCCGAGCTGGAGACGGCGATCGACGAGCTCGCGCGCGACGATGACGTGCGGGCGATCGTCCTCACCGGCGCCGGCGACCGCATCTTCTGCGGCGGAGCGGACCTGTCGGGAGCGTTCGGCGGCGGCCCCGACGACCTGGATGCGTTCCTGCGGCGAGGGCAGGCACTGCTGCGCCGCGTGGAGCGCCTTTCCAAGCCCGTGATCGCCGCGATTCAGGGGCATGCGACGGGGGGCGGGTGCGAGATCGCGATGGCCTGCCACCTCCGGGTGATGAAGGAGACGGCGCGGATCGGCCAGACGGAGTCGAATCTCGGCATCATTCCGGGCTTCGGCGGCACCCAGCGGCTCCCGCGCCTCATCGGGCGGACGAAGGCGCTCGAGCTCCTGATCCTCGGCACCCAGATCGGGGCGCCCGAGGCTCTGGCGCTCGGGCTCGTCAACCGCGTGACGAAGGAGGGCGAGACCCTGTCGGAGGCCCGGGCGCTGGCCGCGACAATCGCGCGGCGCGCGCCGATCGCCACCCGCCTCATCATCGAGTGCGTGGACCGCGGCCTCGACGGCCCGCTCGCGGACGGGATCGACGCGGAGGTGCGGGCGTTCCTGGAGACCCTGCGCACCGAGGACGCGGGGGAGGGGATCCAGGCGTTCTTCCAGAAGCGCCCTCCGGAGTTCCGGGGGCGATAGCAGCCGACATTCGTGCGGAGCCCGACGGGCTCCGATGCGCAGGAGGTGGCACATGACCGTGCAGGAGACGTTCACGGCGATGGCCGGTCGCTTCCGGGCGGAGCGGGCCCAGGGGCTCAAGGCGGTCATCCAGTACGACATCACCGGGCCGGAAGGTTGCACCTACCACGTGGACATCGCGGATGGCCAGTGCGCCGTCCGCGAGGGCGGCGCGCCGCAGCCGAGCCTCACGCTCACGATGAGCGCGCAGGACTGGCTCGACATGCTGGGGGGAAAGCTCTCGGGCCAGGTCGCGTTCATGTCGGGAAAGCTGAAGCACAAGGGGGACATGAGCCTGCTCATGAGGCTGCCGGGGCTCTTCGGGATCTGAGCCAGGAACCGTCCGATCCATTCCCGCGACCCCCGGGCGGGCCGGTGAGCCCAGAGGCCGAAGGCCGTTCGATCGGGTCGCCGGGAGCGGGCGGGTCATACTTCGAGTGGGCGGCTCGACTCTTCGATCCGTCGGGCCGCCACACGAAGCCGGAGGCGCTCCGAGGCATCCGGGTCCTCGACCTGTCCGTCATCATCTTCGGGCCCGCCACCGCCGACTTCCTCGGGAGAGCTGGGCGCCGAGGTGATCAAGGTCGAGATGCCGGGGCAGGGTGACGTCACCCGCATCCTCGGCCACGCCGGCTGCTTCTGGAAGAACGTGTCCGTCGCGTTCTTCCCGCAGAATCACGGCAAGTATCACATCGGCGTGGACATGCACCACGCCGAGGGCCAGGCCCTCATCCGGAAGCTCGCCGCGCGGGCGGACGTGCTCGTCGAGAACTTCAAGCCGGGGACGACCGAGGCGAAGTGGGGGCTCGGCTATCGCCAGCTCCGGGAGATCAATCCCCGGCTGATCTACGTCGCGAACACCGGCTTCGGCCAGTGGGGACCGTTTGCCGAGGGGCGCGCGTCGTACGACGGGCTCGCGCAGGCCGTCTCCGGGATGACGGGGGTCTCGGGCTTCGAGGGTGCGCTCCCGATCAAGTCCGGGCAACTACCTCGGCGACTGGTTCGGCGCGTGCCTCGCGGCCTTCGGCGCGCTGGCCGCGCTCCGGTGGCGGGATCGGACCGGCGAGGGCCAGTTCGTCGAGATGGCGCAGTGCGAGGGCCTGGTGCGCGCGCTCGACTGGACGTGGCTCTACGCAGGGCTGACCGGAAAGGATCGACCCCGGACCGGCAACCGCGACCCGGCGTTCGTCCCGTCGGGCATCTATCGCTGTCAGGACGGGTGGGTGGCCGTGGTCGCGGGGACGGACGCGGAGTTCCGGGGGCTCGCGACGGCGCTCGAGCGAGCGGACCTCGCCGCGGACGACCGCTTCGCGGCCGCCGCCTCCCGGCGTCGTCCCGCCCACGCCGACCTTCTCGACGAGATCATCGGCGCCTGGTGCGGGACGCGTGCCCGGCGGGACGTCGAGGAGGCGGCGGGACGTCACGGGTTCGCGGCCGCCCCGGTCATGAGCGCTCGCGACCAGTACGAGGACCCGCACTTCCGGGCGCGCGGCAGCGTCGAGGAGCTCGACGATCACGTCTACGGGCGGATGGTGGACTACGGACCCGCCATGCAGCTCTCGGCCACGCCCGCCCGGCACAAGTGGGCGGGGCGGCCTGTCGGATGGCACAACCGCCACGTCCTGAAGGGGATCCTGGGCCTGCCGGACGAGGAGATCGCCGACCTCGAGCGGCGCGGCGTCGTCGGCCGCTGGAGCGACCGCCGGGGCGCGAGACCGCCCGACGACTGGTCCGGTGACGAGTGTCCGCTGTGAGCGGCCCCTCGGGCGAGCGGCCGTCCTGGGCCGAATGGGCCCGGGCGGCGGAGGACCCTCGGCGCGCCGCCGAGAAGCCGGAGGCGCTGGAGGGGCTCCTGGTGCTCGACTGCGCCGTCGGCCACTACGGGGGTCACGTCCTCGGCGGGTTCCTGGGGGAGCTTGGCGCCGAGGTGGTGAAGCTCGAGCCGCCCGGTGGCGACCCCGCGCGCGCCTGGGGCCCCTCGGGGGCGGGAGCCGGAGAGGAGGGCCTCGCGTACCTGGCGGAGGGCCGCAACCGCTACTACGCGACGCTCGACCTGGCGTCACCGGACGGCCAGACGATCTTCCATCAGCTGGCCGCCCGCGCCGACGTGGTGATCGAGGGGTTCCCGCCCGGACGGATGGACACGTGGGGGCTCGGCTACCGCCAGCTGGAGGCGCTGAATCCGCGGGTCGTCTACGTGGCGCTCTCGACCCACGGACAGTTCGGCCCGCGCGCGGAGGGCAGCGGGCCGGAGTACGACCTGATCGATCAGGCGCTCTCCGGCCTCGCGTACATCACTGGCCATCCGGGCGACGGGGGGCCGGAGGCCGGCCCGACCCGCGTCGGGAGCTGGATCAGCGCCTACGCGCAGGCCGCGTGGGCGGGCGTGGCCACGCTGGGCGCGCTCCACTGGCGGGAGGCGTCCGGTCGGGGGCAGATGATCGACGTGTCGGGCGCCGAGGCCCTCATGCGATACCTCGAGTACACGCTGCTCCTCTATCACGGCAGCGGCGAGGTCCGGGAGCGCCTGGGCGGCATGGACATCGCGGTCTCCGTCTACACGTTCATTCCCGTGAAGGACGGCTGGGCGTTCATCGCGGGGTACACGGACCCGAACTTCGGAGCGATCTGCCGGATCATGGGGCGCCCGGAGCTGGCGCTCGACCCGAGGTTCCGGACGACGCTCGACCGCACGCGTCCAGATCGGCGCGCCGAGCTCCGCGACGAGATCGCCCGATGGTCGATCAACTACACTGCGAGCGAGATCCTGGCGAAGGTGCTCGCGGACCCGGGTCCGGGCACGGTCGTGTTCGGCCCGGTGAACCGCCCCACCCAGACGCTGGCCGAGGCACACTGGTGGGAGCGAGGGTGCTTCGCGCGGCTCGACGACCCGGTCTACGGGCCGCTCACGCTCGCGGCGCCCGCCTGGCGCATGACCCGCACTCCACCGCGCTTGAAGGTGCCGGGCCGCCCCGCCGGGTTTCACACCGCCCACGTCTATGCTCGGCACCTCGGAATGGGACCGGCGCGACTGGCCGAGCTTCGGGCGAAGGGTATCATCTAGCACAGGAGGGAAGGACGCATGGCGGAGACGACACGTGCGGCAGCGCCGACGGAAGGGCTGGCCGCCGAGTGGACCCGGACACTGACCCGCGCCGTGCGGGCGCTCGAGATGGCCGCCGCGCCCGAGCCCGCGATCGGTCTCACGCCGAAGCGGCTCGTCTATCGCCGGAACAAGGCCCGGCTCTACCGCTACGAGTCGTCGCGCACCCAGCCGGTGCCCGTCCTGTTCGTGCCGAACCTCGGGATCAGCCGACCCGCGATCTTCGATCTCCAGCCGGGGTCCTCGTTCGTCGAGCACATGTGCGGGCTCGGGTACGACTTCTACCTGCTCGACTGGGGAGTCTACGGAGAGGAGGACAACGGGCTGACGGTGGACGAGTGTGTCACCGAGCTCCTTCCGCGCGTGGTCCGGAAGGTGCTGGAGACCTCGGGCGCCGACGGGCTGGGGGTCATCGGCTACTGCATGGGCGCGCCGCTGTCCGTCTCGTTCGTCGCCCAGCACCCCGAAGTGCCGGTTCGCGCGTACGTCAACATGGCGGGTCCCATCGACTTCGCGCAGGCCGGGCTTTTCCGCCTCTGGCTCGACAAGCGCTTCTACAACGTCGACCGGGTGGTGGACACGGTGGGGGCGATTCCCGCCGACTGGGTCCGGATGGGGTTCAAGCTCCTCCGCCCGACCATGGACGTGACGACGGCGCTCAATCTCTGGTGGAACCTGGATAACCCCCGCTACGTCCAGGGGTACCAGGCGCTGTCCCGGTGGGCCAACGAATACGTGCCATTTCCGGCCGAGTTCTTCCGCCAATGGGTGAGGGACTTCTACCAGGACAATCGCCTGGTCCAGGGGACGCTCCGACTGGATGGGCACCCGGTCGATCTCCGGCAGGTGCAATGCCCTCTGCTGGTCGTCGGGGCCAAGGAGGACTACATCGCGCCTCCCGGGTGCGTCCGCGCCCTGATCGATCACGTCGGCAGCTCGGACAAGACCTACTTCGAGCTCCCGGGCGGCCACATCTCCCTGATCGCGGGGCGATCCGCCTCCGTGCACTGCTGGCCCCGGGTGTCGGACTGGCTGGCTGCGCGTCTCGGGTGAGGGAAACCGGGCCGGCACAAGTCTTCCTGCGCATGACGCAACGTGGCATACTGGCCGCACCGCGATGACCACGCCGAATCCGGTGCAGGACGCGTTCGAGATCTGGAAGAAGGCGCTCGAGGACGGCACCCAGGCCTGGGTGCGCGCCATGGGCCAGACATCCGCCCCACAGGCCCCTCCCTCGGCGCCGGACTTCAGTCAGTTCTGGCGCCCGATCCTTGGCCAGGGGATGGAGATCTGGCAGAAGGCGGCGGCGCAGGGCGGGGTGAGCCCCGAGTTCGCCCAGCAGTGGAAGGCGTTTCTCGATCAGTGGATCGACGCGTGGTCGAGGGCGCTGGGCCAGGCGATGGGGACGGAGGGGTTTGCCCAGGCCCTCGGCCGATACCTCGACCAGAGCCTGGCCGCCCAGGGCCCCTTGAAGAAGGGCATGGAGCAGTACACGGACCAGGCGCTCCGGACGCTCGGGCTTCCGTCACGCAGCCAGGTGGTCAGCGTTGCCTCTCAGCTGGTCTCCCTGGAGGAGCGAGTCGAGGGCCTGGAGGACCGGCTGGACGAGATTCGACGCCTGCTCGTGCGGGTCGGGAGCCCATCGAGCCAGGCGGAGAGCACTCACGAGGGTGGTGCGGCCGCGCGCCAGGCCGGGCGGCCGCCGACACGACCGCCCAAACGACCGAGGGAGGCGTGATGACCGGACTCACGATGGAGGATCTGGCCGTCGGCGACGGGGCCGAGGTCACCTACACCGTCACGGCGGAGACGATCCGGGAGTTCGTGACGGCGAGCGGCGACGACAACCCGATCCACTCGGACGCGGCGTTCGCCGCCGGAACGCGCTTCGGGCGCGTCATCGCCCCGGGCATGCTGACCGGCAGCTTCGTCTCGAGCGTCATCGGCACCCGCCTGCCGGGGCCGGGCACGATCTACCTCTCCCAGGACTTCCGGTTCCTTCGCCCGGTCTACGTCGGCGACCGGGTCACGGCCCGGGTCGAGGTGGCGGAGCGGCTGCCGGAGCGAAAGCGCGTGCGGCTCCGCACGACATGCGTCAACCAGGACGGCGAGCTCCTCCTCGAGGGTGAGGCCTGGGTGCTGCCCTCGCCGACGCGGATCGAGTACACCTCGCCGGTGGCGGCCCGTCGAGCGACGCCGATCGCCCTCTTCCCGGCGACGATGGCCGCCGAGATGATGTCGATCTGGATGACGAGCGGCCTCACGCTGGCGACCCAGTTCCTCCGGGTCGGGACGTCCGCCCCGGTTGTCGGGGCCGCTCTTCGCGGCTCTGCCGCGTCCGAGGCGGATCCCGTCCGGCCCTGAGTCCAACGTCGGGGAGTCCCTTCGACGAGGGACGCGCTCAGGAACTGGCGATCGAGCACGTCGCCGAGTCGAGCGCGCAGGCGCGCCGCCGTCCGGCCTCCCTCGTGAGCGCTCGCGATGGAGGCGCCTAGCTCATCAGGAGCCCGCCGTTGAGCGAGAGCTCTTCGCCGGTGATGTAGTCCCCGTCGGCCGAGACGAGGTAGATGACGGCCCTGGCCACCTCCTCGGCCTTGCCGAAGCGCTTGAGCGGGATCTGGTCGAGGAGACGCTGCCGGACCTTCTCCGGGATCGACTCCACCATCTCGGTCTCGACGAACCCCGGCGCCACGGCGTTCACGGTGATGCCCTTGGAGGCGAGCTCCTTGGCGAGGGACTTGGTCATCGCGGACACGCCCGCCTTGGAGGCCGCGTAGTTCGCCTGACCGAAGTTGCCGATCTGGCCGATGACCGACGTGATGTTGACGATCCGCCCATAGCTCTGCTTGAGCATCGTGTCGATGAAGACCTTGGTGCAGTTGAAGGTCCCGTCCAGATTGATCGCCAGGACCCGACGCCACGAGGCATGGTCCATCTTGACGAACGTCTTGTCGCTGCTGATGCCCGCGTTGTTGACGAGGATGTCGACGTGGCCGAACGCGCCCAGGACGTCCTGGGCCATGCGAAACGTGTCGGGGAAGTCGCTGACGTCCGCCCGCACGGCGATCGCGCGCCGGCCGCGCTTCTCGATCTCCCGGACGACCGCCAGCGCCGCAGACTCGCTGGACATGTAGTTGACGGCGACGTCGGCGCCCTCCTCGGCGAGCGCCAGCGCGATCGACCGGCCGATTCCGCGTGAGGCTCCCGTGACGACCGCCTTCTTTCCCTCGAGCTTCATGACGATGCCCTCCTCGGAGCCCTTCCAGGGGTAGCATGCCGGTCTCGCCGGATCAATCGGCGGCCCTCGGTGCGTCCGGCGTGTCTTTGTGGCTTTGACGCGCGGTGTTAGAATGCGGGCGCGAAGGAGCCGGAGCATGGCCACCGACGAGCCAATCCTCATCAAGCGCTACGCCAATCGGAAGCTCTACGACCAGGGGCGGAGCCGCTACGTCACGCTCGAGGAGCTGGAGGAGCTGATCCGCCAGGGGCGAGAGATCCGGGTGGTCGACGCCGTGTCCGGCGAGGATCTGACGGGTCAGACGCTGGCGCAGATCATCCTCGACACGACCCGTGGCCGCCGGACGGCGCTTCCGGTGGCGTTCCTGCACCAGCTCATCCAGCACGGCACGGCCTGGCAGGACTTCGTCCAGGAGTCGCTTCAGGCCGGCCTGGCCGGGATCGTCGCCAGCCAGCGCGAGACGGAGCGTGCCCTGCGAGACTGGGGGGCCCGGGCGGGGTGGTGGCCGTCGGGTCACGATGGCGCGGCGCCGGCGGCGGGGAGCGAGTCGGCGGATGCCGCCGGGCTCCGGGCCGAGGTCGCCGCGCTGAGGGAGAAGCTCCGGGATCTCGAGTCCCGGCTTGGGAGCTGAGCCGGAGGAGGAATGCCTCCTCCGGCTCGTCAGGATCGGTCAGCCGGGCCGACCGGGGCGATCAGGCGCGGGCGTAGATCTCCTTCAGCCGGTTGACGGACGTGGTCAGCGTCTCCTGGATCTCCTGGCCGGTCTGCTCCGCGGAGGCCTGGATGCGCTCGGCGGTGCGCGTCACCACCTGCGAGTTGGCTTCCACGACGTGGAACGCCTTCTGAGTGCCCTCGACGAAGGTGAGCAGGCTCCGCTGGTACCACGCGAAGGGATTCTGACGGAGGGCTTCGATCGACTCCGGCCCGAAGGCGGGCTGCGGGGTCCTGGCGGCGTCCACCGTCGCGGTCTGAAGCTCGGCGTAGGTCCGGAGGCCTTCCTTCGCGGTGGAGGCGGAGAGGCCGACCAGGCCCTGGAGGACCCGGTGGTTCATGTCGGCCAGGATGGAGAATGCCTCGAGGGCCTTCCCCTGCATCTCGGCAAAGAACTCGGGGGAGATGTGCGACTGCTGCGTGTTCATGCTCGGTTCCTCCTCGCGCCGCCCCTGGGGCGACTGCCGGTGAATGACTCGATGCGTTAACCGTATAGCCCGACGCGTCACGAGTCAAGAAGAAAATAGCGCGATGCGTTATGTCGGTCATCGAGGTCCGCGCCAGGGCGAGCCCGTCTTCGATCCACCGATCTGTCGAGCGAGTACAATGACCGCTAATTCAGTCACTTACAGTGTCCCATGTAAGGGAGGAACTCGCGGATGAGCCAGGGGTCGCTCGGTGGCCTGTTCTGGGAGCAGGTTGGTCGGTTTGCGGATCGACCGGCTCAGCGCGTCAAGACCGGCGGTACGTGGCAGGAGATATCCTGGCGAGCGCTCGGCGAAGAGGTGCGGGAGATTGCCCTCGGCCTGATCGCGCTGGGTCGACAGCCGGGAGACGCGGTCGCCATCCTCTCCCAGACCCGAGCGGAGTGGGTCAGGGCCGACTTCGCGATTCTCTCGACAGGCGGCGTGACGATTCCGGTCTACCCGAGCTATCCGCCCGAGACGCTCGCCTACATCGTGCGGGACTCCGAGGCACGAACGATCTTCGTCGAGGACGAGCACCAGCTGGCGAAGGCGCTGGGCGTCGCCAGGGAGATGCCCAGCCTCGAGACTGTCGTCCTGATGCAGGGCCGTGCTCCCGTCTCCGGCGGTGACGGGCGTCTGCGCGTGCTCGACTGGGAGAGCCTGCGCGCCCGAGGCCGGGAGGCCTCCTCACGGCAAGGGCTCGAGGCCAGGCTGGCCGGCATCAAGCCGAGCGACGTCGCCACGATCGTCTACACCTCGGGCACCACCGGCTCTCCGAAGGGCGTCGTGCAGACGCACGGCAACCATCTGGCTGCCCTCGACATGATCGCCCGGACCTCGGGTGTGCGCGAGGGTGATGTCCACCTGCTCTTCCTCCCGCTGGCGCACTCGTTTGCCCGGATGGAGAGCTTTCTGGGAATCCGCCTGGGCCTCACCACGGCCTTTGCCGAGAGCCTCGAGCGGCTTCCCGAGAACCTGCGAGAGGTGTCGCCCGATTTCATCTGCAGCGTCCCCCGGGTGTTCGAGAAGGTGTACGCGAAGATCCTGACCGGAGTCGCGGCCGCGCCGCCCATCCGGCAGCGCATCTTCCACTGGGCCCTCGGGGCTGGCCGCCGCGCGAGCCGCCTCGAGCGGGAGGGACGGCCGCTTCCGGCGGCGCTGCGCCTTCAGCGGACGCATCGCGGACCGCCTGGTCTTCGGGAAGCTCCGGGCGGCGCTCGGGGGCCGGCTCCGGTTCTGCGTGTCGGGCGGCGCGCCGCTCTCGGCCGAGATCGCCGAGTTCTTCCACGCGGCGGGCATCTTGATCCTGGAGGGCTACGGGTTGACGGAGACGTGCCCGATCTTGGCGAGCAATCACCCCGGGGCCTTCAAGTTCGGAACCGTCGGTCGGGCGTTTCCGGAGATCGAGGTGCGGATCGCCGAGGACGGCGAGATCCTCGCTCGCGGCCCCAACATCGCCCAGGGGTACTACCGGAAGCAGGAGGAGACCGCCGCGGTGTTCCGGCCCGGCGGGTGGTTCCACACGGGAGACGTCGGGGAGCTCGACGCGGACGGCTACCTCAAGATCACCGACCGCAAGAAGGACCTCATCAAGACCTCGGGGGGAAGCTACGTCGCGCCCCAGCACATCGAGAACCTGCTCAAGGGCGATCCGTTCGTCAGCCAGGCGCTGGTCGAGGGCGACCGGCGGCCGTACCCGGTGGCCCTGATCACGCTGAACCCGGACGAGCTCGCGAAGGTCGCCCGTGAAGGCGGCCTGGGCGACAAGCCCGCCGCCGAGCTCGTTCGCCATCCGGCGGTGATGGAGCGGGTCCGGCGCACCGTCGACGGTGTCAACGCGCACCTGGCCTCGTACGCCCAGGTCAAGCGCTTCGCCATCTTGCCCGCCGACTTCACGCAGGACGGGGGCGAGCTGACACCGACGCTGAAGGTCAAGCGACGGGATGTCCGCGAGAAGTACGCCGAGGTCATCGAGTCGATGTACCGAGGATAGGGGACCGTGGCGGTCCTGGACCGGCTCCGCCTCGACGGGCGCGTCGCGCTGGTCACCGGCGCGAGCCGTGGGCTCGGGCGGGCCATGGCGCTGGCCCTCGCCGAGGCCGGCGCCGACGTCGCGTTGATGGCGCGCTCCCGGGAGGCGCTCGAGGACACCGCGTCCGCGGTGACCGCGCTCGGCCGACGGGCGCTCGCATTGCCGGCAGACGTCACGGTGGAGGACCAGGTGGAGAACGCGGTGGCGCGGGCGGTCGACGCCTATGGCGGGGTCGACGTCCTGGTGAACAACTCCGGCGTGGCGGTCGTGAAGCCGCTCGTGGACACGACCCCGGCAGAGTGGCGGCGCGTCCTCGAGACCAACCTGACGGGCGCGTTCAACTGCTGCCGCGCCGTGGGGCCGGGCATGATCGCGCGACGTCGGGGCAAGATCGTGAACGTCGCGTCCGTTCTGGGAGCCCGCGGGCTGTCCGGCTACGCGGCCTACAGCGCGTCCAAGGGGGGCCTCCTGGCGCTCACGCGGGCGCTGGCCGTGGAATGGGCCCGCCACAACATCCAGGTCAATGCGATCGCGCCGGGATGGTTCGTCACGTCGATGAACGAGGACGCCTTCGCCGACCCCGGGATCCGCGACCGGCTCCTGCGCGACGTGCCGGCCCGCCGCACGGGACGCCCTGAGGAGCTGGGCGCCCTGGTCGTCTACCTCGCGTCGTCCGCCTCGGACTACGTGACGGGGGAGGTCGTCTTCGTGGACGGCGGCCTCACCGCCGGCTGAGGGCCACGATGGAAGCCGCCGTCCTGACGGGACCACGCGCCTTCCGAGGTGAGCATGGTCCGCGACCCGGCGCCGCGCGCGGGAGAGGCGATGATCCGCGTGGCCGCCGCCGGAATCTGCGGGACCGATTACCGGATCTGGACCGGCGAGCGCCACGTGCGGTACCCGTTGATCCCGGGGCACGAGTTCATCGGGGACGTCGTGGCGGTCGGGCCGAACGTGACCCGGGTCGCCGTGGGGGACCGCGTCGCGATCGAGCCGAACTGGGGCTGCGGGACGTGCGACCTCTGCCGTGAGGGGAGCGGCAACCTGTGCCTGGCGCGGACCGCGGTGGGCATCGACCGTGACGGCGGGTTCGCCGAGCTGGCCGTCCTGCCGGAGCGCGCGTGCTGGCCGGCCCCGGCGGGACTCGCCCCGGACGTCCTCCTCTTCGCGGAGCCGCTCGCGGTCGTGACGCACGCGGTGAGCCGCGCGGCTCCCCGGCCGGCCGAGAGCGCGGCGGTGGTGGGGGCCGGGACGCTCGGGTTGCTCGCCCTCCAGCTTCTTCGCGCGCGCGGCTGCCGCGTCCTGGTCATCGGACGCACGGAACGGAGGCTCGGCCTGGCTCGGGACCTGGGCGCGGACGCCACCGTCGCCGGGGCCGGCGAGGCGGTCGCCGCCGCGGCGCGACACTTCTCCGGCCGGGACGGGGTCGACCTGCTCGTCGAGGCCGCCGGGACCGCCGAGGCCGTGGAGCTGTCCCTGGGACAGGTCGGCGTCGTGCGTCCCGGCGGGCGAGTGATCCTCACGGGTCTGCCCCACGACCCGGCGCGGATCGAGGTCTTCTGGATGGTCCGCCGGGAGATCGACGTGCGTGGGTCGATGATCTACCGGGACGAGTTCGGCGAGGCGATCGCCCTCCTGGCCGGAGGTGTGGTGCGCGTGGAGCCCCTCCTGACCCACCGGTACCCGCTCGCGGCGATCGCCACCGCGCTCGAGGCCCATCGTGACCCCGCCTCCATCAAGGTCGCCGTCTTCCCGGGGACGCGCACGCCATGACCCGCGCCGCTCGGGGGAAGGCCCTCGCCGGGTCGGGTCCTCGCCTCGCCGGGACGCCGGGGACCCGCCCAACCGTGGCCGAGGAGACCGGCACCGAGGTCATGGCCGAGCCCCCCTGGATGACGATCCTCTGGAACTGCGACTGCCATACGTTCGAGCAGGTGGCCCGCCAGCTCATGAGAGCGATCGCATGCTCGTACGACGAGGGCATGGCCATCGCGGGACGCGTCCACAACGACGGCAGGGCGGTCGTGCGCGTGGGAGCGAGGACCGAGTGCGAGCGGGTGGGGCGCGTCCTGGCCGAGATCGGCCTCCGGGTGACCGTGGTCGAGTCCTAGGGCGACGGCCTCCGGGCCGCGGCGGCCGGCGGCGCGGCGCGACCGTTCGTAGCGCACCGTCACGAGCGTCTTGATCCCGCCGCGCACGTTCCAGTCGCCCACGACCTCCAGGCGGCGGGGCGCCAGCGTTCGCACGAGATCATCGAGGATCCGGTTGGTGACGTCCTCGTGGAACGCGCCTTCGTCCCGGTAGGACCACATGTAGAGCTTGAGCGACTTCAGCTCGACGAGCCATCGGTCGGGCACGTACCGGATCCGGATCGTGGCGAAGTCGGGTTGGCCGGTGATCGGACAGACGCAGGTGAACTCCGGCACGACGTGGTCGATCTCGTAGTCACGGCCGGCGTGGGGGTTGGGCACCCGCTGGAGAGCCTTGGTCGGTTTCGTGGGCATCGCGCGGCCGTCAGTTTAGCACTCGGCGCGCCCAGACGGCGGCGCGGAGGGCGTCGATGCTGGTGCTCGGCGCGCCTTCGACGACCAGCACCGTGCGCCCGCGCCCTTCGATCAGGAACGCGCGGGTCCCGGCGGTCCACGCGGAGACGGGACCGCTCGGGGCGGGTGGAAGGCCGTGCTTGGCGGACATGATGCCCGCGTAGGTCCGGGCGAAGTCGCCGGCGTCGTCGGGGGTGTCCCACGCCGTCACGGACATCAGGACCGACGATCCGGCCGCGACATCCCACAGCGCGTACCGATCCCCCCGCCAGCCGGTGGCGGCGGCTTCACTCTGATAGCGGCGGAGCGCCGCTCCGAGACCGAACTCCCCGAGCTCGTCCTCGATGACTTTCAGCGAGCCGGCCGGCAGCACCGCCGCGAGATCGGGCAGCTCGAGCGGCGCGGGATCCTCTCGTCGATCGAGATAGCGCTCCGGGTGGAGGATCTGGGACGCGGAGCGCGGGGGGTCCTGGTAGATCGTCGACAGCGCGGACCAGGGCCGGCGCTGCCGAAAGGCGTGGATGAACCCGAGGCCTTCGGCGTACGGGAAGAGCAGCATGTCCCGCACGTAGGCCGGCGCCCGCGCCAGCACCGGTCCGGTCGCCGACGTGCGAATGGCGCGCTGGATCGAGACGACGTCGGGCAGCCGTCCGAGCTCGCCGCCTTCCCGCCGGAGACGCAGCTCGTGCTGGAGGGCGACCGCCTCACCCTCGACCAGGGCCTGACGGGCGAGCCCCTCGTCGCTCCTGCCGGGCCGGCCGGCGAGAAACGGCTCCAGGCCCACGAGGCGATCCTGGAGCGCATGAACCAGCTCGTGGGCGAGGGCGTCCCGCCGGAGGTCGGGCGTCAGCCAATTCGCCAGCACCATCCGCTTTCGGACCGGGTCGTAGTAGGCGGCAGCCTGCTCCGCCAGGAGATCCGCCAGGAAGCCGGCGAGATCGAAGTCGGCCGGCACGAGGTGCCACGCCACCAGGGCTCGGCGCTCGGCGTCCAGGCGGGCGGGGGAGTACTTCCGGCGGAACTCGCCGACGACGAAGCGGCGGCGCTCGTCGCGGCTCTGGATCACGAGGGCCGGTGGCGGCCCCGGGGGCGGTAGACCGCGGATCGCCGCCAGCTCGCTCAGGACGCGGGTCGCCTCCTGGCGGAGCTCCGGCGAGACGAGGGCTTGCGCCCCGGCCAGGGTGACTCCCGCCAGGCCGGCGGTGAGGAGCGGCCACGCGACGACCTTCGCGAGTCCGTGATGGCGCGGCGGTCTCCGCGCATGGTCGCTCACTGGGGCAGCCGTCCGACGGGCCGGGGGGTGCGGGTGGGAGCCACGACGGGCCCGCCGAGCACGGTCGCCGCCGCCACGCCGCCCGCCACCAGCACCGCGGAGAGGGCCAGGCGCCAGCCGATCGGCTCGCCGATCACGAGGGCGGTGGCGACGACGCCGAAGAGCGGCGTCGTGAGCGTGAACGCGGCGAGGGCGCTGGGCCGGTACGTCTTGAGCAGCCACATGTTCGCGATGAAGTTGAAACCCGCGATGATGACGCCCTGGTAGAAGAGCGACCCCGCGAGCCGCCAGGTCGCCACGGTGGGCTGGGACTCGAGGGCCCACGACAGGAGGAAGAAGGCCGGCGTGCCGATGACCACCTGGGCCAGGAGGGGCTTGAGCGGATGGATCCGCTGGAGCTGGCGGTTGAGCACGACCTGTCGGAGGGCGAGGAGGACGGCGCTCAGCGAGAGAGTCGCATCGCCGAGCAGGGTCGACGGCCCGCCGGCGAGCGGCGTCAGGAGCTGGTCGGCGAAGAGGACGAGGACGCCGGCGAAGCCGAGGAGGACGCCGCCGAGCTTGGCGGCCGTGAGCCGGTCCCCGGGCACGAGGAAGTGAGCGAGCAGGACGATGTAGACGGGATAGGCGTTCAGGAGGACGGAGGCGCGGCCGGCGGTCGATAGCCACACGCCGACGTTGAGGAGTCCGAGCTGGACGGCGAAGAGGAGTCCCAGCCCGAGGAGCGGACTCGCTTCGCCGGGCTCCAGCCGGAACGAGGCTCGAGTCCACAGGCCCCATCCGACGACGCAGGCGCCACCGATCGCGAAGCGGAGGGCCGCGAGCATGAGCGGTGGCGAGTCGGCGACGCCGATCTTGACCGCCACGGTGTTGCCGCCCCACAGGGCAGAGAGCAGCAGCACCATGGCGACGGCGCCCGCGTCGAGCTCCCGATGGTCTCGGCTCGGCGGCGGCATGAGCCAAAGCAGTGTACACTCGGTCGTCGTGAGACTCGGCATCATCGGGTTCCCCGGCAGCGGAAAGACGACGCTCTTCAACCTGCTGACCGGCGCCGGGGTCGGTGTCGCGCAGCCGTCCGCCCGCGGTCGCCTGAACGTCGGCGTCGCCCGCGTTCCCGACGACCGAGTGACGCGCCTCGCCGCGCTCTTCAAGCCCGAGAAGACGGTGTACGCGACGGTCGACGTCGTCGACGTCGCGGGCTTCGATCGCGGAGAGCGCGCGACCCTGGACGTGGGAGATCTCCGCCAGGCCGACGCCCTGCTCCACGTGGTCCGGGCCTTCCCGTCGCCCGTGCTCGGCGCCGCGCCTCAGCCGGCCCGCGAGGTCCAGGCGCTCGAGGAGGAGCTCGTCCTGGCCGACCTCGAGATCGTGGAGCGGCGGCTCAAGAAGCTCGGGCCCGGCCTCAGGCGGAAGCCCACCGACCTCGAGGCGCGCGAGGAGGCGCTCCTCTCGCGAATCCGAGGGCCGCTCGAGGATGGCCTGGCCCTTCGCGCCCATGGGCTGACCGCCGAGGAGGGCCGGGCTCTCCGGGGATTCCAGTTCCTGTCGCTGAAGCCGATCCTCCACTGTCTGAACCTCGCCGAGGATGACGTGTCCGGCCGGGACACGCGCCTGGCCGAGCTGGAGGAGGTCGGCAAGCGTCCGGGCACCCTGATCGGCTGGATCTCCGCGGCGGTGGAAGGCGAGGTGGCGACGCTGGCTCCCGAGGAGCAGAAGGGCTTTCTCGACGCGCTGGGGCTGCCCGAGCCCGCGCTTCATCGCGTGATCCGCGACGCTTACGCGCTCCTGGGTCTGGCCAGCTTCTTCACCGTTGGTGAAGACGAGGTCCGAGCGTGGACGGTCCCGGCGGGGGCGACCGCCCTCGAGGCCGCGGGCGCCGTTCACTCCGACATCGCGCGGGGTTTCATCCGTGCGGAAGTCATCGGCTGGGCGGAGCTCCTCGAGGTCGGATCACTGGCCGAGGCGCGGAAGCGCGCCCTGCTCCGACTCGAGGGGAAAGACTATCCGGTGCAGGACGGCGAGATCTGCCACTTCCGCTTCAACGTCGGTCGCTGAGCCCGCGAACGGGCCGGCGGCGACGTCACGCCTTCGGGAAGTTCATCGCCTCCACGAAGAGATCCTGAAAGTCCGGATGAGTCGCCAGCGATAGGTGCTCGATGGAGCGGGCGAGCCGCTCCGCCCGGGCCCGCTCCGCTTCGGACACCAGGGCCAGCTGTGCCCCCAGCGCGGCGGCGTTGCCGACGTAGCGGATGCGCTCTTCCGCGAGGGCAGGGATGAGTCCGATCCGCACGGCGCTTCGGATCGAGAGGTAGTTTCCGAACCCGCCGGCCAGCATCAGCTCCTGCAGCGCGTCGTCCGGGACGCCGAGGACGTGCTGGAGCATCCGGATGCCCCCGCCGATCGCGCCCTTGGCGAGCTGGATCTGGCGGACGTCATCCTGCGTGAGGACGATCTCGCCGGCGCTGGACGCCTCGCCCTGGTGCACGAGCACGAGGAGCCGCTCCTCGCCGCGCTGGAGGATACGCCGGGCGAGGGGCGCGGGGAGGCGGTCACGCCGCTCCACCTGAATGAGGCCGGTCCAGTCGACGAGGGCGGTGTCGAGGGCGGCGGCGATCGCGTCGATCAGCCCGGAGCCGCAGATCCCCTGGGGAGGCCCTTCACCGATCACGTGGAAGCGCAGATCGCCGTCCTCGATCCAGACGCGGTCGATGGCACCGGCGGCCCCGCGCATCCCGTGGCGGATCTGCGCGCCCTCCAGCGCGGGACCGGCAGGGGCGGAGCACGCGATCAGGCGGTCCCGCGTCCCCATCACGACCTCGCCGTTCGTTCCGATGTCGACGACGGCGCGGGGGACGACGCTCTCGTCCAGACGGGTGGCCAGTGCCGCGCCGACGGCGTCCGCGCCGACGAAGCCGGCGACGATCGGGAGGAAGCACACCCGGGCCTCGGGGTTGACCTTGAGGTGGAGCGTCCGGGCCGACAGCACCAGCGGGTGCCGCACGACGGCGGAGTAGGGCGAGAGACCCACGTACGTGGGATCGATGCCCAGCAACACGTGGTGCATGCAGGTGTTGCCCACGATCGTCAGCTTGTAGACCCACTGGGCCAGCACGCCGGTGCGCTCGAGCAGCTCGTCGATCTGCTGGTTGAGGAGCCCGATGATCCGGCTCTGGAGCTTGCGAAGGTTCGACGGGTTCCACTGGGCGAAGGCGATCCGCGACATGAGGTCGCCGCCGAACGTCGCCTGCGGATTGAGGCTCGACACCGATGCCATCACCTCGCCGGAGGCGAGCTCGAGGAGCGTCGTCACGACGCTCGTCGTGCCCACGTCCACCGCGATGCCGAACGCCATGGCGGTGGTGTCCCCCCGCTCGACGGTGAGCGGCCCTCCCTGAAACGTCACGACGGTGACCTCGGACTTGGCCTCGCGGAGCGTCGTCGGCAGCGTCCGGATCACGTCGAGGGGGACGTCGCCGGGAGAGATGCCGGCCGCCAGCGCGAGCTGCTCGAGGTCCGATGTCTGGTGGTGCTCCTCCTGGGGCAGGTCGACGCGCACCAGGCGCTTGCGGATCCCGGAGTCCATCGCCACCTGGGCCCGCGCGACGGCGTCCTTCTCGACGCCGAGGATCTGGAAGGCCCGCTCGTCGAGCGGCGGCGCGATCTGGGCCACGAGCGGCTCGGTGACGGACAGCTGGCAGGAGAGCCGGTATCCCTCGCGCACCAGGTCGTGGCCGAGCTGGAGCTGGTCGTTGATCGTGCCGGGGGGCGGGGTACCCCCGACGATCTTCACCCGACAGGAGGTGCAGCGTCCGCGCCCGCCGCAGGTCGCGGTGATATCGACGCCCTGGGCATGGGCCGCGCGGAGGAGAACGCTGCCGGGATCGACCACGACGGTCCGGCGGTCGGGCAGGATCGTCACGGCGACGGCTGGCACGCGGACATTCTAGACGATCGGGCCCGGCGATGAACCCCTGGCCGGGCGGGCCGTCCTCGTGGGCCGTCCGGAGCGGCCGGCGCGCGACGCTATAGTAGCTTCGTGGAGCACCCGGACTCGCCGGCGGGTCGTCTCGACTCGGTGCGCGCGACCGCTCGCGGCGCGGTCCTCTCCGGGCCGTTCCGGCTCGAGCCCGGTGCTCTGACGATCGCCCTCGTGCTCGACGGTCTGCCGGTCGGAGAGCTTCCCGAGGGCGCTCGGCTCCGAATCGGTGGCGACGTGATCGTCGAGCTTGGGCTGGCGAGCCCCAATGCTCCAGCGACGGACTCGGCTCGCGGCATTCTCGAAGTGGAGGAGACGCGGTCCAGACCGGCGCAAGTGCTCGAGGGGGGGCTGGTCCAGTCGGGCGACACGGTCAGCCTCGAGACTGTGACTCTTCCGTTGACGGATGTGCTCGATCTCCACAGCTTCCGACCCGAGGACGTGACGGCGGTGGTGTCCGAGTACCTCGAGGAGGCGCGGCGCGCGGGCTTGGCCGAGGTGCGCATCGTGCACGGACGCGGTCGGGGAGTCCAGCGCGCCCTCGTACGCCGTCTGCTCGCCGATGCGCCCGGTGTGGTCGAGTTCGCGGACGCCGCCCCGGCGCGAGGCGGGTGGGGGGCGACGCTCGTCCACCTCCGCCGGGCAGAGGACCCGCCGTCCGGATGAGAACTGCCGCCGTCGCCCTCCTGGTGAGCGGGGTGCTCGTCGCCAGCGCGCTCGACCTGGCGCTCGGTGCTCTCTGGGTGGCCGCACTCGTCGCTCTGCTGTGGCTCCGACGCTCTCTCCGCCTGGCAGCGCCGCTGGTGTTGGTGGCGAGCGCGGGGCTGATCATCTGGGGCACGCACCTCGACTGGTTCTCGCGCCCTGCGCCAGCGCCCTACGAGAAGGGCTGGCTACCGGAGTGGCCCCTCTCTCGCTCTGAGCCCGTGGGGGCGGGAGATCCCCGGGTCCTTGGCGCTCTCGACCAGCTGCGGGTCCTTCGGCGGGAGTCGATCCGCTTGACGGGCGCCGAGCTCGAGCAGCGTGTCGGCGCGGTGATCCAGCTGTCCCGGCGGCTCGATGCCCTGCGCGGTGAGGCGCCGCGTGAGGTCGCCGCCATCGAGGGAGTCGCCCGGAGGCTCGCTCGGACGTTGGCGGCGCCGGAGTTCCGGAATCTGGAGGCGCGGCGGGTGGCGGAGGCCGCGTACCTGTCGGAGCTCGACCGCCGCCTCGGCGCACTCCGCGATGGAGGTGAGGCGGCCGAGGTGCTGCGGGCGGCGGATCCGGCGGCGATGGCCCACGTGTCGTTGCGCCCGGTGCGCGACGACCTCGCGGCCGCCGACGCGGCGCTGGCCGCGCTCGTGCGGGCGCTGGGGGGCGAGGTGCCGACGGCGACGGTCACGGCGACGGCCCGATACGACGAGACCCGGGGCGAGGTCGCCTGGGAGGTTCGTCACGTCGTCGGTGGATCGTCCGGTCCCCGCCTGGTCCGGATCGAGACGCGCGCGTTCCGGAGCGCGGGGCCACCCGGACGGCCGCTCGGCCTGACGTACGCGGCGGGCGACGAGGCGCTCCGTCCGATACCGCCCGGCGAATGGCTGGACCTCGGGTCGGCCTCTCGCAGCGCCTCGATCGTCGCGGCCTGGACCGAGGCGGCGCCGGTCCGGCCGGTTCGCTCGACGCTTCGACTGCCGGCGTTCGAGCGACTGGAGGTCGCGCCACACACGACCGGGGACGATGCGCTCTTGGCGATCGTCCTCGATGGGCACCCGGGGATCGAGATGCCACTGACCGTGCGTCTGCCGTCGCCGTCGATCGCGCGGGTCACCGTGCCGCGCCACGCCCTGTATTTCGGAAGCGGACCCGGAACGGCCGCGTCGGAACCGGACGGGGACGCGTGGCTCCCCGCCGGCGGCGGGACCGGACGGATCGAGATCGACCTCGTCCCGCGAACGCTCCTGTTGCGGAACCAGGCCTTTGCGCGGGTGGGCGCGTACCTCTATCGGCCCAACCCGGTGACCCTGGCGATCATCGTCGGACTTGCGGCGCTCACCCTTGTGCTCGTGGGCCGTCGGCGAGTTGCCATGCCCGAGAGCAGATGAGAGGATTCCGACACGATGCGGCTTGCGGTGGCGGACGTCGAGGCAATGATGGGGCGGCGCGCGAGCGGGACGACCCTGGCGGAGGCCCTGGAGGTGTTCGAGGTGTTCGCGAGCGGGTCTCTGACGGACGAGATCTACGTTCTGGAGGATGTGTCCGGCAAACGCATCGCGATCGCGCCGCGAGAGCTCAAGGAGCGATACCAGGCGACCTAGGTCAGGAACGCCGCCCGCCGCCGCGCCGCTCGGTCGAGGCGCGCGACCGGGGCCGCGCTCAGGACGTGCCCGGGCGCTTGCCCTTCACCGCCTCGCTCAGCTGGCGGTACAGAAAGTCCGCCTCGAGGGGCGTCAAGTCGAACTCTCGTGAGGCCTCGTCGATCAGGGTGCCGCGCTTGGCGTCGGGGTCGTCGGCCAGACGCTCGAGGATCCAGTCGAGGGCGCGCTTGACGTTCGGCTCTCCCAGGCTCATGGGGCTATCTCTGCTCCGCGCTACGATGGGTTGGATGGTCGTGCCCGTTCCGATCGAGAAGCTTCGGGAGCGCCTCGAGGCTCGGGAGGATCAGGTCCGCAGGCGAGAAGTCCTGGCCCTTCGTGGTCGGTCCGGGGACCGCCGCGACCGTCATCCCGGCCGCCTTGCCCGCGAGCACCCCGTTTCGAGAGTCCTCGACGACCAGACACCGCGCCGGGTCGGTCGCCAGGCGCCGGGCCGCCATGAGGAAGCCGTCCGGAGCAGGCTTGCCGCGCGCGACCTCGTCGCCGGAGACCACCGTCTCGAAGGCGCCATCCAGCTCGACCGCTCGGAGCACGGCATCGATGACGGGCCGGGCGGACGCCGAGACGAGGCCCAGCCTGAGCCCCGTTTCACGAAGTCGGAGGGGAATCTCGGGCACGCCGGGGAGGGGACGACCCTCCGCTCGGACGAGCGCGATCAGGTGCTCGCGCTTCCGGCTCACGAGCTCGGCGGTCGAAGTGTCGAGGTCGAAGAGGACTCGGAGGACCCGGAACATCTCGGGGTCGGTGGCGCCGACGAACGCCAGGTTGTCGCGCTCCGTGAACGACCTCGCGCGATCACCCAGCACGAACTGCGTGGCACGCAAGTGGAGCGGCTCGGAGTCCATGAGGACGCCGTCCATGTCGAACAAGATCGCGTCAATCGTGCTCATCGAGCCACAGCCTCGGGTCGTTCGTCGGGGAACCGCGCAGGCTCGGGGACGACCCGCCCTCGTGAGAGGTCGGCCGCCGGCCCTCTGAAGTGAACTCACTTTACTCTACGGGTGGAAGCCGCCCAAGTTTTTCGTCCGCGTGACGATACGATCGAGCGACAAGATGGCTGCGCGCCGCGAGTGACGCCATGTTTCGGTTGAGGAGGAAGCTACGGCCATGACATTCAAGTATCTACCAAGCCACCGGACCCAGGCGGCCGGGAGGCGACGTCTGCCTGACTCGACAGGAGACGCCCTCACCCGTCGATGGACACGCCAGTGAGCTCCCGGCCGCGCTTCGCCACTCGGGCAGCTCGAGGGGCCCCGGCGCCACGATCGGCCTCGACCCCCTTGGTGCCGCCCGTGCACCTCGCCAACGTGTACGTGTTCGAGGACCTCGACCAGGTCGACTCGGTATGGGAAGGCCGGGAGGCGGGCTACGTCTACGGGCGATTCGGGAGCCCCAATCACACGATGCTGGAGGACACGCTCGCGTCGCTCGAGGGAGGGGAGCAGGCGCTGGTCACCGCCTCGGGAATGGGCGCCCTCAGCGCGTTCCTTCTGGGCAGTCTTCGGCCGGGGGAGCACCTGGTGGCGGGCCAGGATCTCTACGGCGCGACGACAGCCCTGCTTCGCGATCAGGCGGCGCGGTGGGGAATCCGCGTGACGTTCGTCGACGCGACCGAGGCCGCCACCGTGGAAGCGGTGCTCACGGAGACGACTCGGGCGATCCTCGTGGAGGCGATCTCCAACCCGTTGCTGCGAGTGGCCGACCTGCCCGGGCTGGTGGATCTCGCGCGCAAGCGCGGGCTCATCCTGCTGGTCGACAGCACCTTCGCATCACCGGCGCTTCTCCGGCCCCTCGACCACGGCGCGAGTGTCGTGCACCACAGCGCCACCAAGTATCTCTCCGGCCACGGCGACGTCACTGCCGGAGTCCTGTCGGGGCCCCGGGCCCTCATCGACGCGGCTCGAGCCCAGGCGATACGGGTGGGCCTGAACCTCGGCCCCTTCGACGCGTGGCTCACGCAGCGAGGCGTGCGCACGCTGGCTCTCCGCATGGAGCGGCACTCCGCCAACGCCCTCGAGCTGGCCCGGTTCCTCGCCGGTCGGCGCGAGGTGGCGGGGGTGCACTATCCGGGGTTGCCGCAGCATCCGCAGCACGCCTTGGCGCGGGCGCTCCTTCCGGGCGGCTTCGGTGGCATGCTGTCCTTCGATCTCGCCGGCGGCGCCACGGCGGTTCATCGGCTTTTCGGCGCGCTGGCCGAGGGTCCAGGCTCGCTCGCGCGTGAGCCGAAAATCGCCTTCGCGCCGAGCTTCGGGGACGTGACGACGACGTGGACCTATCCGGCGCGGACATCGCATCGGCCGCTGTCGGAGGACGAGCGGGCGAAGCTCGGCATCGGTCCGGGCCTGGTGCGCCTGTCCGTCGGCATCGAGGACGTGGAGGATCTCAAAGAGTGGCTCGACGACGCCTTGCGGGCGATCTACCCGTAGGACTCGGCGGCCGGTGAGCGGGTGAGCGACAACAACGGAAGGCCCGGCGTGGTCCGGGCACTAGGAGAGACACCGTGAAAGACACGTTCAAGAAGTACGAGGATCTGCTGAGCCACGACCGGAAGGCTCTCGCGAACCTGGGGACGGTGATGCCCGACGGCTCGCCTCAGGTGACGCCCGTGTGGTTCGACTACGACGGCAAGGTCATCGGGGTGAACTCGGCGAAGGGCCGCGTGAAGGACCGCAACATGCGCCGGAACCCCAACGTGGCCCTGTCGATCGTGGATCCGGAAAACCCGTACCGCTACCTGGCGCTTCGGGGGCGGGTGGTGGAGATCACCGAGGCGGGAGCGGACGAGCACATCGACCGGTTGGCGAAGAAGTACCTGGGCCAGGATCGCTACCCCTATCGGCGCCAGGGGGAGGTGCGCGTGACCTACAGGATCGTCCCGGAGCGCGCTAACGCGATGGGCTGAGTCGGGAGACCTTCTCGCCGCGCCCGCCCGGTGCCGAAGCTGACCGGAGGCGGGCGCGCTCCGAGGAGAATCCCGTTGACAGGCCAGGCCTTCTTCCGTAGGTTCGGGAAAGCGGTCCTGGTCGGACCAGCATACCGCAGCTCTCAGCCGGGCCTCCGGTTCCCGGGGGTCGCAGGAGGCCGTGAATGGCGCACCTG
Organism: uncultured Candidatus Rokubacteria bacterium; assembly: GCA_963799055.1. GTDB lineage: Bacteria > Methylomirabilota > Methylomirabilia > Rokubacteriales > DASRDR01 > DASRDR01. The sequence goes on from CAWCVP010000015.1 coordinate 154,263, forward strand.
ACCGTCGAGGTGGTCTACCGGGGAATCTTCCAGAAAAACCTGGCCGCGCGGATCACCCGGGGGATCGTGCTGTCCTCCCGCAAGGCCGGGCGGTGGGGCATCGCCTTTGGGCGATACGGTGACAGCCCCCAGCGGAACGGTGTGCCGGCGAAGGATTTTGCGATCGTCGCGGACACCAAGGAGGAGCTCGAGCAGCACATGGCTCGGTACGAGCCGAAGGAGCTCCACGTCACCATCTGCGTCGACGATACCCTCTTCAAGGGGGTGGAGTCGTGGGCGTGGTACGGCCTCCAGCCGATCAACCGCCTACTCCTGCCCGACGGGCACCTGCTCGTCACGTCCACACGCGCCCCGAGCGAGCTCCTCCGGGACGCCCACAAGAAGGACTCCCCCTACAACCTCTGGATTCTACGGGGCAAGGCCTCCTTCTCCGGCCTCTGGGTCTTCAAGGAGGACCACACCGAGGCGCGTCTCCTCGGCGCCCTGGCGAAGATCGCGCCGCACTTCATGGACATCGAGTCGGTGATGGCGGCGGTCCGGGAGGCGGAGTGGGGCTCGGAGCTGAAGGCGGAGTCGGCGCGAAAGGCCTACGAGCGGATCGAGGGGCGCCGGATCGCGATCACCGAGGGCAGCGACGAGGTGCCCTTCTCCTTCGAGATGCCGAAGTGGTGGGAGATGCGGGAAGGCCTGACGATCCCGGCGATCCCGGTGGGCAAGCCCGTCGAGGGTGGCAAAGGCTACCGCCCCGAGCGGAACCCGTACTTCAAGAAGTTCAGCACGCGCACCATGCGGCCGGTCGTGAACTTCGACACCTGCGTGAAGTGCACGCTCTGCTGGATCCAGTGCCCGGACAGCTGCTTCGACGTCACGCCGGACGGCCTATACGACGCGAACATGGATTCCTGCTGCGGCTGCGGGGTGTGCGAGGCGGTGTGCCCCGTGAAGGACTGCATCACCATGGTGAACGAGTCGGCGTTCGACGACAACAAGAGCCAGTGGGAGATGTGGCGGCAGGACAAGGACGCGTATCAGGTCTGGGCCAAGGAAAAGATCCAGGACAAGGTCGGGACAGTGCGCTCGCACGGCTTCCGGTACCGGGGTCAGTACGAGGAAGAGCTCGCCGAAGGGGAGCTGGAGGTGGGCGGCATGCCCGTGACCGAGGGCATCCCGGGCGAGAACGCGGACGCGAAGGGTGTCCGGCCGAAGCGGCACATCCACAAGTCGACGTCGATCGTGACCGGTGTGCCCGAGGCTCCGGGCGCCTAACCCCGACGGCCGCCGACAGGCGCCAACGGACGCAGGAGGGTTTCCATGGCAGTCGTGACCAAGCCGGGCGGGGCGGCGACCGTCGACGAGACGGAGATGCTCATCTCCGGCAGCGAGGCCGTCGCCGAGGCCCTGACACTGGCCGACATCGACGTCGTGACCGCCTATCCGATCCGGCCGTATGACACGGTGATGCAGGCGATCGCGAAGAAGATCGCCAACGGCAAGCTCATCGCCGAGTACATCGTGGCCGAGGGCGAGCACAGCCAGTTCGAGATCGTGAAGCACGCGTCCACCGTGGGCGCGCGCGTCTTCTGCGGATCCTCCGGGGTGGGCTGGATGTACGCGATGGAGGCGATCACGGTCACTCCGGCCCTCCGCGTCCCGATGGTGGCGCTGGTGGGGAACCGGGCGCTCGACGACCCGGGGGCCTTCGGGGTCGAGCACAACGACGCGCTCTCCGTGCGGGACCTGGGCTGGATGCTGTGCTGGATCGACACGTCCCAGGAGGCTCTCGACACCACCCTGATCGCCTACCGGGTGGCGGAGGACCGGCGCATCTTCCTGCCGATCGCGATCTCGGCCGACGGGGCCTTCCTGACGCACTCGCAAGCCATCACCAAGGTCCCGTCGGCCGAGCTGGTCCATCGGTTCCTCCCCGCGTACAACCGCGGCGATCTGCTCCTGCATCCCGACAACCCGATCACGGTGGCGCCCCAGGTGAACGAGGACTGGGTCATCGAGATCCGGCGGCAGAACGACGAGGCCATCCGGCGCGCGTACGGGGTCATCGAGGAGGCGTACGCGGACTTCCGCCGGGTGTTCGGGCGCGGGCCGGAGAATCCGTGGTTCGAGGAGTACATGATGGACGACGCCGAGATCGTCCTCATGGGGATGGGGACCTTGTCCCTGCCGGTGAAGGTGGCGATCCGGAGCCTCCGCCAGCAGGGCAAGAAGGTCGGCCTGATCCGGCTGCGCTGGTTCCGTCCGTTCCCCTACGAGCAGCTGGCCCGGGCGCTCCGCAACGCGAAGGCCATCGGCGTCATCGACCGGGACTACTCGTTCGGGTCGCCGTTCGGGTCCGGCGTCGTCGCCAACGAGGTGCGCGCGGCGCTCTACAACGCCCAGCACCGGCCTCCGCTGATCGGCTTCATCTGCGGCCTCGGCGGGCGCGAGGTCACGCTCGAAGACGTGAACAAGACGGTGGACATCTGCTACGCTGCGGCAAATACCGGCCGAGCCGAGCGGGCGACGTACTGGCTCGGCGTGCGCGAGTGAGGGGGAGGGAGACCATGGCGGAAGCCACGACGTTCACGAACGACACGCAGGTGCTCCTGCCCTTCAAGGGCGTCAAGAAGGTCACCATCGAGGAGTACTTCACGTCGGGTCACCGCACCTGCCAGGGGTGCGAGTCGGCCCTGGTGATGAAGCTCATGGTGAAGGCCTCCGGGCCGCGGACCATCGTGCTGGGGTCCACCGGCTGCATGTACGTGGCCAACACCACGTACTACACGACCCCCTGGGTGGTGCCGTGGATGCACACGCAGCTCGGCTCGTCGGGGTCGGCGGCGCTCGGCACCGCCGCCGGGCTGAAGTCACTCATGAAGAAGGGCAAGATGAAGTCCGAGCCGATCAACGTCATCGCGTTCTGCGGGGACGGCGGCGGCGCGGACATGGGGCTGGGGGCGATCTCGGCCACCCTGACGCACAAGGAATACAACTCCCTGATCCTGCTCTACGACAACGAGTCGTACGCCAACACGGACATCCAGCTCTCCGGGAATGACGCCGTACGGCGCTCACACGACGTTCAGCCCCCCGGGCGCCGTCAAGCGGATCATCCACACGCGCTGGAAGAAGAACATGGCCGGCATGCTGGCGGCCGGGCACCCGGAGTGCCGCTACGTGGCGACGGTGTGCGCGTCCTATGCCGTGGAGATGATGAACAAGGTTCGCCGCGCCCTGACCATCGGCGGTCCGACGTTCATCCACTCGCTCGACCCGTGTCCGAAGGGCTGGGACTACGACCCCATGCTCTCCCACGAGCTGGGCGAGCTGGCCATCGAGACCGGCATCTTCCCGCTCTACGAGTGCGAGGATGGCGTCGTGAAGTACTACGGGAAGACCAAGGCGATCGTGGAGGGGCGGAAGCGCAAGCCGGTGCGGGAGTACCTCCTGAAGCAGGGGCGCTTCGCGCACTTCACCGAGGAGGACCTCGCGTACTTCCAGGCCAAGGTCGACGAGATGTGGGAGAACTGGGAGATTCCGGGCGTCGTGTCGTTCCGCAAGGCGCCTGTCCGACATCCCGATGCCGACGTGACTTTGACAGCATAACGGACCAGATGACGCACCGGCGTCGTCGTGGATCGGAGGAGGCCGCCAGCGAGCGCTGGCGGCCTTTTTTCGCGAACCCCCCAATGCGGGAGGCACGCACATGAGCTACCGAGTCCTGAGGAGCGCCATGGGCATTCTCAGCCTGGCCCTGCTGGCCGCGCTCGTCGCCCCGGCGGAGGCGTGGGAGCCGACCAAGCCGGTCGAGTTCATCGTACCCGCCGGAACGGGAGGAGGCGCGGACCAGATGGCGCGCCTGATCGCGCCCCTGGTGGAGAAGTACAAGCTCTCGCCGCGGCCCCTGGTCGTGGTGAACAAGGCGGGCGGCGCGGGCGCCGAGGGCTTCACGTACGTGAAGGGGAAGTCCGGTGACGCCCACACGATCATCATCACGCTGTCGAATCTCTTCACGACGCCGCTTCACACCGGCGTGCCGTTCAACTGGAAGGACCTGACGCCCGTCGCGCGGCTGGCGCTCGACGAGTTCATCCTCTGGGTGAACGCGGAGACGCCGTACAAGAGCGCCAAGGAGTACATCGACGCCGTGAAGAAGGGCAAGGACGGGAAGCCCTTCGCCATGGGCGGCACCGGGACGGCCCAGGAAGACCAGATCATCACGATTCAGCTCGAGCAGGCGCTGGGGCTGAAGTTCACCTACGTCCCGTTCAAGGGCGGCGGCGAGGTGTGCGCGAACCTCGTGGGCAACCACATCGACTCGACCGTCAACAACCCGATCGAGTGCGCCGGCCACTGGAAGGCCGGACGGGTGCGGCCGCTCGCCGTCTTCGACACCAAGCGCCTGACGGCGGCCGGCTGGGGCGACGTCCCGACGGTGAAGGAGGCCCTGGGCGAGCGACATCAGCTACCTGATGCTGCGAGGAATCATGGGCGCTCCCGGCATGCCGGCGGAGGCCGTGGCCTTCTACCAGGGCATGCTGCAGAAGGTGTACGACTCGCCAGAGTTCAAGGAGTACCTGGAGAAGGGTGCCCTGAATCCCGCCTGGCAGACGGGTCCCGAGTTCGTCAAGTGGCTCGAAGGGGCCGAGGCCCTGCACAAGGACCTCATGAAGAAGGGCGGCCTGCTCAAGTAACCGCAGCCGACGCGGCGCCTTCCCGAGTCCGGGGAGGCGCCGCCTACCCGAGGTCTCACCGCCATTCGCGGCCCGGGCAACCCGCCGGGGGGAGAGACCGGTGCGCACCGCCGACATCGTCTGCGGCTTGTTCCTGGGGATCGTTGCGCTCGTCGTGCTGGGCGAGGGCCTCCGGCTCGGCATCGGCTGGAGCACCGACGGGCCGGAGCCCGGGTTCTTCGTGTTCTACCTCGGCGTCTGCCTCCTCGTCGCGACGGCGCTCACCGTGGCGTTCGCCTTCTGGCGCCGCTCGGAGACTCGCCCCTTCGTGGGGCGGAGCCAGCTTCGCTCGGTCGCCACGGTGTTCCTCCCCGCCGTCTTCATGGTGATCCTGACGCACTTTGTCGGACTGTACGTCAGCGGCGCCGTGTACCTGGCGACGTACATGCGATGGATCGGGCGGCATTCGTGGGTGCTCATCGCGTTGGTGGCGATCGGCGTTCCGGTGGCGACGTTCCTCGTGTTCGAGGTGTGGTTCCTGGTGCCCCTGCCCAAGGGCCCTCTCGAGACGAGACTCGGGTACTGAGGCCGAGATGAGCGGGTTCGAGGGCCTGCTGCTCGGCTTCCAGGTCGCCATCACGCCGTTCAACCTCGTCCTGGCCGTGGTTGGAATCGTGCTGGGGACGATCATCGGCGTGCTCCCCGGTCTGGGCGGCGCGAACGGCGTGGCGATCCTGCTGCCGTTGACCTTCACGATGTCGCCCACCTCCGCCATCATCCTGCTCACCTGCATCTACTGGGGCGCGCTCTTCGGAGGGGCGATCACGTCGATCCTGTTCAACATCCCGGGTGAGCCGTGGTCGGTGGCGACCACGCTCGACGGGTACCCGCTGGCGAAGCAGGGGAAGGGCGCCCAGGCGCTGACCGCCGCCTTCACCTCGTCGTTCGTCGGAGCGCTGTTCGCCATCATCCTGGTGTCCTTCTTCGCCCTGCCGCTGGCCGAGCTCGCGCTCAAGTTCGGGCCCCCGGAGTTCTTCGCGATCCAGCTGCTGACGTTCTCGAGCTTCATCGGACTCGGCGGCGGGAGCCCCGTGAAGTCGTTCGCGTCCATCGTGATCGGATTCATCCTGGGGGCGATCGGGCTGGACGTGGTGACGGGACGGCTCCGGCTGACCTTCGGCTCGATCGAGCTCATGCGCGGCATGTCGTTCATCGTCGCCGTCATCGGACTCTTCGGTCTCGGGGAGATCTTTCTCACGGTCGAGGAAGGGCTGCGCTTCCGCGGCGTGACCCCGCGCGTGCGCTTCAAGGACATGGTCGAGACGTGGCGCGAGCTGCCCCGATACTGGCGGACGTTCCTGCGGGGATCCATGATCGGGTTCTGGATGGGGTTCAAGCCGGGCGGCGCCACCCCCGCCTCGTTCATGAGCTATGGGTTCGCGCGGAGGTTCTCCCGACACCCGGAGAAGTTCGGGACGGGGACGCTGGAGGGCGTGGTGGCCCCGGAGACGGCGGCTCACGCCGCGGGGGTCGCGGCGATGCTGCCCATGATCACGCTCGGCATCCCGGGCTCTCCCACGGCGGCGGTGATGCTGGGCGGGCTCATGATCTGGGGACTTCAGCCCGGGCCCATGCTGTTCGTGGAGAAGCCGGAGTTCGTGTGGGGGCTCATCGCGAGCATGTACATCGGCAACGTGATCGGCGTGCTCATGGTGCTGTTCTTCGTCCCGGCGTTCGCGTCCATCCTGCGCATCCCGTTCGCCATCCTGGTGCCGCTGATCGTGTTCGTGTGCGCCATCGGCGCCTACACCGTGAGCAACAGCATGCTGGACGTCTGGTACATGCTGGGGTTCGGCGTGCTAGGGTACGTCTTCAAGAAACTCGACTACCCGCTGGCGCCCCTGGTGCTGGCGCTGGTGCTGGGAGACATGGCCGAGAGCGCGCTCCGGCAGACCCTCATCATGTCGCAAGGCTCCGTCCTGATCTTCGCCCAGCGGCCCATCACCGCCGTGATCACCGCCGCGGCGCTCGTGCTGTTCGCCTTGCCGATGATCGGACCGCTCGGCCGCCGCCTGCGGCTTCGGCGGTCTCACGCGGCCGGCGGCTGACGGGGCCGACGATGCCGGTCATCGCGATGACCCGGGAGATGGGGAGCCTCGGCTCCAACATCGCCCAAGAGGTGGCGCGCCGCCTCGGCTATCAGTTCCTCCGGAACGACATCCTGCGAAGCGCCGCGCGCGAGTATCGGGTTCACGAGTCTCGCTTGGTGGGCGCGGTGGAAGAGGCGCCGGGCTTCCTGGAGCGCCTGCGCCCCCTGCGGTTCCGATACCGCTCCTACCTGGAGGCGGCCGTGCTCGCGGCCGCGCTCTCGGACAAGGTCGTGCTGGTCGGGCGATGGTCGACGCTCTTCCTCCGCGGCATTCCCCACGCGATCGCCGTGCGAGTCTGCGCGCCGTTCGACGTGCGGGTCCGACGCGTGATGGAGCGCCACGGACTCGACCGGGACGAGGCGGCCCGTCGAACGGCGGCGTACGACGACGGCGTGCGCGCCCGCATGCGTCAGATGTTCGATGTCGACTGGACCGATCCGCTCCTGTACGATCTCGTCGTCAACACGGGAGCCGTCACCGTGAGCACGGCGGTCGGTCAGGTGCTGAGCCTGGCGGCGGCCCCGGAGTTCCAGCCGACCGAAGCGTCGCAGCGGCTCCTGGCGGACCGGGCGCTGGCCGGGAGGGTCCGGGCGGTCCTGAAGGCGACCCCGGTGACGGCGCCGCTGGAGCTCGACATTCACGCCGAGGGAGGCAGTGTCCGCCTGGCGGGAGTGGTCGGGTCCGAGGCGGCGCGGGACGCGGCGCTCGCCGTGGTCCGAGAGGTCGCCGGTGTGCTACAAGTGTCAAGCGAGGTGAAAGTGTTCAGGAGGCCGGTGCGTTGAACTGGGCGGAGATGGCGACCGCGGACTTCTGGTTCCGATGGCTCCAGATCGTCATCCTGGATCTGACGCTCGCCGGGGACAATGCCCTGGTCATTGCGCTCGCCGTCCGGAAGCTCCCGCCGAAACAGCAGTGGCAAGGACGCATGTGGGGGACCTTCGGGGCCGTCGCCCTCCGGATCGTCTTCATCGCGATCATCAGCGTCCTGCTCGGCATCCCGCTCCTGCAAGCGGCCGGAGGGGCGGTCCTGCTCTGGATCGCCGTGAAGCTCCTGTCACAGGAGGGTCACGGAGAGGCGGAGCATCAGGTCCGACAGGGTGGGACCCTGCTCGAGGCCATCTGGATCATCATCGTCGCCGACGTCGTGATGAGCCTCGACAACGTGCTCGCGATCTCCGGCGCCGCTCACGGCGACATGACCCTGGTGATCTTCGGCGTGGGCCTGTCGATCCCCATCGTGATCTGGGGAAGCGGTCTCCTGGCCCGGCTCATGGCGCGCCTCTGGTGGATCGTCGACGTCGGCGCCGGCATCCTCGGCTGGGTGGGCGGGGAGATGATCCTCGGGGACAAGGTCGTCCAGGGCTGGCTGGGCGGCCATCCGAGCCCGGTCGTGACCCGTGCCGTCCAGGGGCTCCTCGCCATCCTCGTCATCGTCGTCGGCCGAGCGTGGGCCCGTCGTCATGCGCGACGTACCGTGACCGCTCGCTCGCCGTCGGGGCACTGAGCCTCGAGGTAATCCTTCCGTGCCGCGCCGGCGTTCCGAGGTCGAGTGGCCCAGCCTGGAGCCCGTGCGCAGCACGCGCATCTACGAGGAGATCGTCCGGCAGATCCGAATGCTGATCGCGGACGGCCACCTGAAGTCGGGGGATCGACTGCCACCCGAGCGGGACCTCGCGGAGCGATTCCGGGTCAGCCGGACGTCGGTCCGGGAAGCCATGCGCGCGCTGGAGAGCCGGGGGCTGATCGGGATCCGCCCCGGGGAGGGCGCGTTCGTTCGGGAGGTCTCGATCGAGGCCCTGGTGGAGCCGCTGGCGCTGGTCATCCTGGCCCAGCGGGAGACCCTCGCCGACCTCTACGAGGCCCGTCGCCTGCTGGAGCCGCCGATCGCCGCCCTGGCCGCCCGCCGGGCGACGCCCGACGAGTTGGCGGAGATGGCGCGAATCCTCGACGAGCAGGCCAGCGAGGTGGCGGCCGGCCGGACCGGCCTGGTTCAGGATGCCGCGTTCCACACCGCCCTGGCTCACTCCACCCACAATCGAGCCATCACGCGGATCGTGACGACGCTGATGGACCTCTTGGCCCAGAGCCGGGAGGAGTCCCTGTCGATTCCAGGGCGCCCCGTCCGGTCACACGGCGATCATCGCCGCGTCCTGGCCGCCGTCGAGAGCCATGATGCCCGGCGTGCCGAGCAGACGATGCTGACCCACCTCGTGGGGGTGGAGCGGCTGGTCATGGGCCGCGAGGGTTCCGAGCCCGATCCGATCTCCAGTCCGCCGACCGACTGAGCGTCCGGACGTCGCCCCCTCACGGGCTCATCTACCTCTACCTCGCCCCTCGTGTCACTGTTAGAGGATCTCCGTCTCGCCGCGCACTTTGCGCGCGATCTCCCCGGCTTCTTCCGCTACCCCGTTTCAGTCCCGGAAGCCTCGCGATCGTCCCGCAGCGCCGCACGCAACGCGGGGAGGACTCCCTGGGACTCGTTAGCCGAGGGATTTTCGAGCACCCGTCGAGTCCGTACCGCACGCTTCTCGTCCGTGCGCCCCACGACGCTGCTGGTCCTGCTCAAGGTCTTCCCGAGCGTCGCCGTCCCCGACCGAGCCGGGCAGGGCACGGCGTCGGACGGTTCCGACCACGTGTCATTCTGAGCCGTTTGAATTGACCCGATCAGGGTTTAGGTGCTACCCTGAACTAAGTTTGCATTCGACCCGGCGATCACGCCGGGGATGGGATGGGGACGGTGAAGGTGCTCCGAGCATCCGGTGGCGGCGACATGGGTACTCCATGACGACCCCCCAGGGGGCAATCACTCGAGCACCATGGGATCAGGAGACCGGCGATGAAGATGTCAGGCGCGCGCATCGTTCTAGAGTCGCTCAAGCGTGAGGGCGTGGACGTCGTCTTCGGACTGCCCGGGGGCGCGGTCCTGCCGCTGTACGACGCGCTGTACGACTTCCAGGGGTTGCGCCACGTCCTGGTCCGGCAGGAAGCGGCCGCCGGGCATGCGGCCGAGGGGTACGCGCGGGTCACTGGCAAGGTCGGCGTGTGCCTGGTCACCTCGGGCCCGGCGGCCACCAACCTCGTCACGGCGCTCCAGGACGCGTACATGGACTCGATGCCGATCGTCGCGCTCACCGGTCAGGTGCCGACGCACCTCATCGGCAACGACGCGTTCCAGGAAGCGGACAACGTCGGCATCACCCGGCCCTGCACGAAGCACAACTACCTCGTGAAGGACATCAAGGACATCGCCCCGGTGATCCGCGAGGCGTTCCACATCGCGGCGACCGGGCGTCCGGGGCCGGTGCACATCGACCTGCCGAAGGACGTTCTCATGAAGCAGGCCGAGTTCGAGTACCCCGAGAGCGTCCACCTCCGGTCGTACAACCCGACGTACGAGGGGCATCTCGGCCAGGTGAAGAAGGCGGCGAAGGTCCTGATGCGCGCCCGCCGCGCGGTGCTCTACGTGGGCGGCGGGGTCATCGGGTCGGACGCGTCGAAGGAGCTCCTGGCGCTGGCCGAGCTGACGCGCATTCCGGTGACGACGACCCTCATGGGCCTTGGCGCCTTTCCGTCCGACCACGCGCTGTCGCTCGGCATGCTGGGCATGCACGGCGGCTACGCCCCGAACATGGCGGTCTACAACTCCGACTGCCTGATCGCGGTGGGCGCGAGGTTCGACGACCGGGTCACGGGCAAGGTGGACCAGTTCGCGCCGCAGGCGGAGATCATCCACATCGACGTCGACCCGTCCTCGATCTCGAAGAACATCAAGGTGCACGTCCCGATCGTGGGCGATGCCCGGCGCGTCCTGGCGCAGCTGGTCGAGGCGGTCCGCCAGGAGGGCGCCGGCCAGACGGCCTCGCTGGTGCGGGAGGCCCGGGAGCAGTGGCTGCGGCAGCTCGGCCAGTGGCAGCAGAAGCACCCCTTCCGCTACGACTGGGACGACGAGCTGATCAAGCCGCAGTACGTGGTGGAGGAGGTCTCGAACCTCACGAAGGGCGAGGCGGTCATCGTCACGGGCGTGGGACAGCACCAGATGTGGGCCGCCCAGCACTACCGCTTCCGCCACCCTCGTCACTGGCTGACGTCGGGCGGGCTCGGAACCATGGGGTACGGTCTCCCGGCGGCCATCGGGGCGCAAGTCGGCCGGCCGGATCGCTTGGTCGTGCTGATCGACGGCGACGGGAGCTTCGTGATGAGCAACCAGGAGCTGGCGACCATCGTGGAGAACCAGCTGCCGATCAAGGTCGTGGTCATCAACAACGGCGGCCACGGCATGGTCCGTCAGTGGCAGGACATCATCTACGGGGGCCGCTTCCACTCGATCGATCTCTCGGCGAGCCCTGACTTCGTGAAGCTCGCCGAGGCGTATGGGGCCGTCGGGATCCGAGCCTCGAAGCCGAACGAGGTGGTGCCGGCACTGGAGAAGGCGTTCGCGGTGCCCGGACCGGTGCTGGTCGACGTCATGGTGGATCACAACGAGTTCTGCTTCCCGATGGTGCCCGCCGGAGGCGCGAACAAGGACATGCTCCTGGAGCGCCCGAGCAAGGACGTCAAGGCGAAGGCCGCCAAGTCCCAGACGGGCTTCTAGGGGGCCGCGGTGCAGAACGGCCACGGCGTTCGGAAGCACACGATCGCGGTCCTCGTCGAGAACAAGTTCGGGGTCCTGTCGCGGGTGGCCGGTCTCTTCAGCGCCCGCGGGTACAACATCGAGTCCTTGTCGGTCGGGGAGACGCTGGACGCGACCGTCTCGCGCATGACCCTCGTCGTCCGGGGCGACGAGCTGGTGCTGGAGCAGGTCGTCAAGCAGCTGCACAAGCTGATCGACGTCATCAAGGTGACCGATCTGACCAGCGAGGACCACGTCGAGCGCGAGCTGGTCCTGATGCGCGTGAACGCCGAGGCCCAGCACCGGGCGGAGATCCTGCGAACGGCCGACATCTTCCGCGCGAAGGTGGTGGACGTGACTCCGAGCACGTTCACGCTCGAGGTGACGGGGGACGAGTCCAAGCTGAACGCGATCATCGAGCTCCTGCGCCCCATGGGCATTCAGGAGCTGGTCCGGACCGGGAAGGTGGCCATCGCGCGAGGTTCCAAGACGGCGCGGCGCCGATCCGAGGAGCCCCTCGGCAAGTCAGCCGACGCCCAGCGCCGTCGCCGGGACGGGGAAATCAGCCGGGACCCGCGGGTCACCGGCTTCGTCGACTAGCGGACGCGGACGTCCGAGGAGACCATAGGAATGCCAGCGAAGATCTACTACGACCAGGACGCGGACCTCGCCCTCCTCCGCGGAAAGAAGATCGCCGTCGTGGGCTACGGCAGCCAGGGCCACGCCCACGCCCTCAACCTCAAGGACTCCGGACAGGATGTCGTGGTCGGGCTCTACAAGGGGTCGAAGAGCTGGGGCAAGGCCGAGAAGGACGGGCTCCGGGTGGCCACCGTGGCGGAAGCGGCCCAGATGGCCGACATCATCATGGTCCTGCTGCCGGACCAGGTTCACCGGCAGACCTTCGAGGAGTCGATCCGGGGCGCGCTGGGGAAGGGCAAGACCCTGATGGTCGCCCACGGCTTCTCGATCCACTTCAACCAGATCATGGCGCCGGCCGACGTGGACGTCTCGATGATCGCTCCCAAGGCGCCCGGGCACATCATGCGGGACCTCTTCGTGCAGGGGCCCGGGGTGCCCGCCTTGCTGGCCGTGCAGCAGGACGTGTCCGGCAAGGCCCGGGACGTCGCGCTGGCCTACGGGAAGGGTGTCGGCTGCACGCGGGCCGGTGTGATCGAGACGACGTTCAAGGAAGAGACCGAGACCGATCTCTTCGGCGAGCAGACCGTCCTCTGCGGCGGCGTCTCGGCCCTGATCAAGGCCAGCTTCGAGACGCTGGTCCAGGCCGGCTACCAGCCGGAGGTGGCCTACTTCGAGTGCATGCACGAGCTGAAGCTGATCGTCGACCTCTTCTACCAGGGCGGGCTCGCCTACATGCGCTACTCGGTGTCCGACACCGCGGAATACGGTGACTACAGCCGAGGGCCCCGGGTCATCGACGACCGGGTGCGAGCCGAGATGAAGAAGATCCTGCACGAGATCCAGACCGGGCAGTTCGCCCGGGAGTGGGTCCTGGAGAACCAAGCCAATCGGGCCAGCTTCCTGGCCACTCGGCGCATAGAGGCCGATCATCAGATCGAGGAGGTCGGCAAGCGCCTCCGCTCGATGATGAGCTGGATCAAGCCTCCGCGCATGGGCTAGCGATCGCGGCACCGGTGTCCCTCCGGATGCTTCCGATCGCCGCCGAGGGCTGGGGGTTCATCCTCGTCCCGTTCCTCCTGGCCCTCCTGCTCGCCTGGGCGGGATGGGCGAAGGTCGCCCTGGCGCTCGGCGTCCTCGCGGCCTTCATGGCGTTCTTCTTCCGGGATCCGGAGCGGGCCGCGCCGGCCGTCGCCGGCGCGATCCTCGCACCGGCGGATGGCCGGGTCGTCGACGTCCGCGGCGGCGTGGACGACCCGTTCGTGGGCGTGGCGCAGGCGGTGTCGATCTTCCTGTCGCCGCTCGATGTCCATGTGAATCGCTCGCCGCTGGCCGGACTGGTCGTCGACGTGGCGTACCGCCCGGGCGCCAAGCTGGCCGCCTACCGGCCCGAGGCCTCGGAGCAGAACGAGCGCACGGTCATCGCGATCCAGGGTGAGGCGGCGCGGGTGGTCGTCCGGCAGATCGCGGGTGTGCTCGCCCGGCGGATCGTGTGCCGGGTTCGTCCGGGCGACAAGCTCGCCAGCGGGGAACGCTTCGGCCTGATCAAGTTCGGTTCCCGCACGGATCTGATCGTGCCGGCGTCGGTGCAGCTTCGGGTCAAGCCGGGAGACCGCGTGCGGGGTGGGGAGACGGTGATGGGGGTGCTTCCGTGAGGCGGCGGCCGTCCGCGCACCGGCAGCGTCGTTGGTCCGAGCTTCGGGAGCGGCAGCGCCAGACGATCTTCCTGCTGCCCGGGCTCCTCACGACGGGGAACCTCCTCTGCGGGTTCTACTCGATCGTGCTGACCTTCGACGGCCGGCACCAGTGGGCCGCGCTGGCCCTCTTCATCGGCATGGTGCTCGACATGCTCGACGGCAAGGTGGCCCGGCTGACCCGCACGACCACCCAGTTCGGGGTGGAGTTCGATTCCCTGGCCGACGTCGTCTCCTTCGGAGTCGCCCCCGGCCTTCTGCTGTACTCGTGGGCGCTCCAGCCGCTCGGGCGCGTGGGCGCAGGCGCGGCGTTTCTCTACGTGATCTGCGGGGCGCTCCGGCTGGCACGGTTCAACGTGCTGACGGGAGTCACCGACCGCCGCTACTTCATCGGCTTGCCAATTCCCGGGCGCGGCGGGGGTCGTGGCGTCGACGGTCCTGTTCTTCGGGGATCCCGATTTCGGGCGGCCGGAGCTCTTCGCGCTCGCCTGCGCCACGTACGTGATCGCGTTCCTGATGATCTCGAACATCCGCTACTACTCCTTCAAGGACCTCAACTTCGCCAAGCGACACCCGTTCGGGGTGCTGCTGGTGGTGGCGCTCGGCATCCTCATCGTCTTTGCGCATCCGGAGACGTTCGTGTTCATCCTCTTCGGCGCGTATGCGTTGTCGGGGCCGGTGCGCTGGCTCCTGCTGCGGAAGCGCGAGCCGGCCCCGCCCGTCGTGCTCCGCGAGGCTCTCCGAAGCCCGGGACCCGACAGCTGATGCCTACGTTCCGGATCGCGGTCTTGCCGGGGGACGGGATCGGCGTCGAGGTGACCGCCGAGGCTGTCCGCGTGCTCGGGGTCGTCGCGAAGGAAGGCGGCCTTGGGCTCGAGCAGGAGAACGGCCTGATCGGCGGCGCCGCCATCGACAGTGACGGCTCGCCGCTGCCCGAGCGGACCCTCCGTATCTGCCGGGACGCGGACGCGATCCTGTTCGGTGCCGTGGGCGGTCCTCGCTGGGACCACCTCCCCCCGGAGCAGCGGGCGGAGCGAGGCATCCTGCGCATCCGGAAGGAGCTGGATCTCTACGCGAACCTCCGGCCCGCGCGCCTCTACCCCATGCTCGTGGACAGCTCGCCGCTCAAGCGATCGGTCGTCGAGGGAGCGGATCTCATGGTGATCCGCGAGCTCACCGGGGGCCTCTACTTCGGCGAGCCGCGAGGCCTCGAGGGGAGCGGTCCGGCGCGGCGCGCGGTCAACACGATGACCTACTCGGCGTCCGAGATCGAGCGGATCGCGGACCTGGCGTTTCGCGTCGCGCGGGGACGACGCCGACGTCTGACGTCGGTGGACAAGTCGAACGTGCTCGTCGTGTCGCAACTGTGGCGGGAGGTCGTCACCGAGGTGGGCCGCGGGTACCCGGACGTCCAGCTGGAGCACTTGCTGGTCGACAACTGCGCCATGGCCCTCGTCGCGGAGCCGCGGCGATTCGACACGATCGTGACCGAGAATACGTTCGGCGATATCCTGTCGGACGAGGCGGCGATCATCGCGGGATCGATGGGGATGCTTCCGTCCGCCAGCCTGGGTCAGACGCGCGGTGAGCGCCGGGTGGGACTCTACGAGCCCATCCACGGGACCGCGCCCGACATCGCGGGGCGAGGAATCGCGAATCCGCTCGCCGCGATCCTCTCGGCCGCGATGCTGCTGCGCTACTCGCTGGACCGTCCGGACGACGCGGATCGCGTGGAGCGGGCGGTCGAGCGGACGCTGGAGGGCGGATACCGGACGAAGGACATTCACACTCCCGGGACGACCCTCGTCGGGACGGTCGAGATGGGCGACCGAGTGATCCGGGAGCTGGAGCCGCTCTACCGCTGACGGCGGAGGGAGGCCATGACCCGCCCCGTACGCTGGTGACCGGGGCGCGGTGGTCGGAGGGCGCGATGGCAGGGCAAAGGGTGGCGGTCGTAGGAGCGACGGGGGCGGCCGGTGAGATGACGCTCCGGATCCTCGAGGAGCGGAAGTTCCCGGTCCGCGAGCTCCGGGCGTTCGCGTCCGAGCGCTCGGTGGGAAAGACCGTCACCTTCGCCGGGGAGCCCATTCGAGTGGAGAAGGTGACCGCGGACGCGTTTCGCGGGATCGACGTCGCGTTTTTTTCGGCAGGGTCCGCCCAGTCGAAGGAGCACGCGCCCATGGCGGCCCGGGCGGGCGCCGTGGTCGTGGACAAGTCGAACGCCTTCCGGATGGACCCGGCGGTCCCGCTCATCGTGCCCGAGGTCAACGGACACGCGATTCGGCGGCATCAGGGCATCGTCGCCAGCCCCAACTGCACGACCGTGGTGACCGTGATGGCGCTGGCGCCCCTCCATCACGCCGCGCGCATCGTCCGGGTCGTGGCGACGAGTTACCAGGCCGTGTCGGGCGCCGGGGTCCGGGGTGTCGAGGACCTGCGCCAGCAAACCCTCGCGTGGGCGCGCGGCGAGCCGATCGTTCCGGGATTCTTTCCGCACCAGATCGCCTTCAACGTGATCCCGCACATCGATCGCTTCGGTGCCGACGGGTACACGGGGGAAGAGTGGAAGCTGGTGAACGAGGTCCGCAAGATCCTCGAGGTGCCCGACATGCCCATCTCCCCGACGACCGTGCGGGTCCCGGTCTTCACGGCTCACTCCGTCGCGGTCAACGTGGAGACCCAGGAGAAGGTGACGGTCGAGCGGGCGCGGGAGGTCTTCGGCAAGTTCCCCGGCCTCCGAGTGATGGATGACCCCGACCAGGCGCGATACCCGATGCCGCTGACCGTCGAGGGCCAGGACGACTGCGTCGTGGGGCGCATCCGCGAGGATCTCTCGCACGAGCGTGGGCTCAACTTCTGGGTCGTGGGCGATCAGCTCCGCAAGGGTGCGGCGACCAACGCCGTGCAGATTGCCGAGCTGCTCGGCGGCGCGGCCGCGAGCCGGTAGCCGATCGACCCCGCCGCGCCGTCCGTTCGCCTCGCGCTCCTGCTGGCCTACGACGGCACGGCCTACCACGGCTGGCAGGTCCAGCCGGGCTCGCCCACGGTCCAGGGGCACCTTCTCGAAGCGCTTCGGCCCCTCGTGGGGGACTCTCTCCGCGTGGTGGGTGCCAGTCGGACGGACGCCGGCGTCCACGCCCTGGGCCAGGTCGCGAGCGTGGAGAGCGCTTCGCCACTCGTCCCCCGGACGGTGATGGCCGCGGTGAACGCGCGCCTCCCGCGGGACGTTCGCGTGCTGGCGGCTCGAACCGCGCCGCCCGAGTTCGACGCTCGCCGGGCGGCACGGCTCAAGCGGTACGGCTACCTCATCCAGACCGGACCCGTCGCGTCGCCTTTCTTCCGGGATCGCGCCTGGCACGTCGGGCGTCCGCTCGATACCGACGCGATGGCGCACGCGCTCGCTCCTCTCCGGGGCAAGCATGACTTCGCCGCGTTCTGCGCCGCGGCGGGCGGAGGACGCGACCCGACCTGCACCATCCGGGCGCTTCGCGTCGTCGCACGAGGGGACCGTGTCGGCGTCCTGATGTCCGCCGACGCGTTCCTGCATCACATGGTGCGGAACATCGTCGGCACGCTCGTCGAGGTGGGGCTGGGCCGGCGTCCGATCCAGTGGGTCGCCGAGGTGCTCGCGGGACGAGACCGGCGGTGCGCGGGCCCCACCGCGCCGGCCCATGGGCTCTACCTGCTCCGGGTGCTCTATCCCTGGCGCGTGTTTCCCGGCGGTCGCCACTCTCGCGGGTAGACGGGGGCGTTCGAGTCCGATCCGCACTTCGTCTGGCGCGGGAGGGATGCTCAGGTGAACGGATGATCGCGTCGGAAGTCGGCCAGGTGTCCCTTATTACGCAGTGTGGATAGGACACGCACCGTGAGCCTCTCCTGGAGGGCCAGGGACTTGGGCTCCCGGAGCCGCCACCAGCAGTAGATGGGAGGCCGCCGTGCCGGAGCGCCCCCTGCGGGCCGGGGTATGATGCGCCTCGCCATGCGTCGGCTCGCCCCGGCAGTGCTGGTCTCGGTCATCGCCCTGGCGGTGGTCCTGCGGGCCGGGGTCGTGGCGAACCGGTCGATCGATCCGGACGAAAGCCAGCACCTCCACGTCGCCTGGCTGGTGGCGCAGGGCCAGGTGCCGTACCGCGACTTCTGGGAGCACCACCTGCCGTTCTTCCACTACGCCATGGCCCCTCTCACGGCCTGGTTGCCCGACCGCGCAGAGGTCTACCTGGTGGCCCGGAGCCTCATGGCGGTTCTCTCCGCCGTCGCGGTGATACTGACCTGGCGCCTCGCCCGACGGCTGTCGGCCGACGGGGCGACCTGGGCGGCGGTGGTCCTGATGTTCCTCCCGCAGTTCGCCGAGACGTCCACGGAGACGCGACCCGGACGTGCCCGCACTCGTCGCGCACCTCGCGAGCCTCCTCGCCCTCGTCCGCTGGCGTGAGGGAGGTGGGCCGGCATTGCTCTGGGCGGTCGGCGCCTGGCAGGGGGCGGCGCTGGCCCTGTCTCTCAAGGGCGTCTTCGGCCTCGCCGGCGTCCTGGCGGTGGTCGCGACGCACGAGACCGGCCGGGCCCGGTGGCTGGCAAGGGCGCCTGGGCTCGATCGCTCGACTGGCGGGCGGCGTGGTCCTGGTGGTGGGCGCCCTCCTCGGCGTGTTCGCGGCGATCGGAGGGGAACCGGCGCTCCGAGGCCTCTATCGGGACGTGGTGCGGGGCTCGCTCGGATTCGTCGACTTCGAGAAGACCCTGCCCAGCTTCGGAAGCGAGCTGGGCGCATTCCTGATGGGCGTCCTCGGGCTCGTGCTGGTCCTTCGCGTCCGGGGCGTGACGGATCCTCGATCATCCCGTTCACGGCGCCATCCTGGTGCCGACGCTGGCGAGCGTCGTCGTCCTCCTGCTCCCGTGGACGCCGGCGGTCTACCAGCACGCGTGGTTGCCGCTACTCCCGGTGGTCGCCGTGTACGCGGGCCTCGCCCTCGCCACGCTGGCGGAGTGGGCGCGGCGGGATCCCACGCGCTGGCGAGTCGGGATCGCCGTGGCGGCGATCGTGGCCGCCGTCGTCGTTCCGGCCGGGGAGTCGCTCGTCTTCGCCGTGAGAAACCAGAACGCCTCGGAGCTGAGTGCTGATGCGCGCCCAGCTCCGGCTGGCCTGCCCCGGCGAGCCCGTTCTGGACGGCACCGCGCTCTACGTGTTCCGCCCCGCCGCATATCGCCACGGGGCCCTGGTCCGTGGGGTCCGCGAATGGGTGGCCCGCGGGCACCTCGCCGAGGAGGTGATCGCCGACGACATGCGCGCCGCGCGAGCGCCCGTGGCCCATGCCGACTTCCGCATCCGCGGAATGGTCGGGCCGGTGGCCGCGTTCCTGCGCCGACACTACATCCCGGGCCCCGACGGGCTCCTGGTCGTGGGCGCGAGCATCCCGGCGTCGACCGACGGGGGGCGCGCCGTGATCGACCCGCTCCGTCCCGGGCCCTATCTCCTGACCTTCGGCCCGGAGCTCACGGTACGTCTCGACGGAACCTCGGTGCGGCGCGGGTGGATCGACCTCGAGGCGAGGCGTCACGAGGTGACGTGGCAGGGGCAGGGGGGGACGATTCGCCTGGTGGCCGCCACCTGCCCGGAGCGCCGGGCGCTCGGGACTGGCGCGAGCTGAGGGGGTGACGGTGGAGGGCCGGTCCGCCTCCCGCGGGTCGGCTCTAGGCGAGGTGACCGCCGTCGAGGACGACGGTCTGGCCGGTGACGTAGCTGGCGGCGTCGGAGCAGAGATAGACGACGGTGCCCGCCACCTCCTCCGGCTGGCCGGCGCGGCCGAGCGGAGTGCTCTTGAGGTACCCCGCGAGGATCTCCGGGTTCTTCCACAGGGCCTCGCTGAAGCGCGTCTCGATCAGCGCGGGCGCGACCCCGTTCACCCGGATGCCGAGGGGGGCCAGCTCCCGGGCCAGCACCCGGGTGAGCATGATCACCGCTGCCTTCGAAACCGAGTAGGCGCCGAGGCCGGGGCTCGCGCGCAGGCCCGCGGTGGAGGCGACATTGACGATCGCGCCGCGCCCGAGCGGTCCCATTTCTCGGGCCGCCCGCTGCGCGGCCAGCAGGTAGCCCTTGACGTTGAGCGCCATGATCCGGTCCCAGGCGTCTTCCTCGATGTTGGCGAGGGGGCCGAAGACCGGGTTGGTGGCGGCGTTGTTCACCAGCACGTCGAGACGGCCGAACGCGTCGACTGCCGTGTCGAACAGCCGGTCGATGTCGGGCCGCCGTCCAAGGTGGGCGGGCACCGCGAGGGCCCGGCGACCGAGCGCGCGCACCTCCTCGGCGACGACCTCCAGGTCGGGGGCCTTGCGGGCAGCCAGGACGACGTCGGCCCCCGCCTGGGCCAAGGCGAGCGCGACGGCGCGGCCGATTCCGCGGCTCGCACCCGTGACCATGGCGACGCGACCGTCGAGGCCGAAGCTCGAATCGGGCACAGCGCTATTTGGACGGGTCGGTTCCCTCCTGTCAACCGCGACCCGGAGATGCCGCGTCGGCACGGTCGGGCCGCCGCGGCGCTCGCCGGCCGGGTTCCCGTCGGTTGAAGTGGCTTGACGGTGGGGGCTACAATTCGACCTATCCGGCCCGGAGGACGGACCCCAGCATGCGCCCCCAGCCAAGCCCGCGGAAGAGCCCCCAGCCGCGCGACGGTGAGCTCCGAGATGAGCGACGTCGAGCGGCTCGAGCGTCGCCTGACGGCGCGCTTCGGGGAGGCGATCGGAGACTTCGGCCTGATCGAGGAGGGAGACCGGATCCTGGTCGGGGTCTCCGGCGGCAAGGACTCCTGGGCGCTCCTGCATCTGCTCCGGCTCGCCCAGCGGCGCGCGCCGATCCGGTTCGAGCTCCTGGCCTTGAACGTCGACCAGGGCTTTGCCGGGTTCCGGGCGGACCTGATCGAGGAGCGCCTCGCCCGCGAGGGCTACGCCTACGAGATGCGGAGCGCGCGGATCAACCTGACCGTCAAGGAGAAGATCCAGCCGGGCGAAACGTTCTGCTCGCTCTGCGCGCGGCTGCGGCGGGGCGCGCTCTACAAGTACGCGGACGAGCTCGGCTGCAACAAGATCGCCCTCGGCCACCATGCCGACGACTTCATCGAGACGCTGCTCCTGAACCTCTTCTTCAACGGCCAGATCAAGGCGATGCCGGCGAGGCTCGCCGCGCGGAACGGACGCCACACCGTCATCCGCCCGCTCGTCTACGTGTGGGAGGACGAGATCGCCGAGTACGTTCGCGCGACGGAGTTTCCCGTGGTCTGCTGCGCGTGTCCCGGCTGCAAGGACCCCACGCTCCAGCGGCACCGAATGAAGCGGCTGCTGCGCGAGCTGGAGCGCGCCCATCCCGGGCTCAAGCGAAGCCTCCTCGGGGCGCTCGCGCGAGTGGACGTCGGGTCGCTGCCGATCCCGTCCCGTCGCGGAACGCGTCCCGGGGACCGCCTCCCGATCCTGGCGGGGGCCGCGGGGATGGCGCTCGCGGCGGCGCTCGGGTCCAGGGACGGGACGGAACCCGGTGAGTGATCATGTGCGCATCGGCACCCGCGGCAGTCAGCTGGCGCTTCGGCAGGCCGAGGAAGTGGCGGCGGGCCTGCGGCGCGCGTGGCCCGGGCTGCGGGTCGAGCTGGTGGCGATCCGAACCTCGGGGGACCGGCTGGCGACGGCGCACCTGGCCGACGTCGGCGGGAAGGGCCTCTTCGTGAAGGAGATCGACGAGGCTCTGCTCGAAGAGAAGGTGGACCTCGCGGTGCACAGCCTGAAGGACTTGCCCGGCGAGCGACCCGAGGACCTGGTGCTGGCGGCGTTTCCCAAGCGCGCGGACCCGAGGGACGTGCTGGTGGCGGCGGCGCCGACGAGGCTCGACGCCCTCCCGCGCGGCGCGCGCGTGGGGACCTCGAGCCTCCGACGGCAGTGTCCAGCTGCTCCTCCGCCGGCCAGATCTCTCGATCGGTCCAGTGCGGGGGAACGTCGACACCCGCATCCGGAAGCTCCGCGAGGGCGAGTTCGACGCCCTCGTCCTGGCGAGCGCGGGCCTCGGCCGCCTGGGTCTCCTCGACGCGACCGCGACCGCCCTCGATCCGGACGAGATGTTGCCGGCCGTCGGCCAGGGGACGCTCGGCGTGGAAGCGCGCACGCAGGATTCCCGCACTCGCCGGCTGGCGGAGGCGCTGACCGATGCCGAGACCCAAACGGCGAGTCTCGCGGAGCGCGCGTTCCTCGAGGCGCTCGGCGGGAGCTGCACCACCCCGCTGGCGGCGTACGCCCGCCGGACCGCGGACGGTTTGAGGCTCGACGTCTTTCTGGCCACCCCCGACGGCGCTCGCACGCTCCGGGACGGCGAGGTCGGCGATCCGGGCTCTCCGGCCGCGCTGGGCCGACGGCTCGCCGAGCGACTCCTGGCGGCCGGCGCGGCGGAGATCATCCGCGCGGGGCAGGCGGCGTGAAGCGACCGCTCCACGGGAAACGGATCCTCGTGACGCGGCCGCGAGCCCAGGCGGGGCGGCTGGCAACACTGCTGGAGGCGAACGGCGCCGAGGTCGTCGCCCTTCCCGCGATCGCGATCGAGCCACCGGAAGACTGGGGCCCCCTCGACGAGGCGATCCGAGGGCTCGCCTCCTACCGGTGGGTGGTCTTCACCAGCGTCAACGGCGTGGCCGCCTTCCGGACACGTCTCGCTCAGGCCGGACTGGATGCTCGGTATCTGGCCGGACGCCAGGTGGCGGCCATCGGCCCGGAGACCGCCGAGGAGCTGCGGCGCGCGGGAATCGAGCCGGACCTGGTTCCGGACGAGTATCGGGCCGAAGGGCTGCTCGAGGCGCTCGGCGCCTCGGCTACACCGAGGGGACCGGGTGCTCCTCGTCCGGGCCGCGGACGCGCGGGAGATCCTTCCGCAGGAGCTGGAGGCGCGAGGCAACCCGGTGACAGTCGTGCCGGCCTACCGGACGGTGTTCGTGAGGGACGGCGCGGACCGTGTCCGGACCCTCCTGGAGTCCGGAGGGCTCGACGCCGTCACGTTCACGAGCTCGTCGACGGTCCGCGGCTTCCTGGCGCTCCTCGGGCCGGTCACCGCGCGGCAGCTCCTGCAGGGAGTCGTCGTGGCCGCGATCGGCCCCGTCACCGCGGCGACGGCGACCGAGCACGGGCTCCCGGTCACCGTGATCCCTCGCGAGTACACGATTCCGGCGCTCGCCGACGCGATCGCCGGTCACTTCGAAACGTCCCCGCCGGCGGCATTGCGGGGCTGACCCGGGACCGGGCAGGAGGCCTCCATGGCACATCCTCTCTATCGGCCGCGCCGACTTCGCGAGTCGCCACTCATCCGGCGCATGGTGCGGGAGACCCGCCTCGGGGTCGAGAACCTCATCCTCCCCCTGTTCGCCGTCCACGGCCGCGGGGTGCGGGAGCCGATCGACTCGATGCCCGGCGTCTCCCGCCTGTCTCTGGACGAGGTGCTGAAGGAGGCGAAGGACGCCGCCAGCATGGGGATCCCGGCGGTCCTCCTCTTCGGGGTGCCGCAGTCGAAGGACCCGCGGGGCTCCGAGGCGTACGCCGAGGACGGGATCGTGCAGCAGGTCGCCCGGGCGGTGAAGGAGACGATCCCGGACCTGCTCGTGATCACCGACGTGTGCCTCTGCCAGTACACGAGCCACGGGCACTGCGGGATCGTCGAGGACGGGCGCGTCAAGAACGACGCGAGCGTGGAGCTCATGGCGCGCGTCGCGCTCTCCCACGTCGAGTCGGGGGCCGACGTCGTCGCGCCGTCGGACATGATGGACGGGCGCATCGGCGCGGTGCGCGAGGCGCTCGACGAGGCCGGCTACACCGAGACGCCCATCATGGCGTACTCGGCGAAATACGCCTCGGCATTCTACGGGCCGTTCCGCGACGCGGCGGAGAACGCGCCTCAGTTCGGAGACCGGCGCTCCTACCAGATGGATCCCGCCAACGCGGCGGAGGCGATGCGCGAGGTCGGGCTGGACGTCGACGAGGGCGCGGACATCGTCATGATCAAGCCGGCCCTCCCGTACCTGGACGTGATCGCCCGGGCCCGCCAGGAGTTCGGGCTCCCGCTCGCGGCGTACTCGGTGTCGGGGGAGTACGCGATGATCAAGGCGGCCGCGCGTCTCGGCTGGCTCGACGAGGAGCGCTGCATGCTCGAGGCGCTGACGGCGATCCGGCGGGCCGGCGCCGACCTGGTGATCACGTACTTCGCCCGCGAGGCGGCCCGGCTGCTCGAGCGCCAGCGGTTCGCGAGCCCGCTCTAGCCGGACGACATGCTCGCCGTCGTCAAGGATCCCGCCAAGCGCGGCATCGTCCTCGAGGACGTGCCGGTGCCCACCGTGGGGCCGTGGGAGGTGCTCGTCCGCGTGCGCGCGGCGGGGATCTGCGGCAGCGACCAGCGCATCTACAACGAGGTGAACCCCGGCCGCCGGCGCCGGTTCATCATCGGCCACGAGATCGCGGGCGAGGTCGTCGCCGTCGGCGAGCGGATGACCGACGTGCGCCTGGGAACGCCCGTCGCCGTCGAGATCTGCATCGGCTGCGGCATCTGCCGCCACTGCAAGGTCGGCCGGGTCAATCTCTGCGAGAAGCTGGAGGAGCTCGGCGTCACGGTCGACGGCGGGATGACGGAATTCGTGGCCGTCCCCGCGCGCAACATCCACCCGCTGCCCCCCGGCCTCGCGTTCGAGACCGCCGTGCTCGCCGACCCGCTGGCGTGCGTGATCCGCGGTCTCGAGATGATCACGGTCACCTCGGGGTCCTGGGTGGCGGTGCTGGGCCCCGGACAGATGGGACTCCTGGCCACCCAGGTGATCAAGCGGATCCTGCGCGCGCGCGTGGTCGTGATCGGGACCCGCGACGATCGGCTCGCCCTGGCGCGCGACATGGGGGCGGACGAGGTCGTCAACATCCGCGAGCGCGACGCGGTGTCCGCCGTGCGGGAGCTGACCGACGGCGGAGCCGACTTCGTGTACGAGGCGGCCGGCAATGCCGAGGCGCTCGGCCAGGGCATCGCCATGGCCCGGAAGGGCGGGTCGGTGGTGATGCTGACCGTGCACAAGCAGGTCCAGATCGATCTCGAGCCCGCCGTCCGGGGCGAGTTGCACCTGGTGGGGGCGATCTGCTACTCGTACCGGGAGTACCAGCGCGCGCTGGCGCTCCTGGCGGAGGGGCGCGTGGACGTCGCATCGCTCACGCGCCACGTGTTCCCGCTCGATCAGGCGCAAGAAGCGTTCGAGTTCGTGCTCTCGCGCCAGGGTGTCAAGGCAATCCTGTCCGTGCCGGGTCGTGACGAGACCGGCGCGAATCGGTAGACCGTCAGGCGGTAGAGGCCCAACGAGGCCGAAAAGGGGGTCCGATGGTCGCAGGTGTTCTGATCCGATGCCAGCCCCAGCAGGAGACGGAGGTGCTCGACGCGCTCCGGAAGCTGGAGGGGCTCTCGTACGTGTACCAGCTCTTCGGCCAGTACGACATGGTGGCGCTGATCCGATCTCTGGACCTGCACGCGGCGTCCGACGTCGTCGGGCGGATCCGGGCGATCGACGGGGTGACCTACACCGAGACCCTCGTGGTGCGCCCGACATCCTGAGACGGGCGCCGTCGCAATCGTGAACTCTCACCGGAAGGAGATCGCAAGCATGCGAACAGGACGCTCCGTGTCGAGATGGATTGGGGTCGTGGCGCTCGGCGTCGCCGCGGCGATGCTGGCGAGCGGCGGGCCCGCCCTGGCCCAGAGCCGGCAAGAGACGCTGATCATCGCCCGCAACATCGACGACTACGTGACGAACGACGTGCACCGGACCTACGAGTACACCTCGCAGATCCTGGACACGGCGGCGTACGACACGCTCGTCACCGTGGACGCCCCGGACTTCACCAAGATCCAGCCCCGCCTGGCCACCTCGTGGACGGTGTCCCCGGACGGGACGACCTACACGTTCAAGATCCGGCCCGGAGTGAAGTTCACCTCCGGCAACCCGCTGACCGCGAACGACGTGCGCTTCTCGCTGCGGCGGCTCAAGAACCTGAAGGACAACCCCTCCTTCTTTATGGATCCGGTCAAGGACATCCAGGCCGTGGACGACCTGACCGTCCGGATCGTCCTCAACGCTCCCGACGCGTCGTTCCTCGCGGCCCTCGCGGCGGTGCCCTGCGGCGTTGCCGATTCGAAGGTCGTGATGGCCAAGGGCGGGACGGACGCCGACGACGCGAAGGACAAGGACAAGGCCACCGAGTGGCTCAACAACCAGTCGGAGGGCTCGGGCCCGTACAAGCTGGTCGCGTTCACGAAGAACGTCGAGGCGGTGCTCGAGCGGAACGCGGGGTACTGGGGCAAGAAGCCCCACTTCGCGAAGGTGATCTTCAAGCACGTGCCCGAACGGAACCACGCAGCGCGAGATGGTCGAGCGCGGCGACGCCGACGTCGCCCACGACTTCGACGTCGACATCGTGGCCAAGATCACTCAGGGCCCCAAGATCAAGATCCTCGAGGGGCTCTCGATGAACCAGGTGTACGTGGGGGTGACCAACAGCGCCGAGCAGAGCAAGGAGCTGAGCGACAAGCGGGTCCGACAGGCCGTCTCCTATGCGATCGACTACGACGGGATCATCAAGGGCATCGTCCGCGGCGCGGGCGAGCGTCCCTCGACCATGATCCCGCTCGGGATCCTCGGGGGCGACAAGTCGTTGGCGCGCAAGCGCGGATCTGGCCAAGGCCAAGCAGCTCCTCACCGAAGCCGGGTTGCCGAACGGCTTCGAGCGTCAAGCTGACCTACTGGACCGCGCCGCTCCTGGGCGTGCCGTCGGAGCCCCTGGCCGCCAAGCTCCAGGCCGACCTGGCGCAGGCGGGCATCAAGGTCACCCTCGACGCGAAGGAGCGATCGGTGGCCATCGCCGAGTATCGCGCCGGGAAGATCCAGCTGATGCTGGCGTCCTGGTCTCCCGACTACCTCGATCCGGACCCATACGCGGACGCCTTCTACGGCGCGGGCCCGGTGCCGAAGCGCGTGAAGTACTCCAATCCGAAGGTCAACGACATCATCGCCACGGCCAAGAAGGAGCAGGATCCCAAGAAGCGCGAGGCCCTCTACATGGAGATGAACAAGATCGCGCTGGAGGACGTGCCGGAGATCATGCTGATCCAGCCCAAGAACTTCGTGGGGCTGAATCCCGCGATCAAGGGCTACGCGATCCATCCGATCTGGTGGGTCACTGTCGCGAACCTCAGCCGGTAGCGAGCGCGTGACGCGGCTCGCCGGGAGTCCTGCCACCGGCGTCACTCCCGGCGAGTCGCGCCCATGCTGCTGACGTATCTCGGACGACGGCTGGCCCTGGCCGTCGTTGCCCTGTTCGGCGTCGTCCTGACGGCGTTCCTGGTGGCCCACAGCGTCCCGGCCGATCCCCTCGCCATGGTGCTCTCCGAGCAGGCGACGAAGGACCCGTCGATCCGCGCGGCCTACATCAAGCGCTGGGGGCTCGACCGATCCCTGCCCGAGCAGTTCGTCGCCTACCTGGCGAACGTCCTGCGGGGGGACCTCGGGGAGTCCTTCACGACCCGCCGCCCCGTCCTGCAGGACCTCAAGCAGTTCCTGCCCGCGACGATCGAGCTGTCGCTGGCCGCCCTCGCGGTGGCCGTCTGCTTCGGCGTGCCGCTGGGATCTGGGCGGCGGTCCGCCACAACCGGCTGGCCGACCACGTCGCCCGCGCCGTGTCGCTGGTCGGCGCCGCCTCGCCGATCTTCTGGACCGGGCCTGATCGCCCTCTACGTCTTCTACTACCTCCTCGAGCTGGCGCCGGGGCCCGGGCGACTGGACAGCCACCAGACCATGCCGCCCCGCGTCACCGGATTCCTGCTGGTGGACAGCCTCGCCGCCGGGAACTGGGAGCTCTTCGGGGCGGCGCGTTCGGCACCTGATTCTGCCCGCCCTCGTCCTGGGCTGGTTCATCATGGGGCTCATCGCGCGCACCACGCGGTCATCGCTGCTCGAGGTGCTCGAGGCCGACTACGTGCGCACCGCCGCGATCGAAGGGGCTCGGCGAGGGCCTCGTCGTCGGCTTCCACGCGCTGCGGAACGCCCTGATCCCCGTGGTCACCGTCATCGGCCTGACCTTCGCGAGCCTCCTGTCCGGCGCCGTGCTGACGGAGACGGTCTTCGCGTGGCCGGGAATCGGACGCTACGCGGTGACCGCGTCGACCCGGCTCGACTATCCCGCGATCCTGGGCGTCACGATGCTGACCGCGGTCATCTATATCGTCGTGAACCTCATCGTCGACCTCCTCTACGGCGTCCTGGACCCCCGCATCCGGGTGCGGTGAGCGGTCGGCCATGCCCGCCGCCCAGCCGATCGCCCGCCCGAACATCCTGATCGTTGCCCGCGAGGCACCACGTGCGCCGCGGACGCGGCGAACACCGCGCTCGTCGTCGGCGTCGTCGTCGTGGGAGTCTGGGTCTTCGTGGCGGCGTTCGCCCCTGGCTCGCGCCCCACAGTCCGACGGACCTCGACGTCATGAACCGGCTGGAGCCGCCGGGGCCGCGTCCACTTCTTCGGCACCGACGAGGCGGGCCGGGACAACTTCTCGCGCGTCCTCTACGGAGCACGCATCACGATGCCGATCGCGTTCACGGTCATCCTGCTGGCGAGCCTGTTCGGGGCGGGCGTGGGCGCGGTGGCCGGCTACGTCGGAGGGCACGTCGACGAGGTCCTCATGC
The DNA here is from genome assembly GCA_963799055.1 of uncultured Candidatus Rokubacteria bacterium. Classification (GTDB taxonomy): domain Bacteria; phylum Methylomirabilota; class Methylomirabilia; order Rokubacteriales; family DASRDR01; genus DASRDR01. Next base: position 182,733 of record CAWCVP010000015.1, read on the forward strand.
GGGTGGTCGACATCGTGCTCGCGTTCCCGCCCATCGTCCTGGCCATGGCGATCACCGCAGCGCTCGGGCGCCGGGCTCCGCAACGCCATGTTCGCGATCCTCCTGGTGTCGTGGCCGGAGTTCAGCCGCCTCATGCGAGGACAGGTCCTGGCGATCAAGGAGAACGACTACGTGATCGCGGCCCGGGCGCTCGGCGCGCCCGGCCTCCCGCGTCGTGCTGACCCACATCCTCCCGAACGCGTTTCCCCCGATCGTCGTCAAGGGGACCCTCGACATCGGCAACGCCATCATCCTCACGGCCGCGCTGTCCTTCATCGGCCTGGGTGCGGTCCCCCCCGCGCCCGAGTGGGGCGCGATGATCGCCGCCGGTCAGAGCAAGTTCGAGTACTGGTGGGCGGCGACGTTCCCCGGGCTTGCGATCCTGTCCGTGGTCCTGGGCTTCAACTTCCTCGGGGACGGGCTCCAGGACGCCCTGAATCCCCGCCTCCGGGAGCGCTGAGCCCGAGCCGTCGAACCGTCTCCGCCGGAGAGCGTCCTTGACGCTCGTCGGAGGCGGTCGGTACACTCCATTCTTGACCGGATATGCGAGTTTCTGCGAAGGGTGAGTACGCGATCCGCGCCCTGCTCGACCTTGCCGTCCACCACGGGGAGGGCCTGGTGCCCATCCAGGAGGTGGCCCGGCGGCAGGGGATCCCGCAGCGCTACCTGGAGCAGGTGCTGCTGGTCCTGAAGCGCGCCGGCTTTCTCGACTCCAAGCGCGGGGCGACGGGAGGGTATCAGCTGGTCCGCGCGCCGGCAGCCATCACGGTGGGCGAGGTGCTCCGCGCCGTCGAGGGGCGGGTGACCGGGCTGGAGGTCGCGGGCCGCCATCCCGGGACCTCGGGCGCGCCCGTCTCCTCGGATCTCGCGCCGCTCTGGCGGGAGATCGCGGGCGCGGTCGCGAAGGTGGTCGACCGCATCACGTTCGGCGACCTCGCGGAGCAGGTCAAGGCGCGGCAGTCGCCCGAGCGCACCATCTACCATATTTGAGACAGGGGAGACCGTGACCGGACGCCCGCTGATCGCCGACAGCGTCCTCGACCTCATCGGCAACACGCCGCTCGTCCGCCTGAACCGGCTCCCGTCCGCCGGCAGCGCGACGATCCTGGCGAAGGTCGAGTCGCAGAATCCCGGCGGGAGCGTCAAGGACCGGATCGCGCGCGCCATGATCGAGGACGCCGAGCGGCGGGGCGCGCTCCGGGCCGGCTCCACGCTGGTCGAGCCGACGAGCGGGAACACCGGGATCGGCCTCGCCCTGGTCGCCGTGGTGAAGGGCTACCGGCTGATCCTGACGATGCCGGACGACATGAGCCTCGAGCGGAGACGACTCCTGGCGCGGCTGGGCGCCGAGCTGGTCCTGACCCCCGCGATCGAGGGCATGACGGGCGCCGTGTACGCGGCGCAGGAGCTCTGCCGGACGAATCCCGGCTACGTGATGCTCCAGCAGTTCGAGAACCCCGCGAACCCGGACGCTCATCGCCGGACGACCGCGCTCGAGATCCTCGAGGCCACCGGAGCGAAGATCGATGCGTTCGTGGCCGGGGTGGGGACGGGCGGCACGATCACGGGGGTAGGCGAGGTGCTGCGGCAGCGCGTGCCCCGGGTTCGGATCGTCGCCGTCGAGCCGGCCCGCTCGCCGGTGCTCTCCGGAGGGAAGGCGCGGGTTCACGGGATCCAGGGGATCGGCGCGTCGTTCGTGCCGGGGATCCTCAACCGCACGGTGATCGACGAGGTCGTGCAGGTGAAGGACGAGGACGCGATGGGCACCACGCTCCGGCTGGCCCGGGAGGAGGGTCTCCTCGTGGGCATCTCCGCCGGCGCCAACGTGTGGGCGGCGCTGGGAGTGGCCGAGCGCCTCGGCGCCGGCCGCACGGTCGTGACGGTGCTCTGTGACACCGGCGAGCGGTACCTCAGCGTCCCGCTGGAAGCCGCGGAGCGCGCTGAGCGCTGAGCGCCGGGAGGAGGCAAGACGATGGCCGTGAGCGTGTACATCCCAACGCCGTTTCGGCGCGCGACGGCGAACGAGCCACGGATCGACGTCGATGCGGGAGACGTGAAGACGCTGTTCGACACCCTCGAGGCGCGCTTCGAGGGCCTCCGGGGCCTCGTCCGCGATGCGGGCGGCCAGGTGCATCACCACGTCAACGTGTACGTGAACGGAGAGGAGATCGGCGCCCTGGATGGCCAGGCGACGAGGCTGAAGGCCGGCGACGAGGTGTCGATCATCCCGGCGCTGGCGGGAGGCACATGAGCCCTCTTCTCACGGCCGACGAGCTCCGGGCGATCCAGGAACACGCGCGTGCCGACTATCCCGCCGAGTGCTGCGGCGTGGTCCTGACCCGGACACGGGGCGCCCAGGAGCGGCGGCTCCTGGCGTGCCGGAACATCCAGGACGAGCTCCACGCGAAGGACCCCGGACGGTTCCCGCGCACCGCTCGAACCGCCTACTACATCGCCCACGAGCACCTCCTGGAGATCGGGCGGCGAGAGTCCGAGGGGTTCGAGGTACACGTGATCTACCATTCGCACGTCGACACCGGCGGATATTTCTCGGAGACCGATCGGAAGAACGCGATGGTCGACGGAATGCCCGCCTATCCGGCCGCGACCTACGTGGTCGTGGGAGTGACCGAGGGCCGGGTCGTGGAGACGCGCGCGCATCGCTTCGACCCGGCGGCCGGAGAGTTCGTGGAAGTGCCGCTGGCCGTCGGGGAGCCCGCCGTTCGAGCAGAAAGCCGTTGACGGGTCCGGGACCCGCTGCTATCATCCGCCTGCCTTTGTGAAAGAACGTACTAGCCTTCTCAGCCCGCCCCGATCGGGCGCGGGCGCAGCCGGTTGACGGAGAGCGAGACGAGGACGAGGCGGATGCGGGTCCGCGTGCGGAGGGTGCTCGCCGGCCTGGTCATTTCACTCGCGGCGGTGTCACTTCCGGGCCTGGATCCCGGCCTGACCAGCGCGCAGGCGCCGGGCGCTCCGGCACCGGCCCCCATCGCGCCGCCGGTCAAGCAGCCGATCCTCTTCAGCCACAAGATTCACGCCGGGGAGTTCAAGATCGACTGCCAGTACTGCCATGCGGACGCCCGGCGCTCGACCTTCGCGGGAATCCCCTCCGTCAAGCGGTGCATGGGCTGCCATCAGATCGTGGCCTCGAAGGACGCCGAGCTCCAGAAGGAAGTCGAGAAGCTGCGCCTCCACTGGAAGGACGGCCGGCCGATCGAGTGGGTGCGGATCCACAAGGTCGCGGGGTTCGTGTACTTTCCCCACAAGCGGCACGTGCAGACGGGGTTGGCGTGCCAGCAATGCCACGGCGCGGTCCAGGACATGACCGAAGTCGCCCAGGTGGCGCCCTTGACCATGGGCTGGTGCGTGTCGTGTCACGCCGAGCGGAAGGGTCCGCTCGACTGCGTGGTCTGCCACCACTGACGGAGCAGGGCATGCCGGACGGATCGAGCGCGCGAGGCGGGGTGGATCGCCGGAGCTTCTTCCGGATCGTCGGCGCCGGCGGCGCGGCCGCCGCGGCGGCCGGGTGCGGCAAGACGACCGAGACGATCCTCCCCTTCGTCATCCCGCCCGAGCACATCGTGCCGGGAGTGGCGACGTGGTTCGCGACCGTATGCCGGGAGTGCCCGGCCGGCTGCGGCGTGCTCGCGAGGAGCCGCGAGGGTCGCGTCGTCAAGCTGGAGGGGAACCCCGACCACCCGGTGAACCATGGCGTCCTCTGCGCCCGCGGCCAGGCGGGGCTCCTCGGAACCTACGATCCGGACCGCATCCCGGGTCCGCGGCTCCGCGAGGGCGCGTCGTGGCGCCAGGTCTCCGTCGCCGACGCGCAGAAGCTCTTCGTGGAGAAGGTGGCCGCCGCGCGCCAGGCCGGCCCCGGCCGCATCGCGATGGTGACCCAGCTCGAGACCGGCAGCCTGGGGCGCCTGGCGGACGAGTGGCTGAAGGCGGTCGGCGGCCGTGCCCGGCTCGCCTACGAGGCCTTCGCCCACGAGGACCTCCGCGCGGCGAACCGCGCCGTCTTCGGCGTCGACGCGATCCCCCACCACGCGTTCGAGGACGCGAAGACGATCCTCTCGCTCGGGGCCGACTTCCTGGAGACGTGGATCTCGCCCACGGAGTACGCGAGCGCGGTCCGCCGCGTGCACGAGCTGCGGGACGGGCACGCGGCCCGGGTGATCCACGTCGAGCCTCGCTACTCGATGACCGCCGCGAACGCCGACGAGTGGATCGCGAGCGCTCCGGGTGCCGAGGCGGGGATCGCGCTGGCCTTGCTGCGGCTCGTCCTCGAATCGCGCCAGGTCCCGTCCCAGCCGGCGAAGGAGACCGAGGCCCTGACCGCGGCGGCCCGCGCGGTGGACGTGGAGGCGGTGGCCAGGCAGAGCGGCGTGCCCGCGGCCAAGCTTCGGCACCTGGCCGAGGCCCTCGTGAAGGGCGCGCCGAGCCTGGTGGTCACGGGCGGAGTGGCGGTGAGCGGGTCGACGGACGCTGCGATGGCCGTGGCCCTGCTCAACCATGCTCTCGGCAACGTGGGCCGGACGGTCCGATTCGGTCCGAACTCGACCCTGTCACGGGCGAGCCGCTACGCGGACGTCGTCGCGCTGACCAAGGCCATGGCGCAGGGCGAGATCGCGGTCCTCATCGTGAAGGACGCCAACCCCGCGTTCACGCTCCCGGCGCGCGCCGGCTTCGCGGAAGCCCTGGCGAAGGTCCCGTTCGTGGTGAGCCTCTCGAGCCACCTGGACGAAACCACCGCCGGCGCCCACCTGGTCATCCCGGACCTGACGCCGCTCGAGTCGTGGGGGGACTACTCGCCGCGTGAGGGCGTGTGGTCGCTCATGCAGCCGGCGATGGGCCCGGTGCCGAAGGTCGGCGATACGAACCCGGACGCTCTCGATCTTCCGCAGCTCCAGGGCGTGAGGGAGGCGCTGGGCCGGAAGGCGCCGGCGTCGTTCCCGGGCGTCGACACCAAGGCCACCGGCGACCTGCTGCTCGATGCCGGGCGAGCCCTGGTCCCGGGCTCGGAGAAGAGCGTCTTCCAGGCCAAGACCTTCGCCGACTACCTCCGCGAGTCCTGGCGGGCCATGGGCAAGAGCGTGGCGCCGAAGGCAACCTTCGAGGCCTTCTGGGAAGAGGCGCTCCGCCGGGGCGGCTACTGGGCGGACGTGCCGACGGCGAAGGTCACGCTCCAGCCGGGAGCGAAGGTGGCGGGCGGGGCCCCGGCGCTGGAGGGTGGCGCGACCGACCCCGCCCTCCTGGTCGTCCCGTCCTCGCGCTACTACGACGGCCGCAGCGCCAACAAGGTGTGGCTCCACGAGACTCCCGATCCCATGACCCAGGTCGTGTACGGGAGCTGGATCGAGATCCCGACCGCGACCGCGCGAAGCCTCGGCGTGCAGAACGGCGACGTCGTGCGGGTGGAGTCGCCCCACGGCACGATCGAGACGCCCGCCTACGTGTCGGATACCTTGGCGGCGGGCGCGGTGGCGATCCCCACCGGCCTCGGGCATGCGGCCTACGGGCGATTCGCGCGCGGCCTCGGCCAGAGCCCGTACGCGCTCCTGCCGGCCGAGCCGGCCGCGACGTCGGGCGGGCCGCGCTGGCTGGGCGTCCGCGTCCGGCTCCAGAAGACCGGGCGGCGGGAGAAGCTCGCCTCGCCCGCCGGCGTCACCGAGGTCGACCATTCCCGGGAGATCTTCGAGACGGTGAGCCTGGCGGAGGCCGTCAAGCAGGAGCGCGGAGGCAAGGCCCCGGCGCACGCGAACCTCCCGTCGATGTATCCCGACCTCAAGTATCCCCAGAACCGCTGGGGGATGACGGTCGATCTCGACGCCTGCACGGGCTGTCAGGCGTGCGTCGTCGCCTGCCAGGCGGAGAACAACGTCCCGTGGGTGGGGAAGGGCGACATCGACTACGGCCGGAGCGTGCAATGGCTCCGGGTCGAGCGCTGGTGGGATCGCGGACACGCGGGGGCGCCGGCCAAGGGGCATGCCGCCGCGTCCGGCCTCGTCGGGGTGGCGCATGCCGCCGATGCGCCGGCCGCCGGGCGGCCCAGCGCGCGCTTCCTGCCGATGTTCTGCCAGCACTGCGAGGTGGCGCCATGCGAGCCGGTCTGCCCGGTCTTCGCGGCCTACCACACCGCCGACGGGCTGAACGCCCAGGTCTACAACCGGTGCGTGGGCACCCGGTACTGCGGCAACAACTGCCCGTACATGGTGCGGCGGTTCAACTGGTACCGGTACGAGTGGCCGGCGCCGATGAACCTCCAGCTGAACCCGGACGTGGCCGTGCGCGACCGCGGGATCATGGAGAAGTGCACGATGTGCGTGCAGCGGATCATCGCGGGGCGTGACCGGGCCCGGGAGGAGAACCGGCTGCCGCGGGACGGGGAGATCAAGACCGCCTGCCAGCAGACATGCCCCACGCAGGCCATCACGTTCGGCGACCTGAAGGACGGCAAGAGCCGTGTCTCGCGTCTCTCGGCGTCCCCGCGCGGCTATCACGTCCTGGGTGAGCTGGGCACGAAGCCCGCGGTGACGTATCTGCGGAAGATCCTCCGGGAGGACGCCGCGATTGCGGCGGAGAGTTGCTGGATCTGGGCGACGAGCGGGACTGAGGACGGCGACGAGGGCCTGGACGAGTTCGCCGCTGGCCTCCATCTCGGCGTCGCCGGTGCGACTGAGGGGAGCGTGTGCGGAGGCGGGCCAGCAGCTCGGCGGCGGCGCGGCGGCCGCAGTAGGCGTGGCGGCGGAGGAACTGGGCCAGCCGGCGCTCGCCGAGCCGCTCGGCAGCTCTGGGGCGTGGGGTAGCGCGTGAGGAAGGCGAGGGCGATCGGCGAATCGACGTCGGCGAAGATCACCGCGGCGCCGGGCCAGAAGCGCTCGAGGAGGGCGCGGAGCTGGTTGGCGAGGGCGACGCGCTGGGCGACGAGGTCGTCGCGGCCGCGGACGAGGGCGCGGAGGGCCCGGGTCTCATCGGCGAGAGGCTGCAGGGGGCGGAAGCGATGGCCATCGGTCCGGAGGAGGTCGGCGAGGAGGTAGGCGTCGCCGGGATCGCTCTTGCCCCCGGCGGCGGAGTAGCGAGGTCGGCTGGCTTTGACGACGTTGGGGTGGATGGGGACGACGGGGAAGCCGGCCTCGAGGAGCGTGTCGACGACGAGGCCCGAGGGGCGCTCGAGGGCGACGGGCAGCGTGGCGGCGGGGCCCGAAGCGAGTGTCAGCCGCTGGACGAGCTCGGCCCAGGCCCGCGGCGGTGTGCGCCACGGTGCCGCGCCAGCGGACGGTGCCGGTCTCGTCGATGCACGCAGACGGCATGGGTGGTGGCGGCCCAGTCCAGGCCGGCGAAGAAGGACATTGCACGTCTCCCTGGGACTGCGAGACACTGCGCGCGGGAGAGGTCCTGCCGGTCGCTCACTGATTGGCGCTCTGGGCTTCAGCTGCCCGTGGCGCTCCACCCTGTGGCCGGTTGGGACCTCTCGTGGTGTGAGTCGGGGGAGCAGGTCTCACGCTGGCCGTCGCGCGGCAAGCGCACGTGGGCTCTCCCCGACCCCCGGGATCGTCACAGCGGCCAGCATCCGCTCGTCGGCGGCCCCGGCCCCAAGAAATGCGATCGCTACGCGCCCGTAGGAGCGACGATCTCGGGCCGCCCCATATCCCGGTATCCCCCCTCAAGAGGCTCTTGTCTCTCTTCTTCGGGGGAAGGGTAGACCAGTGAGCGCCCCGCGCGGCCACGACCGCCGGGTCCCGCCGATCGCGGGCGGCGCCGCGCCCACCTTCGCCGACGTCAACCGCGACGTCCTCCGCACGCTCGACTTCCCGGGGTCGGCCTACTTCGGCTGGATGTCGATCATCGCCCTCGTCCTGGCCGGCGGCATCTTCTGCTGGCTCCTGCAGGTGTACTTCGGCATGGGGATGGCCGGGAAGCGCAATCCCCAGATGTGGGCGATGTACATCACCACCTTCGTGTTCTGGATCGGCATCGGCCACGCCGGCACGCTGATCTCGGCCATCCTGTATCTCTTCCGCGCCAAGTGGCGCACCTCGATCTACCGCGGATCGGAGGCGATGACCATCTTCGCGGTCATGACCGCGGGGCTGTTCCCGGTCATCCACGCGGGCCGCATGTGGTACGCGTACTGGCTGATCCCGTACCCGAACGAGCGCTTCCTGTGGCCGAACTTCCGGTCGCCCCTCGTCTGGGACGTGTTCGCGATCTCGACGTACCTGACCATCAGCACCGTGTTCTTCATCGTCGGCCTCGTCCCGGACATCGCCGCCCTGCGGGACGCCGCGACCGGCTGGAAGCGCCAGATCTACGGCGTCATGGCCCTCGGGTGGCAGGGGACCGACCGGCAATGGCGCCACTACCGGCGCGCCTACGGCCTTTTCGCCGCCCTGGCCACGCCGCTCGTGGTGTCGGTGCACAGCGTCGTGTCCTGGGACTTCGCCATGGCGCTGGTCCCCGGCTGGCACTCCACGCTCTTCGCGCCCTTCTTCGTCGACGGCGCCATCTTCTCCGGCTTCGCCATGGTGCTCGTCCTGCTCATTCCAATGCGCTACTACTTCAACCTGTACCCCTACATCACGGATCGGCACCTCGACAACATGGCGAAGCTGATCCTCGTCACGGGGCTGGTCCTGACGTACTTCTACGCCTGCGAGGGGTTCACGGCCTGGTACAGCGGCGAGCACTTCGAGCGGGCCTCGTACCTCTTCAAGTGGGTCGGGGTGTATGCGCCGTGGTGGTGGCTCCAGATCTTCTGCAACAGCGTGGCGCCCCTGATCTTCTTCTGGAAGCGGGCCCGCACTCACATCCCGACGCTGTACGTCGTGTCGATCCTCGTGCTGATCGGGATGTGGTTCGAGCGCTTCAACATCATCGTGCCCGGGTCTCGCGCACGGCTTCTACCCGTACACCTTCGGCACCTACGTGCCGACCCTCATCGACAGCGGCATCGTCATCGGCAGCTTCGCCTGGTTCTTCCTCCTGTTCCTGGGCTTCATCAAGGTGATGCCGTCCATGTCGATCGTCGAGGTCAAGGAGACCATCCCGCATCCGGTGCGGGATGGGCACGCCCACTGATGGCGGCGACGACGGTTCTGGGCGTCTTCCAGCATGTGGACACCGCGACCCGGGCCATCCGGGCGCTCCGGGCCCGGGGCGTACGGTCGATCGCCGCCTACAGCCCGGTGCCCCTCGACGAGTTCGAGGAGGCGCTCACCGGACACGGGCTGCCGCGAAGCCCCGTGCGGCTCTTCACGCTCGTCGGCGCCCTGATCGGGGTGACCAGCGGGTTCGCCCTGACGATCTGGACCGCGCTCAAGTGGAACCTGATCACCGGAGGCAAGCCGGTGGTCTCGATTCCCCCCTTCGTGGTGATCGCCTTCGAGATGACGATTCTGCTCGGGGGGCTCTGCACGCTCCTGGGGCTCCTGGTCACTGCCCGGCTGCCGAGCCTCCGGATCTCCCGGTTGTACGATCCCCGGTTCAGCATCGATCGCTTCGGCGTCGAGGTCACCTGCGACGGGGCCGAGCGCGCGGCGATCGAGGACCTCCTGCGCGGCGCGGGCGCCGAGGAGGTCCGGGCATGAAGTGGGTGTTCCTGCTCTGCCTCCTGGTGGTCGGCGCGGTGGCCGCGGTCATGGGCGGGCTCGTCGCCTACCGGTGGATGACGAGCATGCAGAACGACGTCAAGCTGGTGCCCGGCCAGCTCACGATGGGGCAGCCCCCGGGCACGGTGCCGCGGGAAGGGGCGGAGCTGGTCGTCGCGCGCGAGGTGTACGTGACGCGGAAGAATCCGATTCCCCCGGACCCCGCTTCGCTCGCTCGCGGGCAGAAGCTCTACGACATCTACTGCACCCCGTGCCACGGGCCGGCCGGCAAGGGGGACGGGCTCGTCAGCCCGCGGTTCATCCCCGCGCCCGATCTCACGAGCCCCGCGGTGCAGGCGAAGACCGACGGGCATTTCTCGTACTACATCGGCTTCGGGGGGGCCATCATGCCGGCCTACGGCGAGGCCCTGTCGGTGGTCGACCGGTGGGACATCGTGAACCACCTGCGCACGCTGGCCAAGAAGGGCTGAGATGGCCCCCACGGATCCGAGGCACGCCTTGGCCGGCCGGACCGGGATGATCCTGGCCGGACTCGTCGCCCTGGGCGCGATCAGCTTCCTGGTGGCGCTGGCGGGCGGATCCAGCACCCACGCCTGGGCCGTGTTCCTGGCCAACCTCCTGTTCTGGTCGGGACTGTCGGCGGCCGGCCCGGCGATCGCGGGCATCTTCGAGCTCACCGAGGCCCGGTGGGCGGCGAGCCTTCGACGGATCGCCACGACGACCGTCGCGTTCATGCCGGCGTCGTTCGTGCTGTTCCTGGTGCTCATGGTCGGCCTCCGGGCGCTCTACCCATGGGTCGCGGTGCCGATTCCGAAGAAGGCGGTGTGGCTCAACGTGCCCTTCTTCGTGTTGCGTACGGTGATCGGGGTGGGGGCGCTCTACTGGGTGAGCGTCCGGTTCGCGCGAGCCGTTCACGGGTCCCCGGCGGGCGCTGCCCAGGAGCCGGGCCGGGCCCACCGCGCGCGCCTGGCGGTCGGGCTCCTCTTCCTGTTCGTCATCGTGGGCTCGCTGCTCGGCTACGACCTGGTCATGTCGCTGGACCCGCAGTGGTTCAGCGGGCTTCTCGGCGGCTACGTCGTGGTGGGCATGCTCTACTCGGGCTTCGCGTTCCTGGTCCTCCTCACCGGGCTCTACAGCGCAGGACGGCCGGGCTGGGTGATGCCCCCGAAGGAGATGCAGGACCTCGCCAAGCTGGTGTTCGCCACGTCGATCCTGTGGATCTACTTCTTCTGGTCGCAGTATCTCGTCATCTGGTACGGCAACGTCCCGATCGAGACACGCTACGTGCTGGCCCGGTTCTTCGCGGACCCCTGGCGGTGCCTCGCGCTCACGGCCTTCTTCATCGGCTGGGTGATCCCGTTCTGCTATCTCCTGGGACGGCTGACGGGCCGACCGCCGGAGGGGCACCGGATCCTGGTCACGATCTCCTGCCTCTCCCTGATCGCCATCTTCATCGAGCGCATCGTGCTGGTGCTCCCGTCGACCCTCCAGATGGGCGTGCGGCCGTACGGGGCGGGGGACATCCTGCTGACGCTCCTGATGACGCTCGGGTTCGGCGCCCTGTTCGTCCTCTCCTACCGGATCTTCGTGCCCCGGTTCGGGCTGGCGCCCCGCGGGAGCAATTAGCCCCAGACGCGACCGCGGGCGGGCCCTCCTTGTTGCCCGGCGGGCCGATGGGTAGGCTGGTCCCGCGCTCATGGCGGTGCGATTCGATCTCCGGCGCACCTCGGCTCGTCTGAGCGACCGCCCGCTCCTGCTCCTGATCGGGTTGACCCTGCTCGTGGTGGGCGCCGGGATCGGGCTCCGTGACCCCTGGGGAGTGGACGAGGAGCGGTTCCTCGGGGTGGCCCTGGAGATGCTGCAGGGCCGATCCATTCTGATCCTGCACCGGGCGGGCGAGCCCTATCCGGACAAGCCGCCGCTCTTCATGTGGATCCTGGCCCTCGCGTACCAGCTGACCGGGTCTCCGCGGATCGCCTTCCGCCTGCCGGGTCTCTTCGCCGCCGTCGGCTGCGTCATCTGCGTCTACGATCTCGGGCGACGGCTCTGGAACCGTCGCGTGGGCATCGGCGCCGGCCTCCTCTTCCTTGCCACGATCCAGAGCATGCTGGTGCTCCGAGGAGGGCAGACGGACTCGCTGCTCATTCTCTGGACCACGTTGGGCCTGTACGGGCTGACTCGCCATCTGGCGGCGGGGCCGGCGTGGGGATGGTACGCAGTTGCCTCGACGGCCATGGGCCTCGGTGTCATGACGAAGGGTGTGGGATTCCTCCCGCTCTTCCTGATCCTGCCGTACATGTATGGCCGGCGGCGCGGGTTCCGGCATCTCACGCCGATCCCGTTCGGGGATCGGCGCTGGTGGCTCGGGGCGCTCTGCTTGCTTGCCACCGTGGGGGCATGGTTCGTCCCGCTGCTGGGCCACGTGATCGGCTCCGGGGATCCCGGCGCTCACGCCTACCTTCGGAACCTTCTCTTCCGGCAAACCGCCGAGCGCATGTTTTCGGCGTGGCAGCATCGCGAGCCGTTCTGGTACTTTCTCGTCCAGATCATCCCGCTGCTCTGGCTCCCGCTCGTCGCCGGCCTGCCGTGGCTGGTGCCGGCATGGCGGCGGCGTCTCGCGCGAGGCGACGGCCGCATCCTGCTGCTGGTCGGCTGGGTCGTCCTCGTGGTGACGTTCTTCAGCCTCAGCAGCGGAAAGCGCAGCGTCTACGTCTTTCCGGCGGTGCCGGCGCTCGCACTGGCCGCGGCGCCGGTCGTCGCCTCACTCCTCAACCGGCTCGCCCGGATCGCGAACCGTCGTCTCCTCCACGCGGCGGTGGGCTTCTGGTTCGTCGGGATGATCGCCTGGGGCGTTGCTGAGCCGTTCGGGCGGGCGGATGACTACGCTCGTCGCGCCGTCATGGCGGCGGTCGCGCATCGGATCGGCCCGGATCGGGAGCTGGCGCTCGTCCACTGGCGAGACGGGCAGTGGCTCTTCGCCCAGAACCCGATCGTGCACTTCGGGTACCGTGGGGATGCGGATCAAGTCGGGCAAGCCCTGACTTGGCTTCGCGCCGCACCGGAACGGTGGCTGCTCGGCGGCGATCGCTGGCTGCGAGACTGCTTCGACATGGAGCGCGCCGTCTACGTCGGCGAGGACCGGGAGCGACGCCTCTATCTGGTGGAAGCCGGAATGGATGCGGGACGGTGCCGGCCGGTGCCTCCCCGACGGCTGTATCGATTCCGCTGGGAGCACCCCTACGGATAGCCGCGGCCACGGCCCGCTCCGCCGGCGAGTGGCGGTTCGATCCATCCGGCAGGCTCTCCCCAAGTCGCGCGATAGGCTCTACACTGGCCACGAATCGACTCCTCCCGACCGCGACTAGAAGGAGCGTGGGGCGGTGCTTTCCGTCGCCGAGGCCCTCGAGCGAGTCCTGGCGCTGGTGCCCGTGCTGGGCCACGAGAGCGTCCCGCTCGCCCAGTCCCTCGGTCGCGTCCTGGCCGAGCCGGTGGTCGCGGGGCGCGAGATCCCACCGTGGGACAACTCGTCGATGGACGGGTACGCCGTCCGGGCCGTGGACACCCGAGCGGCCGCCCCGGGCCGGCCGGTGAGGCTCGCGGTCGCGGGCGAAGTGGCCGCTGGCACCGTCGCGACCAGGGCGCTCGAGCTGGGGCAGGCGTATCGGATCCTCACAGGCGCGCCGCTCCCGCTCGGCAGCGACGCCGTCGTACCGCAGGAGGACGTCCGGCGCGACGACCACCACGTCGCGCTGGAGAAGCCTGTTCAGCCCGGCGCGTACGTGCGGCCGCGCGGCGAGGACATACGCTCCGGGGACCGCCTGCTCGAGCCGGGAACGCGTGCTCCGCCCGGCCGCGCTCGGGGTGCTGGCCGCTCTGGGCCGAGTTCGGGTCGACGTCTTCCGGCGGCCGACGGTCGCCGTCCTCTCGACGGGGGACGAGCTCGTGACCCCCGATGCCCCGCTGGGGCCCGGCCAGATTCCGGATTCGAACACCTACACGCTCTGCGGCCTCGTCGCGGAGGCCGGAGCCGTCCCGCTGAGCCTCGGGATCGCCCGGGACCGTCGGGACGAGCTGGTGGAGCGCTTCCGCACGGGACTCGAGGCCGACGTGCTGGTGTCGTCCGCCGGCGTGTCCGTCGGCGACCGCGATTTCGTCCGCGAGGCGATCGAGGCCTTGGGAGCCCGCCTCGATTTCTGGAAGGTGAACATGCGGCCCGGGAAGCCGCTCACCTTCGGGCATCTCGGCGAGCGCCTGTTCTTCGGGCTTCCCGGGAACCCCGTCTCCTGCATGGTGACGTTCGAGCTCTTCGTCCGGCCCGCCCTCCGGCGAATGGGCGGGCATCGGGTGTTGGACCGGCCGCGGATCCGGGCCCGAGCGCTCGAGCCGATCGACAACCCCGGGAGCCGACCGGGCTATCTCCGCGTCCGCCTCGAGCCGGATGGTGAAGGGGTGGGAGCCCGCCCGACGGGGGAGCAGGGATCCGGCATCCTGCGGTCGATGCTCCTGGCGGACGGGCTGGCGGTCCTTCCCGGGGACACCCGAATTGCCAGACACGAGGCGGTCGAGGTCATCCTCCTCATGACTGACGGGGGTCTAAGCAGGCACCGTTGATCGGGTTGGCGGTTGAGTTTCACTTCCGGCTCTTGTATAGTCCCATTACCGATCAGGTTTGATGGAATGAAGCGACGCGTCTTTCTCGGAGCAGCTTTCGGCGGAGTGGCGTTCCCAGCCCTCGCCTGGGCCCAACCGCGGAGCGAGCGGGAGCATCGGGTCGACCTGGACGTGCCCATCCTGTCCGAGGAGCCGGCAGCGGTGCCGATCCGCGTGAGCCTGGATCACCCGATGGAGCCGGACCACCACATCCGGTCCATCGAGGTAACGGTCGACGGCGACCCCGTTCCGGCCAAGGGGAAGTTCGTCTTCTCCCCGCAGAACGGACGGCCCTGGGCGGCCTACCAGGTGCGGTCGGGCACGGGCGGGATGGTCAAGGCCGTGGCGATATGTAACCGCCACGGAGAGCTGACGGCGTCCCGGAGCATCCGGGTCGTCGAGGGGGGCTGCAGCACGCCGCCCGAGCGCTCGAACCGAGACCGCGCGGGTAGCCCAGAGCTGCGCTTGCCGCGGAGCATCCGGGCAGGGGAGCCGTTCGAGGTCCGTGTCCGGCTCCTCCACGGCTCCTACACGGGGCTCGCCCTGAAGCAGGGCCGCTTCGTCCGGGAGCTGCCGGAGTACTACGTCAAGCAGATGACCGTCTGGCTCGACGACCAGCGGGTGAGCGAGTTCCAGATGACCTCGGCGGTCAGCCCGAACCCCCTGGTCCGCTTTCCCCTGCGGGTGAGCCAGTCCGGGACGCTGCGTGTCCAGTTCGTGAACAGCGAAGGACAGCGCTGGGACGTGTCCGAGCCGATTCGGGTGTGACCCAATCTCCACGGAGGTGACCATGGCCGAGCTGACACGCAGGGACTTCCTTCGGAGGTCGGCGGCGGGCCTCGGGCTCGGCGTCGCGGCGGGCGGCATCCTCGACGGCTGCGCCGCGTCGGCGAAGGGCGATCTCGCGCGAAAGTCCGGGCGCCGCGTCGTGGTGATCGGCGGAGGCTGGGGAGGGGCGACCGCAGCCAAGTACGTCCGCCTTCAGGATCCGTCCATCGAGGTCATCCTGCTCGAGCCGAACCGCTCGTTCGTCTCGTGTCCCTTCAGCAACCTGGTGCTGAGCGGGCTCGAGACGATGGGCGCCATCACGTTCCCCTACGACGGGCTCCGGGCGCACGGCGTCAAGATCCGCCACGAGACCGCCACCGCCGTCGAACCCGACACGAAGCGCGTGCGCATCGGCGAGGGCTATCTCGAGTACGACCGCCTCGTCGTGTCGCCGGGCGTCGACTTCATCTGGGACCAGGTCGAGGGAGTCGCCGGCCAGGAGAGCGCGATCCTCCACGCGTGGAAGGCGGGGCCGCAGACGGCGGAGCTGGCCAGCCGGCTCCAGGGCCTCCCCGACGGCGGGGTCGTCGTCATGACGGTGCCTCCCGTCGCCTACCGCTGCCCGCCCGGGCCCTACGAGCGCGCGTGCCAGATCGCCTGGTTCCTGCAGACGAAGAAGCCGCGCGCCAAGCTCGTCGTCCTCGACGCGAACAACGACATCGTGTCGAAGACCGGGCTCTTCAAGGCGGTCTTCCGCAACTACCCGAACCTCGAGTACCGCCCGACCAGCAAGATCGAGCGGGTCGACCTCGCCGGGCGGGAGATCCTGCCGGCGATCGGCGACCGCGTGCGGTACGACGTGCTCAACCTCATCCCGCCTCAGCGGGCGGGGGCGATCGCGCTCCAGGCCGGCCTAGGCGACGCGAACAACCGCTGGTGCGAGGTGAACCACGTCACGTACGAGTCGACGAAGCAGCCCGGGGTGCACGTGATCGGCGACGCCACTACCGGCTTGCCGGTGCCCAAGTCCGGCAACATCGCCAACGCGATGGGCAAGATCTGCGCGACCGCGATCGTCCATCAGCTGAACGGCAAGGAGCCTCCGGTCCTGGCCCCCGGCAACACCTGCTACAGCTGGACCAGCGATCGCGAGGCCATCGCGGTCGTCAACGCGTACCGGATCGACAACGGCAAGGTCGTCCAGATCGAGCAGAAGCTGACCCCGCGCCCGGCGGCATCGGTGGCGCAGAACTCGATCGGGTGGCGGACGAGCATCTGGAACGATGTCCTGGGCTGAGCGGAGGAGAGCGATGGGGACACTGATGCGGCTCGGCGGCGCCATTGGAAGCCTCGTGCTCCTCCTCGCCACCGCGGGCGTCGCGGGCGCGGGTCCGCTCGACGGACCCGGGGCGCAGAAGTCCCTCGTGTGCAGCGCGTGTCACGGGTTCGCCGGCAACAGTCGGGGGAACACCGTGCCGATCCTGGCCGGCGTCGACGCGGCCTACTTCAAGAAGGCGATCGCGGATTACGCGTCCGGGCGCCGCGTGTCGGCGGAGATGGAGCCCTACGCCAAGATGGTGATTCAGTCGGGCGTCGACGACATCGCCGTCTACTTCGCGGGTCAGACCCGGCAGCCGACCCCCGTCGGCGCCGACCCGGCCGCGGTGCAGCGGGGCCGCGTGGCGGCGGCCGCCTGCGGCGTCTGTCACGGCGCCAACGGGAAGGGCGACCGCGCCAAGCTGATCCCGGACCTCACGGGGCAGCCGCCCGGCTACCTGCGGAACCAGCTCATCCTCTTCAAGCAGGACCAGCGAAGCCCCGGGGACGCCGAGCTCAAGGCGGTGAAGGCCCTGATCCAGACGCTGCCGGACGAGACGCTGGCCGACCTGGCCGCCTACTACTCGACCCTGCGGTAGGACGCGGGCGTTCTCGGGCCTCGGCCGGATCCGCCCGACGAGCCGGTCAGGCTACGCGCGCCCGCCGAAAAGCGCCCAGAGGGTGGCCCGGCCGCCCACCACCATGGCGCCGAACGCCGTCAGGCTGCCAAGGGCCAGGGTCGCCGAGTTGGTGAGCCCCTGCGTGACGTTGCAGCCGTCGGCGACCAAAGCGCCGGCGCCCATGATCAGCCCACCGGCGAAGAGCTTGACGATCGTGAAGCCCGGCACCGGCTTCCAGGCGAACTCGCCGGACCGCCAGGCGGCCAGCGCCGCCCCGCCCACCACGCCCAGCAGCAGCACCATGCCCCACGTGAGGCGGTTCGGGTAGCCGACCAGGGGGTAGGTGAGGGCGTGGCCGGTGTTGGCGGCGAAGGTGATGCCGGTGGGACTGCCCGCCCACGCCGAGAGGTACCAGCCGAGCACGATCACGAGCCCGATGGCGCTTCCCGTCACCGGCCAGCGCCACTTTCCGTGGTCGGACTCCTCGGGGCGGTTCCGGACCAGCCAGACGCCCACCAGGACGACCAGGATACCGATGACGGGCCACGGCCCGAGACCGAGCGCCGCCTGCAGCGTCGCCGGCTGATCGTCGATCGGGAGCTCGAACGCCTGGAGCGCGGTCCGGACCGGCTGGAGCGCGCCGACGCTGGCCGCGCTCGCTCCCATCGCGAACCCGAGCAGCACCACCCATGCCCCGAGCGCGCCCTCGCCCAGCCGGTACCAGGAGCTGCCGGCGCATCCGCCCCCGAGGATCATGCCGATGCCGAAGACGAAGCCGCCGCTGAGGTTGGCGAGCCACCGGAACGGCCGGACCGGGATCGATTCGACCAGGCCGAGCTGGAGGACGTGCACGCCGACGATCGCGATCAGGAGGGCGAGGACGTAGGCGCGCAGGATCGCCGTGTCGCCCATGAGCGCCCAGTTGGACAGCGCCCGGGTGAGACAGAAGCCCCCGCGCTGTGCGCAGTAGCCGAAGAGCAGCCCTGCCAGGAGCGCGCTGGCCAGCGTGAGGAGCCCGCTCGCGTCCACCGCAGCGATCTTAGCGCACCGGCCGCGCCCTCGCTTGTCGGTCCGCGGAGGGCCGGCTATACTCCGCGGCAGTGGAGCGGCCTGCGGCGACCCCCATCATTCGCTTCGAACGGGTGAACAAGTGGTTCGGGAAGCTGCACGTGCTCCGGGACGTCGATCTGGAGGTGGCGAGGGGCGAGGTCCTCGTGGTCTGCGGGCCGAGCGGCTCCGGGAAGAGCACGCTGATCCGATGCGTGAACCGGCTCGAGGCGATCCAGTCGGGGCGCCTCGTCGTGGACGGCGTGGACGTGAGCGGGCCCGGCGCCGATCTCCCTCGGCTCCGCGCGAACATCGGGATGGTGTTTCAGCAGTTCAACCTCTACCCCCACATGACCGTGCTGGAGAACATCACCCTGGCGCCCATCCGGGTGCGCGGGCTGGCGCGCGCAGAGGCGCGAGCGGAGCGCGATGGATCTCCTGGCCAAGGTCGACATTCCCGACAAGGCAGGCGCCTATCCGGCGCAGCTCTCCGGGGGGCAGCAGCAGCGCGTGGCCATCGCGCGGGCGCTCGCCATGCAGCCGAAGATCATGCTCTTCGACGAGCCGACCTCCGCCCTCGATCCCGAGATGATCATCGAGGTGCTGGACGTGATGGTGGCCCTCGCGCGCGAAGGGATGACGATGGTCGTGGTGACCCACGAGATGGGCTTCGCCCGCAAGGTGGCCCACCGGATGGTCTTCATGGACGAGGGTCGTATCGTCGAAGAGGGCGTGCCCGACGCCTTTTTCGGCCGGCCTCGACACGAGCGCACACAGCAGTTCCTGTCCAAGATCCTCGCCCACTGACGGGCGGCAGGGGAAGGGAAGGCCCATGACGACACGGACGACACGGATCTGGGCGGCGGCGTTGGCGCTGGTGGTGCTCCTCGGCACGGCGGGGGCAGCGCTGGCGGAGACGACCCTCGAGAAGATCGGCCGCACCGGCACCTTCGTGGTCGGAACGCGAACCGGCTCCCCGCCCTTCGGGTTCATCGACAAGCAGAACCAGTGGGGTGGCTTCTCGGTGGATCTGGCGAAGCTGATCCACGCGAACGTCGAGAAGAAGGTGGGGAAGCCGGTGAAGTTCGAGCTCAAGGAGTCGACGCCGGCCACGCGGATTCCCCTCCTCTCGAGCGGCGCGGTCGATCTGATCGCGGGCACGATGACGATCACGCGGGCCCGGCGAGACAGCCTGGACTTCAGCGCCGTCTTCTTCGTCACCGGCGCCCAGTTCCTGGTGAAGAAGGGGAGCCCGATCCGCGGGGTCCAGAGCATCGCCGGCAAGCGCATCGGCGCCCAGCAAGGGTCCACCAACGAGAAGATCCTCCGGGAGAAGCATCCGCAGGCCCAGCTCGTGGTCTTCCCGGACCAGCCGGCGGCGTTCACCGCGCTGGTGCAAGGCAAGGTAGACGCCTACACGAACGACGGAGTCCAGCTGGCCGGGCTCAAGGCCAAGGCGCCGAACCCCGGCGAATGGGACGTGGTCGGCGAGTTCTTCACGTACGAGCCGTACGGCATGGCGATGCGGAAGAACGAGAGCGACTTCCGCAATCTGGTGGACTTCACGCTCATGGAGGCGATCGAGAGCGGGGAGTACCAGAAGCTCTACGACAAGTGGTTCGGCGCCCAGGGCGAGGTCCCGTACCCCCTGTCCGAGACGGCCCGGATCTTCCTCCAGATGCAGGTCATCCCGCGCTGAGCGACCGACGGCGCCGGGCCGCGGGCAGCCGCCCGCGGCCCGGCGCCATCCGGACATGCCGCGTCCCTTCCTCGCCCTCGCGTACCAGTTCCAGTGGAGCGTCCTCTGGACGAGCCCCTATCTCGAGTGGCTTCTCCTCGGGATCCTCACGACACTCAAGCTCACCATTCTGGGATGGGCGCTCGCCGCGGTCCTGGGCGGGGTCTTCGGCGCGGCCCGCACCGTGCCCTCGCGCTTCTGGCGAGGGGTCGGGGCCGGGTACGTCGAGTTCTTCCGCAACGTGCCGCTCCTGGTCTGGATGTTCTTCTGGTACTTCGGCGTCCCCCAGCTCCTGCCGGGCGGGGCCCAGGACTGGCTGAACCGCCACGGCGGGGAGGTTCTCGCCGCGGTGGCCGCCCTCGGCGTCTACCACGGCGCGCGACTTGCCGAGGTGGTGCGGGCCGGCATCCAGTCGATCCCGGCCACGCAGCTGGAAGCGGCGCTGTCCACCGGTCTCACGCTGCCGCAGGCCTATCGCCTCGTGCTGGCGCCCATCGCCTTCCGGCTGATCGTGCCACCCCTCACCAACGAGTCACTCAACCTGCTCAAGAACTCCTCGCTCGCGCTCACCATCAGCGTCGCCGAGACGACCTTCGTGACCCGCCAGATCGAGACCTACACGGCCAAGGGATTCGAGGCGCTCGCCGCCGGCACTCTCCTCTATCTGGGGCTCTGCCTCGGCGTGTCCGTCCTGATGGGGCGCGTGGAGCGTCGCGTCGCGATCCCCGGGCTGATCGTCCGGACCAGCGGGAGCGAGGCGTGAAGGGGACCGGCGCTCGATGACCTTCGACCTGGGCGTCATCCTGGACAACTGGCGCTTCCTCATCGTCCAGGGACTGCTCGGGATCGGGGCCTTCGGAGGCGGGACGCTGGCCCTGGCGGTGCCGGCGATCGTCCTCGGGTTCGCCTTGGGAGTCCTGGTCGCCCTGGCGAGGCTCTCTCGTCAGCCCTGGCTCTACTACCCCGCGTCCCTCTACGTGCAGCTGATCCGGGGCGTGCCGCTGGTGATGGTGGTGTTCTGGTTCTGGTTCTTCATCCCGATCGCGACCGGCGTGCCGCTGCCGCAGTACTGGGTCGCCCTGGTCGCCTTCGTCGTCTTCGAGGCGGCGTACCTGGGCGAGATCATTCGCGCGGGCATCCAGGCCGTCCCGCGCGGTCAGATCGAGGCGGCCCGCGCCACCGGCCTGCGCTACGCGGGGACGATGCGCCACGTGGTGCTGCCGCAGGCGGTGCGGAACATGCTACCCTCCCTGGTCACGCAGTTCATCATCCTGGTCAAGGACACGTCGCTCGCCTCGATCATCGGATACATGGACCTGACGAAGGCCGCTCAGACCGTCAACCAGCGGGAGATCCGGCCGTTCGAGCTGTACCTCTTCATCGCGGTCGTCTACTGGGTCTTGTGCTACGGGATGTCGCTCGGCAGCCGTGCGCTCGAGCATCGGCTGTCCGCCACCCCCCGCGCGCGGGGGCGGCTCCGCGTGCCCGTCCTCGCCGGAAGCCTGGCGCTCCTCCTGGCCGGGTGTACCGGAGGCCTCCGCGAGGAAGTGGCCCGCCAGGACGCCGGCCTGGCCGACCTTCGGACCGGGGTCGAGAGCCTCCGGATCGATCTCCGGAGCCTCCGCGACGAGGTCGCCGCCATGCGCGCCACGCTCGAGTCCGGGCTCGGGCGAGCCGTGGCGGCCCGGGAGGCGGAAGACGCGCGGGCGCGCGAGGCGCAGGACGCCCTCGGGGACCGCCTGGCGACCAGCGAGCGCCGTGCCGAGGATCTGGCCGAGGGGGTCAGCGGATTGGAGGTGGCGGTCGCCGCGTTGGCCGAGCAGTTCGCCCGCCTGGAGGCGGGCAACGTCGCGGCTCCCACCTTCCGCCGAACCGCCCCGGCCGGGCCCCGGCAGGCGGGACCCCCGATCTCGGCCGAGGAGCTCTTCGATCGCGGCATGGAGAGCTTCCGGGCCGGGGAGCTGGGCCAGGCGGTGCTGGACTTCGGAGAGTTCGCCGAGAAGCACCGGACCCACCCCCTCGCGGCGAGCGCCCACTTCTGGATCGGCGAGGCATATTTCCGCAGCCGTGACTTCGAGCATGCCGCCGGCGAGTACCAGCGAGCCATCGACCTCGCACCCTCCGGAGAGCGCACGCCCGACGCGCTCCTCCGCCTCGGGCTGGCGCACCGCTCCCTCCGGCGCGAAGATCGGGCGCGCGAGGTGTGGGCGCGGCTGGTCCGAGACTTCCCGGAGAGCGAAGCGGCGATCCGTGCCCGCGCCGTTCTCCGCCAGCCGGGCCGCGCCGTGCGGCCGGCGGAGCCTCGATAGCAAAGATTCGGGGTCAACTCCGCGTCCGGATGGACGATTCGTCCTCGACGTCGGCGGCCGGGAACGTCCGTTTTCTTGACGATACTCCGAGCCGGCGTATATCATGGCGCTTGCTTTGCACGTGTTTAGTGCCCCAGAGCCGATCGTGACGACGCTCGAGGCCGGACCGCTGACCGACGAGCGATGGGCGTGGGTCGCCCTGGCCCTCGTCCGTCCGGTTGCCAGCCGGGCCCGGGCCTATCACGACCTGCTACAGCTCGGCTCGCCCGTGGAAGTCTTCCATGCCTCCCAGCGGGTTCTCGCCGGGGTCGTCGGGGAAGACGCGGCGGCGGCTCTTCGGGCGTGCGACTGGCGCCGGGTGGCTCGAGAGCAGGCGGCAGCGGCGGCCCGATGCGGCGCGCGGCTCGTTCTCCTCGATGATCCGGAGTATCCCGTCTCCCTCCGACCGATCGACCTGCCACCTCCCTTCCTCCTCGTCCGGGGTGAGATGGTCCGGGGAGACGCCCTCGCGATCGCCATCGTCGGATCGCGCCGAGCGACGCCCTATGGCGTCCGGATGGCCGAGCGGCTGGGCGGGGACCTGGCGGCTCGAGGGGTGACCGTCGTGAGCGGGCTGGCGCGCGGCGTGGACACGGCGGCCCACCAGGGAGCCCTCGGGGTGGGCGGGCGGACCGTCGCGGTGCTGGGTTCGGGTGTCGACGTGGTGTATCCACCTGAGAACCGCCGCCTGGCGACCGAGGTTGTGGAGGCCGGGGCTCTGGTGTCCCAGTTCCCGATGGGGACCCCCCCGCTCCCCCAGCACTTTCCGGCGCGGAACCGGATCATCGCCGGGCTCACGCTCGGAACCGTGGTCGTCGAGGCCGCCGAGCGGAGCGGGGCGCTCATCACCGCGCGCTGCGCGGGGGAGCTGGGCCGCGAGGTGTATGCGGTGCCCGGGAACGTCTCGGCCGCCGGGAGCCAGGGCGCCAACGCCCTCATCCAGGACGGTGCCAAGCTGGTCCAGGGGTGGGAGGACGTCGTCGCCGAGTGGCCCCAGGCGTGGCGGCGGGCGCTCAAGACGCTCGCGCCGGAGGGGCGCGGCCCAGTGGACGGCACCGCCGCGGGCGGGTCCGGTCAGGGGAGGATCCTCGCCCTCCTCGGAGACGAGCCGATCGCGGTGGACGCGGTCGTGGAGCGAAGCGGGCTCCCGCCGAGCGAGGTCTCGGCCGGGCTCACGGCCCTCGAGCTTCTGGGGCTCGCACGCCGGACGGCCGGACAGCACTTCGTGCGGAGCTGAGGGGGAAACGTGGCAGGACGGTCGGCCCTGGTCGTGGTCGAGTCACCCACGAAGGTGAAGACCATCCAGAAGTACCTCGACCGCGGGTACGTGGTGAAGGCGTCCCTCGGTCACCTGAAGGATCTGCCGAAGAGCAAGCTGGGCATCGACCTCCGGGGAGGCGGCTTCAAGCCGCAGTACGTTCCGGTCCGGACGAAGTCGAAGACGCTCGACGAGCTCAAGCGCTTGGGCAAGAAGGCCAAGGCGCTCTACATCGCGACGGACCCCGACCGCGAGGGCGAGGCGATCGGCTGGCACATCGCGCAGGAGATCGGACTCCCGCCGGAGAAGGTCTTCCGCGTGCTCTTCAACGAGATCACCGAGAAGGCCGTCAAGGCCGCGTTCAAGGACCCGGGACGGATCGACCAGAAGCGGGTGGACGCGCAGCAGGCGCGGCGCGTCCTCGACCGCCTCGTGGGCTACAAGATCAGCCCGCTCCTCTGGGAGCGCGTCCGGCGGGGCCTGTCGGCCGGCCGCGTCCAGTCGGTCGCGGTGCGGCTGATCTGCGAGCGCGAGCGGGAGATCCGGGCCTTCGTGCCCCAGGAGTACTGGAGCCTCCACGCCTACCTGGCCGCCGCCCTGCCGCCCGAGTTCGTCGCCACGCTCCGGGAGAAGGCCGGAGAGAAGATCGTCCCGTCCACCGAGGCCGAGACCCAGGCCATCGTCGCCGACCTGGAGCACGCGACGTTCGTGGTCAAGACGGTCGACCGGGGCGAGCGACGGAAGAACCCGTCACCGCCCTTCATCACCTCGACCCTCCAGCAGGACGCCGCGCGGAAGCTTCGCTTCTCGGCCTCCAGGACCATGATGGTCGCTCAGCAGCTCTACGAGGGGGTCGACATCGGCGAGGGAGGGGCGGTCGGCCTCATCACGTACATGCGAACCGACTCGCCCCGGGTGTCCGCCGACGCGCAGGCGGAGGCCCGGGACGTGATCGCCGCCCGGTACGGCGCGGACACCCTGCCCGAGCGGCCGCCGTTCTACCGCGCCCGCAAGTCGGCCCAGGAGGCCCACGAGGCGATCCGGCCCTCGCTCCTCGATCAGCCGCCCGAGCGCCTGGCCCGCCATCTGAGCCGGGACCAGCTCGCGCTCTACCGGCTGATCTGGGAGCGCTTCCTGGCGAGCCAGATGCGTGCCGCGCTGTACGACACGCTGACGGTCGACGTCACGGCCGGGCCGTATCTCTTCCGGGCGCTCGGCTCTCAGCTTCGCTCGCCGGGGTTCATGGCCGTCTACATCGAGGCACCCGACGAATCCGCGACGCCGGTGGCACCGGAGGACGTCGAGGGGGATGTGTCGGGGATGCCGCCCCTCGAGGTCGGCCAGACTCTCGGCCTGGTGCGCCTCGATCCGAAGCAGCACTTCACGCAGCCGCCGCCCCGCTACACCGAGGCCTCCCTGGTGAAGGAGCTCGAGGAGAAGGGCATCGGCCGGCCGTCGACCTACGCGCAGATCCTGACGACGATCCAGAAGCGCGAGTACGTC
Source organism: uncultured Candidatus Rokubacteria bacterium (assembly GCA_963799055.1). Taxonomy (GTDB): domain Bacteria; phylum Methylomirabilota; class Methylomirabilia; order Rokubacteriales; family DASRDR01; genus DASRDR01. The sequence continues at coordinate 207,629 of CAWCVP010000015.1, forward strand.
CAGAGGGATCGGGGATCCCTGTCCCCGACCGAGCTCGGCGAGACGGTGAACGACCTTCTCCTCAAGGCCTTCCCCGACATCTTCGAGGTCGCCTTCACGGCGCAGATGGAGGAGTCGCTCGACGAGATCGAGGAAGGCGACCGCAAGTGGGTCGAGACGGTCCGGGAGTTCTACAAGCCCTTCGCCGCGGATCTGAAGCAGGCCGGCATCGACATGGAGGACCTCAAGAAGGGCAAGCCCACCGACGAGACCTGCCCCACGTGCGGCGAGGGGAAGCTCCTGGAGAAGTGGGGGCGCTTCGGCCGGTTCCTGGCGTGCGAGCGCTACCCCGACTGCAAGTACACGCGGAATCTGGGAGAGAGCGCTCAGGCGGAGCCCGAGCAGGCCGGCGTCACGTGCGACAAGTGCGGCAAGCCCATGGTCTTCAAGCAGAGCCGATACGGCCGGTTCATCGGCTGCTCCGGATACCCCGAGTGCAAGAACATCAAGAAGATCACCATCGGCATCCCGTGCCCGCAGGAGGGCTGCGGGGGAGAGCTGACCGAGCAGCGCTCGAAGCGGGGTCGCGCGTACTTCGGCTGCGCCAACTATCCGACCTGCCGATTCGTCGTCTGGCAGCGGCCGGTCGCCACCCCGTGCCCGAAGTGCGCCGCGCCCTTCCTGACCCAGCGCGGCGGCCGGGGCAAGCGGTGGGTCCAGTGCTGGCGCGAGGGGTGCGACTACCGGCGCGAGACCGAGAGCGCGTGAAGCCGTCCGGCGGCGAGCCGGGCGGCCCGGCCGTCGCGGCATTCCTTCGGTACCTGGTGGCGGAGCGGGCGGCCTCCGAGCACACCGTGCGCAGCTACCGGGCGGACCTCGTCGACTGTGCGGCCTTCCTCCAGCGGCGCGGCCTCGGGGCGCTGCCCGACGCGGATGCCCGGGTGGTCCGCGGCTACCTGGCCGATCTCCACGAGCGCGGGCTGGCCCGGACGTCCATCGCCCGGCGCCTGGCCACGCTGCGGAGCTTCTTCCGGTTCCTGGTGCGGCGGAAGCTCGCGCGGACGAATCCGGCCCGCGAGGTGCGCACGCCGAGCCTCCCCGGGCGGTTGCCGGCCCATCTCCCGATCGACCAGAGCGAGGCCCTCTTTCGCCAGCGGTTCGGCGATGACGAGGCGAGCCGGCGCGACCGGGCCATCCTGGAGGTCCTCTACGCGAGCGGGGTCCGCGTCGCTGAGCTGTCCGGACTGGACCTGGAGGATGTCGACCTCCGGGAGGGTGGTGTGCGGGTGCTCGGGAAGGGACGCAAGGAGCGCATCGTTCCGCTGGGCGCGAAGGCGATCGAGGCGCTCCGGGACTACCTGGGCGCGCGCGAGAGCGGGCAGGGACCTCTCTTCCGGAACTCCCGGGGTGGCCGGCTCACGGTGCGCAGCCTGCACCGGATCGTCCGGGCCCGGGCCCGGGCGGCGGGGCTCGCCGGACGCGTGACTCCCCACACCCTGCGTCACACCTTCGCGACGCATCTCCTGGACGCCGGCGCCGACCTGCGGCTGATTCAGGAGCTCCTGGGGCACGCGCGCCTCACGACGACCCAGCGCTACACGCACGTGAGCGCCGACCGGCTGGCCAAGGTCTACGACGCGGCCCATCCGCGGGCACGGGCATGACCGGCTCCCCGACCATCCACGCGACGACGGTCGTCTCCGTGCGCCACCGCGGGCGTGTGGCGATGGCCGGGGACGGGCAGGTCAGCCTGGGCCCGACGATCCTCAAGCACACGGCACGGAAGGTGCGTCGCGTCCATCACGATCGCGTGCTGGCGGGCTTCGCCGGCACGGCCGCCGATGCCTTCACGCTGTTCGAGCGGTTCGAGGCGCGGCTGGAGGAGCACCGGGGCAACCTGCGGAGGGCCGCCGTCGAGCTGGCGAAGGAGTGGCGGAGCGACCGGGTCCTTCGCCGGCTGGAGGCCTTGCTGGCGGTCGCGGATCCCGACGCCTCCTTCCTCGTTTCCGGCACGGGTGAGGTGATCGAGCCGGACGACGGGCTCATCGGGATCGGGTCGGGCGGGCCGTACGCGCTGGCGGCCGCCCGGGCGCTGGTCGCGCACTCCGCGCTCGACGCCAAGGCGATCGCGGTCGAGGCCATGCGGGTGGCGGCGGGCATCTGCGTCTACACCAACGACCAGGTCACCGTGGAGGAGCTGTGACGACCCGCCTCGCCGGCGGGCAGCTCACGCCCGCCCAGATCGTCACCGAGCTCGACCGCTACGTCGTCGGACAGGGCCGGGCGAAGCGCGCGGTCGCGATCGCTCTCCGCAACCGGTGGCGCCGGCAGAACCTCCCGCCGGAGCTCCGGGACGAGGTGGCGCCGAAGAACATCATCATGATCGGCCCCACCGGCGTGGGGAAGACGGAGATCGCCCGCCGGCTCGCGCGGCTGGCCCAGGCGCCGTTCCTGAAGGTCGAGGCCTCGAAGTACACGGAGGTCGGCTACGTCGGGCGCGACGTGGAATCGATGATCCGCGACCTGACCGAGCTGGCCGTCAACATGGTCAAGAGCGAGATGGCGGAGATCGTCGCCGAGCAGGCCGCGCAGGCGGCCGAGGACCGCCTCCTCGAGCTCCTGCTGCCGCGCACCCGCGCGCGGGACGTCGTGGGGCTCGGCAGCCTGGATGCGGTGTCTCCCGACGCCGGCGGCTCTGCCACGCGGGAGAAGCTCCGCGACCAGCTCCGCGCCGGGCGACTCGACGACCGGCTCATCGAGCTGGAGGTGCGGGCCCAGGGCATCCCGGTCATCGACATGTTCGCCGGCGCGGGCATGGGCGAGATGGACCAGAACCTGCGCGAGATGCTCGGCAACATGCTGCCGACGAAGACGAAGGTCCGGAAGGTCCGCGTGGCGGAGGCCCGGCGGCTCCTCGTCCAGGAGGAGACGCAGAAGCTCATCGACATGGACGAGGTCTCGAGCCAGGCGATCCGGCGCGTCCAGGACTCCGGCATCGTGTTCCTGGACGAGATCGACAAGATCGCCGGGCGGGAGCGGGCGCAGGGCCCGGACGTCTCCCGCGAGGGCGTCCAGCGGGACCTCTTGCCGATCGTCGAGGGGACCGCCGTGACCACGAAGTACGGCGTGGTGCGGACGGACCACGTGCTCTTCATCGCCGCGGGGGCGTTCCACGTCTCGAAGCCGTCCGATCTGATCCCGGAGCTCCAGGGGCGCTTCCCGATCCGGGTGGAGCTGGAGCCCCTGACGCGGGCCGACTTCGTGCGGATCCTGACCGAGCCGGAGAGCGCGCTCATCAAGCAGTACATCGCACTCCTCCGCACCGAGGGGGTGACGCTCGACGTGACGCCGGACGCCGTCGAGGCGGTGGCGGACATCGCCTCGCACGTGAACGACCGCACCGAGAACATCGGCGCCCGGCGTCTCTACACGATCCTCGAGCGGGTCCTGGAGGAGGTATCCTTTCAGGCGCCGGACCTGTCCGGCAAGACGGTGACGGTCGACGCGGGCTTCGTGCACGGCCGGCTCGAGGACGCCCTGCGGGACGACGACCTCAGCCGGTACATCCTCTGAGGCCAGGTGGCCCGCGTGACGCCACGTGATGGAGGTCGCGGGAAGACGGTGACGAGCGCCATGGAGAAGCTCATCGAGAAGGCCGGGACCCTCATGGATGCCTTGCCCTACATCCGGGCGTTCTGGGGCAAGACCTTCGTCATCAAGTACGGCGGCCACGCGATGGAGTCCCCCCAGCTGGCCGAGGGCTTCGCCCGCGACGTCATCCTCTTGAAGTACGTCGGCATGAACCCCGTGATCGTCCACGGAGGCGGCCCCCAGATCGGCGCGATGATGAAGCGGCTCGGCAAGGAGCCGCAGTTCGTCGGCGGGATGCGCGTGACCGACGAGGAGACGATGGAGATCGTCGAGATGGTCCTCGTCGGCCGGATCAACAAGGAGATCGTCGGCCTGATCAACCACCAGGGCGGCAAGGCGGTCGGCCTGTCGGGGAAGGACGGCACGCTGATCCGGGCGCGGCGCCGCACCCACCGGACGGCCGCCGGGGAGGAGCTCGACCTCGGGCTGGTCGGCGACGTCACGCACGTCAACCCGGAGCCGATCAAGCTCCTCGACGAGCACGGGTTCATCCCGGTGATCGCGCCCGTCGGCGTCGGCGAGGGCGGAGAGAGCTACAACATCAACGCCGACCTGGTCGCCGGGGAGATGGCGGCCGCCCTCCAGGCCGAGAAGCTCATCCACCTGACGGACGTCGAGGGGATCAAGGGTCCGGGTGGCGAGCTGATCTCGACCCTGTCGCAGGCCGAAGCCCGCCGCCTGGTGTCCGCCGGCGTGATCGAGGGGGGCATGCTCCCGAAAGTCGAGTCGTCGCTCCGCGCCCTCGAAGCCGGCACCCGGAAGGCCCATATCCTGGACGGCCGCGTGCCCCACGCGATCCTGCTCGAGATCTTCACGAAGGAAGGCATCGGGACCGAGATCGTGCTGTAGCCGACCCCTCGAGCTTGGCGTCTCCGGCGCTAGGTATCGGCGCCGCATGCAGTAGCCAGCCCGTGACGGCCATGTGCAGCATGGACGTATCGCGCCTGGCGCCAGGGTGACGCCTCGGGGTAGCAGTGAGCGATCTCGATTCGAAGGGGCTGACATGAAGGCTCCGCCGGCCGTGTTCGCGGGGATTCTGAGCTTGAGCCTCGCCGCGCCCCTCGCGGGAGAGGCGCAGCCGGCCCTCGAGCAGCTCCGGTTCGATCCGCCCCGGTTGTGCCTTCGGGACACCTTCCGGTGGGGGTTCTCGTACCGCGGGTTTCCCGGGGGCCTGGCGGCGGTGACAGACCTCGAGCTATCGGGAGAGGGGCCCGGTGAGCCGCCGATTCGCTCGGCCCTGACCCCCAGACGTGAGGACCTTCAGCGCTACACGACCGACCAGGGCCGCTTCGAGAGCCCCCTCCGGCACTGGAGTCCCTCGACGAAGGCGCCGGCGGGTGGGGTCGACATCCGCTACACGCTGCGAGTCGTGCTCGCCGACGGGCGAGAAGTGACCAGTGCGACCTCGGTGCGCTACGTGGACACCTGTCCGCCATTGGCGCCGTACACGACGCTCGCCGCCGGCCCGACCGGGTCGGATCGCCTTCCAGACCGCGACGCCCGCGGTGCCGGACTTCCTCCGGGGGATCAGGTCCCCGACCACCAGCCTGGTCTGGGGGGACCTCGAGCTTCCCCACTGGACGGACCGAGCGTGGCCCGGCCGTCCTTCTCGCGCACGGTGCCAGCGGGGTGAGCTCTCGCGATGACCGATGGGCCGAGGAGCTCCGGCAGGTTGGCGTCGCGACATTCATCCTCGATAGCTACACGGGCCGGGCCATCGCCAGCACCATCGAGGACCAGGCGCAGGTCAACCACCTGGCGGTGATCGGGGACGCCTACCGGGCCCTGGAGCTTCTGGCCACACATCCGCGGATCGATCCCGCACGGATCTCCGTGGTGGGGTTCTCGCGAGGCGGCGGGGTCGCGCTGTACACGGCCCAGAAACGGTTCCAGCGACTGAGCGGGGCGTCGGGCGACCGCTTCGCGCACCACGTCGCCTTCTATCCCGGCTGCTACTTCAGATACGTGGACGACGAGGCGGTGACCGATCGCCCGATCCGGATCTTTCACGGGACGGCCGATGACTGGACCCCCATCGAGCCCTGCCGAGCCTATGTGGAGCGGCTCCGGCGAGCGGGCGCCGATGTGCAGATCACGGAGTACGCGGGGGTTCATCACGGGTTCGCCAACCCGAACGCGGGGCCGGCGTTCCGCCTGGCCCGCGCGCAGACTGCCCGCGGCTGCTTCTGGGAGGAGCGCCCGGAGGGCGAGCTCGTGAACCGCGAGACCGGGCTCCCGTTCACCGTCGCCGATCCCTGCGTGGTTCGGGGAACGACCGTCGGCCCCGACCCGGCCGCGTATCGTGACGCGCTGCAGGCTGTGAAGGCTCTCCTGGCGCCGGGAGCCCGGCCGAGCCCGTGAGCCGCGCCGCCACCGGGCCGGATGCGCCGGCCTTGTGCCGCTTGACCTTGAGGTACAATAGCGCCGCCATGCTGCAGCCCACCCTCCGGATGAGGCCAGGCCCCGGGTCGCGGTCGAGCGTCGCTCGCCGCCGGCATCCCGGGGCTCCCAACGTGGACCGGGCCGCCGTCCGCTAGAACCGGCCGAGCGGCCCCGCTGGCGTCTTCCCTCGAACCCACGCGGCGATAGCCGCTTCCGGAGGCCTCGATGAGCCAGGACACGAAGACCCTTCTCGAGTGGAGCAACAAGTACCTGTTCCAGAACTACGGTCGGGCGCCGCTCTGCCTCATCCGCGGGGAGGGTGCTCGCGTCTGGGACACCGACGGCAAGGAGTACCTCGACTTCGTGGGCGGCATCGCCGTGGACGCGCTCGGCCACTCCCATCCGAAGATCGTCGGCGCGATCCGTGAGCAGGCGACGGCGCTCCTCCAGGTGTCGAACCTCTACCAGATCCCGTCGCAGATCCACCTGGCGAAGCTGCTGGTGGACCACTCGTTCGGCGACCGCGCGTTCTTCTGCAACTCCGGCACCGAGGCGAACGAGGCGGCCATCAAGCTGGCGCGGAAGTACGCGAAGGAGACCCGCGCCACCGACGTGGTCGACATCATCACGATGCGGGGCGCCTTCCACGGCCGGACGCTCGGCGCCCTGTCGGCGACGCCGACCGAGAAGTACCAGCACGGCTTCGAGCCCCTGGTGCCCGGCTTCAAGTACGTCCCCTTCGGGGACGTCAAGGCCGTCGAGCGCGCGGTGGACAACCGGACCGCCGCCATCCTGGTCGAGCCGATCCAGGGCGAGGGCGGCGTCAACGTCGCGCCGGACGGCTACCTCGCCGTGCTCCGGCGGCTGTGCGACGAGACCGGCGCGCTCCTGATGTTCGACGAGATCCAGACCGGGATGGGCCGGACCGGACGCCTCTGGGGGTACCAGCACTGGGGCGTGGAGCCGGACGTCATGACGCTCGCGAAGGCCCTCGCCAGCGGCATCCCGATCGGCGCCATGGTCGCACGCGAGGCGTGCGCGCGGGTCCTGATCGCGGGGACTCACGGCACGACCTTCGGCGGGAACCCGTTCGCGACGACGGTGGGCGTGGCGACCTTCACCACGATGCTCGAGGAGCGGCTGCCCGAGCGCGCCGGCCGGGTGGGCGGGCATCTCGTGGAGCGGCTCCGGGCCCTCGCGGGCGGGCTGCCGGCGATCCGGGAGGTCCGCGGCAAGGGCCTCCTGATCGGGATCGAGATCGACCGCGCGGCGGGCCCGATCGTCGACGCGTGTCGCGACCGAGGGCTGCTGATCCTGACCGCCGGCGAGAAGATCCTGCGCATGACACCGCCGCTGATCATCGACGAGGGCGACGCCGATCGCGCGGTGGCGATCGTGGGGGACGCGCTTCGGCAATCCAAGCCATGAAGCACTTCCTGTCGATCGGCGACCTGTCCGCCACGGATGTCGATGAGCTCTTCCGCCTGGCCGCCGAGTGGAAGACGCGGACGAAGGCGCGCGAGGCTCGCACCCCGCTGGCCGGCTACTCGCAGGCGCTGGTGTTCGAGAAGCCGTCGCTCAGGACTCGCGTCACGTTCGAGGTGGGCATGGCCCAGCTCGGCGGGGCTTCGGTGTACCTGGCCGGACAGGACATCGGGCTCGGCCGGCGCGAGTCGATCGCGGACGTGGCCAGGAACCTCGGGCGGTGGGTCGACGTCGTGGTCGCCCGAACGTTCGCCCAGGCGTCCGTGGACGAGCTCGCGCGTCACGCGGGAGTCCCGGTGGTGAACGCGCTCTCCGACTACGAGCATCCCTGTCAGGCGCTCGCCGACTTCTTCACCCTGTGGGAGCGCGGGCTCGATCTCCGCCGGATCCGGCTGGCGTGGATCGGCGACGGCAACAACGTCTGTCACTCGCTCATCCTCCTGTCCGCGCTCCTCGGCACCGAGATGGTCGCGGCGGTGCCACCGGGCTACGAGCCCGACGCGCGGGTGCTGGAGACCGCGCGGAGCTGGGGCGGGCGGATCACGGTCACCGGCGACGTGCCGGAGGCCGCCCGCGACGCCGACGCGATCTACACCGACGTCTGGATCAGCATGGGGCAGGAAGCCGAGCGGGAGCGCAGGCTCGAGGCGTTCTCGCGCTACCAGGTGAACGATCGGGTCCTGGGGTTCGCCAAGCCGCGGGCGGTCGTGATGCACTGCCTGCCCGCGCACCGCGGCGAGGAGATCACCGACGCGGTCCTGGATGGGCCGCGAAGCGTGGTGCTCGACCAGTCCGAGAACCGGTTACACGTGCAGAAGGCCGTCCTGCTCCGGCTGCTGGGCAAGGGATAGGCCGGGAGCTCGAGCCGTGAGCGGACCGAAGAAGATCGTCCTCGCATACTCGGGTGGCCTCGATACCTCGGTGATCCTCGCCTGGCTCAAAGAGACCCACGGCGCCGAGATCGTGGCCTACACGGCCGATCTCGGGCAGGCCGAGGAGCTGATCCCCGTCCGTGAGAAGGCGCTCCGCACCGGGGCGACGTCGGTCCACATCGTCGACCTCCGCGAGGAGTTCGTCCGCGACTTCGTGTTCCCGGTGCTCCGGGCCAACGCCACCTACGAGGCCGGGTACCTCCTCGGGACGTCGTTCGCGCGCCCGCTGATCGCCAAGGGACAGGTCGAGGTCGCCCGGGCCGAGGGAGCGGACGCGGTCGCCCACGGCGCGACCGGGAAGGGCAATGACCAGGTCCGCTTCGAGCTGACCTATGCGGCGCTGGCGCCCGAGCTCAAGGTCATCGCTCCCTGGCGGGACTGGGACCTCCGCTCGCGCACGGATCTCATGGCCTATGCCGAGCGCCACGGGATCCCGGTCCCGACGACGCCGGCGCGGCCGTACTCCATGGACCGCAACCTCTTCCACATCTCCTACGAGGGCGGCGTCCTCGAGGACCCGTGGGCGGAGCCTCCGGAGAAGATGTTCCTCCTGACCCGGTCGCCCGAGGAAGCGCCGGACGTCCCGACCACGGTCGAGATCGAGTTCGAGGCCGGGAACCCCGTGGCGGTCGACGGGCGCCGCCTCGGACCGGTGGCGCTCCTCGAGCGCCTCAATCGGCTCGGCGGAGACAACGGGGTCGGGCGCATCGACCTGGTCGAGAACCGTTACGTCGGGATGAAGTCCCGCGGGGTGTACGAGACGCCGGGGGGCACCATCCTCCACGCGGCCCACCGGGCGCTCGAGTCCATCACGATGGACCGGGAGCTCCTCCACCTCCGCGACTCGCTGGTGCCGCGCTACGCGGAGATGGTGTACTACGGATTCTGGTACGCGCCCGAGCGGGAGGCCCTCCAGGGGCTCATGGACCACGCCCAGCGCGACGTGACCGGGACCGTCCGGCTCAAGCTCTACAAGGGGAACGTCACCGTGGCCGGACGGCGCTCCCCACGCTCCCTCTACCGCCAGGACGTCGTGACCTTCGAGGCCGATTCCGTCTACCGCCAGAAGGACGCCGAGGGGTTCATCCGCCTGAACGCCTTGCGGCTCAGGATCCGCGCCCTCCGCGATCGGGGCTGAGCCGCCGGGCGCCCGTGATCGACGTCGCGCTCACGCTCGAGGAGGCGCGCGGGATTCCGCTCGCCGGCGTCACCGCGATCGTCCTCGACGTGGTGCGGGCCTCGACCACCATCGTCGCGGCACTGGCCGGCGGCGCCCAAGCCGTGGTTCCCGTGTCGAGCCCCGAGGAGGCCCGGGCGCGAGGGCATGCCTGGACCGCTGGACCGGTTCTCATCGGGGGCGAGCGAGGCGGGAATCCGCCCCCGGCTTCGACTGCGGCAACTCGCCGGCGGAGTACACGCCGGAGCGCGTCGCCGGGCGCACGGTGATCTTCACCACCACCAACGGGACGCGCGCCCTTCTGGCCGTGGGCGGCGCGCGTCGGATCTCGGTCGGCGGCTTCGTCAACGCCGCCGCCGTGGCGCGGTGGGCGGACGCGGAGCCCGGCGATGTCCTCCTGGTGTGCGCCGGAGAGCGCGGGCGCTTCTGCCTCGAGGACGCGGTGTGCGCCGGACTCCTCGTCTCCCGGCTCGCGAGGGAGGACGGCGCGCTGACGGATGCCGCGAGGGCCGCGCGCGCCCTCTGGGATCGCTACGCCGGGAACCTCGAGGGGATGCTGGTCGACGCCACGTGGGCCCAGGCCTTGACGGCGCAGGGGCGGGGAGCCGACCTGCCGCTCTGCATCGCCCTCGACCAGTACGACGTCGTGCCCGTGGTCCATGACGGCGTCCTGGTGAGCGGGTCGCGTAACTTGACCCCTCTCGGGCCGGCCCGCCATAATGACGTGGTGCGACGAGTGTCCGGAGGCGAGGCGTGAACCTGCCGACGCAGCTCACGGTGGGGCGGATCTGTCTCGTCCCGCTCGTGGTCGTCTTCCTCATCTCGAACGAGTCCATTCACGCCCTCGTGGCCGCCGTGCTGTTCGCGGGGGCCGCCCTGACCGACTGGCTCGACGGGCTCATCGCCCGCCGGCGCGGGCAGGTCACCACGCTGGGGAAGCTGCTGGACCCGGTGGCCGACAAGGTGCTGGTCTCGGCCGCCCTCATCTCCCTGGTCCAGGTCGGCACGGTTCCGGCGTGGATGGTGGTCATCATGATCGGGCGGGAGTTCGCGGTGACCGGACTCCGCAGCGTCTCCGCGGCGCAGGGCCTCGTGATCGAGGCGTCCGATCTCGCCAAGTACAAGACCGTCGCCCAGTACCTGGCCGTGATCTTCCTGATCCTCGAGCGGGGCATCCCGACCGGGCTCGATTCCGAGTTCCTGTACCTGTCGCGCGGCACGCTGTGGGCGGCGCTCATCCTCACGATCTTCTCGGGCATCGACTACTTCGTCCGCTTCTACCGCGCGTCCGATGTCGAGGCCATGGCGCGGGGAGACGAGCGCTGGCGCTGAGCGCGCTCTGCCTTGCCGGCGCCTATCTGGTGGGCGCCATCCCGGTCGGCTACGTGGTCGCGCGGATCCTGGGCGTGGACATCCGGGGGCGGGGGAGCGGGAACATCGGGGCGACCAACGTCCTTCGCACCGCCGGCTGGACTCCGGCCCTGGCCACGCTCGTCGGTGACATCGCCAAGGGATACGCGGCGACCTGGCTCGGCAGCCAGGCTGGACCCAGTCCCGCCTGGGCCGGAGCGGGGGCCGTGCTGGCCGTGGTCGGGAACTGCTGGCCGGTGTTCCTCGGATTCCGCGGCGGGAAAGGTGTGGCGACGGGGCTCGGAGCCTTCCTCCGCATCACGCCGTGGGCCGTGGTTCCGGCCGCCGCCGTGTGGCTGATCCTGGTCGCGTCTCTGCGCTTCGTGTCCCTCGCCTCGCTGTGCGCCGTCATCGGCCTGCCGGTGGCCATCCTGGCCCTCGGATATCCTCCGGTCCTCGCGGTGGCCGGCCTGGCCATCGCGGCGATCGTCGTCGCCCGGCACCACGAGAACATCCAGCGGCTCCTGGCCGGCACGGAGAATCGATTCGGCCGACCCCGTCCCGGGGCGGGTGGAGTGGCGGCAGGGCCGGGCGGGCACCGGTGACGCCCGGGCGACTCGCGGTGGTCGGAGCGGGAGCCTGGGGCACGGCGCTGGCCGTCCAGGCGGCCCGCGCGGGATTCGCGCCGCGCCTGTGGGTGTTCGAGCCCGAGCTCCTCGAGATCCTGCGGACCTCGCTCGAGAACTCCTGGTTCCTGCCGGGCGTGCCGCTGCCCGAGTCGATCGAGCCGCTGGGAGATCTGGCGGCGGTCGTCTCGGGCGCGGAGACGGTGGTCGATCGCCGTCCCTTCCCACGTGTTCCGGGGCGTCGCGCGGGCGATGGCGCCCCACGTCGCGCCGGGCGCCCGGATCCTGTCCGCCGCGAAGGGGATCGAGGAGGGCCATCTGGCGCGGATGTCCGAGATCCTGACCGAGGTGCTGCCCCCGGCGGCGTCGACGCGTGTGGCGGTGCTCTCCGGACCGACGTTCGCCCAGGAGGTGGGGCAGGGCCGACCGACGGCCGCCGTCGTGGCCTCGCGCGGATGCCGAGGTCGCGCGGGCGCTTCAGTCGGCGCTGTCCACGCCGACCTTCCGTCTCTACACTCAGCGGGACGTGCCGGGAGTCGAGCTCGGCGGCGCGCTCAAGAACGTGATGGCGATCGCCACGGGGATCGCGGACGGGCTCGAGCTCGGCACGAACGCCCGTGCCGCCCTCCTGACCCGCGGCCTCGCCGAGATCACCCGTCTCGGGGTGGCGCTGGGCGCGCGTCCTCGCACGTTCGCGGGACTGGCGGGGCTCGGCGACCTCATCCTCACCTGCACGGGCGAGCTGTCGCGAAACCGGCGTCTCGGCCTCGCGCTGGCCCGGGGTCAGTCGCTTGACCGACTGGCAGGCCGGGACCCGCTCGGTCGCGGAGGGCGTGCGCACCGCTCAGGCCGGGCTCGCTCTCGCTCAGCGCGCGGGCGTGGACGCGCCGATCATCGGCGAGGTCGCTGCCGTGCTCTTCGAGCGGAAGGCGCCGCGGGAGGCGCTTCTCGCGTTGCTGTCCCGGTCCGCCCGCCCCGAGGAGGAGCCCTACGACCTGACGGCCGGTGGCGATGCCTGAGCTCCGGAAGGACCCGGTCGTCGAGCGGTGGGTGATCATCGCGACCGAGCGTGCCCGGCGGCCGATGGATTTCGCGCCCGATACGGTCACGCCCCGCGGCGCGAACGGATGCCCGTTCTGTCCGGGCCGCGAGGACCGAACGCCGCCCGAGCTCTACCGCTCGGGGGGGTCGGAGAACGGCTCGTGGGCGGTGCGGGTGGTGCCGAACAAGTTCCCGGCGCTCCATCCCGAAGGAGAGGTCCACGCCGCCGGCGAGGGGATCTACGATCGCATCGACGGGGTGGGAGCCCACGAGGTCGTCATCGAGAGCCCCGATCACTTCGCGAGCCTGGGAACCCTTCCCGCGTCGCACGTGGGCGAGGTCCTGGTGGCGTATCGCGAGCGGCTCCTCGCCCTCCGGAAGGACCCGCGTCTCGAGTACGTCCTGATCTTCAAGAACCACGGGGTGGCGGCCGGCGCCTCGCTCGAGCACCCGCACTCCCAGCTCATCGCGACGCCCATCCTGCCGGAGCTGATCGCCGAGGAGCTGGAGGGGGCGACCCGCTACTTCCGGATGAAGGAGCGCTGCGTCTGGTGCGACGTGGTGCGTCAGGAGCGGCGGGACGGAAGCCGGCTGGTGCTCGAGGAGGACGGCTTCGTCGCCATCGCCCCGTTCGCGCCGCGCTTCCCCTTCGAGACGTGGATCCTGCCCACCGCCCACCGAGCGAGCTTCGAGGGCGTCGTCCACGGACGAGGTGGACTCGCTGGGACGCCTCCTCCGGGATCTGATCGCGCGGCTCGGCCGGCTGTTCGACGATCCTCCCTACAACTTCGCGCTCCACACGGCCCCGCTCAAGGCGGGGGAGCCGGAGCACTTCCACTGGCACCTCGAGCTGATGCCGAAGCTCACGCACCTGGCCGGATTCGAGCTCGGGACCGGCTTCTTCATCAACCCGACGCCGCCCGAGGACGCGGCGCGCTTCCTGCGCCAGGCGGAGCCCAAGGCGGACGCGCCGGGCCCGCGGGCGGTCGCGCGTTGACCCTCGGAAACGCCCCTGTTAGAATCCGGGACGTCGCGGGAATAGCTCAGGGGTAGAGCACGACCTTGCCAAGGTCGGGGTCGCGGGTTCAAATCCCGTTTCCCGCTCCAGTCTTACCGCGCGGACGGGGGAGGGTAGTCCGGCGGCACCGCCGCTGAGCTGCCTCCCCCGTCGCGTTCAGCGGGCCCCGCGCGGACGTTCAGTCGGTCAGGCCGGGCGGCGTAGCCAAGTGGTTAAGGCGACGGTCTGCAAATGCGTCGGGCTGCGCACGCACTTTCAACGACTTCCCGCACACGTCCACGGTGACGACACTCGGGCGGGGGCCGTGGCCCTCCCCTCGGTCCGGCCATGGCCAAACTGGACGGCTGGTCGGGTGTCCGGGCCTTGGGCGCTTCGATGAGAGTCCGCGACCCCTCTACGGCGCCCGGCGGCGCCTCGTGATGCGTGTCACGGCTGCGGATCGAGTGTGAGTTCCGTCACGATCCACCGGGCCGTCACGTCGTCCTGGTGCCCGCTGGCGGTGACCAGGACGCCGTTCGCGGCGCCGAAGACCGCCACCGTCGGGGCCACCCACAGCCGGCGCCCGTCGATCTTCAGCCGGCGCCGCCCCGGATCCCAGGCCGCGATCGACCCGGTGATGAGGAACCGCAGGGGATTCGAGGCGACGATGGAGGTAAACGATCTGGGCATGGGGGACACCTCGCCGTCGGCCGGTAGCTCGTACGGCACTGGGGCGGATGCCACGGCGACACGTTACCCGCCGCGGGCCGCTCCGAAAGCGTGTCCCGAGGTCCGAAGTCTATCGCCCTTCCGACGTTCCGTCGAGTGCCCGTCTGGCGCCTGCTGTTGGTCTATGAAAATGTCCTCCCCTAACTGTTCCGTGAAAGTGTCCTCCCATGGAGCCATGGGAGACCGTCACGATGAGTCGCAAGGAGGCCCGGCGGCCGGGCCTGGTGCAGTTGGCCGTGGCCGGGAAGATCACGACCGCCGAGGGGGCCCGGAGCTTGGAGATGAGCCTGCGGCAGTTCCGGCGCCTCAAGGTCCGGTATCGGGCCGAGGGGGTGCGGGGGCTGGTCCACCGGCGCCGGGGCCAGCCGTCGGGCCGCGGCCTGGACGTCGAGGTCCGCGACCGGGTCGTCGAGTTGGTCCAGACCACGTACCGCGACTTCAATGACTGCCACTGCACCGAGAAGCTCCGCGACGTGGAGGGCCTGCGCGTCAGCCGGAGCACCGTCCGCCGGCTGCGCCGGGCCCGCGGCCTGCCCCCCAAGCGGCGCCGCCGGCCCCCCCAGCACCGGGCCCGGCGCCCGCGCCGCCCGGCCATGGGGAGCCTCGTCCTCGTCGACGGCAGCGAGTTCGACTGGCTCGGCACCGGCACCCCGCTCTTCCTGCTCGGCGCCATCGACGACGCGACGAGCGCCATCGTGGCCCTGCACTTCCGCCCGGCCGAGGACCTGCACGGCTATCTCACGCTGCTCCGCCAGCTCGCCGCGCGCGTGGGCCTGCCCGTGACCCTGTACGGCGATCGCCTCGGCGTCTTTGTCCGCAATGACGACCACTGGAGCCTCGAGGAAGAGCTCCAGGGCGCGCAGCACCCCACGCACTTCGGCGCGATCCTCCGGGACCTCGGCATCGGCTACATCGCCGCCCACTCGCCCCAGGCCAAGGGCCGCATCGAACGCCTGTGGGAAACCCTGCAGGATCGCCTCGTCGCCGAGCTCCGCCTCCACGGCATCCAGACCGTCGCCGCGGCCGAGGCCTTCCTCCCCACCTACCTCGCGGACCACAACCGCCGCTTGGCCCAGCCCCCCGCCGAGACGACGGCGGCCTGGCGACGGCCCCCCGTGACCTGGCCGAGCGCCTCAGCTGCCGCTATACGCGCCGCGTGGCCCGCGACAACACCGTGCGCCTCGGCCCGCGCCTCGTCCAGATCCCGCGCGGCCCGCACGGGCGCTCGTACGCCGGCTGCCGCGTCGAGGTCCGGGAGTGCCTCGATGGCCGGCTGCTCGTCGACTATCAGGGACGCCGCCTGGTCACCGCCCCGGCGCCGGCGGCCGATTTCGTCCTCGGTCCCCGGGCGCCGGCAACGCCTACGCGCCTCCAGGAGCCCGTCGGAGGAGGGGGGCCGCCATCTCCCCCTTGGCCAAAACGGGCGCGTCTTCGCCGATCGCGGCCCTCACCGCCCTGGCCCAGCACCTGCGCCGCCCGGCCCGCCCGCATCCGTGGCGGCAGACCTTCTCGCGCCGGCAACGCGAACGCCGTCGCCAGGAGACCCTCACCACCTGATGGGCGGACATTTTCACTGAACAGTTAGGCGGACATTTTCACTGGACAGCGACAGTGCCCGTCTGGCGCCCGGGGCGGGGGCTTGGTAGGGTCGGGCGGACCTGGTGCCCGAAACTCGACGCGCGTACCGGACAGAGGAGGCTCGATCATGAACTGGCCGACCGCCGCCATCATCGTGAGTGGGTTCATCGTCGGGGCGCTGGTCCTGTCCCAGCCCGCCGTGTCCCAATCCCCCGGCACGTGGACAGGAGTCGGCATGGAGGGGAACTCGGGATGGGTGGTCAACGTTCACGGGACAGGTCAAGGCCTGTCAGACGTCGGGGGCTGGGCTCACGTGCAGGCTGAGCCCGTAGCGCTGGTCCACTTCCGGACCCGACGCTCTCCTGGAAGTTCGGAGGACTCGACATGCTTGTGATGCGTGCATCACAATGACACCGACACCGAGACAGGTAGGCATACGATTGAAGCGAGTCCGGGAAACGAAGGGACTGAGTCAGACGACGCTGGCCAGGCGCGCGAAGCTCTCGCGCGAGCACATCGTCCGGCTCGAGGGCGGACGATACGACCCAACGGTGACCACACTCACGAAGCTCGCCAAGGCCCTCGGAGTGCCGATCACGGACCTCTTGTCGTGACCATGCGGGCGCGTCGCGTCTGGCTCTGGATCGTCGCGGCGGCGCTGATGAGCTTCAGCGGGTGCTCTCAGGACCCGGTGGGACCCGCGCCCGAGCCGCCGCCCAGCTGTGTGGATCAATTCTCGGGACGTGTCTCTCGCGATTGTCTGTGATGGACAGTGAGTGGCCAAGGCACTCGGCGTGCCGGTGTGACCTCGCTGCTGGAATAGCGCTGACGACTCGATGGCACCATTCCGGCCACTCCATTCAGAGGATTGAAGCTTCCATGGCCCAACAGCTCGATGCCGCGCCCCCGACCAGTCGCCGCGACGCTGAGGCGCATCGAGAACAAGCTGAAGTAGACGGGACGCCTGTGTCGAATGGATTGTTCTGTCTCAAGGCCCTCGGCGTGTCGGTGACGGCGCTGCTGGAGTGCCATGCCGACCTCCGGATGACCCTCCGGTACGCCCACCTGAGTCCGGCGCACCTGCGCGGCGCGGTGGAGCGGCTCGAGGGACTCGGGCAGGGGACGCCCGCGTCGACATCGGAACCCGCCGCGGAATCGCAGCCCGTGGGCACATAAACGGGCACATAGGGTAGAATGCGTGGGCCCGTTCACACGTAAGTGGTTGAAAAGGCGGCGTAGCCAAGTGGTTAAGGCGACGGTCTGCAAAACCGTTATTCGGCGGTTCGAATCCGCCCGCCGCCTCCACCTTCCCTCGTCCCGAGCCGGATCGATCGTCTGAGAGCCTGAACGTTGAGCGCTAGACCGTTGGGAGATACCAGTTACTTCGCTTCCGGGTGGGACTTCGCCGAGGAGCGTGCGCGTCTGCGCATGCTGGAGGGGGTATACGACCCGGAGACGACGCGCCGCTTGTCGAACATCGGAGTCACGGACGGTTGGCGGTGCCTCGAGCTCGGAGCTGGTGCCGGTTCCATCGCGCGCTGGCTCGCTGAGCGGGTCGGACCAGCCGGACAGGTGGTTGCCGCTGACATCGATACGCGCTTCCTTCAGGACCTCGACCTGTCGAACGTCGAGGTGCGGCAGCTCGACATCCGGACTACCGACCTGGAGGACGAGAAGTACGATCTCATCCACTGCCGGGCACTCCTGATCCACCTCACCGACACGGAGCGCGTCGGCCGGCGGATGGTCGCCGCCTTGCGGGCTGGCGGCTGGCTGCTGGCCGAGGAGCCCGATCTTACGGCTCGGGTCGCGGTCACTCGCGATCACCCCGATGCCGAGACCTTCGATTCGTTCGTGCGACGGACAACCAAGTGGCACGACTCCAGATTCGGGAGATCGCTCCCGTTGCTGCTGGATCGGCTGGGTCTCGCGGACTGCGGTAACGAGGTGACGAGCGTTATCGTACGCGGCGGCGAGCCTCGCGCCCGCTTGTACGTCGAGACCCGCCGGCGCGTCCGCGACGCATACTTCGCCGAGGGCGTCATCTCGCCAGAGGAGTACGAGCGATTCGAACGCGCCCTGCACGATCCGGGCTTCGCATTCCTGGATTGCCTGTTCGTGGCGGCATGGGGACGGCGCTCGTGAGCAACACCTCGCCCGTAGCCCGTCCAAGAAACCGGGTGCGGTGCTGGCAACGCTCCGCACGGCGGCGACCGGCGACCCGCCAGGTCGTCCCTGTGCGCGAAAGTGGCACCTAAAGCGGCACCGGCGGCCGGACGCGATGGGACGCGCCACGGGATCGGAGCCAGATAACCTCACGTATCATCGGACGAAACGCGCACACGCCGGGGTGGCGAAACTGGAAGACGCGGCGGACTTAAAATCCGCTACGTCGCAAGACGTGTGAGGGTTCGACTCCCTCCCCCGGCACCACCTGGCCGGCACGCCTGGCCCCTCATTAGTCGTGTCGTGCGGACCACGGCGAGCCGCTCTTCGGTAACCTCGCCCAGGATGCGCACGGCCAGGCCGGGCCCGGGGAACGGCGGGCGCCCACGAACTCCGGGGGGGGGGCCTCCGTCGAGACGCGCCAATCATGTCCCGCAGCAGCATCAGCATGCCGATCGAGAGCCCACGAAGATCTCGCCCCCGGGGGCGCGGGGTTACAGCGCACGCAGTTTACGGCTGCTATGAAATCGCCCAGGGAGCCCGAGCTACGAGCCTGGTGGGTGGCGAGATCCGCCGAGCAGGGGACTAATGATCCTTGCCGAATAAGTTAATGGATTCGTCAGGTACGATGCCATGTTGAGGCATGGCCAGACGAAGCGAGATGGCGGCGTTGGAAGCGCGCCGCTTCGAGGCGGCGCGTCGGTTTGCCCGCGGCGAGTCCCAGGCGGCGGTCGCGCGGGCCTTCGGGGTGACCGCGGTCGCGGCCCATCGGTGGTTCCAGGTGTGGCAGGCCGAGCGGCAAGGCCGGGACTGAAGGCGGCCGGCCGCTTGGGCGCAAGCCGACGCTGGACGCGGCGCAGTTGGCCCAGCTCGATGCGACCCTCCGCCAGGGGCCGCTGGCCCATGGGTTTGCGACCGATCTCTGGACGCTGCCCGCGGATCGCCACGGTCCTCGAGCGGCTGACCGGGGTTCGGCACCATCCCGCGCACGTGTGGCGGCTGCTGCAGAAGTTGAACTGGTCGCTCCAACGGCCGGCCCGGCAAGCCCGCGAACGGGACGAGCGGGCGATTCGGCAGTGGGTCCGGCACCGCTGGCCGCAGGTAAAAAAAACGCCCGGCGCCGGCACGCATGGCTCGTCTTCCAGGACGAAAGCGGGCTCTCGCAGCTCCCGGTCGTCCGCCGGACCTGGGCGCCCCGCGGCGAAACCCCCGTCCTGAGGCACACCCTCAATCACTGGCAGCGCGTGTCGGTCGCGGCCGCCCTGGCCTTTCGCTGGGACGGCCGGCGGGTCCGGCTGTACTTCCAGACGCGCCCGACCCCCTATCGCGGCCCGGCGGTCGTGGACTTCCTCCGCGCCCTGCGGCGCCACTTCCGCCGCCAGCGGGCGATCCTGCTCTGGGATGGCTTGCCGGCGCACCGCGGCCGGGTCGCGCAGCGCTACCTCGTGACGCAACGGCACTGGCTCACGATCGAACGGCTGCCCGCCTACGCCCCGGAACTCAATCCGGTCGAAGCGCTCTGGGGCAACGTCAAGGGCCAAGAGTGTGCGAACCTGTGCGCGCCCGACCGCCCCGGCCTGGTGCGGCCCCTCCATCGCGGACTGCGGCGCGTGCGGGGGCGACCCCATCTCGCGTTCAGCTTCCTGGCGCACGCGGGACTCGCGTCTGTGACCATTACTCTATTCGGCAAGGATCATTAGGCGGCTAGGTCTGCAGGGGTCGCCAGCCGTGCGGGCGGAGATCCCCAGCGCGGAACCGCATCGGGGCGATCACACGGCCACAGGTCCAGCAGGAGCGCGTGGGGCGGCGTCGGCCGGAGGTGTCGAGCCAAATGGGAGGGGTCACTGTGGTGGAGGTGATTGCTCGTGAAGAGGGTCGACGATGACACACATGTTCCCTTCCAAAGTCCTATGCTCGTGCCGCACGCTGCCCCCACGCTTGGAAGAGCAGATGCGCTAGGACCAGAGTGTCCGGTTGTTCGAGGTGTCTTTGCAGCGCATTGACGAGGTCGGGGAGTTCCGACGGCGAAAACAACCCCTTCTCCAACATCCTGTCTCGTCCGAGTGCGATGAACCACAGTAGGTGCATCTTGAAGGGATGGCGGTCCTGGTACACCAAGGCATGGACGTGGGTCTGGACATCGATAAGGCCACCAGCCTTCAGAAGCCCTGGGAGGCGTCGCCCGATGAACAGGTCCTTTCCAAGTTCGCTCCCGATCATCTTCCACGCGTCCAACAACCGATCCCACGCCGGGTGTGGCGGCTCGCAGACCCACGACACCGTATCAACCTCTTGAGCAACGACGAAGCCCCCGGGGCGTGTCAGCCGAATCATTTCGGCGAGGACGGATTCCGGGTCCGGGACATTGATCAACAGCAGGCGTTCGTGAACCAAATCGAAGTGGGAACTTGGTAGTCCGGTACGTCGGGCGTCGCCCACGACGATCTGCGCGTTCATGAGACCCTGGTCAGCGACCGAGGCCCGAGCGTTCTCGACCATCCGCTCGTCCGAGTCGAGTCCAAGCGTTTCCCCGGTATGTCCGACCCGCTCTGCGATCAGCGGGACAATCCCGACTGGGCCACAAGCTACATCGAGAGCCCGCCAGCCCGGTTGAATCGGAATCCGATCAAGCACCCAACGTGTGTGCTCTTCATAGATTCTGGCTTGGAGCCGGAGTCGATCCAGTTCGGCGGAGCTGCTTCCTAGGAAGTAACGGGAAGGGTCGCCGGTCACTGGATGATCTCATCCGCCCGCGCCAGCACCGCCGGCGGGATCGTGAGGCCGAGGGCCTTCGCGGTCTTGAGGTTGATGACCAGTTCGAACTTGGTCGGCTGCTCGATGGGCAGATCGGCGGGATTCGCGCCTTTGAGGATTCGGTCGACGTAGGTCGCACTGCGTCGAAACAGGTCGGCAATGTTGGCTCCGTAAGCCATGAGCCCGCCGAGTTCCGCATACTCCCGGGCGTTAAACATCGTCGGCAGTTGGTGCTTCACGGCGAGGTTGACGATACGTCTTCGCTCGGTGAAGAACATCGAGCTCTGGAGGATGAGCAAGGCGCCGGGGTGCTCTCTCGTCATTGCGGAGAAGGCGCTGTCGAGTTGATCCGCGCCGTCTACTCGTACGAGTGGAGCCTCCACTCGCAACGTCCGGGCCGCGGCCGCCGCTGCATTCAACATGTTGCTCGTCGTGGCCTCGCTAAGAGCGCCAGGGTCCCAGAGGATCGCGACCCGAGTCAGGCCTGGAAGCGCGACCTTCAGCAGGTCCAGGCGCTTGGCCGTGAGTTCCGGGCCGAGACTTGTCATCCCGGTGATGTTCCCGCCCGGTCGCGCGAGGCTAGCCACGAGTCCGTCGGCAACGGGATCACCCATAACTGGCACGACGATTGGGATCGTACGTGTCGCTCGCTGCGCCGCTCGGGCATGCGGCGTAGCCCCGGCGAGGATCAGGTCGACATTGAGCCGAACGAGATCATGTGCCAGACTTGGGAACCGCTCCTGCTTTCCATCTGCCGATCTGTATTCGATGAGCAGATTCCGACCCTCGACATAGCCTAAGTCCCGTAGGCCTCGCCAGAACGGATCGACTGTCGCCTTAAACTCGGGCGACCCGATTGACGCGGTCACCAAAAAGCCGATTCGAGCCATGCTCGTCGGTTGCTGCGCATGTGCCGCGAGCGGCTTGGCCAGAACCGTGAGGCCGATCGTGGTGATGAAGGCTCGCCGATCCACTATCGGATCACCTCGTCCGCCCGCGCGAGCACCGAGGGCGGAGTGGTGAGGCCGAGCGCCTTGGTGCCCTTCAGGTTTGGGCAGCTCATGCCCGCATCCTCCTACAACACCTGAAACACCTGGAAGGTCCGCCCGCTCGCTGCACGCGAGCCAGTGGCGATCGAGCAGATGCGGTTCATCCAGCCGTACTTGTCCGAGCTCGTCTCGAAGTATGGCGTGGTGCGGAAATAGTACGTCGCCGGGTCGACCGTCTCGCCGCGATTGAGGCGATCGATGACGTCCGGCGGGCCGTGGCGAAAGCCCTTCCAAGTCATGTAGATATGCTGCTCGTCGTCGGTCTCGAGAGTCAGCCGATGGTCGCCGATCTCCAACACGTGGTCGCGGCGCATGAGCGACCAGCCGCTGCCGCCCGGCAACACCGTGCCCTTGAGCTTCGGTCCTTCGAAGCTACCGGTGCCGAACCGTGCGATGCGCCGGCCGCCATAGGGCGTGTCGCCGAGATCGAAGACGTGAACTTCAAGGGTGATCGTGAACAGAAACTCGGTCTTAATCTCAGGCATGGAAGCCCTCACCTGCTCGTTGATCGAGCATCTGCCGTTTGCTGCGACGTGTGCAGCAGGCGGCTTCTTGGCCGCTGGCTCCGCCTCGGTGGCGAGCGGCGCGGCGAGGAGGGCCCAGGCGAGAAGATGACCCTCGAGAACGTCGCGTCATCGCTCGACTCCGCGCAGCCGCCTCCGCCTGTCGAGGTAGAAGCCCATGTCCATCTCCCGGTACATGGCTCTCGCGGTCGTCAGGTGCTCCATGGCCTTCGCGCGGTCCCCGGTCCGCCGGTAGAGCTTGCCGAGGCCGAGGTGGCAGTGGGCGACGAGGGGGCGCATGCCGAGTTCGGTGGCCAAGGGCGAAGGTCTGCAGAGTGCCCGATCCGCATGTTGGGAGTCATCTTCCGCCGTGCCGCTCTTCGAGTAGAGCCTTGGCCTCTCTCAAATCCCTGGTGCCAAGGCCCTCACTGAACCAGCCGTAGACTTCCGCGAGGATCCTTCTGGCCTCGTCGTCTCGCCCCTCGCGGCTCAGCAGACGACTTAGGCTCATCACCGCCCGCAACTCTAACGACTTCATGTCACGCACGCGGGCGATGTCGATTGCTCGGCGAAAACAGAGTTCCGCATCTTGGGGGGTATCGAGCGCCCGGTCGAGAAGCAGCTCGCCCTTGAGGCGATGACGCTCCGATTCGAACCAGGTATTAACGTTCTCCTCAGCCAATTCCGATGCCTCGGACAAGACCCGGAGCCCCCGATCAGGCTGTCGCTGCTTTCGGTACGCGTCGATGAGCAGACAGAGACAGCGTAGTTCGATCACCCGTGATCCTGCGGCCCTGAGGTCCGTTAGTCCCCGGTGGAGTTGCGCCAAGCCTTCTTCGCCGCGCCCTTGCTCGACCATGATGCGTCCCATGAGGGTCGTCGGCTCCCATACTGGAAATCCATTCGCGCTTGCACTCGTCATCACTGCCTCGGCCTTCTCTGCTGCCGCCGAGATCTCGCCTCGGTCGTAGTGAAGCCAGGCCGCGAACATCAGGGCGTCCTGGGTCGTGGATGGATGGGACAACTGTCGGGCGAGGGTCAGCGCTTCGTCCACTCTGTTGAGAGCCTGGTCGGCGTATCCGAGCAGCCAGAGTGTCCATGCCGACGTGCCGTGGCAGCAGACACCCGGGTCGTGACCGCCGTACGCCAAAACGTGGGACCGGTGCTGCCGCGGATCGTACAGGGCCAAACCCTGGTCCAGGTGTACGGTGGCCGAGGCTGGCTCACCCGTGTTAAGCAACGTCGTCCACAACGCGTGGTGCGCTTGGAGAAGCAGCTCCGAGTCCTTCGCGTCACGGGCCACCTCGAGCAGCCGCTCCGCCAGGTCGCGTGCCGCTAGGCCCTGCCCCCGATAGTTCTTCACACGCCATAAACCCCAAAGAACGGGAAACAGTCGGGAGCTGTCCTCGAGCTGGCGGCACAGCTCTCGCGCCTGCGCATACGAGACTTCCGCGTCTGGGGCTCCCGCCCCCCTGAGCGCCACAAGCGCGGTTCCGAGGGCAATGCGAATATCGAGAGCCTGTGAGAGCGAGTCTCGACTCTCGGGGAGGTGATTGAAGACCTCCAGTGCCTGTCCGAACCAGGTCACCGCCTCCTGATGAGCAGAGCGTGCCAGCGCTTTGATTCCGGCCTGCCGGAGATAACACATGGCCTTCCCGCGGAGGCCGGCCTGGAATGAGTGGTGGGCGAGGCGCTCGACTTGCTCGCCGACACGATCTGGATAAAGTCGTTCGATAGCGTCCACGATCTGAATGTGGAGGGCGCGCCGTCGGTCCTGGAGCAGGCTGCCGTACGCCACCTCGTGCGTCAGTGCGTGCTTGAACGTGTACTCGAGGTCGGGAAAGAGGCGAGCCTCGTAGAGAAACTCGCTGGCCTGGAGGCTCGCGAGACCTTGCCGCAGAACATCTTCGGGAACCTCCGCGATTGCCTGGAGGACGGCAAACGGCACATCCTTGCCGATGACCGCGGCGGCCTGGAGGAGGCGTTTCTCCTCGGCCGCGAGCCGGTCGATCCGAGCGGCCAGGACCGCCTGGACCGTCGCCGGGACCTGAAGGCTCGGATGCGCATGGGCGAGGCGATAGGCGCCGCGCTCCCCGGCCAGCACCTTCGTCTCCACCAGCGTGCGGACGCTCTCCTCCAGGAAGAACGGGTTCCCCTCGGTGCGCTCGATCAGGAGGTGTTTGAGCGGCCGAAGGGTAGGGTCCGAGCCCGAGAGCGCATCCAGCAGGGCCTCGGCGCTCTCAGGCAGCAGGGGATCGAGCCGGAGCTGCGTGTAGTACGTCTTGCTGCCCCAGCGATGCCGTACTCGGGGCGGTAGTTCACGAGGAGGAGTATCCGGGCCGTCGGCAGGCTCTCGACCAGGCTGTCGAGCAGGGTCTGGGTCTCGCCGTCAATCCAGTGCAGATCCTCGAAGACTACGAGGAGCGGCTGGACCTGGCTCTCGCGCAGGAGGAGACGCTTGACCGCATCGAGGGTCCGCTGCCGGCGCTGGGCGGATCGAGCGCCTCCCACTGGGCGTCCTCGACCGGGACGTCGAGCAGAGCCGAGGAAGGCGGGAAGCGTCGGCTTCAGGCTCTCGTCCAGCGTCAGGAGCTTGCCGGTGACCTTCTCGCGGATCTTGCGTGGTCGTCGCGGTCCTCGATCTGGAAGTAGCCTTTGAGCAGATCGATGACGGGCAGGTACGGCGTCGCCTTGCCGTAGGACACCGAGCCCGCTTGCACGATGAGCCAGCCGTGGGTGCGGTGGGAGTGGGTGACCTCCCAGACGAGGCGAGACTTCCCGACGCCCGGGTCGCCCACGATCGCCACGAGCTGGCCGTGGCCGGCCGCCGCGTGCCCGAGTGCCTGGCGCAGCTGCTCCAGCTCGGCGTCGCGCCCGACGAAGCGTGTGAGCCCCCGGGCGGCGGCCGCCTGGAGCCGCGACCGCACCAGACCAGCCCTGCCAGCTCGTACACCTCGATGGGGTCCGTCAGCCCCTTCACGGGCACCGGTCCGAGGGGTTTGACCTCGACGTAGCCTTCCGCCAGCCGCAACGTGTCCGCCGTTAGCAGGGTCACGCCCGGCCGGGCGAGCTGCTCCATCCGGGCGGCCAGATGCGTGGTCTGGCCCACCGCGGAGTAGTCCATGCGGAGGTCGCGAGCCGATGGCGCGGACGACCACCTCGCCGGAGTTGAGCCCGACCCGGATCTGCACGTCGACCCCGTGGGTGCGGCGGAGCTCCTCGGCGTACCGGCGCAGGGCGGCCTGCATGTCGAGCGCGGCGTAGCAGGCCCGCACGGCGTGATCCTCGTGGGCGACCGGCGCACCGAACAGCGCCATGATCCCGTCGCCCATCACCTGGTTGACGGTGCCCTCGTAGCGGTGGACGGCCTCCATCATCCGCTCGAGGACCGGGTCGAGGAGCTTCCGCGCCTCCTCGGGATCACGGTCGGCGAGCAGCTCCATCGAGCCCTTGAGGTCGGCGAAGAGGACCGTGACCTGCTTGCGCTCGCCCTCGAGGGCAGCTCTTCGAGGTGAGAATCTTCTCGGCGAGGTGCTTGGGGGTGTAGGTGTCAGGCGAGGGAAAGCGTCGGTCCGAATCGGCCTGGTCACCGACCGCGTGACCGCATTTGTTGCAGAATCGAGACCCTGTCGGGAGGTCGCTGCCGCAGGAGGCGCATCGCAGACCGAGGCGGGCTCCGCACCCGAGGCAGAAATTGCGACCCGGCGGGGTTCTCGTGCTGGCACCGGGGGCACCTCATTGCTGTGGAGGCGCCCCTTCGCCGTGGTCGCTCGCACTCCCGCCGTCAAGCCGAACGGGCAGCGTGAAGCTGAACGTCGACCCCTGGCCCACCTGGCTCTCGACCCAGATCCGCCCCCCGTGCAGCTCCACGAACTTCTTGGCAAGCGTCAGCCCGAGCCCCGTGCCCTCCTGCTTCCGGGCGTCCTCCCGGCCGACCTGGCGGAACTCCTCGAAGATGGCCGCCTGGTCCTCGGGCGCGATCCCGATCCCGGTGTCGCTGACGGCGATCGTGATGGCGCCGTCGGCCGCCGTGGCGGTGACGCCGACCCGGCCGCCCTCCGGGGTGAACTTGACCGCATTGGAGAGGAGGTTCAGCAGGATCTGCTTCACCTTCCGCTCGTCCGCGACGATGTCGCCCACTGCGGGGTCGACATGCTGGGTGAGCGTGATCCCGTGCCGGGTCGCCCGCTCCCGGACCAGGGTCAGCGCGTTGTCCAGGGCGGTGGGCAGATGGAACGGCCCGAGCTCCAGCTCCAGCCGTCCGGCCTCCACCTTGGACAGGTCGAGGATGTCGTTGATCAAGGAGAGGAGGTGCCGGCCGGAGGACAGGATGTCCTGGAGGTACTCGGCCTGCTTCTCGTTCACGTCGCCGAACATCCGCTCGGCCAGCACTTCCGAGAAGCCGAGGATCGCGTTCAGGGGCGTCCGGAGCTCGTGGGACATGTTGGCGAGAAACTCGCTCTTGTGGCGGCTGGCCGCCTCGAGCTGCCGGCTCTTGTCCGCGATCTCGCGGAAGAGCCGGGCGTTTTGGATGGCGAGGGCGGACTGGGTGGCGAAGGTCTGGAGCAGCTCGATGACCTCCGGCGCGAACGCACCTGGCGTCTTCTTGTTGACCGTGAGCCCGCCGATCAGCTCGTCTTCACGTAGCATCGGGACAGCGAGCAGGGCCCGAGTCCCCGTGCGGAGGAGGATGTCGCGGAGGGGCCCGCGATAGGCCTCCTCAACGGCGATGTCAGGAATCTGGACCGGCTGGCGCGTCAGTGCCATGCGGCCCTGGATGCCCTCACCTTTGCGGGTTGGCGTGCGCCGAGAGAGGGCCACCACCTCCTCGTCCAGGTTGTGGGTGGCGCGGAGGTGGAACGCTTCGGTCGCCTCCTCGTACTCGTAGACGGAGCAGGCGTCGGTCCCGGCCAGCTGGCTGGCGCGCGTCACGATGGTCTGGAGCACCGTGTCCAGATCGAGCGTCGAGCTGAGCGCCCGGCCAACATCGCCAAGCGCCGTGAGCTGCCCCACTGAGCGCGTCAGCTGAGTCGTTCGTTCTTGCAGTTCGTTGAGCAGACGTGCGTTTTCGATGGCGATGGCCGCCTGATCGGCAAAGGTCTCCATCAGCGCGATCTGCTGTCGGTGAAGGGCAGGACATGGTCTCTGTAGATGAAGATCACACCCAGCAGGTCATTCGCTCGGAGCATTGGCACTGCCAGCACCGTTCGGAAGCGAGCTCACCTGAACCGCGCCATAGGTGTACTCGGCGTCGCTCTGCGCATCGTGAATGTGGATGGTGCGTCGTTCGAGGGCAGCACGCGCCGAGCCTGACTGGCGTCCTGGGGCTATCGGATTCAGCTCGAGGAAGGCGCGGGTCTCAGAGGAGGCATTGTAGGTGGCCACGACTCGCAAGATGCGACCATCGAAGCGAAAGATGCTGGATTGCTTCGCTCCGCACAGAGTCACCGCGTTCTCGGCCAGAGTCTCGAAGACCGGCTGGAGATCGAACGTGGACCGACCGATCACCTTGAGCAGCTCGCTGGTGGCTGTCTGTTGCTCCAGAGATTCGCTCAGTTCCCGATTCCGCACCCCCAGCTCCGTGAACAGCCGCACGTTCTCGATCGCGATCACCGCCTGATTGGCGAACGTCTCCAGGAGCGCGATCTGCTTGACGGAGAAGGGACTGGGCTCGGGTCCCCGATTGATAAAGAGGACGCCCAGCGGGATGCCTTCACGCAACAGTGGCGTCCCCGCCATGGTCCGAATCGTGGCCCCGCCTGTTCTGGCGCGGGACACGGTTGCCGGGAATTCCGCCTCGGCCGCCAGGATGTCCTCGACCTGGATGGTCCGCCGATCGAGCACCACTCGTCCGCCGACCCTGTCGCGACTTACCGGAACGGAATCTCCAATCGCATATGCGGTGCGCAGCGGTCCATGCCGGGCCATCAGACGC
Organism: uncultured Candidatus Rokubacteria bacterium; assembly: GCA_963799055.1. Lineage (GTDB taxonomy): Bacteria > Methylomirabilota > Methylomirabilia > Rokubacteriales > DASRDR01 > DASRDR01. The sequence continues at coordinate 235,963 of CAWCVP010000015.1, forward strand.
AGGTGTTTGTCCTCTAACCGCCAGATCGACGTATCCATCGCCCCGCACACCCGGGCGGCGTTCTCGACGACGGCCTCCATGACCGGCTGAAGGTCGGTCGGCGAGCTTGCGATCACCCGCAGGATCTCGCTCGTCGCGGTCTGCTGATCTAGCGCTTCCCTGGTCTCGTTGAACAGCCGCACGTTCTCGATGGCGATCACGGCCTGGGCCGCAAAGGCTTGCAGCAGAGCAAGCTGCCGGTCGGGGAAGCGCCCCGGCTCCCGTTTGGCGACGGAGATGGCACCGATGGGTGTTCCCCCTTGCAGCATCGGCACCGCAATCAGGCTCCGGAAGCCGACTTGGCTCTGCACCTCGGCGTTCCAGGCGGTTCGCTCGGGATCCAGCTCGAGGTCCGGGACATGAACTACAGAGCAGTCCAAGATCGCTCGCATGGCCACCACGCCTCGGTGAGGGCGCATCGGAAAATGTCGCTTGAACGCCGCGAGTACCGCCGGTGGGAAGTTGTGCGCGGTAACGACCTCGACGAGCTCGCCATCGTACCGGTAGATGCCTCCGAACAACCCGCCACACAGCTTCACCGCGCTGGCGAGGATCGCATCAAACACGGGCTGGACGTCGGTCGGCGAACTCGAGATGACCTGGAGGATGTCCCCGGTCGCTGTTTGCTGCTCCCGTGCCTCACTCAGGGCGCTCGTGATCTCCGCATATGACGGCGCTGGGGGGCCACTGGATTGGCCGTGAGGGGCGTGCCGCACGCCTCGCAGAACGTCGCCTGCGGCCGATTCTCGTGCTGGCACCCGGGACAGTGCATACCGAGCGTCCCCCGATTCCGGATCGTGAGCGGCCAGCCAGGCACAGCGTTACGGCACCCGGGTCGCCACCGGAGCTCGGCTTCCCGGCCGTTCCGTGGGGCACGGGCGCCCCGACCCTACCGCGAACCCAGCCCTCGGTGCCAGACCCCGGCGGGACCCGCGGGCGATCCCGTCGAGCGGTAGCTAGGCGACGACTACGCGAACGTCAGAAACGCGGGACGTGGCGGGGAGTGGCAGACGGTTGAGCTCGAAGCGCCAGGGGTCACGGCAGCCATGTGCTCGGGTCTCGACTCCCTCCCCCGGCACCAATCATCATCTCGGCCATGCGCAGTCAACGGCGGCGGCCGGCGGTACAACACAGCGCACCTCGGCGGCGGATCGCGCTCGTACGGCACGCACTCGGAACGCTTCCCCGGCGGTTATCCGCGGACCGCCGCCGCACCTCTCAAGTGTGGATCAGTCTCCCGTGACCGGCTCCACCGGATCACGCGTGGCCGGCGGTCGTGACCTGCGCTATCCTGTGAGGCGTCCGCCAGCGAGCCGGAGGGGGGAAGATGACGGCTTCACGGCGCGCCCTCTCGATCACAGTGACACTCGCCTTCCTCGCGGCGCCGCTCGCCGCCGAGGGGCAGGCGCCAGCGAAACTCCCTCGGATCGGATTCCTCACGGCTGTCCCCCTTTCCGTCATGTCGGCCCGCACCGAGGCATTCCGGCAGGGCCTGCGCGAGCTTGGGTACGTAGAGGGGAAAAGCATTGTCATTGAGTGGCGATCTGCGGAGGGAATGCCAGATCGCCTCCCCTCGCTGGCGGCCGAGCTCGTCCGTCTCAAGGTTGACGTCATCGTCACGGGGGGTCCGTCGGCCACCCGTCCTGCCAAGGCCGCCACCGAGACGATTCCCATTGTCATCACGAATGATGGCGATCCGGTGGCGAACGGGTTCGTCGCCAGTCTGGCACGACCTGGCGGCAACATTACGGGCTTGTCCACTCTTTCCCCAGAGGTATACGGAAAGCAACTGGAGCTTCTCAGGGAGATCGTTCCGAGGTTGGCGCGCGTGGCGGTCCTCGGGACTTCGTCGGACCCAGGCAACGCTCAAGCCCTACGAGAGACGGAACGGGCCGCCCAGGCGCTCCGCGTGCAGCTTCAGTATCTGGACATACATGGTCCCACGGACCTTGAGACGGCATTCCGAGCCTCGAGCACGGGGCGTATGGACGCGGTACTCACACTTCCGAGCGCCATCCTCGCGTCCAATCGAAAACGGGTCGTCGATCTCGCGGCAAGGAGCCGGCTTCCAACGATGCACTTCTCCACCTCCCCAGGATTTGTGGCAGACGGGGGCCTGATGAGCTACGGGGCGAGCACTATCGATCTGGACCGGCGCGCCGCGACGTTCGTGGACAAGATCCTGAAGGGCGCCAAGCCCGCGGACTTGCCCGTCGAGCAGCCGACGAAGTTCGAGTTCATCATCAATCTGAAGGCGGCGAAGCAGATCGGTCTGCCGATTCCCTCCTCGGTGCTAGCGCGGGCGGATCAGGTGCTCCAATGATCGGCCGAAGGGGACTCCTGCGCACGCTGGGGCTGGGCCTCCTCGCCGCACCGCTCGCCGTCGAGGCGCAGCTGACGGGGAAGTCCCTCGCATTGGCATCCTTCGCCCTGGCTCGCCTCCCGATCCCTTGATCGAGGCATTCCGGCAAGGGCTTCGCGAGCTGGGCTACGCCGAGGGGCGCGACATCACCATCGAGTACCGTTGGACGGAGGGCAGAGACGAGCGGCTTCCCGATCTCGCCGCCGACCTGGCCCGCCTCAACGTGGACATCATCGTCACGTCCGGCCTAGGAACCCAGGCGGCCAAGCGCGCCACTTCCACGATCCCCATCGTCATGCAGGTCTCCATCGAACCCGTGGAGAAAGGCCTCGTCGCGAGCCTCGCTCGGCCAGGCGGAAACGTGACCGGGTTGACGACGTCCACTGAGGATCTGCCCGGGAAATGGATGGAGCTCCTGAAGGACATCCTTCCCAGGGTCTCTCGCGTGGCTGTCCTCTTCGATCCCAGAGCAGCCCAGAGGCTCAATTGAAAGCTGCGGAAACGGCAGCGCGCTCTCTGGGTGTGCGCCTTCAAATGTTGAAGGTGGGACATTCGGACGAACTAGGCGCTGCATTTGCGGCGGCGCAAAAGAACAGTGCTGAAGGCCTCATCGTCTTTGGATCGGCATTCGTCTTTGCGCACCGAACACGCCTCGTCGAGCTGGCGGCAAGGCACCGGCTGCCCACAATCTACGACCAAAGGCAGTTCGTCGCGAGTTCCGGCGGTCTCATGTCCTATGGGCCAAACATCCATGACCTGTTCCGGCGGTCTGCCACCTATGTGGACAAGATCCTGAAGGGCGCCAAGCCTGCCGACCTCCCGGTCGAGCAACCCACCAAGTTTGAGCTGATCGTCAACCTCAAGACCGCGAAGGCGCTGGGGCTCACGATCCCGACCTCGGTGCGGGCGCGGGCGGATCAGACGATTCGATGATCGACCGGCGGAGACTCCTGGGCACGCTGGGGCTGAGTCTCCTGGCCGCGCCGTTCCCGGCCCGGGCGCAGCCAGGGGCGAAGGTGCCCCAGATAGGGCTTCTCTGGTTCGGCCCTCGTTCGGCGGAATCGTCCAGCCTCGAGGCCTTCACGGCAGGCCTCCGGGAGCTCGGCTACGTGGAGGGCCAGAACGTGGTGCTGGAGTCGCGATTTGCGGAGGGGAGTCCGGAGCGACTCGTCGCGGCCGCCACCGAGCTCGCCCGCATCGGCGTCGATGTGATCGTGACCTACGGAGACGCTGGCGTGCGCGCGGCGAAACAAGCCACCGCCACGGTCCCCATTGTCGTCGCGCTGACCGGCGATCTCGTCGAGGCCGGCCATGCCGCAAGCCTCGCTCGGCCCGGAGGGAACGTGACCGGCCAGGTCGACACGTCCCCCGAGCTGAGCGCGAAGCGCGTGGAATTGTTGCGGGACGCTGTCCCCGCGATCTCTCGCGTCGCCGTGCTCTGGAACCCGTCGAACCGGGTCAAGGTTCTCGACTACAGGATGACGCAGGTGGGAGCCCAGACGCTGGGCGTGCCGCTTCAGTCCCTGGAGGTCCGGCACGTGGATGACATCGGCCCCGCGATCGCCTCCGCAGTCCGTGAACGGGCCGGCGCGCTCCTCGTGCTCTCGGATGCCCTCACCAACGCGCACCGCGTCCGCATCGTCGAGCTCGCCAACCGGAACCGGCTCCCCACGATGTACTTCAGTCGAGAGTGGGTGGATGCCGGAGGCCTCATGGCCTATGGACCCAGCTGGCGCAGCATGTACCGGCGCGCGGCGACCTACGTGGACAAGATCCTCCGGGGCGCGAAACCGGGTGACCTGCCCATCGAGCAGCCGACCACGTTTGAGCTGATCATCAACCTTAAGACTGCCAGAGCCCTCGGGCTCACGATCCCGCCGTCGGTGCTGGCGCGGGCGAACGAGGTGATCCGGTAGTCGGGTCGGGGCCGGACGAGGGGATCGGCGCCGACTGCACGCGATCCCACCAGCTCCCCCGGCGATGGCTTCCGCGTCGCCGGGTGACGCCGGCGTGAGGAACCTCTTCCTCTTCGGGGTCCTCACGTGGATGACGGGCAATCCCATCGTCGCCCTGGTGGGGGTCCTGCTCGTCTCGGCGGCGGGCTACGGATACCTTTCAGGGCGCGTCTTCCGGATCCCTCGGGCCGTCAACCGGTGGCTCGCGATCCGGGAGCTCGACCGCGCCGTCCGCACGAACCCTCATGACGCGACAGCTCAGGCGGACCTCGGGCGCCTTCTGGTCGAGGCGGGTCAGCCAGGACGCGCCGTGGCCCATCTGGAGGTCGCCTACGCCCGAGCGCCCGAGGTGGCCGAGACCGCCTACTATCTGGGTGCCGCCAGGCTGAGACTCGGCGACGAGGCCCGCGGCCGGTCGTTGATCGAGCAAGCCCTCGCGCGCGATCCGAGGATCGGGTACGGCGAGCCCCACCTCCGCCTCGCCGACCACTATCTCCAGCGCGGGCAGTCGGCCGAGGCCCTCGTCCATCTCGAGCGGTTCACCGAGATGCATGCCTCGAGCGTGGAAGGGCGCTACAAGCTGGCTCGAGCCTATCTGGCGACCGGGCAGGCAACGCGCGCCCGCGCGGCCCTCGATGACGCGCGCCGGGCGTACAGAGGGGCGCCGCGCTTCAAGCGACGCGAGGAGCGGCTCTGGCGGCTCCGCGTCGCCTGGCTCGGCTGGACGCTCGGATCCACGCGGTCCGAGGGCTGACGGCCGACGTCGCCGCCCGGCTCCCCTCGGCAGGGCTTCTCAATTCTGAGTCACCACGCACATGGGCCCGCATTTCGTGGTCGAGTGGCTGTCGCGAAGTGGGACACTGAGGCCATCCGATGTAGACGACGAGGAGGCCATGGCATGAGGCGAACGGGGATTCTTGTCGCGCTGGGGCTGACGCTGTCGCTCCTGGGCGCACTCGGGCCAGGGGTGGGCACGGCCGCGGCGTTCCACGAAGCCACGGTGCATCTGGAAGCGGGCGCGTGGTTCCCGACCCTGGACGGCGAGCTTCGCTCGTCCGACTCGGAGCTGACGGGGGACCTGATCTCCGCGAGCGACATCGGCATCGACGACCCCGACGTCGTGTTCCAGGGCGGGATCACGTTCCGACTCCTGCAGCGCCACACGATCCGGATCCACGGCTTCGGCGTCAGCCTCGACGGGGACACCAACCTCAACCGCTCGTTCAACTTCGACGGGCGCACGTACCCGGTCTCGACCGGTGTGACCTCGGAGGCCGACGCCGCCTTCTTCGGCGCGGACTACGGCTTCGACCTGGTGCACACGGAGGTGGTCGCCCTCGGCCTGACGCTGGGCGCCCGGTTCCTGTCGGCCGAGGCCTCGATCAAGGCACCGCTCCTCGGCCTGGAGGGTAAGGGAGAGCTGGAGTCGGCGCTGCCGGCCGTGGGGCTCAACTTCATCCTGCATCCGTTTCCGGTCGTGCCCCTGCTGAAGTCGCTGGCGCTGGTCGCCCGGCTGGCCGGTGGCACCATCGGCGATCAGGGAAGCTTCATCGACGTCGATGGGGGAGTGGAGTGGCTGCCGATCCCGGTCCTGGCCATCCGGATCGGCTACCGCTACTTCCACGGGCAAGGGGAGGACGGAGGCCAGGAGGCGGAGATCGACCTGAGCGGACCCTACGCGAGCCTGACGCTCGCCTTCTGACCGGGGGACGTGGACCGGCGCTCGAGGGCGCCGGTCGGCTCAGGGGCCGCCGTCGCAGCGGCGGCAGACGCCGAAGAAGCGCAGCTCGTGGTCGGTGACGTGAAAGTGGTGCGACTGCTGGACGCGATGCCCCAGACGCGTCAGCACCTCGGGCTCGAGGAGGCACCCCTCCAGGTCCTCGATGTGACCGCACCGGCGGCAGATCAGATGGTGATGATGCGCCGTGAACGGCTCGGCCAGCTCGTAGCGGCGCTGCCCCTGGGTCGCGTCCGTCGCCCGGACCAGCCCCGTCTCGCAGAGCAGCTTCACCGTCCGGTAGACGGAGACGAGGTTGACGCGCTCGCCTCCGAGGGCCCCGTGGAGCTGGGCCACCGTGCGCGGCTCCTGGGCCGTGGCGAGGGCCTCCAGCACCGCCCGGCGGGGCGCGGTGATGCGGTAGCCGCGACGCGCCAGGAGGCGGGGGATCGCGTCGCGCGGATCCTCGACGACTGCGGGTGGGGCGGGCGCCGCGGACTCGGCGGTCACTGCGTCACGCGCGGAGGCGGCTCGACACCCACGGCGCGGTACGTCTCGTCACCGTGCGGGACGAACGGCCCGCGCGACTGCCAGCCCTCGGTCGGCAGACCCTGCTGAACCCAGCCGGGGATGCCCTCGTCGAGAACCTTGAGATTCCGGTACCCCATTCCGTAGAGCTTGCCGTAGGCCAAACTGGCCAGGTGGTGTGGGCACGCTCAGTAGAGGACGACCAGACCCTGGCGCGGAATCTCACCGGCCCGCAGCTCGATGGTGTCGAGCGGAACCGAGACGGCGGACTTGATGTGGCGGGTCAGGAACTCCTGCCGGCTCCGGACGTCGACGATCGAGACCTTCGTGCCCTTCTTCAGCAGGGCGTTCAGCTCGGCTACCTTGATCACCTCGAACTGGGGCTGCTGGGCGTTCGCCACGTGCGAGGCGCCGGGCAGCCACAGCGCCGCCAGGAGCGCCAGCATCGGCGCGAGGACGCGCGACCAGACCGTCATGATCTCCCTCCTCGGGGTCCGTCGGTGATCGACACCATCCACAGGATACCGCATGGGAGGGCGCGCTCGCGTGGAGTCCGGCGTCACGGGGCGTGACGCACGGCGCCATCGGCCCCGGCGACCGGGTGGACCGCGGACCGGGCGCGGCGCATCCTAGAGGCCCCATGGTCGACTCCGGACACGGCGCCGCCCCGTCGGGAGAGCCCGAGAAGCCGGGCGCCGCGCGACTCCGGCCGTGGGAGCGTCTCAGCATCCGTCTGGCGGCGTTCTTCGCCGCCGTCACGCTCCTGGCGGTCGGCGCGGTCGGCATCCTCACCTATACGCGGCAGCAGCGTGAAGTCGAGGACACCGTCGGGACCCAGCTGCTCAACATCGCCCGCGTGAGCGCGCTCCGGCTCGACCCGCGTCTCTCCGCCGAGCCGAGTCCCGCGACGGGGTCCGACGCGCACGCGCGGCTGCGGCAGTTCCTGGCGGCGATCCAGGACGAGACGCTCCTGACCTCCCCGATCACCATCCTGAGCGATCTCGAGGCCGAACGGCGGGAAGCGCGGCTCGTCGCCGCGAGCAGCGGCCCGGGCCAGCCGGGCGACGCGTACCCCCTCGCGCCCGAGCTGATCGAGCCCATGGGATGGACGTTCGACGACGGCGTGGCCCGGTACACGCGCGTTTACCGGCATCGGGGCGGCCTCTGGATCTCCGCCTTCGCCCCGATCCTCGACGGGCAGGGCCGCACGCAGGCGCTCCTGCACGTGAGCTACCCGGTCGAGATCTATCTCGATCGCCTGCACGAGCTCCGCAACACGCTCCTGTTCGCGACCGGCGTCGGCGCTCTCGCCACGCTTGGGCTGGGGCTCCTCGTCCTCCGCCGCCTGACCCGGCCCATCGCCCTGCTCACGGGAGGGGTGTCGCGCGTCGCCGCCGGCGATCTCTCCCGGCCCCTGCCGGTGACGTCCCGAGACGAGGTCGGCCGGCTCACTCGCGCGTTCAACACGATGCTCGAGGGGCTGCGCCAGCGTGACTTCATCCGCTCCGCGTTCGGACGGTACGTCTCCCCGGAGGTGGCGCAGGCCATCCTCGAGTCGCCCGAGGGGCTCCGCTTCGGGGGCACCAAGCGTGTGGTGACGGTGCTCATGTCCGATCTCCGCGGCTACACGCGGTTCGCCGAGCGGGGCAGTCCCGAGGAGGTGATGGAGGTCCTCAACGGGTATCTGGCGCGGATGGCGGAGGTCGTCATCGCTCACGGCGGCACGATCAACGAGTTCATCGGAGACGCGATCTTCGCGGTGTACGGGGCTCCCGTTCCGCACCCGGACCACGCCGAGCGCGCGGCCGCCACCGCGCTCGCGATGCAGGCGGCGCTGGGCGAGATCAACGTGGAGCACGCCCGTCGAGGGTTGCCCGCCTTCGAGATGGGCATCGGCCTCCACACCGGGGAGGCGGTGGTCGGGAACATCGGCTCCGAGCAGCGGGCCAAGTACGCGGTGGTGGGCAGCGCCGTCAACGTGGCGAGCCGCGTCGAGAGCGCGACGGTGGGCGGGCAGGTTCTCCTCACGGCGGCCACGCTCGCCGAGCTGGGGGGGCTGGCGCGAGTGGGCACGTCCATGGAGGTCCAGGTGAAGGGCCTCTCGAAGCCCCTCACGCTCCACGAGCTCCTGGGGCTCGGAGGACGCTTTGCCCAGGCGGGATCGGCGGAGGCGCCGGAGCCCGAGCCCCAGGCGGTGGTCGACCTCCCGCTCGAGTGCTGGCTCATCGACGGCAAGGTCGTGCGCGCCGACGCGGTGACCGGCCGCCTCGTCCGGCTGGGCCGCCGGGAAGTGCTCGCCGCGCTCGACCCGCCCCCGGCTCCGCTCACGAACGTCAAGCTCCGCCTCCAGTACCCCGCCGCCGCTCGACCGACCCTCCGAGGCGATCTACGCCAAGGTGCTGGGCCGCGAGCACCGATGGGCTCGTACGCATGCGTCTGACGGCCCTCGGCACAGGCGACGAGGAAGCGATCGCGATGCTCGTCGGGTCACCCCAAGATTTCACACCTTCGTGACACCTCGGCTGGGAGTCCGGGTCACACTCCTGGCGACCGCGGGACCAGGTCTCGGCGCCCCGGCAAGACCGTCTCGCGTACACGGCCGTACCGTAACCCTTACCGGTTGGCCTTCGGCCGACAGGAGGACGATCCGATGAAGACGCGCCTCTACCTCGCCGCAGCCGTTGCCGCCGCCATCGCGGCGCCCGCCGCGACCGGCGCCCAGCCGGCCCCGATGCCGAAGTTCGAGGCCGAGAAGTGCTACGGCATCACGAAGGCCGGCAAGAACGACTGTCAGACCGCCAACTCCTCCTGCGCGGGGACATCGAAGCGAGACGCGCAGAAGGACGCGTGGGTGTTCGTCCCCAAGGGGACCTGCGATCGCCTCGTCAACGGAAGCCTCCAGCCCCGGGCCTAGCCGCGAGATCGTCATGATGCGGGCGGGTGGCACGACCTCGGAAGGCACGGGGACGGGTCCCCGGTCCCTCCCGGCTCGGGCCGGGATCGGACTCCGGAGCCCGCACCTCGCCGAGGTGCTGGCCACCCGTCCCGCGCTGCCCTGGCTCGAGGTGCATCCCGAGAACTACCTGGGTGGCGGGCCGGCGGTCCGGGCGCTCGACACTCTCCGCCGGGACTATCCGGTGGCCTTTCACGCGGTGGGGCTCTCGATCGGAACCGCCTCGGGCGTCGACCGGCGCCATCTCGAACGGATCACGGCCCTCGTCGGAGCGGTTCCAGCCGATCCTGGTCTCCGAGCACCTCGCCTGGAGCCAGCACGGGGGCGTCTACCTGAATCACCTCCTCCCGCTCCCGTACACCGAGGAGTCGCTGGCGGTGGTCTCCCGGAACGTCGACGAGGTGCAGACGACGCTGGGCCGTCCCGTGCTGATCGAGAATCCCTCCGCCTATCTCCGGTTCACGGCGTCCGCGATCCCGGAGGCCGAGTTCCTGGGGGAGCTCGTGCGCCGGACCGGGTGCGGGCTCCTCTGCGACGTCAACAACGTCCACGTGACCGCGCGGAACCTCGGACTCGACCCCATCGCGTACCTCGACGCCCTGCCGGCCGCTGCGGTGGGGGAGATCCATCTGGCCGGACACTCGGTGAACCAGGTGGAGGGCCGCACGCTCCTGATCGACGACCACGGCTCGCCGGTCACGGGGGCGGTGTGGACGCTCTACGACCACGCCCTGCGCCGGTTCGGCGCGGTCCCGACACTCGTGGAGTGGGACTCCGAGATTCCTGCCCTGGAGGTCCTGATGGGGGAAGCGCGGCGCGCGGATGCGAAGCTTCTGGACATGACCGGCGATGCCCACGCTGCCTGAGCTCCAGACGCAGCTTGCCGAGGCCATCCTCGAGGAAGGGCGCCGCCGAGGTCCTGAGCGCCGTCGCCGCCGACGAGCTCTCGCCCGCCGCCCGCGTCCAGGTCTACGCGAATCACGTCCTCACGAGCCTCACCGCGGCGCTCGAGGCCACGTATCCCGTGGTCTGCCGCCTGGTCGACCGCCGGTTTTTCGGCTTCGCGGCGGACCGCTACATCCGGCGCCATCCTCCGCGAGGCCCGTGCCTCCACGAGTACGGGGGGGATTTCGCCGACTTCCTCGAGCGCTTTCCGCCTTGCGCGGGACACCCGTACCTCGCCGACGTCGCGCGGCTCGAGTGGGCGATGAACGCCGCCTTGCACGCGGACGACATCGCCGCCGTCGAGCCGGCCGCGCTGACGAGCGTGCCCCCGGAGAGCGTCGGACAGCTCGTCTTCCGGACCGACCCGTCGGCCGTCTGGCTCCGGTCGCCCTGGCCTGTCGATCGGATCTGGCGGGCGAATCAGCCCGAGGCGGGTCCCGAGGTCGCCGTGGATCTGGCGGCGGGCCCGGCTCGGCTCGAGATTCGCCGACGGGACGACGTCGTCACGCTCCGGCGTCTCGAGCCCGCCGAGTTCGCCTTCCGCGCCGCGCTCGGGGCAGGGGTGACGCTGGAGGCGGCCACCGAGGCCGCCTTCGAGGAGGACCCGGAGTTCGATCTGACGCACGCGCTCCGCGCCGCGCTCGGGGAGGCCCTCCTCACCGGCTTCGCGCTCGAGCCCGCCGAGGGTCACCGCCCATGACAACGGCCGCCTGCGACGGGAACGATCTCTGCCCCTCGGCCCGGAGTGGCCGGTTGGCTCGCCCGGCTGGCGCGCGTGCCGCTCTCGGTCCACCAGCTGCTGTTCCGCCTGGGTGTCGCGAGCGTGTTCCTCAAGGCGGGCGCGGTCAAGGTCGGGAGCTGGGAGTCGACTCTCGCGCTCTTCCGCGACGAGTACCGAGTGCCGGTGCTCCCGCCGGAGACGGCGGCGGCGATGGCGACGACCTTCGAGCTGCTCTGCCCCGCGATGCTCATCCTCGGGCTGGGAACCCGGCTGGCCACGCTGCCCCTTCTCGGGATGGTCGTGACCATCCAGCTCTTCGTGTATCCGAGCGCCTGGTCCGAGCACCTCGTGTGGGGGTCCATCCTCCTCTTCCTCCTCATGCGGGGGCCAGGCACGATCGCGCTCGACCATCTGATCGCGCGGGCGTGGCGAGAGCGCCGCGACTGAGGTCGGCGACGTGGTGCGAGCCTCGAATCAGCGCTTGACCACGACCACCCCCACGCCGAGGGCGAGAGCCACGGTGACGGCTCGGACGGCCCCGGTCATGGCCGCGTCTCCACGGGAAGCCCGAGACCGATCCAGGTCTCGAGCCCGCCCGCCAGCACCATCACGTTCCGGAAGCCCGCGTCGCGGAGCGCCTGGTAGCCGGCCGCCGCCTCCGGGGCCGTTCCGGCATAGAGGACGACGCGGCCGGCGCGCGGGATCTCGCCCTGGCGGCGCCGAAGCTCGGCGAGCGGCACCGATCGGGCGCCGGCGACGTGCCCGCGTCTGAACGCGTCCGTCGGACGGAGGTCGACGAGCACGATGGTCTCTCCCGCTTCCCGGAGACGATGGACATCCTCCGGGGCGATCGACAGAGGAAGATCGCCGGGCGACATGCACCGCAAGGCCCGGCGTCCCGCCGCCCAGCAGGGCCAGCCCGGTGGCGACGGCCATGACGCGGCGCCGTGCGTGCGCGGCCGGCGTCACGGCGCGCGGAGCTTCTCGATCGAGACGAGGATCAGACGGTCACCGTCCTTTCGGATCGTGAACCGGACGGGATCGCCGGGGACCAGACCGTTCAGCAACTTCGGGTTCTCCGCCTCGAAGGCCATCGTCATCGCCTCCATGAGACCCGGCATCGCCTCGTGCGTCAGGAACACCGCGCCGAGCGGCGCCACGACGGACCGCACGATTCCGCGAACCGTCCACGTCGAGAGCTCGGGCCGGGCGGCCTCGGCCCGAAGCCGGACGACCTGCTCCTCCAGGCTCCGGACCTCGCGCGCCCATCGGAGGTAGCCAAGGCCGACGCCCACGCCGAGCGCGACGTTCAGCAGCAGGACGACCTTCCAGAGCCGCATCAGGCCGCTCGTGTGTCCATGGCCGGGCGGCTGCGAAGCGGTCAATGGACGTGCTCCGCCGCGATCGGCGCGATCGGCGCTTCGCGCGCCAGGCGGTCGATCTCCGTCAGGAGGCGCCCGGTGTCGGCCCAGCCGTCGGTGGCCAGGGTCAGATCCCGCGGGATCCAGCGGGCGCGGAGATACCCCTGGCGGTCGACGAGCAGCTCCATGTGCGGGACGGGCGGCGGCTCGGGCCGTTGCCCTTCCGCCGTGAGGTCGCGCCGGAAGAGCATGTAGGCCGCGCCGGCCTCGGACGCCCCTTCCACGGCGAGGGGAAAGAACACCGGCCGGCCGCCGAGAGCCCGGTAGAGGTCTCGCGTCTCGCCGAGGGGCACGCCCAGGATCTCGCCCCCGCGGAGTCGCAGTGCCGGGATGATTCGATTCAGCGCCACCAGGCGGTCGGCCGAGTCCGGCAGCGTGAAGAGGACCAGCAGCACGACGCCGCGACCCCGCCAATCCTTGAGCGCGCGCGCCTCGCCGACCCCGGGCGTGAAGGTGAAGTCGGGCGCCACCGCGACGGGGCGCGAGGACGCGACAGGCCCGAGACTCCGGGCGCGCTTCCGCCGCGCCGAGGGCGCGGACGAAGTTGATCACGTCCCAGCGGTCCTCGGGGGTGAGCTGCGCGCTGAAGCCCGGCATGCCCGAGCCCGGGATGCCGTGGCTGACCCACCAGTAGAGGTCTCCGGCCGTGTGGTCGCTGGCGTGCTTGGCCGTCAGATCCGCGGGTCGCCGGGGAAGGGCGGCGCCGGCCGGGCCATCACCGTATCCTCCGAGCCCGTGACAGCTCTGGCAATGCACCCGATAGAGATCCTGGCCCGCCACGATGGAGGCGGCCGCGTAGGGCACGGCCGGCCGGAGATACGTCGCCGGGTTCGCGTCGACGGCGAGGGGATGGAGCGCCACCGTCGCTCCGAGCGCGAGCCCGATCGCGCCGGCGAGCGCCGCCAGACGCCACCGCCGTGGCCGGATCACGAGAGCCAGGAGCAACGCGATCAGCCCGAGCGTCGCCACCTGACTCCCGATCGCCACCCGGGGCTGGACACCGGCCACCGTCTTCGTGGCTTCCCAGTCGAACCGGAAGGAGAGAGGCCACGTGATGTCGGCATGGCGCGCCGGGGTCGTGAGGCCGAGGACGGCGACCGCGACGAGGATCACCGCCGCCAGCATCGCTTCCCCGAGGACATGACGCCGAAGGGCCAGCGTGGCGTCGGACGCGTCCGGCCCGCCCGCCTCGAGCCGGCGGCGCCACACGAGGAGGTTCCGCGCGGCCAGGGAGATGAGCCCCGTGAAGAGGAGCAGCTTCAGGAGCAGCCAGCGGCCGTAGGCGGTGCCGAGGAGCGCGGGTACGCCGCCGACCTGCTGCCAGGTCGCGAACGCGCCCGTGGCGGCGAGCGCGGCGACGGCGGCGAGCCCGAGTCGCGAGAACCGCTCCGCGGCGGTCGCGGCGGCGGCGTGGCTCGGCAGGCGGCTCGCCCAGCCCAGGCAGAGCACGAGCGGGATCAGCCCCCCCGCCCAGATGCCGCTGGCCAGGAGATGGAGGGCGTCGAACCCCAGGGCGAGCGCGCCGCCCTCGGCGGCGGCGGCGTGACCCGCGGTAGCACCAAGGACCAGGCTGGCCGCCGACAGCGCGAGACCCTGGAGACGGAGCGCGAGCCGATCGCGCTCGCTCTCCTCGTTCGCGAGGAGAAGAAGCGTCCCCAGAAGGACCAAGAGTCCGGTCCGGGCGAGCCAGACCGTCCCGTAGCGCGTGTCGAGCAGGACGGGCTGGACGCGGCTCCACTCGAGGCTTTCCGAGAGCCCGACTCCCGTGACGACGCCGACCTGGCGCCAGAGATCCAGGAGCCCGGCCCCCAGGGCGAGGACGAGTGCGCCCTTGGCGATGGCGAGGAGACGGCCATCCAGCTCCGAGACTCGTGCCTGGCCGAGGTCGCCCGCCGCACGCGCGGCCGGGCGCGCCACCAGCACGAGGCTCCCGAAGGCCCCGACGAGCGACAGGGCGCCCACCGCGTGGAGCCAGCGGACCGCGACCCCGAGAGCCTCCATGGGGATCGGGATCAGCGCAGCGGGACGGCGCCGGTGCGATGGCGCCGCAGGAAGACAGGACGGCTCATCGGGCCGGAGGCTCCACGCGCGTTTCGGGCCGGGTCCGGTCCGGGGGCTTCCCTGCGGTCCGGCTCGCGATCCGGCGCAAAGAAGGCCCAGGCGGCGAGGCCGACGGCGATGACGGCCCCGGCCACGAGCAGCCACGACATCCAGCCGAATCCGGTGCGGGCGGGGGAGGGCACGCCGTGATCGGCGAACGCCAGGGTCGCCACGAGCGACAGGAGGACGGTGACCGTCAAGGCAAGGCCGAAGCGGCCGATGACGACGAGCAAGTCCTCGCGGGATGGCATGGCGCGTGGCAGCGGAGGGGCACCCGGGGGTCCCGGGGCCGCTCTCGTCTCTGGCGCTATATTCGCACGGCTTTTGGGCGGCCCGGCAAACCTTGACTTCCACCGGGACCGGCGACGAGAATGAGGCCGTTTGGAGCCCGGGCGGCGCGCCCGCGTCGCCTCGAGGGCCCTGTTGTTCCGATGCCGCAGGCCAGGGAGGAGTGATGGAGCTCGCCGGCGTCCTACGAGAGGCGATGAGCCTGGGGGCGTCCGACGTCCACCTCAAGGCGCGACAGTACCCCGTCCTTCGGGCGCGCGGGCACCTGATCCGTCTGGAGAACTGGCCGCTCCTCGACTCGAAGGATCTCGAGCAGATGGCCGGCGCGATGCTGAACCAGCTCCAGCGTCAGCGCTTCGATCGTGAAGGTGGCGTGGACGTCCAGTACACCGTGGCCGGGATCGGGCGGTTCCGGGCGAGCATCTTCCGTGCTCGGGCCACCATCGGGATCGCGCTGCGGGTCGTGCCGTACGAGCCCCCGACCTTCGAGGAGCTTCACCTCCCGCCGGTCGTGTCGAAGCTGGCCATGGAACCCCGCGGGCTCATCCTCGTGACCGGCCCGGCCGGCTCGGGCAAGACCACGACGCTCGCGTCGATGGTCAACCACATGAACCACCAGCGCGCCGACCACATCGTCACGATCGAGGATCCGATCGAGTACCTGTTCGAGGACGGCACCAGCATCGTCACGCAGCGCGAGGTCGGCATGGACGCGCCCGGCTTCGCCGAGGCGCTCCGGATCTGCCTCCGGCAGGATCCGAACGTGGTCATGGTCGGGGAGATGCGCGACGTCGAGACGATGCAGACGGTGCTCACGCTGGCGGAGACCGGGCACCTGGTCCTCTCGACGCTCCACACCATCACCGCCGCGGAGACGGTCAACCGGATCATCTCGCAGTTCCCGCCGGACTACGAGCGCCAGATCCGACAGCAGCTCGGGCAGGTCCTGCGCGGCGTCATCTCCCAGCGGCTGATGGAGCGCTCCGACGAGCCGGGGCTCATCCCCGCGGTGGAGGTGCTCGTCGGCACGCTGACCGTCCAGCGATGCATCGAGGAGCCCACCCGGACCGCCCAGCTCGGCCAGGTGATCGCCGAGGGCCGGGACACCTACGGCATGCAGACGTTCAACCAGAGCGCGATCGAGTGGTACCAGAAGGGGATGGTCTCCTACGAGGAGGCCCGGCGCACCGCCACGTCCCAGACCGACTTCGAGGTGGAGGTCGAGCGGCTGTCACTGGCCCACGACGTCGCCACGCGCAAGCCGGCGCCGCCGTGCCCGGTCGGTCGGTCAGCCGGTAGTAGCCGCCGCCTTCGCGCCCCGGCCGCTCCGGAGCGGCGACGCGGTCGAGGTTCCCGTGCAGGTCGAGCGGATCGCTCCCTACCTCTGGCGCATCCCCCCGGACGCGCGGCCCGGCATGCGGGTGCCGGGGCTCGTCTACGCGGACGACACCCTGATGGCGGCCATCCAGCAGGACGCCGCCCTCGAGCAGGTGGCGAACGCCGCCACCCTGCCGGGCATCGTGAAGGCGTCGCTCGCCATGCCGGACATCCACCAGGGGTACGGCCTCCCGGTCGGCGGCGTCGTCGCCACGGACATGGAGGACGGGGTCGTGAGCCCCGGCGGCGTCGGCTACGACATCAACTGCGGCGTCCGCCTGCTGCGCGACCAATCTCTCCGTCACGGACGTGAGCGCGCGCATGGATCGGCTGGTCGACGCGCTCGCCCAGGCGATCCCGTCGGGAGTCGGGTCGACCGGGCGGGTGACGCTCACGGCCAAGGACGCGCGGCGAGGGCCCGCCCGCGAGGGCGCCCGGTGGGCGGTGGCGCAGGGATACGGAGAGGGAGACGACCTCGGACGGATGGAATCCCACGGCCGCCTTCCCGGCGCCGATCCCGAGGCCGTGTCGGCGAAGGCCTACGAGCGCGGCCGGACGCAGCTCGGCACGCTCGGCTCGGGCAATCACTTTCTCGAGGTCCAGGTCGTGGAGACCGTGTTCCTCCCCGACGTGGCGGGAGCGCTAGGCCTCGACGAGGGCCGCGTGACGGTCATGGTCCACACCGGCTCCCGCGGGTTCGGCCATCAGATCTGCACCGACGCGCTCGGTGTCATGCAGGGAGCGATGCGCCGCTACCAGATCGCGCTGCCGGACCGCCAGCTCGCGTGCGCCCCGATCGGGTCGCCCGAGGCGCAGGCGTATCTGGGGGCGATGCGGGCGGCGGCGAACTTCGCCTTCGCGAACCGGCAGTGCCTCGCCCACTTCGCGCGGGAGGCCGTCGAGCGCGACTCTCGGCGTGTCGCCGCGCGAGCTCGGCTGGCGGCTGGTCTACGACGTCGCCCACAACATCGCCAAGGAGGAGGTCCACGAGGTCGACGGACGCTCTCGGCGCCTCCTCGTCCACCGGAAGGGCGCCACGCGGGCGTTCCCTCCGGGCCATCCCGAGCTGCCCGACGCGTACCGGAAGGTGGGCCAGCCCGTGCTGATCCCGGGAGACATGGGCCGGTACTCCTACGTTCTGGTGGGCGCCCCCGGCGCGATGCGGGACACGTTCGGAAGCACGTGCCACGGGGCCGGGCGCGTCCTGAGCCGCACGGCGGCGGTCCGCGCGGCGCGCGGACGGTCGATCGCGGACGAGCTCCGGGCCAAGGGGATCGTGGCCCGAGCCGGTGGGCGCGAGTCCCTCGCGGAGGAGATGTCGGAGGCGTACAAGGACGTGGCCGACGTGGTTGGCGTCGTCGAGCGCGCCGGGCTCTCCCGGGTCGTCGCCCGCCTGCGGCCCCTCGGCGTGGTCAAGGGGTGAGCGGCATGGCGGCTCGGAGTCGCTTCATGCTCGTGTCCTTGCTCGCGCTCCCTCCGTCTGTTAGGCTGTAAGCCGCATGTCCTGGAATCTCAAGGCAAAAGCAGATCGCCTCCTCTCGCAGGAAACCGGCACCATCCGAAAGGACTGGGGGGGCCGCGTCTCGTTCGCGCTGGTCTATCCGAACACGTACGCGGTCGGCATGTCGAACCTCGGCTTCCAGACGATCTATCGGCACCTGAACGCGCTCCCCGACGTCGTGTGCGAGCGGGTCTTCCTGCCCGATCCGGAGGACCTCCCCGAGTACCAGCGCACGGCCACCGTCCCCTTCTCGCTGGAGTCCAAGCGCCCCCTGGCCGAGTTCGACCTCGTGGGATTCTCGATCACCTACGAAGGCGACTACATCAACACGCTGCGCCTCCTCCGGATGGCGGGCATCCCGCTCCGGGCGGGGGATCGTCGCCCCGAGGACCCCATGGTCCTGATGGGCGGGGTGTGCGCCTTCGCGAATCCCGAGCCCATCGCGCCGTTCATGGACTTCGTCGTCGTCGGGGAGGGGGAGGAGATCGTCGGGGAGATCGTCGCGGCCTACCGTGAGGCGTACGGCGACACCTCCCTCGCGGATCGCCGGCGCGAGGCGCTCCTGGAGAAGCTCACGCCGATCCCCGGCATCTACGTCCCCCGCCGCTACGCGGTCGCCTACCGCGACGACGGCACCATCGCCGACGTGCGCCCCGAAGACGCCGCACCGGCCGTGGTGACCAAGCGTCGCCTGAAGAAGGTCGACGAGTTCCGGACGATCTCGCTCCTTCGCACCCCCAACGCGGAGTACGGCCACCTGGCCCTGCTCGAGGTCGGGAAGGGGTGCGGTCGCGGCTGCCGGTTCTGCCTGGAAGGCCAGATCTACCGGCCGGTCCGGCACCGGAGCCTCGAGACGCTCCGCGAGACCGTCCGGGAGCTCAAGAAGGACTCGAACCGCGTCGGGCTGGTCGGGGCCTGCGTGTCCGATTACCCGTGGATCGGCGGCCTGATGGGCGTCCTGGCGGAGGAAGGCGTCGAGGTATCCATCTCGTCGATCCGGGCCGACAGCCTCACCGAGGAGCTCGTCTCGTCGCTCAAACGCGGCGGGCACCGGACGCTCACGGTGGCGCCGGAGGCGGGGACCGAGCGGCTCCGGCACGTGATCCGGAAGGACATCTCCGACGCGCAGCTCGACGACGCCTGCGACCTCGTGCGGGCCCACGGCATCCCGAACCTCAAGTGCTACTTCATGATCGGCCTCCCGACGGAGACCGACGAAGACGTGGAGGCGATCCCGCGCCTGGCCACCCGCCTCCTCGAGCGGCTGCGGGCGCCGTCTCGAGAGGGTGAGCCGTTCGGACGGCTGACGCTCTCCATCAGCTCGTTCGTGCCGAAACCCTGGACGCCGTTCCAGTGGGTCGCGTTCGATTCGGTGAGCCGGCTCGAGGCCAAGCTCCGGACGATCAAGGCCGGCGTGCGTCGCCTCTACAACGTGCGCGTCCTCCACGAGAACCCCCGTGAGGCGTATCTCCAGGCGCTCCTGGCTCGCGGGGATCGCCGCGTCGCGGATCTCCTCGAGCGGGCGGCGCGCCTCGAAGGCGACTGGCGGACGGCGCTACGGGAGTGGGACGGCGACCCCGACTTCTATACCCACCGCGAGCGCGCGCTCGGCGAGACGATGCCGTGGGACCATCTCGACGTCGGCGTGCGGAAAGCCGGCCTGATCCGCGAGCACCAGCGGGCGGGGCTGTCGCCGGAGCCGGCCGCCGCGGTCTGAGCGGCGCGGCCAACCCACGGCAAGACCCGGCGGAGGCGAGCCATGACCCGACCGGAGGGCAGCAAGGTCGACATCCTCGAGCATGGCGCCAACCAGCAGACGTCCACGCGGCGCCTCTACATGCAGCTCCAGGCGTTCGGCGACTGTGACGACCCGAAGCGTCTCGTGGTGGCCCTCGAGCGGCTTCGCCTCGAGGGTGTCCTGTACGCGGACGCGGCCGATCCCCTCGGCGTCGGCCTCCTGGGCATCGCGGAGGATCCCGCGTTCTTCGTCGGCCGCTGGCGGGAGCTCCTCGGGAGCGAGCCGTTCCTGGGGCTTCGGCGCAAGCCCGAGCTGACCATGTTCGGCCGCACCTACTCGAGCGGCTACGAGGCGGACCTGGAGGACTGGCTCCTCGCGCGCCCGCGGCGGACCGCCCTCGGCCCGGACTGGCCCTGGGCGATCTGGTACCCGCTCCGCCGGACCGGGACCTTCGCTCGGCTCACGCCCGCGGAGCAGGGGGCCATCCTCAAGGAGCACGCGATGCTCGGGCGCACCTACGGCGAGGCCGACCTGGCGCACGACGTGCGGCTGGCCTGCCACGGGCTCGATACCCACGACAACGACTTCGTGATCGGGCTCGTGGGGCGGGACCTGCACCCGCTCTCGCACCTCGTGCAGACCATGCGTCGCACGGCGCAGACCTCGGAGTTCATCCAGACGCTCGGTCCCTTCTTCATCGGGCACGTGCTCTGGCGGAGCGCCGGCGCATAGCGAAGCGGCCGCGCGGCGCCCCGGACCGGCGGTCGTCCGTGACCGTCCCATGACGACGGATGATCCGCTACGGGGCGGCGGCCGCCGGCGCGGTCCTGCTCACCCTCCTCGTGACGTGGCCGCTCGCGCGCTGTCTGTCGAGCTGTCTCGGCCCTCCGCCCGACACGCTCGTCTCCACCTACTTCCTCGCCTGGGTCGCGCGCGCGCTCACGACGCCGGGGGTCGCGCTCCTGGACGCGCCGATGTTCGCGCCGTACCCGAACACGCTCGCCCTCGGCGAGTACCTCCCGGCGTACGCGCCGATCGCGATCCCGGTGATCGCCCTCACGGGGAACCCCGTCGTCGCCCACAACGTGGTGCTCCTGGTCCTCTACGCGACGACGGCGCTCGGCGTCTACGCGCTTGCCCGGCATCTTCTCGGCGCGTGACGGGCCGGCGGCCCTGGCGGGGGTGGGCTTCGCGTTCTCGGCGCGCCTTCTCGACCAGTCCTACAACCTCCAGACGATGTCGATCGCCTGGGTGCCCTGGCTCTTCCTGGCTCTCGAGCGCTTCGCCGAACGGCCCTCCCTCCCGCGCGCGTCCCTGCTTCTCCCGCTGGGGCTCGGCCTCGCCCTGTCGAGCATGAACATGTTCGCGTTCACGGGCGTGACGGTTCTCGTCTGGCTCGGCGTGGCGACGATGCAGGGCCGTGTCGGTCTCCGCCATGTCGCCCGGCTCGTCGTCGTGGGGGCGCCCGGGGCCGCCCTCCTGTGGGCCTACGTGGCGCCCTACCGGCGAGCCGCGCGGGAGTGGCAGGTCGAGCGCACCTTGGCGGACGTCGAGAGCGGCGGGACGACGCTCGCCCACGCGATGCGGCTCCCCCCCGAATCGCTCCTTCACTGGGTCGCGTCGGGAGGACCCGGGGGAGGCGGTCCGGTCGAGAGCGTTCTCCTCGGTATCGTCCTGACCGCGCTGGCCGGGCTCGGGCTCGCGGGCCTCTGGGCGGGACGGCGGGAGGGCGGTCGCGCTCTCGTGCCCTACGTCGTCATCGGGGGCGTGGCCCTCGTGCTGGCCTTCGGGCCGACCCTTCGCACGGGGTGGGGGAGCCTCCCGCTGCCCTATCGCGCGCTCTACGCCTTCGTTCCGGGGTTCGACGCCATCCGGACCCCGGCGCGCTTTCTCCTGTACGTCGATCTTGCGCTCGCCTTGCTCGCCGGAGCCGGCACGGCGCGCGTTCTCATGCGGATCGCCCCGCGGTGGCGCACCATGGGCCTGCTCGCGCTCCTCGTCCTGGTGCTGCTCGAGGCCGTCCTGATCCCGTTCCCGGGAGCCGTCCCGCGGCTGGACCCGGCGGCGCTCCCCGAGGCGTATCGCTGGCTTCGCGCGGCGCCCCCGGGCACCGTCGCGCTCGGCGTGCCGATGGGGGACTGGGCGAACGTCGCCGCGTCGGCGTTGCACCTCCGCCGCACCGTCAACGGCTGGTCGAGCTTCGAGCCGCCACGGTATCGCGACCTGGCGGCCGCGATGGAGACATTCCCCGACGCGCGCACGCTGGCCCTGGTCCGGGGCGTGGGTGCGGACGTCGTCATCCTCGTCGACCGGACGTGGCTCACGCCCGCCCGTGCCGCCCGATTGGTCGAGTTCGCCAGCGGCCTCCGGCCGGAGCGCGTCTTCCCGACCCATGTCGCGTACCGCGTGAGCGGTCCCTCGCCGCCCGGGCCTGAGGTCCTCGCGGTGGAAGCCCGGATCGACGGCGCTCGAGCGTGCGCCGTGCTCCGAAACGCGGGACCGGACTGGATGCCGCTCTACCCGGCTCGACGTCTCACCCTGGTGGTCGCCGGAAGCGGGGGCGCCCCAACTCCGAGGGTGGCGTGGCTGCCCCTCGATCTCGCGCCCGGCGCCGAGCACGTGGAGTGTCTCGAGTCGGGAACGCCGCAGGAGATCTCCGGCACGATCGAGGGAGGCGGGCGGCGCTTCCGGTTCACCGTGCGGCCCGGCGAGACCGCGACCCTACGCGAGGAGACCGGCCGCTGACGGTCCGTCCCTGACGGCAGGGGGCCGAGATCGCCGCGGCGACGCAGTACGATGGTGCCATGCCGGGGCGCCATGCGAGCCGTAACACCCACATCCTGCTGATCGGCCTGCTGTTCGTCCTGTCCCCGCTGCATCTCCTCGGCCTGCTCCCTGACGCTTCGACTCACATCCTTGGCGACGTCATGGACACCGCCCAGTACCTCCAGAACGAGTGGTGGACGGCACATGCCCTGCTCGACCTGAAGACCAACCCTTTTCGGAACGACCACATGTTCCATCCGTTCGGCTTCCACATGATCCAGCACAACTACAACTTTCTGGACGGGCTCCTCTACACGCTCGCGAGGCCCGTGGTTCCCCTGCTGGTCTTTCACAACGGCCTGACCTGGCTCTCGGTGTTCTTGAACTCGCTGGCTTCGTACTGCCTGATCCTCAACGTGACCCGGATGGCCAGCCTCGCCTTCGTCGGGGCCGTGGCCTTTGCCCACTCGCCGGTCCTGACCAGCTACCACGGGGCTCAGGCCTTGCTCGAGCCCTACATGCTCGTCTTCTTCGTGCTCGCCTCTCTGGCTCTCTTCAACGCCCAAGCTATCCGCGCGCCATCGGCGCCGGGATCTTGCTCGGCCTGTCCGTGTACACCTATCCGTACTACTTCGCCGCGGGCCTGGTGTGGCTCGGCGTCATCGTGGGATACAGGTTGGTCCCCTGGACCCTCGGAGAAGCCGAAGACCCCAGGCCAGCCAGACTGCTCCAGTCGGGGATAGTCGGAGCGTGGCTGCTCTTTGTCCCGGTGTTGGCATGGGTGCTGATCCCTAGGGACGCATGGCTCTTCTCGATGGCCGCGCACCGCGAGGGATCTATCTACTGGGTCTCCTCGTGGCCGCGCTGGCGCTGGTCGGCTACGTAGCGACGGCCTGGTCCCGAGCCGGTCACCCGCGAGGAGGCGCAGCGACTCCAATGGCGGCCGCCTTCGAGGCGCGCCCTGGCCGCGGACCTGTCCGCAGCGGCAACTCTTCTGGCCACCGCCGCCGTGGTCGCTCTCCCGTTCACGCACGCGTACGCGACCGAGGGAAGCGTCCGCTCGGCCCTCGAAAGCCGCTCGGTGGACTTCCTCTTGTACAGCGTCGATGTGGCCGCCTTCTTTGCGCCCTTCCATCCCTGGCTCTCGGAGGCCTATCGACACATCGCCGCGGACTGGACCACGAGCCGTCCGCTGGTGGGTACTCCGGCTTTTCTGGGTTGGTTGTGGATCGGCCTGGTGGTCGTAGGTTTCGGCCTGTACCTCAGAAAGCCGGTGATGCGTCTGTGGATCACGGGCTGGACGGTCTTCCTGTTCCTGTGCCTCGGGCCGTACTTGAAGATCCACGGCAGCGTGTACCCCTCGTTCGTCCTGCCGGGATACTTCATCCCTCATCTGCCCTTGCTGGCCAGCACGAGGACCCTGTCGCGATTCGTCGTGCCTCTCGTGCTCCTCACCATCGTCATCGGTTGCCTGGTGTTGAAGAGCCTCTGTCAGGGAAGGGCACGTGGCTGGACGCTCGTCATTTCCTTGGGGGTGCTCGTGATCACCACCTTCGAGTTCGGCCTCTGGCCACACCCCCATCAGCCGAGGCCAACCGACTACCGCGTCCCCGCCGTCTACTACGCCCTCGCCGACCAGGCCAGGAGGCCGTGCGGGGGTGCTACTCGACCTGCCGCTGTTCAGCCACAGCGGAAGCCGAAGCGAGGGTCGCGGGCAAACGCGCTGGCACTACTACCAGGCGGTCCATCACCAGAAGCTGATCGGCGGCGTCGCCTCCAAGCTGGATGACCGGACCTTCGATCGGTTCGAAGAGCTTCCGGGCATTGCCAGTCTCTGGGCTCGGACGCCCGTGAGTCCGAGTGAGCTGGAGGCGTTGCTGGCTGCCCTCGACGTCGATTGGATCGTCCTCAACAAGTCACAGTACGCGCCCGAGGTGCTCGGGTCCTATCTGGGGACGCTGGACGGGAACCGCCTGGTCAGAAGGTTCTACGAGGATCGAGAGTACCTGGGACTACGGGTCGAGCGGGCGTCGTGATCCGCCGCAGCCTGACCGACCCGCGGACAGCGACTCGCCTCGTCGGCGCCGGCGGCTACGCGAGCGGGGCGGGGAGGTCCGAGCCGCCCATCAGGTAGCGGTCGACGCCGCGGGCGGCGCTCCGGCCCTCGGCGATCGCCCACACGATCAGCGACTGGCCGCGCTGCATGTCCCCCGCGGTGAACACGCCGGGGACGCTCGTCATCCACTCGGCGTCCCGCCAGACGTTGCCCCGGTCGGTGAGGCGCACGCCGAGCTTCTCCAGCATGCCGGGGCGCTCAGGTCCCAGGAAGCCCATGGCGAGCAGGACCAGCTCGCAGGGCATCGTGAACTCCGACCCTGGCACCTCGCGGAAGACGGGTCGGCCACCCTCGCGGCCGACCTCGACCCGCACCGCCTCCAGCCCCCGGACCTGACCCCGCTCGTCGCCGAGGAAGCGCTTCGTCGAGACGGCGTAGACGCGCTCGCCGCCCTCCTCGTGCGCCGACGAGACCCGGTAGACGTTCGGATACTGGGGCCACGGGTTGTCCGTGCCACGCTGGTCGGGAGGGCGGGGGAGGATCTCCATCTGGTGGACGGAGCGTGCGCCCTGGCGGTGCACGGTGCCGAGGCAGTCGGCGCCGGTGTCGCCCCCGCCGAGGATCACGACCGCCTTGCCCCGCGCGGAGATGAACTCCGATTCCGGGACCGCGTCGCCCTCGCAGCGGCGGTTCTGGAGCGGCAGGTATTCCATCGCGAAGTGGATCCCACCCAGGTCGCGCCCGGGGATGGGGAGATCGCGCGGGTGGCAGGCGCCGCCCGCCAGAAGAAGCACGTCGTGCTCGCGCCGGAGCTGCTCGACGTCGACGTCGACGCCCACGTGGACCCCCGTGATGAACTCGACGCCCTCCGCGCCCATCTGCGCGAGACGTCGGTCCAGCACGCGCTTCTCCATCTTGAACTCGGGAATGCCGTACCGGAGCAGGCCCCCGATCCGGTCGGCGCGCTCGAGGACCGTCACCAGGTGGCCGGCACGCCGGAGCTGCTGGGCGGCGGCGAGCCCGGCGGGGCCCGATCCGACGACGGCGACACGCTTCCCGGTCTCGACCGCGGGCGGCTCGGGGGCGATCCACTCCTCGGCGAAGCCGCGGTCGATGATGGCCAGCTCGATCGCCTTGATCGTCACGGGGTCGTCGTTGATCCCGAGCACGCAGGACCCCTCGCACGGGGCGGGGCAGAGGGTGCCGGTGAACTCGGGAAAGTTGTTCGTCGCGTGGAGGCGGTCGATCGCCTCCCGCCAGTCGTCCCGGTAGACCAGGTCGTTCCAGTCGGGGATGAGGTTCCCCAGGGGACATCCCTGGTGGCAGAACGGGATGCCGCAGTCCATGCAGCGGGCGGCCTGCTTCTGGAGCGTCGGCACCGCCCACGGGAGCATGACCTGCCGGAAGTCGCGGAGCCGCTCGGCGACCGGCCGGTACGACTGCTTGTCCCGGGCGAACTCGAGGAAGCCGGTGACCTTGCCCATGCCGGGCCTAGCCGTGCGCCCCTTCCATCACGGCGCGCTCCCACGGGATGCCCTCGTCCCGGGCGCGCTGCATCGCAGCCAGGGCCCGCTTGTAGTCCCGCGGCATGATCTTCACGAAGCGGGGCTGCATGGCCGTCCAGTCCGCCAGGATCCGGTCCGCGACCGCGCTACCCGTGTACCGCACGTGGCGCCGCAGGAGGTCCTGCACCTCCTCGACGTCGGCGGCGGCGGCGAGGGGCTCGACGTCCACCATGCCGGGGTTGCAGCGGCGCCGGAAGTCGCCCGCCAGGTCCAGCACGTAGGCGACGCCGCCCGACATGCCGGCCGCGAAGTTCCGGCCCGTCTGACCGATCACCACGACCCGGCCGCCCGTCATGTACTCGCAGGCGTGGTCCCCGACCCCTTCGACCACGGCCAGGGCGCCGCTGTTGCGGACCGCGAACCGCTCGCCGGCCACCCCGCGGACGTACGCCTCGCCGCCGGTGGCGCCGTACAGCACCACGTTCCCGACCAGGATGTTGTCCTCGGGAGCGAACGTCGCCTCGCTCGGCGGGAACGCGATGATCTTGCCGCCCGAGAGCCCCTTGGCGAGGTAGTCATTGGCGTCGCCCTCGAGGACCAGGGTGATGCCGCGCGGGACGAACGCGCCGAAGCTCTGGCCGGCCGATCCGGTGAAGTGGATGCGGATCGTGTCGTCCGGAAGGCCGTCCGCGCCGTACCGCGACGTCACCTCGTAGCCGAGGATCGTTCCCACCGTCCGATGCACGTTGCGGATCGGCAGCCGCAGGTCGACCGGGGTCCGGGTCGCCAGCGCCGGCTCGCAGAGGGGCACGATGGTCGTCCGGTCCAGCGAGCGCTCGAGCCCGTGATCCTGCTCCCGGACCCGGCGGATGGCCACGTCCGCGCCGACGTCGGGGCGGTGGAGGATCTGCGAGAAGTCGAGCCCCCGCGCCTTCCAGTGGTCCACCGCCGCCCGCACGTCCAGCCGGTCGACGCGGCCGATCATCTCGTCGAGCGTCCGGAAGCCGAGCTCGGCCATCAGCTGGCGGACCTCCTCGGCGATGAAGCGGAAGAAGGTCGTGACGAACTCCGGCGCGCCCGTGAAGCGCTTGCGGAGCTCCGGGTCCTGCGTCGCGATGCCCACCGGGCACGTGTTCAGGTGGCAGACGCGCATCATGACGCAGCCCATGACGACCAGCGGGGCGGTCGCGAAGCCGAACTCCTCGGCCCCGAGCAAGGCGGCGATGACGACGTCGCGCCCGGTCTTGAGCTGGCCGTCCACCTGGACGACGATGCGGTCGCGCAGCTTGTTGAGCACCAGCACCTGCTGGGTCTCGGCGAGACCGAGCTCCCAGGGCACCCCGCCATGCTTGATCGACGTGAGCGGGGAGGCGCCCGTCCCGCCGTCGTGCCCCGAGATCAGGACCACGTCGGAGAAGGCCTTGGCCACTCCCGCCGCCACGGTGCCGACGCCGACCTCGGCGACCAGCTTCACGTGGACGCGCGCCCGGGGATTGGCGTTCTTCAGGTCGTGGATCAGCTGCTTCAGGTCCTCGATCGAGTAGATGTCGTGGTGCGGCGGCGGCGAGATCAGGCCCACGCCCGGCGTGGAGTGCCGCACCTTGGCGATCCACGGGTAGACCTTGTGCCCCGGGAGCTGCCCGCCCTCGCCCGGCTTCGCCCCCTGCGCCATCTTGATCTGGAGGTCGTCGCAGTTGACCAGGTACTCGCTCGTCACGCCGAACCGGCCCGACGCCACCTGGTGGATCGCGCTTCGGCGCCAGTCGCCGTTGGCCTCCCGGCGGTAGCGCGCAGCGTCCTCGCCGCCCTCGCCGGTGTTCGACTTCCCCCCGATCCGGTTCATGGCGATCGCCAGGGTCTCGTGGGCCTCCTGGCTGATCGAGCCGTACGACATGGCGCCGGTCGCGAAGTGCTTGACGAGCGACTCGACGGGCTCCACCTCGTCCAGCGGGACCGGCGTATCGGCGGGCCGGAGCCCGAACAGCCCCCGCAGCGTGGCCAGGTTCCGGCTCTGCTCGTCCACCGCGTGCGTGTACTCCTTGAAGATCTGGAACTGGCCGCTCCGCGTCGCGTGCTGGAGCTTCTGCACCGTCTCGGGGTTGAACAGGTGGAACTCCCCGTCGCGGCGCCACTGGTACTCGCCACCCCAGTCGAGCTCGGCCGGGCCCACCGGCCGGTCGGGGAACGCGTGCTCGTGCCGGCGGCGCGCCTCCTCGGCGATGACGTCGAGGCCGATCCCGCTGACGCGCGAGAGGGTGCCCGTGAAGTAGCGCTCGACGACGTCCTTGTCGAGGCCGATGGCCTCGAAGATCTGGGCGCCGCAGTAGCTCTGGAGCGCCGAGATCCCCATCTTGGCCATGACCTTGAGGATCCCCTTGTTCAGCGCCTTGATGTAGTGCTTGACGGCCGTCTTGTGGTCGATCCCCGGCAGGAGGCCCTGGCGGATCATGTCGTCCAGGGTCTCGAAGGCCACCCACGGGTTCACCGCCCCCGCGCCGTAGCCGATGAGGAGGCACATGTGGTGCACCTCGCGCGCGTCACCGGTCTCGAGCAGGAGCCCCACCCGGGTGCGCTCGCCGCGCCGCACGAGGTGATGGTGGACCGCCCCGGTGGCGAGGAGGCTCGGGATCGCCGCCTGCTCTCGCGAGATGCCCCGATCGGACAGGATGAGGATGTTGTGCCCGTCGGCGATCGCCCGGCTCGCCTGCGCCTGGAGGGCCTCGAGCGCGCGGGCGAGCCCCTCCGCCCCCTCGCTCACCGGGTAGAGCATCGGGAGCGTCTCCGCCTTGAACCACGGGTGGCGGACGTGGCGGAGGCGAGCCAGCTCCCCGTTCGAGAGGACGGGGTCGGGGATGACGATCTGGCGACACGACTCCGGCACGGGCTCGAGGAGGTTGCCCTCCGGGCCGACCGTGGACTCCATCGACGTCACGAGCTCCTCCCGGATCTGGTCCAGGGGAGGGTTCGTGACCTGGGCGAACAGCTGCTTGAAGTAGTCGTACAGCGGGCGCGGCCGGTTCGACAGGACGGCGAGGGCCGTGTCGGTGCCCATCGAGCCGAGCGCCTCCTCGCCCTTCGTCGCCATCGGCGCCAAGAGGATCCGGATGTCCTCGTGGGTGTACCCGAACGCGATCTGCCGCTGGAGCACGGTCTTGTGGTCGGACTTGGGCGCCCCCGGCCGCGGGAGGTCGTCCAGGCGCACGATGATTGTCGCGCAGCCAGTCGGCGTAGGGGTGCTCGGCGGCCAGCTCGGCCTTGATCTCCTCGTCGTCGACGATCCGGCCCTTCGAGGTGTCGACCAGGAAGATCCGGCCGGGGTGCAGGCGCTCCTTGATCAGCACGTTCTCGGGCGGGATGTCGAGCACGCCCACCTCGGACGCCATGACCACCAGGCCGTCCTTGGTGACGTAGTAGCGTGAGGGCCGGAGGCCGTTCCGGTCCAGGATCGCCCCGATGACCGTCCCGTCCGTGAAGGCGATCGAGGCCGGGCCGTCCCAGGGCTCCATCAGGGCGGAGTGGTACTCGTAGAAGGCCCGGCGCTCGGGGCTCATCGACTCGTGCTTCTGCCACGGCTCGGGGATCATCATGAGGATCGCGTGGGGCAGGGAGCGTCCGCTCATGACGAGAAACTCGAGCACGTTGTCGAAGGTCGCCGAGTCCGACAGCCCGTCCCGCGTGACCGGCAGGACCTTCCACAGCTCGTCGCCGAAGCGGGAGGAGCGGCAGAGCGCCTCCCGGGCCCGCATCCAGTTGATGTTCCCCCGGAGGGTGTTGATCTCGCCGTTGTGGGCGATGTACCGGTAAGGATGGGCGAGGGGCCACGAGGGGAACGTGTTCGTGCTGAACCGCTGGTGGACCAGCGCCAGCGCCGATTCGACGTCGGGGTCGGTCACGTCGGGGTACATCGACTCGATCTGGTCGGCGCTCAGCATGCCCTTGTAGATGAGCGTGTTGCACGAGAGGCTCGGCAGGTACGCGAACGTCTGCTCCCGCACGTCGGCCGCCGCGACCGCCTTCTCGAAGAGCTTCCGGATGACGTAGAGCTTCCGCTCGAAGTGCTGCCGGTCGCCGACGTCCTCGCCCCGTTCCGACGAACACCTGCTTGATGACGGGCTCGACCGAGCGGGCCGTCTCGCCCAGGAGGCTGTCGTCGCGTCGGGAACGTCGCGCCAGCCAAGCAAGCCGCTGGCCCTCGTGCTCCACGATCGAGTGCAGGAGCGCCTGGACCCGACGGCGCGGCGCGGTCCGCCGGGGCAGGAACACCAGGCCGCAGCCGTAGTCCCCGGGCGCCGGCAGGGCGATGCCGAGCCGGCCGCACTCCCGCCGGAGGAACCGGTCGGGCATCTGGATCAGGATGCCGGCCCCGTCCCCGGTGTTCGGCTCGCAGCCGCACGCGCCGCGATGCAGGAGGTTCTTCAGGACCGTGAGCGCCTGGTCGACGATCCGGTGGGATCGGCGTCCCTTGCAGATCGACCACGAAGCCCACCCCGCAGGCGTCGTGCTCGTGGCGCGGATCGTACAGGCCCTGGGCGGGCGGCATGCCTGACGTCGTCATCGACTCACTCCTCGAGGTCGACTCCATCCTCCGGCTCGTCGTCCGTTGTGAACAGCGAGACAAGCCCGGTGGCAGGACAGTACACCAGGGTTGAACATTAGCCAAGGCCAAAAGACCAAAATCATGTCATTAGACACTCTTATGTTGTAGGCTTGATGCCGTGCAGCTCGAGACACTGAAGCTCTTCTGCGACGCGGTGCGGCTCCGCAGCATCTCGCGAGGCGCGTCCGAGAGCGGGGTGACCCAGTCGGCCGCCAGCCAGGCGATCCAGCAGCTGGAGACGGAGCTGGACGTCCAGCTGCTCGATCGGTCTCGGCGACCCCTCCAGCCGACCCAGGAGGGCCGCGGCTTCTACGAGGCCTGCCGGACGCTCCTGGCCGACTTCGACCGCGCGCGGAGCACCCTGGCCGCCTCCCGGCAGCGGGTGGAAGGGACGGTGCGGGTGGCCGCGATCTACTCCGTCGGCCTTCACGACATGAGCCGGCACATGCAGCCGTTCATGGCGGCCCATCCGAACGCCCGGGTCCTCCTCGAGTGCCTCCACCCGCACAAGGTCGTCGAGGCGGTGCTGGGGGACGAGGCCGACCTCGGCATCCTGTCGTACCCCCCGGCCACCCGGGCGCTGAGCGTGCTGCCCCTCCGGGAGGAGCCCATGGTCCTCGTGTGCCACCCGAGCCACCGGCTCGCCCGCCGACGGGTCGCGGGGGCCACCGATCTCCAGGGCGAGCGATTCGTGGCCTTCGATCACGACCTCGCCATCCGCCGGGCCATCGACCGCGTGCTGAAGCGAGCGGGGATCCGGATCGAGGTGGTCATGCAGTTCGACAACATCGAAACCATCAAGCAGGCGATCGCGATCGCCGCCGGGGTGAGCATCCTGCCGCGCGCGGCGGTCGCCAAGGAGGCGGGGATCCGCATGCTGGCCACGGTGCCCTTGGCCATCGGCGGCCTGGTCCGACCGATCGCCATCATCCACCGGCGGGGCAAGCGCCTGGCGCCCGCCGTCGCGCGATTCATCGACGTCCTGCGGAAGGCCGACGACGCGGCCGAGGAGACCCCGGGCGACCCGCGGGCCGGGATCGGTCGACCCGATCGAGGCTGAGCGGGAGGGGTCGCGGCGGGTGGAACCGAGAGGCCTTAACCTTGCGATTGCAAGTACCTTTGGGTACCATGTGGCCCGTGTGCTCGCGGCCGGGTGATGCCTCGCCCCCGGGTCCCCGCCGACCGTCGCGTTGGCCCGTCCGAGCGGTTCATCAAACGCAAGGAGACTGAGGTTCCATGACCGAGACCACGGCCACCGCGCCGCTCCCTGTCAAGCCGAGGCGCATCCTCGACCGCGCCGTCGTGCGCTTCGCGGGCGACTCGGGCGACGGCATGCAGCTGACCGGGGAGCAGTTCACCACCGAGGCCGCCTGGGCGGGCAACGACATCTCGACGTTGCCGAACTTTCCAGCCGAGATCCGCGCCCCCGCCGGCACGCTGTTCGGCGTATCGAGCTTCCAGCTCCAGTTCGGCAGCCGGCGCGTCTACACGCCCGGCGACCGGCTCGACTGCCTCGTGGCGATGAACCCCGCCGCGCTGAAGGTCCACCTCTCCGATCTCAAGGAGGGTGGCCTTCTCATCCTCAACACGAGCGCGTTCGAGAAGAAGAACCTGGACCGGGCCGGCTACACGGCGAACCCCCTCGACGACACGGCCCTGGCCGAGCGCTACCGGACGCACAAGATCGACATCACCCGCCTGACCGTCGACGCGCTGGCCGGCCTGCCGCTCAACGCGAAGGAGAAGGACCGCTGCAAGAACTTCTTCGCGCTGGGGCTGGTCTCGTGGATCTACACGCGGCCCATCGAGCCGACCCTCGCCTGGATCAAGAAGCGGTTCTCGAAGAACGCGGATGTCGCCGAGGCAAACACCCGGGCACTCAAGGCGGGCTACCACTTCGGTGACACCGCCGAGATCTTCGCCGAGTGCTACGGGGTCGAGCCGGCCGAGATGGCGCCGGGCGTCTACCGCAGCATGACCGGGAACCGGGCGCTCTCCTGGGGGATCCTGGCGGCGGCGCAGCGGACAGGGCTGCCGGTGGTCTACGGGGCGTACCCGATCACCCCCGCCAGCGACATCCTGCACGAGCTGTCGATGCACAAGCGCTTCCACGTGCGGACGTTCCAGGCGGAGGACGAGATCGCGGCGGTCGGCGCGATCATCGGCGCCGCCTTCGGCGGGGGGATCGGCCTCTGCGCCACCAGCGGACCCGGGCTCGCGCTGAAGTCCGAAGGGATCGCGCTGGCGGTGATGGCCGAGCTGCCGATCGTCGTGTTCGACATCCAGCGGGGCGGACCGTCGACCGGGCTCCCGACGAAGACCGAGCAGGCGGATCTCCTCCAGGCCCTCTACGGCCGCAACAGCGAGTGCCCCGTCGTGGTGATCGCTCCGGCGACCCCCGGCGACTGCTTCTTCATCGCCTACGAGGCGATCCGCCTCGCGGTCAAGTACATGGTGCCGGTGATCGTCCTCTCGGACGGGTATCTGGCGAACGGCGCCGAGCCCTGGCTGATCCCCGATCCCAAGAACCTCCCGGACATCGACGTCCGCTTCCGCACGGAGCCGGAGGGCTTCGAGCCCTACGCGCGCGAGGAGGCGACGCTGGCCCGGCCCTGGGTGCGCCCGGGAACGCCCGGCCTCGAGCATCGGATCGGCGGCCTGGAGAAGCAGCACGTGACGGGCAACGTCTCGTACGACCCCGACAACCACGACCTGATGGTGCGCCTCCGCGCGGAGAAGGTCCGGCGGGTGGCCCAGGAGATCCCGCCGACCACGATCAACGGGCCGGCCGGCGGCGATCTCTTGGTCGTGGGGTGGGGCGGCACCTACGGCGCGATCACGGCCGCCGTCGAGGAGGCCCAGGCGGCGGGCCATGTCCGTCGCGAGCATCCACCTCCGGCACCTCTCTCCGCTTCCCCCGGACCTCGGCCAGATCCTGCGCCAGTACCGGCGCGTGCTGGTGCCCGAGATCAACAGCGGCCAGCTGGTGCGCGTGCTGAGGGCGGAGTATCTCGTCGACGCCGTCGGGTTCAACCGCGTCCGCGGCGTGCCACTCGCCACCCAGGAGCTCCTGGAAGCCATCCACCAGCTGCTCGAGGACAACCGATGACCACCCCGACCAACGCGCCCCAGGCACCGCGTTACACGAAGAAGGATTTCGAGTCCGATCAGGACGTTCGCTGGTGCCCCGGCTGCGGGGACTACGCGATCCTGTCGACCATCCAGAAGATGATGCCGGATCTCGGCGTCCCGCGAGAGGACGTCGTGTTCGTCTCCGGGATCGGCTGCTCCAGCCGGTTCCCCTATTACATGAACACCTACGGGTTCCACACGATCCACGGTCGGGCGCCGGCCATCGCCACCGGCCTTCGGCTGGCGAGGCCAGACCTCAAGGTGTTCGTGGTGACCGGTGACGGTGACGGCCTGTCCATCGGCGGTAACCACATGCTCCACGTTCTCCGGCGAAACGTGAACCTGACCATCCTGCTGTTCAACAACCGGATCTACGGCCTGACCAAGGGGCAGTACTCGCCGACCAGCGAGCTGGGCAAGGTCACGAAGTCGACGCCGATGGGCTCGACCGATCGGCCCGTCAACCCGTGCGCCTTCGCGCTCGGGGTCGGCGCGACGTTCGTCGCCCGCACCGTCGACCGGAACATCGCGCACATGGAAGAGACCCTCAAGCGGGCGGCGGCGCACCGCGGCGCGGCCTTCGTGGAGATTCTCCAGAACTGCAACATCTACAACGACATGGCCTGGGGCGTGCTCTACGACCGTGAATCCAAGGTCCAGCACGAGCTCAGGGTGGAGCACGGCAAGCCGCTTCTGTTCGGCCCTGCCGACGACCGGAAGGGCCTGGTGCTCGACGACGTCAAGGCTCGCGTCGTGCGCGCCAGCGACACGCCCATCGGGCAGCTCTGGGTGCACGATCAGACGGACATCGCCTCGGCGATGGTCCTGGCGAACCTGGCCACGCCTCAGTTCCCGATCCCGATCGGCGTCCTGGCCCAAGTCGAGGCGCCGATCTACGAGGACCTGATCGCCGAGCAGGAGAAGCGCGCCGTGTCCGATCGGGGTCCGGGTGACATCGCGCGGCTCCTGACGTCCGGCGACACCTGGACGATCCGCTGAACGACCTGGCCGCGCCGCTGCCGGCTCCCGTCTGGGACCGGGGGTGCCGGCCGCTACACCTTCCGCAGGCCTCGCCGCGGATCCCGCTCCTCCTGGAGACGCCATGGATCGCCGCCTGGTAGAGTCCCTCCGCGAGATCGTGGGACCGGACGGGATCGTGGCGGCCGCCGACCAGCGGCTCGTCTACGAGTGCGACATGCTCGTGTACTACAAGGGCACGCCCGACCTGGTCGTGCTCCCCCGGACGACCGACGAGGTCGTGGCGGTGATGCGCCGATGCCTCGACGCCGGAGTGCCGGTCGTCCCGCGGGGCTCGGGCACGGGCCTGATCGGCGGCGCGACGGCGCCGGACGGCGGCGTCATGATCGGCGTCAACCGCATGGACCGCATCCTCGAGATCGACGTCCACAACCGTTACGCGGTGGTGGAGCCCGGCGTGATCAACCTCGCCCTCACGAAGGCCGTGCAGGATCGCGGCTACTTCTTCGCCCCGGATCCCTCGAGCCAGATGGTCTCCTCGATCGGGGGCAACGCCGCCACGAACGCCGGCGGCCCGCACGCGCTGAAGTACGGCAACGTCGCCCACCACGTCCTCGGCCTCGAACTGGTGACCGGGACGGGGGAGGTGCTGACGCTCGGCGGCCCGGTCCCCGGGACCCCCGGCTACGATCTCCCGGGCGTCGTCGTGGGCTCGGAGGGCACGCTCGGGATCGTCACCAAGGTCATCGTGAAGCTGACGCGCACACCCGAGGCGGTCCGGACGGCCCTCGCCACCTTCGACTCCATCGAGGTCGCCTCCGCCGCCGTGTCGGCGATCATCGCCGAGGGGATCGTGCCGGCGGCCCTCGAGGCCATGGACGAGCCGATCATTCGGGCGGTCGAGGCCGGCGTCCACGCCGGGTACCCGACGGAAGCCAAGGCCGTGCTCCTGATCGAGCTCGACGGCCCGGCCGCCGAGGTCGAGGCTCAGGCGGAGGCCGTGACGCGGATCTGCCGGGACACCGGCGCCCTCACGATGCGCGTCGCGCGGGACGACGCCGAGCGGGCGCTCCTCTGGAAGGGCCGCAAGGAAGCGGCGGGCGCCGTGGGGCGAATCACCCACAACTACGTCCTCCAGGACGCCGTAGTGCCCCGCTCGAAGCTGCCGACCGTCATGGGCCAGATCCAGGCGATCGCGGCGCGTCACGGCCTGGTCGTGGCCAACGTGTTCCACGCGGGGGACGGCAACCTCCACCCGATGATCTGCTACGACGAGCGGGTGCCAGGGGAGTTCGCCCGCGCGCTCGAGGCCAACGAGGAGATCCTGCACGCCTGCATCGAGCTCGGCGGCACCGTGACGGGAGAGCACGGCGTCGGCCTCGACAAGGCGGAGAAGCTCGCGCTCCTCTTCAACCCGGACGACCTCGAGGTGATGCACGCTGTCCGCCGGGTGTTCGACCCCCGCGGCCTCATGAACCCCCGGAAGGTGTTCCCCTCCGCCGGGCACGCCTGTGCGCCCGTCTCGGCAGGCGCCGGGCACCCGGTTCCGAAGGGCATGTGGGTGTGAGCGGAGAGACCGCCGGCATCGGCCGGGACCTGGCGGACGCGGTCGCTCCGGGCACGCTCCTGTCGGGCGACGCCGCGACCGCTCACCCGGTGGACGGGGTTCGGCCGCGCTTCGTCGCCGCCCCCACGACGGTCGCCGGGGTCGAGCGAGTCCTGGCCCTGGCGAACGCCCACCGCCTGGCTGTGGTCCCGACCGGCGGCGGAGCGCGTCTCGGCTGGGGCGCACCACCTCGCCGGCTGGACGTCCTTCTGTCACTGGCGCGACTCGACCGCATCCTCGCTCACGAGCCGGCGGACCTCACGCTGTCGGTCGAGTGCGGGGTGACGATCGAGGCTCTGGATGCCGCGCTGCGCCCGCACCGGCAGTTCCTGCCGATCGACGCGCCGCGACCGCGGACCTCGACGATCGGCGGCCTGATCGCGACGGGTGCCGCGGGGCCCTACCGGGCGCGCTACGGGACGATGCGCGACCTCCTGGTGGGCGTGACGGTCGTCCGGGCCGACGGGACGCTCGTCAAGGGCGGGGGACGGGTCGTCAAGAACGTGACCGGCTACGACATCCCGAAGCTCCACGTGGGCGCCCTCGGCACGCTGGGTGTCGTGGTGGAGGCACACCTTCGCCTCCATCCGCGGCCGGCGGAAGAGCGCACTTGGATGTTCCCGTTTCCGAGCGCAGAGGCGGCCTTGGAAGCCACCCTGGAGATCCGAGGGACGGCGGTCGTCCTGAGCCGGTGCCAGCTCTTCACTGCGGCTGGCACTGGGCGCGCTCGGAGACGCCGCCCCACCCGGGGCCGCCCTCGTCGTGACCGTGGGCAGCGTGGCGGCCGCCGTCCGTGCTCAAGGAGCGCAGGTGGCGGAGATCTGTGGCCGGGCGGGCGGGGCACCGCGCGAGGTGTCGGAGGCCGACGCGTGGTGGCGGCGGGCCGCGGAGGTCCTCTGGCCCCAGGAGGGCGCGGCGAGCCTCACGCTGCGGATCGGCACCCGGCCGACGGACGTCGTCAAGGCGCTCCGCGCGATGGAGGCAGTGGCGGGGAGGCAACTCGTTGCCACCGCCGACCTCGCAACGGGGGTGCTTCAGGGAACACTGACACCCGTCGAGGCTCCCCGTGTGGCGGACATCGTCACGCGCACGCGTGACGCGCTGGTGACACTCGGCGGAAGCTGCGTCGTCGAGCACGCCCCGGTCGCGGCGAAGCCGGGGCTGGACGTCTGGGGCGACGTCGGCCCCGCGCTCGGCCCGATGCGGCGCCTCAAGAGCGAGCTGGACCCGGCGGACGTGCTCAACCCCGGCCGGTACGTGGGCGGGATCTAGCCGGATGGCGGCCTCGCCCGCATCCTCGCCCGCGGTCGCCGCGATGCTCCCGCATCCCCACGGCGCGTTCGACGGGAACGAGCCGCCCGATCTGGAGGGCATCCTCGACTGCGTGCACTGCGGCATCTGCCTGCCGCAGTGCCCGACGTACCGCGTCCTGGGGCAGGAGATGGACTCCCCGCGCGGGCGGGTCTACCTGATGCGCGCCGTGACGGAAGGCCGGATCGGGCTGACCGACAACTTCCTGCTCCACATGGACCGCTGCCTCGGGTGCCGCGCGTGCGAGACGGCATGCCCGGCCGGCGTGCCGTTCGGCCGTCTCCTCGAGGAGACGCGCGGCCAGATCGAGCGCCTGGCGCCACGGCCGCTCGCGCGCCGGCTCCTGGGTCGACTCGTGCTCGGCACGTTCCCGGACCGGCGGCGGATGGGCCGGCTACTCCGGCTCACCCGGCTCTATCAGCGCTCGGGCCTCCAGCGCGCCGTCCGCGCTTCCGGCCTCCTGCGGTCGTTCCGCCGGCTGGCGGCCATGGAGCGGCTGCTCCCGGAGACGGAGGCCCGGGCCGCGGGCTCCGCTGCCGACCGAGACCCTGCCAGTGGGCACGCCCCGTGGAACCGTCGCGCTCCTCGAGGGGTGCGTCCAGGCGCTCCTCTTCCCGGAGGTCAACCGCGCGACCGTGAGCCTGCTTGCCCGGGCCGGCTATCGCGTCCTGGTCCCCGAGGGTCAGGCGTGCTGCGGCGCCCTCCATCTCCACTGGGGTGACCGGGCCGCCGGACGCGCGCTGGCCCGCCGCAACGTGGCGGCCCTGGCGAACGCGGACTGGGTCGTCGCCAACGCGGCCGGCTGCGGCGCGGCCATGCGGGACTACGCGCACCTGCTTCCGGACGAGCCCGCGGCGGCCGAGCCTCGCCGCGCGAGTGCGCGACGTCTCCGAGCTCCTGGCCGAGCACGTCCCGGGACCGCGGCGGCGACTCGATCTCACCGTGACCTATCACGACCCCTGTCATCTGGCGCACGGCCAGCGCGTCCGGGAGGCCCCGCGCGCGCTTCTCCGCGCGATTCCCGGCCTCCGGCTCGTCGACCTTCCCAGACTCCGACCTCTGCTGCGGGTCGGCAGGGGTGTACAACCTCACGGAGCCCGAGATCGCGGGCCAGCTTCTCGAGCGGAAGCTCGATCGGATCGCCGCCACGGGCGCGGAGGTCGTCGTGACCGGCAACCCGGGGTGCATCCTGCAGATCCGTCAGGGGCTCGCTGCCCGGGGGCTGGCCACCCGCGTCCACCATCCCGTGGAGCTCCTGGCCTGGTCACTGGAGGACGCGTGACGGAGGAGTCGAAGCAGCACTTCACCGTGCGCGCCATCGAGGCGCTCATCCCGCGGCTCGAGGCGCAGATGGGCCGTGTCATGGCCGCCCACACCGAGGCCGCGCGGCTCCGCGCGGAGCTGGAGGCCCGCCAGCGCGAGGTCGTGCTGGCAGGCGGGATGCGACTTCAGCCCGAGTGGTGGCGGGCCCGACGCGCGGGCATCGATCGAGCCAATCGTGAGCTTCGGGGCGGCCTCGGGGATATTCTGGCGACGGGCGGTGTCCCCAAGGACCTCGAGCTCGGCCTCGTGGACTTCCTGGGATTGGTGCAGGGGCGAGAGGTGAATCTCTGCTGGCGGTACGGCGAGAAGCAGATCCGGTTCTGGCACGGGCTCGACGAGGGATTCGGAGGGCGGAAGCCCATCCCCGAGAGCGAGAGGGAGGCGTGATGGAGCTGATCCTGACGAGCGCGGGCTCTTACCCGCGCATCGGTGCCACCTCAGAGGCCCAGCGGCACCGACGGGCCTACGCGCAGCGCGAGCGGGGGGAGATCTCCGACGCGGAGTGGCGCGCCGTCGAGCTCGCCTGAGGGCGTCCGGATCGACCCCGGTGCCGTACACGGCCGTCCTGTTCGACATGTTCGATACCCTGGTGCGTCTCGATCGCAGCCGTCTGCCCGCGGCTCGGGTCGGAAACCGGGAAGTCCGCTCGTCGGTGCCCCATCTCCACGGCATCGCCGCCCACGCTTTGCCCGGAGTCGAGCTCGAGGCGTTCTACGACGCCTTCCTCTGGAGCTACCAGGAGGCCGAGCGGCTCCGGGCCGAGACCCACGAGGAGGTCCCGGCGCACCGGCGGCTCGAGCTGTTCTATCGCCGGGTGGGGGCGGACCCGGCCCGGGTCCCTCCCGAGGTGACCGAGCGCCTCCTGGCGACCCACATGAGCTGCCTGGTGGGCGTCGCCGAGGCGATGCCGGGCCAGGCGGACCTCCTCGACTGGCTGAGTCCCCGGTACCGCCTGGGGGTCGTCTCGAACTTCGACTACACGCCCACCGTCCGGCGGATTCTCACCGACGGTGGCATCCTCGGCCGCTTCGAGACGGTGGTCGTGTCGGACACGGTGGGGTGGCGCAAGCCGCATCCCGTGATCTTCGAGCAGGCGCTGGCCGACATGGGGCTCGCGCCGAGCGAGTGCCTCTTCGTCGGGGATCGGCCGGACATCGACGTCGTGGGGGCCAAGAGGATCGGGATGGCCGCCGCCTGGCTCAACGTCCAGCGGGCACCCCTGCCGGGCGGGCTGCCCGCTCCGGACCTGGACTTGACGGGATTGGCCGACCTCCGGGCGGCCCTTGAGACCCGCCCAAAAGGTTCTTGACGCCCCAGGCGCCGTTTCGCTAGTGTTCTGCCGCCATTGGCGGGAGGGACCGACGCGGGCGAGCGCGCCCCGACCCAAGGCCCTCGGTCCTCCCCGGGACGCATCGTTGGCTGTCGGCCCCCAGCTCCACAGGAGGAGAGCAAGGCATGCGTGAGATCGGGGTGGTCAAGTGGTTCAACGACGCCAAGGGGTACGGGTTCATCGAGCGCACCGGCAAGGAGGACGTGTTCGTCCACTACTCGGCGGTCGAGGGCAGCGGCTTCCGGACCCTGGCCGAGGGCCAGTCGGTCGAGTTCGACGTGGTCGACGGCCCCAAGGGCAAGCAGGCGGCCAACGTCATCAAGAAGTAGCCTCACGCACTGTCGAAATTGGCCCCGGGGATCTCTCCCCGGGGCCGGTTCGATGCGGTGCCCCGGGGAGGCATCCCGCGGGCGCGCGCGCCCGTCTCATGGACGGAGGATCGAATCCGTGAACTCACTCAGGGTAGCCTCGTGAGCGACTCCAGGAACGTGGTCATCATCGGGTCCGGGCCGGCCGGACTGACCGCCGCCATCTACGCCGGGCGGGCGAACCTGACGCCGCTGATCGTGTCCGGCAGCCAGCCCGGGGGCCAGTTGACCCTCACCTCCGAGGTCGAGAACTACCCCGGCTTCGCCGAGGCGATCCTGGGTCCGGAGTTGATGGACGTGATGCGGCGGCAGGCGGAGCGCTTCGGCACCGAATTCGTCGACGACGACGTGGTCGGGGTCGACCTCTCGAGCCGCCCCTTCGCGATCAAGACCGCTGAGCGCACGTGGCGAGCGCGGACGCTGATCATCGCGACCGGGGCCTCGGCCCGTCTCCTCGGGCTCGAATCCGAGCGCAAGCTCCTGGGACGGGGCCTCTCGACGTGCGCGACCTGCGACGGCTTCTTCTTCAAGGGCCAGGAGCTGGTCGTCGTCGGCGGCGGCGACTCGGCCATGGAGGAGGCGACCTTCCTGACGAAGTTCGCCAGCAAGGTGACGATCGCCCATCGACGGGACACCCTCCGGGCGTCGAAGATCATGCAGGACCGGGCGCGCCGGAATCCCAAGATCGAGTGGGCGCTCAACACGGTGGTCGAGGAGATCCTCGGCACGGACCGGGTGACCGGGGTGCGGCTACGGGACGTGGAGACCGGCCGGACTCGGGTGATCGAGGCGGGCGGCGTGTTCGTCGCGATCGGGCACACGCCGAACACCCAGCTCTTCGCCGGTCAGCTGGACATGGACCCGGCCGGCTACCTGGTCACCGAGCCCGGCTCCACGCGCACCAGCGTGGCCGGGGTCTTCGCCGGCGGCGACGTGGCCGACCACGTCTACCGCCAGGCGGTCACCGCGGCCGGTACCGGCTGCATGGCGGCGATCGACGCCGAGCGCTTCCTCGAGGCCGACGCGCACTGACCTCGCCTGAGTTCCTCTGACCGCCCGCAGCTAGTCCAGGGCCATGCCGCCGCCCTGGAGGGCCGGACGGGCGGTGGCGCGCATCCTCTTGAGCAGCCGATTCGCGATGGGATGGACCTTGGGGTGGACGCCCCCGTTGCGGTTGGCGGCTTCCTGCCAGGCAGCGGAGCGCTTGGCGTAGACCGCGGCGTCGTCCAGCTCCCGACAGTCCAGTCGATCCTTGTTGATGTCCACCACGATGGTGTCGCCGTCCTCGATCAGGGCGATCGGGCCGCCGAGATACGCTTCCGGTCCGACGTGACCGACGACCAGCCCGACCGAGCCGCCGGAGAAGCGCGCATCGGTCATCAAGCCGATCGTGATGCGCTTTTGGCGGCAGAGCGTCGTGATCCGCGACGTCGGATCGAGCATCTCCGGCATGCCGGGCGCCCCGCGCGGGCCCTCGTAGCGGATGACCACCATGTCCTTGTCGGCAAAGACCTCGGGCGTGTGCTCCAGGGCGGCGATCAGGTCGCGCTCACTGTCGAAGACGCGCGCTCGGCCGACGAACAGGCCGTCCTTCACGCCGCCTTCGACGCCCGCCACCTTGATGATGGCGCCCCCGCCGGGTGCCAAGCTCCCTTCGAGGAGACGCAGCCCGCCGGTCTTCTTGAACGGCCTGGCGACCGAGTAGATCACCTCGTGATCCGGCTTCGCGGGTGCGAGCCGCCGTACCTGCTCGGCGAGCGTCTCCCCGGTGCACGTCACGGAGCTGCCGTCGAGCAGACCCGCGTCGAGCAATTCCTTGACGATGACTTGCAAGTCCGCCCTTGGCGTCGACGTCGACCATCGAGTACACGCCGAATGGGCGGGCGTTCACCAGCACCGGCACGCGACGCGACAGCGCGTTGAACTCCTTCTGGCTGAGGACGTCCTTCCACAGGTCGATGCCGGCCGCGCGGGCGATCTCGACGGCGTGCAGCGCCACGTTGGTGGACCCGCCCATCGCGATCGCCACGGTCAGCGCGGATCTGAGCGACGTGGGCGTCACGATGTCACGCGGCTTGATGCCTTGCTTGGTCATCGTCAGCAGGCAATCGACCAGCTGGTCCGGGAACTCTCGCAGCCGCCGCTCGTCCTCGGACGGCGGCGAGACCATGTGGAGCGGCTCCATCCCCAACACCGCGATGAACGACTGCATCGTGTTGTAGGTGAACATGCCGCCGCAGCTGCCCAGTCCCGGACAGGCGTGGAGGGCG
Organism: uncultured Candidatus Rokubacteria bacterium; assembly: GCA_963799055.1. GTDB lineage: Bacteria > Methylomirabilota > Methylomirabilia > Rokubacteriales > DASRDR01 > DASRDR01. The sequence continues at coordinate 278,850 of CAWCVP010000015.1, forward strand.
ACGCGCGCGCGCTTGTCCGGGTCGGAATCGCCCGCGACCTGGAACGCGGTGACGAGGTCGATCCGCTCGCCGGTGGCCGGGTCGGTGCCGGGCCTGATCGAGCCGTCCGAGAGGATCACCGCCGGCTCGTTGTGCTCCAGTATCGCCGCCAGCGTGCCGACCGGGGGCTTGTCGCAGGCGACCACGGCGATGATCCCCTTCACGTCGTTGCCGTTCAGGTGCATGTCGACGCTGTCGTTGGTGACCTCGCGGCCGATCAGCGAAAAGCGCATGCGGTCGGTGCCGTTCAGCTGCCCGTCCGACACCCCGAGGCCATAGGCCGGAGGGATCAGGCGGATCTTCAGGTCGTCCCGAAGAATGCGGGCCGAGATCGCCTCCTGGATGGCCTCGACCTTGCTAGTGACGCCGAGATAGCACTGGCTGTCACCGAGATTGCCCGTCACCGCCCAGACCGGGTGGTGGATCCGGTACGGGTCCTGGCCCAGGGAGCGCGCGGTCCCGACACGCTGCACGTCGCGCCCCGGGTTGGCTGACACGAAACCGGCCTCGGAGCCAGTGCGGCACCCTTCACGTGCACTCGACATCATGACCTCCGAATCATGGGATTCACGCTCGATGGTTCCATACTAGACGACCACACGCGGACCAAGCCCGCAACCCGACGCTGGACGCGGTCGCTCGAACCCGCTGGCGCCGCACCCGCGGCTCAGGAGGGGCGCGGCGCTATGTCCCGACGCGGAGCGGCGCGCCGAGCTCCCGGAGATACGCGATCGTCGACAGGTAGGAGAGCTTGCCGGTCCGTGGGTTCTCGGACGGCACGTTCTCGATCTCGATCCGGAGCCGCCCGAACGCCCCTTCCGCCGTCACGACGTGGCGATTTCGCTCGATCGTCGGGTCGGCGTGGATCCGGATCCGGGTCCGGTCGGGGCCGAGTCCCGCGAGGGACACCGCCGCCACCACGTTCACGTTCGCGGGGAACGCGCGGCACGCCTCCCGGGCGGTGCCCTCGAAGACGAGCGTCGGCGCCGTGATCGCGCCGAGGTCGATCCCGGCCACTCCCGGCGCCCCGGCCAGCCCGCGCGGGGGCTTCCGGGTCTCCATGACGACGGTGGCGAGGTGCCCGTCCACGGCGGCACCCTTCAGCCCGTCGAGCCCCGCGATCGCCGCCGAGGGCGCGTGGATCCGTGCGCCCCGCGCCGCCGCCCGCTCGACCCACTCGGGGTGATCGAGGAGCGCCCCGACGGAGAGGACGACGAGGTCGCGCCCCGCGTCCAGGATGGCAGGGGCGAGTTCGACGAGGGCGGCCTGGGTGGCGGCCTCCACGACCATGTCGACGCGCTCGACGAGATCCCGGAGCTCGAGCAGGGGAGGGGCTCCGGGGAGGGTGGCCAGGAACTCACGGGCGCGTCCGGCGTCGCGGCTGGTCGCGCCGGCGAGGGTCAGGCCCGGCATCCCGGCCGCGAGCGCCCGCGCGACAGGGCGGCCGATCGCGCCCAGGCCGAGGATGCCGACGCGACGCGCTGGGCGAATCATGCGCGCCACCGTAGCAACGCCCATCCGCGAAATCAAGGTGACGGCGTGCTATCCTTCGGCGCGATGGCGCGGGGGATCAGCGCGGCGCGCGCGGCACGGCTTCGTGGGCCGCTCGAGCGTCTGTATCGAGGGTACGACTACGATGCCCGGGTCGTCCAGGATGCCATCCAGTACCCGGCGCGCTACGGGGACCCGCTGGACCGCGAGATCGTCGCGCTCCTGTCGGCGTGCCTCGCCTACGGGCGCGTGTCTCTCTTCGGCGCGTGGCTGGTCCGGCTCCTCGAGTGGCTCGGGCCGTCCCCCCGCCGCTTCGTCGAGCGCTTCGACCCCGCCCGTGATGCCGGGCGCTTCACGCCCTTCCACTACCGGTTCACACGGGGGCGCGACGTCGCCGCGGCGGTCCTGGCGATCCACCGGCTGATCGACCGCCACGGCTCCCTCCGGGCGGCCTTCGTGGCCGGGTACGCGGCCGACCAGCCCGACATCCGGCCGGCGCTCCAGCGCTTCGCCGTCTCGATCCTCGAGCAGGACTTCCGGCCCGTCGGCATGGCGCGCCCCACGCGGGGCTTCCGGCACCTGTTCCCGGACCCCGCGCTCGGAGGGGCCTGCAAGCGCTGGCACCTCTTCCTCCGCTGGATGGTCCGCCGGGAGCCGCCGGACTTCGGGGACTGGCGCGAGGTCTCGCCGGCCAAGCTCCTGATCCCCCTGGATACGCACATCGCGAACATGGCCCATGCGATCAAGCTCACCCGGCTCCGGACCCGCACCGCGCGCATGGCGGCCGACATCACCGGCACCCTCCGGCAGCTCGACGCGGCGGACCCGGTGAAGTACGATTTCGCCCTCTGCCATACGCGAATGAGCGGCGACTGTCTCGACCGCCGCGACGCGCGTGCGTGCCCCGCCTGTCAGCTCCGGACGGTCTGCCGCCACTGGTAGCGCGATGACCGACGCGCCGCTCGTCGTCCTCCTCCTCCTCGCGCTTGCGGTGCTGGTCGCGTTCGGCGCCGCGGTCTGGGGCCTGGTGCTACTGGCCGGGCGGGTGAGACAGGAGATCTCGGATGTACGTCGCGACCAGGCGGCCACGCAGAGCGCTCTGCGCAGTGAAGTGACGCAGTTCGGCGCGAACCTCGGCACGCGCCTCGGCCAGGTCGAGAGCACCGTCACCACCGAGCTGCGGGAGGTCACCGCCGAGGTGAACCGGCGCCTGCAGGACGGCATGGCGCTCATGCAGGACGCCCAGAAGACGATGGGGCAGCGCCTCGACGACGCCTCCCGGGCGGTGACCGAGGTCCACGGCCAGCTGGGCGCCCTCGGCGAGGCGACCCGCCGCATGGAGCAGGTCGGCCGGGAGATCTCCGGCCTCGAGCAGATCCTGCGCGCCCCCAAGATCCGGGGCGGGCTCGGCGAGACCCTGCTCGAGCGTCTCCTGGCCGAGATCCTCCCCACCGAGAGCTATCGCCTCCAGCACAGCTTCCGGAGCGGCGACAAGGTCGACGCGGCGATCGTCGTCGCCGACCGGCTGGTGCCCGTGGACTCGAAGTTTCCGCTGGAGAACTTCCGGCGCATGCTCGAGGAAACGGACGAGGAGAAGCGCCGCCAGTCGCGGCGTGCCTTTCTCAAGGACTTCCGGAGCCGCGTCGACGAGATCGCGAAGAAGTACATCGTGCCCGACGAGAACACGTTCGAGTTCGCGCTCATGTACATCCCCGCCGAGAACGTCTACTACGAGGTCATCCTCCGGGACGAGGCCGGCGAGGACTCGCTGCTCGGATACGCCCTCGAGCGCCGGGTGGTGCCGGTCTCGCCCAACTCCTTCTACGCGTATCTCCAGGTGATCCTGCTGGGGCTGCGCGGCCTCCGCATCGAGCAGAACGCCCGGGAGATCCTCGGCGTGCTCGGGCGGCTCCAGAACGACGCCGCGCGCCTCCGGGAGCACTTCGACACGCTGGGGCGCCACATCACCAACGCCAAGAACAAGTACGACGAGACGACGACCTCGCTCGCCCGGCTGGAGGGGAAGATCGAGGACGTCGCCGGCCGGGGCGGACAGCCCGCGCTCCCGGGAGTCGGACCGGCATGAGCCGGCCGGTCGGCGAGGTCGGGCAGGGCGCGCTGGCGGCCCTGGCGCCGTCCGAGGGCGAGTGGACCCTGGACGAGCACGGGGCGCTCGTGCGGACGGACTTCCGCGACCTGCCCCTCCGATCTCGCGGGAAAGTGCGCGACGTCTACGACCTCGGGACGCACCTCCTGTTCGTCGCCAGCGACCGCATCAGCGCCTTCGACTGGGTGCTCCCGAACGGCATCCCGGACAAGGGGAAGGTGCTGACCCAGCTGTCGCTCTTCTGGTTCGGCGTCCTCGGGGATCTCGTCCCGACGCACCTGGCCGAGGAGAACCCTGGCCGCGACCCGCGCATCCCGGCCCGGTATCATGCCGTGCTCGCCGGCCGCGCGATGGTCGTCGCAGAAGGCCGAGGTCTTTCCGGTGGAATGCGTCGCGCGCGGCTATCTCGCCGGATCCGGGTGGAAGGACTACCAGCGCACGGGCGCCGTCTGCGGGATCGCGCTTCCCGGTGGCCTCCGCCAGGCCGCGCGGCTTCCCCGGCCCATCTTCACGCCGGCGACCAAGGCCGAGTCCGGCCACGACGAGAACATCGACTTCGAGACCGTCGCGGACCGCGTCGGGCGCGGAACGGCGGACACGCTGCGGCGGCTCACGCTCGAGTGCTTCGAGCGGGGCGCCGCCATCGCGGAGAGCCGGGGCATCATCGTCGCGGACACGAAGTTCGAGTTCGGGCGACGGGGCGATCGCCTCCTCCTGGTCGACGAGGCGCTGACGCCCGATTCGTCCCGGTTCTGGCCCGCCGACCGCTATGCCCCCGGCCAGTCGCCGCCGTCGTTCGACAAGCAGTTCGTCCGGGACTGGCTCGAGCAGACGCTCTTGGGACAAGAACTCGCCGCCGCCGCGGCTCCCGGTCGACGTCGTGACCGAGACTCGCGCGAAGTACGTGGAAGCGTTGACGCGGATCACCGGGCGCCCACTGGCGTGAGGGTCGCCGACGCGCCCCTCGAGGCGAGAGCGTGGTATCATCCGGGCGAGATGGCCGCAACGCCTCCTTGCCACGTCTACGGCATCAACATTCTCGTGAAGCTCCTCGAGGAAGCTCCCGCGGGGGTCCGCATCTACTGCCCGAAGGGCTCTCCGGTCCGCTACGGTGTGGTGGTCGGGCCGCGGCGACGGATTCGACGAGGGCGCGAACGCGTTCCGGGAGATGCCGCCGGTCGAAGCCGTGGTGGCGTTCGAGGAGCCTGCCGAAGAGGTCGAGGGGCACTACTTCTACGTCAACGGTGAAGAGTTCCGCGTCCTCCGCCTCGACTCCGTGATCCTGGCGTTCCCGCGAGAGTAGTCGCCCCGACCCCCTGGCGGCCCGCCGCGGGCCCTTCGAGATGTCCCGTCACCCGGTCGATCGCGTCCTCGCCGAGATCACGGAGGACGAGGTCGTCGAGCTCACTCGCCAGCTGGTCCGGATCCCGAGCGTCTTCCGGCCGGGAGAGCCCGAGGCCAACGAGCGCGTGGTCGCGGGAGCGGTGGAGACGTGGCTTCGCCGCGAGGGGTTCGCCGTCGAGATCCAGGAGGTGGCGCCGGGTCGCCCGAACGTCATCGGCTGGCTCGACGGCGGGTCGCCCGGGCCGACGCTGTGTCTGGAAGGCCACACGGACGTGGTGACCGAAGGAGACCCCGCCGCCTGGCGACATGGGCCGTGGAGCGGACTCGTCGAGGACGGCCTCCTGCACGGGCGCGGCAGCGCCGACATGAAGGGCGGGCTCGCGGCCGCGATGGTGGCCGCGGCGGCGGTGCGCCGCGCCGGGGTGTCGTTCGACGGGCGCTTGATGATCGCCGCCCTCGTCGACGAGGAGGAGGGGATGGCCGGCGCGAAGCACTTCGTGCGGACGCCGCTCGGCCGCGCGGTCTCCGCCGCGATCGTCTGCGAGCCGGAGCAGAACGAGCTCTGCCTCGAGCAGAAGGGCGTGTTCTGGGCGCGGGTCATCGTCCACGGCCGCATGGCCCACGGCGCGATGCCGTATGCCGGCGTCAACCCGATCCCCGCCGCGGGTCGCTTCCTGGCCGGGCTGCCCGCGCTCGAGCGCCGGGTCCAGCGGAGCGTCCGGCGAAGCCGGTTCCTCGGCATCCCTCACGTGACGCCGACGGCCGCCTCGGCGCCCGTCGGACATGTCGCGCAGAACAACGTCATCCCCGCGACGGCCGAGCTGCGCCTGGATGTGCGGCTCACGCCCGGCGTCGAGGCCGGGGACGTCCTGGGCGCGCTCGAGGCCCTGGCGCGGGACACCGAGCAGCCGATGCCCGGGTTCGCGCGTCGTCGTCGAGCTCGTGGAGGCCGCCCGGCCCGCCACGCGCGTCGAGCGCGGCGAGGCGGTCGTCAAGGCGCTCGAGTGGGCCGTGCGGCGGGTCAGGGGACAGCGGCCCGTCTTCGGAGGCGTGCCGGGCTCGACCGATGGCACGATCCTGCGCACCGCCCTCGGCATTCCGATCGTCACGTTCGGGCCCGGGAACCGGCTGATTCCCCACCAGGTCGACGAGCACGTCCCCGTCGCCGAGCTCTTGGAAGCGGCCCGCTGCTACGGAGCCGCAGCGGTGCGGTTCCTCTCGCGCCGTGGCTGATCACACGGGAGAGCCCGAAGCTCCGTCCGGTCGAGGCCTTCCCGGCCGAGGTCGAGAACCGCGAGGTCGTCTGCCTCCGCGATCCCTCCGGCGTGACCGACGCCGTCTTGAGCGTGCCCCGGAGCCTGGCGCCGATCCTCGCCCTCTTCGACGGGGTCCGGACGCTCGTCGACGTCCAGGCGGAGATCATGCGTCACTCCGGGGAGCTGGTGCTCCGGAGCCAGCTGGAGTCGATGGTGGAGGTCCTCGACCAGCACCTCTTCCTGGAGGGGCCCCGGCTCGAAGCCGAGCGGGCGCGCCAGCGGGCGACATTCCTGAGCGCGGCAACCCGTCCCGCGTTCCTGGCCGGGCGCTCCTACGACGAGGAGCCGGAGGCGCTCGGCATCGCGCTGACGTCACACTTCGTCGCGCCCGACGGGCCGGGGCCGATCGGATCCCCGCGCGGCGTCACGGTGCACGGCCTGGTCGCGCCGCACATCGACTTCAACCGGGGTGGTCCCGCGTACGCCTGGGCGTACCGCGCGCTCGCCGAGGCGGAGGCCGCTGACTGCTTCATCGTCCTGGGAACGGCTCACGCGGGGCTCGACGGCCATCCCTTCGCGGCCACGGCCAAGCCCTTCGAGACCCCGTTCGGCCCGCTCGAGGTGGATCGCGAGGTCCTGGACGCGGTCGCCCGCCGGGCGCCGACCGACCTCATGGCGGCCGAGCTGGCCCACCGGAGCGAGCACTCCATCGAGTTCCAGGCAGTCTGGCTCCAGTATCTCGGCCCAGCGAGACGGCGGCCGCGATCGGCGCATCGTGCCGCTCCTCGCAAGCTTCGCCAACGAGTGCCTCGTCCGCGGCGAGAGCCCCGGCCAGGACGCCGACATCGAAGCGGTACTGGCGGCCGTGCGCGACGCGATGGCCGCCGTCCCGCGCCGCTACTGCATCGTCGCGGGCGCCGACCTCGCGCACGTCGGTCCCCGCTTCGGGGACGAGTGGCGGGTCACCTCGGCGGAGCTGGCACGCGTCGAGGCGGAGGACCGGGCGCTCCTCGACCCCGTCGTCTCGATGCGACGCGGAGGGATTCTTCGCGGAGGCCCGACGGCAGGCGGACCGGAACCGGATCTGCGGACTGTCGCCGATCTACGCCCTCCTGCGGCTCGTGCCCGGAGGGACGGGGCGGCTTCTCCGCTATGGTCAGTGGCCCGATCCGGACGGGACCGTCACGTTCGCCAGCGTGAGCTTCGAGGAGAAGGCGCCGGCCGCATGACCCCCGCCGGGGTCGGAGGAGTGACGGCCGGCGACCCCGGACTCTCCGGCGCCTTCCGGATCGACCGGGACGGCGTCTGGCATCACGAGGGTGTCGAGGTCACTCACCCCGGCGTCCTCCGAAACCTCTACGCCAACCTCCGAGCGGACGGCGAGACCTACCATCTGCAGACCGGGCCCTTTCGCGTCCCGGTGGACGTCGCCGACGCGCCGTTCGTCGTCGTCCGCGCGGAGGTGGATCGCGGCGTCGGAACGGTGGAGATCCACCTCACCGACGGGACTCACGAGCGCCTTCAGCCCGAGACCCTGCGCCTGGACGGGCAGGGGGTCCCGCGCTGCCGCGTCAAGGACGGGCAGTTCCCCGCTCGTCTCTCCCTCGCGGCCTGGCTCCAGCTCGCGCCGATCGTGGAGCTCGACCCGGGATCCGGCCACGCGATCCTGGTGCTCGGCGATCGGCGGTTCGTGCTGCGGGGCGCGGAAGAGCCGGGGGAGGATCGCGCGACGTCGGCGCCATAGCGCCGGCCTCGGGCTTGACAGTCGTTTCGGCGCGGCGATATGGTCGTGGACGTCCGTCAGAGCGAGCATTGCTAGTGTACCTGGACGGCAGCGCGATGGCCAACGACGCTCGCGGACGCGGTGCCGCAGACTCGCGGCGTCCGGCGAGGGGCAGGGTGTCCCTCGCGGCCTCAGTCCTTCCGGAGGATCTCGCCGGCCAGGAAGGCCCGGTGAAGCGGCCCATCCTCGCGCCATGCCTGACAGGAATTCACGAACCACGGGGTCCCGCGAGGATCTCCCGGGGTCGCGAAGCCGAAGGCGGCGCCCGCGCCCTGCCGCACCACCGGGCCCATGGCCAGGATCAGGGCCGCGACGTGGGTACAGCCTCTTTCGCGTCCGATGCGCTCGTTCACCGCCCGCGTGAAGCCCCGTCCCACGGCGACCCCGACGAGCGACTGGAGCGGCGGTAGCGCGTCCGGGCAGATCCCCGCGTGGGGGAACGTGCGCATGGCGCCCTCGATGGCCGTGACGACGAGCGCCGGCCAGGAGACGGTCAGGACGACCTCCATGTGATGGATGACGTCGCCGTCGTGCTGGATCCACTCCGGCACTCCCTGCGGCCGGCGATCCTCCAGGCTGCCACGGACCCGGAGGGCGGCCGAGCCGTCGGCGCCCGCGTCCGCCTCCGTGGCGTCGATGCGGATGGTGCGAACGTGGACGGGCAGGGGATGAGGCGGATCCGCCGCGCGCCGGGCGGCGGGGGAACGACGTCCCGTCACGTCCCGGCGCCCCGCGCCTCGCCGAGACCCGAGAGGATGGCGGCGTGGACGAGCCCGTTCGAGGCGAGAACCCCCGGGCCCTCGACTCGCCACGGTCCGCCGTGGACGTTCGTCACGCGTCCTCCCGCCTCCTGCACGATGAGCCCACCCGCCGCCATGTCCCAGGGACCGAGCGACTGCTCCCAGTAGCCGTCGAGGCGTCCGCAGGCGACATAGCACAGGTCGAGCACCGCGGAGCCGAACCGCCGGACCGCCAGAGCCCGGACCGAGAGCGCCGCGTATTCGGGCAGGTTGGTCTCCCCGGTCGTGCGGATGTCGTAGGGAAAGCCCGTCACCAGGAGCGCTTGGTCGAGGCTGTCGATGCTCGACACGCGAATCGTCTCGCCGTCCAGCGTGGCCCCGTGGCCCCGCTGCGCCACGAAGCACTCGTCGCGGGTCGGATCGTAGGCGACCCCCAGCTCGACGACGCCGGAACGCTCCAGGGCGACCGACACCGCGAAGATCGGCAGCCCGTGGGCGTAGTTCGTGGTGCCGTCGAGAGGGTCGATGAGCCAGCGATACTCCGAGCGCCCGTCGGTCGCGCCGCTCTCCTCGGCCAGGACAGCGTGGTCGGGGAAGGCTCCCAGCAGCCGCTCCACGATGAACCGCTCGGCTCGCTGGTCCATCTCGGTCACGAGGTCGATCACCGACCGCTTGTGACTGATGCGCCGCGTGCCGCCCAGCTCTTCCCGCAAAAGCCGGCCCGCGCCGCGAGCCGCGTCGAGTGCGACGCTGAGAAACGGGCTCGTGCTCGCGCTCACCCTGCGGAGCGTACCACAGGGATCGCCGTCGCGTTGCTCGGCCCCACACCGGCCGGTATACTCGCAGCGATGTCCCTCCGTTTACTCGGCCGGTACCTCGCCCGGCACCGGGTGCGGTACGCGGCCGGCGTCGTGCTCCTGCTCGCGACCAACGCCTGCGCGCTCCTGATCCCCTGGGTGACCAAGGACGTGATCGACGCCCTCGGCTGGCGCCGAGGGGTCCCGGGCGACACGGGAGGCGGTCACTCTCGGCGCCCTGATGGTGGTCGCGCTCGCGCTGCTCCAGGCCCTCGCCCGGACGGCGTCCCGCCTGGTCCTGCTCGGGGCGGGGCAGCGCGTCGAGGCCGAGATCCGCCACGATCTCTTCGACGCCTTCCTGCGTCTCGAGCCGGCGTTCTATCAGGCCCGGCGTACCGGGGACCTCATGTCGCGTGCCACGAACGACCTGCAGAGCGTGTCCATGCTCGTCGGATTCGGGCTCTTGTCCCTGGTCAACACCGCGATCGTCTACGCGGGGACGCTCATCGCGATGCTCCGCATCGACGCCTGGCTCACTCTCGCCGCGCTGGCGCCGTACCCGTTCCTGGTGGCGGTGGCGCGCCGCTACAACGCTCGCGCGCACATCGAGGCGGTCGCGGTCCAGGAGCAGCTCGCGCGCCTCGCCGACAAGGCGCAGGAGAATCTGAGCGGCATGCCCGTCGTGCGCGCGTACACCCTCGCGCCGCGGGAGATCGAGGCGTTCCGGCAGCTGAATCGAGAACACTTGACGCGGGTCCTCCGACAGACGCGGACCCACGGGCTCTTCTCGCCGCTCCTCGCGATCATGACCGGCGTCGGCGCGCTCAGCGTCCTCTGGGTCGGAGGCGGGGCCGTGCTGGACGGGCGACTGTCCCTCGGCGTCCTGGTGGCGTTCTCGGGGTACGTCGCCTACCTCGCGTGGCCGACGATGGCGCTCGGCTGGGTGCTGGCGATCGTCCGCCGGGGTCTCGCCGCCCTGGACCGGGTGATCGAGATCCTCGACACCCGTCCGGAGATTGCCGACGGGCCCGAAGCCGTGGCGCCGGTGGCGCTCGAACGCGGCGAGATCGAGCTGCGCCACCTCACGTTCCGATACGGGCCCGACCGCCCTCCGGCGCTCCACGACGTCAGCCTCCGGATCGCGGCCGGCACCTCGGTCGCGATCGTGGGCCCCACGGGCGCCGGCAAGACCACGCTCGCCATGCTCCTCCCCCGGCTGTGGGACCCGCCGCCCGGCACGCTCTTCATCGACGGGAACGAGAGTCACACCATTCCTCTCCGCGATCTGCGCGCGGCCATCGGCCTGGTCCCGCAGGAGGCGTTCCTCTTCTCACGGCCTCTCCGGGAGAACCTCGCCTTCGGCGCCTCCGAGACTCGCGTCGCCGCCGAAGCCGAAGTGGCGGGGCTGTCACCCGACGTGGAACGGCTCCCCGGGGGCTGGGACACGGTGGTCGGCGAGCGCGGCCTGACCCTTTCGGGCGGGCAGCGGCAGCGGGCGACGCTGGCGCGCGCGCTCCTCCGCGACCCGCGGATCCTGATCCTGGACGACGCGTTCGCCTCCGTCGACGCCGAGACCGAGGCGCGGATCCTCGAGCGCCTCCTCGCTCGCATCCGGGAACGCACGACGCTGGTGATCACCCACCGCCTTCGGGTCGCGGCCATGCTCGACCGCATCCTCGTCCTCGACGAGGGGCGGCTGGTCGAGGACGGAACCCATGCGGAGCTGCTCGCCCGCCGGGGGCTCTACGCGCGGCTCTGGCGGCGGCAGCAGCTGGAGTCGACGATCGAGGCGGCGGGATGAGCCCCACGGCCGCCACAGGCCGCCACAGGCCGCCAGCAGGCCGTCCCATAAGGCCGTCCGATCAGATGCTGTGCGGAGCGAGGCTTGCCCATGAGCCGTCGGGCCGCCGATCGGTGGGAGGACGACGACACCGTCGGCCGCCTCTACGACGCGCGACTCGCGCGCCGCCTCTGGGCCCACGTGCGGCCGTATCGCGGCGCGGTCACGGCGTCGGCGGCGCTCTTCCCCCTCCTGGCCGTGGTGGACCTCGCGCAGCCCTACCTGGTCAAGATCGCGATCGACGAACACATTCTCGTGGGCGACTGGCCCGGCCTCTCGCGAATCGGTCTCCTGTTCCTCGCGACTCTGGCGATCCAGTATGGGCTCCGCTACCTGCAGATCTACCTGGCGACGTGGACGGGGCAGCGCGTCGTGCACGATCTCCGGGACGCCCTCTTCGCTCACGTCCAGCGTCTCCCGGCCGCGTTCTTCGACCGGAATCCCGTCGGCCGCGTCATGACGCGGATCCTCGGCGACGTGGAGGCGATCGGCGAGGTGTTCACGGCGGGCGTGGTCGCCATCGTCGGCGACGTCATCACCCTGGCCGGGGTGGTGACCGTGATGCTCCTCCTGCACTTCCGCCTCACCCTCGTCACCCTCGCGGTGCTGCCCATCCTCGTGGGCGTGGCGGTGGCGCTCCGAGCGCCGACGCGGCGGGCCTATCGGGACGTGCGGAGCCGCCTGGCCCACCTGAACGCGGACCTCCAGGAAACCATCGCCGGGATGCCGGTGATCCAGCTCTTCGGACGCGAGACGGCCCGCGCCGCCGAGCTCGACGGTCTCAGCGAGCGCTACCGGCGGGCGCAGTTCCGCCGCATGGGGCTCGACTCGACCCTCTACGCCGCCGCCGAGGCCGTGGGAGCGATCGTCGTGGCCGCGCTCCTCTGGTGGGGCGGCATCGAGATCCTCGACGGCACGCTCACGTTCGGGGGCCTCGTGGCCTTCATGCAGTACACCCAGCGCTTCTACCTGCCGATCCGCGACGCGTCGGCCAAGTTCTCGGTGATGCAAGCGGCCACGGTCGCGTCGGAGCGCGTGTTCGCCTTGCTGGACACGCCGGCGGAGGCGACCGGTACCCTGGTGCCGGCGCCCGGACCGGACGGGGCGGGACGCCAGGCCCGGAAGTCACGGCCACCGGCAATCGAGCTCGAGGACGTCTGGTTCGCCTATCCCGGCGCGGCGGAGGGCCGGTCCGTTCACGACACGCGAGACGAGGGCGGAGAAGCCCGGTGGGCGCTGCGCGGAGTCTCCCTCCGCATCGAGACCGGCGAGCGCGTCGCCGTCGTGGGCGGCACCGGGGCCGGGAAGACCACGCTCGCGCGCCTGCTCACGCGGACGTACGACGCGCAGCGTGGTCGCGTGCTGGTGGATGGCATCGACGTCCGGGAGTGGGATCTCGAGGCCCTCAGGCGCCACGTCGGACTGGTGCTCCAGGACGTGGTCCTGTTCGCCGGAACGGTCGCGGAGAATCTGTCGCTCGGCCGCGATCTCCGCGCGGGCGGCGATCGAGGACGTGGCGCGCCGCGTGCACGCCGATCCGTTCATCCGCGCCCTCCCCGGCGGATACGACGCGCCGATTCTCGAGCGCGGGGCGAATCTGTCCCACGGCCAGCGCCAGCTCCTTTCGGTCGCCCGGGCGCTCTTGTATAATCCCCCCGTTCTCGTGCTCGACGAAGCCACGTCGAGCGTCGATCCGGAGACCGAGCACTTGCTTCGAGACGCCGTGGACCTACTCCTGGCCGGACGCACCAGCATGGTGATCGCGCATCGCTTCTCCACGATCCTGCGAGCTGACCGCGTGGCCGTCCTCCAGCGGGGTCAGCTGGTCGACGAGGGCCCTCACGCCGTGCTCCTCGGACGCGACGGGCTCTACCGCACGCTGTGGGAGCTCCAGTTCGGGCCCGACACCCCGAGTGGCGGCCGAGCGGCCGACACGGCCGCTCGGGCATGACAGGCGGGCTCCGTCAGCGCGTGAACGCGCTGGTACGCCGCGTGCCGCGCGGCCGCGTCGTGACCTATGGTCAGGTGGCGGCGCTCGTGGGAGCGCCACGCGCCGCTCGCGCCGTGGGGCAGGCCATGCGGACCTGCCCGGCCGGCGTGCCGTGGCACCGCGTCGTGAACGGGCAGGGCACGGTCAGCCCCCGAGGCGACGGCAGCGGCGCCCTCAGCCAGCGCCTCCTCCTGGAGGGCGAGGGCGTGCGCTTCGCCCGGGGCCGGATCGACCTCGGCCGCTACCGATGGCCCACGGGCACGCGATCCCAACCGGCACGCAGGTTCCGGCCGGAGCTTCTCGGATGACGCAGCCGGCGACGGCGCGCGTCCGCACGGCGCTCGAGGCACACGGGGTGCCCGGCGAGGTCATCGTGCTCGCGGAGAGCGCCCGTACCGCCGCCCAGGCGGCGGCGGCGTGCGGCGTGGCCGTGGGGCAGATCGTGAAGTCCCTGGTGTTCCTGGCCGGGGACGAGCCCATCCTGGTCCTGGTGTCGGGGGCGAACCAGGCCGACGAGCGCCGCCTGACCGCGCTCAGCGGTCAGGGCGTCCGGCGCGCCGACGCCGATGCCGTGCGCGCCGCCACGGGCTTCGCGATCGGCGGCGTCCCGCCGGTCGCCCATCCGCACCGGCTCCGCGTCTTCATCGATCGCGATCTCCTTGGCTACGACCGTCTGATCGCCGCCGCAGGCACACCCCATGCCGTGTTCCCGATCACCCCCGCCGACCTCTGTCGCGTGACCGGCGGCGTTGTCGCCGACCTGAAGCGCGACGGACACGGGGAGCGCGCGTGATGTCCGGGGGACCCGGAGCTCGGAGGCGCCCGTGCGCGTGATGCCGCTGGCCGCCGATTCGCTGGGGACGCGCTCGATGGCGACCTACGTCGAGGCCGGACCGCTGCGCCTGCTCCTCGATCCGGGGGCCACACTGGCCCCGCGCCGGTACGGTCTCGGACCGACGCCGGAGGAGGAGGAGGCCCTGGCCCGCGCGCGAGTCCGGATCGAGGGCTACGCCGTCCGGGCCACGCACGTGACGGTCAGCCATTTCCACACCGATCACTTCCGGTTGGACCCGGCTCTCTACGCGGGGCGTTGGGTGTGGGCCAAGGATCCGCGACGGATGACCGATGCGCACCAGGCGGTCCAGGGACGCGAGTTCTGGCGCGCGGTGGGGCCGCACTGCCGACTCGAGCCGGCCGAGGGCCGTACCGTGGAGCTGGACGGGGTGACCATACGGTTCTCGCCGCCCCTCCCGCATGGCCCGGAAGGGTCCGGCTTCGGCTACGTCGTGGCGGTGACCGTGGACGACGGGGAGCGCTTCATCCACGCGTCGGACCTTCAAGGACCGGCCTCGCCGGTTGCCACCGCGTACCTCGTGCGGGAGCGTCCGGATCTCGTGTACGTGTCCGGGCCGCCGACCTATCTCCAGGGCCAGATCGGGCGCGAGGTCGTGCAGCGCGGCGTCGACAACCTGGTCCGGCTCGTCGGCGAGACGGGCTGCCGCGTCATCGTGGACCATCATGCGGTGCGGGAGCCGCGGTTCCGTGACCGGCTGGCGCAGGCATTCGGCACCGGCCGGGTGATGACCTCGGCGGAGTACCTCGGCCGTGGTGACGAGTGCCTCGAGGCCCACCGGGCCGCGCTCTGGGCACGGCGCCGGCGCCGACAGCAGGATGGCCGCGAGGCCGCCGCCGGCCCGTGAGTCCCGGCCTCGAGGGTGTGACAAAGGAGGACGAACCATGTCGGAGATGCCGAAGGTGGGAGAGCCGGCGCCGGACATCGAGCTCCAAGGAGTGGGCGGCCGGACGTGGAGCCTTGCCGCGCAGCGGGGGCGCTCCGTCGTCCTGCTCTTCTACGTCCTCGACTGGACGCCCGGCTGAACCAAGGAGATGCCGGCCTTCGAAGCCCGCCTCCGGGACTTCGAGGCCGCGGGTGCCCAGGTTGTGGGCATCTCCTGCGATTCGATGTACAGCCACGACGCGTGGGCCAAGTCGCTGGGTGGGATCTCATACCCGCTCCTGGCGGACATCCATCGGGATGTGGTGAAGCGCTATGGGATCCACTGGCCGGAGCTCAACGCGTGCTACCGCGCGACCTTCGTGATCGACGGGCAGGGCGTGGTGCGCTTCGTCGCGCGCTACGGCCGAGGAGAGCTGCCCGACCCGTCGAAGATCCTCGCCGAGGTGAAGAAGCTCGACTGAGGCAAGGGCTCGCTCCCATCCCCCGGATCGGCCCGCCGGACAACCTCGGCGCGCACATGTCCATCGCGGGCGGGCTGCCCCACGCGGTGCGCCGCGCCGTGGCGGCGGGGTGTGGCGTGGTGCAGATCTTCCTCAAGAACCAGCTGCGCTGGTCCGGCCGGCCGCTCGACGAGGACGAGGTCGCCGAGTTCCGTCGCGAGCTGGCGGCCTCGAGACTCCGCGCCGCGTGTGCCCATGCGAACTACCTCGTCAACCTGGCCACCCCGGATGCCGACGAATGGGCCCGGGCCGTGGCCACTCTAGTGGACGAACTGGAGCGCGCGGAGCGCCTGGGGCTTCCGTTCGTCGTCCTGCACCCGGGCTCCCACCGGGGTGCCGGGTCCCTCGAGGGCTACGCCCGCCTCGTTCGCGCGCTGGACGAGGTCACGCGCCGGACGGAGGGCGCGCGAGTCCGCATCGCTCTCGAGAACACGGCGGGGGCCGGCAACGTCCTGGGCGCCCGTGCCGAGGACCTGAGCGCCGTCTTCGGCCGGGCGCGCCGTCCGGAGCGCCTGGCGCTGTGCCTCGACACGTGCCACTTGTTCGCCGCGGGCTACGACATCCGGACTCCCCGGCGCTTCGGAGCGGTGCTGGACGAGTTCGATCGCCTCGTAGGACTGGAGCGGCTGGTGGCCTTCCATCTGAACGACTGCCGATCGAGCCTGGGCTCGAAGCTCGACCGGCACGAGAACATCGGTGCCGGACAGATCGGGCTGGCGGCCTTCCGCTTCCTCCTGACGCACCCCCGGGTGGCGACCCTGCCCATGATCCTCGAGACACCCAAGCGCGACGATGGCGACGCGCGGAACCTCGCGACCCTTCGAGGGCTGCGGCGGGGCCGGCGGTGAAGGGGCCCGGCCGGCGCGAGGCCGTTTCGGCGGCAGCGGCCCGGGTGCTCGCCTTCGGCCGCCGCGGCCTCGGCGGGCGCGCGGAGTACTCGAACATCGCGAGCCCGATGGGGCTCGCCCAGTACGTGGGAATCGCGGCGGAGGTCGCCGCATGGGTCGGGGGCGGACGCGTGCTCGACTGGGGCGCGGGGTGGGGCCAGACGAGTCTCCTCCTGCGAGCGCACGGCGCCCGGGTCGTCGCCTACGACGTGGAGGACAAGGGCGCGGCGACCGGGCTCCTGCAGGAGGCCGACGTGCCATACGTCGTGAGCGCCGGCCCGGGCCTGCCGTTCCCCGACCACGCGTTCGACGCGGTGCTCAACTGCGGCGTGCTCGAGCACGTGGACGACGAGCGCAGCGCGCTCCGGGAGCTCCGTCGCGTCCTCCGGCCGGGCGGCCGCCTCTTCACGTACCACCTGCCGAACCGCCACGCATACACGGAGTGGGTCGGCCGGCGGCTGGGCCGATTTCACCACGACCGGACGTACACGCGCCGCGAGGCGATCGATCTGTTCGAGCGGGCGGGATTCCGTCTGGAGATCTGTCGGCCGTTCCACGTGCTGCCGCGGAACGTGTGGGGCCGGCTGGGCCTCCGTCTGGCGCTACCGGAGTGGAGCGGCCAGGCCTACGAGCGCGTCGACGCCGCCTTCGCCCGGATCCCGGGTTTCCGCCGCGTGGCCACCGCGTGGGCCGTCGTCGCCGAACGGCCGCCCGATCAGCACGCCGCGGCGCGCTGAGCCGAGCGCAACCGTGGGCCTACGGGTTCTGCCCCTCCGGCGTCGATGGGGTCCGGCCCTGCATCCTGTCCAGGTAGGCGTCCATCGCGGCGTCGTCCTCGAAGACATCGGCCGAGGGCAGGGCTTTCACGATCTCGATGACCCGGCGCACCGTCGGCTGGAGATGGGCGACCATCAGCGCGCCGCCCCGCTCCTCGAGCGTCTTGCGCGACTGGATGAGAAACCGAATGCCCGCGCTGCCGATGTACTCGAGGTCGGCCAGGTCCATCAGCAGCGCGGTGACGCTGGGCATCTCCAGCAGCGGCCGCAGCCGTTGCTCCAGCGTCGGCGTGGTCTCGGTGTCCAGACGACCGCGCAGCCAGACGCGCCGCCCGCCGTGTCCCACCTCCGCGACGTCGATGTGAAGGCTCATACGGGCAGGGCTCGACTCTACACCGACTCCGCCCGCTCACGCCAGGCATGGCCCGGAGGTCGCCCCTCGCCGGCGCTCGACGGCCCCTTCGCGCGGCGACCGAAGGCGCGGTATCGTCGGGCGCCTGGCAGAGAACCCGTGAGGGAGGGCAGGATGCCCGGGACGACGGTCGCCGCTTCGAGGCTCCCCTGGTGGGCCTGGATCATCGCCGGCGATGCCCTGCTCGTGATCCTGATCTCGTTCGGCGGCTACTGGCCGAAACATCCGGCCTCGAAAGCGATCCTGTCGTGGCTCGCCATTCAGCAGGAGATGAACCTGGCGGTGTGGTGGTCGAGCGCGCAGCTCCTGCTCGGGGCCCTGCTCATGTACGAGCGGGCGTCGGTCGGCAGCCCGGACGAGCGATGGCCGTGGGCTACCCTCGCAGTCGTCTCGGCGGGCCTGTCGCTGGACGAGGTCGGCTCCCTCCACGAGCGGCTCGGGGACCGGAACTGGCGGCCGCTCCTCCTTCTGGCAGTGCCTCTCGGGCTGGCGGTGGCGTGGGCGCTCCTGCGCCTCGTCCGGAATCCCAGCCGGCGCCGGGAGGTTGCGCTCATCGTCGTCGCCTACGGGCTGTTCGCGGGGGTCGCGGGGCTGGAGTACCTGGAGTCCGTCGTCAAGTGGACCGCGGCCCCGGGCATGGGGCAGGAGCTCGAGGAAGGGACGGAGCTGGTGGCATTCCTCCTGCTGTTGTTCGCCGCGACGGGCCACCGCGATGACGCCTGGGGTGCGTTCCGGACCGTGATCCCCGATCCCCGGCGGCTCAGCTTTCTTCGAAGCGTCCTGACCCTCGCCCTCGTGCCCCACGCGGTGCTCGCGCTGCTCGTCGCGCCCGGTCTGACGGATCTCTACCGCCGAGGCAATCCCATCGTGTGGTATCCGTTCGCGGTGTACGGGCTTCTCGCCTGCCTGGCCCTCACGGTTCGGACCGTCGCCGCTGCGAGAGACCAGCGCGCCTGGGGCTGGCTGGCGGGGTTCTTTCTGGTCTGCTCCGTCGGCGCCGTGTTCCCGCTCACGAACCTGACGCCCTTCATCGACCGGGTCTTGCCGCGATGGGTCTACGAAGGCACCTACGCGACCCACCTCTTCGTGGTTCCGCCCGCGCTCCTCTTGACCGGCCGAGTCCTGGGCTGGCGACACCGCCCGCTTCATTGTGTGATGGCGATCATCGCCGTCCTGGTCCTGGTGCGCCTGCCCGGACGCATCGGGTGGCTGGACGCGCTGACGCCCGGGCTGGTGGTCTATCTGTGGGCTCTCCTCCTCATATCCGCCGACGTCTCTCGCGGGGTGTCCGGTCGCCCGGCTCCGATCGGAGCCCCTATCGTCCGCTTGACGGAGCGAGCCGCCCCGGCTCAGGACCCACCCTGCCGGAAGCGCTCTCCCCACACGCGCGTGGCCTCCAGGAAGCGGCGACCGTGCTCCACGCTCGGCTCGATCTCGCTTCCCTCGTGCCACTCGTTCCACGTGGACACGAGCACCCAGCGGGGATCGATCGACAGCGCGGCCTGCCACGTCCGGTCATAGGTGGCGCCCCCGGCGCGCGCGACCATGGTCGCAGGCCGACGCACGGGGCGGTCGTCGAACCCCGGACCGACCGCCGGGACGAACGGGCGCCCGGCCGCGCGGCCCAGCGCCGCCAGGGTCGCGTACACCTCTCCCAGGTCACGGCCCCGCGCGAGGAACACCGCCGGCGAGTAGACGTGGAACGCGTCGAAGCGCTGGAGCCACTGAGGCCGGGCCGCGAGCCACTCGGGGCTCGGGACGTCGGCGACGAGGAAGAGCCGCCGGTCTCCCGCGGCCAGCCGGGCCAGCACGGCGTCCCACGCGCGAGGCCGGAGACGGTGCGAGGCGTAGAGGAACACGACGGGGCGGCCGTCGACCCGGAGCCAGGCGGGCTCACGGCCGTGACGGTCCAAGAGGCGCTCGAGGTCCGCTGCCACGCCGAGCGCCCCCCGCCGCCTGAGCTCGCCGGTTTCGTAGTACGGCGCCAGGACCAGCCCCGCTTCGGCCGCGTGTCGGAAGAGCTCGGCCAGTCCGAGCGCCTCCTCCGTCTCGTGCCCCCACCAGGAGACGGCGAACCCGTCCACCCCCGCCGCTCGGGCCTGCGCCAGCTGCGCACGAATACGGGTCGGGTCGCGGCTGTCGTAGGGTCCCCCCTCGGGGTAGTGGGTCGCACCGACGTCGAGCCGGCCGGGCGCCGCCACGCGGCCGGGGTCGTGGAAGCCCAGGATTCGCCCATCGTCAGGCGTCTCGACGCGGTGATTCCAGTGCCACCAGCGGCCGCTCGGACCCGTGGGCGTCCCGTACCAGGGATAGTGGACCGCGAGAACCAGCTTCGGGAGCAGGGGCGCGGAGGCAGCGCGCGGGAGAGGGGCGCGAGGCTCGCCGGCGACAAGCCAGCCCGGGCGATCGCGCTCGAGGCGCCAGACACCCGCCGCCAGGACGACAGGCAGGAGGCCCAGCATCACGACCCGGACGACGGGCGCCGTCACCGCGCGCGTCCAACCCCGACGCGAGGACACAAGCGGGCGACGGGGCAACTGGAGCAGTGAGGCGAGAGCGGTCGGCACACGTTCTGGCCGAAGGCGACCAGGAGGTCGTTGTAGCCGATCCAGTAGCGGCGGGGAAGCTTCGCGCGCAGCGCCAGCTCCGTCTGATCCGGGGTCGCCGTCCGCACGAACCCCAGGCGGTTCGAGATGCGGTGCACGTGCGTGTCGACGCAGATGCCGGGATTCCCGAAGCCCACGGTGACGACGAGGTTCGCCGTCTTGCGTCCCACGCCCTTGAGCGTGAGGAGCGCGTCGAGGTCCGACGGCACCTTCCCCCCGAAGCGCTGGAGGAGGTCGCGAGAGATGGCGCGGAGGACGCGGGCCTTCGTCCGGTAGAAGCCGACGGGGAAGATCAGGCGCGCGATCCGATCTGCCGACAGGCGCCGCATCGCCGCGGGAGACGCCGCGACCCGGAACAGCCGATCGGACGCCTCGCGGGTGGTCGTGTCCTGGGTCCGGAGCGAGAGGAGGCACGCCACCAGGACCCGGAAGGGATCGCGCTCCGCGCCCGCCACCTCGGCCACCGCAGTGGGTCGCCAGGACGGCGCCCGGCGGCGAAGGATCCGGATCACGGTGCCGATCGTCGTGGCCGTCATCGGGGCGCGGAGAGCCCGGGCGAGCCACCGTGGCTCCGCCGAGGACGACGGCGAGCGGGCAGGGGACGTGCGCAATCGGTGGCTCCTCGGCGCGGCGGAGGGTATCAGCCTCGCGCCACGGGTGTCAAACGCTGCGAGCCGATCCGGCCCGGGCGCCGGCGCGAGGTCCCCGCGCCTTGACAACGACGCGTGGGCGCCCGGATCATCGTCTCGTCATGGGCGCCCTTCACGGCCTCGCGACCGCGTTCCTCGGAGCGGGCCTCGGCGTGCAGCTCTTCCTCTCGTACCTGGTCGCGCCGACCACGTTCCGTCTGGTGGAGCGGCCGGTGGCCGTGCGGCTCATGGAAGGCCTTTTCCCCGGGTACTACGGCTTCGGGCTCGCGACGACCACCGCGGCCCTGGGGCTGGCCCTCGTCCTCGCGGTGCGAGGAGGGGGCCCGCTGCGCTGGGGCACGACGGCGCTCCTCGGACTGACCTTGGTCGGCACGGTGTACGCGGGACACGTCCTGCTGCCCCAGGCTCACGCGGCGCGCGTCCGCGCCCAGGCCGCGCCGGCGGGGGACCTGGCCCCGCTCGAGTTCTCCCGGCTGCATCGCCGCGCCATCGCGGTCAACATCGCGCTCTTCGCGGCCGGAGCGGCGGCCCTGGCCCTCCACCTGGCCGCCGGCGCCCCGGGGCGTCGCGACTCCCACGTGTCGGCGCCAATGGTTCGAGACGCCTCGCAGAGGGTCGGGTCGAAGTCACTGTCAGACATGGGTTCCTAGATCGTGACCATTCCAGCCGAACGACCGCCGCTCGAGGTTCTGGAGCTGGACCACGTCGTCCTGCGGGTCCGGGACCAGGGGGTCTCCCAGCGCTTCTACACGACGCTCCTCGGCCTTCACGTCGATCACGTGAACGAGCGCGCGCAGCTCGTCCAGCTCCGCGCGGGCCGCCACCTCATCGATCTCCTCCCGCTGGCTCCGGACGAGACCGCCCCCGCCTCGGCTCGGATGGATCACGTGTGCCTGTCGATCCGCTGCGACGATCTCGCCGAGGCGGCCGCCTGGCTCGGGCGGCAGGGTGTGACCGTGGAGGGGGGCGTCGTGACCCGGCGGGGGGCGTTCGGGGACGGCAGCTCGCTCTACATCCGGGACCCGGACGGGTACCGGATCGAGCTCAAGCCCCGCGGCGAGCGTCACTCGTAGCGGAGCGCCTCGATCGGGTCGAGCCGCGCGGCCTTCTGCGCCGGGTAGAACCCGAAGAACACTCCGATCACCCCGGCAAACACGAACGCCACGCCGATGGCCTGGATCGAGATGTCGGTCGACCACTCGGCCCAGCTGGCGAGACCGACCGACGCCAGGACGCCGATCCCGATGCCCAAGAGCCCGCCCACCGCCGAGAGGGTCAGGGCCTCCACCAGGAACTGAGCGAGGATGTCCCGCCCGCGGGCCCCGACGGCCATCCGGAGCCCGATCTCCCGTGTCCGCTCGGTCACCGAGACCAGCATGATGTTCATGATGCCGATGCCGCCCACGAGGAGCGACACCGAGGCGATCGCCGCCAGCAGCGTCGTCATCACGCGCGCGGATTCTTCCTCGGCGGCGAACATCTCGGTCAGCACGCGCACCTGGAAGTCGTCGTCCTGGTCGGTCTGGAGCCGGTGACGCTGGCGGAGGAGCGCGCGGATGTGCTCCTGGGCCTCCGTCATGAGGCTCGCGTCACGCACGCGCACCGAGATGGAGCCGACCGAGCGCGGGTTGGAGCGATTGGCGCCGAGAACCTTCTTCTTGGCCGTGGACAGGGGAATGAGGATCAGGTCGTCCTGATCCTGGCCCCACGCGGACTGTCCCTTCGGCTCGAGCACGCCGACGACGGTGAAGGGGACCTTCTTGATCCGGATCGTCTGGCCGATCGGGTCGGTGCCGCCGAAGAGGCTCTGCGAGACGGTCTCGCCGAGCACGGCCACCTTCGCGGCGGAGTCCACGTCCTGGACCTCGAACATTCGCCCGTTCGCCACGCCCCACTCGCGCGCGTCCAGATAGTCGGGCGTCACGCCCTGGATCGCCGTCGACCAGTTGAGGTTCCCGAAGACCGTCTGCGCCGACCCGCGCACCATCGGCGACGCGATCTCGACGGAGGCCACGTCGACGGCGATCGCCCGCGCATCCTCCTCGGTGAGGGTCTGCTGGCTGCCGAGTCCCCACCGGATGCCGCCAGAGGTCTGGGCGCCCGGGAAGACCACGATGAGATTCGACCCCATGGAGCGGATCTGCTCGGCGATCCGCTCCTGGGCGCCGGCCCCGACCGACACCATCGCGATCACCGCCGCGACGCCGATGATGATGCCGAGCATGGTGAGCGCGGTGCGCAGCTTGTTGACCCGGAGCGCCCCCAGCGCCATCCGGACCGCCGCCCAGGCCTTCACGCCGCCGCCTCCGCGACCAGGCCCGGCAGGACGGTCTCGGCGTCGACCGGAGCGGCGACCGGCGTGTCGGCCCGGAGCCGACCGTCGCGGAACGCGACGATCCGCGACGCGTAGCGTGCGATGTCGTCCTCGTGGGTGACCAGCACGACGGTGATCCCGCGGCGGTTCAGGCGCTGGAGGATCGCCATGATCTCGACGCTCGTCCGCGTGTCGAGGTTCCCGGTGGGCTCGTCGGCCAGGATGAGCCGCGGCTCGTTGACGAGGGCCCGGGCGATCGCGACCCGCTGCTGCTGGCCGCCCGAGAGCTGGCTCGGCCGGTGCGCCTCGCGGTCCCGGAGGCCGACCTCGGCAAGGCGCGCCAGGGCGCGGTCGCGCCGCTCCCGGGCCGACGTGGCCCCGTAGAGCAAGGGCAGCTCCACGTTCTCGAGCGCGGTCATGCGGGGGAGGAGGTTGAAGGTCTGGAAGACGAAGCCGAGCTTCTCGTTCCGGATGTGCGCCAGGGCGTCCCGCGAGAGGCGAGCGATGTCGTCCCCGTCCAGCCGGTACGCGCCGGCCGTGGGGGTGTCCAGGCAGCCGAGGAGGTTCATGAAGGTCGACTTGCCGGAGCCCGACGGCCCCATCACCGCGACGAACTCCCCGACCGCGATGTCCAGGCTGACGCCGCGCAGCGCGTGGACCTCGTGCTCGCCGAGCCGGTAGGTCTTGGCGAGGTCGCGGACCTCGATGAGGGGCGACCCCGCGGAGGCGCTCATGGCCTCAGAGCCGGAGGCGGGGCCCGCTCGGGGTGGCGGACGGGCGCGCGGACGATCCCGAGGGCGCGCCGACGAACACGTCCTGCCCGGCTTGAATCTCGCCGGACACGACCTCCGAGAACGCGCCGTCGGACAGCCCGACCATGATGGCGACCGCGCGGGGCTTCCCGTCCGTCCCGGCGACGAACACGCGCGCCGGCGTCACGCTCGGCGCCCCTCCGCCGTCCTGCGCGGCGGCCGCCGCGTCGAAGCGCTTCTGCTGGTCGGGAGTGAGGATCGCCCGGATCTTCTCGCGGACCTCGGCACGGCCGCGACGACGCTGGGGACCGGCGCCCGCGTCGTCGCCGCCCTGGGTCCGGGCGGCCGCGAACGCCTGCCGAGCCTCGTCCAGGATCGCGTCGAGCTTCGTCTGCTGCTCGGGGGTCAGCGCGAGATCGCGGACCAGCGACGTCCGCATCTCGCGGAGCGAGCCCCCGCGGCCGCCTGCCGAGCCGGCCCCGGCGGCCGGCGCCGCCCCGGCCGACCCGCGCCCGGCCGGGTCCTCGGCCGAGGCACGGGCCCGCGGCGCCCCGGCGGGCGCATCGGTGCCGTCGGCGGGCGGGCGGAAGCGGAGCGCCGCGTTCGGGACGCGGAGCACGTCCTCGCGCCGGTCCACCTGGACGCGCACGTTGGCCGTCATCCCCGGCAAGAGGGTGCGGTCCGGGTTCGGCACCGTGATGACCGTCGTGTACGTCACGACGTTCTGCACGACCTGGGCGGCCTTGCGGATCTGGGAGATCTCTCCCCGGAAGGTCCGGCCGGGGAAGGCGTCCACGGTGAACGTCGCCGCCATGCCCTCGCGCAGCCGCCCGACGTCGGCCTCGTCCACCGCCGCCTCCACCTGCATCCGGGTCAGATCCTGGGCGATCGTGAAGAGCGTCGGCGCCTGAAGGCTGGCGGCGACCGTCTGGCCGGAATCGATGCTCCGCGAGACGACCACGCCGTCGACGGGGGCCCGGATCTCCGTGTGCACCAGGTCCAACCGAGTCTGCTCGAGCGCGGCCTGCTTCTGCCGCACGGTCGCCTCGGCCGATTTCAGCTGGGCTTCCGCTACCTGGAGCTGGGCCTGAACCGACGCGACCTGCGCCTTGGCCGCGCGCCCCTGCGACTCGCCGGCCGTCAGCTGGGCCTGCGTCGACCGGAGCGCGGCCTGGCCGGCCCGCTCCTGCGCCCGGGCCGCCTCGAGCTGAGCCCGCGCAGTGTCGAAGGTGGTCTGCGCCTGGTCGCGCTCGCTCTGCGAGATGAGCTCCCGCCGCGCGAGGTCGACCCGACGGTCCAGCTCGAGACGGGCGTTGTTGGCCGTCGCCGACTCCCTCGCCACGTTGGCCTGGGCCGTGGCGATGACCGCCCGGGCATTCTCCACGTCGGCCCGCATCCGCTCGACGTTGGCTTCGGCCGTGGTGGCGGC
Organism: uncultured Candidatus Rokubacteria bacterium; assembly: GCA_963799055.1. Taxonomy (GTDB): domain Bacteria; phylum Methylomirabilota; class Methylomirabilia; order Rokubacteriales; family DASRDR01; genus DASRDR01. The sequence goes on from CAWCVP010000015.1 coordinate 304,301, forward strand.
GGCGCGGGCGTTCTCGACGTCGGCGCGCACCTTCTCCACGTTCGCGCCCTGGTTGAGCACCTGCGCCCGCGCGCTGTCGAGGTCCGCCTGGGCCGCGTTCAGCTTGGCCTGGAAGACCTCGGGGTCGATCCGCGCGATCAGCTGGCCGCGACGGACGGGGGAGTTGAAGTCGACGAGGACCTCGCGGATCTGGCCGGAGACCTGACTGCCCACCTGGACGGTGGTCACCGCCGCCAGGGCGCCCGTCGCCGACACGTTGGCGACGATCGTCCCGCGGTCCAGCGACGCCGTCCGGAAGCGAGTCGCGGGGGCGCGGTTCGTCGAGAAGACGTACCCCGCCGTGGCCAGGGCCGCCAGGACCCCCACCGTCACCAGCACGACGGCCCCCCGGCGCTTCACGGCTCCCATTGTCGCACCCGACCTCCTCCTCACGACACCTTCGACGTGGGCCGGCCGGGGCGTGTTCGGCGGGTGGGGAAGGCCCCTACGGGCGGCCGACGACCCGGTCCAGCACCGCGAGCCCGACGCGGTAGTCCGTGACCGCCCGGACGCTGTCCGCCTCGGCGTTCGTCAGCGAGAGCTGCGCCTCGGTGAGCTCCAGGATGGTCCCGACTCCCGCGTCGTAGCGGCCTTGTGCCAGCCGAAGGTTCTCCTGCGCGGACTCGATGGCCTTCTCCGTGGCCCCGAACCGCTCGGCGGCCTCCACCACGGCGATGTAGGCCTGCTCGACCTCGAGCCGCACCTGCAGCTCGATCGTCTCGTAGTTGGCCCGCGCGGTCTCGACCAGCGCACGCGTCTCCTTCACCCGGTTCTGAGTGAAGAAGCCCTCGAACAGGTTCCACGAGAGCTGCCCGGTGACCGCCCAGAACTCGCTGAACCCGACACCCGCCACCCCGTCGGTGGCGATGAACGCGTCGTCGCCGGTGTACCCGGCGGTGCCGTTCACGGTCAGGTCGGGCAGATAGCGCGCGCGCGCCCCGGACACCTGGGCACGCGCCCCGTCGAGCCGGGCCTGGGCCTGACGAAGCTCCGGCCGGTTCCCGAGGGCCTCGACGGCCAGCTGGGCCGGGTCGATCGCCACCGGCTCGTAGGTCAGCACGTCGTCGATCTCGATGGACGCCGTCGCGTCGAGGCCGAGCGCGTTGGCCAGACTGGTCTCCGAGAAGCGGACGAGATTGCGCGCGCGGATCACGCCAACCCGCGCGTTGGCCACCTCGACCTCCGCCCGGGTCACGTCGGACTTCGGCTTGGTGCCGACGTCGAAGAAGCCACGCGCGCTCCGGAGGTTCAGCTCCGAGCGCGCCAGCGCGGCGTCCGCGACGGCGACCAGGCGGCGGGCCTGGAGGACGCCGAAGTACGACTGGCGCACGTTCTGGACGACGAGGTCCCGCACCCGCTCGAGCTCGCCCGACGCGACCCGGCTCCCCGCCCGTGCCTCGTCCACCAGCGCCGCCGTCTTCCCGAAGTCGTAGAGCAGCTGGCGGCCCTGCAGATTGACGAATGTGCTGTCGCTCCGCGTGTCGCGGCCGGTCGTGCTGCTCACGAACTCGCCGGTCTGGACACCGGTCTGGAGGTCGATGCGGGGATAGTAGTTGGCCTGCGCCTGGGGAACGCGCGCCTGCGCCGCCGAGAGAGCGCCCTGGGCTGCGCGAATCGTCGGCTGCTGCCGCAAGGCGAGCGCCGTGGCCTCCGTCAGCGTCAACCGGAGCGGGGTCCCGGCGCCGGGACGCTCGGCGGCGGCGTGGCCGGAGCCGGGGCGCCTTGACCGGTGGGCGTGCCCGCGCCGGGCGCGGCGGGAGCGGAGGTCTGGGCCTGCGCGAACGGGGCGGCGCTCAAGCCGAGCGTCAGCGCGAGGGCGACAGCCCGGCGCAACCCGGCGAAGTCTGGTACGCATCGGTGCGGAGTCTCCCTGCTCGGGGTTCACAGCGCGGAGCACCGGGGTGCCTGGCCCGGGGCTCAGGCGCCGCTCCCTTCCTCGGCGGCGAGGTGTCTCGGGAAGCGCTCCTCCAGGATCGAGTAGAGCGTCGGAATCAGCACGAGCGTGAGCCCGGTCGACACGGCGAGGCCGCCGATGACCGCCCGGGCGAGGGGTGCATTCGCCTCGCCGCCCACCAGCCAGCCCAGCGCCATCGGCATGAGGCCGCAGATGGTCGTGAGGCTCGTCATGAGAATCGGCCGCAGCCGGGTCCGTCCGGCGCGCACCACCGCCTCCTGCAGACCCAAGCCGCGCCGGCGCAGCTCGTTCGTGTACTCGATCAGCAGCACCCCGTTGGACACCACGATCCCCACCATCATGATGATCCCCATGAAGGAGGTGGTCGAGAGCGTCGTGCGGGTCAGGAACAGCGCCAGGATGACCCCGATGAGCCCCATCGGCACCGAGAACATGATGATGAACGGGTCCTTCAGGGACCGGAACTGCGACGCCATGACCATGTAGACGAGCATCAAGGCCAGGATACTCATGAAGGTCAGGCTTGCGAACGCCTCCCGCTGCTGGGCCGTCTGCCCGCCCATCTGGACCGCGAACCCGGGGGGCAGCTGGAGCCCGCCCAGACGGCGCTCGATATCGTCCGAGATCGCGCCGAGATCGCGGCCGACGGGGTTGCCGGAGACGCGGACCAGCCGCTCCTGGTACTTGCGCTCGATCTCGACCGGCGCCACGCTCCGCTGGATCTCGGCGATGGTCGACAGCACCACGGGCCGCCCGCCCACCGGCGTGACGAAGATCTTGCCCAGATCCTCGGGCTGGACGCGGAACGGCTCGTCCAGCTGGACCACGATGTTGTACTGGTTGCCGGTCCGCGGGTCCGTGAAGATCGACGGGTTCACGCTCACGTTCGAGTTCAGCGAGAACAGCGCGGCCTGGGCGACGTCGCGCTGCGACACGCCCGCGGTCGCGGCCTTCTCTCGGTCGACGACGACGCTGAACTGCGGGTAGTTGCCCTCGCGGCCGATCTGGACGTCGGCGACGCCCGGCACTTCGCGCATCACGCGCGCCACCTCGCGAGCCCGCGGCCTGCGCGTCCCCGAAGTCGTAGCCCAGCACCTCGACCTCGAGCGGGTTCTGGGAGCCGCGGTTCAGGACTCGGTTCACGATCCCGCCCAGGTTGAAGTAGGTGACGGTGCCCGGAAACTCGCCCGCGAACCGCGGCCGGAGCGCGGCGACGATCTGGACGTCACTCCGCGTCCGCTTGTCCGGGGTGTCCAGGTAGACCTGAACCTGCGCGGCGTGGGGGCCGGTGTTCCCGGTGAAGATGGCCGACCGGCCGGCCGGAATGCCGACCGTCGACACGATCGACAGGAGCTCCTCCGGCCGGAGGTGCTGCCGGATGAGCTGCTCGACCCGGGCGACCACCTTCTCGGTCTCCTCGACGCGCGTGCCGATCGGAGCCCGAAGGAAGACGCGGAACTGGCTCTCGTCGGAGGCGGGGAAGAACTCGCTGCCAATCAGCGGCACCAGCCCGAGGGCCGCCACGAAGACGGACGAGGACGCCGACGACCACGGTCTTGCGATGGGCGAGCGCCCAGTGGAGGACGCCCTGGTACCCCGTGTCGAGCCGGTCGAAGAACCGCTGGGTCACCTGCATGAACCGGTCGCGCAGGCCCCGGCCGGACGCGTCCGGGGGCCGCGGCGGGCGGAGCAAGTCGCAGGCACATGAGCGGCGTCACCGTGCGCGAGACGAGGAAGGACGCGAACAGCGAGAACGAGATCGTGAAGGTGAGGGGAATGAAGAGGAGCTTCGACTGCCCCTCCAGGAAGATGGTCGGCAGGAACACGACGATCGTCGTGATGGTGGACACGAAGATCGGCATCGCCACCTCGCGCGCCGCGTCCAGCACGGCCGCGCGCCGGTCCTTGCCCGGCATGGCGAGGTGGCGATTGATGTTCTCCAGCTCCACGATGGAGTCGTCGACCAGCCGCCCCACCGCGAGCGCCAGGCCGCCCAGGGTGAAGATGTTGAGCGTCTGGCCGAGGAAGTACATCGCGATCAGGGTGCAGAGGATGGAGAGGGGGATCGCGACGAAGATGATGGCGGTCGACACGAAGCTCCGGAGGAACACCAGGATCACCAGGAACGCCAGCAGCGCTCCCTGAGCCGATTCGTGCCACAGGCTGTTGATCGACTGTCGGATGTACGTCGACTGGTCGAACGTGAGCCCCACCGAGACTCCCGGGGGCACCCCGGTGAGCTTGGGCACGAGCGCCTTGACCGCGTCCACCACCTCGATCGTGTTGGCCGACGGCTGCTTGTTCACCCGCAGGTAGACCGCCCGCTCGCCGTTGACCCGGACGACGCTCGACTGCGCCTCGTGCGAGTCGGAGACGTGGCCGAGATCGCGGACGCGGACCGGAACGTCGCCGACCTTCCGGACGACGATGTCCTCCATCGGCTTGATCAGCTGGAACTGGTTGTTCGTCAGCAGCGTGTAGTCGACCGTGCCGATCTTGATGTCGCCGGACGGCATCAGGAAGTTCGAGTCGTTCACCGACCGCACGACGTCCAGGACCGAGATGGCCTTCGCGTACAGGAGGTCGCGGTTCAGGTTCACCGCGATCTGCCGGATCTTCCCGCCGTCCACGTTGGCCGACGCGACCCCGTTGATGCGCTCGAACTGGGGCTCGATCGTGTTGTACGCGATGTCGTAGAGGCGCTTCTCGTCGAAGCCTCCGCCGGAGACCGTGATCAGGCACACCGGGATGTTCGAGAGGTCGAACTTCACGATGAACGGCTGCTTGATGCCCGACGGCAGGCTGTTGCCGATCTGCTGGATGCGCTGGATGATCTCGTTCTGGCCGGCGTTGAGATCGGCGTCGTAGTTGAACCAGACCTGGACCGCCGAGATCCCCTGTCGGCTCCGCGACTCGACGTGGTGGACCCCGGGGACCGCGCTGACCGCCTTCTCGATGGGGTAGGTGACCGTCTTCTCGATGTCCTGGACGTTGGCGCCGGTGTAGATCGTGCCGATCGTGACCACCGGCTGGTTGATGTTCGGGAACAGGTCCATCGACAGCCGGCTGAGCGACGTGGCGCCCAGGACCACGATGGCGAGAGACGCCATGAGGACGGCGATCGCGTTCCGAACGGCGATGAGAGTGAGCCACATGGCGGGTCTCCGGCCTCAGTAGACCTTCGCGGGCACCGCGCTCACGGCCATCCCGTCCCGGACGAGCTCCTTGCCCTGCAGGATGATCTGGGAGTCCGGCCCGAGTCCCTTGACGACCTGGACGCGAGGACCGTCGGTGGGCCCGAGCTCGACGACCGTCGACACCACCTTGCCGTCGCGCACGACCAGGACGGTCGGTGCGCCTTGCGTGCCGGTGAGCACCTCCAGCGGGAGCAGGAGCGCGCCGGGTCGGACCTCGACGACCAGCTCGACGCGCGCGTACATGCCGGGCTTGAGAAGGTTCTCCGGGTTCGGGATGTCGACTTCGATGCCCATCGTCCGGGTCCGCGGATCGAGCGCATGCAGGACCCGGGCGACCCGGCCGGAGAAGCGGCGACCCGGATAGGCGTCGCTGGTCACCCGGACGGCGTTGCCGGGCCTGACGCGGGGCACGTCACGCTCCGGCACCTCCACCTGGACCTTGACCGGATCGATGTCCTGGAGCGTCAGGATCGCGATCGACGCGTTGCTGGTCGCCGCCGCCAGGCCGCTCACCGAGGCTCCGACCTCGAGCCGCTTCTCGGCCACGAACCCGCTGAAGGGCGCCACGACCCGCGTGTCGTCGAGCCGCATCTGGGCCATCCGCTGTCCCGCGCGCTGCTGCGCGACCTGCGTGTCCGCGAGGTGCACCTGGCTCTCGGTGGTCGTGATCTGGACGCGGGCCACCTCGACCTGAGCCTCCTGGGCCCGGACCGCGGCTTGCGACGCCTCGTAGGTGGTGCGGGCGTTGTCCCGGTCCTGGGCCGACACGAGGCCCTTCGTGTACAGCTCCGTGAGCCGGTCGGCCTGACGGCGGTCATTGGCGAGAACGGCCTGGGCGCGCGCCAGGAGGGCCTGCTGGTTCAGCAGGTTGGCCCGGGCCGATTCGAGGTTGGAGCGCGCGACCTGAAGCCCCGCCTCAGCGGTGGCGATCGACGCCCGCGACTGGTCGAGGGCCGTCTCCGCTTCGGTCGGCTCGATCTCGACGAGCAGCGTGCCCGCTGTCACGCGCTGGCCCCGCTCGGCGTGGATCGCCCGGATGTAGCCCGACGTCTTGGCAAAGATCGCGGTCTGGCGATTGGGCAAGACGTCTCCCGTGAAGGACAGCGTCACCTCGAGCGTCCGCTGCTCCGGCCGGACCACCCCGACCTGGATCTCGCGGCTCTGGCGGGGGACGGCCCGGGCCTGCTGCTCCCGAAGCCGGAAGGCCACGAGCGCGACCACGACGCCCAGGAGGATCAGGAGGACCAGCGTGACGCGGTGCCGTCGGACGAACGCCATCAGAGGGAGTCCCCCGGAGACTGGAGGATGCCGTGCAAGCACAGGTCGACCACGCGCTGGGCGAGGATCTCCGCCGGCGTCTCGTCGGCGTGGTTGAGGGCCGTCCCCCACACCAGGCCGATCACCATCGTCGGCACCAAGGCGCGGTCGACCTTCCGGAACACGCCCGTCTCGGCCCCGCGCTCGAGCACCCGGGCCAGGCCGTCGGCAATGCGCTCGCGGCGGGCGCGGATGACTTGCTTCTTCCGGAGGAACAGCCGGGCCTCGCCCTGCTGCATGAGGCGGAAGAAGGGCAGGTGGGCCGCGAAAGTCTCCACGATGGCCCCGATCATGTGGGCGAGCGCGGTACGCGCGGGCAGCCCCTCGGCCTCGACCCGGTCGAGGCGGCCGATCAGGAGGTCGAACGCCTCGGCGACGACCCCGAGGTACAGATCCTCCTTCGACGGGAAGTAGCGGTAGAGCGTGCCTTTCCCGACCCGGGCCGCTTCCGCGATGTCGTCCATGCAGACCACGTGGTAGGGACGCGACGCGAACACGCGTGACGCGGCCGCCACCATGTGCTCTCGCTTCGCCGCCTGGCGCGGCGTGCGGGGCCGACTCGCTCCCTTCATCGACGTGGCCGAAGGCTCCCTGGCGTGACCGCCCGCGGACGGCCGCGGCGGCGAGAATGGAACTGACCGGTCAGTTCCACGGACTCTAGCCTCGCGGCCGTGGCGATGTCAAGCGACCCGCCGCCCGGATGCGGACCCGAAAGATCGACCGCGCGCCTTGTGAAGAATTTCTCGATGTCCCTCCGGCTTTTTTCTTGACAGCCCCAAATCTCGTATGCCAGGATTCGCCCGCCCACAAGATAAGGTATGTTCACAGATCGGTACGCTTGTGGTGCAGGGCCGTTGGAACGGTGTTCGGATAGGAAACGAGAGTCCTAAGGAGGCTTCAGATGGCGATCATGGCGACGCGTCCCGCCAGGGTGGGGAAGTGGACGGAGCAGGCGCTCCGGGTGCTGCGAGAGCGCTACCTCTCGCGTGACGGCGACCGGGCCCAGGAGACACCCGAGGAGATGTGCTGGCGGGTGGCGGTCGCCATTGCGCAGGGGGAGGCCCGCTGGGGCAAGAGCCCGGCCGTGGTCCACGAGATCGCCGGGGCCTTCTACGACATGATGGTGGACAGCAAGTTCCTGCCGAACTCGCCGACCCTCATGAACGCCGGCAAGGGCAACCAGCTCCAGTACTCCGCCTGCTACGTCCTTCCCGTCGGGGACTCCATGGAGGAGATCTTCGACGCGGTGAAGTCGGCCGCCATCATCCACAAGTCGGGCGGCGGCACCGGCTTCGCCTTCTCGCGGCTCCGGCAGAAGGATGCGGTCGTCACCTCGACGGGCGGCAAGGCCTCCGGCCCCGTCTCGTTCCTGCGGGTCTTCAACGGCGCCACCGAGGCCGTGAAGCAGGGGGGCACCCGCCGCGGCGCCAACATGGGCATCCTGCGGATCGACCACCCCGACATCCTGGAGTTCATCGAGTGCAAGCTCGACGGCGGCATCGTGAACTTCAACATCTCGGTGGCGGCGACCGACGCGTTCATGAACGCCCTCCAGGCGGACACGGAATACGACCTGATCGCCCCGCACAACGGTGAGGTGGTCAGCCGCCTGCCCGCCCGCGAGGTCTTCGACCGGATCGTGCGCGCGGCGTGGCAGACCGGCGACCCCGGGATGGTCTTCCTCGACCGGATCAACGCGAGTCCGGCCAACCCGACGCCCGAGATCGGGCTCATCGAGGCCACCAACCCCTGCGGCGAGCAGCCGCTCCTGCCGAACGAGGCGTGCAACCTGGGGTCGATCAACGTCGCCCAGTTCGCCCGGCGGCAGGCGGACGGGGAGTGGGCGGTCGACTGGACGGAGCTCGAGCGGGTCGTCCGGCTCTCGGTCCGGTTCCTCGACGACGTCATCGAGGTCAACCCGTACCCCCTCCCGGAGATCGACGAGACCGTGAAGGCCAACCGCCGGATCGGCCTCGGCGTGATGGGCTGGGCCGATCTCCTGTTCCGCATGGGGATCCCCTACGACAGCCAGCCGGCGCTGGACCTCGGGGACCGGCTCATGTCGTTCATCAACGAGAAGGCCCACGACCAGTCGGCAAAGCTCGCCGAGGAGCGCGGGCCCTTCCCGAACTGGGCGCAGTCGATCTACAAGCACGGGCGGCCGCTCCGCAACTCGACCGTGACGACCATCGCCCCCACCGGGACGATCTCGATGATCGCCGGCTGCTCGTCCGGCGTCGAGCCGGCGTTCGCCGTCGCGTTCACCCACAAGGTGGGCGATCGGGTGCTGCCCTTCACGAACCCGATCTTCGCCGAGGTGGCCCGCGAGCGCGGGTTCTACTCGGACGCGCTCATGGAAGAGGTGGCCAAGCAGGGCGTGGTCCACGGCTTGGCGGGGGTGCCGGAGGACGTCCAGCGCGTCTTCGTGACGGCCCACGAGGTGTCCTTCGAGTGGCACGTCCGGCACCAGGGCGCCTTCCAGAAGTACACCGACAACGGGGTCTCCAAGACCATCAATCTCCCCAACTCCGCGTCGATCGAGGACGTGGCGCGGGCGTACCTCCTCGCCTGGGAGCTGGGATGCCTCGGCATCACGGTGTTCCGCGATGGCTGCAAGGAGGGCGTCCTCCACGTCGGCACGAAGTCGGCCCGCGCCGACAAGCGCGGGGAGGCGGGCGCCACGGCACCCGCGGCAGTCGTCAAGCCGCGCCCGCGGACGCTCACCGGCCGCACCTATCGCGTCGAGACGCCGCTCGGCACGGCGTACACCGTCGTCAACGAGCAAGGCGACGGCGAGCCCTTCGAGGTCTTCGTCTCGGTGGGCAAGGCCGGGTCCGACACCATGGCGGTGGCCGAGGCCATCGGCCGCCTCATCTCCCTGGCGCTGCGCCTGCCCTCGCCCCTCTCGCCTCGGCGGCGGCTCGAGGAGATCGTCGCCCAGCTCTCGGGCATCGGCGGCGGCCGGCCGCTCGGGTTCGGCCCGCAGCGGGTGCTGTCGCTCCCGGACGGGATCGCGCGGGTCATGGCGGAGCACCTCGGACACGTCAAGGCGGAGGCCGAAGCGCCACCGTCAGCCGCGCCGGCCGCGAAGCTGGTGGCCGGGGACATGTGCCCGGAGTGCGGTCAGGCGACGTTCGTCTACGAGGAAGGCTGCAAGAAGTGCTACGGCTGCGGCTTCAACGAGTGCTGAGCTCCGCTCCCTGACCGTCGGGAGTCGCGCGCCCCGCCCCCGGTGACCGCCGGGGGGCGGGGCGGCGACTCCCGGGTCGAGCGTCAACCCATCGTCCATGAACCCCCGCATCCCGGTCGAGTACCACGAGGTCGGCGCCTGGCTGGAGAACTTCGTCCGCTCCCACGCCAAGAGGGAGGACGAGCGCATCGAGGTCCGTCTGGACGCGGGCGGCCCGCGCGAGAACCGGTCGTACGGCGTGCGGCTGGCCCTCGGATCTCGCGTCTATCCGCCGCTCACGGCCTCCCCGATCGAGCTCGAGTTCCGCGAGGTCGCCGACGGACGCACACGCTTCGCATGGGCCGAGGCGCTGGGAGAGCGGATCCGGGCCACGGCGCGGGAGACCCTCGCCGGCGCGAGCGACGCGCGCTGACCGGCGGCGCCTGCCGGCTTCGGAGCCGGACGCCGTGACCGCCCCCGGATCCAGCGCGACGATCGGGCGCTGGTACGCCCCCGGCGACGTCAACGCCTTCTTCGGTCTCGCCGTCGACAACCTCACCAATCTGGTCGTGCTCGCCGGCCTGCTCGTCGGCGTGTTCGGGTTCCCCGCCGATCTGGTGCTGTACCGGATCATCCCCGGCACGGCGCTCGGCGTCCTGGTCGGCGACCTCTGGTACACCTGGCTGGCGCTGCGACTGGCTCGGAAGACCGGCCGCGCCGACGTCACCGCGATGCCCTTCGGAATCGACACCCCGTCTCTCTTCGGCATCACGTTCGGCGTGCTGGGACCGACCATGCTCGCGACCGGGGACCCGATCCTCGCGTGGAAGGTGGGCATGGGCGTCACCATCGCGATGGGCGTCGCGAAGCTCGTCCTGGCGTTCGCGGGCGAGTGGGTGCGGCGCGTCGTGCCGCGCGCCGGCCTGCTCGGCTCGATTGCCGGCGTGTCGGTGCTCCTGATCGCGTTCCTCCCGACCCTCAAGATCGTCGCGGACCCGCTGGTGGGATTCGTGTCGCTCGGACTGATCCTCGTCGCCCTCGTCGGACGGATCACGTTGCCGGGCCGCGTGCCCGGCGCGCTGGCCGCGGTGGCCGTGGGCGGCGCCGTCTACGTCGTGCAGCACTGGCTCGGAATCGCTCCCCCCGGTCACGCGTTGGCCGGGCCAGGGGAGTGGCGCCTGGCGGTGCCGTGGCCGACGCTCGCGTGGCTCGACGCCATCGGAGAGACGTGGGCCGCGCTGTCGATCGCCCTCCCGTTCGCGCTGGCGACCGTCATCGGCGGAATCGACAACACGGAGAGCGCGATCGCCGCGGGGGACACCTACCGGACCCGGGACATCCTGCTGACCGAAGCCCTGGCGACCATCGTCGCCGGCGTGGCCGGAGGCGTGGTGCAGAACACGCCCTACGTCGGGCACCCGGCGTACAAGGCCATGGGCGCGCGCGCCGGCTACACCCTCGCCACGGGGCTCGTGATCGGGCTGGGCGCGATGGCCGGCGTCGTGTCGATCCTCGTCGGCATCGTGCCGGAGGCCGCGGTCGCCCCCATCCTGATCTTCGTCGGCGTCGAGATCACGGCGCAGGCCTTCCTCGCCACGCCGGCGCGCCACGCCCCGGCGGTCGCCCTCGCGTTCATCCCAACGACGGCCGCCCTCGTGCTGATCCAGCTCGGCAGCATCCTGGCCGGCCTCGGTCTCGGTCCCGGCGCGATCCGGGGCGACGCCGCCGCGACCGTCCAGACACTGCGGCTCCTGGGCAACGGCTTCATCCTCACGGCGCTCTTCTGGGGCGCCGCCGCCGCGATGATCATCGACCGGCGTCTCCTGGCGGCCGCCGCCATCCTGGCCACCGCCAGCGTCGCGAGCCTCTTCGGAGTGATCCACTCACCACTCGAGTCGGGAGGCCTCTTCTGGCCTGGCCAGGCGGCGTCGACCTGGCCAGGGCTTCTCGCCGGAGGCTACGGGCTCGTGGCGGCGCTCCTCGTCCTGCTCGTGCCGTGGACCCCGACCGACGGGCCTTCCACGGCGCCGGAGGAGCGCGCGCGAGCTTGACCCTCTCGCCGCTCGGTGATACACAGAGACCAGATCTTGTGAATTCCGTCACGACCACGAGCGTCCACTGTGGTAGACCGTCCAGCGTCCGAGAGAGGAGGATTCCCATGTCGCGTCGTCTCATCCTGACCGGGATGGTGAGCGCCGCCGTCCTGTTCTTCGTGTCCGCCCTCAGTACCCCCGCATCTGCGCAGGGGGCCTGGGTCTGCCCGGCGGCCGAGAAGGCGAAGAAGAACCCGGTGGCGAAGAGCGACGCCGCCGTCGCCGCCGGCAAGAAGGCCACCGTCGACAAGGCCTGTACCGCGTGCCACGGCGATGGGGGCAAGGGCGACGGGCCCGGAGCCGCCGCGCTCAATCCGAAGCCGGCGGACTGGACCTCGGCGAAGGTGCAGGGGGAACCCGACGGATGCCTCTTCTGGAAGATCAGCACGGGTCGCGGCGCGATGCCGCCCTGGGCCGCGCTTCCCGAGAACGAGCGCTGGCAGATCCTCCACTACATCCGGACGCTCAAGAAGTAGCTCGCCCGAGCATCTGCCCGGCGCCGCCTCACCCTTCTCGGCGAGGCGGCGCCGTCATCGCCAGGCCCACGTGAGCCTCCCGCGCCGCTGCCTCGCCTGCGGCTCGCCCGCGCCGGGCGCCGAGGCCTGGCGTTGCGCGTGCGGTGGGCCGTGGGCGCTCGAGCCCTTCGGCAGTGTCCCGTCGCTCGAAATTCTGCGCGGGCGGCTCTCGGGTCTCTGGCGCTATCGCGAGGCGCTCCCCGTCGACGGCACCCCGGTCTCCCTCGGCGAAGGCGGGACGCCGCTCGTCCCCTCGCGCGACGGGCGCCTCCGCTTCAAGGTCGAATCAGCCAACCCGACGGGATCCTTCAAGGACCGCGGCGCGGCCGTCCTGCTGACCGCCGCCCGGACTGCCGGGTCCCGGGCCCTCGTGGAGGATTCCTCCGGAAATGCCGGCGCCGCGATCGCCGCGTACGCCGCGCGAGCCGGCCTCGATGCGACCATCTACGTGCCGGAGGCGGCCTCGCCCGGAAAGCTCGCCCAGGTCGCCGCCTACGGCGCCCAGACGGTTCGTATCCCGGGGCCCCGCGAGGCGGTGGCAGCGGCGGCCCACGCGGCGCCCGGACGTTACGCGAGCCACTGCTGGGATCCGCTCTTCTTTCACGGCACGAAGACGATCGCGTACGAGCTGTGGGAGGCTCTCGACGGCCGGGCGCCGGACCACGTGGTCACCCCCGTCGGGCACGGCACCATGCTGCTCGGGCTCTGGCTCGGCTTCAAGGAGCTGGTGCTGGGCGGGGCCATTCCTCGGGCGCCGAAGCTCCTCGCGGTCCAGAGCGCGGCGTGCGCCCCGCTCGCCGGCCCCGCGCTCGGGCGCGGCACCGGCACGGGGGACACGGTGGCGGAAGGAATCCGGGTTCGACAGCCGGTGCGGCCGGACGAGATCCGCCGCGCCGTCCACGAGTCGGGCGGCCGCTTCCTCGTCGTCGAGGACGCCGAGGTCCTCGAGGCGCGCGCCCGTCTCGGGCACGAGGGGCTCTTCGTGGAGCCGACCGCGGCCGTCGCACCCGCGGCCGCCTGGCGACTCATTGACGAGGGCGCGTTCGCGCCGGCCGAGATCGTGGTGGTGCCGCTCACCGGGCACGGCCTCAAGGCCCCGATCGTCGCCTGACGACGGCGGGCGAGGCACCGCCCCGGCGCGGTCGCCGAACGGTGTCGTCGAGCGGTTGACCGCGTGGGGGGCGGTTCCTATACTCCCGACCGTGAGCGGCGAGGAAGGCTCGCTCGGCGAGATCCGGAAGGCCCTCGCAGGCATCACGCGCCGCCTCGACGCGCTGGCCGACGCCGTGGGCGTCGCCGCCGCCCAACCGGGGGCGCTCCTCGACGAGCCCACTCGGGCCCGACTTGCCCCGCTGCACAGCCTTCTCGCCATCGGTCTCGAGACGACGGCTCCACAGGCTTGCCTGCTCGCGGTCGACCGGGCCATCACGCACGCCCAGGCCGACTGCGCGGCCATCCTCCGGAGTGGCCAGGACGGGACGCTGGAGACGCTCGCCCAGCGCGGATTTCGCCTGCCGCTCGCCCCGCAGGCCGACGAGGGCATCGTGGGTCGGTCCTTCCGAACCGGCGAGATCGTGCAGGCGGCGCCCGGCATGGGCGGCCCCGACGGCCTCCTCGACATCCACGGACTCGGCTGTGCCCTCGTGGTTCCGATCCGCGACCCGACGGGCTCGCCGGCCGCCGTGCTCCTGGCCGGGCGGCGACGACCCGTTCCGTTCGACCCCGATGCCGTGGGAGCCCTGGTCCTGGTGGCGGACCGAGTCGCCGGAGCGCTCGCCCCTCACTCGGCGGAAGCCGCCGATGGCGCGATCCCGTCCACGGTCTTCGCCAGCCTCGATCTGACTCGCACCGCTCGGACAGTCGCATCCGAGGCCCGGGCTCGCCTGGACGCTGGCGTGGTCGCGGTCCTCGTGCCGGATGGTGACGGGCTCCTCCTGGCGGGCGGGGTGGGACTCCCGGTCGCCGCGCCGCCGCCGTCCTGGGTGCCACCCCTGGCCTCGGTCGCCGCCTCGCGTCGTCCCTGGACGGCGAGGGCGGGGGAGAAGGCCGACCCGGAGCTCGCCCGGTGGCTCGGCACCACGCCGCGGGCCGTCCTCCCGCTGGCCGTGGAGGACGAGCTGGTCGCGCTGCTCGCGATCGGCGCCCTCGACACCTGCGATACCACCCTCCGCCCGGTCTTCGCCAGGGACGCGGCGCTGGCCCTCCGGAATGCGCGCTTCCACACCGAGTCGCTCCGGGCGCTCGGAGACGCGCCGCCTTCCCCCCAAGCCCCATCCGGCGCCGGTAGCGCCCCGCTCGGTGACATGGCGAGCCTCCTCGCGGTGGTCCTTGGCCGGCTCGCCGTCGCGCGTGACCGGGTCACCGACGCCACCGTGGACCGAGATCTCGCGGACGCCGAGGAGGCGGCCTGGCGGGTGGCCGAGGCCGTCCGCCGCGTGCTCGGGTTCACGCCAGGCTCGGATCCGCACGCAGCCGTCCCCCTGGATCTGGCGGCCCTCGTGCGGGAGACCGTGCGGGCCACGGAGACGCTCTGGGCCGGCGAGGAAGGGGCCCCCCCGCTCACGCTCGACCTCGATCCCGTGCCCCCAATCCGTGGGCATCCCGACGAGCTCCGGCAGGCCCTGCAGCACTTCCTCAAGAATGCGCGCGAAGCCGTCGATGGACGCTCACCGATCGTCGTCCAGCTCCGCTGGGACGGCGCCACGCGCGTCGAGCTGGCCGTGGCGGATCGAGGCCGGGGCATGGACGACGCGACACGGAGCCGGGCCGGGGAGCCGTTCTTCACGACGAAGGGCCCGGGACGGCTGGGGGTGGGGCTCGCGGTGGCCGAGGCCGTGGCCGCGCGTCATCGCGGCGAGATCGAGATCGAGAGCGCCCCCGGCCACGGCACCACGGTGCGCCTGCGGCTGCCGACGGCTGCCGGAGCCCGGACGAGTCCGCCCCGACCCCCTCCCGTTTCCCGGCGGATCGCCCGGATCCTCGTGGTCGAGGACGAGAGGCCTGTCCGGGAGACACTGGTTCAGGGTCTCGCGCGTGAAGGCTACGCAGTGTCCGCTGCCCACGATGTCGGCGAAGCGCTCGCCCTGCTCGGTCGAGAGCCGGTCGACGTCGTCGTCACCGACCTCGTCCTGCCGGGGGGGTCCGGCCTCGAGATCGCCCGCACGGTCAAGCGTGCACGGCCCAGTACCGCGGTCATCCTCGTGACGGGTTGGCCGGGGCGCGTGGACCCGGAGACCCTGAAGAGTCACGGCGTCGACGCGATGCTCGAGAAGCCAGTCGGCCTCGATGCGCTCCGGGCGTCCGTCGCCACGCTGGTCGAGCGCGTCTCGACCGAGCCGGAGTGAGGCGCCCGCTCGCGGCAATCGACCTCGGGACGAACACGGTCCGCCTCCTCGTCGCCGACGCCGACGCGGCGACGGGGCTCGTGCCGCGTTGGGTCGACCAGACGGTGGTGCGACTGGGCGAGGGCGTGGCCGTCCGGGGCACGCTCGCTCCCGCCGCGACCGAGCGAGCGCTGGCGTCGGTCCGCGGCTACCGGGATCGCGCCTGGCTCCTGGGCGCCACCGAGGTCCTGCTGGTCGCGACGGCCGCCGTCCGTCAGGCGCGCGACGGCCGCGACTTCGTCGCCCGCCTCGCCGCCGAGCCCGGAGTCCGTCCCCGGATCCTGAGCGGCGACGAGGAGGCGCGTCTGACGCTCCTCGGCGCGATGTGGGGCCTGGGCGGCGAGCAGGGGCTGACCGGCCTCCTGGACGTCGGGGGCGGCAGCACGGAGGTGCTGGTCGCCGATCGCCTGCGGATCCTGGCCGCCGCCAGCCTGGACCTCGGGGTGGTGCACCTCGTGGAGCGATTCTTCGTCCACGACCCCACGAGAGAGGAGGAGCTGGCCGCCTGCCGGCAGCACGTCGACGAGCGTCTCCGCGACGAGGCGTGGCCGCGCATCCGACCACACCGTCCCGCTCGGCTCGTCGCAACCGCCGGCACGCCCACGACCCTGGCCACGCTCGACCTCGGCCTCCCGGCATACGATCCGCGACGCGTGCAGGGCCACCGGCTCGGTGCCGGCGCCGTCGAACGCCTGACCCGCTGGCTCGCCGCGCTGCCGCTCGCCGAGCGCGCGCGATTGCCCGGCCTCGAAGCCGGGCGCGCCGATGTGATCGTGCCGGGCGCGGTCGTGCTCGGCGCGGCGCTCGCCGGGCTCGGCCTCCCGGATGTCGTCGTCTCCGACGCCGGACTGCGCGAGGGCATCCTGCTCGACGCCGTCGGCTGGCGCCTCGAGCGCCCATCGCCTTGACCCCATCTTTCGCGCTTTGTTAGACTGCGTTCGGATGCCTCGGATGCGCCTCGATCTCGACACTCCGCGGATCCGAGGCCGCCATCGTGCTCCGTGAGGCTCTCCTTCGGCTCTCCACCAGACCGGCGATCGGTCGAGGCCTCGAGCGGATCCCCGTGTCCCGGCGCGTCGTCCGACGCTTCGTCGCCGGCGAGACCGCCGCGGACGCCCTGCTCGTGCTGCGGCGTCTCGAGGCGAGCGGACTCCACACCGCGGTCACCTACCTGGGAGAGAACGTCACCACCGCGGCGGCCGCCACCGCCGCGACCGACGTGTACGTGCACCTCCTCGAGGAAGCGCAGCGACACCGACTCGGCGTCACCCCGTCGGTCAAGCTCACGCACCTCGGACTCGATCTCGGGGAGGACCTGGCCCTCGCCAACGTGGAGCGCGTGCTCGAGCGGGCCGGAGACACGACGGTGTGGATCGACATGGAGGGCTCGGCCTACACGGACCGCACCCTCGCGGTCTACCGGCGACTGCGGCGGCGCTGGCCGCGCGTGGCCGGCGTCCTGCAGGCGTATCTGCGGCGCACGGAGTCCGACCTCCGGGCCCTCGTGCCGGGCGGCCTCCGGGTGCGCCTCTGCAAGGGCGCGTACCGCGAGCCCGCAACCCAGGCATTTCCCCGAAAGGCGGACGTGGACGGCAACTACGCGCGGCTGGCGGGGATGCTCTTCTCCCGCGAGGCGCAGGCGGCCGGGGCCTACGCCGCGTTCGCCACGCACGACGAGCGTCTCATCCGGGTCATCGCCGACCGGGCGCGGGAGTTCGGGCTGGGCCCCGACCGATACGAGTTCCAGATGCTCCACGGGATTCGCCCGGACCTTCACCCGACGCTCGCCGGGCTGGGCGTCCGGCTGCGCGTGCTCGTCCCGTTCGGAGAGGACTGGTACGGCTATTTCGTCCGGCGGCTGGCCGAGCGTCCCGCGAACCTCCGCTTCTTCCTGACGCACCTCGCCCGGAGCTGAGCGGCCATGGAGCTGAGCGCGGAAGAGCGCAGCTGGCGCGACGGACGGGACGGGGAGGGGACCCGGCTCGCGGTCGACCTGGTGGCTCGGATGGGCGAGCTGTTCGGGGCCGAGCGGCTGCTGCCCGTGTCGCAGGCGCACATCGACGCGTGCCTCTACACGAACGACGCGGGGCTGGAGTTCGCCGAACGGCTCGCGAGCCTGGGCGCGCGCGTCCGCGTCCCGACCACGCTCAACGTGACCGCCCGGGACATCCGGCGGTGGGAGGCGTTCCGAGTTCCCGCGGACTTCGCGGAGAAGAGCCGGAGGCTGGAGGCGGCTTACCTCGCGCTCGGCTGCCTCCCGACCTGGACGTGCGCGCCGTACGAGCAGGGGAACGTCCCGCGCTTCGGCGAGCAGGTGGCCTGGGGGGAGTCGAACGCGGTCGCGTACGTGAACACGGTGATCGGCGCCCGGACGAATCGGTACGCGGACTTCCTGGACGTCGCCTGCGCGGTGACCGGGCGCGCCCCCGCGTTCGGGCTCCACCTGGACGAGCCGCGTCGTGCGCAGGTCCTCGTTCGTCTCCACGGCGTGCCGCCGGCGCTGCGCCTCCACTCGAGCCTCTACCCGGTCCTCGGATACTACCTGGGCGGGATCCTGGGCGACCGCGTGCCGGTCCTGACCGACGTCCCGGCGACGGTCCGGGCCACGGATCTCAAGGCCTTCTGCGCGGCGGCGGCGAGCTCGGGCTCTCTTGCCCTCGCCCACGTCGTGGGGGTCACCCCGGAAGCCCCCACGCTCGAGGCGGCGCTCCACGGCCGTCCCCCCGAGGAGACCGTCGACGTCACGATGGACGACCTTCGACGGTCGCGCGCGCGTCTGTCGTTCGCGCCCGCCGACGGAATCGACTTCGTGAAGCTCGGATGTCCCCACCTGTCGCTGCCCGAGGCGCTCGAGGTCGCCGCCCGCGTCGCCGGCCGCCGGATCCGTCCGGACCTCGAGTTCTGGATCTCCACGAGCCGCGCGGTCGTGCACCACCTCGGAGAGTCCGGACACCTCCAGACCCTGGAGGGCGCCGGCATCCGCATGCTGGCCGATACCTGCGCGATGACCACGCGCATCGACGGTTGGGGCCGGACGCACATGCTCACGAACTCGGGCAAGCAGGCGCACTACGCCGGCGCGGCCGGACTCGAGGTGACGCTCGCGTCCCTCGACGACTGCGTCACCTACGCCCTCGGCGACGCCGTGCTCGAGGAGGAGGACGCCCTGTGGAACGGCTGAGCGCCGCGGGCGAGCGCCTGCCCGCCCACGGCGTCATCCTCGGCCGCGCCGAGGGATCGGCGCTCGTCTCGGCCGAGGCCATCTCCTTCTGGGGCGACGTCGATCCCGCGACCGGGCGGATCGTGAACCCGCGCCACCCCCTTCACGGCGAGCGACTCGGCGGCCGCGTCCTCGTTCTCCCGCAGGGGCGCGGCTCCTGCACGACCTCCAACATTCTCCTCGAGCTCATCCGGACGTACCAGGCGCCGGCCGCCATCGTGAGCCTCACCGTCGAGCCGGTCCTCGCCGTGGGGCCACTGGTGGGCGAGGCGCTCTACGGCCGGAGCATCCCCATGGTGACGGTCGCCGCCGACGTCTACGCGCGCCTTCGAACGGGCGACTGGCTGACCGTCGACGCCACCACCGGGGAGGTCGGGCGCCGCCCCGGCGGCGGGACGGCCTGACGGCAAAGGCCCGCAGTTGACAGGCCCGCGGGCCTCTCCGTATCATTCGATGTCGTATGGACGAAGTGGCTGTACTAGTGCTGAACGGTAGCTTCGAGCCGCTTCACTTCACCAACGCCCGTCGCGCGATCACCCTCCTCCTCAGCGGAAAAGCCGAAACCGTCGAGCCGTCCCCCCGGGTGATCCGGTCGCCCTCGCACACCTTCCCGCTCCCGTCGGTGATCCGGCTGATGATGTACATCCGGAAGCCCTTCGTGGAGCGGGTGGCGTTCAACAAGAAGAACATCCTCCGCCGCGACCACTACACGTGCCAGTACTGCGGGCGCCGGGGGGACCGCCTGACCGTGGATCACGTGATCCCGCGGTCGCGGGGCGGCGGGACGACCTGGACCAACGTGGTCGCCGCGTGCCTCCGCTGCAACCTGCACAAGGGCAACCGCACCACCGACGAGGCGGGGCTGGTGCTGGTCCGGACGCCGTCCCACCCGCAGTTCCTCTTCTCGGTGCACCTCCTCCGACACCCGCACGCGTCCTTCTTCCTGGACGCCTGGCGGAAGTACCTCCACGCAGTCCCGGCTGCCCTCCCCTCGGGCGCCTGAGGGCCCCGCGGCCTCGCGCGGGGGCCGGTAGTCGGCGTGCCACCGTTCCGCCTCGTCGCCGACTACACGCCGCAGGGCGACCAGCCCCGGGCCATCGGACAGGTGCGCGACTGGCTCGCCACGGGACGCCCGCACGCGACGCTCCTCGGCGTGACCGGCTCCGGCAAGACGTTCACGGTCGCCTCCGTCATCGCCGCGCTCCAGCGGCCGACCCTGATCATCTCGCCGAACAAGACGCTGGCCGCCCAGCTGTACGGGGAGTTCCGGGCGTTCTTCCCGGAGAACGCCGTCGAGTACTTCGTCTCCTACTACGACTACTACCAGCCCGAGGCCTACATCCCGCAGTCGGATACCTACATCGAGAAGGACGCCCTCATCAACGACGAGATCGACCGCATGCGCCACTCGACGACCAAGTCCCTCTTCGAGCGGCGCGACGTGGTGATCGTCGCCTCGGTGTCGTGCATCTACGGCCTCGGCTCGCCGGAGACGTACCACGGGATGCATCTCGAGGTCGCCGAGGGCGAGGAGCGGGAGCGGGACGACATCCTGCGGCAGCTCGTCGCGCTCCAGTACGAGCGCAACGACTACGACTTCCGTCGGGGGACGTTCCGGGTGCGGGGGGACGTCGTCGAGGTGTTCCCCGCCTCCGACGAGACGGTCGCCCTGCGCATCGAGCTGTTCGGGGACACGATCGAGGCGGTGCAGCGCATCGACCCCCTGAAGGGGCAGATCCTCGAGCGCATCCCGCGCGCGGTCGTCTACCCGGCCAGCCACTACGTCACGCCCGCGGACCTGCTCGAGCAGGCCCGGGAGTCGATCAAGGCGGAGCTGGCCGAGCGCCTGACGTACTTCCGGTCCCAGAACCGGCCGCTGGAGGCGCAGCGCCTGGAGCAGCGAACGCTGTTCGACCTCGAGATGCTCCGCGAGATCGGGTACTGCCACGGCATCGAGAACTACTCCCGGCACCTGGCGGGCCGGCGGGCGGGGGAGACCCCCGCGACGCTGATCGACTACCTGCCGAAGGACGCCCTGGTGGTGATCGACGAGAGCCACGTGGGAGTCCCGCAGCTCCGCGGGATGCACCACGGCGACCGGTCCCGCAAGGAGGCCCTCGTCGAGTACGGCTTCCGGCTGCCGTCCGCCTTCGACAACCGTCCGCTCACCTTCGACGAGTTCACCGCGAGCGTGGGGCAGGTGCTCTACGTCTCGGCCACGCCCGCGGAGTACGAGCTGACGAAGTCGGAGGGCGCCGTGGCCGAGCAGATCATCCGGCCCACCGGGCTCACCGATCCCGCCATCACGGTCCGGCCGGCCGGCGAGCAGGTCGACGACCTCATGGAGGAGATCCGCGGGCGCGCCGAGCGCGATGAGCGCGTCCTGGTCACGACGCTCACCAAGCGCATGGCCGAGGACCTCACGCAGTACTACCTCCAGATGGGGCTCCGTGTCCGGTATCTCCACTCCGACATCGACACCCTCGAGCGCGTCGAGGTCATCCGGGACCTCCGGCTCGGCAAGTTCGACGCCCTCGTCGGCATCAACCTGCTCCGGGAGGGCCTGGATCTCCCCGAGGTGTCCCTGGTCGCCATCCTCGACGCGGACAAGGAGGGATATCTCCGCTCGGCGACGTCGCTCGTCCAGACGTCGGGCCGGGCGGCCCGGAACGTCCGCGGCGAGGTGATCATGTACGCGGACAAGATGACGGACTCGATGCGGACCGCCCTCGGCGAGATGGAGCGGCGGCGGGTCCGGCAGGCCGCCTACAACGTCGAGCACGGGATCACGCCGGAGTCGATCCGCAGCTCGATCCGCGACGTGCTGCGCTCGGTCGAGGAGCGCGACTACTACACGGTCGAGGCGGAGACGGCCGACGAGCGCTTCGAGTCGGCGGCGGCCCTGGCCGAGACCGTCAAGCGGGTCGAGGGCGAGATGAAGGAGGCCGCGAAGCGGCTCGACTTCGAGCGCGCGGCCGAGCTGCGCGACCGCCTCCGGGCCCTCCGCAAGCGCGACCTGTCCGCCCGCAGCTGACGGGGATCGCCGCTCCCGGGATCCCGCGATCGGGTCACGATCAGCCGCCGCGAGCGCGGCGATGCGAGTAAGATCGTGAGTACCGGAGCGAAGGAATCGGGCCGTGGAACTCGCCGAGAAGCTCGAGCGCCTGCCTGACCGGCCGGGCGTCTACCTCTACAAGGACGCCAAGGGGCAGGTGGTCTACGTGGGGAAGGCGGCGTCCGTCCGCAGCCGCGTCCGCTCCTACTTCCAGGCGTCGCGCACGCGGGATGCGAAGACGGACGCCCTGGTCGACCACATCGCCGACGTCGACTACATCGTCACCGCCAACGAGCTCGAGGCCCTGATCCTCGAGTCGAACCTGGTCAAGCGGCACCGTCCCCGCTACAACATCATCCTCCGGGACGACAAGCACTACCCGTTTCTCAAGCTGACGACGAACGAGGAGTTCCCCCGCCTCCTCGTGGCCCGCCGCGTCCAGAAGGACGGGGCGACCTACTACGGCCCGTTCTATCCGGCCACGGCGCTCCGCGAGACGCTCCGGCTCGTGCGAGCCCTGTTTCCCCTCCGGACCTGCAGCATCAAGATCGACGGCTCGGCGGAGCGGCCCTGCCTCCAGTACTACATCCACCGGTGCCACGCGCCCTGCACCGGATGGGAGACGCGCGAGGGCTACGCGCGGACGGTTCGGGACGTCGAGGCGTTCCTGGAGGGTCGCGACGAGGACCTGGCCCGTCGGCTGACGACGGAGATGGAGGAGGCCGCCGCACAGGAGAAGTACGAGCGGGCCGGCATCCTGCGCGACCAGGTCCAGGCGCTCAACACCGTCCGCGAGCGCCAGAAGATCATCTCCGTCGAACCCGAGGATCAGGACATCCTCGGCCTGGCCCGGCAGGGCTCCGAGGCGTGCGTCCAGGTCTTCTTCGTGCGTCGAGGCCGCCTGCTCGGCCGCGAGGCCTTCTTCCTGGACAAGCTCGGCAGCGCGACGGACGGGGAGATCCTCTCGGCGCTGCTCCGCCAGTTCTACTCGAAGAGCGTCACTCCGCCTCGCGAGATCCTCCTGTCGATCGAGGTTCCCGAGGAGGCGCTCCTCGGCGAGTGGCTGGCGCAGCTGCGCGACGGCCGGGTCGAGCTCGCGGTCCCTCAGCGCGGGCGCAAGCGCGAGCTGGTGGCGATGGCGGAGGAGAACGCGGCCCTCGCCCTCCAGACGCATCTCCTCTCCCGCTCGAGCCGCCGCCAGGTCGTCGCCGAGGAGCTCCGGCGCGAGCTCGGGCTCCCGGAGCCGCCCAACCGGATCGAGGGCTTCGACATCTCCAACATCCAGGGGCAGGAGGCGGTCGGCTCCATGGTCGTCTGGGAGGCCGGCACCATGAAGAAGGACGACTACAAGCGGTTCAAGATCCGCACGGTCCCGAGCGCGGACGACTTCGCCATGATGGCCGAGGTCCTCCGTCGGCGCTACGGCAAGGCCCTCGAGGACGGCGGCGTCCTGCCGGACCTCATCCTGCTCGACGGCGGGCGCGGCCAGCTCACGCAGGGCTTGAGGGTGCTCGAGGAGCTCGGGCTCGACTACCTGCCCATCGTGGCCCTCGCGAAGCGCGCGGAGGAGGTCTATCACCCGGGAGGCCTGCACCCGCTCGTCCTCGACCTCGCGTCGCCCGCGTTGCAGACGCTCCAGCGGATCCGGGACGAGGCGCACCGCTTCGCGATCACCTACCACAAGAAGCTCCGCCAGAAGCGGACGCTGGTCTCGGTGCTGGACCAGATCCCGGGCGTCGGCCCGACCATCCGGACGAGCCTGCTCAAGTCCCTCGGCTCGGCGCGCCGGGCGCGGGCGGCCTCCGTGGCGGAGCTGGCCGCCGTGCCCAAGGTCACGCCGAAGCTCGCCCAGCGCATCTACGACTTCTTCCACCCGCCGGAGCCGAGGGAGGGTGACCCCGGAGCCTCCGAGCCTGTCGGGAAGGAGGCGAGCTGACGCCTCCAACTGAGCAAGCCTTGCATCCCCTGCCGATCTCTGCTAAATATGCATGGACATTGATCGGAGGAGGCGTGACCGCCCAGTGACCCAGGATCGGCCCGACCACTACCCGTTCCGCGAGATCGAGACCAAGTGGCAACGCGTCTGGGAGGAGACCGGGCTCTTCCGGGTCGGCGAGGAGGCGGGCCGCCCGAAGTTCTACTGCCTCGAGATGTTCCCGTACCCCTCGGGCCGGATCCACATGGGACACGTCCGCAACTACGCGATCGGGGATGCGGTGACCCGGTACAAGCGCATGCGGGGATACAACGTGCTCCATCCGATGGGCTGGGACGCCTTCGGCCTCCCGGCCGAGAACGCGGCAATCGAGAACGGGGTCCATCCGGCCGTCTGGACGTACGAGAACATCGCCACGATGAAGGCGCAGATGAAGACGCTCGGCATCTCCTACGACTGGGAGCGCGAGGTCGCCACCTGCGATCCCGAGTACTACCGATGGGAGCAGCTCATCTTCGTCAAGATGTTCGAGCGCGGCCTCGCCTACCGGAAGAGCGCGCGCGTCAACTGGTGTCCGGGGTGCCAGACGGTGCTGGCCAACGAGCAGGTCGAGGCGGGACGCTGCTGGCGCTGCGACTCCGAGGTCGTCACGCGAGAGATCGAGGGCTGGTACTTCAAGATCACGGCCTACGCGGAGGAGCTCCTCGAGTGGTGTGACCGCCTCGACGGCTGGCCGGAGCGCGTCCTCACGATGCAGCGCAACTGGATCGGCAAGAGCGAGGGCGCCGAGTTCGACCTCCCCGTCGCGGGCCGGGCCGATCTCGGGATCCGCATCTTCACGACGCGGCCCGACACGTCGTTCGGGATGACGTACGCCGTGCTGGCGCCCGAGCACCCGCTGGTCGACCAGCTCGTCACCGACCCCGACGAGCGCGAGGCCGTCGCGCGGTTCCGGGCCGAGGTCGGCCGCGAGACCGAGATCGAGCGGCTCGCCACCGACCGGCCCAAGCGCGGCCTCCGCCTGCGGGCGCGCGCGACCAACCCCTTCAACGGGGAAGAGGTCCCGCTGTTCCTCGCCGACTACGTCCTCATGGGATACGGCACCGGCGCCATCATGGCCGTGCCCGGCGAGGACCAGCGCGACTGGGACTTCGCCAAGATGCACGGGCTGCCCATCGTCGAGACGGTGCGCCGCCCATCGGGCTGGACGGGCGAGGCGTACGCCGGCGACGGCGTGAAGATCAACTCGGGATTTCTCGACGGCCTCACCGTCGCCGAGGCCAAGCGGAAGGCGATCGACTGGCTGGTCGCCCGCGGGCTCGGGGAAGGGAAGATCAACTATCGCCTGCGCGACTGGGGCATCAGCCGCCAGCGCTACTGGGGGGCGCCGATCCCCATCGTGTACTGCTCGAAGTGCGGGACGGTGGCCGAGCGGCCGGAACGCCTTCCGGTGGTGCTGCCGCAGGACGTCCAGATCACGGGGAAGGGCGGCTCGCCGATCGCCGACGTGCCGGCATTCGTCAACACGACCTGTCCGCGCTGCGGAGGGCCGGCCCGGCGCGAGACGGACACGATGGACACCTTCGTGGACTCCTCGTGGTACTTCCTCCGGTTCTGCTCGCCGCGGCACGCCGGCGGCCTGGCCGACCCGGAGGCGGTGCACTACTGGATGCCGGTCGACCAGTACACGGGCGGCATCGAGCACGCCATCCTGCATCTCCTCTACGCGCGGTTCTACACGAAAGTCCTCCGCGACCTCGGCTACTTCAAGCTCGACGAGCCGTTCCAGCGGCTCTTCACGCAGGGGATGGTGATCAAGGACGGCGCCAAGATGTCGAAGTCCAAGGGCAACGTCGTGAGCCCCGACGACTTCATCCTCACGTACGGCGCCGACACGGGGCGTGTGTTCGAGCTCTTCATGGCCCCGCCCGAGAAGGACCTCGAGTGGAGCGACCAGGGGGTGGAGGGGGCGTTTCGCTTCTTGAACCGCGTGTGGCGGCTCTTCCAGGCGAATCGAAGCACGCTGGCGGCGGCCCCGGCCCCGATCGCCGAGCTGTCGACGGCAGGGCGGGCGTTCCGCCGCACGGTCCACGAGACGATCCAGCGGGTCACCACTGACATCGAGGACTTCCACTTCAACACGGCGATCAGCGCGCTGCACGAGCTCGTCAACTCGATGCACACCTTCGCCACGGAGTCCCTCGACCGCGTGGCGGCCACCGAGCGCGCGAGCCTCCTGAGCCGAGGCGGTCGACACGCTCGTCCGCCTCCTGGCGCCGTTCGCCCCGCACCTGGCCGAGGAGCTCTGGGCGCAGCTCGGCCACCCGGAGAGCGTGTTCCGGGCCTCGTGGCCCGCGCCCGATCCGGCGGCCCTCGAGCGCGAGGCGGTGCAGGTCGTCGTGCAGGTCGACGGCCGCGTGCGGACGCGCCTGGTCGTCCCGCCGGGAATCGCGGAGGACAGGCTCCGCAGCGAGGCTCTGGCCGACGAGAAGGTGCAGCCGTGGCTCGCGTCGCGCGAGGTGGCTCGGGTGGTGGTCGTGCCGGACCGGCTCGTGAACATCGTGACCCGCGGCGCGGGGAGTCCGGCATGAACGCGCGGCGCCTCTTCCGGGCCGTGCGGGCGACGATCCTGCTCGCCGCCGTGGTCCCCCTCGGCCTGGCCGGCTGCGGGTATTCGCTCCGGACGAGCCTGCCGGCGGGCATCCAGTCGATCCACGTGCCCGTCCTCGTGAACCGGACCTCGGAGCCGGGGATCGAGGACTTCATCACGCAGGCCCTGACGCAAGCGGTGGTCCAGAGCAGCCGGGTCCGGATCGCCGCCAACGCCCAGCGAGGCGGACGCGAGCCTCGAGGGCTCGATCGTCGAGTACCGGTTGGCGGCGCTGTCGTTCGACCGCAGCGCCAACGTCACCTCGTACCGGCTGATCATCGGTCTCGCGCTCACGTTCCGGGATCTCAAGCAGAACACGGGTCATCTGGAAGCAGGATCGGATCGAGGAGCGGGCCGACTTCCTGGTGGCCGGGCAGGTGACGCAGACACTGGCCCGCGAGGAACTGGCCGTCCAGCGGGCGGCCGTGGACGTGGCGCGGGCGATCGTCAGCTTCGCCTTCGAAGGGTTCTGAGCCTGGAGGTCACCGCCCTCCTCCGCGACGCCGCGGCCGGGCGTGTCCCTCCGCTCCTCCTGCTGCACGGGCCGGAGGCGCTCCTCGTCGACGACCTCCTCCAGCGCGTGACCCGGGCCCTCCTGCCCGATCAGGAGGCCACCGACTGGAACCGTGAGGTTCTGCACGCCGACCAGCTCACGCCCGACGCCATCGTGGGGGCCGGCGCGTCGCTCTCGCTCTTCGGAGGCCGTCGCCTCGTCCTCGTCCGAGGGGTGGGCGATCTGCCCGCCAAGACGGCCGACCGGCTCCGCGACGCCCTGGCCGAGGCGCGACGGGCGGCGGGCGGCTGGCCCGCGGAGGGCACGACCGTGCTCCTCGTGGCCGCGGGCGCGGACCGCCGGGCCCCCGCGCTCAGGATCCTGCCGGAGGTGGACCAGGTCGAGGTGCGGCCTCCGGCGGGGCGCGCGCTGCTCGGCTGGCTGCGGGAGCGGGCGCGGGCGGGCGGGGTCGACCTCCTCCCCGAGGCGGCGCAGACGTTGGTCGACCTGGTGGGGGAGGATCTCGGCCGGCTGGCGGCCGAGATCGAGAAGGCCGCGCTCTACGCGAGCGACGACCGCCGCGTGTCCGAGGAGATCGTGAGGGCCCTCGCGGGGGAGACCCGAACCCGCCAGTACTGGGAGCTGACGCAAGCCCTCGAGGAGGCGCGACGGAGCGATGCGCTGCGAATCGTGTCACAGCTCCTCGCGTCGGGGGACGAGCCGTTGATCCTGCTCGCCTGGCTGGTCGGGTATCTCCGGGACCTGTGGCGGGTGCTCCCGGCCGCCGGAGACGTGCGAGAGGCGGCGAAGGCGCTCCCGCGCCGCCGGCCGGACTTTGCCGTCGAGCGCCTGTCCGCGCGCGCGCGAGCCGTCGGGATCCACGGCCTCTCGCGAGGCGCCGAGCGCTGCTTCGAGGTGGAGCAGGCACTCAAGACGGGGACGGGGAGTCCCCGCGCGCACCTCACGTGCCTGGTCGCTGACCTGGCGAGCTAGCGGCTCGCGAGCGCGTTGAACTGACGCGTCAGGCGGGACTTCTTCCGGGATGCTGCGTTCTTGTGGATGACGCCCTTCGTGACCGCCTTGTCGAGGAGCTGGATGGTGCGGTGGAGCGTCTCGCGGGCCTGATCGACCTGGGCGCCTTCGAGCGCCGTGCGCGCGCTCTTGAGCGCGGTCCGCACCGTCGACCGGCCGGCCGCGTTGCGCACGCGGCGCTTCTCGTTCTGCTTGATGCGCTTGATCGCCGACTTGATGTTCGCCATGGATTCACCTCCTCCGCTCGAGAATCACGCCGGACCGCCACGACGGACCGAGGAATCGTCCGTGCGCCGACGCGAGTCCGGAGCGTACCGTGCGTCGTCGGGACTGTCAAGCTCGGCCGCCCGATCGAGCCCCGCGGCGCGAGGACGCTCCCGTGAGCTCGCGGACCGAAGGCCGTCCGATCGACACGCCGATCGGGGCGGACGCCACCGAGCCGCCCCCGCCCGCGGTCGCGGGTGCCCAGCGGGCCGTGGCGCGGGCCGCCGCCGTGGTGGGCGGGGCCACCCTGGTCAGCCGCATCCTGGGCTTTCTGAGGGATCTCGTGATCGCCCGTGGCTTCGGGGCGGGGCCCGGCACGGACGCCTTCTTCGTGGCGTTCCGGCTCCCGAATCTCCTGCGCCGGCTGGTCGCCGAGGGCGCCGTCTCGGCCGCGTTCATCCCCGTGTTCACCGAGTACGCGACCAAGCGCTCCCGGGCCGACAACCTGCAGATGCTCCGCGCGGTGACCGGGCTGATGCTGCTGCTCCTGGGGACGCTCACGGTCGCGGGCATCCTCGCCGCGCCGTGGATCCTCCGGATCATGGCCCCCGGCTTCTTCGCGGACCCCGCCATCGGCAACCTGACCGTCGGCCTGACGCGACTCATGTTCCCGTACCTCCTCCTCGTCGGGCTGGCGGCGGTGGCCATGGGCATCCTCAACGCCCACCGCCACTTCCTGGTGCCCGCGCTCTCGCCGGTGGCGCTGAACGTCGGCATCATCGCGGGCGCGCTCCTCCTCTCGCCGCGCCTGCCGGAGCCCCTCACCGGGCTCGCGCTCGGGGTCCTGCTCGGCGGGGCCGGCCAGCTCCTCGTGCAGATCCCGTCGATCTGGAGCCGGGGCCTGCTCGCGGCGCCGCGGCTCGCCCTCCGCCACCCGGCCGTCCGTCGGATCCTCAAGCTCATGGCCCCCGTGATCGTGGGCCAGTCGGCCAGCCATCTCGGCACGCTCGTGAACACCATCATCGCGTCGTTCCTGGCCGCCGGCAGCGTCTCGTACCTCTACTACGCGGATCGCCTGATCGAGTTCCCCCTGGGGGTCTTCGGCGTGGCGATCGCCACCGCGGTGCTCCCCACGCTGTCGGAGCAGGCCGCGCGGCGCGACCCGCAGGCGCTCCGCGAGACGCTCTCCTTCGCGCTCCGGCTGGCGACGTTCGTCAGCGTGCCGGCCGCGGTCGGCCTCTTCGTCCTGTGCGAGCCCATCGTCCGCGTCCTGTACGAGCGCGGGCGCTTCGGCCCGGTCGACACCGCCGGGACGGCCGCGGCGGTCGCCATGTACGCGGTGGGCGTCGTGGGGCTCTCCATCACCAGAGTCGCGGTCCAGGGCTTCTACGCGCTCGGCGACACGCGCACGCCCGTCAAGGTCTCGGTCAGCGCGATGGCGCTCAACTGCGTGGTCGCGGCCGCGCTCGCCCAGACCCACGGCCACGTCGGCGTGGCCTTCGCAAGCTCCGCGTCAGCCACCGCGCACGCGCTCACCCTCGCCATTCTCCTGCGGCGGAGACTGCCCGGCCGGGCCGTCCCGGGCGCCGGGTGGGCCTGGCTTCGAACCGTGGCCGTGTCGGCAGCGCTCGCTCTCGCGCTGAGCGCGACGTGGCGGCTCTGGCCTCCCCCCGCCGGGCGCCTCGCCGAGGGGGCGTGGCTCGCGACGGTCATCGTCGGCGCCGTGGCCGCGTACCTCGGCTGTCACGCCGCGCTCGGATCGGATGAGGTGCGTCTCGCGTGGAGCGCGCTCACGCGCCGCTGGCGCCAATGGCAGAGGAGTTCCTTGCGCCGCCGGGAGACGCGTTGATATACTCGTCCGAGACCGGACCACATGCGGGCCTTGTTGCAGCGCGTGACCGGAGCGTCGGTCGAAGCGGATCGCCAGGTGATCGCCAGCATCGACCGGGGCCTCGTCACCCTGCTCGGCGTCGCGGCAGGTGACGGGCCCGACGACGTCCGGTACCTCGCCGAGAAGATTCTCCACCTTCGCATCTTCGACGACGAGCGCGGGCGATTTCAGCACTCGCTGCTCGACACCGGCGGCAGCTGTCTCCTCGTGTCTCAGTTCACTCTGCTCGCCCACACCCGCCGGGGTCGACGCCCGGACTTCCTGGGCGCCGCTCCGCCCGAGGCGGCCGCGCCGCTGGTCGAGGACGTCGCGCGGCAGCTGCGCTCGGGCGGGGTCGCGGTGGCGGAGGGACGGTTCGGCGCGCGGATGGTCGTGCGTCTGGCCAACGACGGCCCCGTGACGATCCTCCTCGATTCTCGAGAGCGGGCATGAAACCGGCGGCGGCCATCGCCTTCACCGGCTGCGCTGATCGACGAGTTCCTCGAGCGGCTCCGCGTGGAGGACGGGAGCTCCGTCCTCACGATCCAGGCCTATCGGCGCGATCTCGCCCGGCTGGCGGGATTCCTCCGCACGCGGCGGCGCACGATCGAGACGGCGCGGCCGGAGGACCTGGTCGCCCACCTCGAGGCGCTCCGCCGATCCGGGCTGAGCCCGCGCACGCTTGCCCGTGGTCTAGCGGCGATCCGCGGGCTCTACCGGTTCGGGCGCGCGGCCGGGCTCGTCCGCACGGATCCGGCGATTCTCCTCGACACACCGCGCCTTCCCCGGCGGCTTCCCCGGGCGCTGTCGAAGTCGGACGCCACCCTGCTGGTGGAGTCGTCGGGCAAGGCCAGCCCGCGCGACTGGCGGGATCGCGCGATCCTCGAGCTCCTGTACGGCTCCGGGCTCCGCGCTTCCGAGCTCGTCGGGCTCCGCCCGGCGGACGTGGACCTCCAGGCCCAGCTCCTGATGTGCCGTGGCAAGCGCGATCGGCAGCGGGTGGTTCCGATCGGGGACGCCGCCCGCCGCGCGCTCGTCACGTACCTCGAGCAGGCACGCCCGCGCCTGGTTCGCGGCCGCGACCCCGGCGTGCTCTTCGTGAACGCGCGAGGTGGGCCCCTCGGTCGCCAGGGACTCTGGCGGATCGTGCGGACCCGGGCGCGCGGGGCGGGACTCCGCGCCGCGTACCCTCATGCGCTCCGGCACTCGTTCGCGAGTCACCTCCTCGAGGGCGGCGCCGACCTCCGGTCGGTCCAGGCGCTCTTGGGACACGCCGACATCGGCACCACGGAGATCTACACCCACCTCCCGACGGACGCCGTTCGTCGGCTGTACCGCCGGTTCCACCCGCGAGCCTGAGCACGATGGCGGGCGACAGGCCGGGGAGACGGCGGGCGGGATGAGCGGGAGCGCCGCCGTGGTCGTCCGCCGCACCGGTTATCCGCAGGTCGATCCTCGCGCCGCCGGGCTGATGGACACGGGCGTGGTCGTGGTCCCGGCACGCCTCGCCGTCGCGGAAGCCGAGCGGCTGGCCCGGCGCCGGCGCGCCCGGCTGGTCGCCGCCCGGATCGGCCGGTCCTGGGCCGGAGCATCGCGTGAGACGCTCGCCCGCGCGCTCGAGCTCGGCCTCGACGAGGCGCCGCTCGCCACGGTGCTATGGGACACGATCCTCGTGACGCCGAACACTCCCGAGGTCGGGGTCCGGCGACGGCTCGGGCCGGACCGACCCTTCGTGCTGGTGAGGGGAGCCCGGGATCCCGAGGGGGTGGTGTTCCGCGACTCGGCCTCGCCGACCGGGCTCCCGCTGTCCGTCGCCTCCCGGCTCGAGCGCCTTTCCCCCGGGATCCAGGCGCCCCTCCGGGCCGCGGGGGCGCTCGGCGGCGCGCTCGGGCTTCCGGTCGCCGTCGTGGGCGGCCTGGTGAGGGATCTCCTCCTGGATCGCGTGGGCGAGCGGACCGATCTCGACCTCGTGGTCGAGGGTCATGCCGGGCTGCTGGCGCATCGGCTCGCCGCCGACCTGTCGGGGAGGGCCCTGGAGCACCCGGCCTTCCTCACGGCCACGCTCGTCCTCCCGGACGGTCGCCGAATCGATCTGGCGACCGCCCGGCGCGAGTCCTACCGCGCCCCCGGCGCGCTGCCCTCCGTGGAGCCCACGACGCTGGCGGAGGATCTCGCGCGCCGGGACTTCTCCCTGAATGCGCTCGCGGTTCGGCTGGACCCCGCGGCCTGGGGCCGTCTGATCGACACGACAGGGGGTCTCGCTGATCTCAGGGCGCGCCGCCTCCGGGTCCTCCATCCGCTGTCGTTCGTGGAGGACCCGACGCGCATCCTGCGCGCCGCACGGTTCGCCACGCGGCTCGGCTGCCGGATCGACTCGACGACGCGGCGCCTGGCCGCCGGCGCCGCCACGCTCGATGTCTATCAGGCCCTGTCCGCCGATCGACTCCTGGCGGAGCTCGAGCTCGTGCTGGCGGAGCCGCGGCCGGCCGCCGTCCTGCGAGAGGCCGGTCGACTCGGTGCGTGGAACCTCGTGAGCCCCGGGGCTCTCCCGACTCGCCGGGCGGCGCGCCTGCTGGACGCGGTCCTGGCTCCCACGAGCCCGCGCCGGGCTGGGTCCGGACACGGTGCTCGCACTGTGTCTCCTCGCCATCGCCGAGGGCCACCCGAGGCCAGAGACGGGGCCGAGCCGCCTGGCCACGCCGTCGACGCGCGAGTCGATCCAACGGGCTCGAATCGACGCGCCGAGACTCGTCGCCCGCCTTGCCCGTGTCCGCGGGCGTGCCGCCGCGTACACTAGCCTCGAAGGTGCCTCGGAGATCACGGTGGCCTGGGCTCGAGTCCTCGCGGAGGACCCGGCGGTTCGCCGGTATCTGGACGGCTATCTGCGGCGCTGGCGCCGACCGAGGACGCTGGCGACGGGCGACGACATCACGGCTCTCGGCGTTCCCCGGGGGCCAGCCGTCGGAAGGCTCCTGCGAGGCCTCCGCGCGATGCAGGCGGCCGGGCAGGTTCGGAATCGCGCGGGTGCGCTACGCTGGCTCGCGGGCGCCGTGTCCCGGGGCCGCGGGCGCCGGGAAACCACCGCTCACCCAACCGGGTAGGGGAGGAGGCTGATCGTGGCGACCAAGTACGTCTTCGTGACGGGTGGGGTGGTGTCGTCTCTCGGCAAGGGGCTGGCCGCCGCCTCCATCGGGTGCCTCCTGGAAGCACGAGGCTTCTCGGTCACGCTCCAGAAGATGGACCCCTACATCAACGTGGACGCCGGGACGATGAGCCCCTACCAGCACGGGGAGGTCTTCGTCACGGACGATGGTGGGGAGACCGACCTCGACTTGGGTCACTACGAGCGGTTCACCCGCGCGCGGATGACCCGGGACCACAACGTCACGACCGGCAAGGTCTACCACGCGGTCATCTCCCGCGAGCGTCGCGGCGACTATCTCGGCCGGACCGTCCAGGTCATCCCGCACATCACCGACGAGATCAAGGCGTCGATCCGGCGGATCAGTCAGGACGTCGACGTCCAGATCGTCGAGATCGGCGGCACGGTGGGCGACATCGAGGGCCTGCCCTTCCTCGAGGCGGTCCGCCAGCTGAAGAAGGACGTGGGTCGCGAGAACGTCATCTACATCCACCTGACCCTGGTGCCTTTCATCAAGGCGTCGGGGGAGCTCAAGACCAAGGCCACCCAGCACTCGGTGAAGGAGCTCCGCGCGATCGGGATCCAGCCGGACATCGTCCTCTGCCGGACGGATCGCTTCCTGCCCGCCGCCATCAAGTCGAAGATCGCGCTCTTCTGTGACGTAGACGAGGAGGCGGTCATCACCGCCAAGGACGTCGAGACGATCTACGAGGTGCCGCTGGTCTTCCACCAGGAGGGTCTCGACGACATCATCGTCAAGCTGCTCGGGCTTCCCAAGGGGCCGATCGACCTCACCGCGTGGGAGGGCATGGTCCGGAAGATCAAGCAGCCCGCCCGCACAACCCGGATCGCGGTGGTCGGGAAGTACGTGGAGCTGCGCGACTCGTACAAGAGCCTGGCCGAGGCCCTGACCCACGGCGGGATCGCCCACGACGCCCGCGTGGA
The DNA here is from genome assembly GCA_963799055.1 of uncultured Candidatus Rokubacteria bacterium. Taxonomy (GTDB): domain Bacteria; phylum Methylomirabilota; class Methylomirabilia; order Rokubacteriales; family DASRDR01; genus DASRDR01. The sequence continues at coordinate 338,476 of CAWCVP010000015.1, forward strand.
GACGAAGTGGGTCGACGCGGAGCAACTGGTCCAGGACGGTCCGGCCGCCCACCTCGGAGGCGTCGACGGCATCCTGATCCCCGGAGGCTTCGGCGACCGGGGCATCCCCGGGAAGGTCGAGGCGACGCAGTACGCGCGGGAGCACGGCGTGCCCTTCTTCGGCATCTGCCTGGGGCTCCAGTGCGCCGTGATCGAGTTCGCCCGGCACGTGGCGGGGCTCGGGGAGGCCAACTCCGCCGAGTTCGACGCGAACACGCCCCATCCGGTGATCGACATCCTGCCCGAGCAGCGGACGGTCGCCGACAAGGGCGGCACCATGCGGCTCGGCCTCTATCCGATCGCGCTGGCCGAGGACTCGCTGGCCGCGCGGGAGTACGGCGCCACGGCCATCCAGGAGCGCCATCGACACCGCTACGAGGTGGCGAACGAGTACCGGAAGCTTCTCGAGAAGAACGGGTTCCGCGTCTCGGGGGTATGGCCCGAGAAGCAGCTGGTCGAGATCGTCGAGCTCCCCGACCACCCGTGGTTCGTCGCCGGCCAGTTCCATCCGGAATTCCGGTCGCGCCCGTGGGCGCCGCACCCCCTGTTCGCGGGCTTCATCGGAGCCGCCCTCCGGCATGGTGGGCGTTGAGGGGAGCGCCGACCCAATCCCGCAGGGCGTCGGGACGGTGACGCGAGTCGTCACCGTCGGGTCGGTCCCCATCGGCGGGGGATGCCCGCTGGCGCTTCTCGCGGGCCCCTGTGCGATAGAGGACGAAGGTCACGCGCTCCGGACCGCCGAGGCGCTGATGCGGATCGCCGCCGACGCCGGCGTGCCCCTCGTGTACAAGTCGTCGTACGACAAGGCCAATCGCTCCTCGGCCCGCTCGTACCGGGGCCCGGGCCTCCAGCAAGGTCTCCGGATCCTGCGCCGGGTGCGCGAGACGTTCGGCTGTCCCGTGCTGTCCGACGTCCACCAGGCGGCGGAGGTCCCGCCGGCCGCCGAGATCCTCGACCTCCTGCAGATCCCCGCATTCCTCTGCCGGCAAACGGACCTGGTCCTCGCCTGCGGCCGGAGCGGCCGTCCGGTCAACGTCAAGAAGGGCCAGTTCCTGGCGCCGTGGGACATGCGGAACGTCGTCGAGAAGCTGCGGGGCGAGGGGTGCGAGGACGTCCTGCTGACCGAGCGCGGGGCGACCTTCGGGTACAACAACCTGGTCGTCGACTTTCGCGGTCTCGGGGTGATGCGGGACCTCGGGGTGCCCGTGGTCTTCGACGCGACCCACTCCGTTCAGCTGCCGGGCGGGGAGGGAACACGGTCCGGCGGCGAGCGCCGGTACGTCGAGCCGCTGGCCCGGGCCGCGGTGGCCTTCGGGGTCGACGCGGTGTTCATGGAGGTCCACCAGGATCCCGATCACGCGCCCTCGGACGGACCCACGATGCTCGCGCTGGCCCAGCTGCCTCGGCTCTTGCGTGAGCTTCGCGCGATCGGAGCGGCGCTGGCGGGCGTCTCGTGAGCGAGCCCATCGTCGGCGGCGACGCCCTGAAGGTGGCCCGGCGCGTGCTCGAGGCGGAGGCCGAGGCGGTGCGGGCGCTCATCGACCGCCTGGACCAGCGATTCGAGCAAGCCGTCACCCTCGTGGAGACGTGCCGCGGCCGGGTCGTCGTCACGGGGATGGGGAAGTCGGGCCTGGTCGGGAAGAAGCTCGCGGCCACCCTGGCGTCGACCGGAACCCCGGCGCTGTTCCTCCACCCGGCGGAGGGGGTCCACGGGGACCTCGGGATGCTCGTGCGCGGCGACCTCGTGATCGCGCTCTCCAACAGCGGCGAGACCGACGAGATCCTTGCGCTCGTGCCCGCCATCAAGCGGCTGGCCGTGCCCCTGGTGGTCCTGACGGGACGCGTGGCCTCGCGGCTGGCCCAGCACGCCGACCTCGTTCTCGACGTCTCGGTCCAGGAGGAGGCGTGCCCCATGAACCTGACGCCGACCTCCTCGGCCGTGGCGGCACTCGCGCTCGGCGATGCGCTGGCCATCGCGGTGCTCACCCGACGGGGCATCGGCCCGGACGACGTGGCGCGGCTCCATCCAGGGGGGGCCATCGGTCGGGGCCTGGTCCGGGTCGCCGAGCTGATGCACCGGGGAGGAGAGGTTCCGGTGGTCGCGGCCTCGGCGTCCCTCGAGCTCGTGATCCGGGAGATGAGCGCAAAGCGACTCGGCTGCACCGGGGTCGTCGACCCGGCGGGACGCTTGAGCGGCATCGTGACGGACGGGGATCTGAGACGGGCCGTGGAGCGGGGAGCCGGCCGGCTTCCGTCGACCGCCACCGCCGCCATGACCGGCCGACCCAAGACCGTCGGGCGCGACGAGTTGGCCGTGACGGCGCTCGAGCTCATGGAGCGCCACAGCATCACGCAGCTCTTCATCGTGGACGACGAGGGTCGCCCGGACGGCATCCTTCACCTCCACGACCTCCTCCGCGCCAAGATCGCCTGACCGACCAGGCGCCTGCGCCGCCGCTGGGCAGGGGGCTCCGCCGTCGGAGCGGCAGGCGCGCCCCGGCCGGACCCCGTCTAGCCCCGGGGTGGCGGGGTGGGCGATGCCGAACCCTCAGCCAGCCTTGGACGTTTACTCCCGGCACGATTCGTGCTAGGGTGGCGCCGTGTAGGGGTGCCTGCACGCTGACGGTCATCAAATGCGCCGACTATCGACGATCTTTCTGATTTGCTTTCTGGCCGTGCTGGCCGGCCTGTCCGGCGTCGTCGCCTGGAAGGTCATCGGCCGCCGGGCGCCCGAGCCTGTCCGGCAGCCCCCCCAGCAGGCCGAGTACCAGATCAAGGACGTCCGCATCAACGAGACCCTGGACGGGAACCTTCGCTGGACCCTCGAGGCCGACCAGGCGGAAGTCTACGATCAGAAGGGCATCACGGTGATGCGGAAAGTCGTGATCCAGGTGTTCTCCCGCGACGGGTCCTGGACCGTCACGAGCGACGAGGGGACCCTCGACAACGACAAGCGGGACGTCAGTCTCAAGGGAAACGTGGTGATCAAGTCGAGCGAAGGCCTCGAGATGCGCGCGCCCACCCTGGCGTGGCGCAACGAGAAGCGCACGCTCGACACCGAGGACGCGGTCGAGATCCAGCGGGACGGCACGACGATCTCCGGGCAGGGGCTCCTGGTGCGCATGCAAGAGGAGACCGCTCACCTCAACAAGAGCGTCCGGGTCGTGATCACCGACCGCACCAAGTCGAACCTCGCCATCTTTCCGAGGAGCAAGTCATGAAGAGTCCCGCTCTCGCCCTGGCCGTGCTCGTCACGCTCGGCTTGGCTGGGTCACCGTTGCTCGCCCAGACCAAGGCGCCCGCGCCCCGTCCCGCGACCGCTCCTCCGGCGGCGGCTCCGAAGCCCGCCGCCAAGACCGCGCAGTCGGGTCCCGGGCCTCGCTCGAACGCGCCCATCGTGATCGACGCGGATCGGATGGAGGCGTCCAAGAAGGAAGGCCTGGTGATCTTCACCGGCAACGTCGTCGCCAAGCAGGAGAACTCCGTCCAAACCGCGGATCGGATGGAGGTCTACCTCGACGACAAGGGCGATCGGGTCCTCCGGATCATCTCGACGGGAAACGTGAAGATCGTCACGGAGGATTGCCGCACGGGCACGGCGAGACGCGCCGAGTACTACGACGACGACCAGCGCCTCCTCCTCATCGGCGACGCCAAGGTGTGGCAGGAGGACAACGTGGTGACCGGCGAGCGAATCATCATGTTCCTGGCCGACGATCGGAGCGAGGTCGAGGCGGGACCCCAGGGTCGCGTGAAGTCGGTGTTCTACCCGAAGCAGGACGAGAAGCCCGACGGCGCGGCCCCGGTCGCCAAGAAGGACGACAAGCGCCCCGGCGCCTGCGGATAGGGCGGGCGGGGCGCGCGCCGGATGGGCCTCGAGGCGCGTGGCCTCGTGAAGACGTTTCGCCATCGGAAGGTCGTGAACGACGTGAACGTGAGCATCGACCGCGGAGAGGTCGTGGGCCTCCTCGGTCCGAACGGTGCGGGCAAGACGACAACGTTCTACATGGTCGTCGGCCTGCTCACGCCGGACCGGGGGCGCATCCTCCTGGACGGGCGGGACATCACCGACCTGCCGATGTACCGCCGGTGCCGCCAGGGCATCGGGTACCTGCCCCAGGAGTCGTCGGTCTTCCGGAAGCTGACGGTGGAGGAGAACATCCTGGCGATCCTCGAGACCATCGACATCAATCCCCGGGAGCGTCAGGAGCGCCTGCACGCCCTGCTGCGCGAGCTCAGCCTCGAGCACCTGGCCAAGCAGCGGGCGTTCACCCTGTCGGGCGGCGAGCGGCGCCGGCTCGAGATCACCCGATGCCTCATCACGGCGCCGAACTACATCCTGCTGGACGAGCCGTTCACCGGCATCGACCCGATCGCGATCGCGGAGATCCAGGGCATCGTGGCCCGCCTCAAGCAGAAGGGGATCGGCGTCCTGATCACCGACCACAACGTCCGCGAGACGCTTTCGATCACCGATCGCTCCTACATCCTCTACGGCGGACAGATCCTCGTGGCCGGAACCGCCCACGAGCTCGCCACCAACGAGAAGGCTCGGGAGATCTACCTCGGTGAGAAGTTCTCGCTGTAACCTCCCGCGGGGCGAGCGCCGCGGCACGGTGGCCGTGCCGGGCGGGCCGACCCGGCCAGCCGGCTAGGGATCCCGCCGATGGCCATGGAGACGCGCCTCTCCCTTCGCCAGACGCAGCGGCTGGTCATGACGCCGATGCTGCAGCAGGCGATCTACCTCCTCCAGCTCTCCGCGGTGGAGCTTCAGGAGCGTGCTCCAGAAGGAGCTCCTGGAAAATCCTCTCCTCGAGGAGGCCCCGCCCGACGAGGCACCCAGCCCCGAGTCCTCGCAGGCCGAGGCGGACGCGGAGGCCGAGGCCGGTAGCCCCCCCGCCGAGGTCGACCCCCGAGGGCCCGTCACCCGAGGTCGGCGAGCCGGCCCCCGACCTGCCGTTCGACATCTCGGAGGTCATCTTCGGCCCTCCGGAGGAGCGCACGCTCGTCCAGCAGGAGGAGCACGAGGAGACCCGGTTCGAGAACTTCGTCGGGAACACGACCTCGCTCGCCGACCACCTGGACGAGCAACTCCGTCTGACGGTGGTCGCGGCCGACCTGCGCACGGCGGCCGAGGAGATCATCGGGAACGTCGACGACGACGGTTACCTCAGAGCGACGCTCGACGAGATCGCGGAGAAGCGGGATCTTCCGCTGGCGGTCGTCGAGAAGGCGCTCGCCCTGGTGCAGGGCTTCGACCCCATCGGGGTGGCGTCGCGTGATCTCCGGGAGTGCCTGCTGATCCAGCTCCGGGACCCCGCCCGGCAGCCCCCCGCGAACCCGATGGCGATCGGGATCTTGGAGCATCACTTCGACGCGCTCCAGCGGTGCCGCTACCCGGAGATCGCCCGGGCGCTCAAGGTCGAACAGGAGCGGGTGATCGAGGCCATCCAGGAGATCGCGACCCTGGAGCCGAAGCCGGGGCGGCGCTTCGCCCCGATGGACACGCGATACGTCGTCCCGGACGTGCTGGTGAAGAAGGTGGGTGACGACTACGCCATCATCCTCAACGAGGACGGCATGCCCCGGCTCCGGATCAACGCCTACTACCGGAGCGTGATCACGCAGGGCGACGAGGCGAAGCGCTACGTCGAGGACCGGTTGCGGTCCGCGATGTGGCTCCTCAAGAGCATCCACCAGCGGCAGAAGACCCTCTACAAGGTCACCCACTCGATCGTCCAGTTCCAGCGCGCGTTCTTGGACAAGGGACTGCCGTACCTTCGGCCGCTGTCCCTCCGTGACGTCGCCGAGGACATCCGGATGCACGAGTCGACGGTGAGCCGGGTGACCACGAGCAAGTTCGTCGAAACGCCCCAGGGAGTCCTCCCGCTCAAGTTCTTCTTCCACAGCGGGATCGCCAAGACCCAGGGCGACGAGGTGTCCTCGGTCAGCGTCAAGAAGATGATCGAGGACCTCGTCGCCAAGGAGGACATCGCGAAGCCGCTCTCGGACCAGGACATCACGCGCGCGCTCCGGCAGGAGGGCTTGACGATCGCGCGCCGGACGGTCGCAAAGTATCGGGAGGAGCTCGCGATCCTGCCGTCTCACCAGCGGCGTCTCGCCGTACGAAGGCGGACCTGAGGGGCCAATGGTCGTCCGGCTCGCGGGACGCGGCGGCGTCAGTGTCGCGCCCGAGCTCCAGCGGCGGATCGAGGGGAAGATCGCGAAGATGCAGCGCCTCATGCCCAAGCTGATCGAGGCGCGGGTCGTCCTGGCCACGGAACGCTACCGACATCTCGCGGAGGTCACGCTGCGGGCGAAACGCGCGCGGTTCCACGTCGAGGGGGTGGCCCCCGACTTCCACGCTGCGGTCGACCAGGCGCTCGCCACCCTGACCGCCCAGATCCGGAAGAAGAAGGAGCGCGTCACCGCCAAGAAGCCGAGGCCGTCCAGGACCCGCCTGAAGGGATTGCCCGGGACCGGCCAGCCCTCCGGAGCCGAGCGACGAGACCGTTCCGGTGATCGTGCGGCGAACCAACGCGAAGCCGATGTCCCTGGAGGAGGCCGTCGAACAGCTGCGCTTCCGGACGGACGGCCTCCTCGTCTTCAGGAACGCGCGCACGCGAACCGTGAACGTCCTGCAACGACGCGCCGACGGGACGGTGGAGCTTGTCGAGCCCACCGGTTAGGACTGTCCACCCCGAGCCCGAGGCGGGGGAACGGCTCCGCCTGATCATCATCACCGGGCTGTCCGGAGCCGGCAAGAGCTGGACCATCAAGTGCTTCGAGGATCTCGGCTACTACTGCGTGGACAACCTGCCGACGACGCTGATCCCGACCTTCGCGGAGCTCTGCGCCCACTCCACGCGACGGATCGCGCGCATCGCGCTGGGCGTCGACATCCGAGAGCGCCAGTACCTGCACTCCGTGGTCGAGGTGCTGGCCGAGCTGCGCGGGGCCGGGTACCTCACCGAGGTGCTCTTCCTCGAGGCCTCCGAGGAGGCCCTGGTGCGGCGATACCACGAGACGCGCCGCCGCCACCCGGTCCCGTCGGGATCCCTGCTCGACGGTATCCGAGAGGAGAGGAAGCTCCTCGCGAACCTGCGTGAGCTGGCCGACCGGGTCATCGACACGTCCCAGACCACGGTCCACGAGCTTCGCCAACGCCTGGTCGAGCTCTACGGCGAGGCCGCGGCGCCCGGCCTCAGCGTCAATCTCTTGTCCTTCGGCTACAAGTTCGGCGTGCCGTACGAGGCGGACCTGGTCTTCGACTGCCGGTTCCTCCCGAATCCCTTCTTCGTCGAGAGCCTGAAGGCGCAGGACGGGCGGTCCACCGCGGTGCGACAATTCGTCGTCGACCAGCCGGAGGGCCGGGAGCTGACCGAGCGGCTCCGCGATCTCCTGGCGTACCTCCTGCCGCGGTACCAGAAAGAGGGCAAGGCCTACCTTACCGTGGCGATCGGCTGCACCGGCGGGCGCCACCGCTCGGTCGCGCTGGTGGAGGAGCTGCGGTCGTTCGTCGAGGCTCAGGGCATCTCGGTGACCGTGACCCATCGGGACGTGGACCGGGCGGGCTAGGCTCGCCGGACAGGATGGCCGCGCACATGGATGTCTCTCCGGATCGGCTCCCCGCGCGGATCGAGAAGCCATGGGGCTACGAGATCTGGTACGCATGGACGGAGCGCTACGTCGGCAAGATCCTGCACGTCCGGCGGGGTCAGCGGTTGTCGCTCCAGTACCACCGCGAGAAGGACGAGGCCAGCTATCTCCTGCGCGGCCGGCTGCTTCTGACCAAGGGTCCGGCGGAGGACCGTCTCACGGTCACCGAGGTGGGAGAGGGGCACGCCTGGCGAAATCGTCCCGGCGAGATCCACACCATCGAGGCGCTCGAGGACTCCGATGTGCTCGAGGTCTCCACACCCGAGCTCGACGACGTCGTCCGCCTGAAGGACCTCTACGGCCGGGAGGGAACCAGTCGGCCCTGAGCGTCCGGTGACGCCGCCGCGCGATCCCGACCGTCCGGAAGGAGCGCCATGCGAGACCGCCCGTACCGAGTGACCCAGGTGAGCCCGTCGTCCGCGGCGTTCAGCGTCCCGGCCGGGCGGCGGGATCGGAGCCCGCTGGCCAATGCTCCTCGTCCTGGCCCTGGTGCTCACCATCGGTCTGGGCGCGGCCCCGGCGGTCGCCCAGACGCCTTCCATCCCGCGCGAGGCGATGGAGCAGGTGATCCGGGAGTATCTCCTGAGCCATCCGGAGGTCATCCTCGAATCGCTCCGGCGGGCCGAGCAGCAGCAGCGCGAGGCGGCCCGGGCCCAGGCCCGCGCCACGGTCGCAGGCCCACCGGCAGGAGCTCCTCCAGAGCCCGGACTCCTCCGTCGGCGGAAACCCGGCGGGCGACGTCACCATCGTCGAGTTCTTCGACTACCGCTGCCCGCACTGCCGCCGGATGGTGCCGGTGATCAGGACGCTCTTGGCCGAGGATCGCGGCGTGCGCCTGGTGTACAAGGAAATGCCCATCCTCGGGGAAGAGTCGGTCCTCGCGGCGCGGGCCGCCGTGGCCGCGCGCGCCCAGGGCAAGTACGCCGAGGCCCACGAGCGGCTCATGGCGGAGGCGGGACCCATCACGCGCGCGACGCTGGTGGCGATGCTCGCTGGAGTGGGACTCGACGGGGACCGCCTGCGCGCCGACATGGACGCCCCGGAGATCGGAGCGCTCCTCGGGCGGGAGCTGGCTCTCGCCCAGGCGCTCGGCATCGACGGCACGCCCGCGTTCGTGGTCGGCGGCGAGCTCGTCGTCGGCGCCGTGGACCTCGCGACCCTTCGCGAGCTGGTCAACCGGGCTCGCCGGGCGCCCTGATCTCGCGCGCGCCTTGAGAGGCGCCGCGCCCCATGATAAAGTGGCCCGGTTGCGGGCCCGCTCATGCGCGCCCGACTGCACGGACGGTCCACCCAGGAGGGCTAGATGGCGCGGGACGAGTACCTGTTCACCTCGGAATCGGTCACCGAAGGTCACCCGGACAAGATCGCCGACCAGATCTCCGACGCCGTTCTGGACGCCATCCTCGCCGAGGATCCGCGCGGCCGTGTGGCGTGCGAGTCGCTCCTCACCACCGGACTCATCGTCGTCGCCGGCGAGATCACGACGACCAGTCACGTGGACATCGCCGACGTCGCTCGCCAGACCGTGCGGGACGTGGGGTACACGCGCGCGAAGTACGGCTTCGACTGCCGATACGTGCGGCGTGATCGTCTCCGTCCACAAGCAGTCGCCGAACATCGCCCAGGGGGTTGACCAGGGGACCGACAAGCTCGGGGCGGGCGATCAGGGTCTCATGTTCGGGTACGCGTGCAACGAGACGCCGGAGCTCATGCCGGCCCCGATCTCGCTGGCTCACGGCCTGGTGCGGCGCCTCTCGCAGGTCCGCCGGGACGGAACCCTGCCGTACCTCCGGCCGGACGGCAAGTCGCAGGTGAGCGTCCGGTACGTCGACGGCAAGCCGGTGCGGGTGGAGACCGTCGTGGTCTCGGCGCAGCACGCGCCGAAGATCCCGTACGAGCGCCTGCGCGAAGAGATCATCGAGCACGTCGTGCTCCCGATCCTGCCTCCCCAGATGGTGGACCGCCGACACCTGACGTGTCACATCAACCCGACCGGCGTCTTCGAGATCGGCGGGCCGATGGGCGACACCGGACTCACGGGGCGCAAGATCATCGTCGACACGTACGGCGGCTCGTGCCCGCACGGAGGCGGCGCCTTCTCCGGCAAGGATCCGACGAAGGTCGACCGGTCGGCCGCTTACATGGCTCGTCACGTCGCCAAGAACATCGTGGCGGCCGGGCTCGCCGAGCGGTGCATGGTCCAGGTGGCCTACGCCATCGGCGTCGTCGACCCGGTGTCGGTCATGGTCGAGACGTTCGGCACCGGCAAGCTCCCCAAGGACAAGCTCGAGCAGCTGATCCAGCGCCACTTCGACCTCACCCCGGCGGGCATCATCAAGTACCTCGACCTGCGCCGCCCGATCTACCGGAAGACCGCGGCCTTCGGCCACTTCGGGCGGAGCGAGCCCGAGTTCACCTGGGAGCGCACGGACCGCGCGAAGGACCTCCGCCAGGACGCGGGAATCTAGGAGATCGACGCAATGGTGGGTGTCCGGATCGACGACCTCACGGCACAGCAGCAGGAGTACCGGCGTCCTGGACCCACGGGACCTAAGCCGGGTGCCGCCTGCCGCGCCGGATGCCGGCGCCCGCTGAGCGGCTTCGGCGGCGGCGTGGGCCCCGGCGGGTGCCGCTCACCCTTCCGGTCCCTGGGCCGGGCATCGGATCCCGCACCGTGCGCTTGCTGGGTCCCGGACGTCGGATGACCGGCGCCCCGTCGTGACCACGGATGCTCGGGTCGGGGTGAAGGTCGCCGTCATCCTGGCCGTCCTGACGGCAGTGCGAATCGCCTACCTGGCCTGGGGAAGCCTCGATCTGTCCCCCGACGAGGCGCACTACTGGGAGTGGTCTCGCCGGCTGGACCTGTCCTACTACTCGAAGGGTCCGCTGATCGCGTACCTGATCGCGGGGCTGACGGCCGTGTTCGGAACGTCCGTCCTCGGCATTCGCCTCGGGGCCGTCGGCCTGAGTCTCGTCGGCGCGTGGGCACTCTACCGGCTCGGCCGGGAGCTCTACGGACGGCCGGAGCCGGGGGCGCTGGCGGTGATCGGCCTCCAGGTGATGCCGCTCGTCTGGGCCGGCAGCCTGCTGATGACGATCGACGCTCCCTTCGTGGTCGCCTGGACGCTCGGGCTCTGGGCCGCCCACCGGGCGGTGACGGGTGGCGGGACGGGCGCGTGGGTGCTGCTGGGCCTCGCGATCGGCGTGGGAAGCCTCGCGAAGTACGCGATGCTCTTCGCGCTGCCCGGGCTGGCGCTGTATCTCTGGCGCGCCCCTGAGCGCCGGCGCGCCCTGGCCGCGCGGGGACCGATTCTGGCGGGCCTCGTCGCGCTGAGCACGTTCGTCCCGGTGCTCCTGTGGAATGCGCGGACCGGTTGGGTCTCGGCCCGCCACGTCGCCAGCCAGGGGCGGGGCAGGGGCTTCACGCTCGAGCACCTCGCGGAGTTTCTGGGGTCCCAGTTCCTGGTGTTGAGCCCACTGATCGCGGGTCTCCTCGCCTGGGGTCTCTGGGTCGCCCTGCGGGAGGGCCTGGGGCGGGGGCGAGAGCCCTACCGCTTCCTGGTGGCGTTCGCGGCACCGGTGCTGGGCTTCTACCTCGTGGTCGCGCTCCAGGGCAAGGTGCAGGCAAACTGGGCGGCCGCCGCCTATCCGTCCCTGGTGCTCGCGACTGCCGGCCTTCTCCTGGAGCGCCGGGCCGGCCTCGCGCCGGCCGCTCGCCGTGCCCAGACGCGTCTCCTCGTCGGCGGCGGTCGCCGTGGCGCTCGGCATGAGCGCCGTCGGCCACGCGACCGATCGCCTGGGACTGCCGCGCCAACTCGATCCCACGGCCCGGCTTCGCGGATGGAAGGAGCTGGGCGAAGCGGTCGGCGCCACCGTCGAGCGCATGCCGGATCCGCGGCGGACATTCCTGGTCTCGGACCGCTACCAGGTGGTGAGCGAGCTCGCCTTCTACACCCCCGGCCAGCCGCCCGCGTATAATTTCAATCTGGGTCGCCGCCTCAACCAGTACGACATCTGGGCGGGTCCCGACACCCGCCTCGGCTGGGATGCGGTGTACGTGAAGGAGGGGAGGCGGCCGCTCGACGAGCGTGTCATGGCCGCGTTCGAAAGGGTCGATCCGCCGATCGTTCTCGAGATCAGCCGAGGAGAGCGGATCATCCGGGTCTTCAGCCTCTACCGTGGCTACGGCTTCCGCGGCGCGCCGGGCCCGGCCGGGCCGACCCGGTTCTGAGCGCGGCGGGGAGAAAGCCTCGCATGGCCGAGGTGCCGTCCGGGACGTCGCCCGCCCTCAGCGTGGTGATCCCCGCTTACAACGAGGCGCCGAACGTCGAGCCGTGCTACCGGGAGCTCGTCGAGGTCCTGGCCTCCGACGGCCGCTCGTTCGAGGTCGTCTTCGTGGACGATGGCTCCACCGACGGCACGGACGAGACCATTCGACGCCTGGCCCGGGCGGATCCTCGCGTCCGCCTCCTCCGTCTTCGCCGCAACGCCGGACAGACCGCGGCCCTGGACGCCGGCTTCCGGGCCGCCCGCGGGGCGGTGGTCGTCACGATGGATGCCGACCTCCAGAACGACCCGCGCGACATTCCCAAGCTCCTCGCCGCCCTGCCCGGTCAGGACGCGGTCTGCGGATGGCGCGTCGAGCGGCACGATCCCTGGACCAAGCGGCTCGCCTCGCGAGTCGCCAACCGGGTCCGGGACCGGTTCACCCGCGACGGAGTCCATGACACGGGCTGCACGCTGAAGGCGTTCCGCCGCGAGGCCTTGCAGCGCCTGCACCTCTATCGGGGCATGCACCGATTCCTCCCCGCACTGCTCCAGATGGAGGGATGCCGGGTGACGGAGGTGCCCGTGTCCCACCGCCCGCGTCGGGCGGGGGTCTCCAAGTACGGGAACTGGGGGCGCCTCTGGGCGGGCCTCGCCGACCTGTGCGCGGTGCGCTGGATGGCGCGACGGAGGCTCGACTACGAGATCGAGCAGGAGGAGCGATGAGACGACCGCTGGCGCTCCTGGCCGTGATCGGGGTGGCGGCGGTCGTCGCGATCGAGGCCGTGCCGTTCTACACGGACTGGCTGTGGTTCCAGGAGGTCGGCTACGTCCCCATCTTCCTGCGCATCGCCGCAACCCGAGGCGCGCTCCTGATCGGGCTGGGGCTCGTCACCTTCCTGTTCATTTCGCTCAACCTCCGGGCCGCCGTGCGGGCGCGGCCGCCGGACGTCTTCTGGGAGCTGGAGGAGCCGCTCGGGCTGCCGAGCCGCGTCGTGCTGGAGCCGATCCTCCAGCGCTTGCTGACCCCGGTGGCCGCCGTCCTCGCCCTCTTGGTCGGGGTCTCCGCGAGCGCCGAGTGGCAGACCGTCCTGCTCTACCGGCACGCGGAGCCGTTCGGAATCTCGGACCCCCTGTTCGGCCGGGACGTCGCCTTCTACGTGTTCCAGCTGCCCCTCTGGCGGCGGGCCCTCAGCTGGAGCTTCGCGCTCATCCTGCTCGCGCTCGTGGCGACGGCGATCGTCTACTTCCTCGGGCGGGTGCTCGTCCTGACGTCGCGGGGGCCGGTGATCACCGCCCGCGCCCGAGCGCACCTCCTCGGGCTCCTGACCCTCCTCCTCTTCGCCAAGGCGGCCGACTTCTGGCTGGATCGCTACGAGCTCCTCTACTCCCAGCGCGGAGCCGTGTTCGGAGCCACGTACACGGACGTCCACGCCACCCTCCCCGCGCTCCAGTGGCTCGCCGTTCTCACTGCCATCTGCGGGCTCACGGCGCTGGTCCACGTGTTCCGGCGCAGCACCCGGCCGGTTCTGGTGGGTCTCGTGGTGCTCGTGGTCGGATGGATGGTCGGCGTGTGGGCGTTTCCCACGCTGATGCAGCGCCTCCGCGTCGCTCCGAACGCGCTGGTCGCCGAGAGCCCGTACATCGCGCATCACATCGGGATGACGCGTCGGGCGTTCGCGCTCGACCGCATCGAGGAGCGCGACTTCCCGGCCCGGGAGACCCTGACCGCTGCCGACCTGGCCCGCAACGCCCCGACACTGAAGAACGTCCGGCTCTGGGACCAGGCGCCGCTCCTGGCCACGTTCGCCCAGCTCCAGGAGATCCGGACCTACTACCGCTTCGTCGACGTCGACAACGACCGCTACGTCATCGACGGCGAGTATCAGCAGGTGATGCTGTCGGCGCGGGAGCTCTCCTACCAGAACCTGCCACGGGACGTCCAGGGCCAGGATGCGGACCGGCAGTGGATCAACGAGCACCTGCAGTACACGCACGGCTACGGCGCGGTCGTCGGGCCCGTGAACCGCATCACCGCCGAAGGGTCTGCCGGAGCTGTACATCAAGGACGTCCCGCCGGCGTCCCGAACGTCGCTCCGCATGACGCGGCCCGAGATCTACTTCGGTGAGGTGTCGAACGAGTACGTGTTCGTCCGGACGCGCTCCCAGGAGATCGACTACCCGGCGGCCGCCGGCGACGACAACGTGTACACGACCTACGGCGGGCAGGGCGGGGTGCCCGTGGGCTCCTTCTGGCGGCGCCTCCTGCTGTCCATCCGGTTCGGCTCCTACCGCATCCTTCTGAGCCCCGAGATCACCGCGGAGAGCCGGGTGCTCTTTCATCGCCAGGTCGGGGAGCGCGTGCGGCGGATCGCGCCCTTCTTCCGGTTCGACCCCGACCCGTACCTCGTCATCCGCGAGAACGGGCGCCTGGCGTGGCTGCTCGACGGGTACACCGTGACCGACCGCTTCCCGTACTCCGAGCGCGTGGCCGGCCTCGGCAACTACGTCCGCAACGCGGTGAAGGTGGTGGTCGACGCCTACGACGGGACGGTGCACTTCTACGTCGCCGACGCCCAGGATCCGATCGTGCGCGCCTACTCGGCCGTGTTCCCGGGGCTCCTGGCGCCGATCGACACGATGCCGGCCGACCTCCGAGCGCACGTCCGCTATCCGGCCGGCTTCTTCGGCGTGCAGGCGCGCATGTACGCCACGTATCACATGCAGGACCCGCGCGTGTTCTACAACAAGGAGGATCTCTGGTCGGTGCCCCGCATGGCGGAGGGGGGACGTGAGCGCGAGCAGGACCCCTACTACACGATCATGCGCATTCCCGGCGAGTCACGCGAGGAGTTCGTCCTCCTGATGCCCTTCACCCCGCTGCGCCGCGACAACATGATCGCGTGGCTCGCCGCCCGCTCCGACGGCCCGGGATACGGACGCCTCGTGGCGTTTCTCTTCCCGAAGCAGCGTCTGGTCTTCGGGCCGCGGCAGGTCGCGGCTCGCATCGACCAGGATGCCGTGATCTCCCAGCAGATCACCCTGTGGAGCCAGCGCGGCTCGACCGTGCTTCGCGGCAGCCTCCTGGCGGTCCCGGTAGAGGAATCGCTCGTCTACGTCCAGCCGCTGTATCTGGCCGCCGAGAAGGGATCGATCCCGGAGCTGAAGCGGGTCATCGTCGCGTACGGCAACCAGATCGCGATGGCCGAGACCTTCGACGCCTCCCTCCAGTCGATCTTCGGGCGCCGGCCGGGCGTCGTGGCGCCGCCCGCAGGCGACGCGCGGGACGCGGCAGGCCTCGGCGAGGGCGTCAGCGGCCTGGTCGGCCGCGCGTGGGAAGCCTGGACACGGGCCCAGGACGCGCTGCGGCGGGGGGACTGGGGGGCCTACGGCGACGCCCAGCGCCGCCTCGAGGAGGCGTTGAAGGTTCTCCGGGAGCGGGCCACGCGCTGACGGCGGCCCCCTCCGACTCAGGTCCTGGCGCGCAGGTAGAGATAGAGCCCGAGGGTGGCGAACAGGGCGTTCGCGGCCCACGCCGCCACCAGGGGCGGGAGGATCTCCGCTCGTGCGAGGGCCAGCGCCGCCGAGTGCACGATGAAGTAGCCGAGCCCGAGCGCCAAGCACACCGCGATCCCGATGACCCGCCCGCCGCGCGGCGACTGGAGCGCGAAGGGAATGCCGACCAGCGCCATGATCGGGTGGGCGAACGGGAAGGCGATCTTCGAGTAGAGGTCGACGAGATACTTCGCGACCTTGTGCCCGGCGGCCTGCAGTCGGTCGATGTATTCTCGCAGCTCCATGTAGTTCATCACGTCAGGTGCCCGCGGCACCTGCGCGAAGTCCTGATAGCGCTCGGGCAGGCGGACGGTCTGCTGGCGGAACGACTCCGCCACGTCGGGCCGGCCGGACCGGAACTCGCGGCGGACCCCGTTGGCCAGCTGCCAGGCGTCCTCGGCGTCCGACCAGCGCATCTCTCGGGCGTCCCAACGGCGGCGCATCCCGAAGTCCGATCCCAGCGACAGGACCGTGACGCCGCTCATGTGCTGGTTGCCGGGATCCAGGAGGTCGATGTGGTAGATGCGGCTCTCCGACGCCCCGTCCTCCCGGCCCCGATACCAGATCTGCGTGCGCTTGCGGAGCTCCGGCATGGTCCGACGCTTGATCTTCGACTCGTCGACCTCCACCGCCCGTCGGTTCAGGAAGGGCATGACCACTTCCTGGAACCCGAGGGAGCTCAGCGTCACCAGCCCGGCGAGTCCGAACACGGGCAGGCTGACCCGGTAGAGACTCACCCCGCCCGCTTTCAGCGCCGTGAGCTCGTTGCTGCGCGAGAGCCCGACGAACAGCAGGATCGTGGACATCAGCATCACGATGTGGAGCCCCTGGTAGACGAAGGGCGGCGTCCGGTACACGAAGTGCAGCAGGATCAGCCCCAGCCCCGGCTTCAGCCGGAGATAGCGGTCCAGCGTGGTCATGAGGTCGCCGATGATCACGACGACGGTCGCCAGGGCGATGCCGTAGAAGAAGAGCGTCAGGAACTCCACGCTCAGATATCGATCCACGATGTGGAGGGCGTTGCTGCGCGGCGCCCGCCGGGCGCGGGCGCGCCCCCGTGCCGCCGTCGCGCGCGCGGCCGGACGGTGCCGACGGCTCGGTGATGCGACGCCAGGTGTGCCGGCTCTGCGCGACCAGGGTCCAGAACCACTGCTGGATCAGCGTCACGAGCGGAATCGGGCGCTCCCGCAGCGTGGCGCGGAGCAGGTAGATGGCCACCGCGCTCACCAGGATGTTCGGTCCCCACATCGCGAGCCAGGGAGGGACTCGTCCCGTGTCGCCGACGTTCTCGCCGAGGGTCAGCCCGACGTAGTAGAAGAGCAGGATCGGCAGCGCCGCCACGAACGCGCCCCAGCGGCCGCCCCGATGCGCCCGAATGCCCAGAGGTACCCCCAGCACGCTGAAGACCAGGCACGCGACCGGGATCGCGAACTTCTTGTGTATCTCCACCAGGAAGGGGTTCGCATTGCCTTTGACCTGCTTGAACTCCTGGACCGTCTTGCGCAGATCGGTGAGGCTCATCTCGCGGTCGCCCTTCGGCGCGCCCCCTTGCTTCACCAGAGGGTTCTCCAGGACGAGCGTGATGTCGTACAGCCGAAAGCGCACCTCCCGATACTTCTGAAGCGCGCTCGGGCTGGTCTCGTGGATCGAGCCGTCCAGCAGTCGCAGCGTGACCCGGCGGTTCACTTCGTCCGAGAGCAGTCGCCCCTCCCGCGCCGTGATGAAGCGCTGCTCGTCGGGCTTCCGCTCGTCCGACACGAACACGTTTCGGAGCGCCACCTGGTCCGGGGCGATCTCGTCGACGTAGATCACGAAGTTGCCGAACGTGTCGTTGAAGACCCGCTCCTTCACGCCCACGCTCGCCTGGGTGCGCACGATGTCGAACACGAGCGACTTGAACGCGTAGTTCGTCTTGGGGACGGAATCGATCATGAGGTATCCCGTCGCGGCGGCCATCACGAGCCCGAACGACATCACGGGCCAGAGAAGGCGCAGCGGGCTCACCCCGCACGCCTTCATCGCGACGATCTCCATGTCGGCGGACAGACGGCCGAACGCGACCAGGATGGAGAAGAGCACTCCGATCGGGATGGTCAGCACCAGGATGGCCGGCAGGAGATAGAGGAACAGGAGCCCGACGAGGGCGACGGGCACGCCCTTGTTGATGATCAGGTCCATCAGGTCGAAGATCCGGTCGACGAGCAGCAGGAAGGTCGAGACGAACAACCCGAGCAGAAACGGTGTCCAGAGCTCCTTCCAGATGTAGCGGTCGAGGATTCTCACTGAGCGCGTGCCTTGGCGCTCATTCTACGAGAGCCCTCGCGGGGTGTAAACGAGAAGCGCCGATGCTAGAATGAGCGCCGTGTCGGATGATCCGAAGCCCGCCCCGCGGCCGCCCGCGATGCTCCCGGACCGCTACGATCCCCGCCAGGCCGAGGACACGTGGTACCGCGTCTGGGAGGAGCGGGGCTACTTCCGCGCCGACCCCTTCTCGAAGGCGAAGCCGTACTGCATCGTCATTCCGCCCCCGAACGTCACCGGCTCCCTTCACATCGGCCATGCGCTCAACAACGGCCTCCAGGACATCCTGGTGCGCTGGAAGCGCATGGAAGGCTTCAACGTCCTCTGGCAGCCCGGTACGGACCACGCCGGGATCGCCACGCAGGTGGTCGTGGAGCGGCAGCTCGCGGCCGAGGGCACGAGCCGCGAGGCGCTCGGGCGCGAGGCCTTCATCCAGCGCGTGTGGAAGTGGAAGGAGGAGTCCGGCGGCACGATCCTCCAGCAGCTGAGGCGCCTGGGCGCGTCCTGCGACTGGGAGCGGGAGCGCTTCACCATGGATCCCGGCCTGTCGACGGCCGTCCGGGAGGTCTTCGTCCGGCTCTGGGAGGAGGGCCTCATCTACCGGGGCGACTACATCGTCAACTGGTGCCCCCGGTGCCGGACGGTTCTCTCCGACCTCGAGGTCGAGTACGAGGACCGCGCGGCAGAGCTCTACTACATCAAGTACGGCCCCCTGTCGCTGGCCACCGTGCGCCCGGAGACGAAGCTCGGCGACACCGCGCTGGCCGTCCACCCGAAGGATCGCCGCTACGCGAAGTACGTCGGGCGGGAGCTCGAGATCCCGTCGGTCGAGGGGACGATCCGGATGAAGGTCGTCGCCGACGCCGCCGTCGACCCCAAGTTCGGCACGGGCGTCATCAAGGTCACGCCCGGCCACGACCCCGACCGACTTCGAGATCGGGCGGCGCCACGGCCTCGAGGTCCGCCAGGTCATCGGCTTCGACGGGAAGATGAACGAGCGCGCCGGGAAGTACGCGGGCCTGGATCGCTTCGAGGCGAGGCGGCGCATCGTCGAGGACATGACGGCGCTCGGGCTGATCGAGAAGATCGAGCCGTACCAGCACCGGGTCGGCACCTGCTACCGCTGCAAGACGATCGTCGAGCCGCTGGTGTCCAAGCAGTGGTACGTCCGCATGAAGCCGCTGGCCGACCGGGCGCTCAAGGCGGTGCGCGACGGGCGGACCCGCATCACGCCCCGGAGCTGGACCAAGACGTACAACGCCTGGCTCATCAACATCCGGGACTGGTGCATCTCGCGCCAGCTCTGGTGGGGGCACCGGGTGCCGGCATGGCACTGCGACGCGGAGGGCACGCTGCACGTGTCCCGCGAGGACCTGACCGAGTGCCCGGCGTGCCGCGGGCCCCTCCGCCGGGACGAGGACGTCCTCGACACGTGGTTCTCGTCCGGCCTGTGGCCCTTCTCGACGCTCGGCTGGCCCCACACCACGCCCGAGCTCAAGACGTTCTACCCGACCTCCTGCCTCGTCACCGCCTACGACATCATCTTCTTCTGGGTCGCCAAGATGATGATGCTGGGCCTCCACGTCATGGAGGAGGTGCCGTTCCGCGACGTCTACATCCACGCCCTCGTCCGGGACATGGAAGGGCAGAAGATGTCGAAGTCGAAGGGCAACGTGGTCGACCCGCTCGGCGTGATGGAGCAGTTCGGGACCGACGCGCTCCGGTTCACGCTGGCGGCGCTGGCCGCGCAGGGACGGGAGATCCGCCTCTCGAACGACCGGATCGAGGGCTACCGGAACTTCGCGAACAAGCTCTGGAACGCGGCGCGGTTCGTCCTGTCGAACCTCGAGGGCTACCGCCCGGCGCGCGCCCGCAAGGCGCCGCCGACGCTGGCCGACCGCTGGATCATGAGCCGCCTCCAGCAGACGATCCTCGACACGCGCCAGGCGCTGGCGAAGTACCGCTTCAACGACGCCGCCAGCGCCATCTACCAGTTCCTGTGGCACGACTACTGCGACTGGTATCTCGAGTGGTCGAAGCTCACGCTGTACCGGGGAGAGGATCCGGCCGCCCGGGCCCGGACCCAGGCGACGCTGCTCGAGGTGCTCGAGACGACGCTCCGGCTGCTCCACCCCTTCATGCCCTTCATCACCGAGGAGATCTGGCAGCGCCTGCCGAAGGGCCGGACGGCGCCGGCCAGCATCATGATCGCCCGCTACCCGCGACCCCAGAAGCGCCACCGGAGCCCGGCGGCCGAGGCCGACATCGCGCCCGTCATGACCGTCGTCTCCGGCATTCGAAGCATCCGCAGCGAGTTCCAGATCCCGCCGTCGCGGACGCTGTCCGTCGTCGTCAAGCCGAGCCCGGCGGTGGAGCCGGTGCTGCGCGCCGAGGCCGGCGCGATCGGCGCGCTGGCCGGGCGGACGTCCGCATCGATCCCGCCGCCGACCGGGCCGCCGACGCGGTGCTGAAGGTCGTGGAAGGCTCGGAGATCCACGTGTCGCTCGCCGGCGTGGTCGACGTCGCGGCCGAGCGGGCGCGGCTGGGCAAGGAGCTGCGGAAGGTCGAGGACGAGCTCGCGCGCACCGAGGCGAAGCTCGGTCGCGAGGACTTCCGTCAGCGGGCCCCGGCCGAGGTCGTGGCGCGCGAGGAGGTCCGGCGCACCGAGCACCTGGCGCTCCAGGCCACCCTGCGCGAGGGGCTGGCGCGGCTCGATGCGCTCGACGCCCGCTGAGCCCGCGCTCGACCCCACTCTCACGCGATCGTTCGCCTCCTGCCTGCCGGGCGGCCGCCTCGCCGGGCCGCTCCGCGCGTATGGCTCCGTCGGCTCGACCCAGGCCCTCGCGCGCACGTGGGCGGACGCGGGAGCACCGGAGGGCGCCGTCGTCCTGGCCGATCACCAGACGGCGGGACGCGGGCGTCGCGGACGTCCGTGGACCGCGCCGGCCGGCACCAGCCTGCTCGTCTCCATCGTCCTGCGTCCGCCGTTTCCGGTGGCCCGCTGGCCGGAGATCCCGATGGCGGCGGGCTGTGCGGTCGCCGAGGCCGTCGAGGCCGTGGCCCAGGTGTCCGCGCGGCTCAAGTGGCCGAACGACGTCCTGGTCGAGGGTCGCAAGGTGGGCGGCATCCTGGCGGAAGGCGTCGCCGGCCCCCCCTCGCGTCCCTCGCTGGTGGTGCTCGGGATCGGGGTGAACGTCTCGCAGGGCGAGGCAGCCTGGCCCGCCGAGCTCGCCGGTCGTGCCCGGTCCCTGGCCGGGCTGTCGGCGGCGGTCACGCGGGAGCACCTCCTCGCCGTGATCCTCGCCCGCCTGGACGCCTGGTACGCCGTGCTGCTCGGGACCGGCTTCGAGCCCGTTCGCGCCGCCTGGCGTCAGCGGGGCGTCCTGGGCACGCCGCTGAGCCTCGCCGGGGGGGTGGGCACGGCGGTCGACATCGGCCCCCACGGGGAGCTCGTCGCCCGCGACGAGGACGGTCGGACCGTGCTGGTGGTGGCGGAGGGCGAGGGGAGTCCCGAGCGGGTGAGGGTGGAGTCGCGCTGATGCTCCTGGCCGATCGACGTCGGCAACACGAACGTGAAGCTCGGCGTCTACGACGACCGCCGGCTCGTGGCGTCGTGGCGGCTGACGACCCGGCGGGAGCAGACGGCGGACGAGTACGGCGTCTTCAGCCACGCGATGCTTCGCAGCCACGGGCTGGAGCCGCCGGCCGTCACCGACGTGGCCGTCTCGTCGACGGTTCCCGCCGTCCAGCGGACGATGGAGGAGATGGCCGCCCGCTACTTCGGCGTCTCCCCCTTCGTGGTGGACCCCGGCGTCAACGTCGCGCTCCCCATGCGGGTCGACTATCCCCGCGAGGTCGGCCCGGACCGAGTGGTCAAGGTGATCGCCGCCATCGAGCTCTACGGGCCGCCCCTCATCATCATCGACTTCGGCACCGCGACGACCTTCGAGTGCGTGTCGCCGGGCGGCGAGTTCATCGGCGGCGCGATCGCGCCCGGCATCGCGACGTCCGCCGAGGCGCTGACGACCCGAGCCGCGCGGCTCTTTCGCGTCGATCTCGTCCGGCCGCCGGCCGCCATCGGCCGCAACACGGTGACGAACATCCAGTCGGGAATGGTCTTCGGGTATGCGGGTCTCGTCGACGGTCTGGTCGCCCGGATGCGCGCGGAGATGGGGGGCGAGCCCAAGGTCGTGGCGACCGGCGGGCTCGTCGGCCTGATGAACGGCCTCGCCCGCACGATCGACGTCGTGAACCCCCATCTGACGCTGGAAGGTCTCCGCATCGCCTGCGGCCGGGCCCGGCGGGCATCGCCCGCGGACCCGCGCGGCGGGCCGGCGGCTTGACACGCGGCGGAGGGGCCTCCTATACTTTCCCAACATCTAGTGGCGGTCGGGCTGGGCGGTCACTACTGGTAGGGCGCGCCGCAGCGACGGAGGAGGGACGGAGCATGGGGATGTGGGTCGGTCGCGGGCGAAAGGCGCGGGTCGCATACGGATTCGACGACATCGCCCTGGTCCCAGGAACCGTCACGGTCAACCCGAACGAGGTCGACGTGTCGTGGGAGCTCTGCGGCCGCCGCATCGAGCTCCCGATCATCGCGGCGGCGATGGACGGCGTCACCGATGCGCGCTTCGCGACCGAGATGGGCCGCCTCGGAGGCCTGGCCGTCCTCAACCTGGAAGGCGTCCAGACCCGGTACGAGAGCCCCGAAGAGGTGATCGAGCAGATCATCTCGTCCTCGGCCGAAGAGGCGACGAGGATCATCCAGTCGATCTACGGGGAGCCCATCAAGGAGGAGCTGGTCCACCGACGCGTCAGCGAGATCAAGAAGGGGGGCGCCTCGGTCATCGTCTCGGCCATCCCGCAGCGGGCCATGCGGTTCGCGAAGCTCGCCGAGGAGGCCGGCGCCGATTTCTTCATCGTCCAGTCCACCGTGAGCACCGCCCGGCACATCGCGACGGAGTACGAGCCCCTCGACTTCCGGCGCCTGAAGCAGGAGCTCTCGATCCCGCTGATCGTCGGCAACTGCGTCACCTACGAAGCCACCCTGGAGCTGATGCAGACCGGAGTCGACGCCCTGTTGATCGGCGTCGGACCCGGCGCGGCGTGCACGTCCCGCGAGGTCCTGGGACTCGGGGTCCCTCAGATCACGGCGACGGCGGACTCGGCGGCTGCGCGCGACTTCTACTACAAGCAGGGCGGGCGCTACGTGCCGATCATCACCGACGGCGGAATGTCGACGGGCGGGGACATCTGCAAGGCCCTGGCGGCCGGCGCCGACGCGGTCATGATCGGCTCGGCATTCGCGCGGGCCCTGGAGGCTCCGGGGCGCGGGTACCACTGGGGCATGGCGACGCCCCACTCGAATCTGCCGCGCGGCACCCGCATCCGGGTCGGGGTCGTCGGGCCTCTCGAGCAGATCCTCTTCGGGCCGGCCTTCACGGACGACGGGACGATGAACCTGATGGGCGCCTTGCGGACGTGCATGGGGTCGGTCGGCGCCAGCACGATTCGGGAGCTGCAGATGACGGAGCTCATCATCGCGCCGGCGATCAAGACGGAGGGCAAGATCTTCCAGAAGGCACAGCGCGTCGGCATGGGCAAGTAGCGCGAGGGTCGTGACCCTCGCCGCCCGCGCCGCGGGAGACGATCGTCGCATGGACAAGGTCGCGGTCGTCGACTACGGCTCACAGTACACGCAGCTGATCGCCCGGCGCATCCGCGAGGCGGGCGTCTACTCGGAGATCTTCCCGCCCACGACGCCCCTCCAGCGCCTCCTCGACCACCAGGCGATCGTCCTGTCCGGAGGGCCGGCCAGCGTCTACGACGAAGGGGCGCCCCTGCCGCCCGTCGGCGCTGTTCGAGGCCGGGATCCCCGTGCTGGGCATCTGCTACGGCATGCAGGCGATGGCCCGTCTCTTGGGAGGCAAGGTCGAGCCGAGCCCCCATCGGGAATACGGACGGGCCGACGTGGCCCTCCAGGGCCGCGACCTCCTCTTCGAGGGCGTGACGCCCGACACTCCGGCCGGGCATGTCACCGTCTGGATGAGCCACGGAGACACCGTTCTCGCCGCGCCGCCCGGCTTCCGCTCGCTCGCCACCACCGCCAACAGCCCCGTCGCGGCGATGGTCGCCCCGGCGCGGAAGCTCTACGCCGTGCAGTTCCACCCCGAGGTGGCGCATACCCCCCAGGGCCAGCGCGTGCTCGAGAACTTCCTCTTCCACCTGGCCGGGCTCAAGCCGGGGTGGTCGATGAGCTCGTTCGTCGACCAAGCCGTCGACACGGTCCGGACGACGGTCGGACGCGAGCGCGTCCTGTGCGCGCTCTCGGGCGGCGTGGACTCGGCCGTCACCGCCGCGCTGGTCCACCGCGCCATCGGCGACCAGCTCCAGTGCGTCTTCGTCGACAACGGCCTCCTCCGGAAGGGGGAAGGGGAGGCGGTGCGGAAGACCTTCCAGGACCGCTTCGGCATGCGCCTCCTGTACGTCGATGCCGCCGCGCGCTTCCTGAGATCCCTCCAGGGCGTGACCGACCCCGAGCAGAAGCGCAAGCTGATCGGGGCCGAGTTCATCGCCGTCTTCCAGGAGGAGGCGGAGCGCCTCGGCACGATTCCCTTCCTGGCCCAGGGCACGCTCTACCCGGACGTGATCGAGTCCACGTCGTTCCGCGGCCCGTCGGCCACGATCAAGACCCACCACAACGTCGGCGGGTTGCCGAAGGACCTCCGGTTCACCCTGGTGGAGCCCTTGCGCGAGTTGTTCAAGGACGAGGTGCGCGTCCTCGGCGAGCTCCTCGGACTCCCCCCGGAGATCGTGTGGCGCCAGCCGTTCCCCGGGCCCGGCCTGGCCGTGCGCATCCTGGGCGAGGTGACCGAGGAGCGGCTCGCCGTGGTCCGCGAGGCCGACGCGGTCGTCCAGGAGGAGATCGAGGCCGCGGGCCTCGGGCGCGCACTCTGGCAGGCCTTCGCCGTGCTTCTCCCGGTGCGCACGGTGGGCGTGATGGGCGACTTCCGGACGTACGCTCAGGTCGTCGCCCTCCGAGCGGTCGTGAGCCAGGACGCGATGACCGCGGACTGGGCCCGGCTCCCCTACGAGGTGCTGGCCAGAATATCCAGCCGGGTCATCAACGAGGTGAAGGGCGTGAACCGCGTCGTCTACGACATCTCCTCCAAGCCCCCCAGCACCATCGAGTGGGAGTAGGCACCTCGTGCGGTCGGAGAGGATGGAGCGATGAGTAAGCTGGTCTTCGCGGCCGCCGTCCTGCTGGCGGGACTCGCGATCCACGGAGCGCTGCGTCGGCGCGCCGAGGGCCTGCCGCCCGGGCTTCGCACCTTCGCCCCCGGACTCGTCCTCCTCCTCGCCATCGGCGTGCCCGCCGTCATCCTGTTCTTCTCGGTCTTCCGCATCATCCCCGCCGGCCACGTCGGCGTGAAGGTGCTCTTCGGGCAGGTCGACGCGGAGCCCCTCCGCGAGGGCCTGAACGTCGTGTGGAATCCTCTCAACGACATCGTGGTCATGGACGGCCGGGTCGGCAAGCACGTGGCGAAGTACGACGCGGCGTCCAAGGACCTCCAGGCCGTCCACGTCGAGATGGTCCTGAACTACCGCCTGCATCCCGACCGCGCCCCCGAGGTCTACAAGTCGATCGGACTGGACTACTCGTCGGTGATCATCGATCCGGCGGCCCAGGAGGTCCTCAAGGCGAACACCGCGACGCACAACGCGGCCGAGATCCTCCTCCTCCGGCCGGCGATCAAGGCGGACGTCCAGCGCGAGCTGACCGTGTGGCTCGCCAAGTACGGGATCGAGCTGAAGGAAGCCTCCCTGGCGAACATCCGCTTCGACCAGAACTACGAGAAGGCCATCGAGGCCAAGCAGATCGAGGAGCAGAAGGCCGAGCAGAAGCGGTACGAGCTCATCCAGGCGCAGCGGCAGGCGGAGATCATCGCGGCCGCCGCCAAGGGCCGGGGCGACGCGGCGCGCGAGGAGGCCAAGGGCGTGGCCGACGCCACCCGGATCAAGGGCGAGGCCGAGGCGACCTACAATGCCCGGGTCTCCTCGTCCCTGACGTCGTCGCTCATCCAGCAGCAGTACCTCTCGAAGTGGGACGGCCGCCTGCCGCAGTACTCGTTCGGCGGCAACGCGGTGCCGCTCGTGCAGGTTCCGGGCCTGCCCGCAGGTGGAACGTCCGAGGGAGCCCGACGCTAGCCCCCCGCCATGCTGGAGCGGCTGGGGCGTCTCTGTGTCGGGGTGGGGCTGCTCTGGGTCCTGCTCGTCGTCGCGGTGGGGCTCATGGGCGGACTCGACAAGCCGGAGCTGCTGGCCCCCTTCATGGACGACATGCTGGGCGCCGATCTCCGGCGTGGGCTCTACCTCGGCCTGACCTTCGTCGTGGTGCCGATCGGCATGCTGATGCTGCTCCGGGACATGATCGGCGATCCCGAGCCGCTCTGGCTGAAGCTCGCGGCTCCCGGCGTGTTCGCCGCCGTCTACGCCCTCTTCCTGGCCGCCGCGGTGCCGCGGGTGGGGCAGCCGCTCCTGCTGATCGTCGACCCGCTGGTGGCGCAGTTCCTACCCGCCGCGTCCCTGACCCGGGACCCCGGCGACGCTCCCAGCTGGCTCGCGCGATTCGCGGCGGTGCTGGTGGTCATCGCGGGCATTCCGGGGATTCTGGGGCTGGTGGCGGGCCTCCTCGCCGGCGGCGCCCGGCGACGCTGAGCCCCTCATGAGGACACCGTGAGCGAGCGCGCCGACTTCGTCCACCTTCACGTTCACTCGGAGTACAGCCTCCTCGACGGCGCCGCCCGCCTGAAGCGGCTCGTCGAGCGGGCGGTGCAGCTCGGCTTCCCGGCCATCGCGCTCACCGATCACGGCAACCTCTTCGGCGCGATCGACTTCTACCAGCACGCCCGGGCCGCCGGCATCAAGCCCATCCTCGGCTGCGAGCTCTACGTCGCGCCGGGCAGCCGGTTCGAGCGCGCGCCGGTCGACGGGCAGTACGAGGGCGCCAACCACGTCACGGCCCTGGTCCGGAACGAGGCGGGCTACCGGAACCTGATCAAGCTCGTGTCGAAGGGCTACCTCGAGGGCTTCTACTACAAGCCGCGCGTCGACAAGGAGCTCCTGGCGCAGCATTCGGACGGCCTCTTGATCCTGTCCGGATGCCTGAACTCCGAGGTCTCCCGGCTCCTCCTGGCGGGGGAGGAGCGCAAGGCGCTCGAGGTCGCCGCCTGGTACGCCGACGTCTTCGGGCGCGACCACTACTTCATGGAGATCCAGGCGCACGGGCTGGACGACCAGATCCGGGTGACCGACGGGACGATCCGCATCGCCCGGGCGCTCGGGGTGGCGGTCGCCGGCACCAACGACTCGCACTACCTCGAGGCGACGGACGCGCGCGCCCACGAGGTGCTGCTCTGCCTCCAGACCAGCGCCAAGATCGCCGATCCGAACCGCTGGAAGTTCGCCACCGAAGAGTTCTACCTGAAGTCGGCCGAGGAGATGCGGAAGGTCTTCAAGGATCTGCCGGAGGCCTGCACGAGCACGCTGGCCGTCGCCGAGCGCTGCAACCTCGAGCTGACCTTCGGCCAGTTCCGGCTGCCGCGCTACGAGGTCCCGGCCGGGCAGACGCTCGACTCCTACCTCCGCGAGGTGGCCGAGGTCGGGCTCCGGCGGCACTACCCGGAGCCGACGGCCGACATCCGCGCGCGCTTCGACTACGAGCTCGGCGTCATCCAGGCCATGCAGTTCTCCGGCTACTTCCTGGTGGTCTGGGATTTCATCCGGTACGCGAAGGAGCGGGGGATCGCGGTCGGGCCCGGGCGCGGCTCGGCGGCCGCCTCGATCGTCGCGTACTGCCTCGGCATCACGACTGTCGATCCAATGCGTTACGGGCTTGTCTTCGAGCGATTCTTGAACCCTGGACGGAAGTCGATGCCCGACATGGACATCGACTTCGCGGACGACCGGCGCGACGAGGTGATCGACTACGTCGTGCGCCGGTACGGCCGGGACCGGGTCGCGCAGATCATCACCTTCAACGTGCTCAAGGCCAAGGCCGTGATCCGGGACGTCGGCCGGGTGCTCGGCATGCCGTTCGGGGACGTGGACAAGATCGCGAAGCTCGTCCCCGACACGCTGAACATCACGCTCGACGACGCGTTCCGTCAGAGCCCCCCGCTGGCGGAGGCGGTCAAGGGGCGGCCCGAGGTCGCCGAGCTCTGGCAGGTCGCCAAGAAGCTCGAGGGGCTCGCCCGGCACGCCGGCAAGCACGCCGCCGGCGTGGTGATCTCCGACGAGCCGCTCATGGAGCACGTCCCGCTCTACCGGGATCCGAAGAGCGAGGAGATCATCACCCAGTACCCCATGGGGCCGATCGAGAAGCTCGGCCTGCTCAAGATGGACTTCCTGGGGCTCCGCACGCTGACCGTCATCGCCAACACGGTCCGGCTGATCGAGGAGAGCCGGGGCGTCCGGATCGACCCTTCGCTGATCCCGCTCGACGACGCCAAGACCTACCAGCTCCTGGCGGACGCGCGGACGTTCGGCGTGTTCCAGCTGGAGTCGACCGGCATGCGGAACGCCCTCCGCCAGCTCCGGCCCGAGCGCCTGGAAGACGTGATCGCCATGGTCGCCCTGTACCGGCCGGGGCCGATGGAGATGATCCCGGACTTCATCGCGCGGCGCCACGGACGGGTCAAGTCGAGCTACGAGCATCCGGTCATGGAGAAGCACCTGCAGGAGACCTACGGGATCATGGTCTACCAGGAGCAGGTGCTCAAGATCGCCGCGGACATGGCCGGCTTCTCGATGAGCGAGGCCGACGACCTCCGGAAGGCGATGGGCAAGAAGATCCCGGCCCTCATGGCCGAGCAGCGCGCGAAGTTCCTGGCCGGTTCCCTGGGGCGGGGCGTCAAGGAGAAGGTGGCCGAGCGCGTCTTCGAGCTGATGGAGAAGTTCGCCGGCTACGGCTTCAACAAGGCCCATGCGACCGCCTACGGCATCGTGGCGTACCAGACCGCCTACCTGAAGGCCAACTACCCGGTGGAGTTCATGGCCGCGCTCCTCACGTCCGAGATGGCGAACACCGACAAGGTGGTCGTCCACATGGACGAGTGCCGGGCCATGGGCATCAGCGTCCTGCCGCCCGACGTCAACGTCTCCCGATTCTCCTTCGGCGTCGACGGCGAGACGATCCGCTTCGGGCTCGGCGCCATCAAGAACCTCGGCCAGAAGGCGATCGAGACCATCGTCGCCTCGCGGGAAGAGCAGGGCGCCTACGGGACGCTGGTCGACTTCTGCCGGCGCCTCGACCTCCAGCTCGTCAACCGGCGGGTGGTGGAGAGTCTGGTCAAGGCCGGCGCCTTCGACTCCCTGGCCCGGCCACGCGCCCAGCTCATGGGCGCCCTCGACGCCGCCTTCGAGGCCGGGCAGCGCCACCAGCGCGAGCGGGACCAGGGCCAGGTCTCGATGTTCGATCTCCTGGGCGGCGCCACCGAAGGGGGCAGCGGCGAGGCCGATCCCCTCGACCCCTCGATCGCCGAGTGGGACTCCGAGCAGCGTCTCGGCGGCGAGAAGGAAGTGCTCGGGTTCTACCTCTCCGGCCACCCGCTCCGGGGCGTGTGGGAGCGGGCCCAGCGGCTCGGCGTCGTGGGCACCGGACAGCTCGCCCAGGTCGAGGACGGCGCCCGCGTCCTCCTGTGCGGGCTGGTGTCGGCGCTCCGCGAGATCAACACGAAGAACGGCAATCGCATGGGCTTCGCGACCATCGAGGACGTCGAGGGCACGATCGAGGTCACCATCTTTCCGGAGCTGTTCCGGCAGACCGCCGCCCACCTCCGGAGCGCGGTGCCGCTCCTGGTGCGCGGCAAGGTCGAGGGCACCGCAATGGCCCGGAAGCTCCTCGCCGACGACATCCGCCCGCTCCCGGCCGAGGACGCCGAGGGCGATCGCCCGGGCGCCTCCCCGATGCCGAGGGCGTGCCGGGTGTCCCTGCTCGGGGAAGGGACGCCCGACCCGCTCCCGGCCCTCCGCGCGATCTGCGAGGCTCACCGCGGGACGGTGCCTCTCATCCTCCGTCTCCGGACGGATGGCGCCGACGTCGACGTCCGCTCCCGGTCCCTTCGGGTCCGGCCCTCTCCGGCATTCGTCGAGGCCGTCGAGGGGCTCCTGGGGCCGGGTAGCGTCACCGTCGAGGCCTGACCGGAGACCTCCGGTGGTGGAGACGGCGGACCTCGACAAGGCGCTCGACTTCGAGCGGCCGCTCATCGAGCTCGAGACGCGGATCGAGACACTTCGCCGCTCGGGTCGGCCCGGGGTCGACCCGGAGGTCGGGCGACTCGAGGAGCGCCTCCAGCGCCTCCAGCGCAAGGTCTTCGGCAAGCTGACCGCCTGGCAGCGGGTCCAGCTCGCCCGTCACCCGCGGCGACCGTACGCGCTCGACCTCGATTCCGCTCTTCGCGGAGGACTTCCTCGAGCTCCACGGCGACCGCCTCTTCGGCGACGACCACGCCATCGTCGGGGGACTGGCCCGCCTGGAAGGCCGCGCCATCGTGGTCGTGGGCCACCAGAAGGGTCGCGACACCGAGGAGAAGATCCACCGGAACTTCGGGATGCCGCATCCGGAGGGGTACCGGAAGGCCCTCCGGCTCATGCAGCTCGCGGAGCGGTTCCGCAAGCCCGTCCTGACTCTCATCGACACGCCGGGCGCGTATCCCGGGCTGGGCGCCGAAGAGCGCGGTCAGGCGGAGGCGATCGCCCGGAACCTCCGGGAGATGGCGAGTCTGACGACGCCCATCGTGGCGCTCGTCACGGGGGAGGGAGGCAGCGGGGGAGCCCTGGCGCTGGCCGTCGCCGACCGCGTCCTGATGCTCGAGCACGCGATCTACTCGGTGATCTCGCCGGAAGGGTGCGCGGCCATCCTCTGGGAGGACGCGAGCCGGGCCAAGGACGCCGCGGAGGTCCTGCGCATCACCGCGCCCGACCTCCTCAAGCTCGGCGTGATCGACGGGATCGTGCCGGAGCCCCCGGGCGGCGCCCACCGGAACTGGCCGGCCGCGGCGGCCGAGATCCGGCGCACGGTCGACGGCGTCCTGGCGGAGCTCGTCCAGCTCGCCCCCGGCGAGCTGGTCCAGCAGCGCTACGCGAAGTTCCGCCGCATGGGGATCTTCGAGGAGACCTGACCCGGGACGGTGCCTGGCGCGGACCTCGCCTCGCTCGCCGTCGTCGAGGGCTACTCCGGCGCGGCCAGCAGCGCCTCGGCGGTGACCTCGTCGGTGACCAGGACGTTGGCGAAGCGGCCTCGCATGGCGCCGAGAACGGCCTCGTGCTTGTCGGGCCCGCCGGCGACCGCGACGACCAGCTTCCCGTACTGACCGGAGAGCTCGCGAAGGCGGCTGGGGGGAACGGCCAGCACGCGCTGGGTGAGCGGGCGCAGCTCCTTCCGGTCGATCAGCTTGCCGTCCCGGTCGAAGGGATGATAGTTGATCTCGCCGACGACGCCCAGCGCGCGGAGCCGCCGGACGCTCACCCCGTAGAACTCCGCCAGCGAGCAGAATCCCGCCGTCGTCTCGCCGATCATGCCGATCCCCACCAGCACGATATCGACGTCCCCCGCCGCCTCGTAGATCCGCCGGACCTCGCCCTTCTGGAGCAGCCGACGCCGCTCCCGCTGCGCGGCGGCGAAGGAGCCGAGGACCTGGACGGGCAGGGCATAGGCGCGGACGTGCGGCCGGTACTTGGCGGCCATCATCCCCACGAGGGTGTTCGGGAAGAGGTCCACCAGCTGGAGCGTGCTCTCGCCGGACAGGGGGTAGATCTCGAGGTCGCGGAACCGGCGCTCGCGGAGCGCGCGGATCAGCTGGTAGAGCGTGTAGCCGCACGAGAGGCCCACGCGCGCCCCGTCGGCCGCGACCTTCTCGAAGTAGCGGGCCGCCGCCGTCCCGAGATCCTCCTTCAGCTCGCGCGCCTCGCCCAGCGGGATCACGACGGCGTCCCGGAGCCGGAAGCGCTCGACCAGCGCCGCCTCCAGGCGCGGCCGCTTGGGCAGCTCGATCTCGACGCGCACCAGCCCCTCGGCGAACGCCTTCTTCAGGAGTCGCGATACCTTGGAGGAGGAGAGGCCCAGCTCGCGGGCGATCTCGTTCTGGTGCCGCTGGGCCCGGTAGTAGAGCTGCACGCACCGGACCATCTGCCGGACCTCGTCCGGCTGAGCCCCGCGCTGAGTCCGCATTCCCGCCTCCTGCAAGAACTTTCAGACCGTGAATGGGGCGCCTTGACTTCGCCGGACGGGTCAGGCTAGCGTCATTCTACCAAGAGCCCGAAAGCGGTGCCGGAAGCCCGGCTCCGCCCAATGATTGACCCGATTCCGACGGAGGCGACGACATGGCGCAGGCGAAGCGGTACGGCCCCAAGAACGGGCGAGCAGTCCCTCTCGCCGACTATCATCAGTCGAAGGACAACGCCGCGGAGTACCCGCCGACCACGGTCGAGAAGGTCATCACGACCAACCTGCCCAACATCTTCTCGTATCGCTCCCACGTCTTCGCCAAGAAGCCGGAGCTGGTGCAGCGCTACGTGAAGGCCACCAAGGCCGACGTCGGCGGCGTGGGTGGCCACGTGGTCGCGGCCGAGGAGGTGAAGGGCGTCATCACCCAGTTCGTCCTGGACAACAACTCGTACCAGGGCGAGCCGATGTTCACCTCCCTCATGGTGACCCACACCGGGGACGACGTGGCCGTGACCGGCATCACCACCGAGAAGGTGCCGAACGAGGTCATCGACGAGGTGATGTGGGACGCGCTGAACGAAGGCGCGGCCAAGGCCGCCGAGCTCGGCCTCTACGGGCCCGGGCAGGATCTGATCGCCGACGCCTTCACGGGCAATCTTCGCGGCGCCGGGCCGGCCAGCGTCGTGCTGCCGCTGCCGATCCGCCCCGAGAACCCGTCGCAGACCGTGGTCGTCTCGTTCGCGGACAAGACCGAGCCGATGGCCTTCAACTACTTCGCGACCGGCGCCTACCTAAACCCGCGGTTCAACAGCGGGTTGGTCATCGCGTCGTCGCGGATGAAGCGCGGCTATCTCTTCGAGATCGTCGATCTCGACACCAAGGCCCAGGCGGTCGAGGCGGGGGCGCACCCTCGGGACCAGAAGGCGCTCGACGGGAAGATGGAGGAGCTGGCCAAGGGGCTCCAGGAGCGGGTGATCACGCTCCGCGCGCCCGAGGACCTCTTCGACATCGAAGGGCTGACGCGCTCATCGCGCTTCGTGGTGGCGCGGATCTGGAGCCGCGACGAGAAGGACCAGGCGGCCCAGCTCGGCTACGTCGTGTCGGCGGAGCGTCTCCACAACATCAAGACCAAGAAGGGCTTCACCTACGGCGGCAAGGACGACCCCGTGATGCTGGCCTTCGCCCAGGGCGACTGGCCGGCGCCGGGCGAGCTGTCGTCGCCGTGGGCCACGTGCCCGATGGTGGCGGGTGACTGCCGCGGAAGCCACAACCTTCACATCCTGCCGGTGCCTCTCAACTGGCAGACGTCGTACTGGTCGGGGCCGATCCTCTCGTGCGTGACGCTGTCCATCAACATCAACTCGGGCCGCATCGGCGCGATCTCCGATCAGTTCGCCCTCGGCACGCCGTGGGACTGGGTCCGTACGCGGGCCTCGGAGCTGGCGGTGCAGTTCCGCAATGCGCACGGCGTGCGCCAGCCGGCGACGCTCCCCGAGGAAGAGCTCGAGTATCAGGACGGATGGAAGGAGCGCCGCCGGCGCCTGGACGGCCGCTTCGAGGTGAAGCCGCCGCTCGTCTGGAACGGCAACGGGAAGCGTCCCAAGGTCGCGAGCAAAGCGCCCGCTCGCTCCTGATCGCGGATCGAGCACCGTACGAGCCGTCGCACGCGTGTCCGGCGAGCAACTTCGCCGGACACGCGTGCGCCTCCGCAGCGTCCCACCGCGGTGTCTCATTTGACATCCCCGGGGGGCCGATGCTACCGTGAATTTCGAATCCCGGCGCACCGCAGGGGGGACGTGTCCATGTGGGTCGAGATGAAAGTCCGGGGGCTCGCCCTGGACCCCGTGTCGAACATGCCGATCATCATCCTCCGCGATGAGGAAGAGAAGCGGTCCCTGCCCATCTGGGTCGGCATCTTCGAGGCCAACGCGATCGCGCTCGAGCTGGAGAAGATCGCGACTCCGCGGCCCATGACCCACGACCTCATCAAGAACGTGCTGGAAGCGGTCGAGGCGAAGATCGAGAAGATCGTCGTGAACGATCTCCGCGAGAACACGTTCTTCGCGTTGATCCACCTTCGCATGGGCGAGGAGGAGATCACGGTCGATTCGCGTCCCTCCGACGCCATCGCGCTCGCTCTGCGAGCCGGCGCTCCGATCTTCGTCGACGACGACGTGGTCCGGCGCGCCAAGAGCGTCGAGACCGCTCCGAAGGAAGCCGACGACCAGGAGAAGCTCAAAGAGTGGCTCGAGAACCTGAAGCCGGAGGACTTCGGCCGCTACAAGATGTAGCCGCTCCCGAGGCCGCGCGCCTCAGGATCGGCCTCTTCACGAACAACTACTTCCCGATGCTCGGCGGTGTTCCGACTGCCGTCGAGACGATCCGGCGGGGCCTCGAGACGCTGGGCCACGAGGTCGTCGTCGTCGCGCCCCGGATGGCCGGAGCCGACGACTCCGGAGCCCCGGTGATCCGGGTGCCCGCCATCCCGGCGCCCACGTATCCCGACTTCGCCCTCCCGCTGCCTCTCGGTCGGTCGCTGACGCGCCGCCTGCTCGACCTCGACCTCGACGTGTACCATGCCCACCATCCTTTCCTCCTGGGCGTCTCGGCCCGGCGGCTGGCTCGCGCGGCCGGGCGTCCGCTGGTGTTCACGTACCACACGCTGTACGACCGGTACGCCCACTACGTGCCGCTCCCTCGGGGAA
Source organism: uncultured Candidatus Rokubacteria bacterium (assembly GCA_963799055.1). Taxonomy (GTDB): domain Bacteria; phylum Methylomirabilota; class Methylomirabilia; order Rokubacteriales; family DASRDR01; genus DASRDR01. The sequence goes on from CAWCVP010000015.1 coordinate 373,228, forward strand.
TGGTCGCCCGGAGGGCGATCCGCTGGAGCGCCGGCTTCGCCGACACCGCGGACCTCGTCCTGGCGCCCTCCGACTTCGTCGCGCGACGACTCCGCGCGCAGGGCGTGCGGCGCCCCATCGAGGTGCTGCCGACCGGAGTCGACCTGGACCGCTTCCGGCCCGGTGACCGGCTGGCCGCCCGCCGCACGCTCGGTCTCCCGACCGGCGATCGGCTGCTCCTCTACGTGGGCCGACTCGACCGGGAGAAGAATCTCGACTTCCTGCTCGACGCGATCGCCCGGGTCACCGTGCCGAGGACCCGGCTCCTCCTCGTCGGGCGCGGCACGCTGGCGACGACCCTGCGTCGCGGGGCCGCGGACCGGGGCCTGGGCGACCGTGTCGACTTCCGCGGCGGCGTGACGCCGGATCGCCTCGCCGAGTACTACCAGGCCGCCGACCTGTTCGTGTTCGCCTCCACGACCGAGACGCAGGGCCTGGCCGTGCTCGAGGCCATGGCGTGCGGCCTGCCGGTCGTGGCGGTCCGGGCGAGCGGCGTCGAAGAGGTCGTCGCCGAGGGCGTCTCGGGCCTGCTCGTGCCGGAGGAACCGAGCGTCTTCGCCGGCGCCGTCGGCCAGGTCCTCGCCGACGCCGACCTCGCGGTGAAGCTCGCGACTGGAGCCCGTGAGGCGGCGTCGCCGCTCGGGTCCACGGCTCTGGTGGCGCGCTTGGTCAGCGCGTATCGCCGGGCCAGGGGAGGGCGCGCGTGGACGTGAGGCGGGACGACCTCGTCCGAGCGGCCGGCGACCAGACCCACCGGCGTTCCGACCGCCTGGCCAGCGTCGAGAAGGAGATCCGCCAGGCCCAGGCAGAAGCCCTGGGCCGGACAGGGGAGCGCCTCCAGGAAATCCTCGATCGGCTGGGCGCGCTCGATCGGAGCCTGGACGCGCTGCTCCTGGACAAGTCGGCCGGACCGGTCGATTCGTCCGTGCCGGATCGCATCCGGGCGGAAACGGAAGCCCGGAACCGGCTCCGCGACGACGCAGTTCGGATCCGACACCACCTCGTCATCCAGCGTGAGGCGCTTGGCCTCGCCCGCCAGGCCCCGGTCGAGCAGTGCTATCCCGTGCCCGGGCGCCGAAGCCTTCCCGGGCTGGCAACCGATCCAGGGAGGACGCCATGACCGACGACCGCACCCGGCACGAGCGCCTGCTGGCTCGGATCACGCGGGGCGACCGTATCGAGGCCCGTGACGAGATGAGCGCCGTCTACCGCGACAACCTCGTCCACCTCATGACGATGCAGGCTGACTCCGAGCTCGCCGGCGCCTACGGGTACGTGCCGTGGATCATGAAGGCGCCCGGCGTCGAGGAGAAGCTGGTCGTCGCCCAGATCGTCAAGGACGAGACCCGGCACGCCAAGGTCATGTACGACCTCCTCGAGGAGCTCGGCGTCGAGGTGGCCGACCGGGTCCGAACACATGACGAGGGCTTCGCGCGCCGCCTCGACGACTCCGAGGCCGACATCGGAACGGCCCGCGTGGGCGCCGACAAGCGCGTCAACATCTTCTACTATCCGATCGACACCTGGGCGGACTTCGTCATGTTCAACTTCTGCATGGACCGCGGCGCCGGACACCAGCTCGAGGATGTGCGGCACTCGTCGTACGGGCCGTGGCGACGTGGGGTCGAGGGCATCTTCAAGGAGGAGCGCATGCACATCCGCCACGGCGAGCTCTGGGTCAAGCGGCTCGCCGAGGACCCGGCGACCCGGGACGAGGCGGAGCGGACCCTCCACAAGTGGTACGTCCGCACGATGAACATCTTCGGGCGTCCCGGCACCGCCAGGAACCGCGTCTACCAGGAGCTCGGCCTCAAGCGCCGTGACAACGACGAGGTGCGCCGGACGTTCTCCGAGGAGGTGCGGCGCCTGACCGAGGCACAAGGGTGGCGCCTGCCGGAGTGGAAGCCGGCCTGGGACAAGCTGCCCGAAGAGGCCCAGATCCCGGGCTGAAGGACCCCATCCCGGCGGCCCTCAGGCGGCAGGCTCGAGCTTTGGTCCAATGTCCGATAAGAGGGATTCTGTCCAGTCGCCACGAACTCCGCTGCTGGAGCGCCGGTCTGCCGGGGCTCCTCCCTCTGCGGGCTGCGGCCGGCCCGCAGCCCCGGGACTCCCCTAGGCTGGGCTACCGAGCAGAGCGAGTCGAATCCGAACGTCCTCGACCCGCTCCGACGAAGGAAGGTCCTTCAGGTACAGCTTGTAGGTGGCGACCGCGCCAGCTGAATCCTTGGACAGCTCCTGGGCGCGCGCCTTGGCGAGCAGGAGCTCGCCGTAGAGGAAGTCCTTCGGCCCACGCCCCGTCAGGGACTGCTGGTAGGCCTCCACGGCGCGGGCCGGCTCTCCCTTGGCCTCGAGGGTAAGGCCCTGGCCCAGGCGGCTCAGGATCGCGATGGTGCCCCCATCACGCCGGGCGGCTTCCGCGTATGCCGTCACGGCCGCGTCCCACAGTTGCCGCCGGAACTCTACCTGTCCGAGGAGGTACCAGCCCTGCTGCCCCGCTCGCGTGGCCGAGTGCTGTGCCAGGAAGTCCCGGAGCGCCTTCGCGGCCGCTTCCAGCTCGCCCGTCTGACCCGACGCCACGCTCCGCTGGGCGGTGGCGGCCACGGGTGACAGTGCCGCCTGGGCCGCGGCCTCCCGGCGCCCGCGCCAGCTCCACGCCGCGGACGCGACGAGCACGAGGACCAGAGCGCCGAGGATCGAGAGGAGGGTCCAGCGAAGCGGGGACGGAAGCTCGCGAAGCCAGGCCCGAATGCCGCTCACCGCACCTCGCGCACGGTATCAGCCGGGACCCAGCCCTCGGTGCCGTCGGTGAGGCGCACCTTGATCCAGTAGCCCCCGTCGAACACCAGGAGGTTGAGGATCCGCAGCCGCCGATCGATCGAATCGACGTACCGCACCTGCTGGCCCGCGGCCACCTGGCCGACGTGCGAGGAGGTGGTCAGCGCGTCCCGGTAAACCACGCTGCTCCCGAGCACCTCGAGCACACGATTCGGCGACGTGGACGGGGACTCCCGCGTCAGGACCACCGGCTGGACGTTGCCCTGCCGGGCCGTCGAGCCGTCCTGGTAGGCCGACATCGTGGGCAAGCCCGAGGAGATCGCGCCGCTCGCGGCCGTCGAAGCACCCGGCGATGCCGCCGGCGCGGATGAGGTCCCGTTCGTGGCCGCGCTCGGCTGGGCTGCGGCCGTGGTGGAAGCCGCGCCGGGTCCGCCACTCTGGGCCCCGCCCGGTAGGACTGGAGCTCGTCCACCTTCACCGCGATCTCACCCAGGGTCGTCTTCGCCTTGATCTGCCCGCCGACCAGCGTCCCCCGGATGACGCGCCCGTCCCGGAGCCGGATCTCGTCCCGCGAGAGCGTCACCACCTCGTCAGCCGCGATCTCGACCAGCCCCGAGCCCGTGGACAGCATGAGCCCCTCGTTCGAGAGCTCGCCCGCAAGCCGGCTGCCGTTCACGAAGAGCAGCTCGCCCCCACTCACGGGCAGACACAGGATCAGCACGAGTCCCGCCCCCAGGAGCCATCTCATGGCTGGCCTCCCACTTCGGCTCGCCCCCTGCCCCGGTCGACCACGATCTCCCCCTTGACCAGCGCGCCGTCCGCGGCGGTGAAGCTGCCGCTCTTGAGGTTCCCGGTGAGGATCCCCTGCGGAAGGATCTCCACCCGTCCGGTCGCGTTGAGGTTGCCCCGGACCTTCCCGCCGACCACGATGGTCGACGCGCTGATATCGGCGTCCACCTCGGCTCGCTCTCCGACCACGACCCGCCCGTTCACGTTGACGATCCCCTCGAAGCGTCCGGCGAGCTCCAGGTCACCCTCCCCGACGATCTCGCCCTTGATCGAGAGCTTCTCGCCGACCCGGAATGCCCCGGACTGCGGGCCCGACGACAGCGTCAGCGGCGCCTCAGGTTCCTCGTACTCACCGGAATCGAACCCGAAGAACCGCCGCAAACCACTCAGCACACGAGCGCCTCCCTCCGCGGATGTACGGAAACACGGTTACTGTACAGACCCCGCCGCGGAGTGTCAAGAAAACGGCGGGGATGCGCTGCTGTCCCGTCTCTTCGCAGCCGGACCCGCGCGCCTACGTGACCGGTCTTCGGCACGCCGATGCGCCTGTCCGGACCCCGTCAGGCATAGATCTGCTGGGACAGGTACTGCTGGTACCCGACCTCGGCGATCTTGTGTCGCTGGGCCTCGATCCAGTCGATGTGGTGCTCCTCGTCGACGATGATGCGCTCGAGAAGGTCGCGCGTCCCGTGGTCGCCGATCTCCAGCGACAGCGCGACGCCGGGGCGAAGGACCGCGAGGGCAGCGTGCTCCAGGGCGAGGTCGCTGTCGAGCTGCTCCCTCGGGGTCGCCCCGACGAGGATCCGGTCGTAGTCGGCGAGGTTCGGAACGCCCTCCAGAAACAGGATCCGCTGGATCACCAGGTCCGCGTGCTTCATCTCCTCGATGGCCTCGTCGTAATGGACCTTCTCGAGGACGGCGTATCCCCAGTTCTTGCACATCCGAGAGTGGATGAAGTACTGGTTGATGCCGGTCAGCTCCTTGCGGAGCACCTGGTTGAGAAGATCGATGATCCGCGGGTCACCCTGCATGGCCGTCCACCTCCCCTGCGTCATGCTAGGTAGGGGTCCGGCGCCTGTCAAGCGATTGACAGTCGCGGGCGACCGCTCAGAGCAGCTGGTGGGCGAACACCTCCAGGCGAAGGGCGTGTGAGCCGGCGGCCGTCTCGGCCCTCACCTCCCAGCGCGTCGGGAGCCACACGTGCTCGATGCGGCAGTGGGCTTCCACGACGTGCTCCCGGGCGAGGCAGGCGCCGGTCCGCCGATCGTGCGTGGTCGTCCGGCGACGCGCGGGGAGCACTCGCCCGGGGGTCGCGCGCGCGTACTCCTCGATCACCGTCAGGGTCTCCCGCTCGCGCTCGAGGCGCTGCACCGCGTCGATCCGCCCGCGGACGTCGAGCCGATAGCGGACCGTCGCCTCCGGCCGCTCGACGCGGATCCAGCGCTCGCCGTCCCTGTCGGCCTCCGATCGCACCGTGAACCGGCCGTCGCCGTCCTTGAAGAACCTCGGCGTCCGCTCGTCGACGTGCTCGAGGAGCCGCGTCCGAATGAGCTCCTCGAGGCCGGGCAGCTCGAGCTCGACCGAGGGGCCCGGACCGCACGCGACGGTCACGACGCCCTCGCAGGCCCCGTCGGCCACGTCGCAGCGGACCCGCGCCTGGTAACCCCGGAACCCTTCCGGCCACTTCTGGACGAGACCCTGGGCGCGCTGGAGCAACCCCCAGGCGGACGCCTCCGGCGAAGCGTGTGGGAGCGGAGGGCGGCGGCGACCATCGGGCTCATCGGTATGGTTAAGGTGCCCTAACCCAGTGAGCCTGTCAACCCTAACGTGAAGGCGCGTCCCGGCGAGAGGATCGCCCGGGACGCCGACCCGGCGGTTGGGCACAATGAGGGCGCGCCACCCTCCCTCGTCCAATGGATCGATCCCGCCGAGCAGACGGCGGGAAGGAGGTCAGACGTGGATGCCGGCAGGCCCGTCGAGTCAGCGCACGGAACGCCCTCCTCCCCTTTCCACAGCATCCTGGTCGCGGTGGACGGCAGCGACCACGCCTTCGACGCCGCGCGCGTCGCGGCCCGGCTGGCGACCGCGCTCTCGGCGAGGATCACCCTCATGACGGCGTACGACGCCCCGTCCGACGCTCTCGGGGAGCCGAACTACTCCCGCGCGCTGGGTGAGGCGCTGGAGGCGGCCCAGCAACTGCTCGAGGACGCGCGTCGCGCGACGCTGAACGCCGGCGGCCCGGAGCCTCAGGTCGAATGGCTGGCCGGCGAGCCCGCCGAGACCATCGTGGAGACCGCGAAGGCGGGTAACTACGACCTGGTGGTGATGGGCACGCTCGGGCGCGGCCGCCTGGGCGCCGCCCTGCTGGGCTCGGTCTCGAGCGCGGTGGCCGCCAAGGCTGGCCGGCCCGTGCTCATCGTGGGCGACGTGCGGTCCTGAGCCGCCGAGCCTCAGGCGTCCGAGCCGCTCGCCGCTCCCGCGCGGCCGCCCGCACCGCGCGCCAGGCCCGAGAGCACGGCCATGAGCGAGGCCGTGATGATGTTGGGATGGACGCCGACGCCCCATCGGAGCGCGCCATCCGAGCCGTGGGCCGTCTCCACGTACGCGACCGCCGTAGCGTCCGCTCCCTGACCGAGGGCGTGCTCGGCGTAGTCGACCACGTCGACGTCCACGCCGAGCTCCCGGCGGAGACCGTCCACGAACGCGGCGATGGGGCCGTTGCCGGTTCCGGTCACGGTCCGGGTAGCGCCGCTCACCCGGAGGTGCGCGGTGAGCCGCGTCCGGTCCCGGGTCCCCTCCGACACCAGCTCGTGGTCGACCAGCTCGTACGGCGCCGGCTCGGGCCAGTACTCCGCGCGGAACGCTGTCCACATGGCCGCCGGGCTGATCTCGGTGCCGCTGTCCTCCGTGATCGCCTGGATCGTCTTCGAGAACTCGATCTGGAGGCGGCGGGGCAGGTCGAACCCGTGCTCCGCCTTCATGATGTAGGCGACACCGCCCTTCCCCGACTGGCTGTTCACCCGGATGACGGCCTCGTAGGTCCGCCCGACGTGCTTCGGGTCGATCGGGAGATAGGGCACCTCCCACACCGCGTAGTCGCGCGGGAGCGCCTCCATCCCCTTCTTGATCGCGTCCTGGTGCGAGCCGGAGAAGGCCGTGTAGACCAGGTCGCCCGCGTACGGGTGGCGAGGATGCACGGGCAGCCGGTTGCAGTACTCCGCCACCCGGCGCAGGGCATCGATGTCGGAGATGTCCAGCTCGGGGTCGACGCCCTGGGCGAACAGGTTCATGGCCAGCGTGACCACGTCGACGTTGCCGGTGCGCTCGCCGTTTCCGAAGAGCGTGCCCTCCACCCGATCGGCGCCCGCCAGCACGCCCAGCTCGGCGGCGGCGACAGCGCACCCGCGGTCGTTGTGCGGGTGGAGCGAGAGCACCACGCGGTCGCGCCGCGAGACCTGCCGGAGGAACCACTCGATCGTATCGGCGTAGAGATTCGGCGAGTACATCTCCACCGTGGCCGGCAGGTTCAGGATGATCTTGCGGTCGGGCGTCGGCTCGATGACGTCCATGACCGCCTCGCAGATCTCGACCGCGAACTCCACCTCGGTGCCGGTGTAGCTCTCGGGCGAGTACTCGTAGAGGATCTGCGTCTCACTGACCGTGTCTTCGAGCTTCCGGCAGAGCCGGGCGGCGTTGACCGCGATGTCCACGATGCCCGGCCTGTCGAGGCCGAACACGACCCGGCGCTGCAGGATGGACGTGGAATTGTAGAAGTGGACGATCGCGCGCCGGGCTCCCCGCAGGCACTCGTACGTCCGCTGGATCAGCTCGGGTCGGCACTGGACGAGCACCTGGATGGTCACGTCGTCCGGAACGAGGTCCTCCTCGATGAGCTGGCGCACGAAATCGTAGTCGGGCTGGGAAGCCGAGGGGAACCCGACCTCGATCTCCTTGAATCCCATCTTCACCAGCGCCTCGAACATGCGACGCTTGCGGGTGGGGTCCATGGGATCGATGAGGGCCTGGTTTCCGTCCCGCAGGTCGACCGAGCACCAGCGCGGCGCCTTGGTGAACTTGCGATCGGGCCACGTCCGGTCCGGCAGCTCGACGGGAACGAAGGAGCGGTACCTCCCGAAGGGCATGCGCCTCTGGCTTACCGATGGTGGTGGCATCTCACTCCCCCGCCGGGCTTCCACCCGGCCCCTAAAACCACGAACCTCCTGGCCCCATCGGGCTCAGGAGGTTCGGCGAGCGCAGACGGCGGCGCTCGCCGCTACATAAGCAGGAGGCCCAGGGCCGATCTCATGACGCCCCGAGACTGCCAGGGAACGGTTTCCCTGTCAACGCCTGCCCTGGGCGTCTCCCCGAGCCCACCGGCCCCCCGGGGACGGGCGCCACGCCCTTGACGCCCCGTCCGGACTGGTGGTCTACTCCGCCGGGGCTTGGACGCCGAACCACACGCCGCGCCGCGCGTCTCCCGAGGGACTCGGCGGCGCGATCCAGGAGCTCGCCATGGCCGGTACCCGGATCGTCCTGACGTGCGCGGACTATGCCCGCGTCCTCCCGCTGGCCACCGGTGAGGTCAAGGCGGAGGGCATCGACCTCACCCTGATCCTCGGCAGCCGTGGATCGTGGCCGGACCGGGCCGAGATGCTTCGACGCGCCGTGCAAGACCCGGAGGTGGACGGCGGCGAATGGTCCATGGCCCAGTACCTCTACCGGATGGACAAGGGCGACCACCGCTACGTCGGCCTCCCCGTGTTCCCGTTGCGCAACTTCACGGCGCGGGACCTGTACGTCCGCCGGGGCGGCCGGATCCACCGGCCCGAGGATCTGGCCGGCGCGCGCATCGGCATGTACAGCTACACCGCCAGCGGCTCCATCTGGTATCGCCACTTTCTCCGCTACCTTGGCCTGGACCCCTCGACGATTCAGTGGTGGATCGGCGACATCGACACGCCCTGGTCGGCGCCCATGGACGTCACGCTCCCTCCCGGCGTGAAGGCCCCGCCGGCAGGACGATCGCTCTCCGACATGCTGGTGGCCGGCGAGCTGGACGCGATCTACAGTCCCCCGCGGCCGCAGGCCTACCATCCCACCGACGGGCCGATCGCGCGGCTCTTTCCGGATTTCCGTGGCATCGAGCAGGAGTACTTCCGCGCCACGGGCGCGTTCCCGCCCCAGCACCTGATCGTCCTGCGACGCGAGACATGGGAAGCGAATCGGTGGATCGCGCGGAGCCTGACGGAGGCGTTCATCGCCTGCAACGACAGCTTCACCGCGGCGCAGAGAAGCTTCCCCTACGCCACGCCGTGGCTCGAGGCCGAGCTGGAGAGCACGGCGGCCGTGATGGGCGTCGACTTCCATCCCTACGGACTCGAGCGGAACCGCGCCCAGATCGACCTCTTCGCCGGCGAGGCGTTCCGGCTGGGCCTGACGAGCCGGCGCGTCACGGTCGAAGAGTACTTCGCGGACTTCCTGGCCTCCTGACGGAGGGCGGTCGACCACGACCCCGCTGTCCGGTCACACAGGATGAGCCTGGCGCCACGAGTCTCGGGCGAGCAGGCGACGCTCCGGTGGTTCCTCTTCGCGTCCTTCCTGCTGAACTTCGGCCAGGGCGTCTATCCGCCCCTCCTCCCTGAGCTCGTCGGCTCGCTCGGCCTGAGCCTGGCCGCCGCCGGCTTCCTCGGCACGGCCTTCAGTCTCCCGCGGGCGCTGCTCGCCCTGCCGGCCGGGATGCTGGTCGAGCGGCTGGGCCCTACCCGGATGATGCACGCGGGCATGGGACTGATCCTGACAGGCACGCTGACGACCGCCGTGGCGCCGTCGCTGGCCACGATGGCGCTGGCCCGTGCGCTCGTCGGGCTCGGGTACGGCACGACCGCGATGGTCGGAATCGTGTACCTCATGCAGGCGGGGCCTCCGCATCAGCGGACGCGCCGCGGCAACATGTACGAGGGGGCGCTCATCACGGCCAACGCGTTCAGCGGGTACCTGGCCGGAGGCGTGACCGCGTATGCCGGCTGGCGCTGGGGCTTCGGCGCGGCGGCCCTCGCGGTCGGGACCGGCTGGGTGGCCGCGGCATGGCGGGTCTTCCCGGCGATTCGAGCCGCGTTTCACGCGACGTCTTCCGTCCCGGAAGCCGCCCCGGCGACAGCCAAGCCACCGCCGCCGGCGCCCCGCCTCTCGATCTTCGCCATCTACCTGGTGGTGTTCGGACTCTCCTTCGTCTGGGCGGGGGCGATCACCACCCTGGCGCCCCTCTACGGCGGGCAGGCGCTCGGCCTGAGTGCCGCCGCCATCGGCCGGGCGCTCGCCATCGGATACGTCGTCGAGGCGTTCCTGCTGATCCCGGTAGGATGGGCGGCCGACACCTTCGGGCGGCTGCGCGTCCTGCTCCCCGGGCTCGCCGTCCTCATGGCCGGCGTCCTCTTCCTGCCCCTCTCGGGAGGCCTCGCCGCGTACACCCTGGCCTGCGGCCTCGTCATCGTGGGCATGACCGTCTGGATGATCCCCGCCTCGCTCCTGGCCGAGCACCTCCACGGACGCTTCGGAGGCCGCGCCGTGGGAACCTACCGCTTCGTCACCGACCTCGGCATGGTGACGGCGCCGGTCACCGTGGGCTGGCTCATCGGGCGGAGCGGCTTCGGAGTCGGGGCGGGAGCGATCGCGCTGGTGCTGGCCGTCTCCGGCGGCGTGGCGGCCATCGTCCTGGGCGCGCGCCGGCGACGGCCCACCCGTCACGCCGGCTGATCGTGCGCGGGCGAGCCGGCTCGCCACCCGGGGGAGGCTCAGTCGGGCCGGCTCATTCGGACAGCTCGATGCGACGGGCGAGCGTCTCCTCTCCCCCGTCCTGGTAACGGATCGTGGCGGACACGCCGAACCAGCCGCCGGGGCCGTGGCCGAACAGCGGGAACCCATCGGCCGCGCGATCCCGCGAGACGAAGTCGGCGCCGTTCTTCGCGGCCGGCTCCATCCGCCAATTCACGACGTCGATCGCCTCCAGAACCGACCGCACTCCCCGCACCTGGACGATCCACTCGTAGCGCGATTCGCTGTCGGTCGGAAGCGTCCGATAGCGGTAGCCAAGCGACACCCCGCGGGGCGACGTGGATGCCTCGGCCACCTCCACCCACGGTCCCGCGGCTCCGGACTCGCTACCCGGCGCCGCGCCGCGAGCATCACCGCGTCCCGCGCCGGGAGCACCGAGTCCGGCCGCCGGTGATCGAAGGCGCCGGTGTGCCGACGTGCGCCGTCCGGACGCTCCGGCCGGACCAGAAGCCGCGCGGCACGCTGACGACGAGCCCGACGATCGCCACGACGCAGAATCCGAGCAGGGCCGCCGCCAGGACCGGCTGGGCCCGGATCCACTCGATGAATCCTCGGTGGCGACCCTCATCACCGGCGCGGCGGCGGGCGGAGACGTGCCGGGGGCTCTCGGTGCTCCGGTCAGGCTCTCGGTCGTCCATCCCCTCCGGATCCTCCCGTGAGTCGAGCTCCGTCCGACGCGCGGCCGTTCGCTGCGAGGACCGTAGTCGGGGCCGGGTGACGCGTCAAGAGCCCGACGACGGCATGTCGTGTATGTGGTCGGACCTTGTGGCCAATCGTGCCCGATGGCTATTGGGGGCGGTCGGGGCCCGTGCCATAATTCGCCCACCATCGAGCACGAGGAGGTGCCGCGTGGACTCACCGATGATGGAGTACGCCTTCTTCCAGGGTCGCATCGTCCCGTTCGCCGACGCGAAGATCAGCATCGGGACCCACACCGTCCAGTACGGCACCGGGGCCTTCGCCGGCATTCGCGGCTACCTGGACGACGATGGCGGGACGATCAACATCTTCCGCCTCCCGGATCACGCCGAGCGGCTCCTGAACTCGGCGCGACTGCTGCGGGCGGAGCTGCCCTTCGACCGGGACTCGCTGGCGGCGACGATCGTCTCCCTGGTCGAGCGGAACGCGCCGACCGGCGACGTCTACATCCGGCCCTTCGTCTACAAGCCGGCCGTCCAGCTGACCCCGCGGCTCCGCGGCCTGGGCGACGAGCTCGCGATCTACATGCTCGCGATGGGAGACTACCTGAAGCTCGACCGCGGCCAGCGCGCCCTCGTCTCCTCGTGGTTCCGCATCCCCGACAACGCGATCCCGAGCCGCGGCAAGCTCATCGGCGCCTACGTCAACTCGGCGCTCGCCAAGGACGAGGCCGAGGAGAAGGGCGGCGACGAGGCGATCATGCTCAACACCACGGGCAAGGTCGCCGAGGGCAGCGGCTGCAACCTCTTCATCGTGCGTCGCGAGACGCTGATCACGCCGCCGATCACCGGCGACATCCTGGAGGGCATCACGCGCCGCTCCATGCTCCAGATGGCCCGCGACGCCGGGATCCGGGCCGAGGAGCGCGAGATCGACCGGACCGAGCTGTACGTCGCCGACGAGGCGTTCTTCTGCGGGACCGGCGTCCAGGTCGCGTGGATCGAGTCCATCGACGGCCGGCCCGTGGGCAAGGGCCAGATGGGGCCGATCACCACGCACCTCCGGACCACGTTCTTCGACACGGTCCGGGGGCGATCGCCCCGCTACGCCGACTGGCTCACCCGCGTCCCCACGCACGCCCCGGTCCGCGAGGCGGTCGCGGGACACCGGTAGGGTCGGACGCCCGCCTCTCGAGGCGCCCGCCAATGCGTCGCGCGATCGGTCTGCTTCTCCTGGGTCTCCTCGCAGGCTGCGCGGCGATGGAGTCCGCCCCTTCGGAGCGGCAGGCCGAGCTACGCGCCAGCGCCCAGGCGTGCAGCGAGGCGTTGCCCGCCGTCACGTGGCACGACGTCGACCGGTTCGGGAACGTCAGGGTCTCGGCCGGAGGTCCCGAGTCCGAGGTGATCGAGCGCAACTTCCGGGACTGCGTCGCTCGCCGGGGTCGCTGGACGACGTGGGCACCCGGTCAGCCGGCGCCGATGCTCGAGCCCCCGGGAACGGAGAACCCGGACGCGCAGCCCGCCCTCCGTATCCCCTGACTTCGCGCCCCGGAGTGCGGCAGGTCTCTGCTCCGATGGAACCGCGGCGATGCCGTCACTAGCAGGATCACGAGCATCAGCCTCGAGACCGGGAACAGTGGCGCGCGCTCGAAGTCGTCGGGCCGACACTGGAGCCTCTGAGCGAGAATCGCCCGGCTCCAAGCCAGCCATCACACCGGTTCACCCGGAGAAGTGCAGGCGGTGGTGGCTTTCCATACACATCGTCGTGACGTGACCGTCGAGCCAGGATGGATTCGGTGGTGTACCCTTCCTTCATGAGCGCTTCGTTGACCAGCACTGACAAGGATTCCATGCCGGACCCTGGTCCTCATCCAAAGCCCGTGACGGACGGTGAATCCCTGCAGCGGCAGGGACCCGGGTGCCGCGATGAGTCCGCTGGCGATTTCGTGAGCTCTCAACGCGACCGCGAGCAACGCATGGTCGAGCGGATGCACGCCGGCGCCCTCGCACTCGCGCTGCCGTCGGACACCGTCCACTCGAAGCCGAGCGGCGCCACGACCTGTCACGGCTGCCTCGAATCCGAGGCGGACGTCGGGGTCGGAGACGATCCCTGGCACGCGCTCTGCGCGCTCTTCTGGAAAGGCCGGAGTGAGACACTGCGGGACCAGCGAATCCCCCACACCCAGCCCGGGGCCGGTGCCACCCCGGCTCGGTCACGCTGGGTGATCGTCGTGCCGACCGAGCGCCCCGACACCTATGCGGCCCTGCGCCGAAGATTCGCGCGCACGCCCTGGGTCGACGTGGTCGTCGACCGACGGAGCGGAGAGCGGCGGCAGGAAGTTGCCGGCGCGCCGGGGGTCGAGCGCCGCACGGCCAAGCGCCGGAAGGCGGCGGCGCCAGGGCCCGAGTCCACCTCACAGCCCGTCTTTCGCCTCGCTCACCTGCTCGACGGGTGCGAGGTCTACGAGTCCACCGCCCTGGAACTCAGGGCCTGTCCCGAGTGTCGTGTCATGGTGAGCGTGGAGCTCCCCCGGTTCGTCGAGCCGCCCGTCCGGCTGGAGCTTCTCGTGCGGCACGAGCTGACGCCGGCAGAGCGCGGTGTCGCGCGACACGTCGTGGAGCTGCAGTCCTTCTCGCCGACCGGCCGCGTCCTGCTGGCCACGCGGCTGGCCGGGCGAACCCATCCGAACCCCTCGCCTTCCGACCGAGCGGAGAGCTAGGCGGCAGCCCACTGACGACGATCAACGCCCTCGCGTCCGGTGGCGGAGTTGCTGTCGTGAGAGGCGGTGGAGCATGCGTCACGCGTGGCGGTGGGTCGTCCTGGTCACCCTTCTGGCGCTTGCCGGATGCAGTGGGGGGCCGGTGACTCCGTCCCCGGCGCCCACGCCGCCGTCCAGCTGCGTGGATCAATTCTCTGGGCGGATCGTTCGAGCATGTCTCTGAGCGAGATGTTGGCCACGCGCGGCGTGCAGATAACGGCACTGGAGTAGGAGGTAGCACGGTCCCTGGGCGACCATCCCGCCCGGGGTGCGGCGCTCCCCTAACCCGCCGGCAGCAGGCGTGCTCGGGGAAGTGCCGCGCGGTGCCACCGAACGCTGCTCGAGCGGTAGAACTGCGATTCAGCTCTTGCCCCGCGCGTGGCGCTATCGTGACTTCGCGGGCGGGGGCGGGGGCGCGTCAGCCTGGAGCAGGGTCAAGGCCGTCGACAGCTCAGTCGCCGCCCATTCGAGGTCCGCGATGGGGGCCGACAGAGTCGACCGGGTCGCGACGGGCCCGGTACGTGCGAGCCGCTCCAGCATCTCCTGGGCGTCGCGGACCGCGTTGAAGGCCTGGCGCAGGCGATTCACGGCGGCGGCGTGTGGCGAGAGGGGCGGTGGCGTGGCTCCAGGTCGAACGAATCGGGTTGTCAGCGTCATCCGGCAGGTCTCCACACGCGGCCCCGAGCGTCGGAGCAGCATGCCAGCGGAGGGGAGTACCCGGGCCAAATGCCACAGAGGCCGTGACGTCCGCAACGTCTACCCCGCGACCCCATGGAAGGCACTCTTCAGTGTACGCCTAAACGAAGAAGACGGTCCGCTCAAGATAACGACAACCAGGCTGACCCCGTAAGGCCCGGAGTTCGACGGGCTCGCATGCCAAGAGCCCGGCAACAGCACGCATCGCGCAGCCGACTCGAATGCGGACGGAGACGGATCTATCGCGCCCAGGCACAGCGGGATAGACTGCAGGACCAAGCAGCCTATCCGGCCTGGGACGATCCGGAACAAACGAACGCAGGACAGTGAGTCGAGGCGGCGGGAGGTCGAGACGAGAGGTCCATCCCCGGCCGGGATGGGCTGCAAGATCTCGGCGGTCACGGTCTTACGCGGGTCTGCCTGTCCGGCGGCCGAATTGTAGCCGCTTCAGGAGCACGTAATGCGACCCCTTCGGTACTCCATCAACGTCACATTGGACGGGTGCTGCGATCATCATGAATCGTCGCGGACGAAGACTTGCATCGTCACGCGGTCGAGAACCTCGTCCAGGCCGATGCCCTCCTCTTTGGCCGGGTGACTTACGAAATGATGGAGGCAGCGTGGCGGCCGCCGGCGCGGACGGGAGCGAGGCCTGATTGGATGGAACCCTTCGCCCGGACGATCGATGCGGCAAAGAAGTACGTTGTGTCGAGCACCCTGGATCGGGTCGATTGGAACGCGGAGCTCGTGCGCGGGGATCTGGGGAAGGCCGTTCAGCAGCTCAAGCGGGAGTCGGGCAAGGGACTGTTCGTGGGAGGCGTGAAGCTCCCGCAGGCGTTGGCGGAGCTGGGATTGATCGATGAGTACGAGTTCGTCGTGCATCCCAGGCTAGCGGGCCATGGGCCGACGTTGTTCGCGGGGCTTATCGAAGCGTATCGACTTGAAGCTCGTGAGCCGGCTGGAGTTCGGCTCGGGGGCGGTGGCGATGCGGTATGAGCCGAGAAGGTAGCCATTGGACAACTTCCACGGCGCGTAAGCGACAGGCAAGCGACATTTGGCCCACGGACGCCGGAAATAGTGCTGGCTAACTCCGCGAGAAGATTGGTGCCCCCGGGCGATTCGCTGGCCTTTGGGACGCGCACGTCCGCGGAATCGTGCACCAGCGGGCCGCCTAAATAGGCGCCGGCCACAGGTTGTGGCGTCGGGCGGCGGCGGCCGGCGCGTCGAGCCAGATGGGTGGGGTCACTCGATCACTTGGTCGGCCCGCGCGAGCACCGCCGGCGGGATCGTGAGGCCGAGGCCTTGAACGAGGCGCTTCAGATGGCCAGAGAAGCCAAGAGAGTAGGAGCGGAACACGCATGGCAAGTTCGCGAGCGTCTACGTCTCTCGTTGTCCTCGTCTACTCACTCCAATTCCGGAGCAGCACGCGGCCGTCGGTGTCGTCCGTGATCCAGATCTTATCCTTTGCGAAAAACTGGACCTGCAGGCGGACCGTGTAGGTATGCCCTGCCTGGAGATCGAGCTCGCCCTCCAACGAGGCTCCCTTCATGACCATTGGATGTGCATTGAACCACACGAGGCCGATCTGATACCGGCCCGGCATCAGTCTCAGTGGATTCACGTCTTGGCCGTCCCGGTGAGCCTCATAGACCCAGCTGTTATCTTCCACTCGCCGAATGCTTCGCACACAGAACGGACAGCCCGCTCCCCAGCCCGCTCCCCACCGTTTAGTGTTAATGATGATTGCCACATCCTGGTCCGGGCGGCCGGCACTGTGCGGAGCGATGAAAGGCGAAAAGCAACCTGACAGAGTTAGCACCTCGAGGGCAAGCCCGACGAGGAGGAATCGCAAAGTCGACCGAGGCATTTCAGGACTCCCGCCCAATCGCGCGCAGGAATTCCGGATCGGCGCTGACATCTTCGACGGCGTCCGCGAGAGCTTTCAGGAGTCCTTGGCGGAACACCTCGGGCACTCGAGGCAAAGTAGTCAGGACCGTCAGCCGGGAGAGCCTCATGGGATCCTCCTGTCGTTCTCGGAGGCCAAAGCGGCGCCGGTCCCCTGACGACCCGAGAGAGCGGCGCCCGCCCGACCCTACCAGACCCCCATCCGGGGGCGCCAGACCGGACAGTGGGTCCCTCGTCTCCCGCGGCGGGCGCCGTCGCACCGCGCGGGGCGAGGGCCAGCGGATCGCCTCGTTCGGAGGATCGGCCGTCCTCGCCCACGACGAAGCCGTAGCCGACCGCCGCGTCGTAGCGCACGACGCGCCCGGTCACGACGGCCGCTCCGTGAAGCCGCACGCCGACAGGTCGGCATGTCGTCGTGGGTCAGGAAGCGATGGCCGCATCGCAAGCACTCCCACCGCACCGGCGGCGCCCAGGACCAAGGGACGCCGGTCTCAGTCATCGCCAGACAAGCTCCAGCCGTGCTCGGCCCGGTCGAGGAGCCGCTGATCTTCGCGCTCGCGCCGGCTCGGGCCGAGCCAGCCCGGGCCGCGGGGAATCCAGGCTCCGGGGTCATACCGCGCGTTTACAGAGCGTCGCCGCTCATCGTCGGAATACCAGGGGTCGCGCGGGCGCCGGGGCGCGGGCGTGAGCGTCTTCGCGATCGCCTTGACGGTGGTCGTCACGGCGGTGACCGCCCCCTTCGGCCACGTGCTCTTCAGGCGGGCAACCCCAGCTGGCGCCGATACGTCTCGATGAGCCCGTCGCGGGGCTGATCGTCGAGGCCGCAGCGCGGGCGGCCCGGGATGCCGAGTGGCGCGACCGGCGGCGCGCCGTGCGCGATACGGCCGGCGCCCTCGCGGCCGGCGAACCTGTGACCGGCGGCCCGACGCTGGCCGACTTCATCCCGGACGCGGAGCGGGTGCTGGCGAAGGTGCGTGAGTGGCTCGGGCTCCACACGAGCCCGGCCGCGCTCGAGGTGCCGCTCCTCACGGCGGATCACGCGGTGCTCGCGGCGGTGGAGCGCGATCTCCTCCGCATCGAGGTTTTGGAGACGTCACTGGCGAAAGCACTCGACCTGATGCGTCCCGACACGGCCAGACTCGGATACCAGCGTGAGCGCATCAGGAAGGAGCTCGTGCGCCTGGCCGCGGAGCTCGAGCGCCTCACCGGCGCCATTGCCGCGGGCGGCGAATTGGCGGCCCTGCTCGCGGCGTTGCAGGCACGCGAGCGGCGTCGTCAGGCGCTCCACGCGGAGCTGGTGGGACTGGAACACGTCACCGCCGGCGCCGGCCGGTTCGACCTTGCCGGGACGCTCACCGCGCTCCGAGAGCAGCTTACTGACTGGCAAGGCATGCTGCGCCAAGAGGGGCCGCAAGCGCGTCACGCGCTCTCGGCGCTCCTCGCGGGTCGCCTCACCTTCACGCCGAGGGGGGAAGGCCAGGGCCGGTACTACGAATTCGCCGGCCCCGGGACGCTCCGCAAGGTTATCGCGGGGTTAGCCTTCCCAATGGAATTGGTGCCCCCGGCGGGGTCCGTGCGGTCTGCCACGGCCACCATCCACGGCCGGCTGCAAATTCGCGCCGCCTAGAATACGGCGAAAGCGCCGCCCCGCGATCCCAGTCGCAGGGTGCCTGGAGGTGGGCGGCCTACTCCCCTAAGCCTGGACTTACCGATAGTAGAGTCGGAAGCCTTGGCGGTGCCAGGCGAGGACTGAGTTAGATCATTCGTTCCAGGCACAAACTCCGCCCACGAATCCGGCTACTCCTTGACCTTCCGATCGGCGCGCAGCCATTGACCCCTCGCGGTGTTGAGCTGGAGCATGACGGTCTCGTGAGCCTTCACCGCGCTGAATTGAGCACGGCTCATGACGAATGCCCGGACCGGCGTTCGGCTCGATACGGTTGCGGTCGCTGGGTCGAGTTCTATCATGCTGATCTCACCAAAAAAGTCATGCGGGCCCAGAGTACGCCGGTACTTGCCGCCCACCGATACGTCGACCACGCCCTCCAGGATCACGAAGAAGGCATTGTTCCCCGCCCCTTCGGTAATCAACACGGTACCAGCCGGGATGCTGACCTCGTGCATCTGGCCCGTCAGGAATTGTAAGTCAGCGTGGGCGAGGCCTGAGAAGAGGGGGATAGCCTTGAGCTGGTCCACATGTATCGCCACGTCTATCTTCTAGCCTCCGGAGGGGTCCGTGTCGTCTGCCACGGTATCCAGGGCCGCCCGCTGCAAACTCGCGGCCTTAGAATACCCCGACGCCCGCGATCCCGGTCGCAGGGTGCCTGGAGGTGGTCGGCGGGCTCAGCCGGCGCTGTGCCGCGGCCACGTCGTGCCCTGGATGTTCGCGCACGCGGCGGACGGCCCGCTCAACCCGAAAAAACCGGCCAGCGCCGCTACGTGGCGGGCGACCGCGCGCGGGACTTCCGCCGGGCCTGGCGGCCGGCTTGCCAGCGGGCCGGGTGCCCGGGGATGCTCCGGGTCCGGGAGGCGGCCGGAACCTCGTGAACGACGGGTACGCCGAGAAGGTCGCCATGACGATCACGGGGCACCGGACGCGCTCGGTGTTCGACCGCTACCACATCGTGGCCCCGGAGGATCTCCGCGCCGCGGCGGCGCGTATCGCAGCGCGGACATCGGCGCGGACGCCAGCCCGGCGCGTAGGCGACAGGTAAGCGAGATTTGGCCCACGGACGGCGGAAATGGTGCGCCCTGGACATCGCGGAAGGTTTGGTGCCCCCGGGGTGCTCCGTCAGCGGTACGCACGCTGACGAGCCCTTCGGGTTCGTCGTCGAGGGCTTCGCTCTCGCCGCGTAGTCCCTACTCGGCGGGACCGCCCGCGGGTCCCGTCAGGGCATTTCCGCTGCCCGAGGCACGGGGATTGGATGGGTGGCGGGGACGGCGGCCGATTAGAGTATGGCCATCGGTTCAGGCCCGTGGCCGATCGTGACGATCATCGCATGATCGGGCGGGGTCTCCGTCGCATGAACCAGAAGTGCGGCCCCCCCGTCGGGGACGTCCCCCTCGACGGCAATCTCGAAGCCGTGCCGCTGGTAGAGCGGCACGTTCCGCGGGTGCTCGGTGAACAGCCGGCACTCGACCCCGCCCTGGTCGAAGACTGGTCCGGAATCTCCTCCATGCGGGGTCGGCTTGACTGAGCGGCGAGAACGCGGAGGATCGGGCCTTCCTTCCCGCTAGACGCGCTCCAGCCCGGCTCCTTGCGGGGCCGGGCCGGAAACGCGCATTACTGCTCGGTCAGGCCTTCTTGACGTTCGCGGCCTGGAGGCCCTTCGGGCCTTGCGTGACCTCGAACTCGACGCGGTCACCCTCGGCCAGGCTGCGGAAGCCGCTTCCCTGGACGGCCGAATAGTGGACGAACACGTCCTGTCCGTCCTCCTGGGTAATGAACCCGTACCCCTTCGCGTCGTTGAACCACTTCACTAGCCCCTGCGCCATGCTCTGTACTCCTCCTTGCTTGGTTCCCGCCGATGCGGCGGTGCTTCCCCCACATCGGGGGACAAACAAAAACGCCGCCTGAACCCGGGGTTCACGCGGCGTTGTCTTCACCTCTCGGCTGCCCTGACCATTGAACCACTAAGCCGCTTCAAGTGTTACATGGCCAGAAAAGGAACGACAAACTTTCTGGCACCTCAAATACCCTTCCCGTTGCATGTCATCGGCGATTCCGAATGCTCGGGGGCATTCCCCGCTCCGTGTCCGGCCGGCCTCGTCAGTTAACCGGATGGCGCCGGCGAGCGGCCCGGTGTTATCGGGAATGGCGCTCGGGCATACAAGGCGTCAACCAATGCGGCCTTCAGCACGTCGAGGCCACACGGTTTGGGGAGTAGCGAGACCTGGCATTGACGCGCCCGCGTGCGGACGCTTGGGTCGTCAACGCCGGTGATCACGATCACGGGCACCCCTGGTACGCGGCCACGGATGGCGTCGATGACCTGCCAGCCCGTCATTCCGGGCAGCATCA
Source organism: uncultured Candidatus Rokubacteria bacterium (assembly GCA_963799055.1). Classification (GTDB taxonomy): domain Bacteria; phylum Methylomirabilota; class Methylomirabilia; order Rokubacteriales; family DASRDR01; genus DASRDR01. The sequence goes on from CAWCVP010000015.1 coordinate 393,681, forward strand.
GGTCGGTGATCACCAGATCCCAGGTTTCCCCCTCAAAGCGTTTCAGCCCACTCGGACCATCAGCCGCGATCCCGCATTCGTACCCGAAGTACTCAAGGAGCGCCTGGATCGAATCCCGGACGATTGGATCATCGTCGATGAGCAGGATGCGACGCGCGTTGGTGTCTGGCACGGGCGGGACCAGGTGCCAACGCCATGCCAGGTTCGTTTGGCACGTTTCCGTGCGACAGGCCGCGCTGCCGATGGTCTGGCCCAGGAAACCAAGTCGAAAAAGGCGTCGCGTTCGCCCCCACCGCCGGCCGGCGAGGAGTGGAAGGTTTCCCGACCGACGGATTTTTGCCCGGGGGAACAGCCTCAATCCCGACTCCGTGCCGCGCCTCCCGCCAGCTTTCGTGAGTATCGCCCACGGTCGCACATGCGTCGGGCAGGCATACGGTTTGCTCGTCCTGGCCGACAACAACGACCATGCTCGGGGCCAAGGTGACAGCCACGGCGACCTATTGCGGTCATACCCTCCAGGCCGAGACCGATGTCAACGACCTTGGGCAGTGGACTGGACGATGCGTCGTGGACGGCCCCCATTTCCAAGGGACGGTGGTCCTGGACGCCCCGTTTCGAGCGCCGACCACCGCGCTCGACGCGCTGTTGACGGCAGCCCGCCGCTCCATAGACGAGGGACGGAGCGTCGCTTCATGACGCGCATCGCACGCACTCGGCGCCTGGGCACCGGGCGAAGGAGGCTCGCATGACGACCGACGCGCTGATCACTGCCATTCAACGGCGGCTGACCGACATCTCGGACCAGCAGCACGCCCTCGCGGTGGAGAAGGCCCGTCTCGTGGAGCAGCTCACGCCGTTACGGCTGGGGATTCTGGCGCCCGACACCGCCGTGGCCCAGCTCAAGGCGAAGGGCGTCAAGCTCCGTAGGTTGCCGCCTGCCCCATCGGCCGACCGGCGTCCGCGCCCCGCAACGCTGAAGGCGGTCGCATCGATACGTCCCGTCCCATACACGCGGCACACCAACGCGCCGGTAGGCCCTCACTCGTCGATCACGGAGTTGGCGTAGGCGGATCGACTGGTCGAGTCCGGCGCTGCCGAGGTGGCTAGCGCGTTCAGTGAGCGTGGTCACGTTCCGCCGGATGCGGCACAACGGACACCGCTATCCGTTGCTTCAGGGTGACGAGGTAATCGCCGTGACGATGCACCGCTTTCCATCCGTCCGCCTCACGCCGAAACACTGCCGTAACCCTGAGGTCCAACGGATAGTGGGTCGTGGGGCGGTCAACCAGCCGAACGTGACCACGCTCATTGAGCACGCGTAAGCCATCTATGGCAGTGACATCGTCAGCACGATTTCGCTGCTTGAGCGTGCTCTCGGCGGGGATGAATTGTGCGGTAACCCAGTCCCAGCGGGCATTGACTTCGGCCCATCCGCGTTCGACACCACCCCACGCACCACACTGGCTCGTCTCGTCACTGTGCGAATAGAGCGCCTTGATCGGCTCGGGGTCACCATTGACGAGACGATTCATGGCTCGGTCGTAACGCTTCAGCATCTCGGCGAAGTCGTCGGGGCCATGTTTCGCAACCATGTCGGGCTTTCCTCCTCATTTCTTGGATGCGGCCATGGTCGGGGTGAGGCGAAGAATCAGGGTCGGTCGCCCAGTACGGGACGGCGGGCTCGTAGCGCCGCAACGGATTGGGCGTTGGCATTGGCTCCCAGATCGGCACCAGAGACCACCAGCCGTCGCCCTCTGGCACCAGCAGGTACTCGGTGGAGCAGCCGCACCAATCTGGGATCTGGAACGTCTGCGGCGGCACCCAGTCTTGTCGGCGGAGATCGTCGGCGCGGAAGCGCATCGGCGCCACTTCACGGCCCAAGTCCAACAGGCCAGCGGAGGACGCCGACGGCCGGCGGCGTCGAGCCAGGCGCGCGGAACCATGCCGGAGACCCTACCGCGCCCACGGCCCGGGCGCCGGGCTCCGCAGGCCGAGGCGACAGCGATGCCGCCGGGCCTTGAAGCGACTTGCCTAGCCAATACGGGTAAACCGTTGCACACCGTCGGCGCGGCGGCGAGACGGCGACCTCGGCCGACGTCAATATGCGCGCGCACTTCGACGGGAGCACCTAGCCGGCCGACTCCAGGCCCGTCGCTTGCTCTAATGTCCACAGCCTGGACCCCCAGAGGAGGTATGGGCATATGGACGCGCCAGTGCCCGAATTGTGGCCATCCGCTTTTCAAGATCGACCCAATGGAATCCGTCCACTGCGTGTGCGGCTGGGTCTGGTCGTGACGCAGCCTTTCTGGGAAGGGGCGGAGAGCCCCGTCCACCGTCAGTCGCGCGACGATGAGCGGCGCATCAACCCCGCAGAACTGGTCGTCGTGCCGATCTCCGGCAGGCTGAGCTGGGCCTGGCGTTGATCGGCGCCCTGAACCCCGACCACGTCACGAAAGGACTTCGTTGATGGCACTGGTCGCATCGCCGGAGTGTGGCCCTTGCCGCCGCCTTCCTGCAACCCTGGCCGAGCTGGGGCTGGGACACTGGCAACGCCAATACGACGCCGGTCGCCACTATCTGACGACCGCCGCCGCGGTTGTGGCCCGGCACGTCGCAAGTGCGGGCCAGATCGCGGACCTTCACCGGCAGATCGAGAACATCCAGACTACGGGTCAGGTCCCTTGGATCGATGTCTCGCGCCTCGGTGACTTCATCGTCTATCGGGCGCCGCACGGCTATATCCCTGTGGAGGTTCCCGGACCTCGGAAGTAGCCATCTCGGCGATGACGGCGCACCAGCTTTAGAGGCGGGCACCCAAGCCACACAGGTCGAAACACTACCCTCAAGCCGTGGGAAGCAAAAGGCTCCTCAGCAGTGGCCGGCGAGCGGGGCCAGCAGGAGCACTCGGACCCCGGACGGCAGTGACACTGTGAGTGACACCCACGCTCCGAACGGTATAGCGACTGTCCGGTAACGGCTGGATAAATGGTGCCCCCGGAGGGGTTCGTGTGGTGTGGCATGGATTCCATTCAGGGCCGGTTCTGGTCTCGCGCCGCCTGACGTAACGCGCAGTTAGGTGCCCGCGCTCGTCGTTCATCTCCGCCGCGAGGATGGCGACGACGAGCGCGGGCCTCTCCCCTTCCCGTTCTCCGGCTCCGCTTTCACCGGGGGGGCACGGCTGGTCATGACACGGTGTCAATGACCGGCGCGCTACACCTTCGCGCGGCGTAGAACCGGGTTCGACAAGGGAACTGTGACGAATTACAGGGCGGTTGCACCGGCGGCGCGTTTCATCTGGCTCTCCGAACATCGGGAGCCCATCGATCTTCCGAGGGGACCCTGGTCGGTACGCTTTCGCCAACTGACACTTGAAGCCAGTGAATCCATGAGGCTGGCACGGCTCGTGATCCTGGCCGCGCCGGAGGAGCTGGGCCGGCAGTTCGAGCCGTCCGGCCAGACAATCCGGAACTGGCTCCGCCAGGCCGACCGGGATGACGGCCGGCGCGAAGACGATCTGACCACGGAGGAGCGGGAGGAGTTGCGCCGGCTCCGCCGCGAGAACAAGACGCTCCGGGAAGAGCGCGACATCTTGAAAAAAGCTGCGGCCTGGTTCGCGCGGGCGAACCTGATAGGATTGGAACCGTGTACAAGGAACACTTCGGCTTCGCCGCGGAACCTTTCGGGACTACCCCGGATCCCCGATTCTTCTACGAGAACCCGAGCAACCGAGAGGCGTACAGCCATCTCTTGTGGGGACTCACCGAGCGCCGCGGTCTCATGACGCTCATCGGGGCCGTGGGGACCGGGAAGACGACCGTCCTTCGACACCTGGTGGCCAGGTCGCAGCCTGCGGTCCGGTGCATCCTCGCCGAATACCCACCTTCGAACTTCGATGAGCTGCTGACGTTCGCGTCCCGAGAGCTAGGCGTGCAGAGATCCGACCAAGGGGGACGGCTGGACCGGGTCAGCGCGCTCAAACAGGCGCTCGTTGACAGCCGCGCTGAGAACGTGACCACCGCCCTCTTGCTGGATGAGGCTCAACAGCTCCCAGAGGAAGCCTTGGAGGGCGTCCGGCTGCTGTCCAATCTGGAAAGTGATGGTGAGAAGGCCCTGCAGATCGTGCTGGCCGGTCAGCCGGAGCTGCATACAAACCTCGACCGGCCTTCGCTCGCCCCATTGAAGCAGCGCATTGCGTTCTGGGGTCGGCTGGACCGGCTGAAACACGGGGAGATCGCCGCCTACATCGAGTACCGACTGCGGGTGGCAGGCTATCGGGGTCCCACGCTGTTCGGCCCTCCTGTCGTGGAAGCCATCGGCTTTTACTCCGGTGGTGTGCCCAGGCTCATCAACGTCCTCTGTCGAGACGCTCTCGTCGCGGCACACCGTACCGGCCAACGACTGGTCTCGCCGGATATTATCGTCGAGACCGCCCGGGCTCTGCACATCGGGCCAGCGTTCGACTTCACGCCGTCCCAGCCGCACGTTCCAGACGCACCCCCGCCGCGCCCCGCCACTCCCGTTCCAGAGCCGGTCGGACACGACCGACCGCCCGTGCGATCCGGTCGAGAACTCCACAAGGCTCAGCTGACCACCCCGCCTCCACTTCCTCGAAGGCCAGGGGGGGGGTTGGTTATGGGTGGCCATCGCTGCGCCGAGCGTGAGCCTGCCGTCTCGAGCGACCGTGTTAGCCAAGCGGGCCAAGTCGGCCGGCGCTCGACGTGGCACCCGGTCTCGCAGGCGTGCGGTCGCGCTCGGCCTGGGGACTCTGTCCCTGTTTGCCGCCGTGTTCGTGGTCGACCTCTACCTCCGGCTCACCGATCGCTCAGTCGAGGTGACCCAATCCCCCCTGTCCGACGAGGCAACCACCGGGCACCCACCTTCGCCCATGGTTGCCTCCAATCCCGAGCCACCACCCCCTGTCCCGACGGCGCCGAAGCCTGGGTTCGCTCCGCCCGTGCTCGATAGCCCGGAATCACGCGGGGTCGAGCAGCTGGCCCCGCCGCCGATCCCACCCCGGCACGAGACTTCCCAGCAGGCAGCGGAGCACCCGAGGCCGGAGTCTGGATCGACCCCGGCCTCGGCTGTGGGAGATGCGACGACCCCCAGCGGACCACCCGTTACCCTGCCGACGCCTCCGGCGGTGGCCGACTATCCCACCAAGCCGGTCCAGCTCATGGTGGCGTACCCGCCCGGAGGCAGCACGGACGTGGCCGCCAGGATCGTGGCGGCGATCGCCGAGAAGGAGCTGGGCCAGACCCTCGTGGTCGTCAACAAGACTGGCGCCGACGGCCAGGTGGGGTGGACCGAGATGGCCCGACAGAAGCCCGACGGCTACCACATCGGCTTCATCAATCTGCCGGGCACCAACACGGTCATCCTTGACCCGGAGCGGAAGGCGGCGTTTGGTCTCGACGCCTTCACCCCGATCATCAACCAGGTGCTAGACCCCGGCGTCATCTGGGTGAAGGCAGACAGCCGATACAGGAGCCTCATTGACGTGATCGAGGCCGCCAACATGAGCCCCAACAAGATCAGCGTGGCCACTACCGGAAGCTTGAGCGACGACCACCTGGCCACCCTCATGGTAGAGGAATCGGCTGGCGTCGTTTTCCGCATCGTCCATTTCGAGGGCGGCGCGCCGATGAGGACCGCCATCCTGGGCGGGCACGTGGAGGTGGCCTTTGACAACGTGAGCAGCATCGTCAAGCGCGTGAAGTCCCGTGAGGTCCGCGCGCTTGCGGTCATGGACACCCAGCGGTCCAAGTTCCTCCCCGACGTGCCAACGACGGTCGAGCTCGGCTTTCCTAGCGTCATCTCCTCCTCGACCCGCGGCATCGCCGGTCCTAAGGGCTTGCCCGAGCCCGTCGTGAAGAAGCTGCAGGATGTGTTCCAGAAGGCGATGGAACACCCCGATCACGTCAAGAGGGTAGAGAAGGCCGGGCTGGCTGTTAAGGTGATGGTCGGGGACGACTACGCGAAGTACTACCGCGACCTCCACGCCAAGGCGGCGAAGTACACAGAGTTGGCGCGGAGCCGGCCCGGGCGACGGCCTGAGCCAGGCGCGTGACGAGCGGCTGCAGGGGACGCGCCGAAGGCGGCGCGCCCTCTCACCGCAGTATATCACCGGCCAGGCGATCAGCATCGACGGCGGCGGCGTCACGCACTGACTGGTTTGGACCCCCCACGTCCGTCAGGAGCGGTGAGTAGCCTTTCGGAACAGCGCACCCATCTTCTCCCGGACCCCGGCGCTATTGCCGATCACAGAGGAATCTCGCGGAACATGGTCAAGGTCACAAAGACAGCCCCGCTGCCGCATGAAGCTGAACGCCAAGCTGCGGTGATTTCGGATCCAGACGGTGACGAACCGCCACCTTGGAGCGCTGCTCTCAGTTCTTAGCTAACCACAGGATCTTCTCTGAGACGCCTTCGTGACCCACGCTCCCAACCTTGCGCTGCACGAGCAGACCGTCCACGCCCGGTCCCTGCGTCGTCGTCAGCGCCTCAGACCAGGCCGCCGCGCGCACGGTGGCCTCAATGAACGACTAGCGCGCGCATCAAACCTGGCAAGCCGTTCCCGCAGTCGGGCGTAGAGCTCCGGCACCCACGGCGCGGCGGTCTTGGTGTATCGTGGCGGCGGCTTCTCCCGGAGGTCGCGCGGTGCAATGATCACTTCCGTGTTAGAGGGGCCCGTACGGACCGCCAGCGCGAAGAGCTCCTCGATGTCGGGGTTGCCAACGCCGATACACCCCCTGGATAGGTCGTTGCCGTGGATGAAAATATCGCTGCCCAGGTCGCTCCTCCCGTCTTTCCGTGCCTTCAGCCGGTCGAAGTCATTGGGGTAGTTCAGCTTGAGGGAGAGATAATACTTGCTGTTGGGGTTCAACGCGGTGACCCGATAGATTCCCTCCGGGATCTGCCAATCACCTGCCCTGAGCTTGGGGCCAGTCCCCCCGCTGGCTCGCAAGATGCGGTAGGCACGGACGAAGGCAGGCCCGTTGCTGCTTCCGGCCCACAGCTCGAGCCGCCGCTCCTCCTTGAAGGCCAGGAGGTAGACCTTCCCTGGAGGATAGGGGACGCGTGCCCGCTCGAAGAGCGGCTTGAGCCGGGACTCGGCCGCGGCGCCCACTCGGTCGAGAACCTCGGCCACCGTACGCCTCTCGGGGGTGGGCGCCGGGGTCCTTGACGGCACTCGGGCGCAGGCTCCGGTCCACACCACGATCACTAGCAGGAGAAGCGCCAGCCTCGTCAGTTGCTGGCGTATCAAGATCGGGCTGTGACCATCTACCTGCGGGCACATCGGGATTTCCCTACTTAGAACGCCCGATTCCCTCGGCGGCTGACGGGATGGCTCGCCGGCGGCGCGTCGGCCGGCCGGGGCGGTGAGCCGTCCGACCAGGAGCTAGCCACGGCGCAATCGCGAGCGTTGGCAGCGCCACCGATGCCAACATCGCCACGCTCCTCACGCGGCTCCCCGACCGGGTGCAGCCCTGCTGGTCCGGTGCGACCAGCTACCCAAGGACGTCTCCGGGAGCGACCCGTTCGCGGAGCAAGCGCTTCTTGTTCGCCAGTGCCGTGGCGGCGTCCCTGCAGGGTGCGTAGCGCGCGGGCGACGGGCTGGGCGACCATATCCCGCTCGAGCCGTCTCTGTTGCAATTGTACCCTCCGCCCCCAGCGGTGTGACCCCGCAGGGCCACGGTGGCGTATGGTCATCTGCAGCAGCCGTTCACGGGCTCGGTCGATCGATCACCGGTCGACAGTCACCGCAAGCTCGGTGGGGCGGACTCGTCGCCGTCGATGCTGCGCGTAAACGAAGGTCATTTCGGCACCTAGGAACATGATCAGTGATGAGTAGTAGACCCAGACGAGGAACACGACCAGAGACCCCGCCGCACCATACGACGAGCCGATGCTTGCCTGGCCCAGGTAGAGGCCGATCAGAAACTTTCCCACCCCAAACAGCACCGAGGTGGTGACGGCGCCCACCCAGACGTCTCGCCAGTCCAGTCGAACATCGGGCAGTAGCCGATAGACCATTGCGATGAGAACGGAGATCACCAACAACGAGACCAGAAGGTTCACGGTCTGCCACAACATGCCGCCGCCAGGGAGCGCCCTCGACAGATAGCCCTGCAGCGCTGCCAGAGCGGCACTCATCACCAGAGACACGAGGAGCAGAAAACCCACGACCAGGATCAGAGTCAGCGACAGGAGCCGCGTGCGGATCAGGCTCCAGAACAGGCCGCGCCGGGTGACCTTCGTCACCGCCGTCTTTACATCCCAGATCTGGTTGAGCGACGACTGGAGCTGGACGAACACGGTCGTGGCCCCGAACAGGAGCGTGAGAATGCCGACGATCATGGACCCGAGGCTGTGACCGGAAATCGTCGTGCCCTCCAGCACCATGCGCACAGTCTCGGCGCCAGCCGGCCCGACCAGTTCTCGGATCTGGTTCAGCAGCTCGGCCCGCACGGACTGCTCGCCCCACACTAGGCCGGCTGCGGCCACCACGATCAGAACCAAGGGCGACAGCGACAGCAAGGTATAGAACGAGAGTGCCGCGGCCAGTTGGAATGGCGAATCCTCCCAGAATTCGACGACTGACTCCTTTGCCAGCTTCCAGACGGTGTGCCGCGTCACGGTAGCCGGTTCGGGCAGCCGAACCCTCCGTCGCGCCCTTCAACCGGGGCTCGGCTCGTCGATTTGGAGCCGGTGGCCGTGATGAACAAGCCCGGATGGTGACCAGTCCGAAACACTTACTCGAGGTCTTCGACGTGCGGGGCACGGCTTCGACGAGTGGCGGAGAAGGCTTGTTCGACCTTTCGCTTTCCAGCCGCTGCCCTCCCCCGCCAGCAGTCACGACTCCCGATTCCACGCGCGAGCCTCTTGAGAGCGGGAGGGAAAGGATCCGTCTTCCTCCCTTCTACCGCAGCCGTCTAGGTTCACGCTCGACGACCTGGCGCGAGTGATTCGGGACCGACGATGCACGCGAGCGCCGGGATGCGTCCTTCCCTCGTTCGGATTGATGGGGCGGCAGGCGCCGGCCGCGACGAGCAGTCCCAGGACGACCGACGTCATGAGCCCCGGCCAGCGGGATGCTCGCGCCTTTCGCGGTGATGGCCAGCGAGGTCCCGGGAGCGATCCGGCAGCAACCGCGCCACACGACCGCGGATCACTCACCGACGACCGTGCCGCCGAGTCCGCGCAGCGTCTGGAGGAGCTGCGACCGCCGTGGAGCGTCGGGCTCCAGGACGTTCAGGTCGATGGTGCCCCCCGTCGTGTCCGGCCGCTCGGCGAGCGGTGTCTCGACGAGCCGCGCGCGAGCGACGCCCGCCTCCTTGAACAGCGCGAGCAGCGTCTCGAGCCGGCGCGCGGCGAGGGCGGGCGCGTGGGCCGGTGACGCCTCGGTATCCGCGAGCGCGGCCAGCATCGCCTCCCGCTCGGGCGGCACCGGCCGACCCGGCAGCCGTTCGCGGAGCAGCTGGGCCGCCGCGGCGTCGGGCGAGAGCCGGGCCCCCTCCGCGAGCCGTTCGACGCCCGCCTCGGCCGCCTGCCGCCGCATCGTCGCGAGGTCGCGCTCGGAGACCACCGGGGTGAGGGCCATCCGCACCTCGCCCACCTGACCCAGGAACGCCGCCACGCGAGTCGCCTGCGTCCGACCGTCCGCCGTCAGCACCGCCGAGGCCGGCTGGAAGCGGATCGGATCCACGTCGACGCGCTCGATCTGCGAGTCCGGGCTCACCCGAAGCCGGCCGATCCAGCTTACCGGCAGCGTGATCGTGTTGATCGCCACCGTCCGGATGGCGCTCCGGATCGTCTCCCGGAAGTCGAACCGCGGGTCGCTGAGCTGCCCGCCGACCGGGAAGGCGAAGCGAATGTCGCCGCGCGAGTCGCGCATCAGCGCCAGAATCAGGTTGAGCGGCAGGCCCCCGCTCGCCGGCGCCCCGTCACTCGGCGCCGCGCGGACGACCTGGAGCCGGCTCAGCTGGACCTCAGCCCGGGCGTTCAGGGCCTCGTCCCGAACGCGACCCTCGATGCGGACCGTCACCAGCCCCTGGGCGGCCTGCCACGCGAGGGTGCGCACCAGGTACGGGTTCGTGCGGGCAGCGTCCAGCGCGCGAAGCTCGCCGCGCAGATCGAGCGCGAGCGGTCCCCCGATGGGCCCGACGGTCCCGCGCAGCGCGAGGACCGTTCCCGGCCCGGCCTGCCCCGTGAGGTCGATGTGCGCCTGGGCCCCGGCGTCGTCCGAATCCCTTCCGCGCGCAGCGCGAGGCGCCGGAGATCCAGCGCGAACTGGGGGGCGATGCTCTGATCGACGACGCGCGCGCCTCCCTCCTCGACGGTGAGCAGTCCGATCGTCGCCGCGAGCGGGCGGGCCGGCGGCCCCTTCTCCGTCCCCGACGAGGCAGGACTTGCCGCCCCGTTCGCCGCGGGAGGCAGGAGCGCGCGGATCGCCATCGCACCTTGGGTGTCTCGCTCCATCAGGATCCACGGCGCCTCCAGGCCGAGATGCGCCACCGCCATGCGCCCGGGCCATTCGATGTCGAGACCAGTGGCCGCCGCCCGCTCGACGTGGAGCACGGTGCGCTCGCCGTCCCGGACGTCCACGTGCGCGAGCGCCGCGCGGCCACGCACGGTCACCGGCGCGCCCTCCGCGCGGCATCGCCACGGCCAGGTCGAGGTCCGTCCACGCTCTGAGCCGCACCGGCATCTGCAGGTAGGGCTCGTACGGCGCCAGGTCGACGGCCCGCGCGGTCACGCGCGTGTCGGCGGCGAGCGGAGTCAGCCCGACGCGCCCCGCGAGCTGGACCTGGCCGCCGCCGGTCGGGCGTCCGGTGAGACGCACCTCCAGCGGCCCCGTGATCGGCCAGGTGGCGCCGGTCACGGTCGCCGTAAGAGCCGAGACGGCCGCGCGGACCGGCGGCGCGACCGTGTGGTCACGCCACTCCACCACGCCGTCCTGCACCAGGATCTGTCCGACATCGACCCTGAGCGCCGGCGACGACCCCGGGGCAGCGCCGGCAGGGCCGGACGCGGGTGCCGTCGAATCCGGACCGCCGGCGGGCCGAAGAGCCGCGCGATCGCGAAATCGCCCGTCGGGCCGCGCTCGACCACGGCGCGGGGCTCGCGAATCGCGAGGCGCCCGATCCGGAGCCGGTCCGGCCAGTCCAGCTCGAGCCCCGAGGCCTCGATGCGCTGGGCCTGGAGGGGGCGGCCCGAGCCGTCGGAGACGCCGGCATTCTTGAGCGCGATCATTCCCTGGACTCGCGACGGCAGCCCGACGCGGAGAGGTTCGCGGATCCGGAGGTCGGCCTCCGCGACCCCCGTGAGCTCGGCCGTCAGCGGGGTGAACCGGGCCCACGGCGCGAGATCGAAGTCCTGGAGGCGGAGCCGGAGCTCGCTGGGCGCCGTGGGCGGATGGAGCGTGCCCGCGAGGCTCAGGCTCCCGCGGCCCTGGACGCGCGTGGAGAGGTCGAGTCCGGCCGGCTGGGTGACCGGCCAGGTCAGGTCCGTGACTCGCGCGCGGAGGGTCGTGGGCGCGAACCGGGCGGCCGAACCCGTGCTCGGATCGACGACCGCGGCCGAGGCGTCGAGCGCGAGCCGCCCGAGCGCCATGCCGCCGGGACCGAAGTGGAGTCCGTCGAGCGCCGCCGTCAGTGCTGGCACGCGGGCCAGCGCCTCGCTCGAGCGCCGGGTCAGCAGGACGTCCTCGACGCGCGCGGTGGCGTCGAGACGGAGACCGGCGCCGCCTCCAGGGCCACGCGCACCGACGTGTTCGCGCGACCGCGAGGAGGACCACCAGCGTGTCGGCGGAAGGTAGTCGGTCACGGAGTCGGTCGATCGATCACCGGTCGACAGTCACCGCAAGCTCGGTGGGGCGGACTCGTCGCCGTCGATGCTGCGCGTAAACGAAGGTCATTTCGGCACCTAGGAACATGATCAGTGATGAGTAGTAGACCCAGACGAGGAACACGACCAGAGACCCCGCCGCACCATACGACGAGCCGATGCTGGCCTTGCCCAGGTAGAGGCCGATCAGAAACTTTCCCACCCCAAAACAGCACGGAGGTGGGACGGCGCCCACCCAGACGTCTCGCCAGTCCAGTCGAACATCGGGCAGTAGCCGATAGACCATTGCGATGAGAACGGAGATCACCAACAACGAGACCAGAAGGTTCACGGTCTGCCACAACATGCCGCCGCCAGGAAGCGCCCTCGACAGATAGCCCTGCAGCGCTGCCAGCGCGGCACTCATCACCAGAGACACGAGGAGCAGAAAACCCACGACCAGGATCAGGGTCAGCGACAGGAGCCGCGTGCGGATCAGGCTCCAGAACAGACCGCGCCGGGTGACCTTCGTCACCGCCGTCTTACATCCCAGATCTGGTTGAGCGACGACTGGAGCTGGACAAACACGGTCGTGGCCCCGAACAGGAGTGTGAGAATGCCGACGATCATGGACCCGAGGCTGTGGCGGGAAATCGTCGTGCCCTCCAGCACCATGCGCACAGTCTCGGCGCCAGCCGGCCCGACCAGTTCTCGGATCTGGTTCAGCGTCGGCCCGCACGGACTGCTCGCCCCACACGAGGCCGGCTGCGGCCACCACGATCAGAACCAAGGGCGACAGCGACAGCAAGGTATAGAACGAGAGGGCCGCGGCCAGTTGGAATGGCGAATCCTCCCAGAATTCAACGACTGACTCCTTTGCCAGCTTCCAGACGGTGTGCCGCGTCACGGTAGCCGGTTCGGGTCAGCCGAACCCTCCGTCGCGCCCTTCAACCCGGGCTCGGCTCGTCGATTTGGAGCCGGTGACCGTGATGAACAAGCCCGGATGGTGACCAGTCCGAAACACTTACTCGAGGTCTTCGACGTGCGGGGTACAGCTTCGACGAGTGGCGGAGAAAGCTTGTTCGACCATTCGCCTTTCAGCCGCTGCCCTCCCCCGCCAGCAGTCACGACTCCGGATTCCACGCGCGAGCGCAGGCCTCCTGAGAGCGGGAGGGAAAGGATCCGTCTTCCTCCCTTCTACCGCAGCCGTCTAGGTCCACGCTCGACGACCTCGCGCGAGTGATTCGGGACCGCCGATGCACGCGAGCGCCGCGATGCGTCCTTCCCTCGTTCGGATTGACGGGGCGGCAGGCGCCGGCCCCGACAGCAGTCCGAGGACGACCGACGTCATGAGCCCCCGCCAGCGGGATGCTCGAGCCTTCGCGCTGATGGCCAGCGCGGTCCCGGGAGCGATCCGACAGCAACCGCGCCTGGCCGACCGCGGCTCACTGACCGACCACCGTGCCGCCGAGTCCGCGTAGCTTCTGGAGGAGCGACCGCCGCCGTGGCGCGTCGGGCTCCAGGACGGTCAGGTCGATGGTGCCCCCCGCCACGTCCGGCCGCTCGGCGAGCGGTGTCTCCACGAGCCGCGCGCGGGCGATGCCCACCTCCTTGAACAGTGCGCGCAGCGTCTCGAGCCGGCGCGCGGCAAGGGCGGGCGCGAGGCCCGGTGATGCCTCGTTCTCCGTGAGCGCGGCCAGGATCGCCACCCGCTCGGCCGGTACCGGTCGACCCGGCAGTCGCTCGCGGAACAGCTGGGCCGTCGCGGCGTCGGGCGAGAGCCGGCTCCCCTCCGCGAGGCGTTTGATGCCGGCCTCGGCCGCCTGCTGGCGCAGCGCCGCGAGGTCGCGCTCGGAGACCACCGGGGTGAGGGCCATCCGCACCTCGCCCACCTGACCCAGGAACGCCGCCACGCGAGTCGCCTGCGCCCGACCGTCGCCGTCAGTTCCGCCGAGGCCGGCAGGAACCGGATGGGATCCACGTCGACGCGCTCGATCTGCGAGTCCGGGCTCACCCGAAGCCGGCCGATCCAGCTCACCGGCAGCGTGATCGTGTTGATCGCCACCGTGCGGATCGCGCTCCGGATCGCCTCCCGGAAGTCGAAGCGCGGGTCCGTGAGCCGCCCGCCGACCGGGAAGGAAACGCGGATGTCGCCGCGGGAGTCGCGCATCAGCGCCAAGGCCAGGTTGAGCGGCAGGCCACTGCTCGAGGGTGCTCCGTCACTCGCGGTCGCGCGCACGACCTGGAGTCGGCTCAGCTGGATGTCGGCGCGGGCGGCGAGGGCGTCGTCCCGAACGCGCCCCTCGACGCGGACCGTCACCAGCCCCTGGGCGGCCCGCCACGCAAGGGTGCGCACCAGGTACGGGTTCGTGCGCGCCGCGTCCAGCCCCCGGAGCTCGCCGCGCAGGTTGAGCGCGAGCGAGCCCCCAATGGGCCCGATGGTCCCACGCAGCGCGAGGACCGTTCCCGGCCCGGCCTCCCCCGTGAGGTCGATATGAGCCTCGGGCCCCGGCGCCATCCGAATCCCGTCCGCGCGCAGCGCGAGGCGCCGGAGATCCAGCGCGAACTAAGGGGCGACACTTTGATCGACGACGCGCACGCCCCCCTCCTCGACGGTGAGCAGTCCGATCGTCGCCGCGAGCGGGCGGGCCGGCGGCCCCGTCTCCGGCCCCGACGAGGCGGGACTTGCCGTCCCTTTCGCCGCGGGGAGGCAGGAGCGCGCGGATCGCGATCGCACCTTCGGCGTCTCGCTCCATCAGGATCCACGGCGCCTCCAGGCCGAGATGCGCCACCGCGACGTGCCCCGGCCAGTCGACGTCGAGACCAGTGACCGCCGCCCGCTCGACCCGGAACACCGTGCGCTCGCCGTCGCGGATGTCCACGCGCGCGATCGCCGCGCGGCCGCGCACGGTCACCGGGGCGCGCTCCGCGGGCATCGCCACGGCCAGGTCGAGGTCCATCCACGCTCTGAGCCGCACCGGCATTCGCAGGTAGGGCTCGTACGGCGCCAGGTCAACGGTCCGCGCGGTCACGCGCATGTCGGCGGCGAGCGGAGTCAGCCCGACGCGCCCCGCAACCTGGACCTGACCGCCACCGGTCGGGCGTCCGGTGAGACGCACCTGCAGCGGGCCGCTGAGCGGCCAGGCCGCGTCGGTCACGGTCGCCGCAAGAGCCGAGACGGCCGCGCGGACGGGCGGCGCGACCGTGTGGTCACGCCACTCCACCGTGCCGTCCTGCAGCTGGATCTGTCCGACATCGACCCGGAGGGCCGGTGACGCCCCCGGGGCCCCACCGGCAGGCCCGGACGCCCGTGCCTGTCGAATCCCGACCCGCCGGCGGGCCGAAGAGCCGCGCGATCGCGAAGTCGCCCGCCGGCCTGCGCTCGACGACGGCGCGGGGCTCGCGAATCGCGAGGTGCCCGATCCGAGCCGGTCCGGCGGCAGACCAGCTCGAGCCCCAAGGCCTCGATACGCCGGACCTGGAGGGGGCGATCCGAGCCGTCGGATACGCCGGCATTGTTGAGCGCGATGGTCCCCTGGACTCGCGACGGCAGCCCGACACGGAGCGGTTCGCGGATCTGGAGGTCGGCCTCCGCGACCCCCGTGAGCTCGGCCGTCAGCGGGGTGAACCGCGCCCACGGCGCGAGATCGAAGCCTCGGAGGTGAAGCGCGGAGCGCACTGGGCGCCGTAGGTGGATGGAGCGTGCCTGCGAAGGTCAAGCTCCCGCGACCCTGGACGCGCGTGGATAGGTCGAGGCCAGCCGGCTGGCTGATCGGCCAGGTGAAGTCAGTGACCCGCGCGTGAACCGTGGTGGGTGCAAACCGTGCGGCCGAACCCGTACTGGGATCGACCACCGCTCCCGAGGCATCGAGCGCGAGCCCCGCGAGTGCCATCCCGTCAGGGCCGAAGCGAAGCCCATCGAGCGCCGCCGTCAGCGTCGGGACCCGGGCCAGCACCTCGCTCGAGCGCCGGGCCAGCAGGACGTCCTCGAGGCGCGCGGTGCCGTCGAGACGCAGACCGGCGCGCGCCTCCAGGGCCACGTGCACCGACGCGCTCGCGCGCCCGCGGTCGAGGATCACCGGCGAGTCGGGGGGAAAGTA